>JADGBR010000001.1:78432-490973 GCA_015231405.1 Candidatus Omnitrophota bacterium | reverse complement strand
GTTAACGAGATAAGGCACAAAGTGGTAGAACGCGCGGAGAATGAGTTAAAGGCGAAGCGTGACAAGCTCGAGGCGGCGATCGCGCAGCATATGAAAGATCTGGGCGAAGCGTTGGCTGATATAGAGACGTCCGCGGCTGAAGGTAACAGCGATGGCGCTTTCAATAAGAAGAGCGACGTTGTGGACAAGGTGGTGCAGGCATTATTCGCGACGATGAAGCAATTAAGAGGCGGTTTCAGGGATTTCGCTCAGGTGTTGGAGAGGACGAGGCTTACGAAATACGCTACGGCTGGTATGGCGGCGAAAGCGATCGCCGACGTGAACGCCAAAGCGAGGAAAGCGCATGCAATGGTGAGACAGGCGCGGAGCGCGCTGACGCATGCGGCGTTGAGGAAGGACCATATAAAATCAATCTTAAAACAATTAAATGTTCTTCTTCAATCTCGAAGGGTTTATCACCATACATTTAAAGAGCTAAAGCGTTTAAAACATGAACTCGACAGCGACAGGATGGCGCTTGAAATGGGTGGGAGTATCGGCGACATGTTCACTCAGGAAGCTGTGGATAACGCTATCCGTAACGCCGAGAATGCGAAAAATGATCTGACACAGGCTGATTCGGAATTAAACAGGCTTTATGGGGTTATGATGGCTTCTTCCGAGGCCAATTGGGCTGCGGATTCTGTCATAGGGCTCTGGGACGCGTCATTACTTTCCAGGGCGCGAAAAGCAGCTGATATGTCTCAGCATCAAGCGGCGGTCACTCAATTGTCGGAAGCTCTTCAGCTTCGTGATATGAGCCAGGCGGAATTACATCTTAAGAGGTCGTTAGAACTCATCATGAAACTCCTTTCCGGCGAAAAAATGACGCAAGTATCCGATAAAGCAGAGTTAGCTGATCTGGACGGAGGGTTGCAAGGCGCTATCTTTAAACGGAATATACTGCAAACAGACATGGATAACGCTCTCATAAGGCTTAACCTTGCTCGCGACGAGATAGAGAGGCTAAGGCGGTTCGCCGAAAGGTACGGTGATCCCGCCAACATCCCCGCAGCTACCCAAACGGTATCAGACCGCGTTAACGCCCTTAATTCACTGGCTGTAAAATATATGAAACAGATCAACCGGATCGGCTTATATGAAAGAGAGCTCGCCAAGAAAGAAAATAAGTTCAAATTGGCGATCGCAAGGATACAAAGCATATGGAACGCATATAACAACGCCCGCGCCGAAGTATCCGCCGCAAAAAAGGTCATTCAGGATAAAGACGCCACAGCCGAAGACAAATTAAACGCATTGCATGTTATCAATACCGCTATGCTGGATATGGCACAAATGTCAGTTGATATGAAACTAGTACAAAGTAAATATGGGATTGTTGACGCTTATTCATTGATACGAAAGATCGATGGTGATGCTAAAGCCGGCGTCATAGGCGCCAAACAATATCTTGAGAATTTCCTTAAAGATGCTACGAGATCGGTCATTTCTGAAATAAAGGATTCCATCAACAAGTTATATATAAGGCAAATGGGATTTATCCGCAAAAAAACAGCAAGGTGCAGGTCTATAGCCGAAAAGGCCGCCATCGAAGGGGATTTCGCTAAAGCCGGCGATATGGAAAAGGCCATATTTCAGCTGATACAGAAAATGCAGGGAGTTCAATCCGCTATGAACGCCAGGATCTCCTCCCTTGATTCGTTGAGCAAGGAGTTTCAATTGCCCGGGATCGATATCTCGTCGGAATGCGCTCCTTTCTTCTCCAAGTCAGAAGCAGCTATAAAGGGTGTTAAAAACCAGCTGAAACGCGCGAATATCGCTTTTAGGCAGGCCCGGATCAGAGCTAACCATTTGAACATTTTAAAGATACTTCGAAAAGCGGTCCTTCGCGCGAGGGAGGATTACAATATAAAAGCCGACGCGCTCAGGGCGCTTCACACTGAATTAACCGGGGACATCTCGTCGCTGGAGCAGAATGGCGTTATGGGCGAAAAAGCGACTGATGAGATAGTTCATAACGCTATCAGTGAGTTTGAAAAGGCAAGAAAAAGGCTGGTCGCGGCAGATAGGCTGCTAGCCAGACGTCACTCAAAAATGATGTCTGAAGCCGCTTCTCAAGGCTCGGCTTGGGATGATAACTCTGAAATCGCGAAGCGTGACGCCCAGAACTCAAGTGCGGCCGCTTCCGCGATGCGCTCCGGCAATATGAGTGTTGACGAGACCACAGATCAATTATTATCTGAAACCCGCGATCTCCTTGACAAACGTAACACGCTATTCGCTATTCTTGAAATAGAAAGCTCAATCGATAACTATAAGAATCTTTTATCCGGAGCGAGACTCCTTATCGCCAGGCAGGATATTAAAGACCTCAACCTGGATGACGCCCAGGATCTCCTGATCGAGGCGGAAAAAGAATATCAGTATGCCCGTGATCTCCAGGATCAATACAGCCATCTTCTCACCGGTGATGTTGAAAACGCGGCTATCAGGGAAAAACAGCTCAAGCTTTTCACGGACCTCCCTAAGCTGGCGAAAAGGGTCGAGGAACAGAAACAGGCGGTTCAAGCTCTTGAAGCCAGACGAATTCAGGTCGAAAAGGCCCGTGAAGCATTGGGCCTCCTTAAAGATAAACTGCTTAAAAATATCATCGAATGCCAGCGGATAATCGCAAGTCTTAGCAATAAACGCCTTGACCCGTCCGAGAAACTTATCGAGCTGGCTAAACTGCGTTCATTGGTAGATAGCATGTCATCAAGCGAAAGAGGCCATGCCACATCGGAAAATACTTTCGGTGAAGAGTTATTGCTGAACCGTTACTATGTTAATTGGGTCCTCAGGGAATTCAATATTTCCGATGAAGCCTCGCTAAAACAGCGATTTGATATGCTGGTGGATATGATGACCAGAACGTCCCAGGATGTTAGTCATGTTATCGCGGAAGAATACGCCAAAAGCATCCTTGAACAATGGAAAAAAGAACATGGCATCGAAAAAACGCTTGAGAAAGCCCGCGACATTAAGGGAAGGATCGATAGAGGCGAAAAAGTAAGCATTGCCGAGAAAAAGGCCGTGGCGATGGAATTAAAAGCCCTAACCGACATGGAATCATCTCTTGAAGCCACTGTTGACGCTATTGGCGCGGAAGTCAGGTCACGTACAGGTATAAAGGAAGATATCAAGACCCCTGAAACCAAAAACGCCGCCTATGAAATGATGCACGAGCTTCATGGATTACGCATCGACATAGGAACATCCGCCGTTGAGCAGATGTATAGCGGGCCTGTGATGGAGGCATTGTCCCGACTTACCGGTCTTGATGAACTTTCCGACGAACTTATTGCCAGAGCTGAGCTTGCTATACGCATCGCCACAGGTTTCGCCGCCGGAGCTGGAATGGGATATGTCAGCGCTCTGTATGAGAATTTCAGAAAGATCGTTATGAATTCCGGCCAGGCATATTCAGGGTTTATAAACGCCCAGCGTGAAATGCTTGAATTGGCGGAAGCTATGGGCACTGAATTCTCATCGCTATTTGACCTTGATTCGGTCAAAACCGCCATAGCCGATAAAGCTAAGGAAAGGATCGAAAGGATTACACCCGTCCTTGAGTTGCTGATCAAACACGCAGAGATCAGGTCAGCTTTCATGAGAGGCGGCGGGGAGAACATACCGAAGGGTCAAGGGATAAAGGATCAGGTAACGAGAGCCAAAGAAGCAAGAGCCGAGCTGGAAACGACTCTGGCGGAAATTAATACCCTATCAGCGGATGAGAACGCCAGTGAGGTAAGATTGCAAGAACTCATCGCTCGCGCGAGAGAACTTGCCAAAAATATTAACGACTCACGCGACGCGGCCGAAGCTCTTCAAAAAGATCTCATTGAAGCGACAAAAGGGCTCAATTCACTTTACGTAACTCCTGGTGACGCGTCCGGTCAAGCGCTAGCTGATGAGGAGACGAAAAGATTATCGGAAAACGACGATAAGCTTGTCAATGAATCGAGAGAAGCGTCCCAAGCCGATGACTCTATCGGAATTCGGGACCATGTCGAGAATGTGTGCGCTTTGGCGCTCATGACCCGAGCGGCAGTCGGGATCGATAACGCATCCGCTCAACTTAACGAACTTATTGACGGCATCGACACCCTTCTTGATAATGTCGAATTTTTCGGGGATAAAGACTATCTGGATATCCAGGAGAGGGTCGATGACGCGCAAGCTTTGAAAGATCGGCTTGAAATACTCATAGCCGCCTATAGCGGTTTTAAGGGTGAATATGAATCCGGGACATCCCAAAAAAGGACGGAAGTTCTTGAGCTGATATCCGAGATCGAAAATAAGATCAACGAATTTAAAAACAACGTCGCCGCTTTACTCGGTCTTGAAAATGAACTCGCTACCCGATCGGAAGAGATCCGATCCCAAACTGAGTTCGATGATCTATGGTCCGAATTTAACCAGCTATCCAGTGAGTATAAAACCGCGGTTGAGATCCTGTCGGAAAATAACAGAGATGCCGAAACGGTTTATGCGGAATTCCGGAGGCTTGAAACAATTAAGGCGCGCCTGTCGGAACTTAAGGAACTCTTGAGGCTAAAGCTTGCGTCTGTGAGATTCCGCGAAATAAAGGGGCTGGACAGGGGGATCCATAACATTGTACAGCTTTTGGATGTTTCCATTGATAACCATAAACAGCAAGTCGCCGAAAAATACTCAGCTTTTCTTTTTAATCGGAAAATGGCCGAAAAACAGATCAAGCAACGTATCCAGAGAGCCATGGGGATCATACGTAGCGGTTTCTCGGGCTTAGAGGCGAAGATCGCTGCATTTAAAACCCTACAGTCAGTACTTTCTGAGCTTAAGGGCTTTGAACAGGAGTTTTCGGATATTGGAAAATTAACAGGAATAACCGGGGTTGTATCCGATATAGAGTCAGCGCTCAATATCTCAGGTTATATCAAAGCTATGACCGACGCTCAAAAAGAGCTGTACGATGCAAGGATCCTAATTATGAAGCAGTTACTGAAGGAGCTTGCTTCGGCACGGTCCGATACCGCTAAATTACAGGAAATCCTTAAAAATGCCGAGAAACTTGATAAACAGTTCAGCGATAACCTTTTAAAAGGTGTTACATCGGCCGGTCCCGGGATCAGCGGAACTGAATACAAATCACCCGGGAGTAAGACTCAGGGCATAGTTTATTCAACCCTCGTTGGCCTCATGGGCGAATTGACATCCATAACTGAAACTATAGCCGGTGAAAACGAAAAAGCCCGGGGACTTTCAAATAAAGTAAGTTCCGACAAGGCCAGGCTGACCGAGATAGCTGAAATATTGGGTATCGACATTAACGATATCGACAGTTTGCCTATTGAGATCAGGGCCGAATTAAGCGATGTGCTACAGTCCGACAAGGATGCCTCCACAGCTTCGAAACAGATCAACGATCTCAGTAATAAGGTATCAAGCGGTAAGATTCTTGCCGAATCTAGCATTAGGGCAGCAAGCCACCTGATCGAGATAGAAAAGCAAAAGCGGATTTTAGCCGATCCTTCATCTACACGTGAGGAAAGGCGGAAGGCTCTCAATAACATCATGAACTATCTGCGCGTTATTAAAGAAGCACTCAGGCGCACCAAAGCCACCTCCTATAAAGATGAAAAACCGTACGTTGATTTTGAGAATAAACTTGAAAGTCTTTTTAAGGAGGCGTTGGAAGAATACCTTGTCAATATGAGGGCGGAATATGTTACGAGCGCCGAAACCATATTGAGATCCGACATTCTGGCCTTAGATACGATGAAGGATAAACTTCGCGAGCTTGAAAATCGTTTGGCGCCCGCTAACACTTCCTCAATGGATGAAGAAACATTCCGGAGGCTTTATGCCGAATATATTGCGCTGAGAGACCGTTACATGTTCCAGTCGACGATCGTAACGAAACAGTGTGAAGGTATACAAAAAGTGATAACTTGGATCAAAAGCTCATCGAAAAACGGCATTATCCTTTCCGAAAGCGAAACATCCGGTATCTGCGCCGATCTTAACGAATTTATCGTAAATACCAGGTCAACTGTCTCCGATAACAGGAACGCATCAGCGGTGAATTTTGTTCAATTAGTCCGATCTTATTCCGGCAACGCGGATAAGCTCCGAGCTATGGAAACAACGACCCCATCAGCCTTATGGGCCGCCATAAATAGAACAGCGGAATTAAGCGACAGGATCGGTTCTATCAAGATTTCCAAAGGGTTGGCCGGCGATCTTACATACGAAAGCCTTGTCGCATCAACCCTTGACAAGAATGCCATGAACGAGCTCATCTCGTTATATGAAAAAGCTCTGGCAGCTGAGATCGCTTTAGAGAACACCCTACAGGCCTCCGTCAGGGATTCAAATAAGGTGAGACTTAATAGCCAGATCAACGCTTTGAAGAAGGCATTGCAGCGCGAACTCGACCTGGCAGAAGCCAAGGAACTTCTCGAAAAGAATGAAATGAACCTCATCGCCCTTGAATCGCTTTTAAAATACAAAGAAGCATCCACCGATCTTATCGCTAAGGCAATAAGTTTCATCCAGACTAAATATGGCATATCTATTAACCACAGCGATGACATCGCAGCCATACGCGCAAAGATCCAGTTCGAAAACGATAAAGCTATAGCTGAAGCCATTAACGAAGGTGTCTCAGCGGCAGCTAGTAAAGGAACTCCGGCTCTCATACGCGAACAGATCAAAGCTGAACGTGAAAAAGCCATTAATGAAGCGCGGGCGAGGGGGGCCGAGATCACGGATGCCATGACGGTCAAAGAGATAAAACAGGCAATTGAGGATCAATGGGTTAAGGTCCAACAACAGGCAGACCTTATGGAAATAAAGTATTCAGAGAGCGCGACCATCCTGGAAGTCAGAGAAATGATAAGCAAGAGGGGAGCGAGACTGATAAAGATAGCCGAAAAGATGGTAGCGAATCCCGCATTGGCTAACATAAAACGTTTGCAGAAGCTAAGAAAATCTCTGGCGCACGTTAAAGACACCGATATTCTCATCAGCCAGCTTGACGCTATCACCGCCCAGATCATACAAAAAGCCATAGATACCGGGGAAAGCTTGTTTGCCGCTGATTCTGATATAGGAAAACTGATGAAAGACGATAAATTCAGGGAACAGCTTGACGAAGTCATCAGGATAAACGGATTCCATACCTCGACGCTGGACGACCCTGAAAAGCTAAGCGACCTGATAACCGTCGTTCATAAACTCTACATGGACGACAATAGGGTATTTACGGTGACTTACGGCGGTGTTGCCCAGCAGGTGTTTTATGTCAACGCCAAACAGATGAAAGATCTCAATACCACAGCGAGAGCGGAAGGAGCCCTTACTGTTTTATTCGGAGCCGATGAAAGGTCCATTTTTATAGATGAGAGCGAGAAATGGAATTTTGATACCCTGCGGCATGAGCTATCAGAATCTCTTAGCCGCGACGATAGCACTCTTGGCGTTGCGGCACGAAAAGGCCCTTTAATAGCCTCGAGTAAAGGCACCGGCACCGGCAAAGGATCAATGGAATCTCTGCTTCATGAATTGTCCGGGACAGAAACAAGCTGGTACCCGAGTTCCAAACACGGCAGTTTTGTTCCTGAAACCCGGTTCAAGCCCAGGGACATAGAGTTTTATGTAAGCAGGGTCATTGCCCGTTTACAACAGATAGAAATGGAAAAAGAAGGCAAAGTTGATCACGAAGCCAAAGAAATGACTTCAGAAGAGACGGGTAAGTCCATTTCCGGATCTCTGGATTCTGTCAGGAAATTACTGGATAGATTCGAGCGAAGGATCAGAGAGCCTAAACTTTCATTTAGATCGGCTCTGGATCACAGGGATATACTTTTACGGAAGATCCACGATGACGATAAGTTGTCCACCGAATTAAGGGACTATCTCATCAACGCGCTTAATGGCATCGTTATCGAAGCTAATACGCCTGCCGGCCAATTGATCGCGGGCATTAATTCGCATAAGCCTAAAGCCACAATGACGCCGGACGAGGAAAGATTATTTAAAAACGGACAAAAAGTTTTCGAGAGGCTTGTTTTCAATAATCCCGCGGTTTCGAGCCCGGACGATTCCGACCTGGCGAAGCTTTTAGGTGAGTTGCAGGATCTCAGAAGCGCCATGGAAAGGGCTATCCAGCTTGCCGAGGAAAATATCGACAGAGCGGAAGCTTCCGGGAAACTCAATGAAACCGCTCTTCTTGAACTAAAAAAACAGAAAAAACAGCTTGAAAACGAACTTCGCACCATCCCTTCCGAATCGGAACTCAAATCACCGGATCTTAACGCGTTGAAGGAACTCCAGCTAAAGTTCATACATAAATATCTCGCGCGGTTCAAATTAACGATGGCTGAGAACCATGAACGCTTTAAGCAGGCGGGGATTCTCCAGTCAGAGCTGGATCAGACGATAAAGAAGCTTGAAACTGCCAGTAAAGAGTTCAATGCGCTCGGAAAAAAGAGAAGAGACGACTCCCAGGCATTTACATCTGACGACCTTGACAGATTAAATTCTCTAAGCGCAAAGATCGATGAACACAATAACAAAATATCCGAGTTGACATCCCAAGTCAAGGCTGGCCGAGACCTTAGGGGCTGTGACATTGACGTTCTAGCTGCTTACGCTAAAACGCCTAACCCTGAGATACGCCAGATCGCTCAAACACTATTGAGCGATCTGCTCGCAATAAAAGGCGTTATTAAAGACGGGCAGACTTTCACTGATGTACTAGCCGATAAGGCGGGTTTCAAGTCCATATTCGCCTCTTATAGGGCTTTGGCCCCGTTTGCCAAAGACACTGAAAGAGTGGATGCAGAGAACCCCGACCAAGTTGATACTCGTAAGATCATTGAAGCTCTTCTTGAATCAACTCTAATGGCTGGTCGCGGCTCTAAATTAGCGAATAGAGCCGTCAGGATGACCAATCTGTATTACAGTTTCCATATGATCTCTATCGAAGCGGAGATCGAATCTTTAAAAGACCAATTGCGAAAACTCTCTAGCGGCGACGTAACTGATCCCATTGTTTTGTCGGAACAGAAAAAGAAGGCTGATGAGATCAGAAAACAACTCGATACTTCAAGCACACTCAAAAAGTCTCTTGAATCGACCATATCAAGGCTTACCAGATTCAGCGAAAGCGAGTACCTTAGAAGCCTTAACCAGATAAATTCCGAAGGCGTAAAAGAGTTTGTTTTCGCCCCTCTCTTAAAAAGAGCCCGGGATACTGAAACGAAACGCAGCTCGACCCTAGAGACCGAATACAGGGAGAGAATAGAGAGCGATATCGAGATAGCCGAACGGAACCCTCTTTGGCTTGATAAAGGGCTTAAGTTCAAAGATGACGACCCGCCGACAGCGAGAAAGACCGTCAAAATCCAAAGGCCTTCGGTTGTTTTGCAGAACGCGCTCTTAGCCCTCTGTAAAAGTGACACCACCGCCAATAGGTTCATAACTATCCTCCTCGCTTTAGATAAAACTAAATTTGCTAACGCCAAGGAATACAAAAAAGCGCTTATCGACAAACTCGGAAAAAGCGATGACGCAGCCAAGATAATCGAGAATATCAATGTCGCTGACAATGAGAGTGTCGATGACTTTATTGATAAGCTATTCTCTTTGAACGATCCGGCAGGCAAACAACTTTTTTCCGATACTATCAACAGGGCATTGCGTTTGATTATGGTCGTTTCGTTAAGGGGATTGAACACAACGCAATTCATGGCAAAACTGCTGGACGAGGACAGAAGACTAGGCAGTGATACCGCTGTAGCAGAAGCAATAAGAAACGCAAAAGTTGATCTTTGGATAATCGTCACAAAAAAAGAAGTTGAAGAGAATAAGCGCCAGATATTCGATTCCAGGATGACTGTAATGACCCAGTTGAGCAGAGCCATAACACAGCTGAGGGAAAAAGTAAAACTGTCCGAAACCGCCGAAAAACAGAAAACCAAGCTGAACGAATCGCTTAAAAATATCTACGCGATAATCGGTGAGTTAGGCGGTTTTCTCGACAGGTTGGGGCTTACAAAAAAAGATATCAATGACATGCCGGACACCGGAACCGACAAAGCCGAACTTCTTGAAGCCCGCAGGCTTTTCGACGCCGCGGCGAAAGGCGAATCGGTTACTGACGAAAAGGGCGTAATTAGCGTCAAATTTGATGAGTCCCATGCTGAAAAAGCCCTCCTTCAATTTACGCGACTGATAATGCATAAGATGGACGACAATAACATCAACCTTGAACTTTCCGAATATATCCCTACTCATGTCGATCAGATCCTAATCAAAATGGACGGACAGCTGACTGACGATAACATATCCGATGAACATGTCAGGCAGCTTTCACCCGAGGAGATACGCGCGAAAACCGAAGCGATGGCGAATAAATCCCTTGAATCCATGCATTTCATTCGGAAAAGGTTTAAAGAGCTAGGGTTAACCTCGAAGTCATATACTGAGAAAATGTTAAATCTTGATACTATCATCGTAAAATATGAGGCTATGATCAAGGATCTTATCGCCTGTAAAGATAAAGGTCTTCCGAATGAAGGCCAGCTCAACACAAAACTTTCGGATATTTATGACAATTTTAAAAAACTTGCTTACGGTGACAGCGTAAAGGTCATCTCTGATCTTATTGGCAAGTTAGCTACTAAAAAGATCGATGCCGTATTTGTGGCCGATATAATGCGAAGCCTAGGAATAACGAACAAGATGTTCATCGATCAGAACATTATCCAGGTTATACCCGACGACAGCAAAGATGATAACAAGAACAGGATCGAAGAGCTCGCAAAGATAATCGGAAAATATTTAATAATGGATAAAGACGGAACCACAACAAATCTTTTTGAGAACCGCTTTAACAGCATCGACCCGGGGTTGGTCAATGAAGCAAAACAAGAAGTCTTTCTCGGAAGAGAGCTGGTAAAGATCATACGCGAGAAGAAAACAGAGCTTATGGCCAAAATGAAGGTCTCGACTGACGCTTTCAGGAACGAAGAGCTTAGATGGGAATTTGTGGCGTACTACCAGACATCTATGGTCCTCGCTAAGGAGTACCAGGCGACAAATACCCAGGTCCTCACCGGCCTCCACGCCGCGGACGGTGGTTACGCGGACCTTTTCACCGGAGCCGGAAAGACAGACTGTTTTCCGCTTGCTAACATGATAAACAGGGCAAGGGGGCTAAAAGGGATACACCTCGTAACCAACGATTATTATACCCGCAGGGATTACCGCGAAACCCATTTTGTTTATGAAATGATGGGATACAAAGTCGCTTATCAGACAGACACCGACAAGGAACTAAAAGGCGTCTGTGAAAAACTTAGTGACGCCCAGCTTAAGGATAACCCCGATGAAGAAGAAGGTTATGACGTTGTGATCATGTCGTACGGAGCGCTCAGTTTCATAACCCTTGACGCAGTAAAGGATAATACGCGTCCGGAAAGCGACGAATGGTTCAGGCTTCTAGCTAAATCCCACGTTACCATGGATGAATGCGACGTCGCGCCATACCTCGCCGATTTCATAATGGCCGCCCAGGACAGCAAATTGTCATTACGAGAATATCTCCCGTACTATATTTCGATGAAAGCGGCCGAAGGGATCTTCGAAAAAGGAGGCATGAAGGACATATATGCCCTTTTTGAGGAGAATATCCTTAGGCTTGACGGCGACGATGACCTTACCATAGAGGAGATGAAGACAAAAGCCAGAGAAATGCTCGGATTAAACAAAGAAGACACAGAAAAGCTGGATCTAGTGAAAACAGCGGATAGAAATTGGGCGCTAAAAGTCTTAACCGATGACAACGCAACCATTATTCTGGACCATCAGACATTATTGGAGAAGAACGAATTAGGATATAGCGCTGGGAAAACAATAATCGTTAACGGCAAGAAATTTAGAGTTACCCTTGACCAGGACAAAAAGATAATCCTTGAAAGGATGGACTGGACCGGCAAAGAGACCGGAGGGAGGACCGGGTATACCCGTGACGATACGACTAAGCAGGCTTATGCCAACGATGAGACCAAGAAGATCGTCTCAGATACAATGAACGAGATCAGGAGTAAACTGAGTAAACTCGCCTCCGACGGTGAAATACCCGAGTTCATGGCCGAAACCGAAATGCCGGATCCCGAACGGTTCATGCAATGCGTAAAAGCCATGTATATCGACAGGCTCGGCATTGATTATATCCTGAAATTCGTGCCTCCTATGACGGATAAAATCGCTGTTTATGTAAGTAATGACGGGCGTCTTTTGGATCTTGAAACAAAAAAAAAGGAAGTCACAACAGATTTTGATATAGAGCAGATGGAGGACGGCAAGTCTTTCAAGATCAAATGCAACGGACAGTTCGTTGCCATTATAAACGATGATTTCTTCACCAATGCAAAAAGCGACGAGGACCTAACCATGTATATAGGCGGGAAATATTTCATCGTTCGGAGGGAGGAAGGTATATCCGGTTTTGTCCTTGAAGAAGTTAAACTCGAAGTTGTTCTTCTCGAGGAATCCACGGGAAGGGAGCAGGGCACCCAGAGAAAGGACGATTTTCACACTATATATGAACTTAAACATCAGCTTAGATCGGGAGCGAGGCTGATACATAAAGCCGGACTTGACGCACGCCCGAACAATAAAAGCACTGAACATCTCGATTTCAGCAACGTTCTTTCATATACGCATTCATTCGGCGGAGCCTCGGGCTCCGTAGCGGTCATAGCGGAGCTTATGCAGCGTTTATTCAGAAATAAAGATGGTCAGCCTTCCATAGGCGTTATCAAAATGGCGCCGTCACTCACCGTTAAAGGCGGCGCGAGGCCACAGGTAACATTCAGCAATAACAAGCTCCAACAGAAAAAAGCTCTTCTCCAAATAAGGGATATCCTCATAAAGTCTCCTGGAGCAAGCATGATCGTGTATTTTGACGATATTCGCCAGGCCAAGGAGTTTGAGCCTATCATACAGAATATGATAAAAGAGTATTCCCTCGAGGAAAGATCCGGTAAAAAGATAGATATAAATGTCTTCGAGGAAGAGGGGAGAAAAGAAGATCAACTTGTCGAACAGGCAGGAGAACACGCGACTATAACTCTTGCGGACGCCAAGCTGGGCCGCGCGACGAACGTTCGACTCAAGGAAAACGCAGGCTTCATCGTCAAGAACAGCACGAAGTCCCTCCTCAAGCTGCTCCGCCGCAACATCCATTACTGCGAGGAATACGACAACGCCTTCCTCCTGGAATGGTTCAGAAATAACAAAGAAAAAGCCCTTCCTCTCTTATCCGAATTTAAAGGGCTAACCGATAAGGATAAGATCGACGCGGCCTATAAGAAGGTCGAGGAATCTTTGATGAAACGCGGTGCTGAATACAACAAAGATCTTACCGGCGCCGTCGATAACTTATCCGGGATAACTTCGCAAGTCTCGACCTTAAGAGAACTACTCGCAGGCGAAGACGGTCTTTATTACGAGATCGACGCGGCTAAGCGCGCCCTGAAACAGGACCTCGTTAAAGAACATCTTAGGCGCTCAGGAGCGAACGAGGCAAGCGAAGTATGGCGTATCATCAAGCATAAATACTGGGACGGACTTTTCCTCGTTGATCTCTCGCCCGACGGCAGCCTGCAAGCTATGCTTCAGAAATATGGACGTAACCGGCGTATGGGCGACGTGGGTTATATAGATGTCACATTTTCTCTCGATGAAAAATCCAAATACATGCGGATGATAAGAAGATTATATTCAGCCACTTACAACGAAAGGATACTTTCACCGGAAGAGCTTAAGATAGCCGACGCTAAATACAAGGAAATTATCAGGAAACGCAACCACCTCACCGAATTAGAGGACGTGATCTTTGACGGTGACGCGCATTATAATATCAACTTCGATATAGGCAAGTTGAAAACTATTTTAGGCAACCCCGACATATTCGGACTCTTCGTGAACTCTATCATCAATGCCAATAAGGGCAATAAAGAATATACCCGTGAAGCCGTTGAAGCGAACCTCCGGTCTTTTGCCCTCGGGCAGCCTGTCACTACGGGTGTCGCCGTGCTGGCAGACTTTGAAAAAACGCTCGGAATTACTATTGACGCGGAAAGCGGCTCCGCTATCGGGAACCTCTACAGCAAAAAGGGCGAACCTTCGGCTATCATGGATATCTGGAACGATTATCAGAATTATTTCAAGAACCTTACGGGACAAATACGCGTAGATTTTGAGAAAAGGAACTTCAAAGAAAAAGTTGATAAAACAGAGATCGGACGCGAACGCCAGGTTGCCCTCAATAAGGCTAGAGCGCTTATCAAAAAGATGTCCGATGACCTAAAGAAGGATCCACAAAAGGCCACCCAGATCGCCTTTAAATGGATTAACCAGATACTTGACCTGTATTTCACCCCTAATAAAGTTGATAAAACTACAGGAAAACTCGACCTTACTGAATGTATCGGAACAATATTTGAAAGGTTCCATATCGATATGGAAAAAGCCACTGGGAAGGAATACACCTGTAATATATCACAGAGCGATATTGTGGGAGATCTCCTCAGCCAAAGGTCTCTTATCGCCGTAAAGATCATGACAAAGGTCGTCACTTCTATCGGGAGTATATCGCTAGGGATAGGTGAAGCTAAAACCGTCAAGAACGGCAGCGTTGCTTATCATGTCTCTACCAATAAGGCTGGCAAATTATCCCTCGATGGAGAAGAAATGGTCCATCCGGGGGGTTCCATGAAAAAAACCGCATCCGAAGAGACGGCTGGCACCGCTATGCTTTCAAACGGCGAGGCTTTACCTTTATTGGCCGATCTTATTGTAAAAAGAAGAGCCGCCGAGCTTACCCGCAATGGGCAGCAGTTCAAACTCGCCGATCTGGAGAACGAAATTAAAACAGCTCTTATTGATCTAAGCGAGGGAAAAACAGTTTCAGACGACATAATGAAAGAATTCAATAACTGCTTTACTGTAATGATCGGTGAAACCCTGCATGTCGGATACAGAAATATTATTAAGGAGAGGACAGGCAGGATAATTGCCGGTGAAATGTACTTCATGAACGCGGAAGGTTACGGCCCATCTTTCGCGATCGAAGGTCTCAAGAACGGAAAGATCGAAGTAAGACTTATCGGAGCTTTCGAACAGGCCGTTCAAAAACTGAACGAAGAGGGGCTGGAGCAGCTCAAATCCATAATCATAAAGGAAAGCAACGACCCAACTAAAAGAACACCCGACAATAAGCTTAAACTCACTGTCGATATATCCTACGAAAGCCTTGATGAGATAGCGATAGGCATTGCGAAAAAGCGTTTTCAGGACAGGGACGCCCATGCTGAAAAATACGACGATAAAGGCGTACGGCGTTATATCGAACGCGTCGGTGAAGCGGTCGACGAATCGATCAACAAAATACCGGATAAATTCGCCCAGAACGATATAAAAGTAGAGCGGCAGGAGCTGGAAAACCTTAAAGACGAAAAGAAGTGGGCGCCTCGGGAACAACCCGACTCCGTTATTCAGGCAAAACGTACCGCAAATACCGAAGGCCTCGAGATTCGCGGCTCATACATCCCTGAGATCGCTCCCGCGCAGGTCATGGTCACGGCTAAACCCGAAGACCAGAGATATACGGTATCGTTGGACCTGGATGAATTCGCGAGAGATATAACCGGAGATGGTATCGCCCTTACCGTTTCTGATAAGCAGGTTACGAAAGATAACGCAACCGACCTTCAAAGAGAGACTCGCGCTGACATTTCAGGAAAGGAATCGAAAGGAAAGGCTGATCTAAAAAGACGGAGAGACATGCTCAGGAACGCGCCTGTCGGAGACTCGAGTTTTGTCACGATAGACGTTGATAAGCTGGACAACGCGTCTATCGCCCTTGCCATGGAAAATAGTTTGTTGGATGGCGGCGGGCCCGCCGGAGGCGGGGAGGGTTCGGAAGGTATAGTCGCCATAACTGTCTCTTCGGTCGTCAATGACCGTGAGGAAGATATTATGAGGGACCTCAAGGAACAACTCCGCGCGGCGACAGCCCGGACGCCGGACCTCAGAAAAACACCAAGATTCGTCAGTTTTGAAAAAGTAACAGAAAGCGAATTCGACGCGTCAGGTAAAGCAGTGAAATGGAAATTCGAAGGTTTAAGAATGTATGACAGCGATTCGGCAGGTCAATTCGTTGAAGTCATCAGGTCCATGGAGAAACCCGGAACGGTTGCTACGCTCGATAAGCTGGACAGGACCCTCGAACTTTTGTCCGGTACCAGCGATAAAGTATTCATTAAACAGTGCGGTGAATATTATTTTCTTGTAGCGAGAGATAAAGACAAGACTTTTATCCGGTCACTGGGTAAACATGTATACCCTGACGCCAGGAAACAGGTCATTCAGGCTAACATGTATCTTACGGGCACGGATAAAGACTGCCAAAAAGCCGAACTTTCTGAAGAGGACTTCGTTATTGACGCGCAGGGTGTATGGAGGTCCGCTAAACTTCCAAAAGAAAAGCCGGTGATCGACCTTGCCGCTATCTCGGAAAACAACCGGGTCGGAGTGGAATACATCGAAAAGATGCCACTTACTTACGATACCGGAAAACCTTTAGGCGGACCGGAGGAAGGCGCTGCATCATGGAGAACATGGTTCAAGAAGAAAATGAAAGAATGGCAGGATAGACGATTGAACAAGCAGAAAAGATGGGACGACAGAGTACAGAATACCAGGAACTTTTTCGCAAGGCGAGATCAGCTTAAGGATACGAAAGGATCAGGAGCGATCAGCGAAAAAGATGATAACTGGCTTAAAATGACAGGATGGCGGAGCAGGGAATATTGGAAAAACTGGATCATAAATGCCCGTGACTGGATGAACAACCTTTATCACCGGGGCAAAGACAGCCTTGAAAGCTCATTAAACAAATACGATACAGACATTAAGAGAGATATGAAACTGCGCCAGAGGAACGGAATATACTTGAGTTTGATGAATTTCATAAATACGATGAAAAAAGGACGTTTTTCATCTTTCCTTACCAAGTCTGTTGACATCATTTTTTCATTTAGGCCCGATGCTTTTCGTCCCGTCGTGATAGGAAAATTGCGAAACTGGTGGTTTTGGACTTTATCCAAGGCAAAGGGAATTGTTTATGTCAGCTACAAAGCCCCTGGGTTCTTATGGCAGGAAAATCCAGTGAACCCGTTCAATTGGATAAGCTTGAGCGAAGAAAATATCACAAAATGCAAATCATGGCTTACCAACAGTAAACTTAAAGCGCTTTCTCCGTGGATCGATCCTGTATTAGACTCTTTGTCCTCGAATGTCAGTCCAAGATTTCAATATTTTAAACTCGCCTTATACGCCTTAAAAGGGAAAGCAGGAGCCAATCTTCTCGAAAAATGGGAAGGTTTCAAAAAAGATGAGAACAGATGGCCTAACTTATGGAGGACAATTACCCGTCAGAAAAAGATCGAGCCTGGTCCTAAACCCGATGATGTTATTAAGGAAAGGCTTCCTAACTCAGTTCTATCAGGCACTCTTACGGACGCGGAATCGGCTTTTGATATAGCCCAGACACTTTCAGGCGAGGAACTGAGCCCGGAAGAAAAGGAAAATTCGCTGCTATTATTCAAGAGGAATTATGACCCTGACAGGCCTCTCGCGGTCGCTCCTTTTCGGGAAATTGCAGATGCCGACCCCGTAGCGCAAAACATCATTAAGATCGCCCTGGATCTCCTCTACCTATCAAAATACCATGCCGAACTCGCGCTTGTTAAAAATAATCCCGAAAAACTTAAAGCTTTTAAACAAAAAGGTTTTAACGCTCATTATCAGAGAGCTTTTACAGAAATAGGCCGGATTTTATTCGCCATATCAGAAGATATTTCCGAAAAACCGCGCGCGCACAATAAAGACTTAGCCTTAAAAATTAGAAATTACGCTTTTAATTATCTATCTATGTCTCACGCCCTTAATCCTGAAGACGATATAGCGAAAAAAGCGCTAGGAATAATCCATCAGATAAGAGGAAATAAGGAAAAAGCGAGAGAAATGCTCAAAGGTGCCGATGATACCGAAGCTCTTGCCGGAAATGATATCCTAAAAGCGAAAGCCATGGCCGCCCTGGTCAAAGTGCTTGAGGAAGAGAAGAATTATGACGAAGCCATGCGTATCTGCGAGCTAGTAAAGAATATAAAGAGGAGAATGCTCCTTCCACCATATGATAACAGAAATGTAGACATAAAGTTGAACGGAGAGGAGATCGATTTCTTTCAGATCTATAAAACGCTCAGTAAAAGCAAGGAAGATGCAGCTAAGGCAAAAAAAGAATCGGGTAAAAAGAAACCCGAAAAAATGCCAAAAATACCGGGAATGCCGGAAATGCCCGGGCAAGAAAAAGAGGCACAGAAGTCCCTATGGGACAAGTTAAAGGTACAGATCATCGGCATGGTAGCGGGCACCGCTGTTATAGCCGTTGTAACTTTCTTCTGCCCTCCATTAGGCATGGCGCTCATGTATTATCCGATGTCATTGATGTATTACGGCTTATCTCTTCTTTCACTGTTCTTTACCTCAATTGTGCCCGCGACTGTTTTTTCATGGGGATTTACCGCTACTCTACCGACATTGGTTGCGGGTTCCGGTTTTTCAGCCCTTTATTCATCATGGTATGGCCTCTATACTCTTATGTTCGGTTTTACGTTATTTAACTTCATTAAGCCCTTCTACGGGAAGATCAAGCCTGTTGCTTCTTTCCTCCAGGGCCCATTGCGGGTAAAAACTAATATTTTCTTCAGAGGCCATGATATATTGCGTGAAGAACTCACCGCTGTCAAAGAAGCGCCTAATTCTGTGGACGCCGCGGTTAAACTTATCGCTAAATACCGCGAGCTGGGGCTGGACCCCAAATCCGACCGTGTTCTCAACGCTTTGATAAAGAAAGCCGACAGCCCACATAAGAAGAAACTGCCTCTTGAGGAGGCTATCAAACTTATCGAATACCTTTATCAGAACGATAAAAAGGATAAAGCGATCGATATTTTCACTAGAACATACCTCTTGTATATGTCTTCCGGCACTGATGGTCAAAAGAACTCTCTAGAACATTTGAGAGCTAAATTAGCCGCTGGGACAGAACCGGATAAAAGTATACTTGTACTGGCCGGAGACGGGGCCAAGTTCAAAAAGGAAGGCAAGCCTTTCTTTTTTGATGACGTCAATGACCTGTCAATATACCTTTGCGACAGACTCTTGAAGGATAACCAGTCAAGGATCGACGCTCTCCGCTCTGAACCCGCCGGCGCTGAGACCGATGATCTCATCAAAGATGCCGAAATTGAAAGGATAAACTATCTCATCACAAAATTCCAGGCTCTTACGAAAAAGACCGCTTCCGATATGGGAAGCGAGGAAGAAGTCCTGACAGACCTCGCCCGCATCAAACATAGGATGGACCGTTCCCAACGCGACAAATTCGATGTTTTCATGGCTTCCTTTACCGCGAGAAAAGATGCCGGGAAAGAAAAGAGGACACTAGTAGAGACCGTGAAAGAATCCACCGACGCGGAAGATCTAAAAGACATGAAACATGATAAACCCGAAGAACCCAAGACCAGGGAAAAAGAAACTGACGAAGAGATAAAAACGATCATTCTTTCCCTGGAAAGGCTTTTAAAGACCTCCAAAAGCCTTTCACCCGAACAAAGGTTCGCTCTCGCCGAGTATTATCTTAAAAGCGGCCAGGAGTCAAAAGCTTTAAAGCATCTTCGCCTGATCGACAGCTCGTATCCCGAAGAAGCACAGTCTAAAGCCATGAGGCTCATAATCTACGCCAATATCTTGACCATGGAAAAACTCCGCTGGTGGAAATATCCCTTGTGGCTGTTATTCGCTTTGCGTCAGGCCAGGAAAGACGCGGCAAGCGCTTTCAACCTCTCTTACGGAAAAGACGAGATCTCAAGGTGGCTCCACACCGTCAATTACGATATTTTAAGGGGTGTACCGGTAAGCCCGGAACGCGCGGCCCGCTACGCGATCGAGATCAAGGGTAAGTTTGACCCCACTTCCGGGAATTTTATTGACTCAGTCGCGGCTAAGCTCGTTAATTCAGGGTTGATCGCTATCGCCAAGAGTTTAAAAAGAAGATCTCCATATACGAGAGATGAAAAGATCCAGCTTATCAAGACCATTGAAATATTCAAAAATGACATCGAAACCAGCGAAATCGCCAAAAATAACGAAGAAGTTACTAAGTTATTATCTTCGCTTGAGGAAAAAAGAAAAGCTCTTGCCGCAAGCCTCTCTTCCAAGAAGATCAAAGATCTGACTAAGGAAGAGGAAGGCAAGAAGAAGGAACTTGAATCGCTACGATCCGGGATCGGGGAAAACAAGCTTACTTCTAAAGAAACCCGGACTTTTGAAATGACAGGCGAAGAGATAGCCGCGGATGAACTAAAAGCCAAGAAAGCCGAGGTAAAGGCGACAAAAGGTAAAAGTCTATGGACCAGGTTCAATGATTGGAAAAAGGAGCGTCGCGATCGTGCCATTAAAACGCTCGAAAAAGAAACATCACAACTTGCCGGTTCAATACTGATGGAGCACGTCAGAGCTTACAGTTTATCGGACCTTTCATCTCTAACCGGTCCGATATCAGCCGACGAAAATGTAAAAACCATCATTTCCGAACATATGAAGATGACCCATGATGAATTCAAGATCTGGCTGAATGACAATTTCAAGGATATCAAAAGAGCTGAAGAGATAAAGAATATCATACTGACCCTCTTCGTGATCGCTAAGATCGAAAAAGGTATTGACCGTCAAGACGTGATCACGGATACCGAGGCTCAGAATAGGATCGATCAATTCAACTCCGCTATACGATCCGCAATTGGCATTGCGAAAAGTACCGGTGATCTTGAACTTAAAGCCATGATCTTCGAGTCGTTAAAAAAGCACGCCTCGGGGACTGAGAATATACCGGCAGTCAGATACAGCCTTTCGAACGATCAATATCAGAGACGACTTTCCTCCGGAAAAACACGTGAGGAGATCTATAACGAGTTACACAGGGATGCACGAGACCGTTCGATCATTGCCGGAACCGACGATGAGATGTATTCCCTGGAGAACATTGTCCGGTTGTTAGAGGAAGGCGCGAACGTTCCGGGCGTGCCCGCCGATATCAAGAACGACTTGAATTTTATCAGAGCGTCAATACTCCTGTCAAAAGCAAGAACTCTCATCACCGACATTGAGATAAAAGAGAAAGAAGTCAAGGAAACCGACTCAAGCAAATTCAAGCCCGATTCGCAAGAGGCAAAAGACTTAAGCCGAAAGAAGGAGCAGATAAGGATTTTCGGTGAAAAGGTTAACGGAGAGAGAGGTAAAAAAGGGTACAAGGCGGATGCCGAGGGCCTCCTTAAGGAACTTATAGCGGAGAAGAAAGACAGGATCACCAATATGATAAATGATCCAAATAGGTCTTTGGCGGACCTCCGCAAAGAGTTCGATATTCTTTGCGGAATGATCGAACTTTTATTAGGAGAAGAAGCGAAGAAGTTTCTGTCGGCTATAGCCGGTAAATTGTTCTCCGAAAAGGAATTCAACTCCGCGCTGATGCTTGCTCTTGTTAACGCTATTGAATTCACCAATGACAAGACAAAGTTCATCGATATCTTGTTTTCAAGCGTAGGATCGGAACTTAAACTTATCGCGCTTGAGCTTTCAGGACAACTTCGCAATAACGCGCAAAAATCCGATATATTGAGGGATATAGCCGGATCACTCAGGGCATCAAATAGCTATAAGGGAGAAAATTTGCGCAAGGTGATCACCTTAATGAAAACTCTCCTCGAAGAGCGATCCAAGCTCGAGAACATTGCTGAAAGGGCCGATGTCATGCCTCTAATTAACGAAATAGTCAGACCGATCCCCGATGACCCTGACGATATTCTGCTTGCTATCCAAATAATTCCCATGATAGAGGCTCAGGAAGAAGGGAATGACGCCGTTAAGAACGAACTTAAGAAATTATTCGAAGAGTTGAGAGCCAGGATCAGGACAATACTCGACGAAGAACGGGCTTCCGAGGAAAGACACCATATAAAATCTACGATGGACGCTATCGAAATACTCAGGCATGTCGCGGCAGAACACAAAGCTTCCGGCAGATACGCTGACGCCGAAAAGACCCTTTCGAAGGCCGTTGAACTGATGAACGCTCTCATCGAAAGGAACATGGAACTCGCTGATTCGCCAAAAGACGAGCCGCTTCTTCCTCTTACCGGCGAGGAAAGGGGCATATCTACACTGCTCGCCGAAGAACTCGGGGATATCTATATCCTCCAGGGGAAAGATTATGAAGCGGTCAGCGCCCGGGCTAAAGGCTATCTTATCCTCCTTAAATACGCGCTGCAAGTCGATAAACACCCCGTAATCGCGGGACATTACAGGTCCAGGGCAATTGCCACATTGAGGCTGGCCGATAAACTTAAGCCCGGTCTTTCCGATGTCGCGGCTGACATCATGAGAGCCGAGACGATGCCGCTTGCGTTGGCCCGTTCTAAACTGGCCAGAATTCTTGAAGAATTGGCTAAAACGGAAAAAGAAGTTCAGTCGCTTACCGATGAGCTGGAAAAAGCCGGAAAAGAACTTGAAGACGCCTCGAAGAAAGCCGTTTTCGAGCTTGATGTCGCTCGAGACAGAATGTCTTCCTCAAAAGCGTCCATGGATGCCGCGGCTTCGCTTGTAGCTTCTCTTTCATCGCCCATGGATGAGAACACACGGAATGCGGTTACCGGATATTTTGCCGCATTATCGGGATATAAAACGGCAAAAGAGAACGCTCGATTAACTCCTGAATTGTCCGAAAAGCTTAAAAAAGCCGGAGAAGCCATAAGCGTTATTATCATGAAACTAGATAGATCCCATGCGCTGGCGGCAGCCTGGCGAGATTACGAAGCGAAAAAGACCGAACACGACACCGCGGCCGCGAACTACGATAAATCCGCTAAAAAACGCGATATAGAGAAAAAGATCGAAAAGCTTAAAGAGAAATTATCCGAAAAACAGAAAAAAGTTTTCGATCAGACAAATAGAAAAGCCGCAGCAGAGAGCTCTCTGAATGAAATATTCAGAACTGTAACGGTTCCCGAATTTATGAACGAATCAGGCGTAAATCTTTTACCGCAAGGTGAAAGGTCATTGAGCGATCATTATCTGGACCTTAACGATATCATGAAAGAGGACCTGGCAAGGCCCGATGATCCCGGAACAAGAATCAAAGGGCTTACAGAAAAAGAAGCTCTGTTCCGTCATAAGAGATATGGTGAACCGCTCGGAATGCCCGAAAGTTATCACACTACTCAGTATCTGGAATCTCTCAAATGGGTCCGGGCAAAACTCGGCTGTGACCTTTATCAGACGATCAAGGGCCTTATCGATGAAGACACCGAGCGCGAAAGTAGAGACCATAGATGTTCGGACAACATGCACAACCTCGCTGTTATTCGCGCAAGCGAAATGAGAGGGGCAAATTCGATCCCCGGTGGTTCCGACAGCGATTATTATCTTGCCGCCCTTAATGCTGTCCGGGATGAATTACGGACCCGTCTCGACGCTTTGAGCGTTAGTATCATCTCAGAAAATCCGATGCACCATGACGGCGGAGAGATGCCGCTCCTTGATTACGCTCTTATGCTCAAAGCGCTGTTGAAAGACGACGAAAGCTCTGAACTCGCGCGCAACGTCGCGTCGGAAAAAATGAAAAAGATGGCCGAAAACGAAGCCCTGGCGAGACATACATACGCGCGGCAAGGCGAACGTGACGATAAATATCACCTCGACAATTATCTGAGTTCATTGTCCTGGCTAAGGTCGAGACTTAGAGAGGACTATCGCAAAGCACTTGATCGTATCCGAAAGACTCTTAGCGACGATAAAGGTTTAAATGCCGATACCCGTAAAAAACTGGAGGAACTGCTCGACGAAGAAGGCCGCGATGAGGTACGCGAACGCCAGAGCCTGACAAGGGCGGTCGACGCCGCGTTCAGGACAATAATTTACGGCAAATACAGCTCCGGTGAAAAAGGAGATAAATCCGTCAATGAGGCGATGGAGATCATCGCCTTCATATATAACTCCGGCCCTGAGTCTATACGCGAGACCATCAGCGCCCGCATAAAAGAAATTCACGCTTCGGCTGATATTCTCGAAGGAGAAAAAAGCGCCGAGCGCAGGTCTTTTGCCGAATCATTCGCAAAAAGAGTTTATTTCAACTCAGATTGGTCTATTATCTCCGGCGTTCTTGGCCGTATCGAGAACGATATTGACAATGTGCTGGCTATCAATGAAGCAAGGAAGAACGACCCCATAAATATACCTTCGCGCGCTTACTTCAAAACATCCATTCTGGGATTAGAACACGAATTTTCACAGAACGAGCTACTGGCGTATATATCGAAGAACACCCCTCCTGACATGAAAAAAGAACTTGCGAAAAGGCTCGGAGCTATCAGGGCCAAAGCCCGTGATGCCGGCAATTACTTTATTGAATCGGAAGCTCTCGGGGCGCTATTCGAACTTTCGGGTATCACGGCGAATGAGCCGGTCAATAAGGACGACAATTTCGACGAGGCCGGCACTGTCCTCGTGGATAAGGAGATAGGGCTGAAATATGAAATTGAAAAAGTACTTATCGCGTCGGGCTTAAAGGACCTTATCACTGTTGATGAAACTTTAGCCTTGCTTTCATCATTGCGCAAAGCCAAAGTCAGCTGGAAAGATATCTCGGCAGACAACATCAAAAGGACCTGCCGTGTAATGGATTTCTTGATCGAAGAGCGACACCCCGATACCGCCGGCGCCGAAAGAACTAAAAAGCAGATGCGGACGTTATACTATGACAATATTATCCGCACTTCACATGACACCGCGGAGCTTAAAGCAGCCCTCGACGCCAGGTGCCGAATTGAAATTGATATGCCTGTACCCGACCTGTCCCTCATCGATAAGTTAGCCGCTTCGCTAAAAGATATCGGCGGCGAATCTTCGGATCTCTATACGGCTATCGTATATTTCAGGAACGGCATACGCCCTGACCCGGCGGATATAGGTAAGATCAAATACTCCAGGACAAAGGCCCTTGAGCTTGTAAAGAAATATGCCGGCACAGAGAAAGGTAAAAACGACATTGTTGCAAAAAGGCTTCTTTGCGATATCCACAGAACTATAAATATCTCCCGTTTTGCCCATGACCCGCTTAAAGCCGGTTTCGACCCCGAGTCACGCGACGCTTTCGACCAAACCGCAGACTTTATGATGGAAAAATACAATGAAAAGATCAACGCCATAAACGATATGCACCGAAGCATAGCCGATAAGCGCCAGGAGATAGAAGGCCTTAATAACGATGCAAGCGCTAAGCCGGAAGATACCGCCGCGCGCGTAAGTCGAATAGAGCTCAGGATAAGCGATATCGAAAAATCCATACAACGCGAACTTGAGGAAGCCGGGACTCTTATCGCCGAAGCTTTTATGCTGAGGGAAAACGCCGTAAATACCGATCTCAGGAACGAAACCCTCAGAAACAAGAGAGCCGCCCAGAGGATAATGCTTGCCCGGCCCGACATGACCGACAAGGAGCTATTGTCCCGTATCCTGAAAAAACGTAAACAATTGGAACGACTTTCATCTCGCTACGAGAAAGGCGGGATGACATGGGAAGAATATATAGCCCCGGCTTTGGCTTTATCCCGTGAGATCCAGGACATTGAACGGGTACAGAATGAGAGAAAGCTTGCCAGGTTCGAGCTTACAGAAATACTCCTTACTCATACAGCTTCTTCTTCGGATAAGCGTCTGCGCATTATCGTTACCGATGAAGGCGCTGCCCAGGCGGCTTCCAAAATTCTCGAGCTAGACCGTATCGAAGGCCGGCCACAGGACGAACTAGCCGTAAAGGTACTAAAAAAGGCCGCGCTTTTCCCGATGTTCGGACGTGTAGCCGCAAAAGGGGCTATCGCTAAAATGCTAGGAGTGATCGCAGGGAGCGTAGCCGCTTTTGTCGGATACGCGTCGCTTAAACTCGGCGCTATAGCTCTAATTGACAAGATCCCGGTCTTTTATTCATCATTACTGGCCGCTCACCCTTATCTCGCGCTTATTGGCGCTGTACTCGTTATCGTAGGGATGCTTGGGGCTTATTTGCTTTACAATGACCGTATCAGCCCCGAAACAGCGATATATTTGGCAAACGAACATCTTGCCAACGGTAATAAAGGGCTTGCTTATCCTTACGTTGATCTGCTTCTGCGCTCAATAGACAAGAACGGCCGCAAGCCAGACCCGGAGTCCATCCGTCAGCTTATTATCCAGATAGAGAATCACGATGAAGAGAAGAGCTACGAAAAAGCTATCAAGCTCCGGGAGTTCTTGAAGAGTTATTCTGAGACAAATAAGACGCGAGAGGATAAATTTATCGCCGTTCTAAAAGACAAATTGAGCAAGATCGACGCGCAGCCGAAACTTAAGGATATTTTAACCGGAAAAAGAAAAACAGTTGAACGCGAGCGTAAAAAGAAATTGTTCGAGGAGATCATAGCCATATTCCCGAGATCGATCGCCCTTATAAATTCGCGTTTAAAAAAGCTTAAAGATGATGAATTAACG
Source organism: Candidatus Omnitrophota bacterium (assembly GCA_015231405.1). Taxonomy (GTDB): domain Bacteria; phylum Omnitrophota; class Gorgyraeia; order Tantalellales; family Tantalellaceae; genus JADGBR01. The sequence goes on along the minus strand of JADGBR010000001.1, from coordinate 464,231 downwards.
GAATTGTCCCGCAAGGAGAAGCGCTATTACTCATCCGGGCGAACCCGGTGGATAATATCGGCAGTCGCAAGATCGTCCGTTATCATCGGCGTATCCGTAGCCGCGCCGCTGGGAATAGCTCTTTTAACAGCCGGTATCGGCATAACCGCTTTAATATCCGGTTCAATAATGGGTATTTCCGTAGGGACACTGATGTTCATATATTTCCAGAAAAGGTCGAGGGTCACAAAGGCTGACGATATCCTTAGAATTGAAAAAGAAAAGATAGACCTGGACCTGGCTGTTCTCCAGATACTTAAAAACGACTCTGAGATCAACGATAAAGCCAGTATTATCGAACAGGCCGTCAATGAACTCAATAAGACCGCGAAGAAGCTAGGGAGAGCACCGCCTGAGGGGCTGGACCAGATACTCTCATCCGTTCTTATATCTCGCGCGGATTCTGATCTAAAAAAAGCCCGTGCCAATATCATAAAGGGGGAAAGGGACGCAGCCCTTGATAATTTGAGATCAGCTTTAGACCTTTACTCAAAAGCGTCGGTAAAGGACGCGAAGAACGCATCAGCCCTAAAAGGAAGATTGTCAGCTATTAAAGAACGTGTTTCTCTCGGCGCGAGACACGCTGATGACCCCGCCCTGTCCGGAGAGGTCCTTGCCGAATCAATTGAAGCCGCGCTCAAGGCCGATCAATCCCTGGACGGCCCCATGTGTTCTTACTCTAAGCAGCTCTATGAAATATATATGTCGTTGGGAAAGGTTTCCAGGGCCCGCGAGATACTGGCTGCTATAAAGGAAAAGATCCTCCCTTCCGAAAACGACGATATGATCAAGACCGCCGATGCCGCGGCTTCATATTCGGATAAAGTCGCTTTCGTGATAGGCAATAGAGCAAGGATTTCCGAACTTGAGATCAAGATAGGAGAAAGCGATAAAAAGATGAACGAAATGGGCGGTGATACCAAAGACGATAGTTACAAAAACAGGCCCTGGTATATCGCCGAGGGACTCGCGACATCGGCGTTGCGCGATGAATTGCGTAAAAGGCGTGAGTATGACGCGGCTAACGCAAAAGACGCGAAGCGTCTTTTGTCGGACCGTGCGGTATCGGGTCAACTTCTTTCGACAGCCGATACGATGCCGCCCGATAACGCCGTTAAATATCTGGAAGCTATAGAAGCATTGTTGGACGCGCCCGAACGTAATAACTACACTTTACGCGACGCGATCGACCTGATCTATGCCCAGAAATATCTGGCTAAAGGAGATAAAGACAGCCTAAAAGATTCGATGAGGCATGCTCAACTTATCATCGAGAGAAATAGCTCCAAAGATTTCAACGATCTCACGCTTACTGCTCAGCGCACTATTTTGCGTGCGCATTTCATTAGGGCAGCGATCCTTTTAAAAGGAGAAGAAAAAGGCCGCTTTAATGAAATATTCACGATACTTAGCTTTTCGGCCGAGAAACTATCTTTACTAAGAAGATTGTACGGCGAGGCCGCTATCATCAACTCAATGGTCATGTCTGCCGGGAAAGACGGACAGAACGACAATCTCATCCAACTCTTCAAGGTCACCTTTGAAATGCTGGAACAAGCCCAGAAAGATACGAAATCCGGGATCAAAGCTATTTCCATGAGAGAAGATATACTCAAAACATTTGACGCGATGGTCTCTCTTCTCCCGGCTGAGCTTTCCGGTCCGTGGAAAGACGTCATAGACCGTGTTTTTGATATTGTATCGGGAAATGATGAATTTTCCATAACCACGCTGAAGGCTAAACTTGAAGGCAATGATTTATCCGATAGCCTTAAGGCCGATCTTCTTAAGGTGATCTTCAATAAGATAAGCACAGATAAGGAATTGATCCAAAAGATAAGAAGAGGAGAGATCCCTTCACATCCTCTTATCGGTATGTTTCGTAATTATTTTTCAAGGGGAATGCTTACCGCCATGTCGGATTCCGAAAATACGCAGCTGAAAATGTATTCTAATCTGCTGTTGGGATTGATAAACGCGTCCAATCCGTACCTCTTACGCCATTATTTTGAAAAAGCCGCCGATGAAGATAGTTCCAAGTCGCTTGATAATAATGAGCTTTATCTCAGGACGGTCGTAAAAGGCTACTCCAGCCTAACCTGCTGGCTCAAAATAATACGTATCTTGAAAAGGGCAAACGCTATAGAGGCAGGCACATCTCAGCATTTCGTTCGTTTAGGCGACGCTTACCATGCTAAATTCAGGAACCATTCCTCTGTATACTTCTATGAAAAAGCTTTGTCCCTTGACCCCTCACTCAAGGATAACGAAATTTTCATGAAAAAATATACGGAAATGAAACTCGATGACGAGGGATCCGGATGGTCTTTATTTAAACTTGCGATCTACCGTATCTTTCGGCCGCATAAATCAGCAAATAACGATAAGGCCCGCAAATATGAAAGACTGGATGCCGCCATTAAAATGGCTCCGAGAGGCGCTCGCAAGGATAGCCTTGTCGCAGAATACCGTGATGGCCTTATCTCGAGGAATGCGGGTTTATTGGAAAAAGATATGGAAGTATTAAATAGAAATTTTAAAGAACTCAGCCGGTTCGACAGGGAAGGCAAAAAGGGCAAAGAACTGTTATCCGCCATTTCAGGGTTGTATTCCCGTATAGCGGCTTTATATAAGGAAGATCTGGCGTACTTCTCCGAAAGAAGCGGTACTGAAACCTCGCGGACGGGCGATGAATTAGAAAACTGGGAACGAGCCCAGGACAATCACAATAAAGTTAAGGCTGTTTATCAAAAAGCTGTACGATTTAACAGCGGTGACAAGAGCGCCGTTAAGGAGTTGGAGAAACTCGGCGATTCTCCGAAGGCTAAAATATCCGAAGATAAATTGCTCAAGGATGCTTCAAAGGACGTAAAAGACAATGATTTCGAAAAAGCTAACGGAGCTTTGTCTAAAATTGATCAAAAAGATGAAGCGATCAAGAAAAGGGTCGACGAGATAAGGTCCGAAATGGACTCATTTGAGATCCCGATAAATCTTCTGATTGATACTTTTTACGCCGACGATTTCGCGGCGGAATACCGGGACCTTAACGACGCGAAAGATCCCGAAGGACTTAAGCGGAAAAAGCTTCAGGATAGTTATCTTCGAAAAATGTCTAAGTCCTCTGATCAACGGCATAAGGCTTTGATCGATATGCTGAACGCATGGTTCGGGCGTCAAGACATCGATAAGACCGAGCTTTACAAAAACTATCTCATTCGCGACATATCCGATATGACGCTTTCCCGACCCGGGACTTTTCCCAAGAGCCTGATCATCTTTCATCTTATGGAGATCTCTTCCGGTTTCATGACCAGCAATGAACTTAACGCCGACATAAGCGGCCTCAATAAACTATTTGATCACCTCCGCTCCAGAGGGATCATTATCCCGAGTTCCGCGAGACGCGACATCAGGACCGCCATCCGGTCAGGCAGGATAAACTCCGTTTCTAAGCTTCTAAACGAACTTTTCTCACCGGATAAGATCCCGGCTGTTCTATCAAAAAAAGCGATACGCGACATCAAAGATATCTTCACGGCCCGCGTAATAAAGCGCGCATCCGACCTTTCGGCTAAAGGCGACAGATCCACCGCGAAGAAACTCATACAATACCTCCTCGACAGGCGTTATCTGACAAGCGATGACGCCGACAGATCATGGCCTATCGCTAAAATACGCATTGACGAAATGATAGCGGATCATCAGGCCCTAAAAACAGTAAATATTGATGATATTGTCGGTCTTGAAACCAAAATCGTCGGGATACTATCCTTATTCCCGTTCGATAAAGCCGAAGAAAATGACCGTAAAAAGGAAAAGCTCAAGATCCTAAGACGAATAGCCGGCTTATACGAGGATAAGTTCCGCAACGTCAGGGAAGAGTCGCTTAAGGAAAGATATTTCACTTTAGCCGCTCAGAAACTGAAAGACATCCTTTATTCCGATCTATCAGACACCGATGTCATGAAGTCACTCATATCGCTTATAGAAACCAATTTAGGACGTTTCGTCAGGGAGGACGCTGTTTGGGATGATATCAACAACGATATGCTTAACCGCCAGATCGAAATCATCAATTTAATTCTTGACCATGTAAACTCCCTTAAAACACCGATCAGTTCAGAAACCGCAGTTTTGATCAAGAATATCATACCAAAACTTCGACGATATCAACCGACCAAGAGCTATAAACTAAAGGGCTATATTTACGATACTGCGAACCGTTTATCGGAATTGAGGGAACAGTTCGCCAAAGATGATTTCTCATATTTCAACCCATCCGTTCTTTCGGCATTCGATCTATTAAATTTTGAACTCAAGGCACTTTATGGCGGGGCCCTTAAACGAGCTGATGATGATCGCACAACCATTGAGATCATTGAATCAGTTCCCGCTTTTAGCCAGTTTGACAAGGCACAGAAGTGGCTCCTTCAAATGCGCTATTACATAGGTGAACGCCGGCTTGATAAAGCTGAAATTTGCCTTAAAAATATGGCTATCGAGGATCCCAGCCTTACTCCTGACGCTCGAATGTTACTTGCCAGAGCATATTATGAACATTCCGAATTGCCGGGACTTTCCCTCGCCGCCAGGGAAAAACTGCTCGGGAAAGCGATCAAATTATGGGGACGGTTCCTGGAAGCGCACTTATCGTTGTTTGAATTATACAAAAGTAAAAACACGCGTGAAAGCAATATTGCCGCGCAATGCGAGCAAAAGACCATTTCCTCGATAAAAGCCATACATTTTGAGAACCGTAAACCCAGAGCCCTTTCATGGACAAAAAGGGAAAGATTCTTGGACAGGTTCATCAGATTAAGATCCGTCAGGGATAATTTTAACAGGTTTTTGGACTTTATTTCGGGTAGATGGGTCAAGCAGCGGATAGCCGGAATAAAGGAAAAAGCTGTCACCGAGGTCAAAGGGAACGCCGTTAGGCTCCGGAACGGCATAACGAAGCAATTGGAAATGTACGGGAATGTTCTGCCAAAATTGCGCTCCGGCATTAAGCGTAAGGTCGTTTCCAGGCAGATCATGGATATTTTGGAAAGAGAATACGACGAGCTTGATATTACGTCCGAAGAGAAGAAAGAGCTCCTCGGTCAACTCAACAAGATAGGCAACAACACAATTAAAGTAGTGGAATTTAACGCTGTCGTTATTACTTCGACCGGGACCCGTGTTCCCGAAAGCTGGCTTGTAGGCTTCAACTCGTCCAAAAGGTCCCAAGCCGCCTCGGCGGATATCCTCGAAGCGGGACTTAACGATACCTTGCCGCCGAGAACCATAGGCCTATCGTCAGAGATACTTGACGAGATCGGCGATAACGCCAACGTCCTCAGGGAATATTTGTTCGTCCAGGCAGCTAGCCCCGTCCTCGGAGCTGTTAGGGCCAGGGCCATTGCCGAACAAATGTTCCGCGGAACTAATTATACTTCTCGGTCAGGGTTCTTGAAAGGGTACAAAAAAGGCAAACTGCAGGAGACATTCGAAAAGGTCATAAATAAAACGCTTGAAGAAAGAGCGAAGCCGTTAAGGCCGGTAGCCGTAATAGGTATTACGGGAGATAGGGCCGATATCCCCGCTAATCTCGATATACTGTATCCGGACATTAAATTCGTAGCGGTCACGGGACGCACGGAGAATGAGCGCAGGGAAAGACTATTCCGTGATGATTCGACGGACTACCTCGTCCTCCTGGAAAAAGAAACCGACAGGCATAAATTACTCAAAAAGATCAGCGCTGCCGTCGCCAAAGCCAGAAAAGACTCCAAATTCGACAGGGATAACGAGAACGCCCTTATCCGTCCGGCAAAAGGCCATCCCGCGGAACTCGGTCGAATGATAGAGATCCAGGCCAGGCTTTCCGGCAATCTGTATCCTTTACGCCCAGGCGTCAATAATATGGGGATCTGCAAAAATCTATTAGAGCGTATCAGGGCTAACCGTTCACGCCTCGCTATCGAAGACGCCGATCTCAAGCGTCTGGAAATAGCGATCAGAAAAATATCCAAGCGCCGCACCGGTATCCGCGAGTTCGGCGCCGTTGTTCTACCCGGGCCTGACGCGGATGAACCGTCAGGATGGCTCTTGGGATTCAATTCCGCGGCTTCTCACATCATATCATCCGAGGACGACAGGCTTAGGGAACATCTCCGCGCGTTCCTTCCGGTCGATACAATAGGTCTTTCAAGAGAAATGATCGACACCCTAATGTCCGGCGGTGACGTCGGTCTTTTAAGCGAATATCTTTTCTTTCAGATCGCGAGCCCAGTAATAGGTTCCAGGAAAGCGAGAGAGCTCTCTGAAAAGCTCTTCCAGGGCAATTACGCTAAAAAACCCGCGAACGCTCCTGGACTCAATAACGGCAAACTTCAAAACGCGTATAACTCATTGATACATCCTGGGGTTAAGGCTTCAACCCAAAAACCGATAATCGGCGTTGTTGGGCTGTCTTATATCCAGACATCTGACCTTATGAAATTATATGACGATATAGAGTTCAGGGCATACGGGGATAAGAGTTCAGGCGAGAAAGAACTTAATTCTTTAACAAGCGGGGAAACCGGGATACTTGTCGATTTTAACGGTAATGCCGACACTCTCCTAAAAGAACTCCCTGGTATCGTCGCCAGGGCAAGAAAAGAAGCGCGGATCATTTCTTTCGTCCGGAAATACCCCCATTTATCCGGTTTGGATAGAGCCGCCATATCCAGGTTGAACGCCGGCGAGCTTCCGCTCGCTCTCACCATAATCTCGAGCGCTCTTCCAAAAGAGACACGCTGGGAGAACATGGTAGATAGGTTATTCGACGGCTATTCCAAGGTGGCCGGTAATACCGAAGAGAAATTATACTCGACCATGTCTGATTGGGAAATGGAACAACAGGTAAGGAAAGATTTCTCAAAAGAAAGAATGAGTGATGCCAGAAACGGAAAAGAAATGACCGAAGCATCTCAACGATCGGTGGAAAAAGCTATCGACTCAGTGAGCAAGCTTACGGTCGATCAGCTTAATACCGTCGAAGATATCCTTGCCACAAGCGCCCTCGAGGACAGCGTTATAGCGTCTTTTGATCAAGTCCTCTCTGCCGCCCAGGCAAAAAAGAGCAAAACTGGCCCGCAACTCGTTATTCTTGACGGAAGATACTCGCAGGGGATCGATCTAGACCAGATGCTGCCGTCGCTTCAAAAACTCGCTGATCAGAAAACAGGCCCCAAAGGACTGAATCTTGTCGTTATCGTCGAGACGACAAAACATATATCCAGGCTCAAAGAGATGGGAGTAGCGTACCATTTGACAGGCTCCGAAAACCGGAATCTGAACCAGATCATCAAAGACGCCGAAGATACTCTAGTGAACGTTCTGCATAAGATCGATAAAAAGGAAAGGCCAACCCGAAATGACCCGTCTTCTATAACGTTCCTCGGGTCTACAGGAATGCAGGATGGTATAACGAAATATTTGAGTAAACATTTAAATACTCCCGAATCAATGTGTAACTTCGTCATGCTCGACAAAGATCTCATGGGAACGAACAAAAATTACAGTGAGATATGCCGCAAACTACCGACTCTCGCACTTAACACTTGCATAAAGAGCCTGAAAGAACGTGTGATAAACGCGTCGAAGGATAAAGGGACAAAGCGTCCGATATTCGTTCCCGTGGGCCTATCCGATGACAAGATGAAAAATTTTGAGATGACGCTTGCAAATGTTCTTGGAAAAACATTCACGGATATAATTTCTACGGTACTTAATTTCATGCCCATTTCTCTCCGCAATATCGGCGCTGAGATACGAGAATACATTGACTCAGTTACCGAAGCCGAAACCTCAGTATAAACAATTTTGTTTTCACGGTTAGGGCTTTAAATTTTTAGAAAAAGAGTATTGCTTATTTCTTAATTCTGTGGTAAAATTACACAGTAAATATAATAAATCGTCAGTACTTTTATTTTCTGAAAAAAATACTTTTTTAATCAATTGCGCTCGGGGAGAAATAAGATAATGTTCAATCTGTTCAAATTTTCTATTAATTTAATATTCGTTTTACAGTTAACCATTCCTGTAAACGTCTTCGCTGACGATAATGGTACACGCAACCCTGCCGAATACACCGATGTTATGAAAAGAATTGGCCAGAATTCAGGTGAAGCTATTCTAAACCGCAATGCCTCTGAAAAAGCCAATCTTGCAGAAAAATTCGCCAGGGAATACTGGGCACGCAAAAAGAAAAAAGATGAAAACGTTCCTGACGGATCGGGGAATGAATTCCCTTCATCACAGGTACTTGATAACGGCGAGAAGATAAATTTTGAATACACAAGGAACGACGCCGGCAACATAGTCAGCGTCAAAGCCAAGATAGATGATAATACTGAAATGCAATTGAACGCGGATGGCTCTGTGACCATATCGAGTAGTTCGAGCGTTATCCCGGATATGATCGATACAGTGAACGCTTTGACGCCTGACCGGACCAGCTATGATATTAAGCACGACGGCGTAATAGACTCTCAAGAAGATCTGAACGGCGACGGTATATACGACGCAAAAGATCGCAATATGACCTCCGATGCTATTCCCGCTGATATTTTGAATGACCTGCCGCCATCGACAAGGAACAAATACACCTTTGACAACATGACGCCCAACCTAGTCGTTACCGAAGACGCCAAAGAACTTAACGGCAAAGAACCCATTATTGTAACTTATTCGAAAGATAAGTCCGACACGGACGCTAGAAAAGAAGAGCCTGCCGCGTCGAAGCCTACATACCTGGACCCCGAACGCGTCAGAGAATTTATATCCGGCTTTAAAGACAAGCGGAACACCAGGAACATAGAGAAAATCTCTGGGCTTTTAGACGAGCTGGAAGCCGGGAAAGATCTTGTCTCAGGGATCAAGCTGGATTATGAAAAATTACTCTATAAAATGAAAAGCTCCCTGAAAGCTTCGGTAGTCCTTCCAAATATCTCGAACGATATAAGTCTGGTAGAGAATATCATGGACGCCGTAAAGAATAACGGGGAAAATCCTTTTAACGACGACGAACAAAAGAATGAGATCATAAAGGCGTACGACCAGGTAAGGAAGAATACCGACCCAAAACTGGTCAAGATAGAGGCCCAGTTAAGGTCTTTTTATGGTAATCTTTCAGTTCTCTGCAAAAAATTCTCAACCGAGTCTTCAGTCATATACCTCAGGTACACAAGCGATAATTCCTTTAAAGTCATAATAAACCTTCAGAAAGCAAAACAGATAGCCGTATCCAACGACAGTTTCAAGGACGACAAGATCCCCGCGGCATACGCTGAGTCAACCGGCAAGTAACAAATCATAGGGTCAGGGACAAGCGTCAGGTTATTTTTGATCTGACGTCCTGAACTTCTTCTGAATTTCTCCTCGACAAAAGCCTGATTTCTAACTAAAATAACCGAAACTGTAATTTTTATCTCCTTTTGTTGTTATACTATACGGGACTGTTACAGACACTTATTATGCGTCAGGAAAAAGATCTTGTTCTTATAAATTCGTTCAAAAACGGTAATGCCGGGGCTTTTGACGAATTATACAAAGCGTACAAAAGGACGATCTTGAATTATTTATACCGCATGACAAATAATAGGACGATGGCGGAAGAGCTCACTCAGGAAACTTTCGTCAAGGTGTATACTAACATTGACAAGTATATGCCGACCGGCTCTTTTTCGTCATGGGTCTACGCCATCGCCAGGAATTTGGCTAAGAACGAGTTTAAAAAAGCGAAAAATGTCAGGAAAGTGTCATTTGACTCCAAATTGTCGGACAATTCGGAATTCACGCTTAGCGATATTCTGACAAAAGACGGCACCGATGCCTCCGACTACATGAATAACGCTGAGATCGAGGAATCGATACAATCGGTCCTTCTTTCCATGCCGCCCGAGTTCAGGGAGGTAATAACTCTTTGCGTCATCCAGGAACTTTCGTATGAGGACGCCGCCCGTGTTATAGGTTGCACTAAATCGGTTGTTGCTGTAAGGCTTTTCAGGGGCAGGAAATTATTCGTCAAATGTCTAAAAGGCCGTGACAATGGATAAAAAGACACTAAAATGCAGGATAAATAACACTTTGATAACCGGGCCTTTCCCGGGGTTCATACAGGTATTTTTCGCCGATATCCTGGAAAAACATATCAAAAAGTGCCCGTCCTGCTCAAAAGAGCTCGGCGATCTTCATAAGATCGATAGAATACTCGCCGGGCTTCTACCGATCAAAGAATCTGACCGTTTTGACGCCGAATTCAAGGCTAAGCTTGAAGCCGAGCTTTTACGAAATAAGAAGCCAGCCTTGTTGCCTGGCACTGCTATATCCTTCACTGATCTCACCGAATTTTTCAAGGACCTCTCGGAACTATTGACCGCGCCGTTCGCGCCGGCCTTTCGGAAGATAGTAGTCACTTTCTCCGTTTCCCTCGTCGCCGTTTTCGCCGGCCTTAATTTTTATGGGAACGACGAACCATCCGTAAGTGAAATAAACGGCACGGCCTTCATCTTAAGAAACTCAGCTAACGGCTGGTTAAAAATAGACCCCGGTACTAAGTTAAAAAAAGGGGATGAGGTCCGCTCGGCGGGAACTTCCGAATTGGTCATTGCTTTACCCTCAAAATATAACATTAAACTAAGGCCGGGGGCAACCATTGAAGTGGCAATGCTCACTCCCCGGAACAGGCACGGTATATGCCGTTTTAACCTGAAAAAAGGCGATATGCTGGTAGATATCGATAAGCCCTTTAAGGGGTCAAAATTCGAGGTCGAAACACCAAACGCAAAAGTCCGGGCTATCGGCACTAAGTTTATGGTCTCACAGGACAAACAAAATGATAGAACATGGGTAGGTGTCCTTGAAGGAAAAGTTGATGTATCCTCAAGAAAGGAAAGACTCTCACTCGCTAAGGTCCCATCTAAAGTTGTAGTCGATGCAGGCATGAAAACCGAGATCCCGCAGGGAGAGGCGCCACTTACCCCTGTACCTCTATTAATGGAAGAATGGCAAAAGATCTCGGATCTTTTTATGTTAGGAAAACGAACAAAAGTCGCTTTGTTACTCAGCAATGACAAAAACAGGGTCCTTGAACTTCTTTCGCCATGCCCGATCTTTATACAGGACCAGATACCCCGAACTATCCCGGTACAGCTTGAAGAGGCATTATATCTGATCAATGAAGCAAATAAGAACGGCGATAAAGCCATCCATCTCGATGGAATACACAAACTTGAGGAAATAGTCAAAAAAGACCCAAAAGCCGAATATAGCCCCAAGCTGCTTCTATTTATAGGGAGTTATTATTCATATATCGGGGAGGATATCGAAGCAATAAGGGCCTTTTCCGTCGTTTTTAAGCTGTATTCTGATAGTGGTTTGGCACCTTTAGCCAAAACTGCCATCGCTTATCTAAAGGAAACACGGCTTTTTAAAAAAACAGAAGCCAAAGCTATCTATCTTGAAATAATCCACAACTATCCCGCATCACCCGAAAGCTCATTTGCTCTGGACCGATTGAGCTCACTCTAACCCTGTTTAGATATTAATTAGTTAGTTTTGTGTAATTTTCTCACTTCCCGGTTGTTATACAGAGTGTAGCGAAGAATTTTTAAAAAGTATATTAAAACATTTAAACAGGAGGGAGTCATGTGTAAGTACACAAAATCAATGGTGTTAGTGTTAATTGCTGTTTTTCTATGTTCACTAGCGACTATCGGTAATGCCCAATCAGGGGAGATCATTGGAGGGATACAAAGATACAGTACAGGCCTGTTGACGAATGCTTCAGATAATAGTTCCGATGACTCTGATTACTCAAGTTCTTCGTACTTACCTGAGTTCCAGCTTCCGGTTTGGCTGAAAAAATCTTTTTCGGCGGCAGCCGCTTTTTCTGTTCTTAGAGACCTTGAAAAGCCTACTGGACCTTATGAACCTGAGATAAAGATCCTGCCTTCAAACGTGATCAGACAGGGAGAAGGAGAAATATTTTTGACAAGGGAGATGAAAGCCGCCGTCGACGCGTTCGCGGAACTTATCATAATTGATCCTAAAAGGGTAATGGTCCAAGAAGTGGTAATGCCAGGATATACCGATGAGGAATGGAGAATGCTTTCAAGTATGGACATAGACGGTAACGGCGTGACCGACGAGTACGATATCGCGATCGTCAACTATGCCATGGACCAGACTATTCGCGGAGAGGAGGACATTAACGGCGACGGGATAGTAGACATGGCTGACATAGAGTTAAAAGCTAAACTCGACCTTAACTGCGACGGTGTGTTGAACCTGGATGATAAAACGTTAGTAGAAGCCTTAAAAGCAAAATCAGTAGCCCAGATCACTTTAAAGGCGAATAGAGCCGGTTATTTGGAAACTACCATTACGGTGAACACGCTCGACCTCGTCACTAGGTTCATACCTTCATTCAAGGAAAGTATCCTGGAAGCGAAAAAACTAGCCGGCCTCGTCAACGGTATTAGCGTAACGGGGGTCGAATACTGGATACCGGAAGTGATAGGCAACAATGAGGATAGAGACGGGGATAACAACATGGATATTGACGAGGGTTCGCTTGCTGCTGCTTCCGGATCAGAGTGGATGCCCTATGGCCAGTTCGATATTGACGCTGACGGTCGTATGGACTTGAACGAGGATGTTAACGGTAACGGGATCCTCGACAGCGCGCTCATCGTAAAAACCATCGGTCTACGCACAAAGATGGGTAGCTTGATAAATCTTGTATTAAGGGAAAAATCGGATGGCACTTTCGACCAGGCTGATATGCGGCTTGAAGCAACTAACGGCAAAGTCATATATTTTGACGAAAGCAGCCGGCCCGTGAGGATAACGGAAAAATGCAATGAAATTACCGACATCATCGGGTCCAGCTCCCTGAACAGCTACATGACGGTCGAAGACCTCAAGTCGGAGCTTTTAAGAGCTACCGGCGTCGACGATAAACTGAAAAGTTATCTCTCTCAGCTTTTCGAGGCTGTATCGAGCGAGGGATTGAACGCCGCAGAATACAAGGATAAATTATTAGCGGTTTCTGTTGAACATCACTACCAATTCGCTTCAGTGGATTATATACTGAGCGAGGACGGTTCCGTATATCTTACGCACGTAGTTTATAACGATGGCAGCGGTATTGAGATAACATATTTTGGCGAGTTTAAAAACTACGAAATGATGGCGTATCATCCGGGCCACTATGGGCTTGCTTACCAGATCAAAAGGAAAAACGTTAATTATAACTCCGAAGGCAAACCCATAAGCAGCATCCTTTTGGAGGTAGCGTACGATAAGAACGGTGAGCTTTTACGTAACCGCGTAAAAAGCGAAAGTTTTTCCTATAATTCGAACGGTAACCTTGTTTTCAGGTCACTGATAGACAGGGTTAACGGAATTATCAGGAATAAGTTGACTGAAACCATCTATTACAGGAATGGCGTTAAATATATGAAGTTCCTGGATATCGTCAACCGCGACATCGAAGGCAATATAACGGATTCGCTCCTTTCCCGTGAAGAATACACGGAAACGGGGAACATATCCTATAACAAAACGGTCAGCACGTGGGATGACGGCATGAACTCCTCAACATCTACCTCGGAAACCAGGAATAGGTATACATGGGACGGCCGGTTGACGTACAGCTTCTCAACCAACCAGTATATTGTCCTGAACGGCGATTACTCTTACACATCGAACTCCGCGGAAGAACAGTTTATTTCCTACCATAGATCGGATCCGTCGCTTAAGACCTACGAATACAGAAGCTATGAGAACACCGACAACAATAACAACAGCTGGAGAACTGCGACTTCGACGAACTACACATATGACGCCGATCTCGACCTCATAGCCGCGAATACCTCCCAGGTCGAAAACGCCTCCGGCTCCGAGATCTTCACGGAAAGGATCGAGACGATCGAATATCGAAGGGAAATAGTCGACAATATTAAGGTCCTTTCCGGGGTCAAAAGCGCCAACGAATCGTGGAACATCAACAAAGTCACCGGGGAGAGGAACAAGAACTGGTCAAACAGGACGAATGTCCAGTACGGTTACCATGACGGTGTCAGGACCGACCGCGCGACTACGAATGAGATCGATTATTATGACTACCTCGGGAATACGGTTCAATCTTACAAAAGCGACGAAACGGTCATGTACGATACCCGTAACGATAAGATAATTTCCGGGAACCGCCAGGAATACGTCAAATACGGTAACGACGGCGTGTACGTACTCCAATCCTCGCTGAATTTTGACAGGATGTTCCAGGACAACGGCAACCTTCTGTTCTCGTTCAGCAGCCAGGCGTATTTCGACATGGACGGCGATGTCGCTTGGATGAACGATTCTGAACAGTGGTACAATGAGGCAGGAAAGATCGTAAGTAATAATTCAAGATACCATTCTCAGGGGAATATGCCGTATATGGAAACATCAGAGACCATGGCCTACTATTCCGACAACAAGACGCTTATGCAGTGGACATCCCAGAGCTATAACACTGACGGATCACGCGCGTCTTTCTCCCAGTTCAATTACGACCAGAACGAAAACCTTACGAATTACCATAAAGAGACTACCCGGGGCTCTTTCCGTAATTTCTATGACATCTATGATAAGGGAACGATCCTCCCGCTTGAAACCGGCAATGATCAGGCTGTTCTTCTTGACAGATATTACGCCAGGAGAGGAGAGGTCAAAAAGACCGAGGATTGTGAATATCTTTACAACGAGGACGGCACGGTGAAAAGCGCCACATATGCCGGCATTCAGGTAACCACAAGTTCATGGTGGAGCGGCAGACCCTGGGAACGTCCAGAAATGTGGGCCAGTATCGACTGGACTATGAACACCCATCAGGAATACGAAACCATAATCGTTGACGGCGTCGCCCAAACGAAAGTCTCTCATGTTGAAACTCATAAGAGGGGAAGGGAAAATGACGGATATCCGTACTACATCGAAAAACTTCCTATAGACCTTTACCTGTACGGCGGTGAGAATTTGGAATTTGACCCCCTTGCCGGATATCCCGTGATCCAGGACCCATCAACCATAAAACCCGGGGATCCGCAGTCATACTCTCCATTCTGGCTTCAGTACGAGGACGGTGCCGCCAGAAAAGGTGATTACGTGATCCTCGATAAATATTTCCCGTCCGAAAAACAAAGGGACGATCACCCGTCTCTGCCGACCTATGCCAGCTACGAATATGACCTCAAAGTTGATATAGAAAGAGACGCGGATACAGGCAAACTTAAAAAGGTCAATATCGACTATACCGGTTACAACGAGAGCGGAGAGAAAGAGTATGTGTTAAAAGGGGAGTATTTCTATAACGAAGACGGCGAGCTGGAAAATATGAACGAAGTAACCGAAGGCGAAATGCCGGCTTACTATCCCTGGTACGATGTGATCAATTACAACGATCAGAAAGCGGTGTTGGATGGAGATGAAAAAGCCCTTCAAACCGAGCAAACGACTTTTGACGAGACTGCGGCGGAAAGATTAAAGCTATCTGAAAATTCCAACGCGACGGCAAAGTCTGAAGATCAAATTGTCAATGACGTAAATACTGATAAAGTAATGTTAGGGGATGATAAAACTATATCACGCAAAACAGAGGTGATAAGAAGAAATCAATTTAAGAACGTGATCGCGATGAAACAAGCGTGGGACGTCAAGTCAAAAAAAGAGGCTAGCACCCAGTTGATCGACCCGGCTTTAATGAACTCTCAAACTAAAAATAAATAAAACAAAGGAGGCGCGATCCGGGGGCAATGCCGGTAACGGCATTGCCCCTTTTTTTAAACATATTTTTATAAGTGTTTTTTCCCCTAACTAAGTGTTTATGGATAGTTTAACCTTGCATGTACGCTACAATCACAATATACTTATATCATATTGTATCCATTGTAGTGAACTATCGGAATAAATTTATAAGATGACTATGACGATTTACAGATTTTTAGAAATTCTCGGCGGGGAAACAGGCTTTAAGTACCATGTTCCTTATAGGATCTGCCAAAAGATCAAATGGTATCTACTCACGAAGCACTATTCCAAAAGATAGTTTCCTAACGTTTTCACCCATTCTTCTGATGCCTCCCTTAAGTTGGTATGCATTTAGCCTTATAGTGTCCCGGAGTCTTACACCGTGCACCAAAATTCTGGACTTTACCAACGGAACTTTTAATGCTAATATCATGTTGTATGTAGTGGAACGTAATATCACAAGGAGGAAAAAATGGTATTTTCAAATGTTTTTAAGATAACCACCGTGATCATTTTCATGTTTTCTTTGTCATCTATCTGCTTTGCCGATGAAATCCTTACAACTGTTGAAAAAGCTGTTAATGAGTATAAAAAAGGCGATTTTATGACCGCGGCCTCAGATCTCGATTACGCTTCGCAGTTGATACGGCAGAAACGCGGATCGACCCTTGAAACTTACTTACCTGAGCCGCTTAACGGTTGGACGGCCTCATTCCCATCATCACAAAGCGTGTCAGCGGCGCTCTTGGGCGGAGGAGTTTTCGCGGAAAGATCCTATCAGAAAGGGATCAGTTTTGTTCAGATAAAGATCGTCACGGACTCCCCGATGGTGCAAAGCATAATGATGATGCTGTCAAATCCGATGATCCTAACTGCCTCCGGCGCCCAGCTTTCCAGGATAAAAGGGGAACAGGCGATAGTTAAATATGACCCTCAAACAGGGAACGGGGATATCAATATCGTTATCAACAACCGTTTCTTGATAACCTTAAGCGGAAGAATGCTCTCACAGAATGAACTTCTTGAATACGCCGATAAGATAGATTACAAAAAAATGGCTTCTTTGCCGTAATATTTTATTATGATCTCCTTATTTTGCAGGCGATATCTCTTGTAAAAGACGGGATATTGACGCGTAGTGAACTTTTGACCGCCCAGGCTGTGTCGCTGGAAGTTACGATCCCCTTATACGTGTCCCACCATTCGACCGTGTATTGTCCGTTAAAACCACCCTTAATATCAAAATACGCATTCTTTATTTCGTTCAATTGCCCCTTTTCACGCCAGTTTGAATCACGGTTCTGTATCCAATACAATCTCTCATCGCCGACGGATATCCCGGTGATCCTGGCATTTGCGTATGATCCAGAGAGGTAATCCGTCAATTTTATTGACTTTATCCCAATCCAGTCCTCCCCGGAATTCATTAACCTTAGCCTGTGTTCCCCCTTAGGCACGATGATCTCTATGTTCTTATCGTATTCACACTGGTAGACGTCATATTCCTTGAGGTATACGCTTTTCTTCCATGGACCGCTGCCCGGCCCAACGGGAAAGGTAACACTAGCCGCTTTAACACCGTCAAGGTACGCCGTCAATTTGCCGCCCCGGGAGACCATATCCACGTTAAGGATCAGTTTGCCTTCCTTGGGGAAATTCAGTTTAAGTATATGGTTGATCTTTATTTCGCTATTGGATACCCCCTGCAGATAATAATTCAGGCTTCCTCCCGAAATATCGCCGTTGTTCCGGATGGTGAACTCCTTGTACTTCATACTGCCCCATTCCTTTACCGGATAGATGGTTATATCATCATATCCGGTTTGTTTCTTCTTGCCTGTTTCGATCATAACGGGGGATATTTCCACCGGGCCGGCGTTCTTAGCATCCCATTTTGTTCCTTCAAGGAATTTTCTGAGCGCCTTGTAGTGCGGATAAAGGTCTTTTCCCATTACATAACCGTCCCACCACCAGTTAAGCGCCGAAGCGAATGACCCGGAAAGTGAGGCTGCCCATATGCTATTATGCAGTTCGATGGCTTTACCGTCGGGGTCGTTCCTTGAGTCGTCCATACCCGAGTTCATGCCGAATTCACCGACGAGAAAAGGTTTTTTATACTTAAGGGCATATTCGTTGTTTACTGATATAATATCCCCGGTGATATTCTCATTAATTTCGTTGGCATAAACATGTCTTTCAATGAGATCCACTGAAGTGGAATTCCATATTTCCACGCTGGCATCCGTAGATTCGCATGAGTTCTTCATGCTTGTGGTAATAAGATGGCCGAATGGGTCTATGGAACGGATGTAACGGGTTGTATCTCTTAGCCATTCGGGAGGGCAGTTGACCTCATTAAATATCTCGAACGCGAGGATATTCGGGGAATATCCCCACCTCGCAATAATATATTCCAGCCTGTTGCGGTAGGCTTTCAGCGCTTCTTTGTTAAGGAAAAATCCCGGCGGCACCGCGCATGGGCCTCCCATCTTCTTACTGTATGGGCTTTTGTCCCAACTGCCTTCTTTCCACTGACCCGGCTCGTTCATTAAAGTTCCGTACGAGTCGAGTGACACTATAAGGTAAACCCCGTATTTCCTGGCCAGTTCAAGGACCGCGTCCATCTTATTACTGTCATCTAAGTTGTAACGGTAGAGTTTTTCCGTTTCGATCTTAATAGTCCATGGAGAATTGATCCAAACACGCGAAATATTACAACCGTTATCTTTGAATTTCTTGAAATAATCCTCGAATTTTCCGGGGTCATTATCTTTTACCCAGGCTATATTATGCCCAAGCCCGAAGAATGTCCTATCTGAATCGAATACAAGATAACGGTCGTTATGCGGACTCTTCCTGAGGAAACCGTTGCCGTATCCCGGTTTTACTTCGAATGAACCGGGACCGGACGACTTTAAAGAGCCTAAGGTTTTGACTTCCACGTGAAATACATACTTACCGGTAAGAAGTGGCGTATATCTCACGGTCCATTTTGCCCCCTGGCCGCTGGGGAATGCCAGGACATTGGCTATATTATTGTCCGGGCTTTTGATAATAGCCTTTACCTCTATTTCTTCGTAATCATATGGGTTCTTAAATTCACCTTTGACCTCGGCTTCTATCTCCATCTTCTCATATCGGGGGAAAAGCCCCTCACGGAACCTGTTACCGTTAGCCAGCAGGAACGGCGAAGGACAAACCTTCACTTCGCCGATCAATGGCTGAGACGCATCTCCGGCATACGCTGATGAACAGATAAGCGACAAAAATAGAAACATTGATATTTTCATTGTATTGTAAGGATACTACCGATTATTGTTTTTCATATTGTATTTCATTCGCTCATTTATTCAATATATTTTCGTAATACGCCTGCGTCTATCCCGGAACAACTTGACCCCGGCATAACTATAACGCATACTTACTAATATAAAACTATGGTTAAATTCTTAAGATTATTTTTGCTACTTACTATCCTGTCTCTTTTGGTCTTTATAGAATTCAAAGCCCCGATATTGACGTTCTTAAATGATTATTTCTATTCGAAAAAAGTCGACAGCCTTACGGATAAGAAAATTTCCCTCATGGAAGATCTGAACGTCGTTATAGTAAAACTTAAAAGCGGAGGGAAGATATTCGGCGTCATTGAAGAAGAAAAAGATACGGGAATGATCCTGGACCTGGGTTACGGCAAAACATCCATTTCAAAAGAAGATATCGTTGAAATCATTACCCCGTCAGATTCGCGCCAAAAAGAAGCCTTGATCAGTGACTGGAAATTTTACAGCACCGATAACAGTAAGGAAAAATCCGCGTTACGTAAAGTGACCGAGAACGAATATTTTAAGCGGTTCTTCGATCTTGAGGCCGCGCATAGGTCCTCTACCACTATCAGGTACACTGACCGCTCGAGAATAATCGTGACCGCCCTTATTAACAACAGGGTAGAGGCAAGACTTTTACTTGACACCGGAGCCAGCATCGTCGTTATTTCGCCTTATATAGCCGAAAAGCTTCATATGGACACAAAAGGTGAAAAGCCTATCTCGATACAACTCGCTGACAAAAGCACGGCCCAATGCCTCCCGATCCAATTAGTGTCGATCAAGGTAGGGAACGTTTCCTCTCAAAATGTCAAAGCCGCCATTATGATCGAAAAGACTTCCTCGAACACTGACCATGACGGTCTTCTCGGAATGTCTTTTTTAAGGGATTTTCACATCAAGATCGACCCCGAAAACAATTCACTTGTCCTTCAACAAAAGTAATATCGTTAGTCTTTAAAATAGTTATATATTTATTTTGTTTTATTCTTTTTCATCAGTAAACTTGATTATGAGTCTACCTGTATATTTAATGGACTAATTTTATATGAGAAAATATTTCCGTTCTATCATTACTTTTATCACGATCTTGGCATTACTGACCGGCCAAAGCCCGGCACAAATGTCAAATCCCGAGCTTACCCCTCTGGCTGAAAGTACATCGGTAACATCGTTCCTTGATGTTGACACAATCAATGTCCCGCCGCATCTTGGGGAGGTACGTTACCTCAACAAATGCGATTCCGATAAGGTGATCATACACATACAGGACGCCCATTGTAATTTCTTCGCTCAAAATAAGATCTTTAACATTATAGATTATTTTGTCAGCGAATATGGCATGAAGTCCATCAATATGGAAGGAGGCGCCGGTGAATATAATCTCAATGTTTTCACGTCTATCCCCGAGCCTGTCCTCAGAAAAGAAGTTGCCGATTATTTTGTTAAAAAAGGCCAGGTCAACGGCGCTGAACTTTACGCCATAATGAACCCTGAAAAATCCGAACTCTGGGGCGTTGAGGAAAAGGAACTCTATCTCAAGAACCTTAAAGTCTACAGGGATTCTCTCTCGTATAAGGATAAAGTCGACGGATATCTTTCCATGATCACGGCCGCGCTGGATGCGTTCAAAAAACAGCTTTATGCCCCGGAGCTTATGGAGATCGATTCTAATTACGCCAAATACAGGGCCGGCGACCTGGAACTCAAGAATTACCTGCATCTTCTTATAAAAAAATGTTCCGAAAATAAGATAGATATCAGCAGTTTCAGCAACCTGAACACTCTTGCCATGACCCTTGAAATGGAAGAAAAAGTGAATTTTAAAAAGGCCGATTCGGAACAATACAGCCTCATGGACAAACTTAAGAGATCTCTCCCCCGGAACCAGACCCAGGAGCTTGCCGTAAAAACGCTCGAATATAAGCAGAAGGTAGTAACTCTGAAAACTTTTTACGCTTATCTTTTGGGAAAGGCATCTGAACTTAGATTTGACCTTGGCGAATATCCGTCGCTCACCAGATATGTCGACTATATAAACGCGTATGAATCCGTTGACAGGTCCCGGCTTATGGATGAAATATCCGGGCTTGAAACGGCATTAAAGAACAGGCTCTTTACCGACGAGGACATAAAAAAGCTCGACAGGCTTTCTATGGACCTCTCTTTACTCAAGAACATGTTCGCTTTTAAGCTGACAAGATCCGACTATCGTTTCTATGTTGATAACAAGAACTCCATAACCGCGTCGGTTTTCACGGATTTCATTAAAAGAGCCGCTAACAAATACGCCGTCGCGACGCCTGACCTTTCCGGGATAGAGGCGCTTGACGGCTATATCGGGGAGATAACAGCTTTCTTCGAATACTCATTTTCCAGGGATGAGACATTCCTCGCCAACCTGAAATTCGACGATATTTACGGCGGCAAAAAAGCCGCCATACTTTTTACGGGAGGTTTTCACACCGAGAACCTGGCGAGGCTGTTCCGCGAGAATAATATCTCCTATATATCCGTCATCCCGAAATTTCAGAGCGATGAAGGGTACAAGAACCCCTACTTCGACCTCCTGGCGGGTTTTTCAACCGACATACAACTCGCGATAAAACCGGCCCTGAGCGAAATAGCCATGATAGCGGTAGCTTCCCATCTTTCGACGCTGGGCGTTGAAGTCTGGGGCGGGGAAGGGATGGACCTATTTCAGGTCGCGGTAAAGATCGTCAAAGAAATGGCCAGGATAAGAGCTGAGAACCTGGATAAGAACGAAATAGCGTTAGTAGCCAATGAGGCCGTTATCGCTTCCATCGGACAGGGGGAAAGGTTAGAAATAACCATTCCGGAGATCCTGGCTCGCATTGATAATTCACCCGAAATATCTCCGGCTGAACTCGGTACTATATCCGGCGGATACCTTCCCCAGGAGATAACCGACTGGTTCAATGACAGTGACAATCTTTTAAAAGAATGGCAAATAGATAAGGATGTTGTCCGCGTCACGACCGAACGGTTCGCTCTCATGTTCGAGAACGGGAAACCCATGAAACTTACAACCGCTTTAAAAACCGCTTTAACGGCGGACGAATACGGGAAAGTATCCTTAAAACTTTACGATTATCAGACCCTTCTTACCAGCGGTCAGCCTGGAGCTATCCAGCAGGTTTTTAAATTATTCAGGTCCAATGTCGAAAGTAGCGATAAATATATCATAGGTTACAAAAGCGCCCTTGCCATCGATTTTATCGAGCATTTGATAGAAACAGGCGACATGGATCTGCTGGACGAATATCTCCTGCATGAAGTCCTGGAAAACACCTCCCTGGGCAATTCATTCCCAGGGGACCCGAAAAGAAGGTCCGGACATAGAAGAATAATCGAGTTCACTACCCCGTATTATCATCCTGGCATATCCATTGATACTCCCTCAGGCCAGACCCCATTAGGCAAAGCTTTGCGCGAATTCATTGACAATAAGGCTAAAATGAAAGTACTGGACGATCATGGCATCCTTCCCGACGGTGATGACATAGCAGTTTCAATGATCGGCGGGAAACATCCCTTTACCGGACAGTTTTATATGGGGATAAATTCTAAAGGTAAAGGGATGGGAAGTGAGGTCAAAAAAGTCATACCGGAATCTCTTGTAACCCTGCTGGTCGGCGAGATAAAAAATAAAGGTCTATCGGTATCGGGAGATATGTCATATGACCCTATTAGTAACAGGATGGGGGTATCCGAGTATCCCATAGTTTTCCCGCATGAATTGGGTCATGTCGCATTTTTGAACTGGCTGGGCCCCATCCCTGACAGAGAACGGTTCATAAAAGGGAATTTCGGGATGATAACCGATAGTACGCCTGTACTTGGAGTAGCTGATGTTCCGGTAAAAGTTGAAGAATTCCGGGATATCGTCGGAGCTCATGATCGCCAGAGACTTACGGAATTTCCCTTAACGTGGGGGAACAGCCTTAATGAACTTTTTGCCCATAATATTGAGAGGCTCACATATGGCGCGCCGTTCCTTGTATGCAAGGACAGGGGTAGAGGGGGAATTATAACGACTAAATACCTTCTTGATTTTTATCGTACTTCGGGGTTCATAACTGACGCTGAACGGGATCATTATCTTGAGCTATACAGGAGAATGAACGGGATCGAAGCCAGGCCAACACTTGGGACCGGTCAAGGCGCTGTCGAATACTATGCAGGCGTCACTCCCACAGAAACGGGGTCCGGATACCACATTTCTCCGGATTATATCCGCGAGTCATTTCTTCAGACGAAAATAATTAACTACGAAAAGAAGCTTGGCAGGGAACTGACCGTGATCGAGGAACTTGCTTTGCGTCTCGAAGACAGCATATCCCCCATGAAAGTCGCCGAAGTCGAAGGGTGGGTCAAGACAGGCAGGATAGACGAGATACTTAACCTCCTCTCTGATGGCGGATTTCACTTGAGCGATATTTCAAAACCTCATGAAGGACCGGATCCGGACAAACAGCAATTCTGGAAAGTGAGGGATATATCCATACCCTCGCAGTATATTTTTCTCCAAAAATTCATGGGGCATGTCAAAGCTGACAGCGATATCCCGTTTAACCGATATTCTTCGGCGAATGCTTATCTATCGTTAAATTCCGCTATGAAACAGGACGGGAAGATCGCCGATGAAGATATGGATAAAGGCTGGTCGTCTCCCGTCAGCGATGTTTCGCTTGACATGGATTCTGACAGTGTAAACCTTCTGGTTGAAGGCACGGTAATGGGCGAACGGCTGAATAACATCCGCCCCAACATGACCGTCGACCAACTTTCAGAGCTCGCTATTTATTACGGCCTAGAGCCACCCGTATTGAAGAACAGGGAAAACGTTTTGGCTCTCAGGATCGATCTGGCTAAAGCTCAGCTCCTTTGGGCCGTCGAAAGGAATCTTATAAGCCACCAGGGTTTGATCCTCTTGCATGAAAAGTATCACCGGACCGGAAGAGCTATCATCGCGGGGAAATCGGATGACCTGGCTCTGACAACACGTAGAGCCATAACAAGTTTTGTTTCGGTCTATAACGATATTTACGATTGGACAATGAGACATCAACTTGTCGCCGATGTCCTCGCCCGGCTGGATAATGACCCGGGATCGGTATCCAATACTATTATGGAACGGGCGCTAAGCCTGGCTTTACTGCCGGTGATGCCTTTAAATCCTCAACCCGGACTGTCATTCGATATGCATAGAAGCGATACCTCAAGCATGATCCCGCGATTAATAACGCTTAATAACGATTCTGATGAAATACATTTTACCATTTCGGGGAAAAATGCCGACGCTCCTGAAAATGAAATTTGCTCAATTACGGCCGGCGCAGCAAATGTCAGGATGCTCCGGATAGGGAACGAAAATCATACGATTGAATTCAATACGCCCATAACAATAGGTAATAACTTCAACAACGCGGAACCTAATAGATACCCGAGAAATTCGCCGGGTATATCCCGAAACCATCTTATGCTCACATTCTATATGCTCGACGGCAAGATCCTTGTTAAAGTAACGGACAGGGGATCACTTAACGGCACCAGAATGACCGTACCTAAGATAACATCCGTATTAAACCCGGACGAAGTATCCGATCTTGATGATGGTATCTGGTACAAGGCTAAAAACGACCGGGATCTGACCGATCCCGCCAAAGACAGGATCAACCCCGTCATAGACCCCAAAAGAGTGAAGTTCGGGAACTTTATTCTGCATTTCTATGGAAACAGGATCGTTTTAACTAAATTGAGCCGTCCAGGGGTTATCCTTGATTCGTTATCGATATCGGAAGCGCTAAAAGACGGCCAAGAGCTCACCATCGGAAGGAAGGGAGATATTTTCAGAACGCACTTTGTCACCGAACTCTCAGTATCGAGGGAGCATTTTAAACTGAGGAGATATGGAGATACTATTATCCTTACCGACCTTGAATCAAGGAACGGAACATTTACCGACAAACCTACCCAGTGGAAACGGATAGCCGTCGGCAATATCGCACCAAATCCCAGATTTGTCAAGATCGGCGCAAGCCGCAGTGCGCCGGTGATCGAGATAATAAGTGTCATGCGCGATCGAGCGTCAGGAAATGTTGAAGCCGTTATACGCAAGGGAAAAGAACGAAATGTTATTACGGGGATAGGCAGGATCCTCATAGGCCGGGACAGCGAACAGATCATGGTCACGCATAGACAAGCGTCAAGAGAACATTGCGAAATAATTCCGGGCAGCACCGACGGATGGATTGTTAATGACCTCAATTCACGTAACGGAACATTCATACCCGACCCTGTCTATACGGAAGGAGCGAATTCCGAAAATCATAGCCTCATCGGCAAGGTATTCGTAAACGGCGTTTTAAAAACAGGCGGTTTCGCCGTCGAAAGACCTAGCGACACCCTCCTTACCGTGAAGAGCACAAGCGGAGATAATATGGAAGCCATCGAACTATCAATTCCGAAGGACATCCCTGAAAAGCCGACCAAAGAGATCATCGACACAATACAGGCCCTTTTATCTAAAAAAGGGCGGAGCACTCTGACTGAAAAAGACAGAAAGATCGTCGAAAAGCTTATCACTTCGCTTGGCTCAGTCAGTAGGGCGGTCCCGATCGATCATATGGAGGAAAATGATGCCAATAATGACCTTAAGGGTATAATTGACAAAAATACAGGTGTGATCTACCTGAACCGCGACCTGATCGATGACCCGCTGGCGCTTATACACGAACTCGGCGAAGGTTTCATAGAATTGCCGGAAGGCGCCGAATTCGCCAAAATGACAAGACATACTTTTATGCGCGGCGTAGGAAAAGACGTAAGGATAGCTTATGCTACGCTCCTAAAAGAGATCTCCCCGGAGGGGTTGAAAAAACTCGGCATTGACGATTTTATAGCGGAACTAAGAGAAAAGATCAAGCTTACCAGGCCTCTGGGGATGTCAGACAGCGAAGAGGCTCTTATTCGTTACAACAGCTCACAGGAACATAAAATATTGGACGCCTCACCGAAAAAAGAATGGCTTTTCGGCCTACAGGACCATATCGACCCGGACGCCAATCAGGCATTTACGTTGAAACTGATGTCCATGCGGGGCGATATGCTTAAAGGCACGGTGAACATTCACCTCATAAGAAGCCCGAACCCGGAAATGGCGTCAGTTCAGACGACGATCGACCAGGAATTCAGAAGAAAAGCTGATAAAAACGATAAGATCAAAGACCAGGTAATTCATTTTGACGATAACCCTGATAATGATCTGGCGACCCGACTCAAGTACGCGATCGACGATCTGGCAATGAAAGCTATAGCCAGGGACAAAACGTCCTATCCCAAAATAACCGTCGACTGCATAACCGACTCCGATAAACTAACTGTTAAAGAAGTTTTAAGCGGATATTCTCCCGATATACAGAACATGGTGATAATCATGTACGATCCGGTCGATGCCGCTACCCTTAGCACATACAAACCGGATGAGGCTAAAATAATCGCCGTCGGCGATATTCTATGCGCCGACAGTCGTATAATCGCCGGAGAAGTCAACTATAATGAAGCTGAAAAGGCACGTATCCTTAAAAAACATATGCTATTCCTCAACTCATGCAGGTTTTTCGAAATGAACACGGAAAGCTCGGACCTGATAGACAACCTTGATAATGTCACCGATGTAACAGAGCTCAACGGCATATTGAACACCCTATTCAATAAAGTGTTCCAGGGTACTATCCGGATGCAGATAACCCGTATTAATTACCAGGAAATAGCCGACTGGGACGAGGCCCAGAAAGAGGTGTTGAGGTCGTTGTAATTCAGAATTCAGACTGTTTCACAGTATGAAATTCACCGAACACAGTCTGAACGACAGAATAACCATCAGTTATACTTCGAAAAGTTACTTAAACACACATTCAGGGTAAGTTTAATAACAAGGTAGATTAGATATTAAGGCGAATAATTGTCTAATTTGCATCTTCCGTGTGATTAAACAAATAATGCATAATAAGGATTAAGCCATGAATATTTATAAACGAAAGACCATTACTAATTACGTATCACTTGCAACTTCGGTCTTCTTTATGTTTAGTCTATTTTCTTTCGGTTCGTTTGAGACTTCAGCCAAAGCTGAAAACCTGCAAGCACAAGTGCCGCCAGATATTGCCGGCTTGGATATACCTTTAAGCATGGGCAGTGTACAGGATGTTCTTCCAGGCACAAACGGAAAAACAATTCTGCATATTCAAGACGCGCATTGTAATTACTTCGCGCAAAAGTCCATTTCAAATATTATCGGATATTTATCGGCCAATCACGGGGTAGACCTTGTTTTTCTGGAAGGTGGAAGCGGGCAATATGATCTTTCAGTTTTCACTGACATTCAGGATACCGCTATCAGAGAGGAAATAGCCGATTATTTTGTGAGGGAAGGACGCCTAAGCGGACCTGAATACTTTAAATTATTAAATCCGGAGGCTGTAGAACTTTTCGGGGTGGAAATGCCTGAGCTATATTTTAAAAACCTCAATGCTTTCAGGGATTCCATGTCTTTTAAAGATGAAGCTGAAAAAGATATCAATACGTTAACGAGCATGGTTTTAAATTACCGAAGCAAGATTTATTCAAAAGAAATGATACAGGTCAGCGGGAGCCTTAAAGATCAGAGGGGCAAAAAAGACGGATTTAAAGAACTGGTATTGCTTTTAAATAAAAACTGCGGCACTTATGGCGTATCGATGGATGGATATGGGCATTTTAATGATCTGGTAAAGGTTATCGAGCAGGAACAATATATAGATTTCAGGAAGGCGAGACAGGAAAGAAACCTTTTGACCGAAAAGCTGAGCAAAAAGCTGTCCAGAAATGACGAACAAGAATTAGCGATGATGTCTTTGAAGGCCGGGACGAAGGACATTAATGAAGATGATCTGTATAAATATCTTTTTAGGAAGGCGAGGAAGGAGCTTATTGATTTCGATGAGCTGCCTAATCTGGTCAAATATTCTGCGTATCTTGAGCAGTTTGAAAAAATTGATAAAGCAATGCTTCATAAAGAGCTCGCCGCGATCGAGGAGAAACTTATGCTATCTCTTATGAGCGAGGATGACCAGAAAGATCTGTATCTCATTGAGAAGCATTTAGAAATAATCGGGGATCTACTGCGAGCGGGCCTGGTAAAAGACACTTACCTTTATTACAAAAGCCACAAAAGCGAATTCAGCGTATCTAACATTAAAAGGTTGTTTAATGGGTTCAACAGGAAACACGGTTTTGCCTCTGAGCTTCCGGAAAGTATCGATCGACTGGACGGTTTTATGCAGCAGATGGAAAAATTTTATGACTGTTCCTTTGAGCGCGATGAAGCGTTCATGTCAAAGATAAACGATAAGCTGATTGCCGACGGTACCAATATCGCGGTGCTCGTAACAGGAGGTTTTCATAAAAGCAATCTCCGCGAACTTTGCGCGGCGGAAGGATATTCATATATCAGCGTGATGCCTAAATTCAAGGTGTACGAAGGCTGTCCATATTTCAGATTATTATCCGGCGATATCTCGGAATTTGACAAGTTTTTGGACATGGTAATGGCTTTAAATCCCGCGAATGCCAATATCGCGATACTGTCGGCGTTTTCCGATGTAGAAAGCCCTGACCGGGCGCGCATAGAAAGGCAGGTAGCGGTTTTGGCGAAAATTGGAAGAGGCGAGAATTTCATTGTCCAGCAGGAATGGAATGAGTCGGCGCTAGGAGGCAAGACAGAATCGTCTTATGTCGTTATTTCAGGAAGTGAGATCGATAAGGCAGACAATCTTTTAGTTTCATTTAAGATGGACATGAAAGGTGACGGGGAAACAGCTAGAACGGTTAGCGTGGGTATATACAAAGGCTCAAAGCCGGAAAATGAACAGGACGCCATGATAGTGAACGGCGATCTTAAAAATATTATTTTGAATATAAGTGAGATAACAAGCGCTCATATAACCGGCAGCGAAAATTCAGCCGCCGTAAAGATAGGCGACCAGGTTAGGGATACGGCAGGCGACCCAAGGCAGACAGCTCAGGATGTGTTCAATAATTCGCTTCCGGAAGAAGGTTATCAGGATCTGGTATACAGCGAAAAGGGTTCTCCTTATGACGGTTATAAGGTTCATTTCAGGGTATTACAACCGAATATGCATACTGAGCCGGTATTCTTTAACGCGGACCGGAAGATCAATTTCGCAATAAGAAAAAAGCGCAGGAATGTTGATGAAATTGATATTTGTGTTACCAGAGAGACCATGGAAATGCTTAAATCGGATCCGGCTATGCTGGAGGCTTTAAAAGAACATGAAGTTAAGGACCGCAGGAATAGAGGCAGCGTTGAGGTTGCCGGTTCGCATCGCTGGGCCTGGG
Source organism: Candidatus Omnitrophota bacterium (assembly GCA_015231405.1). Taxonomy (GTDB): domain Bacteria; phylum Omnitrophota; class Gorgyraeia; order Tantalellales; family Tantalellaceae; genus JADGBR01. Next base: position 434,619 of record JADGBR010000001.1, on the reverse strand, counting down.
CGCAAGTCAAGTTCGGTAAAAATAGAGACGGCATGATGAATCTTATGAAATTCATGATCGACAATATGATGCCGGCGGATGTTCTGAATCTTATAGAAGAATATCATAAAGAAGAAAAAGGCAGAAGGGCAACGAAAATAGAGTGGATCAGCGATACAGAGGAAAAAGAATGGGGTGATTTCGAAAAAGAGGTGTATGATTATTGCAAAAAGAGGATCGAAGAAGCAAAATTTGTCACATTAGAAGACCTTGTCAATGTTTTAGGGAACGGCCGGAGTCTGGAAGGCGTGTTTGGAAGCGCCCAGCAGGTAAAAGATAAAGTGAACTCAGACATCATCCTTGCTTTGTCAAAGGCTTGGGATACCGACGTAATAGAGGTAGAGGCCCGTTTGGCAGGGGCGTTACCCGTATATGAGGGGTTAATGAAGGTAAAGGCTGAGAACGACAGATTGAGAAAGGCGTTCGAATCCGGCACATTAGAACTCAACGATAGTGATAACCAGGCATTACTGCTACTCGCGAAAGAAACCCATGAAGCCTGGCTGGTAAGCGAAAAGGCCAGAGGAGATAAATACGTTGGGTATAACATCGCTATTCATAGGGGTATCGTAAAGATGATGGCAGCGGGAGATCTTACTATAGAAGGGATAGCCGATGTTAACGCTTTTAACGGCGCTAAGACCAAGTTTAAAATAAAGAAAAATGATCTTAAATTCAGGCCCGGCAATTCCGCGGCAGACTTCTGGAAGCTTATAGGGAAAAAAGCCGATACATTTGATGATGGAGATATTGTAATAAAGAATATAGCCGGCAGCTGGGATGATCTAGTTGAGATAGCCGATAATGTTGAAGGCATAGATCCTGCCGGAAGAAAGGCTTACCTTTACCAGCTGCAGGCAGACAGCGTAGGAGCGATCATTAACGCTATGCAGGACGCGGAACTAATGAGCAGAATGGTATCAGATAACGTCGATGAGGCGAAACAGGCGGTGATCGAAATGCTTAGAAATATAAACGCCGTTTGGAGGTTGAAAAATCCCTGGGGAGGATATAACGATAAATTACTGAACAGGCCATTTGACGTAAGTGAAAACGGCATAGGCGTGAAAGAAATTAAAAAAGATTTTGACGTAATGAAGGCAATATTCGCGGTTCTCGGAAAGGATATTGGAAAATATGCCTTAAACCCCGGGGTGGTGGGTATTCTTCAGAAAGACGCCGAAAAGATAAATGACATACTTTTAGAGCTCGATTCTGAAGCGGCACTGGAAGCGGAAATATTAAAAAATACCCGGGAAAGGCCGGAGGTCGAAAGCCTTAGCGGTATAGGTGAGGATATATCAGGCGCATTGGCGGCGGAGAGTTTTTTGACCGAAAACGCCGCAAAAAGGAAGGTTGCCCAGGCAATAACGGAAAGATTACAAGCTCTAGGCGTTGAGGATGAGGTCATAAGCCTCTATTCGGGATCTATTAGAAACCTTACAGAGGTCTATCAAAAAGGGGACAATGATTTCAGGGTAAGGGCCGGTAAAAACATCAATAGCCTGAAACATGTTAAGCTCAACCTGGTGCCTAAGACCGTAAAAGATCTTACGGATATGTTTGCCGATAAAGCGGTAATTCAAGGTTCATTCAGCTATGATGTGTTTTACGCCATGGCTGAAGAATGGAATGTGCGGCAATGGGAGATCATTGCCCGGATGAAAAACGGCTTGACCAACTATGATGCCTTGAAAAGTCTGCAGAAAATAAGCGGAGATATGCGTGATAAATTTGTTAATGAAACACGCTCCATATATGATTCGGCCGGGAATGACGCTTTGGCTTTACTTGCCAAACAGACTCATCAGGCCTGGCTTGAAGGCGAAAAGGCAAGAGGGTATCAGTATGTGGGATACAACAAACAGATACACGATTTTCTACTGGGCTTATTGAAAAACGGTGAATTAGAGATAATCGGCGTAAAAGACGCCGAGACCTTTAACGGAACAAAAGCCAAATTCAAGATAAAAAAATCTGACCTTCGTTTTAAGGGAGATACTGCCGTATCGAATGAGGACATTTTCTGGCGTGATGTGGTCGGCAAAGACAGATCCAGATTCGGTGATGACGACCTGGTCATAAAGATGGTATCCGGCGAATGGGATGACCTTGCGGAGATAGCTGATGAAGCAAGAAGAAAATTCCTGTTCAATCTGCAGGCAGACAGCGTGGGTACGATCATAAATACCTTTCAGACGAAGAGAGACCTGGTGAAGATCCTTGGCATGAAACCTTCCGGGGACGGAAGGGGACTTTCGGCGAATAAGATCCATGCGCTTCAAAGGAACGCGATTATTGACATGCTCAGGAATATTAACGCTGAATGGCGCTTAAAGAACCCTTGGGGAGGCTTTACGGATATACTTTTAAACAAAGCCTTTGACACGAAAGAAAGAGGCGGAATAGGTACAGATGAGATAATGAAAGACTTTGCGGTATTTAAAGCTATTCTTAAGGTTCTGCATGACAACATAAACTCGCTCGCCCTGGAATCCGATGTAAAGGATGATATTATAAAAGCGTATGAAGCAAGCCAGTATGAGCTAGACCGCATGTCAAACCGTGACGAGATGGAGAAATCCATAGTGATAAACGCGATGAGTAAGCCAGGTAACCGCCAAGTTCCGACTTTCGCCGGTGTGCCAGCGGGAGATGTTCCTGATGAGGAAGTGACCAGCGCTAAAATGCCAGGCAAAAACGGCGGAGTATCTGCGCATGAGATCAACAGCCAAAAGCCAAGCGTAGAAAGAGAAACGAGCGCGTTGAAAAATATCGAAAAGCCGTCAATCGTCATCAAGGTCAATGGGCTTGAACCGATAAGCGTTGACAGCGACATTTTCATGGACCTCATGGCGAAGGCCAAAGATCTTGACATGGGTATATTTGCTAAGTGTTCGAAAAATATTTTTGAAGGCGAAGAGACGTTTATAGGAATAGGCCGTAATGCCGAGGCGGCCGGTGAAATTGACTCTGTACTTCAGGGGTATATACAGGAAGTCAGAGGCGCGGCAAGCGACAAAATAAAGGAATTGAAATTAGGAAATATAACGATACGTTTCTTTGACGAGACAAATCCCGATGAAGTACATGATATAGCTGCCATGACAGAACAATACGGCGTTAATAAAGCCATTGTGTTCACATCAAGGAACGAAGGAGACATGAGGAATGAAGAAGTTGAAAAAAACGCCTATATGGTCTACTTAGGCACCGAAAACCCGGAAGGAAAAAAAACACAGCCGGTTGAGGGGTCGATCTTGGCGGGCATAGCCTACCTGGACAGCGCTCATTGGGCTAGCAGGTTAGAGAGAGCGCCTACCGATGTAAGCCTTTACCTGGAAGATATCAACGAGGCGACGGAGCTTTTCGCTAAAAGACTGGCGTTAATGTCAGGTACGGTAAATTATATGGATTTTCTGGACATGATCGCTCCAAAGGACTCTGAGCAAGTGAGGAGGCTGGTTGCTTCAGGAGAGATCCTTGTGGTGATAAGGCCTATTAACGTAAATGAAATAAGAGAATTCTATAAGGCCGAAACAGAAGTATTAAGATCGCTATAATATCTAGCGATTAATTGGATATTCTCCCAAATGAGCGTATTTGTCAGCGGATCCATTGCCGGCGAATGCGCCTGTACTATTCCTTCGGTATTACGCGCGTTCTAACTTGAATGGTTTAAATTCGTCTATTGTTGAGCCCGTGACACCATGTTATAATTAATTATGCTTAAGATTTATACGCCTATACTAAAGGATTATTTCGCCGAGATGAAAGAAATAGAGATAGCATATATCTTCGGATCGACCGTTTCCGGTAAAAATAACGCTCTTAGCGACATCGATATCGCGATAGACATCAATAGGGATATCATAAATGAGGCTGAATATCCATACAGTTACAAAGCTCACATAATAGCCGACCTGATGGGACTCTTAAAAACTAATAATATCGATCTCGTTATCATCGACGAGGCTTCGATCCTCCTGAAGCACAGGATCATCGCGCGCGGCCGGCTTATTTATTCACGGAACGAAAAAAGACGGATCCATCTGCAGGTGGACGCGCTCAGGCGTTATCTTGACGTTAAACCCCTATTTGAGGCATACAGGTGAGGAAATGGTAGATATTCAAATCATCATTAAAAAGATCGACGAGTTGACAAGAACTGTTCATGATCTTAAAAGACTCCGGTCTGTACCGCTTGAAAAGATAAGAACATCCTGTTTCGATAAGTGGGCAATTGAACGCGGCCTTCAGATCGCCATTCAGTGTCTGTTAGATATAGGGAACCATGTCCTTGCCGAGATCGGCGAGAACGGGATCGAGGACTATACCGATGTTATCGTCAAACTTGGCGAAAAAAATGTCATTCCGGCGGAGTTCGCTAAAGAGATACGAGGGATGGCAGGTTTCCGCAATATACTCGTCCATGAGTATCTCGAGATAGATATAAATAAGCTATATGATATGGTACAAAACCGTCTTCCGGATTTTGAAAGGTTCATTGGGTATATTAAAACCGCTTTAAAATAATTCAATACTTATTTACCAGCTACACATACGCCAAGTTAACATAACATATATTATCGGACGTTGTGGTTCTGGCTCGGGGAGTTGCTTTGGGAACCACAACATCCGATAATATGACCGAGATTATCCGACATTATGCTTGGTTCGTAATAGCTTTGGGCATAATGTCCGATAATCTCGGTTAGCTATGAGTGTGGAACGTGAATTGGCAAATCTCGGGTCGGTTTGAGGTGGATTGGCAAATCTCGGGCTGTTGGCCCTCGGTTTGCGCTGGATTGGCAAATCTCGGGCGTTGGCCCTCGGTTTGCGCTGGATTGGCAAATCTCGGGCGTTGGCCCTCGGTTTGCGCTGGATTGGCAAATCTCGGGCTGTTGGCTCTCGGTTTGCGCTGGATTGGCAAATCTCGGGCTGATGTCCTCGATTTGCGCTGGATCATTGGTACTGGCAAATCCAGATCTTTCTAAGCTGAATTTGCGCCAGATGATATCTTGAAATAACAAAAAAACGCTTTTTCATTTTCAGGATTTCGTCCTGTTATTCAGGAATTTGATCAGGCTCGAGGGGACATTTATTCGCGATATATTGCAGGATATATTTCCTTTAGACGGATTTCCAGAAGGCGGTTTGGAGGGATTCCTGGGCGGCTATGTCGTTGACGTCCAGTTTGCGGATCTTTAGGATGGCGCCGTTACGGAGAGCGGTAATGAATGATTCTGTTATCTCTTTTTTGTCGTCGACTAAGAGTTTGAGGTATTCGAGAAGGCGCATTATCGCGTCGGGGTCCATTTCTTTGCCGTATATCCCTTTTTTGTATCTATTGTAGTTAAGAAGGGCTTTGGCTAGGATGATATGCGAAACTATGTCCATGCGGTCGCCAGGTGTATAATCGCCGTATATGACGGTTATGTGGTCCTTGAAAGGAGCTATTCGGTCATCCGACATTACTTCTGCCAGGAGGCCGGTATCCTTGAGGGCCCCGGGGAAATAAACGAGTATGCCGTTCCTTCCTCCGCCTTTACCGAACTCCCCTATCGCTTCCAGGAAAACCCTGGTAAGTGGCTTCTTCATATCTTCGGTTTTCGCGCCGCCGTCGGCGTATTTGTACAAAAGAGGGACGGTGGTCTGCTCGAATTTTTTATCGAAGTCTTTCGCGCCCCTGGCTATACGGCCGACGGACGGGTCCGAGAGAAGGTCGGGCATAACGACTATATCCTTGCCGTTATTCCTCCAGAGGTCGCTTATAGCGTCACGGGACCGGGCAATAAGCTTTTCAAGCCTGTCGCGGACGCTGAATTGTCTGACGGTCATCCGCGCCTCGTATAGCGCCGTTCTCCGAACATCGGCGAGCGACCGCATGGCGTTTATCTCGCTCTCCGTTTTCATCCTTACGCTGAGGTCGTCGTTCGTTATAAGGTCCATAGCATTACGAACAAGCATTCCGCCCTCTTTCTGGTCGAACATCGGGCCGATATTCCCCTTAGGTATCTTGCCGGTCCTGGCCTTTATCTTGGCGGCGTTAAGGACGACCCCTATTATCGCTTCGGGTTTATCCCTGTCGACCAGGATATACGAAGCGTGCTTGCCGAACACTTCCTGCATTTTGTTCTGCTGGTTCCTGAAACCCACGACCAAAATGGAAACACCCAGTTTTTCGGCTTCCCGGAATTTTTCTTCCCTCTCGGACTCCATTCCTTCGGTGTCCATAGCGTCCGTGAATATGACCTCAAGTTTATTTTTCTGTTTTGACCGTTTGTGTTTTTCTACTATCGCTTCAAGACAGCTGTAAGCGTGTATCCCTCCGCCGCCTTCCCTCGCCATGGTCTTTTCCACCCTGTTCTGTACGCCGTTGAGCTCGTCCTGTGCGTGTTTCTCTCCGAAATCTATGACATTGTGGGGATGGTCGACGCCGTTCTCGTCGGGCCCGTCCAAAGTCACCGAGAAATCGGCTTTTTTACCTATCCGCTGGAACGAGCTGATAAAAATGGCGCTCAGTTTCTTTATCGCCGGGAAGAAATCCTTCATGCTTCCGGAAAGATCGGCCGTCATTCCAAGCGCGAGATCCGGGCGGTTACCCGTATCGACTTCCTCGTCGAAAGGGGTCATGCTCTTCATGATGATCCTTATCATGTTAATGATCCTGCCGTAAGCGGACTCTTCCACCTCGGTTTCTTCCGGCACATTGAATATATTGATCAGACCTTCCGCGAGCTGTTTAGCCTGGCCTCCGACCTCGGAGAGCCTTTGATTGATAGGCTCACCCTTGAGCCGCTCTTTGTTGATCTTGGAAGAAGCTTCCTTGATCGCTCGGCTGCGGTTAGCTTTTGACATGCCCTCGGTATCGGGGCCGTCATTGTCATCGCCCTCCGTGTCGTCCGGAGAGTCGTCTTTTCCTCCGGCGTTTTGTTTGCCGCCATCGTCCCCCGGGGTACCGGCGGATCCTCCGTGGGGGGTCATATCCTCAGGGAGGCCGTCACCTGGTTTTCTCACACCGTTCTTCGCTCCCGGGCTTATTATCATGGGCCCGGTATTTCCTTTCCCTCCGGATTGGCCCTCGTCCCCGCTATTTTCATCGCCGCTTCCGTACATCTCTTCCATGAGTTCAGGCGGCATGAACAAGAATTCCTGTTTTCCACCCGAACCTAGACCTTCCGCTCCTCCTTCCCCGGATTCTCCTCCCTCGCCGGGATCCCCTCCGCCTTCACTCCCGTCTCCTTCTTCAACTTCCGTTCCTTTCGGGCCTCCCTGTTTTTTCTTTTTTTCCTCATCAACCCTTTTCTTCGACTCTTCGGCGAGCTCAAGATATTTCGGCAATATCTTTTCGAGTATCACTTTAACGCTTTCCCCTGACGCGCGCCGCCTTTCTTTAAGAAAATCCCCAGCTGAGCTGACATCGCTCATGTTCATTCGCGCTTTGGACGACTGAGTCGCCTCTATCATAGCACCGGTCAATTCCTGTACGGCCTTTTTCAGTTCTTCGTCAAAAAACCCGAAATATGGTCCGAATTCCCCCGTATAACCGTAGCGGAATAATACGTCCCTCAGCATTGCATGAGGATGGAGCCAGGCGGCGCGTACGGCCTTTTTCTTTCTCTTCTCGAACTCTCCCGGGTCATTCGTCTCATCCTTGAACATATCCTTTATCATCTCGTCGACGTTCTCCTGCGCGCCCTTAAGCCTCCGGAAATGCTCCGAATCCCTTTCCATAAGATCTATACGAACATCCTCCAGAGCGTTCCAAAGCTGAAAGACATCCCTCCGGCGCTTAACCGTCCTATCCTTCGGATCTGCCGTGAACGTGTCAAACACCTCTCTTATCTCCGGGGCAAAACTGTTTATCCCGATATCAACACCGATATCGCGCCATTCGAGATTGTCTTTAGGGCTGTACAAATAGTGCCTTAGTTCGTGTATGATAAGCCCGGCGATGACCTTGTCGGACTTGCCTTCTTTCCTGATATTTGGATGGTCTTTCTTGTCGACAAGCTCATATAGCGGGACATTCACTATTATTTCTTTTTTGCCGTTCTTTTCACGCACACCCTGACTCCACCACGTAAATAGACTGAAATTCACGCTGACGGTCATGCCTTTGTCCCTGAGATATTTCTCCATTAGCGCGACCTTTGTCCTAATACGTAACATCTTTCCCCGCACCTTCGGATCGTACATTATTTCTTCCTCTACCCGTTTCAGCTCATAGTATTTCTCCCTGGCCTTTGCCGGGTCATTATCCTTAGTCAGGCCGTATAACGTGCCTATTGTAAATTCATACCCTTTATCATATATGGCGTTGACTACGTCCTCGACTTCCATCCTGGCGTAAAGATGGCTAAAGAGGCGTTTTATCTCGAAAAACCTGTTGTCCAATTCAAGGGTCGAGGCCTTGGAGGTTTCGGCCGGGGTCATCTCAGTAATATTGGCGAGCTCCGGCATGCCGCCGAAAAATTCCGTGACTATACGCGCCATCTCCGGATACTCGTAATAGTCCGGCACCCAAATATTAAATATATCCTCCTTGAGCGGTATCGGTATCGCCCCGCGCCCGCCTCCGTAGGCTTCGGGGTTCATGGTGAATACTACGTACACGTTCTCTCCTATATTAAAGGTATGGGGCTTATCCCCGGGCCTTTCTATAGTGAACTGTTTTTCGCCGCGGGCTATGCCGGAAAGGAGCCAGAGTATCTCGGGTTTGATATTGGCCTCATCGACTATGAGCATGGTGTTACCCTCTTCGAGCTGTTTAGCGAACTCCATTATCTCGAAAGTAAAACGGCCCTTATCGGTCATCCTGACGGCTCCGGTGAGATCGTATTCCTTCACGTCCTTATGCATACTGAAGACATAATCCTTTACGCCCGTCATACGCGCGAGCGCGACCGCCATGGTCGTCTTCGCGGCCCCGGTATCCCCGGTGAACGATACCACTTTACCGGCGGCAAGTCCCCTTATCATCGCCGACATAGTTCCCACCATGCTGCCGACGAGCGTCAGCCGGTAATTACGCTCAATGAGCGTCATTCCTAGAGCGCCGTGACCCGGCGAGATGGGTATCCCAGAGAGTTCCCTGAGCTTACCGGCGGATATCTTCACGTCGTCCCGGATAACGGCCCTTTCCACGTATTTATGGCTAAACTGCATCTTAAGTATGGAATCGACGAACGAATCGTAATCCGATGGGAACTGCCGCACCTTGAACCCGTAAACCCTCATAGCCTCGTCGACCAGGATATTCATTAACTCGTCCTTCCCCGGCTCACCAAGCCCCATCTTTTTTCTTTCCGCTATCGCGAGCGCAGTGAACTCGGCGTGGGTTAAAGCGTCCTTGACGGTGAAACCGTAAGTCATCCTCGACGGCCAGACGCGATCCGTAACCTCCTGGCTCCTGATATTGTCATAAAGAAGCTCAATTTCGTCGGCTATATCGTAAGGTCTGCCTTTATCATCCTTCCCGAGAACGTATTTATCGAACCCATACACATTCCGGCAATATTTCGCGAAATCCGAAGCCCCCCAGCCCTTGGCTTCCATCGGGGACATATTCCCTTTGGTCATCCTGTTCGGAAAGGCGCTCGAGAATTCCTGCTGTGAACCGACCCTCATCGTCGCTATTATCTCGACATTGTCGGGCAACCAGAGCTTGCCCACCGAAGGAATGTTCAGATAACCGTTCAATAAGAGATTGTTGAGGGACGCCCTGGCTTTCTCGCCGATAGCGTCTATATTGTAAATAACTAGCAGTTTTTTCGGGAAATCCTTCCCTGCGGACTTTTCTTCCAGGTATTTAGCGTGTTCTTCCTCCGTTAACATATGCCGGGTAAGGAAGCCCTTTTTGAAAACGAATTCTTCGTTCGTTTCCCGTTTCTCCTCCTCAAGGACCGGGTATTTCGAGCCTATAAGGTCTTCCGGCGCGAGCGACGGCCGCCCTTCTAGCTTATAAACATATTTGAATTTTTCGAGCCGCGCCACTTCGTCGACTATAACGCGTTCACGCGTACCAGGTTCGCATATGAGCATGGCTCTTCCCCGCGACCTGAGCTTATACCTGGCCTCTGTTATGTCCCTGTCCTCGGGAAGGTCCATCCCGGGGTCGACGGCATTGAAAGCTGGGCCGTTGGAGTCGTCGGCGCCGCCGCCAAGGCCGGCTTCGGGCATGCCTACCTGCCGGTCAGGCAGGGGGCTTGGAGCATTGGGCATTGGCCCTTCGACCGACGACCCTCGCCCGCCCTCCGAAGCCTTAACGAAGGAGGGACCTTCGACCTTTCTTTCCCAAGCATCGAGGTAGGCCAGGGCTTCGTGGAATTTTTGTTTGCGGAAAGGATCCCAGGTAATAAGCGTATCGTCCCCGCTTCCGGTGGTAAGATACTCCTTACCGTCACGTACTATGACCTGTATACTCGAGACCCATTTGGTATGCGCCTTAAGAATAGTCACTCCATCCACACTGAGCTCCGCTTCGCCTGATAGAGACCAGAGTTTTACCATTCCGTCCTCCTCCCCTCCGGTCGCCAGATATGTCCTATCACCGCGCCTAATGGCTTCGAGGCTCAGCACATTATTCTTAAATCCTTTAAGGACAGTAACTCCCGCTATATCCACATTGTCTTTCTCTCCCAGTTCCCAGATCTTCACGCTTTTGTCCCAACTTCCGCTGACCAGATACGTCTTTTCACCATATCTCATGAGCTTCAATGCCTGGACACAACCGCCATGGGCTTTGATAGTTAATACGTTCCCTGCGATCACTTCCCCGCTCTCGGTCAATGACCAAAGTTTTATCTTACCGTTCATGTCCCCGCTCGCGAATAATATCCCCTTGGGGGTCCCGATCACTTCCAGGCTTCTAACCCAATCACTATGACCTTTCAGCGTTGTCACAGTGTTTATGCCCAACTCATCATCACCCTCGAACTCCCAGAGCTTTACCGTTAGATCATTACTTCCACTTACAAGATATTTATCGCCTATCACCCGTAAACTAATTATCCCGGCCGAATGCCCTCTGATCGTTGTCACAAAACCTATGCCCAACTCTTCTCCATCCTCCAACCCCCAGAGTTTGATGGTCCGATCATTGTCATCGCCGCCGCTCGCGATGTATTTTTTACCTTTTCGCTCGATGAGCTGCAAACTCGTGACTTTGCCCGCATGCCCTTTGAGCGTCATTACCTTTCCCCTCGAGATGTCCCATATCTTTATGCCCGCATCCCCGCCGGAAACGATATATTGCCGTCCATTCCAATCGAACGAAATATGAACCAGATCCGTATTTGCCAGACCTAACGTTATCTTTTCCACCATATCGGACATTTTATGCGAATCGTATCTGTCAAAATACGGTTCCATCCCTTCCCTCATCGCGTAAGCGTTGCCACTTGCCAAGTACTCGCCAACGTCGAGAGCGGGGCTGGCCCAGTTCGTTGAATCAAAGTATCCTTTAGCTTTCATTTGAACGGTTCCTGTAACGCTCTCACCCCCCTTTATCCCCCTTTTAAAGGACCAGCCGAGCGTGTTCCCCCTTGGAGCCTGTACATCATAAAATCTATTCTCGGCTTCATCCAGGCTCTCTCCTCTTTCCCTGTCCGGCATAATAGGTTCGACCTCTTGCCATTCGGACGGAAAGTTCTCGCGCCCTTCCCTAAACCAGCCGTGTTTTCCGTCCTTCACCTCGTCGAAAGACACATCTCCATTCACAAGAACGGCCTCCTCGCTATGCCATTCCTGTTCCAAAAGAAGCTGTTCCCGGGTGAAGCCGTGGGGGATGTCGGGCATGGGGCTTGGGGCTTCGGGAATGGAGCTTGGAGCTTGGAGCATGGGGTCCGAGGCATGCGAGCGTTCCCACGCTTCGACAACGGCCCGGGCTTCGTGGAATTTTTCTTCGCGGAAGGGGTCCCAGACAATGAAGGTTTTATCCTCGCTGCCGGTCGCCAGATACTGTTTACCTTCGCGTTCGAATACATATACGCCTGTCACGTAACTGCCATGTCCCTTAAGCACGGTCATGCCCTTGACCACATCCTCGCCTTCCTTTCCGCTGATCTCCAAGAGTTTCACTACGGCGTCGGAGCCGCCGGTGACAAGCCAGGTCCTGCCGCCGGAGCTCATGACGCCAAAACCATTGTTGCATACCCTTACTGTAGTAACGCCGCTGATATTGACGCCCGCATCCCCGGCAAAACCCCATAATTTTATATTTCCATTACCTTCTCCGGCAGCCAGATACATTTTACCCGCGCATTCCAATATCCTGAGATCGCTCACGTCCATTTTCATTTCAGGCAGCGTCGTCACGCTCTCCATATCCGCGCCGCTCTTCCCCCTGAAAGCCCAGATCTTGACCGCGCCGACTCTGTCCCCGCTTGCCATATACAGCTTCTTGTCGCGGGCAAAGAATTCAAGTTTTGTCACTTGACCGCTATGCCCTTTGAGCGCCGTGACTTCAGAAAATTCGATGCCGCCGGCACCTTTTAACTTCCAGAATTTCACGGTCTTATCCTCGCTCGCGCTCACCAGATATACCCCGTCTTCCCGTTCGATCACGCGAATATCGTTTATTGAATCACTATGACCGTGAAGTGTGGTAACATGATCCCGATCGACTTCGCCAACCGCGTTAAGAGCCCAGAACTTTATCATGTTATCCGAGGAACCTGTAACGAGATATACTTTGTCACTCCGTTCCAATAGCTCAAGACCAAATATCACGTTGTTATGCCCGAGTATCGTGGTAACCTTATTCTTTTCAATATCCCATATCCGTATAAAATTAGTCAAACAGGTCGTCACGATGATCTCACGGCCTCTGCATTTAAAGACCTTGATCTCGTTCACCTCGCTGTCATGTTTTATCTTTTCCGCCATATCGGATACCTTCCGCGGGTCCCCATGGTCGATCTCATCCATTATTTCCCCGGTCATAATATAGGCGTTGCCGGCATCAATGTGCCGGCGGGTTTCATCCCCTTGATCATCACGGTTCATCAGCCTGAAGAACTCCTCGTCCTTCCTTTCGAATTTACCGGTCCCAAGTTCCCCTTCATGTATTTTCCGGGTCATGGACCAGCCCAGTGTGTTCCCTTTTTCAGGCGTTCCAAGCTTTTTGAATTTTCTCTCTTTTCCCTTTACCATCTTGCCTGTTTTCGTCATTATAGATAATCCGTCCGCCGGCCCATTCGTCAGGTGAATCACCTCGCCGGTCACTGTCGGGTCCTTCTCGTAACTCTCACCGTACCATCCGTATTTATCGCCTTTTCTGATATCTTCCATGGGAATACCTTTAACTATATCGCCTTTCAAAAGCACGACTTTCTCGCCGTGCCAGTCCTGTTCCTGTAAGAGCTGCTCGCGGGTAAAGCCGTGGGGGATCGCAGGCATGGGGCTTGGGGCATTCGCCTTCGCCAAGGCTTCGGCGGACAGGGGGGGCGTGGTGTCAGCGGCTTGTGACCGTTCCCCTGAATCGTAAAGATCGCGGGCTTCGGCGAGTTTGTCGGCGATGAAGGGGTCCCATAAGTCCAGGCGGCCTCCGGAACGCCTCGCGACCAGGTATTCGGTGCCATCTTCCGCTCTAAAAGTGTGAACGCCGTATATGTCGCCGCCGGAATCAGGGTTCTCGAAAGTGATACTATTCGCCCCCTTGATCTCACCGTTATCCCAGTCGAAACCGATCATTTTTATAACGGAATTATCGCATGATACGACTACTCGATCGTCTCCGTCAAGATCGCTTATGGCCGTGACGCCGCTGATATCCTTAAGCTTCAGGTCAACGGTCCTCGATATCCCTCCTTTCAGGACGCCGTTCTTAAAATCGAAGTCCAGCATGATGAGCCTTCTACCGTTCTCGTATTTGACCGGCAAAACCAGGTGGGATCTTCCAATATCGTCTTTTATCAACGTTCCGTTTTCCATTGCAAGGCCCTCTACCTGGAATTTAGAGACACTTCCCCCCTCAATGCGCCCGTCTTTCCAGGCAAAACCCCATAATTTCATGTTGAATTTCTCGCCCGAGACCAGCCGGCCCAGCCCCATATCGTCCTTGACGACGTTCAGTACCCCAGGCGCTTCAGGATGAGCTTTTATTTCCGTAATATATCCGCTCGTCTCGCCTGTAAAGCTGAGAACCTTGAGCGTCGGGTATCTGTCCAGACCGTAGCTGATCTGTCCCGGCTCCGCAATCAGTTTCTCAGTACCGGCAAAAACGAGACAGTCCCTCTCTTTATCGTCACGTATAACGTCGAGGCCGCTTATATCGGCGGTAGTATTAACTCGCCTCATTCCGGCTGGTATGATCCCACCGGAGCCCCCGGCGAATCTGAGGAACAGCAGCTGATTATTGTCGCCTGGCACTACAAGTTCCACGTCGCCCTCTCGGTTCTTCATCACCACGAGTTTATCGACCAGGTTGTCACACACTTTTAACCTGACCACATTGTCGTTCTTTAAGTCCCAGAGCGATATCACGCCCTTTATATCGGTTGTCAGGAGGCAGCTCAAACCGGCCACGTCTATGACACCGCTGGCAACTTTTTCCTGTTTATCGTCCAATGCCATCCTAAGTTCGCGTATTTCATGTATGTCATTACGTTCGAGCTGATCCGACAGTTTTTCGACACGGAAAAACAGCGACTCCCCGCGGGTCGCCCCTAACTCTACAAAAATATTATCCATATCGAGAACTCCGGGTCCCCAACTCGCATCTTTATCAATATCAACGATATTTGCGGATGGTATCGCGACAATTTCCTCTTTCGAGAGTTCTCTCGTAAAAAGACGCGCTTCTCTATCCGACACTAACGCTTCCCGGAACTTGGTTATGTCGCCGCCAGATCTGACCTTCTCGCTCTTCCCGGCTTTAAGCTGGATCCCACTATACACACACGACGCGCCGCTTTCAGCGCGAGGGGCGATCCCGGTCTCTACCTCCTCTTTAATGCCAAGAAATTTTTCCGGGCCGTAAAGGTCCCTTTTCTTTAAACCGTACGGGAGGTCATTTCCGGCGGGTATCTCACCGCGCTCGAGGGCTTCCGCTTTTACCCGCGTTTCGGCTATATGCCGTTCTATGTCTATATCCCAGATACGGACCGTTCCATGATTATCCGTGACCGCGAATAATCCGGTATCACCGAGCGCTGTTATGCGCTGTATATGCCCGTCAAAAGGATATTCAACGCTCTTATAGCTTTTCCCCATCACGTCCCATAACACTATCCCCTTACCGGCTGCTATGACAAGATATGTCTTTTCTCCGGAACGTACCTCTGCCATTACCTTTACCTTATTATGCGGAAGCTCCAGCGGATATACCCATTGCACCGAACTATCCCAATCCAATAATGCCACGCCCTCCCGCCCATTCGTATCCGGTATTTCGGCGGGCATAACTGAAAAGGTCTTTCCCATACCAAATACTGAGACGTCGCCCGGCGCGATTGTTTTTCTATCGGTCAACCCCATAGAGAGTTTTTTTGTATCAAGGTCATACATGTAGACCTCGTTAGTCCGTCCGTTGACAAAAAGCTTGTTTTTGCCGGAGTCATTCTCGGAAAAGATCTTCCCTTCCCTGAAATACCCTTTCGGAAGGTCCACTGAACGGATCTCTCCCGTCCCGAGATCTATGACCCTTATACATCCGTCGGAGAGAACCCTTCCCGTAAGCTTATACGCGTGAAGAATGGCTATACAGTTTTGCCCATGAAGATCGATCCCGGCAATATCCTGCACATCCCACCCGAAATTTAAGTAAATGACCTTTTCCTTCCCTTTCCGGGATAGGTCCCAAAGTGCCATTTCCCCGCCGACATGGCACACGGCGAGGTACTGTTTCTTCCCTATATATATCGCTTTTATGTAACTGATGTCGCTTCTACCCGCCGAAAGAGATACTATAGAACTCGTCAACCCCGGCCGGGACATGTCCGCGATATTGACGGTCTTATGCTCATTCTCGTCTATAAAGGCCAGATGCTCCCTGCCGCCTATTTTCAAAGAAGTGACGCATCTCTCCCCACGGTTATTCCCGGGAAGTTCGTAACGGACGAAAGGATTGGCGCTCGCCCTGATCCTACCCAAATACTGATCTAACGATCTGTCAGTTTTAGCCATTAATGGCTGCCATTCACCGCTTTCTGGCCTATTGTATTGAACATCCGCGCCACCCCTGACCTTTTTAACCGTAGAGACTCTAAAATTTCCGGAAGAGAATTTTGATCTCCCCAGAGGGATTATTCTTCCGAACAACCTGCCCAGCGTATAGTTCCATAATCCGCACACAAGTCCAAGTATCGTTTTTCCTGCGGGACCTGATAATGGCGAGACTATCATTTCCTTGACGGTATAGTCCACACGGGTTTTCATGAACTCATTGGAACTGAAACATTGGGGAGCACGGAGTTGTTCCGGCTCCTCATAAGTCTCGGCGATATCACTACCGTCTATGCCGAAAGGATGGTCCAAAGCGGGTATAGGGCCAACAAGCGGTGCCTCATTAAGGATAGCCCCCGGACTCTCATCGCCGCCCAACTCATTTATATCAAGATATCGTTTATCAAGTTCGCGTTCTATGAGACCGGCCAGGAAAACGTCGATATTTATCCCGTTTGCCGCGAGGACGTCCCTGGTACCCGTCATGGCATCCACTCTAAAAAGTTTGCCCAACTCGTCGGCTATGCCGGGCCTATCGCGGAGCCTGTTGAACTGGTCGATATACGCGTTCCTCACGGCTATCCTGAAAGCCTCAGTTCTGTTCGCCCCTTTTGCGGAGTATCTCACCATATCCTTCACCATCGCCTTCATGTCCCGGAGGGTGACCAGGTGGAGGTTGACGTTCTCCGACAGGCTTATCTTTTTACCCACAAGCGAATTTATCGTCTTATGTATCCCCGTAAGCGCGTCCGCGAAAGCGTCGGAAGCGCCTGGCTCATCCGAACCGAAAAGGGACGAGAGAGTGATGCCGAATTCCCTGGCTGAGAGGTCGAGGAACTTCCTTATGATCCGCCTGTATGAGTCTTGCGTAAGGCCGTTATTTATCCAGATCTTGCGGGCCTGGTCGTAAACCTCTAACGGGAGCGGTTCGCGGCCTACAGTCTCCTCCGGAGGGTTCATGGTTATGATAATGTGGAAATCCTTATGGACATTGATCTCTTTCGGGGGATATCCAGGTATCTCGTTCAGCATGAAGAGTTTTTCGCCGCGGGCCAGCACCGAAAGGACGCTTAAAAGTTCCTGGGCCCTTTTCCCTATCGCGCCTTCGTCAAAGATATAAACGCCGCCATGGGTCATCGCCTCGAGAAAATCGGCTTCGGGATAATGGCCGTCGGAGTCGGGTACTCCTGTATAATAAAAATCGCCGTTAGAACGCTGGGAGAAAGTGCCGAGAAGCTCCGAAGTGTGTACCCTATTGTGACAGGAGAAGAGGTAATCCTTGAGGCCGAGACGCCTCGCTACGTCTATGGCCATGTCGGTCTTACCGCCGCCCGGCGGACCTTCGTAAAGGACTATCCTGTCCGAGTTAAAAGCGTGGAACGTAGCGGCTTCCACCCGGACCAGTTCGTCTATATCCTCGAGAAGGTCGTCTTTTTCGAGCGCCTCTTTTCCGGCGAGCGTCGTATCGAAATAGCCCCGGCACGTTTTTTTGACGGAGTCACCCGCTCCCTGTCCCCTGAAAGACATCGCCGCCGATAAAGCGAAAGAACGCGAGATCAGCCTTAAAAAGCCCTCGTCGTCATCACGTATGAGTTTTACCATATCGGGAATGCTGGTAAGCTCCTTGATGAAATCCGCTACAAATATCTTAGCTTCTTTGCTCGATGTCAGGTGATTTATGAAATATGGCCTAAGATATGCCAGCACAGACTGCGTGACTTTATTTAAGTCGTCCGTAGACGGATCTTCCCCGCCGTCCGGCATGCCGGCCTCCACTCTCTTTTTCCGCTCATCCCGTATCATGGCCGGTATGATCCCCTGAAAAGCGGAACCCGTGTCCAGGGGGTCAAAAACCCTCTCGGTCTGTTTAAGCCTCACCCACCTCGATTCTTCAGCCACGGAGAACGGAAGGGGCGATTCGCTTACGCTTGTCGCGACGAACTTCAGGTTGGCGGGGACCTGTTTTCTCGTATGGCTCGCGGGATCATAATAGTAGCCTTCCTGCAGGATCGAGTTGAACGCGACGGCGAGACCAGGTTTTATCCTGTGGATATTCTCGAGTTCGATAATGAATATTTTCGCGTCTTTGCCTTTAGCTTTCCGCTCTCTCTCCGCCTCATCGATAAGCCTCGGTATTATCCCGTTCTCATACCTGAGCGCCTGGGTCCATTCACGCCCGCTCCGGAGCGCGTCAAGAGCTTCGCTTAAAGAAAGGATGAAGTTATCGCCGAGGCCGGAAATATCTTCGGGGAGGTCGTTGACAGGCTGAGCGCTCTTCGCCTGAAGCTCCCTGTATATACCGTTCGCCTTATCTCTCGTCCCGGCGTCGGCAAGGAGGACCTTTAACCTCTCCGCGGCTGCAGAGGCTTTTTCCCTGATGGATATCGGCAGGAACCCGCCGAAAAGCTTGAACTCGTCATCGAACCAGGTTACCCTCACGCGTTCACGGTAAAGTTCTTTATCGGGGTTCTCTTCTTTGAACATATTGACCGCCGAATCGATATCCTCGAACGGGTTTTCATCAGACGAAGATGTGACCAGGACAGGCGGGCTCCTTCCCTCTGGGTTGCCGAACAGAACATCTTTTATTATCTCGTCCCTCTCCTCGGTAGCCGACCACAATAGAAGACCTAATTTCAGATCGCTTTTTATCTGTTCCGAAACGAACGCCTTGATGTAATATTTGTTCACCGCTTTTTCGGCCATGACCAGGGACTCATTCATGGCAAGCCCCGCGGGTATGCTCTTCGTGACCCTCGCGAGCTCCCTGTAACTCAAAGGCGGATACCTGTCCCCGTTCTCGTTCGCTTCTTTCACCTTGTCGAAGATCTTCACATGCGCGCCTGCTATGAAGTCGACGAGCGCGTCTTTCTTTTCGCCGTCGTCTATATGTTTCAGGAACGCTCTCGTCACTTTTTTAATATGCTCCAGATCGTTCATTTTCTCGTCGACATAAACGCTCGGGGTGTTCTCGATAAGCTCGCGCGGGAATTTGCCCCTCCCCTCGTAATCTTCGGGGTTAACGTCGATTATGATGAGCGCCTTCGGGTGTCTCTTTATCGACGGGCTTATGGCGCCGTTCTCGCCCTTCCTGGGATATTCGTTCAGGAATATCTCCCTGTCTCCGCGGGCGAACTGGATGAACCACCAGGCGAGTTTGGCGTATTCGTCCTTAACGGACGTATTCATCTCGGATACGGCGGCAACGCCGCCATATTTTAAGATATCCAGGAAAGGGGTCGTCTGGTCTATGGAGTAATAGCCGAACTTGTCGGCGCGAAAATAGCCGAGGAACCTCGCGAGTTTGGTCTCCTTATTGACCGGCTCCGAATAGAAACGCGACCTCACTTCATCGCCGAAATCCATGATGCGGGAGAGCAGCTCAGCCGTATAAGTTTTACCGGCGCCGGTCGCGCCTTCTATCCTTATGACCCCGTTACCGTATTCCATCGACCGCGCTACCGCTGAAAGCATGCGTTTTTCGTCGGTGCCGATGAAATAGTCGAGCTCGTCCATGAAAAAGTCTCGGATAGCCCCATCTTCGTCATCCGGGGAGAATCCCCCCTTACCCTTTTGCTTAACCCTGTCCGAGATATACCGCTCGAGCTTATCCGAAATATCTTTATTGATCTTAAGTCCGGGAGCGTAAATATCAAAAATTATTTTTTTCTCGCCCCGGTCATATCTCATGCCCGAGTTCTTTACTTTCATAAGTTCGGCGATATCCGTTCCCGCCCCACCCGCGGCCGGACCGAACGGCTCGAGAAGATTTACTATTACGCCACTTCTGTCATTCCCATCAACGGCAAATACGAGGAGAGACACGAACTCATCGACCGGTTTATCCCCGAATTTCCCTTTATACCGATCCACCACTTCAGTATTTAAAAGAGCGCCGAACTCATCCTGAAATACGCCGGACATTTCCCCCATCGTCATCTCGCTTTTGCCGCCCGCGACGACGGCTATATGACGCAAGATCTTTATAAGCGTCGCCCTGTCCAGCCCTCCCGGACCGCCCCACGCGAAGGTCGGAGGGCCCGAGCCGGGCCTCGCCGGATCCCAGAAAAGATCTAATACTCCGCTCACATCACCCGGAGCCAATGAACTGTCATCATTCATCGCGGCGAACGATGTCATAACGACGGAATCATGATCCGCCCTCTTCTCCTTTGAAACGCCCTTAGCGTCAAAATATTTCCCTGTTTCATAGGCCGCGATAACTAACTGATCCACACTGTCGCCATTTACGGATGCCGCTTCCGCGGCATATTTAACGATGCCCATCAGATCGGCAAGGGAACATTCGGATACCCCGGAATTCAGCTCTTCCCTGAATTTTAACAGGAACTTTACGGTATCTTCCTTTATTTCGGGAAGATCCTTTTTTGCCAAGGCTCTAAAGTCATCTTCATTCGCTCCTGCGACTTTTTTCCGGAGGAACCTGTCGTAGAAAGCTCCGTCCTCCAGTACCGCCTCATCGCTCATCGACGCTATTATCCGGAGGTTCTTCGGGGCGATAAGTTTTCTGTCCTTTTTTCCGGGAGCGCCGGGGACGCGGAGTTCGCCTGTCAGGAGGAAAGCGTTAAGCTGGGCGCGGATCCTTCCGGGGAGGGCTTCTATGTTCTCAATGTTGAAAATATAAGTCGTGTCCTTATCCTCTTTGCATTTATCGATGATACGCGCGAGCAGCCCTTTTTCGTAAACTAGCTTGTTACGCCACGACTTCGGGTCCTCTAGGACCATAGCCGCGGCTATAATTAGCCCTTCGTCGCCCTTCCCCTCGTCATATATCTCCGTGAAGTCCTTTCTTTCCTTTTCGGTGACCTCTTCTTTCTTTTTATCGAGAAGTTCAGCGAGTATTTCGATTATCGATAAAGCGGCTTTGCCGCTTATAGCCATACCCACCCGTTTGTAAGCCTCCGCGACATCGACCCTCCCCTTCGGCATGAACCCGCCGATAAGCTGAGCCGAGTCGCTCGCCGGCGTGCATTCCATATTCACGACCTTGACTCCGGGTTTTTGCGAGTATTTCTTTATCGCCCGCTCGAGAGCCCCGAGCGCATCCTTGTCTTTTATGAATAGCGCGGGTATCCCGCTATCAATAGCCCTGGCAACTTTAGCGTATGTCCTGTCAAACAGGTTATCGCCGTTCCCTTTTACGATCCCGGGGATACTTAAAATATCGGTATCCGCCATTAATCGAGCCATGGCCTGATACTCAGGACTTTTCTCGTCGAGCATATCCATGTAGATATTCCTTGAAGCGTACCCTATAGCCGTGGTCAGTGAATCCGTCCTCTCATAGCCTGATGCTACAAGCGCGAGAAAAATGCGTTTAAAATCATCCGAGAACCTTTTTATTTCGCGTATGGATATCTTGAACCTTGCGGGGTCGGACGCCGCCTTCCTTACCCCTTCAAGTAGCTCGTTAAATTTGCTATGGTAGTCTATGACACCGCTAACTAGCGCTTCAAGCTCTTCATCCCGCAGGTACACCCTTTCCTTAAGTACCTTCCCGACATTCTCCGCGTTCACATTCGCGTCGTCCGCCACTTCCTCACCCGCGATGCCTGCCTTGCCGGCATCGCCCTCCGTCTCGGCTATAAATCTCTCATGCACCTCTCGCGGGAAATTCGTCCGGGCGCAGCGGATGAGTTTTCCGCCCTTACCGTAAGAGAAAAGAGTTTCTCCCGTCACATCGTCGTATATCTCTACCCTATATCCTTTTGAGACCAGCGTCTGAACATATACCGCCGCTTCCATCCGCCCTATTCCGCCCTTCCCCCACACTTCCGCGCCGAGCGCCTGGTCGAGGAGCGTCGGGACCTGAAGGTTCGACATCGCCGCGGTTATACCGCCCACGAGGCCCTCCCTCTTACCGGCGAGTATCCCGAAATACCTCTCGGACGAACCTTCCTCGTTGTCGAATTTCGGTATGACCGAAACATAAGACATGCCGTTCTTCTCTAAAAGCGAGCAGATATTGCCGGTGTGGAACCCTCCCGTCATAAAAACACTAACCCCGTCGCCGGCACCGTTTCCCTGCCGCCCGGCGTTGTTTATCTCCTCGATAAAAACCCCGTCCCGCTCGAACGAGTATTCGTAAAATCCCAGGACATTTTTAATTAACCGGTTATCCCGATCCGCTTTTCCCAACTCGGCTACCAGGTCTTCAATATCTTCTGAAAAATCCACTGCGAACGCTTTCCTCATATCCTCAAGTATCCCCCCGAAAGTGTATTTAAACGTATCGGTTTTGATCCGGACATATTCGTCGCTCACAAGCTTGAACCCTAGGATTTTTTCAGTTTGCTCGACCCTGTCCCAGATATCTACGAGAGTTCGCTCTCCCGCGTTCGCGGCGAAGCGCTTTTTAATCTCGTTCTCCATGAGCGGTATCTCTTCCATCAGTTTAAAGCTGTCCACTCCAGACCATTCCCTCAAATACTCGATATATTTATCCAGCTCCTCATGACGTACCCCGGCGCTTTCACCCGTATTCCCGAATACGCCAGCAAGATACTCGTTGAACTCAAGGTCTAAACGTTCCCCTTTCTTGTACGCGACCATCTCGGTCAAGAGCCTCTCTTTTATCGAATTTGGTAGGGTCCTGAAAAGGTGATCCAGCATATCCGTTCTTTCCTTTTCGGCTTTCCTGAAATCGACGGCTTTTTCCATCGCGGATATTTTCATTATCTTCGCTATGTTCCCGGCGTCCGGTGATCTCATACCCGGGGCGGCCCCAGTCACCTTGGAAAGGTACATGATATATTCGGCAAGTCCGATCTTATCCGTCTTATGCCCCTCGTAAAAACTGTAAAATACGGCCAGATCCTCAGAAAAAACTCCGGAAGCTATCTTTTTCATAAGAACTTTGAACTTCTCGAGTAGCCCCGTCTCATCCGCGATGGACTTATTCGTCTCCCTGAAAACGCCTAGATTCCTCATGTATAGAGCCGGATCCTCGACCCCTATAAGCTCGATCTCCCTGTCGCTATTCGCCGCGAAATACTCGGCGGCGTTAATTACGCCCTCTTTCATAAAAACTTCCGACACCTCTCTTCTCAATTCCCTGTCAGCTATTTGCCTGAAGACCGTAAGGTCATACCGGCCCGAACCGCCCTCGAGAAAAATCCTTTTTATCCCGCGGTCTTTTTCCAAATGTTCCAATATGGTATTTATCCTCTCCTGGCACGGATAAACGCAATGGGCATCCTGGATATGTATGATTCCGGGCGCGTTCTTATCATCGCCGGTATAGGATCTTTTTATTGTGGCTAAAGAAGACGGCACAAATGATACGCTTTTCTCCTCTACATTCCCGCCTAGATCGGTCTTAGTGATAGTGCTATCCCCATACTCGAATTGAGCGTATCCGAACGTACTCTGTTGGAGGAACGAAACAGTTACCAGGATAGCTGTAATTTTTACAAAGTTTTTAAATTTCATGCAATGAAATCCCCTTGGCGTTAGCTTATTATAAACTTATATAATAATATTACACTGTGGGTATGTCAGAGGCAAAAAATATAACTTAATTTTTAGAATACTAACTAATGAATAATGATGACCATTTTTTAGAGCTAACTAGTCGAAAATCATGATTCTAATAACATGTGTACATTTTCGTAAGTTATCATGGTATATTGATTAAACTAGTTTAATTACAGTATTTTGCAAAAAAAATATATAGATTTATAATATACTAATGCATGGTGATGCCATATGAAGCGATGACCGACTTGCTGAAGAAAACTGAAATACTAGAATGTTTGTATGTATCTACGATATCACCATTCTACAGGGAAATAGTCCTTGAGGAACCTGCCGCACCAGTGTTTACCAGTAAGTATTCCGTCAAAAAACGGGTCGCAAACTCTGGCGGCGCCGTCGACTATATCCAGGGGCGGCTGGAAATCCAGGATTTCCTGCTTGCGTTTGGAAAGCGCGGCGGGGTCCTCGTCGGTGACCCAGCCGGTATCGACGGAATTCATGAAGATACCGCTTTCGACAAGGTCTCGAGCTGAGGTATGGGTTAGCATATTCAAACCGGCTTTAGCCATGTTTGTATGAGGATGACAGGCGGTTTTGATGTAGCGGCTGAACTTTCCTTCCATTGCGGAGACATTGACTATATGTTTCTGGCCGGTA
This sequence comes from Candidatus Omnitrophota bacterium, assembly GCA_015231405.1. Taxonomy (GTDB): domain Bacteria; phylum Omnitrophota; class Gorgyraeia; order Tantalellales; family Tantalellaceae; genus JADGBR01. Next base: position 410,256 of record JADGBR010000001.1, on the reverse strand, counting down.
TTCTGGCGTTTCATCATCACCGACAGCCTGTTACAGAGGACGAACGGCGCGATAGCGTTCACGAGCTGTAATTCGAACATCTCGGCGGTCGGTATCTGGCCCAGGCGAAGGCGCCAGCTGTTGGTCGCCCTGAGATCGACCTGCTGAAGATCGGCGTCCAATTCGCCTTTTGGGAAGACTTGTTCGACGGGCAGAGAGTGATCGTACGCGTACGGCACTTGAGAGAGCCTGGCCGAGGCGAATATCCCTATACCCGGGGCTTTCCCGTTCCAGGATGCAGGAAGAGACAGGTCAGTAGTCTCGTTGTTATGGTCCATAGCCCTAAGTTGCTTTTTACACTCATCAAAAGGCCTCAGAAGCATTCTGACGCTTTCCGGAAGATCATCAGCTTGTTTTTTCTCATTATCGATCAAATGAGCGTAAAATCCCGGCGGACGGCGCACGGTTTGAGCCGCGTTATTTATCAATAGATCCAGGCGGTCATATTTCTGCTCGATATAGTTACAGAATATCTCAACGCTCGGTGTATGCCTTAGATCAAGGCCATACACATGTAAGCGGTCCTTCCACTCGTCAAAATCTTTTTCGCGTGAATAGCGGAGCGCTGAATCTACCGGAAAGCGCGTAGTGGCGATGACCCTGGCGCCGGCCCGGAGCATCATGAGCGTCGCCTGATACCCTATCTTCAACCTGGATCCCGTTATCAATGCCACCTGGCCCGTTAAAGGAGCCGTCTGAAAACGTTTATTGTAATTGAAATCAGCGCAGCTCGGGCATAAAGCGTCGTAAAAGAAATGGACCTTGGTAAAAGCGCTTTTACAGATATAACAGTCACGGGAATTGACTAGTTCCGGCTGTTTGTCTTTTATTGCTCCATCCTCAGGCGCGATCTGTTTAGGCGCGGTAAATACAGACGCCTCTCGGGCGCTTCGGATACCGGTCGCCGCGCGAAGTTCTCGCTCATATGTTACGATCTTCTTCTTTTTCTCGGCCCGGCTCGCCATCCTGCGTCTTCTAATTTCATCACGGTCAGGCCTGGAGAGCTGGCCGGACACGTTCAAAAGAGTCTTGCGCTTCTCTTCCGATAACTGCGCCAGGTATTTATTATCACCGACAAGCGTTGTCAGGATATCTATACACTTTTGGATCTCCTCTTCGGAATGATGCGGCTTATTGTTATTATCTTTAAGGTTCATTTACATATCCTATCACATATTTTGTAACTCATGGTATTACTTTTCACCGTTCCGTACGCCTGAACTATTGACGGCTTTCCTTATATTTTCCACAAATTCCTTTTCACTGGTGTCTCCAAGGATCTTTGAAACGTCCTGGGGTCTTTCGCGGATCAGACGGGCTTTTTCGATGAGATCAGGGTCAATATTCTTATTATTCATTAAAGCTTCGGCTTTATCCGTTCGGAGCAACGCTTTCGACGCTTTTTCCGCGCTTATATCCGGCTTTGAAAGGGCTTTCATCTGTTGTCCGATGATGGAATTCGATTCTGATGCGGTTATTTTGGGACCGCTCGTCAGTAAAGCCCTATCACCGGAGATATCGAGCCTGTTGAGGGCCTCGCGGTCGGTCATAGCCTGGCCAGAGGTCTTATAGGCTTTTACCTGGCCGTTCCCGCCGAGACCTGTATAAACCGTAGTTGTTCCTTTTGCCGCCTGCTGTGTCCTCACAAAACCATCCGAATATGAATCGGCATGGCCTGAGGAGGAACCTATCCTGTCATAGGTCTTATAGTCGACATCTCCGGCCGTGAGGCCTTTTTTCATTAGAAATTTGTTCACCTGCTTGTCCTGGTCCTTGGCAAATGACTTTGATAGCTCGTCATAAGCTTTTGAAACATCTCCGCCGCAATTCGTATCGGCGTATTTTTGGAGACTTTCTTTCTTGAACGTAACCAGGGTCGTCCTGTCGGCGTCGGTATTGACCGAGCGGAATAGCTTACCGGCGCTTGAGCCTGAGTCTCCAACCATTACTTCGCTGATATCGACGCCTGTAGCTTTTTTGAAGCGCTGGATGGTACTTTTTACGCCTTTATCGACGGCTTCATTAACCTCTTTCGTTATAATTTTATTGATCTCTTTAGCTTCGACGGCATTGATGCGCCCTGACCTTTCAAGCGCTGACAGGTCCTTCATGCCGCCTTCCTGGTACAACTTTTTGACGGCTTCGACTTTTTGCGTCTCGTTCTTTAATGTTAACGCTTTTTTCATGGCTTGTTCTTTTTTGGCTATTTGAGGAGTTATGTCAATGTTCTCAGATGATGAGTTGGCGGCGCCTCCCAGCACTTTTTTAGCTACAGAAGAACCTTTATTCAATCCCCAGGATATAACCGCGCCCTGTGCCCGGCCTATGACTTCCTCGACCGCCATAGTTCCGGCCGTCCTTATTATGGCCTTTGTAACGCTGTCGCCGTTAAGTACATTATCATGTATGCGATAACCGGCGTCGGCGGTCTGGTAAACGGCTTCCGATGTTCCTCCGGTAGCGGCTCCCATGAGCATTCTAAGGGCCATGGCTTTATATGATGTCTCCCCGTCCTCGTTTGACCCCGTAAAGGCTTCGCGGCCAACCTTATAAGCGGTATCGCTTAGGACAGCGCTGCCGTTCCATCTTGAGTCAATTTCAGCCTGTTTTCTTTCGTCTTCAAGCTGGTTCAACTTATCGCGCAGCGCTTGGGTCTTTTCACGTCTGGATTCCATTTCGTTGATCTTATTCTTTGTCGCGCTGATATCGTCCGTAATAGTCTTAAGCGCAGCACTCATAGCCGCGTCAGACTCTTTTCGGCCAGTCTCATAACGTTCATTCAGCGCGTCTTTATCCTTTGTTTCATCGGCCGTTTCCCATCCGCGTTTGTCGCCCATCCATATGCGCCCGGCCTCTTTCTGTTTGATCTCGTTATCATAAACCGACGGTTTAACCCAATCATTGAAAGTTTCGGAATATACAAGGCCGTTAGCGCTTTTGTCTCCGGTTTTTGGGGTATTCGCCGCGTTCAAGGCCTGGTTATTTTGACCGACCTGAGGGTTTATAGCTTGCGGCGTGTCTTCTTCGGAGACATCTTCGGGCCCGGTTATCTCGAAAGGTTCGGCATCTAAGGAAAAGTCAGGTTCATTAGGGATATCTTCCTGGACGCTTATCTCACCTGATGTGATCTGGGCGTAAGCTTCGTTAAACAATTCGTCATAATCCATTTTACCTGCGAGAGCGATAAGGTCATCGACGATCTCAGCCGGAGGTTCTCCCTTACCTTCAGAAAAAGCAAATTTAATCACGGATGTACCGACACGGATTATATACTGGTATCCTGACAGGTATTTTTCGCCATTGTTATCGGTGTTGTACAAGATCACTAGATAGCCTTCGTCACCTTTTGATATGGGATGAGTTTCATGCAAGTTAGCGTAATATCCCTGTTTATAGCCTTCTAAGCTGTATTTAACCATATTTTCCGACTGTTCCTTCCCGTTATTGTCAGGATAGAAGAAAGAAAGGTTATTGACCTCGCATCTCCATTCTTTTGCTTTATTAGGAAGCGTGAAAGTAGTATATCCCAGGCTGATCTGCTTATTAACGTCATTACCTCCGGCCAAAGGACGGTAATCAATGAAATGCGGGTCAAGCGTGCCCATATTCCTGACAAACGGCTTTAGCCGCGGTAGTAAATTATCGTATCGTGGATCGCCTTTATCGGGCTTATATAAACTCGTCCATTTCTTATCGGAAGTCTGTTTTAAAGCCTGCTCCAGTAATTCTTTAAGATCGATCTCTTTACCCATTACTTTTACGCATACTTCGATATTAATCGTCCCGTATATATCGACAACGGCTCCTCCCTTAACCGCGATAAGATGACATTGTTCTCGAACCTTTTTCCCTTTATCGTTAAACTCCGGCTTTTTAATGATGACCGCCTCATCCGCGTCTGTCCCGGATAAAGGCTCGCTTGTCCAACCTTCATAATATGATCCGGCGTAATAATATTTTTCCAGGGCGTATCCCCAGCGTTCCGCCCAGGGGCTGTAAAGGGCATAGTTGACAGTGACTTCCCATAGGATAGGATCGCCTACCCCATAAAGGAACTTGCCATTTTCGTCAGTAAAGGAAATGCTGCCCATGTGTTTATTCCAATCGCCATAACTCAGAGTGATCTCCTTATTGTCCCTGAAATCCATATATGATATGTCTTTATCCGCTTTATTCCCAAATGTCATGATGAACGGGATAAGCGGGCGAGGCGGAAGCGTCCCTCTTGTGTATATGGTCTCACCCTTTTCAGGCATTTTATTCCACGGGCTTTTCTGCCACCATTCGTTCGCCTCCTCGGAGCTCAATGTCTCTTTCTTTTTAACTCCGCTTTTTTGCGGATCGACCGTAAGCGCTACCGGTATCGCATAGACCGTATCCGAGTCTTTTACCTTAACATCCATCTCCGAGGAATACGCGTCAACGCCAAGGTCAGATGTCTTGTAGATGACCTCTAATTCGGACCTTTCGCCGGGCTTTAGCTCTTTTTTCGACGGTTTAACTGACAGCCATTTATCTTCTGTTACGATCTCGTAAACAAGGTCGACTTTACCGGAATTTTCAATGTAAAGAGCGCCCTTCATAGGGTCCTTGCCCCGCGCCGCGCGCGCGGTAAGTTCGGCCGGATCGATACGTATTTCGGGCTCTTTATCCTCCGTGTTCTTTTCGGGTTTTTCCTCATAATTCGCGCTGACCGCTATCTCGATCGGGCTATTTGAGGCGTTATCGCCGGAAACGGTTATTACGCCCTTATTATCGCCTGCCGATAACCCTTCGTTCACGCAAAAAACAGAAATTATTATATCCTCATTCTTCCCAGCCTTACCCGAATCCGGCGAGATCTTTAACCATGGAACATTCGCCGATATTTTCGCGTTGAGCTTGCCACCTCCCTCATTCGAGATCAGAAAAGCCTGAGGCAGTGAAGGGTCTTTGCCTTTAACTTCATATTCAAGCGCGTCCGCGCTTATTTCTATCTTCGGCTTTGGCCCGTCATCCGTTACTGTCAACGCGAGATCTATCGTCTGGGGGCTATTCGCGGCTTCTGAACTTTCAACTTTTATAGCGGCTTTATGTTCACCCGGAGGAAGACCTTCCGTCGAGATATCGAACATAACATCGGCTATATCGCCTTTAAATATAACCCCGCCCCTTGTATCGAAAGAGACCCATGTGACATCGGAAGAGATCTTATAAAACACTTTATCGGCCCCAGCGCTACTGACTTTGAAAGCCCCTTTATCCGACTTCCCGGCTGTGAGCTTTGAGGATATTGCGGCCGGGTTAACAAGTATCATTACCCTGGGCTTGATCGTCACACTGATCTTTATCGTCTCTGCATTCGCGTCGGTAAGAGGTTCCTCAACGCTTATAGCCGCTTTGTGTTCTCCCGGATCCATTTTTGAGGTATCGAACGACACTTCAATTTCTTTGCCTTCACCGGCCTTTAACGCGCATTTTACCGGCTTAACCGACACCCATGGCGAATCCTTGATCGCCATATATGACCTTTCTTCGCCTGTCTGATTGGTGATCGTGAACGAAGCTGTTTTAGCCGCTTCCCCCTGGAAACTTTCTAAAACGATCTCGGTCTTATTCAAACCAATCGAAGAGTTATCCTGGTCCTGCGAATGTGCCTCGTTTGGATAAATCAATAAAATTGATATCAATAAGTTTATTAATGTAAAGTTAACCCTTTCATATTTTATGACCATATTCCTCCAAGATCATTATTCAAACATCTCTGAGTATATTATACATTGTGTGTGTTGTCATCATTTTACATACCCTTGGATATATTCGCGCCAGAGGTGAGGGCGTAAAGGAGATGGGGTTCTTCGTACGGCACTTTGCCTGTCCCACCTCCCGAAGTAGCCTTGTGCGTGGACCTTGCAAATATAGCAATGCAGGCCACAAGCTGAACTAGAAGTTCGCTTTCGTGCCGGTAGAAGGTTCCCATCTCATTTACGCCATCGTCAATAAACGCATTAACACTTCATAATAGCCGTGTTTCATTTATTTTCACTATCGATATTTCAACGTTAAGCGGCCATGAGGAATTGTTTTATCCTCGCGCACCTGTCTACCCTTTCTCCCGGCGGATACTTTTCGGTTTTAGGCAAGATGGTGAATATGAGATAAGCCTCTGTGCCGGAGTCCATGATATCTCCGATATTGTCCCCGGACAGGGCCGTTGGACCGAAAATGTCTTTTAGCTGTTCCGCCGTTCTATTCAAGTGGTATTTCATCAGTGTAATTAGTATTATTTCCGCGAGGGGATAGTACCACCCTCCCCCTTTTACAGCATTATCATCGATGAATACCGGAATAATAGAACCCTGGGAGACAGATATGACGTTATTCTTAATTGATGGATTGAAAGTAAAGATCACGTCGTCTTTCTTTAACGAGTCGACATTATTCCTTTTTAGCTGTTCCTCAAGGTCCGCGCCGGAGGTAAAAGAAGGTATTATCACTAGATCGCTCATTAATTCCCTGAAACCCCTCGAACCCTTTAGTCTTGTGAACGTTCTCAATAGCCCGGCGATATCTTCGGTTTGTGCGGCGTTTATGTCGTGATGCACAGCTATGACAATTTTACGGTCTTTTTCCAATAACTTCGAAATTACGGTTTCGATAAGCCCTTTTGCCACCTCTTCCGGATCGGAGATATTCCTGGCATCCGGGCCGGAGGACTTTTCAAGGTAATCGAATAATATCCGCTTTTTACCGGCATTATCCGGATCCGTCATTAGTTCCTCGGCGGGTCTATCATCGGGGCTATCGGGAATAGGGCTAAGCGATGAGCTCTCCGCTAGAACTCCCGGAGAGATCTTATTTTCAGGTTCGGCATCGGACTTTTTTTGCCAGGGATAGTTTTCTGATATCCATATCGCGATCAGCCCTGAAACCGGTGCCAGGATATTCAAAAAAGGGTCGACGAAACCTAATATACCGTACAAAACACCTATCCTAAGCATAAAGAAACCGATAAATGAACCTACCCCGAAAGACGCGATTCGACCCGGCAGGGACCCATAACTTTTATCGGCACCCTTAAAACCCGCGAGGAGTATCCAGAAAATAGCCCAGGGGAGCTCAAATACCGCGATGGCCGAGACCATATCACCGGAGCCGGCTATCCTGTTAATATTCCACAATTGCAGCGGATACCATATCAGCCAGCAGGCTACTATCGTTTTGACGAAATTATCTTTTTTCTCGTTCCAGATAGCCTTGACCGTATCGACGGCGTATTTCCTTAACGTTACACCCTCTGGCCTTTTGGCTTTATACTTTTCACAAAAACCGAGAAGAAAAAACGGCCATAGAACGGAAAGGATCGTAGCGCTGGACATATCCATGTATGGCCTTATCATTTTCCCGGCGAGTGTATCGTTAGGGATAAATCCCAGATATCCCTTATATAGCAGGTCCCATACTACCCCGAAAAATGCTCCGCATAAGATCGCGACAATCGCCATTCTATCCCATTCATAGGGTTTCCATACGCCTTTTTACTGCATTATTTTAATGCGTTCGTATGTTTGGGATATAAGTTCGCTTAGGAAGAAATATATAGCGGTATTGACAAAATACGGCGCTTTGAGAACCCATGGGAATGACGTATTGGCCAGGATCCCGAATACTGTCGTCGCGATTATCACGACAATTATACGCATATTGGAAGGAGTTAACGCTTTATAGATGAAATTTTTAACCCAGCTTTGTCCTGTCGATGTTCCTTCTAAAACAACCGCCGAAGAGGCGCCGTTTGAAGGTTTTGACAGTTTGTCCGGACTTATGTCCGTTACGACCGAAGGGGTACCTTTTTCCGCTTCCCATGGATAAACTATGCTTACCTCGCCGTCACCCTTAACAAGGGCCTTAACATTTAATTGCAACCCGCCTCTATCGTCAGTGATCATACACGGAACATCCCACGACCTTTTCCCCGTGCCGCCGGTTTTATTCTCAAGATCTATAACGTAGCTTATACCGTTCCCGCAAGGGGGTATTTTATATTTAAAATCCTTGAACCTCATGTTATCCTCTTTTATAAGCCTGATAAGTAAAGCCAGCTTTATCTCAATCTGCTTCGCCTCATCGCCTCCTGTAAAAATGGACTCGACGGCAAGGGTCTCTCCGGAAGGACGGTTCATGTAAGTCACGGGCTCGGCCGAGGGTACTTCCTCGCCGAGTTGTACGGTCACAAGGAACGCCGAGATAAGTTTAACGGCTATCTTTATCGCGTTTTTCTTTTTCATGAGCTTTCGGCTCCAACTTACATAATCGCTCCTTGATCTTTTACATTACGCGGCTTTCAAATACCGTTTTAGAACCGCGTATCTACGGATATATTCCTGTTTATCTAGTTCAACGGCCTCAGGGATAAGCGTAAACACGAGAGCGGTTACCCTGTTGATATTTTCCGGGCTTATATTGAGTTTCTCGAAAGCTTTCCCTATCCTTTCGATCGTCTTCGGGTCGAACGCCTGGGCGAGGGATATCGCCACTATTTCCGCGAGCGGATAATATGCCATGTCCGGATGAGCGCTCTCGTTTACATATACCGCGCGCATTCCTTCTTCTTTTTTCAGGAATCGCTCCCTCTCCGTTTCCCTCGCGAACATAAAGACCTCGAAATCTCTTGTCATAAGATCGTCGATATTTTTCGCCAGTTCCGCGGGTTCACCTATCACGACCTCAACGTTCTCAAGGATCCTCCTGAATTTCCTGGTCTTTTTAAGTCTCGCCAGTTCTTCAAATACGGAAAGTATAATGGTTGAATTCTGGCCCCCGAGATCCTTATCAAAGGCCAGCGCTATTTTTCCGGTCATAGCGCGCGATAGGAGCTTATCTACAATAAGTTTAGCCGTCATTTCAGGACTGGATATGTCCCCGGCGGCGACTAACGCTTTCGCATGCATCTTAGCTGTGTCCTTTTTCAGGGGCGTTACCCGGTTATGAACAACTTCCGCCCCGGCAGGAGGCAAATATCGAGCGGGTGCGTATCGATCATTATCCGATGTTCCCGCAATGATCCGATCATTCACTCCGGCAGAATGAGGAGCGGCCATTACCGGCTCGTTGGGATAATATCGCTTTCCCAAGAGGATATAATCACTACAAAGTGATCTCAACGTGTTGCCGATAATTTCATGCCCTTTCAACCATTTGGTAAATTGATGGCTATTGTTAAGCAGATAAACCACAATGTCATGCGCGATGAACATCATAGGAATAATTAAGGCCCACCACCCCAACAGCATAATTAACGGAGAAATAGATGGCGCCGTTACATATTGCGGCTCATTCGTTCTTTTCTTTTCCTTTTTTATCGGAACGCTCTTACCGAACCATGCCCCGATATCTCCTTCGGGAAGCATCCCTTTGCGGTTCTTTAACATAGCCAGCTTCATAATTAGGTCCATAAGCTCTTCCGTAGAAGGTTTATGGTCGAGGAGTAGATATTTAGGATAATTGGCGACGCTTTTCGTATTTATACCTACAAAGATTATATCGATCCCTTTCTTTTCGGCTTCTTTGATCATTTCTATTTGTTTTTCGATAGGCGTACCGGAACAGTCATCGCCATCGGTCAGCACGATCTCCATCTTGTTCTTCGACGTCCTTTTAGCGTATTTTTCGGTTATTCCTCTGATAGCTGCGGGGATATCGGTCCCTTCGGAGGACAATAGCTGCTTGACCTTTCCCAGTTTTTGCTCTATCACCGCTTTTTTTCTCGAGTCGCCGAACTCGATGAATTTTTTGAATGTTGAACCCAAACTGCTCACGGAGAATGAAACATCCTTATTCCTGACCGATGCGTAATAGAACAGCGATGAATATAACCTGACCATATTCATATAATTTTCAGCGAGTTCCCCTCCGACCGATCCGCTTATGTCGATCGTGATGCCGCAATCGAGTTTCGCAATCTTGCTTTCGACCCGTTTGCGAAAAAATGGCTCCAGGTCTCCGGTAATTATCTTCTCTATGTCGAGTTCGTCGCCGGAATCGGAGAATATTTTTCTTATATCCGGGAGTCCCGCGAATATCGAAAGGAATCTTGATGTCAACCTGGGTGATATCCTCAGGAGGGTCTGAATCTCATCCCTGATCATTACTGACTTCGGCGAAGCGACACCGCCGCCTTTTTGTCCTATGACGCTTTTTGTGGTTCTTTGATCTTTATTTTTTGTATCTATAAGCCGAGAGGGCTTTCTGATTTTTTCTTTTTCCTGAGTTCCTTTCTTATCTTCCGGTGCGCCAATGCCATCATCCGTGTACCTGTACTCAACTTCCACATCATCCATCGGAGGGGCTATATCGCCGGCTCCTCTGAATACGTCAAGTATATCTAAAATTGGCGCATTCTCTCGGACGTGTCTTGACTTATATACTACCATCTTTCTTTTGGGGACCTTTAAGTCCGTAAAATACTCGCCGAATTTTTCATAAAAACCGGCAGCTATCTTATTTATACCGGAAGATGTCTCCTTTCTGATCATATCCGAGACAGCCGCTATCGTCTTCCCGTCAAATTTATCCGATATTTTAGGCATGTCTTCGGGGAGACGGTTATGAGATTTAAAATAGGAGAGAAAAGCGTTATATATTTGCATAGCCACAACACAACTTTGGTCTTCCGGGTCTTTTACCTCCAGAAGATAATATCCCAAGAAATTCAGCAGATATTCGACTGAATAGTCCGATAATATGGCCGGGAAAAGCCTCGAATGGATCCATACTGCACTCCATTCCTGGTATTCCTTCTGACGTTTTTCTCTTTCTTCCCATCCGCGATGCCAGCGGTCATCAAGGTCTCTTTTTAGGGATTCGCTATGATTTTCGGCTGCTTTTAATCCCATCGTCGTATACGCGAACCATTTCATCACCTCGACCGGAGGAGCTATCCCTTCGAGAGACAATATTTTGGTACCGTAGATAACATAATTATCCCCGTCATCGACGATCATATCGGATTCGGACGGTTGGGTTATATCATTCCCACCGCATCCGCCGCATTTTGAGATATCGTGATCCTCTTTCCCCCCCTCCACCAGAAGAAATTCTTTTTTCATGGAATACGTCATATAGGAGACCTGTCGCATTCCCAGCGACTCGAACTTTTTTTGCGGAAAACTCACTTTTTCAAGTATAGGCTTGGGATAGATTATTATTAGAGGTGAACCATCCTTTAACGTTATGTTAACATTGAGATAAACGTTAAATTTTTCGACGTACAAGAGTTTGAGTTTTCGGAGAGCCTCTTTCAGCTCAGTTACCTCGATCAAAGGCTGTCCGTATATGCCGACGATCGAAGATATGATCTCGGGTAATTTCTCATCGACTTTCCTGGATCCATCCAATACCTTTGGGATAATTTCGGCGTCTACCCCTCCAAGGCCCAAACCTAAAAGTAAGGGTATCAGCACTTGTTCGGTGAACCTCGCGTTACGTCTGGCATCATCATCCGACGCTTCTATGGCGAAAAGGTCGGCCGCTAATCTAGACAAGTCGAAATTGAACTCCACATTTGTATCGCGTTTCCTTGTCCTCTTCTTTTTGGAATCGTCTACCATTTCCTCAAGCGTCATAATATCCGGATGGGAGAGGTCTTTGACCCCGATATTGACCGGCTCGACCTTTCTATAACTTGACTCGATCCTCTCTTCGGGGGAACCTTGATCCTCGGCTGTTAACACGGCGTCTTTTTTCGTGACTCCGCGCCTGTGATATTCGCCGAGTATCCCTGCGATTATATGGTCAGGCAGGGTCATAGGGTCCGGTGCCCATAATTTATCCGACAGGAAAAGGAGTTTTTCCAGGAAGAATCCCCTCCCGGAATATGTGTCGGGCGGATTGAAGGTCAGAACGACCATGACCTCATCGTCGATCTCGACGTTGAAAGTTTCGCCGGCGTAATTGAACGAGAACTTTTTTTCACCCAGAAATATCGGCATAAGGGCGGTAAAGAGCTCCGGGCAAGCGTTAGCCTCATCTATGAGAAGTATCGAACGCGATGACGTTTTTTTACCTTTGATCTCCACCCTCTGGCCGTTCACCGTGCCTAACCGGGCGAGAAATTCCCTTACGCTGAGCTTTACCTTGCTTTTTTCGACGCTCAGCTTTACGGTCGTATCCGCGACGCTTATATCATGGAAAGAGTTGAGTATATATAGATCCGATCCCCATATCCTCGCTAGATTCCTTATCCTCGTCGTTTTTGCCGTAGCAGTCTCCCCGTCCAGCAGCACGACACGCGGCAGGATAAGTCTTCCAGCCCCGTCGATGACCGGCTCCCAGGAACGAAGTAGTGCCGATGTCATCATATTGATCTCATCTGTATTGTAAATATACTCAGACGTAGCCACTTCCGTTTCCGGCAGGCTGTTTGACTTATTGATCTCATCCCGTTTAAGCTCGACCCCTCCGATAGAGCTGATAAGTCTGAACTCTAGCATCATATCATTGTCTTTCTTCCAGATATTCAGATAGGGCGAAAGTTCACGTCTTTCACCGAACTCCGACAATGGCACAAGATATCTTTTCGCTGGGGTTCTAATGATATAGTTATCGTCATTTCTCAGTATTTCAATACCGGGTTTCGGTGAGATCGCTTTATTGTAAGGTATCGACCCGATATCGACCTTTACGATATCAAACGTGTCCCTTTTCACCTGCGAAAGTTCATCCTCTATCACTTTTTTCATATCTCTGTATATCATGTCCACATCTGGTTTAAGTAAGGATAAATTCATGAAATTAACGCTATAAAGAGGCGAACGCTTTTCACCTGCTTTAAGGATCCTGTCCGGATCTGTCATGACAGTTTCAAAGATCCTGGCCAGTTCCGGGTCCTTTCCGTAGCAGGTCATATCTTCATTATAGTATTTCAGAAGATCCAGAAGTTCTATCATACCGTTACCGGGATGTTTCTTCTCAAGGAACATGTAAAAAGCGTATAAGTTGTCATATACCGGGATCGGCATATCCTCTTCATTTTTTCTGCAACCCCCTTCACAATTGATCACTTGATGCGTCTTGAAGATACTCGTAATGAGGTCCTTCTTATTGCCATCCCGTAGTCTATCCGCGCTGGTAATTTTCAAAGGTTTAGCGCCCTCATAAGCGACTGTCCTAAAGGCCAGGTCAGCATTTAAATGATAATCACTGCCCTTTGGCTGGTTTTCTATAAGGAACGGATACATGATATCCCCGGAGATCGTTCTCGGATCGAGTATTTTACTGGCTTTTTCGAACGCATCCATCTGAAGACCGATTAGATCCTGAAGGAACGCGAGATAATCCTCATTCATGAAATGGTCGCCCTTTCCGTTATCATTGCCGATTTCCGCGATACTAAGGACTCTATGATCTCCTCCCGAGAAAACGATATGAGGACTCCCGTGGTTTTCCAGCGATTCTGTACAAACGATAGTATAAACATCGCCGTTCTTTTCTTCTTCCGCGTAAGAAAGCGGCTTAGCGGTGTTTTTAGGGAGCGCGTGATATAATTCTCTCAGATTATTGAATTCTTTATTAGCGTCATACTCCGGGACAGCCGCCTTAGGCCGACGGCTTATGGCCACAATGATTTTTACTGTTTCCGAGCCTTCCCGCGGGGTGATCTCCAGGCGATAAATGTCAGCTAAAGCGGCATTATTGATAAACTCAACGCTAAGTTTCCTATATACGGATGCTGCCCTTAATCCTCTAGAGTCCGTCTGATTCATTGTTTCCCGGAGAAGTTGCGATCCTTTACCGAACCTTTTCGCGAGAATATCGATGTTCCTTTTATGCTCGGCAAGTTCGTCCGCCGGTACTTTGAGTTTGTTAATATCTATCCCGATATTTAGGTAACGGCTTATCTCATCGGCGCTTAAATTAACGTTGCCGCTCGTGTCGATCTTCGCGCCGAATTTTCTTTCGATGAACACCGACGTCTCAAGGAACGGATGCACGAATATCTCATTCTCGAACCTTTCCCTGTCATTTGTATCTTCGATGCCGCGAATGTAATTTAAATAAACCGCTTTAGTCATATAGTGCAGTGGATTCCTGTTAAAACTGTTGATCTCTATATCTTTTTGTTTTTCGATCTGGATCCTCAAGGCTAGTTTCTCTATGTCGTTCGGGGCGAACCCGTAATTGCGGTTAAAACCTCCCGCTTTATTGAATTTATAAGCCGATAAAGCCACTTCCCTTATCCATTCAAGCTCTTCATCCCTTACAAGCGGGAACCTCTTAGGTATTATCTGCCTCAGTTCCTCCATATCCGTTACCGGAGACAACCTTACCGGTATGAACCTATTCACGAACGCGGATGAGAACCTGTGTTCTAACGGGCATGAAACAACTATATGCACCCATTCGGGAAGGCGATAATTAATTATCTCGCCGTTTTCATCCTCTACGCTCAGTTTTTTAGTTGTCAGTATCTCGTTCAAAAGCACGCGCTGACGTTCCGGGATAGCGTCCATAAAGTTAAAAAAGAGTATCTTGTGCTTCTTCTTGACGCCGCCTTTCATCTTTAAATAATCCTCTTCCGTCTCAATGTGCTCAAGTAAAAAGCCCAGACCCTGCTTGAAGTCTTCGGAGATGTCCTTGCTTTTTACGCCGTATTTGTCCAGGACCTTACCGAATTTAGGCAATATGCCCGAAACAAGATGCATCTTTCTCATTTCGTCATGAGACCATAGAACATGCATGTCATATCCCGTAATGAGTGAGAATTTCTTCACTATATCCAAAGAGTCAGCGCCATCCTCTTCAAGGAGGGCAACCGGCTTATCCAGCGCGATCCCCCAGGCCATATGTTTTATCACCTTGTTGAATGAAGCGAGGTCTTCTGTTATTTTTATAGTTTTCGGGTCGACATTCGATCCGCCGGGTGAATACGGGAGGACTAAACCGTTCAAGCTGAGAATGCCATCGGAGTTCTTAACATCCGCGGTCATTTCCCATTGTTCGAACGTAGATCTTATCGCGTCATTATAGCCTGGCCTATCGTCATCCCCGATCAATTTATCGATCATCGAAACTATCTCGTTCTTCAAGGAAACATACTCATCTTCGGACATATTAGGCATATACGAGATTATCATTCCCTGGATAATGGCCTTTTTAAAATTGATCCCTTCTTCCAATAGTTTTTTTATGACTTTAACTGACGTTATCAACTGCCTCGGGCTTATCGACCCGTCCTCCGGGTGTTTCTTGTAAAAGCTTTCATATATCCCCGATATTACGGCTTTATCTTTTTTTTCCACATTCGACGAAAGATCTCCGAGATAATGGTCGATCATCCTCAGGGAATCCGCCCGAGTTATGAAATTATCCACCCATATCTTAAAAGCTGACGACATCGCCTCATAAGAGAGTTCTGTCCGCCCCATAGTCTCTCCTCCGGGGTTCTGGGCAATAACAAGGTGAAAGTCCGGGTGACGCGTAAGGATATCCAGTTTCCCGACGGCATAGGGATGATGATCATTAAGATCGATCTCTCCAAGCTCAGCGAGCGTTGTTAAGAATGTAATGACCTCTTTGGATTGCAAACCCATTGCCCCTTCATCGAGAAGGAATACGCCGCCTTTCGTATAAGCTTTGAGAAATGGGATGAGGAGCCTTCGCTTTTCCGTATCACATGTCAGGATGAATTCTTTCCCTGACTTTGTCATCCTCCCGAGAAAATCGCCGGGGTCAATGTCGTCATACATGAGTATCTCATAGAAAGGAAGGCCCATCCTTTTCGCTATATCCCTTGCCGCGGATGATTTGCCTCCCCCCGTAGGGCCCTCTAAAATGACTGTCCTCGAAGCCGAGAAAGCCATATTGAAGGACATGTAAAGCCGCGCGAGTTTTTCCGTGTCTGCGAGATGTTCATATTCGGGGTCAGTTGACAGATATCCGCCTCTTCTTGCCCTTATCTTTTTAATATGATCAGCAGGGTCTTTAATTTCCGGAACCATGTCCTTTAGACCCTCGAGATATTTCGTCCGGAGCCCGGAAGCCATCGCGTAATAAGCGGTTTCCTTGATAGTTTTATCGTCTAATGTGGCCTGAGCCCTCAATACTTCAATGAAATTATCTATATCTCTCACGCTCATACGGTTATATTCATTATCGCCGCATGTCGCCTCAAAGTCATAGAGATAGAATATCCGTTTTACAGCGTCTTTTATGACATCCTTAAAAGGTTCAAGATAGCCGGAGATCTTCCCGTCAAGGTATCCGTCGATCCATTTGTCATCAATTTCAATGGAAGTGTTCCACGCGTTGAACCGGTTGATCTCGGGAGGGCCAAGATCGGATTCTCCGCTCGACGTCCCTTCGGCTACGATATAGAGGTTATCCGGGGCGTTCGAGTAGAACCATCTGGCGAGGCGCATTGCGGTTTCGCGCGTTATTTCTTTGTCTCTTTCTATTCCGTTATTCTTTTCCAGAAATTCGCCGTAAACTTCATCGAACATATTTCTATCGATCAATTTCGATCTTAACTGATATGCAGTCCTTTCATCGACTATATCCTCCATTTCGGCGATATGCCTTGTCTGGAGGAACTCGTTCATTATCGGCGCCACCCTCGAATTAAGCCTGGTATAATTTCTTAAAACCATGAATTTTTTTCTGTTTCGGTCAAACCTCGCCTCCTCGATCATTTTAGGCAGAATACCCAGCCCTCTCATAAATCTGTGCTTAAGTTCATCCGGCATCTCCTTATCGTCCTTATCCGGAGAATCATAGGGGACAAAACCACCCAAAAGCTGCCTTTTACGGTGAAAATAGCTTAAAACAACGTTCTTTACATTAGCATCTGGAAACATACCTGCTATGGCCTTACCGGGATCGAATCCCGTTGTCGCGCTGTCGTTAAAAAATATTACCGGCTTCTTGGGATCCTTTAAACAAGCTTTTAACGACACATCCATAGACAACAGTTCTCCGGTCCTCACCATGGGACCAAGAGTCGTTCTTGCGAGTTTTCCGTCTATAAGGCTTCTCCATCCATACACGTATACCTCATACAAAGCCTGCCTGAACGCTGTATCGGGTTCGATCTTATCATTGATATACGCCTCGAATTTATCCCTTACTGATATAAGCTCGCGCCTGGTAACATCCTGGTCTCCCCGGTACGCGCCGCTCAATTTCAAGTCATAGAATTTTCTGTGAACCCTAGCCAGTATCCTGCCTTTTTTAACGTATTTGTTTAAGCTGTCTTTCTTGAACAGGTCCCGGCATATCGGCCCTATATCCTTCGGATCCGTGGCCATATAGAAATTTGTGAGATGGGCCGAGACTCTCCCGGGAGTTTTTTCTCTTCCCGATGTAGTATCGGGATTTGCCGTAAAGATCCATAAATTATCGCGGTTTATGGTTCTGGACCTGTCAAGTGAACCGTCCATCGGCGGAAATTCATTAAGAGGTTTAAAGGTCGCGCCTGATATCTCCGGGAAATACCAGTTGTAGAGTCCTCCGTTATTCCCGGTATTTACCTCATTGACAAGGAAGACATGCCCCTCTTTATCGATGGACTTGATATACTCCGGTTCATGCAGATAATACTTTCCGTTCTCGTCCTGCCTCACTTCACCACGAATATCCGCAAGGTCCGTATCCTGGTTAACGGTTCTTTCATTAAGGCCGTACCCTATGATATTTGAGAACACCTTCGCTATCTCGGTTTTCCCTTCTCCGGAAGGTCCGACGAGCTGTATCGCCTTCGCCCCGTATTTCATAGCGCGAGCTAACTGCGCGAAAATGTCTATCTCAGTGTCCGTAACGGTATAACCTGAGTGGTCGAGGAGCATCTTCATTACCGATTTTTTGTTAACGTTCCCATTTGGAGAAAGTCCCCACTTTAGCATTGTTCCTTCGGATAACTTTACACCGACGCCGTTGAAAATGATCGACCCGTTCTTTACCTCCATATCGGATACAGGGGGTTTCCATTTGAAGATCCTACGCCGGGGAGATATCATCCGCCATAGTTTTTCTTTTGAGCCTTTATCCGGAGTTTTAAGGGAAAGGTACCTATATATCTCTTCATCCATTATATCGGAATCCTTTTCACCGTATTCGACGGCCCGCCCGCTTATCCTTTTAGCTATTTCTATTAAGTCGTTAAGCCCGGCTTCGATATCAATTCCATTAGCCGGATCTTTGACAGCTCTATAGAACATCATAAGCCGCTCTAGCACGGCCCCGCCGAGCCTTGCTTCATTCTTTATATAAGTTACTATGTCTTTGTCACTTACGTTCATTATTTTATGTACTAGCGGCCTATCCATGAATGCGGGGTCCTGTATATGCGATCCCTCGTGCATTGTGAACAGGAAATTCAGGTTCGGCGTAATATCCATTTTGCCGCTTCCGCCGGGTATCTCTATCATATTCTCCCATAGTACCGGATTAAGCTCGACCCGGACCTCGTCCGGGCAGGCATCAATGTTCTGGAAAAGGAGCGTAAACTTCTTTTTCCTGTTTTTAGCCGCGGCTTTTACGATACGGATAAGGATCCCGTCCTCCCATACCAGGTTCTCTCTCCACAAAGGACCTGACTTTATGGATGCGGCGATCGCGGTTATAACGTTTTCCTCTATGCGGGTATCCGGATCGTTCATTTTAAGAAGATACTCATTCGCGCGTACACGGTCGATACCAAGTACATTGGATATCGCTGTTACGAGATCGTAGTTTCCGGTAAGTTCAATTATCCGCGCGGCGTCTTCAAGCTTCATGGGCTCTTTCGGGACATATTTGCCGAAAAGGTCCTGCCTTTTGGTGAAAGCGTTCATATAAACGGGGATAATGACCCTGTCTGGTTCGGATGATAACTTTTCGATCATATTCTGGAAGAATATAGTATTTTCATCGTCTAATATCATCAGTTCCGGGCGGTGCACTTCCTCAGTCCTTTTAATAAAAGCCCTTAACGACGTTTCTATCGGGATATCGTTTTGGCCGGGCTCGTTATCCAGCTTCGAATAATGCCCATAGTCTATGATCCTTTCTATAAGCTGGGAAAGATTACCGCGTATAGTAATGGAATCCCGCTGGCCTTCGATGAGGAGTTTTTTATACTTTTTCGACCTAAGTGTTTCGGAAAGCTTTTCTATAAATTCATTCTTTTTACCGGCGTCAGTTACTACCCTGCCGTATATGTTGTATGAAGTTAGGATCAATATCTCGAATACGTTCTTCAGCCCTTCTTCCTTAAGATAGAACTTCGAGAAATCGACATTGAACCTAACCAGCTCCCTGAAAGTCACTACCGGCGCGCCCTGATCAGCGCTTTTTCCGGCTATTTCCAGAAAGCTTTTATGCAGGGCTATAGAGAGTTTTATGATCTCCTCCTGCTGTTCGGGTTCAAGTTCGGCCTCGGCGTGGAAAACCGCCTTTTGAATGAATTTGAGCACGCTTGCCGTATAGTAAGAATTGAATGTTTTCCCGTCGCGTAAGATGCCGCTGAACACTTCCCAGGAAAGCTCGTCCGCCGCGGGGCTTTCCTTCCGCATGAGTAGATATAAATACACGGGATTATCTCCGTTCATAAAATTCGTGTCATTAATTAGCGCTATTCTTTCTTCGATGGATGGGTCTAGAGCTATATGCCTCAATTCGTCAGGAAGAAGATATTTGTAACCCTCATAGGTTGTTATTGCCGATCCGGACCGTGACACAGCATCTACAGCGCTGGCCAGTATGTGACTTGAATCTTTCCTTAGCGCGATAAGGAACTCAAGGATCGCGTCCTCTCCGGCACCCTTGTTAATTATGTCACTTATCCCTTCCTTAAGCGTTCTCAAGAATTCATCGCATCCCACGTTCCCGCTGGTTTCTGAATATGCTACTATTACCGGTCCGAGATTATCGTAAAGCGTTGATACGTTACGCACTCCCGCGCCGGCGATAAGTGTAAGCAGTTCAAGGTCCATCATTAAGGACCCTATATCCAGGTTTTTAAGCGCTCTTACATAATGGAGTAATCCTTTGGCGGCCGGCCCTTCTACCAGAGCGAGTTTTTCGTATAGCGCTATGTGATCGCCGATGTTCTCATCGTGTAACACACCCATCTCAGCGAGTTCTGTCAATATTTCCCAGGCTTCACCTCTATCTGTTTCCATCTTCATGATATTATCCAGAAAACATTGGATATTTGACGCATCGCCTGTTGAAATTATCGAAAAATTAATGAACGCGCCTATAGTGACAAGCGCTTTCCCCGGGTTACTGTCAGGGTGCTGCAAAATCCTCATAACAAGGTCTTTGATATCTTTCCGTTTCTCGGGTTCTATCCTCATTAACTGGTTTCGGAGAGTCGAAAAAGGTTCTTTTAGAACGCTCATAGATCCGGAGTAATTTTTTGCGAGTTTACCAAGCAATTCGAATACGCCTTTCTTATCGTCATGATAGAGAGAGCTGGCCATGGAAGCTATATGGTCAAGTGAGTTCCAATCATCCCAGGAGTTTATCGACTTCCCGGCTTCTCGGAAATACTTCTTGATCCGTGCTTTACTGACATTTTTTAAAGCCCCTGTTTCAGCGAGAGTCTTAAATAATAAAGCCGCGTAGGTTTTATTCGCGCCTGTATCCGCCTCTATCGACAGGAACAAATCGGGGGAAAGCAGCCCCGGACGTATATCCCCTTTTTTCAGAGCTTCGAGGAGCGGCTCAAACGTCGTGAATACATTCACATGATAATTGGAAGATAGCTCGCCGAGCCCTAGGAGCATACCATTTTTAAGAGGCCCGCCGGGAAGCTCACCGATCTTTATTCTTCTGGCGGTTTTCAAGATCTCTGAAATTGCCGAATCTATGTATGAATGTGAAACATTGCCAAAGAGGACCTTTAAGAATTTAATATCAACGAGACTCCTATCAAGTTTCTCATCGATGACCGATCTCACATAAACACTAAGTGCATGCTCAGACTGCTCCTCGAAGCGGCTTCCGAACATATCATGGAACTCCGCCAATTCGTCATACCCGGCGCGTATATCCAGCCCGATAGCGGCCGCGGATCCAAGAATGGAGAATTGATTTCGAAGCCTTGTATCTTCATCTCCATTTTTATGCGTACGCCGGTATAACTTCATTACGATCGAATGGTCTATAGCGTCCGCGGGAAGATGTTCATCCCGCACCTTTTTCGCGTAATAAATGGCGTCCTCGAAAGCGTTCTGCCCCTGAAACCTGTCAACCGCAGTTTTGGTTAATTCCAAGAGTTCCGCGAGATCACCGCAATTTGAGAAGTTATAGCCCGGTATGCCAGTAAGGATACTGATATAATTCATCGCTTTTGAAATATTTCCAGGGATTGTCTTAACAAGCCTTACAAACAGTCGCGGCTCAGGGAGATCGAGCCTATACTTCTCCTTATTAACCAGCATTTCGTCAAGGTTCGGCGATATACCCCAATAATCATCCGAGAATTTATCCAATACCACTTTTATTTCTCTTTTGCCAAGACCTTCGGTAAGTCCTAAAACAAGCATTTTCCGATACATTTCCTGTTTAGAATCTACGGACCAGTCATCACGACAGAGATGTATAAGCATATCCAGGTCCACCTGTTCCTTATGGATCCTGCCGGCGAGTGTGTCTTCAGCCAGTTTTATCAGCGATTTATAAGGGTTACCGTCGCCCCTATCGCGATCCTCATCGAGTATCGGAAGTGAATCCATTCTCCTGAACAGTTTCGACAGTTTACCGTGATCCTTTTTTCCAGCGATACCGGTTTCCCAGAATACTGCCATTATATCTACAACATTATAAACGCTTACCGAATGTCTCATACCCGAGATCGTCCGTATCAGCCATTTTAAGTCACTTGCCTGAACATTCAGCTTCCCGTCACCGATCTTTTTAGCCAACCGTATGATGGCTCTCGTTTTTTCGCTCCTATACCCGTCAGGCCAGTCTCTGGTGCCTGTCTTGTATGAAAACAACTGGATCAATAGGGCGTGTATTTCCCCGAATCTATCCGGAGAAAGCAGCTTTGCCCTGCCAAGAGCCTTAAAAAGCGCTTTATGATCAAGCGATCCGAACCCGAAACTCCCGGATAGACAGTTTATCAACTCTTTTACCTTGTGCATGTTACTCTTGTTCACTATTCCGGATTCTGCCATGATACCGGCTACCCTGAATGAGCTTGTCGCGGTGTGTTCATCATGCTCGCTTATAAAACTGAGAAACTCCATGCCGATAGCCGACCTGTCAAGTTTCTTCCTTTCTATCTTATTTATGAACCTCATAACTTCATCAAGCATCCAATCCCCGGAATAGTCCATCCTTTCAGTGACTTTTAGGAAGAACTCATTGACCTTATCGATATTGTCTTTTGTTACGCTTCCCGCGTTGATCAACTTTCCCAAACAGTCGAAGGCCTTATCAGTGGAACATCGCCTTTCGGTTTTTATGAACCGAACAGTACCAAAAAGAGCCTTTATTTCAAGAGAGTTTTTATTATTCGCAAGCCCTTTTGACATCATAAGGTCAAACGTTTTTTCTGCTTTATGATCGCCCTTGAACCCCGTAGCTTCAAGGATATCCGTTCGTATGTCTTCTTTTATTTCGAACCGGAGTTCGGGGAATACTTTAGCGAGCCGCGCCATCTCAGCGGGATATTTTTGTATCGCCATGAGGTAAGCGATATGCCTGGGCTTTCTGCAATAAAACTCGCTATAAAGGTGAAACATCATCGCCTTAAGTAAAGGTTCAAGGTCATCCTTGAACGCTTCCATGAAAAGGTGATATGCTTTTTCCGTGAATATTATCGCGAATTGATTCGACCCGCTATACGGATAGATCATCTCTGCGAATATTTCTTTTCCCGGGAACTCCGCCGCCGTATCGTCTTTTCTGAATATCTGAAAGACGACCTTAATTCTCTCTATATCCGCGCCCAGAACCGCTTTAATTTTGTCTAAAGGAAAAAGCCTATTAAGTTCCGGCAATATGTTCTCAGCCCTTGGGTATTCCCACAAATAATCGCGTTTTGACACGCTATACGCCACATCCGACGTCATAGTCCCTAATAATCCTTGACCTTCTCCAAAATAGGGGTCTTCACCCTTCCGCTTGCTATCACCCTGGGTTTGTCCGGGTCTCTCACCGATATAGTCGTCCGTACCGGGTATCCTTAAATATACTGATTTATCCGGTGTTATTACCGCTTCGTATTCCCAGAACTCATCCCCTTTTCCTATGGAGCAGTCTATTACCCAGTTTATTCCTTCCTTCCTTTTTCCCGATATGCTTGTGCCATGATCTGTAAAATCCAATAGATAATTGAACCTGGCCCAGGATATATCATTGCCGTCTAAAGTAACCGGTTCCCATAAATGTTTCATCCCGTCAGCCGGGGAAAGGCATGAGTCAAAGTCAGCGATCAACTCATCATCGATCTTTACTTCCTGATTTATGTACGAAAGTGCCGCTTTTATAAGTGCTTTCAATCTTAGTGTCATTCCAATGTCTTCATCGGATATAGGCTTAAAAGGAGTTTGCACCTGTAGATTGTTGCTTGATATTCGGATGGAAGGTTCAATTTCAAAGGCCCAGGAAATATCCTCTAAAATGAAACATAATATTAGCAAATAGTTTAGTAAATTTTTCACTAATGTTTTATGCATACTGATCGCTGTGGTTATGCCTAATGAAAGTAACATTTTAACACAAATATATTGTTAGCACAATATAAATCTTGTTTATTTTTAATGATTACAACCGGCTTAATACAATAATAGGGGGTTAAAACTGATAGAAATTAATATAAGCATGTTCTGCACCCGTTCTTCAGTATCATCGCTTAAAAGTTCGTTGATACTGACTCATGGGATCACAGATATTGCCCGTTCAGGAACTTACTGATGTCGCCTTGATTCTCTCGGATCTGACGCCTCATCACCTTCTGCTGCAACGTCAATGCTTTATCGCTTACCTCGTTCATGAGACGTAAACCCTCGAGTTTTTTGCGGAGAGATATCTTCTCCCCCTGGGAAATGAGCTGTTTTTTGGAAGGCCAATCTGATCCGTTCATTTTACCCGCCTCCTTAAATGGTCCAGTACCTCTATATCCATTATGTCCTTGTCCCTCGCCGCCGAAATTTTCATTTTGATAAGGTCGTTTATCGAAATAACCGGGATCGAAATATCTCCGATCTTATACTTCTTATGGTTCTTTGAAGCCATACGATAATCGACAGGTGTATCCAGGATTATGTCGACCTGTTCGTAACTCTTGATATTTTTGTAGAAGTTCAAGGCTTTAACATTCTTATTCTTTACGAGTTTTTCCCTTTTATCAGTATCCAGAAGATGCGCCTCGTGTGATGCCTTTTTTGTCTTATACCCGTATTTCTTAAGTATCTGCGTCACTTTAGACAGGTTTTCATCGCTCATTTCGGTTATTATATCCATATCTAGTGTATTCCTGTATCCTCCGAGAATATTGAAAGCTATACCTCCGACTATAACATATTTAACTTTCTGTTTATTGAACTCCCTAAGTATCTCTTCGTATAAGATCATATACGGTCTCCTTTATTATAAGACATTATACACTATGATAGCCCTCCTGTCACTCTTAGAAGGGCTAAAAAGCGCCTCAATCCTGGAATATTCCGTCAATACCTCGAACCTCTTCTTCCAGTCATTCTCGTCTAGCATGATTTTATAAAGATCTCGCAACTTCTTCGATAGCCTCGAATTGCGCCTCCACCTCTTCCGAAGAGAATGCTTTTATCTCAATAAAATGTTCTCCGTTCACAAGCGTCTTCCATGCGTTTTCATCTTTTAATATCTCCTCGGCTGATTTTGGATCCCCTAAACGCGCTAATAGTTCGGCAAGACCATTGATGATCGCGTATTTGTTAGCGTCGTTATCGGCATATTTGTTATAAATGAGATCAGTCAAGCCAAGCCCTATTGTTATATGCGTACCGATCATACATTTATTTATTCCCTTTTCATCATACCTTTCCATGATGCAGGGGACATCGTTGAAATACATCATGCCGTTTTTTTCTGTCTTTTCAATCCCTTTCTTCAAAGCTATCTCTTTCTCCTCGTTTTCATTCACGAACATAAGGACCCGTGAACCTTTACCGGCTTCTTGGCTGGTTTTCTGTACTAACTGCCCGATATTGTCCTTGTCGTAGAACCGGATGGTCAAGTTTGATATCTGATAATCCTTTTCGAGACTACCCCTCGCGATCTTCCATACTTTCATGGCCCTGTTAAAAAAAGAAATGTCTTCATCAGGTTTCGGCATTAAGAGGATGTAATTCTCATCCCTTTTGCGTATATGAGATAATAGGACTTGTATGGCCCTTATTATCTTATCGTTGTCCTTTACTTCCGTTGGAACGCTTTCTAATTCATCTGCTCCCTTGAGAGAAAGACGACCCCCGTTCTCATCTTCCGCCGGTAATGCCACAGGTAAAACTGCGCCTTCTCCGATGTCGTCAAAAAAGACCTTTTCCCTGCCGTCCTGAACTGGATCACCCGTTATTTTGGAAATTCTTCTATCTGGGACAACGCCTCTTTCTTCAGTATCGAGGGCGTCCGAATCGTGGGTATTTCCATCCTCCAGCCCCGTCACCTCGCCGCTGAACCTCGTTCTTACTCTCATGTAGTTCAAAGCTTTCGCCATCAATACCGGCTTCAGGATATTTTGTTGTTTTTTTATGTCCTCGATCATGCCCGATGCGACTTCAGATAATATTGGCCGTCCAATCGAGAAGAGGAATATCGTAATATATTTTTCAAATCTCGAAATCTTTCCTTTTTTCATCCTGTCACCAAGATAATCCATGTAGATCTTTCTGAGCTCTTCCGGCGTCGATCTCGCCTCTATGAATTCTACGAGGTTAACGTCCCGGCTTTTTATAAAGCCAAGTAGATATTCGTCGAACAAACGCTCTCTGTTCTCAATGATCCAGTTCTTTGTGTCGTAAAAACGTTTTTTGAAGATATTCTGCCAGATTGTCTCAAAGTGCCTTGAAAGCCATCCGACAAAATATATTTTTCCAAGAGATACAGATAGTTTATTCTGCAAAGTCAGATAAAGGTCATCCATGGAAAGCGCGACACCGCTCCCCTTAGCTTTTTCTTCAAAAGTTCCCAAACCATTGTCAGCCGGTATCCTGTCTTTTTGCTGATCAAGCGCCGTCATGATATCTTCATCAGACAACCCGATATATCTTGATAGATCCCTGAAGGTTTCAAGCCCGTTAGTCGAGTCTACCGGGAATAAATACATAGCCTGTGTCATGGCCTTCATGAAGGTTGAAAGGTCCTTTCCGCCCTGGTTATTCCTGCCTGATTCAAGCGTTTTTGAAGCTATTCTGAGGATGACCTTCCTCAGGTCGTCCTTTCTGAGCTCGGCGTCATCGATGATCTTTTTTATATCCTCTCTTTTAACGGCAGAAATAGCCGGAGATACCCCATCGGGATAAACGGCATTTTCGAATATCATTTTTATTCCGTCTACTATAGAGTCAACACCTGTAGTATTATCCGTGGTGGTCTTCATATTCCCCAGAAGTACACCCTTAAGGATCTTTTTCGCTCCTTCCAGCTGTTGTTTGTTCAACCTTCCCACATTACCCCTATCGATCATATATATGCCTCCGTCCCCTGAGATCATTACATTACCTTGATGGAGATCAGCATGGAATAGACCTTTTTCGAATATCTGCCATAGGAGGATCTTACGCATTATCGCGTTAACATCTTTGTGATTCTTAACGGCGTTATTTATCACTTCCATGGCGTTATCGAAATCTTCTGAACCTTTTTTATAAAAACCTGTCTGCTCCAATTTTTCCCTGATGAGCTTCTCGTCCCCGGAACTTGTTTCGACAAGAGAAACGCCTTTAACGCATTCTTCGACCATCACTTTCTCGTTATGAAAAAATATTTCCGGGTGCCTGAAATCAAGACCCAGCTTTTTAAGTTCTGAGGCGAATTCTTCCATCTCAGGGTCTCCGTCAAGCCCTTTAATATCATTATCGAACCTGTATTCGTTATTGAGGTCCTTTTCAATGCCTATCCAGTCTTTGACCGTTTCCGCCATATCCTTCGTGGGTATAGGATTACCTCGTAAATACTCGTTAGCCATATTGGCGGAAATGTAATCCAGCGCCACATAATCGTTTATGAGCGATACGTCAAGCTCGGGTCGTACGACTTTATACACGACGTCTCTTGAATATTTCAGTCTCACTTTTTTGTCGGACAGCGTTATGCCGTATTTCTCGGAGATATCACCTACCGTATCGATGAGGCTTTCCCAATCCTGCATAGCCCTTTCTTTTTTCCCGAGAAACCCGTCGACTTCTTTCCTTAGCTGTTTTTCATCCTCACCTGATGATACCTCTTTTGAAGCCTTGATCGCTTCCAGGAGATCGTTAACGACGGCAAAAATATCCAGCCATTTACCCCTGTTAACCTGTTTTATCGACGCTTCTCCCAAAGAATTATTCACTTCAACGACCTGTATGCCTTTCCTTGGAGTATTCCTCACTATAGTGCCTACCTGGGCTATCTTAGATACTTTGGGAGCGCTGTTTCGTACTCTACCTAGCTCCCTGCGCATAGTTTCCTGAGGCACCAGCGTTTCATTCTCTGAAAGATACTGTCCTCCCTTTATGAGCACGGGCCCTCCCGTACCGGCTAGAACCGCTAATTTCCGGCCCAGGTGCATTTTATCGAAATCAGGGTCCATCGAAGCGTCAATCAGCGCTTTCATGACCTTAACTCTTCTAACCGGAGTGAACGCTTCCATCATGAGAACAAAAGCCCTTTTAAGGACTCTCAATTCATCCCTGAATTGCTGTGAATTGTCCTTGAAGTGTTCGTCAAAGAACTTCTCAAGGTATTGTCTCGTCGTATCCTGCAATTTGACTATCTCTCCGCCGTTATTACCGTTCTTCCCTTTTACCTCTTCTTCCAAAGATAACGACATTACGCCGTTATCTCCGTACATCATTTCATCTATGAATTTATTCCTCAATGTCTCAGGCATCAGTCTCAGGTCCTCCGGCAACCCTTCGAATGATATATTGAATTTGTCCTCTATTTTGCTCACGCACCCTGGTTTACCTCCTCGGGAGCCCTGTAGCCATAAAAGGATGTCTTTTCTTTCTTCCCTGCTGACATTGCTGAACATCGCCGCTAATCCGTCAAAAACGCTGTCCTCTCTCTGTGTATCCCTGTTCTTGAAAAGTATGTTATTATCGGTCAGCAGGGAAGCGCCTTTTGTAATGTCTTCGACATCGCGTGAGATCGAACCGATAATTTCCATAACGATCTTATCCCTCAATTCGCTAGGTTCCGGCATAAATCGCAACAATACCTCGACCGTACCAGATAGGTCTTTTTCGTATTCTTCTTTATTAAGCCTTTCCCATATTAAGAACGCCATTGCGCCGTACCTGTTCCTTCTTTGGGGGGAAAGTACCTTGCCGATCATATCTGTGTAAAAGGCAAGTCTCTTCATTAGCGCGTCCTTAGGCAGGTCCAGGGTATCATGGATATTTTTCAGTTTACCGACGTCATCGGAGATCGTGCTTACCATATCCCACATATCGTCAACGCCGGTTTTACCTAAACGCAAATTCGCGATCATGGCTTTCTCATCGCTCATGCCTGCAATAACTTCCGAAAAATCATATGATTCCCAGAGATCGATGATATTGTCGCGTGTGATGGATTTAGGCATTTTTACCGTCCCCTCCAGCCATTTTACCCTTGCGGCGAGGTCTTTGATCTCTCCGAATAGATACCCTTCACCCTGAGTCTGAACGTACTTGTTAAAAAGCCTTCTCAGCGGGCAATTCACGTTCATTACCGAAGAAAGTATCTTCCTGTAATGAACTTTCTCGAGACCTATAGGCCTCGCCTGATTTACGGCTTTAATGAGACTTTCATAAATTCCCGTTGCTGTCTCCGGCCTTAACAAAAGATGCGCGAATAGCGGATACAGGCTGAACAGCTTATGATGTTCAACATATTTTTCAATTATATTCTCAAGTTCTCCTGTAGGCTCCTTAATTTCAGATAACATCCTGAAAAATGTATCGGGCTCTATCCTTAGATAGTCCCTCATGTCATATTTCAACGTTACACACTGCCATTGCGTCGCGATCTCTTTGCAGTCGGGCCTCCGGTCCCTGTCTTTTCTCAGCTCACAAGCCGCGGTAAAAGAGAATGCGTCGGCAATTTTCTCGAGATCGCTCCTCCCGCTTTTAGCCGTATCCGGGTTGGCATTTTCAGCCGCTTTATTGAGAATAAGTACCTGTATCAACTGGGTTAACGTGTCATTGGTCGGAAGAGCTATACGTTCTCCCCTGTATTTCTGATCGCTCACTTTCTTAAGGTAAATCGCCCTCGATTCCATCAGCTCTCTCAATTCCTCCTCCGTATATTCGCCCAAAGCAGTGACAAAAACGGATGTCGCTTCGTATCTTTCCATATTCCACCCGAAATATTGGACCTTCGGATCGACATTGATAACGGTCTCTTTTATGTCGATATTTGTCTCGTCATGAAGAAGATCGTGATTCCCAGATGCCGGATTAAATGCGATAGGGAACTGGAAACTTACCGACATCGGGGAGGAACGCGCGACAAGGTCCAGCGCCTTGTGTACTATCTCCCTGTGCTCATCCGACAGCTCGGCTGCCGCATTGATCTTGTTTTTCTTCTCCAGAAGGCGTAAATACATACCGGCGATCCTCCCTTGAGGGATGTATTTCTCACTTGAGCTCATTAGAAGATATTCACAAAGCCCTATGAGCATATCCTCATGGACTACCTGAAGCGCAGTCGGGATATTTTTTAACATTGTCTTGCCCTTAAGCCTTGTCTCCAATTCGTACTTGTAAAGTTCCGCATAACGGAGGATATATCGCTCGATATACGATAACGCGTTATTCTCCAGGAACATCCCATTGAACCATTTAATAACGCTCCCGTTATCCGATCGAAAATCATTCAGAAAACGCATCGTGATACCTAAAAGAGTGTCATCTATTATTCTCCCAGAGGATCTTCTGATAAGGGCGTTATCCATCAGACCACATCTTTGTTTCATCAGCAGTTTCCCCATCAACGTGAAAATATTAGACGGGTCATTCCCGTTATCCTCAAGCTGCTTTCTGGTGAACCCTTCTATCATCTGGTGCGTAACGCTAGTGACATTGGGTTCAGCCTGCTGTTTTGCTTTCTCAAGTTCGGATATTTCTTCGAAAATATTTATTGCGGTATTGTCATCACATTCCAGGAGATCATCGAAAGAGAACGACGACATTACAGGGTCGTATAATTCATAACCCCTGACCCGATAATCAAGGCCTGTTTCATGCCTGAAAATACTTGAAGTTTCAGGCGATCTTGACCTGTGTGAGATCAAATATTTATTGGCCATAATGGATACTATTCTTTCTAGATCATGATGGTTGTTCCTGGCAACGCCACTTTCCATATA
This sequence comes from Candidatus Omnitrophota bacterium, assembly GCA_015231405.1. GTDB lineage: Bacteria > Omnitrophota > Gorgyraeia > Tantalellales > Tantalellaceae > JADGBR01. Next base: position 379,712 of record JADGBR010000001.1, on the reverse strand, counting down.
CCATTTATAACAATCCTTAAGCTTTTCGGAAGTTTTCTTGCCGTACCGCTCAACAAGGTCATCTGCCTCCATGATATTCTCGATCTCTTTAAAGAATCCGCTTTCATTCATTATTCTCGATAATCCCTCGTCTCGCCTTAACGGATCATTGGCGTTTTTACGACAGCACAGGTCCATATCCAAGATGAACCTTTCCATTGAATCAACCCTGTAAACCGAGCCTATGAGAACATCGCCAGGGTAAAGCGTCCCGGCTAACTCGACAATAAAATCGTCGATAAGTCCGTCCGGGACATTAAATGTTTTTATCGCCGAGCCCATATTTGTTCTTGCTTCGTCCAATAATACCCGAATCTTTTCTTTTATCTGCGCAAGATCTTCCTCACCGTTTATCGCTTTTCTAACCAGCATTTTACATTCGGTAACTATCTCCTCCCTAGGGCCGAAACATTCGAGCATATCTCTTTTGAAGCTAATTATTTTTTCCTGGTCTCCGCTCATCCCATGTTTTACAATCTGCCTGTCAAGAATTCGATCTATTGTGTTTTTATCTAACTCACCGATGCTTTTGGTAAGCCCGAGCATGTTATTAACTTCCATTCGCAACACCGCTATCTTCAGCCAATCCTTGATAGGTTCCTTATCGTTTACGATCATCTTTTCCAGTGCCTTGTTCTGCAACGATGTATCGAATTGATCCTGGCCTGCCAGATTGAATTTAGCTGGATCGAACTGATCCTTGAAAGCGTATTTCACGCATACGTTCAGGTCAGCCGAAGCAATGATGTACTTGACCAAAAGCACTTCTTTCATCTTATGCCTTTTATCGGGATCCGACATATCCCACCTTTCCGGCGCTTCCACGAACAACCTGTTGTCGGTCCGTGTTCTAGCGAACCCTATCTTATCGATCTTTGTGGTCATACCTGTTTTCCCTATGAACCTGGAATATAAATAACCCGATATCAGGGTCTTCGGATCGCTTATTAAATTAGTAAGGCCAGTTTTTACCGGTTTTGTGCCAACACCGTATATGCAGCTATTCTCATCCGTTGTTGAAAATGTTTGAACGTTCCTTAGATTTTCCGGATCGACCAGAAGATCGTCTAGCATACCGGCGTCCAACGAACTTAAGATCCCGTTTATTGCCGCTAGCGCGTCAATGACCTCCTGAATGTTCGCTTTATATATATCGTAACCCGGCTCCTGGCTTTGCTTCCTTATTTTCTCGATATTCCTATCGATATCATAGGGCTTGTTACTATCGCTTGAAACTATTTTTTTCGGATCAACTGACGCGCTTGATATTAATCCGGCGGGGCCATACTCGCTGATCACTGCCGCAAGCGAAAGGTCAGAATAATTTACGGTATTTTTTCTAAACTCATCGTTAACGATCTCCCATGACCCTCCGATATTCGAGCTACAATAGTTTTGCACCATATTAATTGCCGCCTCAATAAAAATTTTTTTAAGGAATTGGACACGTATTTCACGGTCCATTCTGAGGACATTCACAAGTTCCATCTGTTTTTTCACACCTAGAGCTGCCATTCCGGATATGACCTGATCAGTTGTTTCGGCTTTTCCTATGAATGCCTCGATATCTTCGTAAGAACCGTTAATAAGATATTCCTGATCGATCTCCCTTGAATACTCATATTTAGGCGGAAGGTCATCCATCGGCACCGTTTCATTCGTGGCATTAGGATAGATCTCCCAGTTCTGGTTCTCTATCCTGTCTGTTATGGCTCTCCTCCTGTCGGATGTATAAGGATGCGAATCGAGTATCGCCGTATCCTTGGCGTTCTTCCTAACGAATTCCAGGCATTTCATGGCCTGTATCGCCCCCATGACGGAATAATTTGCTCTGTCCATCAGGAAAAGACCCCACCTGTCCGCGTCATCCTCCTCATTACGGGCCATTTTTTTTAAATAGTCCGGCGCATTTTCATAATACCCCTCAGAGAGCGTAAGTCCTGTCTTAGACGTATTTTGGATCAAATGCCCCATTTCATGGGCGATAATGAACGCTATAGCGTCTTCGGTCAATGGTTTTCCGGAATCGATCGCGGCGGCCGTCTTCACCATCAGCTCATACAGCCCCTTGCCAAAATAAACGTTCCTGTCGCCTCTAAGAACGAACGCGTTGGCTTCGTTCGTGTCCATAAAGAACAATTCTCCGGAATAATCCTCATAACCCTGTATATGTTCTTTCATTACATCGGTTAACCGCGTGAAAATCCCGTAAATCCTAACGGGGATCCTGTAGCTTTCAGGTACCGGCATCTCATTCTTTAGCATCAGATCGAGATCGCTCTTTTGAGGATAGTCGACGCTTAGCGCTATCGACTCTGACTTCATCCTTTCTACTTCGCTCTCAAAATCAACCACGTATTTTTCATAATCCTTACGATCCCGTTTCGCCATTTCTATAAGGGTACCATCGGATTCAGCAGATTTTGCCCCTGTTCCCGTATCGTATATACTTCTCACATCATTACTAATACCTTCCGGAGAGTAATTGGAGAAATCCGGCAATACCGTATCATCGGGGGCTAACTCTGTGTTATCCAAAGATCCGTTAATTCTTTCACCGCTCTTTTTGGACAATAAGCTCAGCTTGTACTTCAAGTATCCCGAATGAGTTATTTGCCCCGCTTTAGGGCCTCCATCACCGTGTACCCTTTCCGGGTACAAAATATGCTGGGCCTCTTCCAATAGTGCCATCAGTATTTCCTCATCACGAAGAGAATCAAGCGCTTTTTCACCGATCCAAATCGCGGATTGGCCCAGATTACCTTTAAGCGAATAATTCCCCCGCCTGGCATGGAGTAAAGGCCCACCGTCGAACAAACTGTAACGCCCGGCTACAATATTGATCCTGATCCGCATAGCGATGTCTATGAGTTTCTTTTTTTCTTCGGGTGAGTAATCCATGAATATCGGATACTCAAGTACCTTTTTATATTTGTAATCACTGTTGTTCGCGTTAAGCAGTCCCAGCTTCATATCATATTTTGCCCGCATTTCCTTGACGGTAGCTGCTCTGTTCTTGGGTATCCCTAAATATTTGTAATGTTCCGATCCGTGATATCCTTTTGTTTCAAGATCCGGTATATACGTTTCAGGATAGATATCGTTGCGGTTATATAAATATACCGATTCTCCCTTGATCAAGTCCAGAAGCTTTTCATTAGTCGCTTTATGAGAAAGATCGTTATCGGACATATCCGGTGATTCAAGGGATTTTACGGAATAGATGGGCTCGATAGAATAGTATTGGTTTTCGTCCACGATCTTTCCAGACGATATATTTGACCCATCCATATTAAAATAAGAAAATACTCCCTCCCGATCCTTTATCTTGTATCCGATAAGCAATTTTCCGGACGCCTGTTCTAACCTGGCGGCTCTTATTCCTGCAACGATATCCAGCGTTTCACTCATTCCCAACCTGAGATCCTTTCCAAGGATATTGTTCATGGACGCGACCGCAAGCGTGGATATCCCGACATTTTTCATGTATTCCTGATAGACTCCTGATATCTCGCCTTTAAGAAAGGAATGGTAATAATCTTTCGGCTGGTCACCAGTCTTAAATACGGGTACTATCGATATAAAGTTACAACCTCTTTTCCGCATGATATTCGCCATGTTTTCGCCGTGGAATCCTCCGGTTAAAAGCACCGTTATCTTATTACCGGGATCCGAGCCCTCACCTGCGGAATACCGGATATTCCTGACGAACGCTTCATCCCTCTCGAAAGAATAAGCGAAGAACATACTGATATGTTTAGCATAATCCAATACCCTTTCGGCTGCTTTTTCATCCTCATTATTAAAATTATTATCCGGAAGGGCCCTAAGCAGTTTAACGAAAACCGGGGTGTCGAAACTCTCTTTATTCACCTTATATTCACCATAATCTTTGCTTGTAAGCTCCAGCTTCACTATATCGCTGACCTTATCCAGTATTTCAAGAACTTGAATTATTCCTGAAACATGTTCGCTCTGGCCGTAATTAAGCATTGCTCTTTCGATATTCTCTATCTCGTCCATAAGTACGGAGTTATCTAATTGAGCGTATCTCTTTATATAATACAGATATTTTCGGAGATTAGCGTTATCAGCGATCTCTATGCCCATGCATCCGGCTTTGTAAAGAAGATACTCATAAAAGTCATTCTCCGGGATGTCCTTATTTTTAAAAAGAATAAGTTTCTCCCTGAACTCATTGACTTCTGACCGTGAAAGTATTTTTAAGACCCTGTCAATGATCTCGTCCCTCTCCTTATTAGCTTTCGCGAAATCAATGTATTTTTCCATCGCCACTACTTTCAACAATCTGCTGATGGAAGGGTAATCCCCGATATCGATGCCCGAGTATCTGGCTGCTCTTGTGATCCTGAGTAAATATTCCTTGAATTCCATTTTTTTGGACCTGTATTCTGACTTGTTGAGCAATAACGCTATAACGAGATCGGAACAATTCTTCGCGGCATACTCCATCGCGGAATGTTCCAACTTCTCAAGGTCTGTCAATACCGCTCCCTCGGAGCCGCACCAATCCCGGTAAGAATAGAGATTAGCCAAATACAGTTCCTTATCCTCGACTCCCCACGAATATATTTTTTCTTTATTATTTATAGCGAAATACTCGGCACCGCTCAATTCCCCATCCCTCATGATAGAATCCGCTACTTTTTCACGGATCTTTTCATCTTTAATCGAGTAAAATGTCGTGAACTCATATTCCCCGCTTCCTCCCTCAAGATTAATGACCTTTATATTAAATTTTTCTTTTAAGTACTCAAGCAGAGATGCGATCTTAATTTGAGCGTTATAATTACAATGCGCGTCCTGTATATGGATCACTAAATTGTTCTTTAAATCCTTTGCTTTAAAAAGTGAATCGTTAAAATATTTCTCTTTTATCGTTCCTAAATTCTCAGGTAAAATAAAATCATCGACGATTTTTTTTGATACTGACTTGTTCGCTATAATTGCGGGATTGACGACTGCAGTGTTAACCATTGAATATCCTGTCACATCCAAAGAAAATGTTATGACAGTACTTATATTCACGATCTTTTTTATGAGTTTTGAAAAACTATTATTAATTAGAAACATGCCATCCCTTTTTATTTAAAAAAATAATTAATATAGCTTTTTTAAGGCTTAATACTAGTTTAATTAGTATTTTATTAAATACAAATGTTTATAGATAACTATTTTATTACTTTACCTAATAACCATTGACTTTCTTATTAACCAATAATTTAATTAAATTTCTCCAACTGACGACGATCTTTTTTGGATGGGCGGCCTGAACCTTTTGGCCTTACTGGCATGGCAAACTTGCGGATAAATTCGTGTTTTTCGAGCTCTTCTTTCGGGGTTAGGTCTATTTTACATGTATCGGCTATCTTCGCGCCTACCCTCTTCGTTATTGCTTTCTCTACCTTATATACCCTTTCGATCCCCTCGATCTTTACTACCACCTCCTCGCCTTCCGATACTTTCCTTGAAGGTTTAACACTTATGCCGTTGATCTTAACGTGACATTTTTCGCATATTTCTCTGGCGGCTTTGCGGTCCTTGCATATCCGTACCGCATGAAGCCACTGATCGATCCTAACTCTCTCCATAAAGAACACCATCAACCGACAACGGGCAACTGAAAATCGGAAACTAAACACTAAACCGTATATTCATAATATCCCCGTCCTGAACGGTATAATCTTTACCCTTAATATCAAGTTTCCCTACCTGTTTAACCTTTTCCTCGGTCTGATACTCGATCATATCGGCGTACTTGATAACTTCCGCCCTGATGAAGCCTCTTTGGAGATCGGAGTGTATCGCCCCGGCGGCTTCGGGCGCGAGGGAGCCTTTTCGGATAGTCCATTGTCTTACCTCGTCTTTTCCTACAGTAAAGAAAGACATAAGATCAAGCGCTTCCAGACATAGCCGGGTTAGCTTGTCTATAGCCGGCTCCTCGATCCCCAGAGCGCCCATGAACTCTTTTTTTTCTTCGATAGTGGCTAACTCCGCTATCTCGGCCTCAACCTTGGCCGAAACCTGCATAATTTTTATGCCCTGGTCTTTATAGCGGTCTTGCATTTTTTTTACATACGACGCGTCGTTGATCTCGTCGTCGGATACATTAAGCGCCACCACCATTTCTTTCCGCGTCACAAGTGGATAGCTGGCGATAAGTTTTCTGTCTTCATCCGGGACTTTTAAAAGTCTTAACGGTATTTCCTTATCAAGTGATTCCTTAAATTTCAATAAGAGGACCTTTTCTCTCTCCAAGTCTTTATCGCTGGTCTTCCTGATATTCTTTTCCAGGTTCTCGAGACGTTTCTCGACAAAAATAAGATCGTTAAGTATAAGCTCGGAATTGACCTCGTTTATATCACGTTCTGGATCAACCGAACCATGCACATGGTAAACAGACTCATCCTTGAATTTTCTGACAACATGACACATAGCGTCGGTATCGGCGATATCTCTAAAAATAGAGCCTTTTTTGACCGAATCCTGCTCTATCTTGGGGAGAACCTCAATATTGATTTTGGCTTTGACATGTTTATTGGGTTTATATATATCCACCAGTTTATCGAATCTGGGATCCCTTATTTCGGCTATCCCCAGGAGCGGCTTCCCTGAGGCGAGATCCTTTTCGTTTATCCTGTGGGAGGTTAAAAGCTCGAAAAGCTTTTTTTTCCCTGATTGTGGTAACCCTATAATTCCTATCTTCATAAATTCGAAAAGAAAGATATTTTAATTGCCGGGAGAGAGAGACCTGGGAAGATCACTAGACCCATTCACCTTCGTTACCCTTAAGGATAGAATCAACGTTCTTATCTATAAAATCCCTGATATCTTCGGGTACTGTCAGGAACCTGCACCCAATTTCATATTTCTTCACCTTAGGCATCTGTTTGGAAAATATGACATTCGCTTTAATTTTGACCGGATCCTCAAGCTGCATGAAATTTATTTCGAGGTCTATCACTTCTCCAATCTCATAGGGATAATTCGAGTAGAATTTAAGTCCTCCGGCGCTGATGTCCGATAGATTTGATATCTGAGGCTGAGTCGCCTCTTTTGGCTTATGAGCGACAAGGTTCCTCACCCGTGCCCTTTCAAACTGTCTCCTATTGGCCGCGTCCGTTTTATCCTCAGATTTGCCGGAATTGAACCCGAATAAACCCATTTTTACTACCTCCCTCAGCCAGATAAAATTTGAACCCGCTCCAAGATAACATGTCAATATAATAGCCGATGAAATGATTATTAGCCAGAACAATTATGGGACTATATTCTAGAAGGCCAGGCGCGACATTTTCGAATAAAAGATATCAAAGCTTCACTTTAAAAGTTGCGCGTTTAGGGTCGAATAAGGAAATCTTCTGCCGGGACATTCCGTCGTAGCTCCTTTGACCTGGCCGTGACCCAAAACTCTCGATGAGGGGATCTTATAATATCTTTGCAACTCACTCACGAGGTAGGCCAGGGCTTTCATCTGTGCGTTAGAAACACCTTCTTTTGAGAAGTTTCCGACAAGGCAGATCCCAATCCCTATCTCGTTCATTCTGGCGGCCGAACAATGGGCTCCGACATCCTGGTTAGTCCAGCGGGGTGTCATTTCTATCTCCCCGTCCCTTTTTCCCTTTGTGCCGTTGTCGATCACAAAATCATATCCTACACCCTTCCACCCTCTTTTTTTATGAGCGATGTTAAATAGAGCTGACGACCCTTCTTCCGTAGCGCTATGATGAATTATAATATATTTCCAGCAGGCGTTCGGGTAAAGACTAAGCCTGTCTTTTCTGACGACGCCTTTGGAAATAAGTATCTTAGTACCAATCTCTATATCGGTCGGATCCTTTATGCGGTTAACCCTTTTCAATGTCTCCAGGTCAACGTTGTACATCTTTGATATTCTCCAAAGCGTCTCACCCGGAGCTATTGTGTGGTATACGTCGGCCGGCTGCTGCTCCGGAGGCATCATGATCACATCCTGATACGGTTCTTTGGGCAAGGAGGGTTCAACGGCCTGTTTTTTTTTGGCCTTTGAAGTGGTTCCGCACGAGGATAATATGCCCGCGGCTATGACGAGACATAAAAAAGCGACAAATTTATTCTTAGACATCATAAATCAGACTTAATTATACGGGAAGTCACCGAATAATCAAATTAAATAATCAATATTTTATGATGTGCAAAAAAAAGAATTATTGAGTTTTAATGCCTTCCCAAGATAAACGCGATCATTCCGCGATACGCACCCTCACCTTTACAAGACCTTCGCCAAGATCGGCGATCTTAGCGAAAGAGGCCTTAGTCAGGTCGATAACCCTTCCTTCTCGACAAAGCCGTTTCGCGGGCCCTCTGTCATTAACCCTGACATGAACGACCTTACCGTTATGAAGATTCTTAACCTCAAGTACGGTGTCAAATGGAATGTCCCATATCGCGCAGGTATATTTATGATGATCGAACCTTTCCATGTTCGCGGTAGTCGGTCTGACACCCGGAGAGAATTCCGCATACCATGAAGCAGTTCCCTCGATAACTCCCCCGCTTTCCAGGCTTGTTAAAAATGAATATGCCGGCACGGTATATGTTAAAATACTGAACGCCAAACTGATCTCCACGAATTTCTTTAATAAAGTTCTCATAATTCACTCCTTTCTTTGGATAACAATGTTAATTTTTTTATATTTAGTTTCTTTTTAAAGTTGTTTACTTTGTATACGTTTAATGCCATATTTAAAAATACTATGCAACTTTTTCAGAGTCTAACGACATTCTGATTTGAATTTGTTAGTTGTTCAGTAGTTGGGATAAACCTATTTCTTCTATGGGCGGAAAGCGCCAAAGAGATCTAAATAATATGGGTTTAAAGGTACAGATTTTCCTCGGCAGGGTACTACGATCTAATATGAGCTATTTTCTTCTTATTTCAATAAGAACCCCAAGAAGGATCCCTATTTCGTAAAGCAAATACATAGGCACGGCGAAAATCATCATGTTCATAATATCTTGCGTGGGCGTTATGGCCGCCGCAAGGGCAAGAATCATAATGAACGCTAAGGCGCGCTTTGACCTTAGGGTTTTTGTATCTATAAAGCCCATATCGACGACGATCGAGATCACTATCGGAATTTCAAAAACTATACCACCTATCAGGATCATTGCCCCAAAGAAAGAAATGTATTTTCCGATGCTGATCATAGGTACTGATATTTCGCTCCCGAAACTGAGGAGGAACCTTAAAGCCGCCGGCACGGCCAGAAAGTACGCAAATAGTATTCCGGCCATGAAAAGTAAAAAGCTCAGCATGAGCCAGAGCCCAAGACGCATTTTCATCTTGCCTGAAAAAGCCGGAGCGATGAACGCCCATACCTGGTAAAGGATCACCGGAAAGCTTAGTGAGAATCCCGCTAATAACGATAATTTAAAATACGCGGTAAATGCTTCGGTAGGGCTTATGAAGACAAAATCCTTCACATAATCTTTAACAGGAAGTTTAACGATCTCGAATAACATGCCGCCAAAATAGAAAGCGGCTATTGTGGAGACGGAAATAAATATGAGAGATATCAGTATACGCTTTCTGATTTCTTCGAGATGCCCGATAACATCGAGTCTTTTCCCTTCATCAGGATAGAGTCCGTCCATAGAGCTATTTTTTCTCGTTATCGGTCTTATCTTGAGTGAATTCCTGCATACCTTTCTTGAACTCCGAAAGCGATCTTCCGAGGGCTCTACCTATCTCCGGAAGCCTCTGCGCCCCGAAAAAGAGGAGCGCGACCACAAGTATAAGCAGGATCTCCGGCAATCCAAGTCCGAACATAATATTCTCCCTTTGCCCCAAGAGCGGTCCCATGGAACAACTATTGAGCTTTCATAAGTTCTTTATACAAAACCATCACTTTAGACACCATATCCCCGGTGGCAAAACATAGCCACAGGGTCAACAAAACTACAGCCGCGCTAACCGATACTTTGAGAAAAAGCCCGGTGCCGGGTCTTGTCCAAAGGGGTATTAGGCCAAGAGGTCCTAAGAAAATTATCCCGAAAACAATACTTAGAGGATTATGGTACCATTTACTTTCGGGATCAGTCATTACGGACCTAATTATTTTCTCGGCTTCGGGCGTTTTTTATTTTCTCTATCTTCCTCGAAAGGCGATTGCGTCGGCGGAATATACGGGAGCCCGTCCTCCATGGAGCGATTAAGATCTTCGGTACCCATGGATTCATTATCATCATCTATTGGGTCTTCGTCCTCATCTTCGTGATCTTCTGAGTGAAAATCGCTGAATTTCCCTCCTATTACCTCCAACTCGTCAACGACTTCTTCGATACCAACAATGTCCAGGATGGTCTGTATTATCCTGTTTTTTTCGCGTTCGGAAGACACTTCTCCGCTTATGGTTATTACCGGACCAGGCTCGATCTTAATGTCGACCAGCTCCGGGTCAACACCAAGAACCTTGATATTCTCGATTATCACGCTCTTCAGGTCGTCGTCCGAATAATCGCTATAATTTTCCACCGGGTTTCCCTCCGTTATTATTGATATTCAATGCGATCCTCGCTCTTTAGATATCTTAACTAAATTATACCATATGATTTTGGAAATGCTAATTGACGGAACTTTTCTTTTTATTTAACCGCGCCGGGACGTTTGGTTCATTACCCATTCGGCGAAATCCCCGGAGGCGGAAGTCATGGGGATCGATACTATACAAGGAGTGGTATAACTATGTACCGTCTTTATTTCCTTCTCGACATCAGCGAAAAGCTCTTTCCTGGTCTTCATGACAATAACGGCCTCTTTTTCCTCCAGAAGCCTACCTTCCCATTCATAAACTGACAATATGCCGTCAAATATATTAGCGCAGGCTATGAGCTTTTTTTCCGTTAGATGCCGACTTATTTTAAGAGCCTCGTCCTTATCGCGCGTTGTCACATATACGATACAGATCTCAACGGCCATATTTCAGCCTCCCTATCTCGAACAGGGCAATGGCTACGGCTGAAGAAACGTTCAGCGACTCGGCCTTGTCTGATATAGGTATATAGAAAGTCTTTTTTGCGATATCCATTATCGACGGGGAAAGTCCCTCCCCTTCATTACCGAAAGCTATTATCAGCTTAGAAGGGATCACTCCAATATCATTGATACTAACGCTATTTGGTGTTCCGGACCCTGTCGCAAAAATAACGAAACCTGACCCCGTCAGTTTTTCGATATCGGGATAACTCATACCCGATACGCTGATATCAAGGACCATACCGCTGGATGCCCTGACTACCTTTGGGCTGTATATGTCCTGTGTTTCGCCAGTTAGGATAATGGCGCTAGAGCCGAACGCAACCGAACTTCTAATGATCGCGCCAAGGTTGCCGGGGTCCTGCACGGAGTCCAGAAGGACTATCAACGTCTCTTTCCGATCGATCCACGAAATATCTTCCTTATGATCGGGAATAGCGGCGAGAGCCATTATACCTTCTGGGTTCCGGAGCGACGTTACTTTTGAATATTCCATTTTCCCCGTATAAAACACCGGTATATTCCTCGCTTCGATCTCTTCGATGAAAGCGTAACTCTCCTCGTCCTGCGCGTAGTTGTAAGAAGCCAGAACTGAATCCAAGGTGTAACCTTTTGAGATCATGTCCCTTATTATCTTTTGACCTTCGACCGCGAAAAGCCCATGTCCGGTCCTCTTTTCCCTGAGAGTGGATATTTCCCGGACTTTCTTAAGGTATGCCTTACTCGCCTTTTCCATTATTTTCCTTCAGCTATCAGCGTTTAGCTTTCGGCTTTCAGCTATATTTGTCACGGTCACATTAGCGGCTGAAATCTGAGAGCTGATGGCTGATAGCCACAACTTTATCTTTCGAATTTTGAAAGCTCTTCCCACCACTTGTCCGTATCTCTGTTTTTGGCTTTTCTCCAAAGAGCTTTTGCGCTTTTTGTCTTCAATAGCACAGGGGCTTTTCTCATGAACTTTTCTGCTTTTTTGAAGCCGAGATCATAGTATTCTTTAGCCTGTATTAGACACTCCAGAAGGTCCGCGTCGCGGGCGACCAGCGACTCTAAAGTTTTCTGCGCGTCATATTCGTTCTTTCCCGTCTCAAGTTCGGACTTTGCCGAAGGTTCAAGGCCTTTTATCTGGTCCATATAAGCTTCTCTCTCTGATTTCCTGGAATTCAGGTATTTATTAGCCACTTTATGGATATCGCCTATCCGCGCTTCAGGCATATCGCCGAATAAGGTCATTACTATCACCTTGCTTTGGTCGGCGCCTTCCATTTTGGCCAAAATATACCCTACCACGGCGCATCTGAAACTGTGTTCGGCTACGGACTCGGTGTAAGGAGCACCAAGCATATCCCATCCGGTACGTCTCACCCTCTTTAGCATACCCGCTTCGGACACGAGATCTAAATATCGTTCAATATAGTCACTCATTTCGGGACCTTTATCCTCCTCATTATTTCATACAGGACAAGCACCGCCGCAACGGCGGCATTATAAGAAAGTTGGGCGCCCCACATCGGTATGGACATTTCGACGTCTATCACCTTAAGTATCCCCGGCCTTATCCCCTTCCCTTCGGACCCCAGTACCACGGCTAACGGAAGATCCAGCTTCGCCTCCATCACGGAAGTCTTCGCAAAAGGAACGGCTCCAGCCACTGTAAATCCCATTTTTTTAGCGTCCTCGATGCCTTTCACGGTGTTAATGATCTTCGAAACATACAGGTAATTCTCCCCGCCTGACGCGACCCTGAGAACGGTCTCGTTGACTTCCACGGAATTGTGTTCCGGTATCACGATAATGAACCTTCCAAGACAGGCCAGGTTCCTTATTGTCGAGCCCAGGTTCTGGGGGTCAGTAATTCCGTCAAGGAATACCGGGATTATCCCGTCTTTAATGGCAATCTGTAACGCCTGTGCAAAAGGGAGGTAAGAGAATTCGTCGACTTCGGCGATAACCCCCTGCGCGTTCACGTTATTGGCCATATCCATGAACTCATCTTCAGGCATTGAAATAAAACCCACCTTCTTTTCCTTGGCGGCGCGTACGATCTCTGAAAGATCGGTCTTCTGTTTGAGGATCAGCTTTTTTATCGTTCCTGGCCTGCTCTTGATCCTCTCGAGGACGGGATTTTTTCCATAAAGTATCATGTCAAATAAAGATCTCCCCTTGGGTCATGCCTTCATATAGAGCAAATAAGAAGAGTACCGGCAACAATTACCATTGCCCCAAGAAATTTAACGTAAGAAGGCGTGGGGTCACCGAATAAGATATTTATGATCTCGACGGCTTTTTTCTTTTTTATAACGAACGGAAATATGCCTTTTAAAAGTACGAATAGCCCGAAAAAGAACACTACCCAGATCATCCTGCTGATAATCGATATCTTTAAATATACCAAACCCATTACGATATTGACCGCGGAGATCAGGTACATGTTATTACCTGTTTTGACGAATTCAACTATCTTGTCAAAAGAGTCTTTCTTCAGGATCACCACGCATCCGAGAATTATCAGTGCTACAGCGAATAGATTCCCCATAACGATCATGGACCTACCTCCTTTTCGGAATAATGTAACATATTTTTAGTCATATCGGATATTTTATTTGGCCGCGCCGCCTCTGTGCAAAGCTCGGTCGACAAAGTCCCTGATCCTGTCGATCGTCAGCCTCCCGATGGCCTTTTTAACTTCAGGGCCGGGATAGAATTTCGGGTTGTCCATATCACCTTTTATTTTAAAATCAAAAAGCGTCTGTCCTTCTGCAGTCCTCAAATATTCCACGAGAGCTCCTATATCCTCGCTCCAGAATAACAAGCTCGAATTGTCCGGTTTATTTTCGAACACTAGGTCCTTTACTGTTAGTATGTTATTCGACCCTATCTCGCCGTTGTCGAGGTTATATATGAATGAACCCGAGATAAATCCGTGTTTGACGTCTATAGGGAAAAACCTGTCATAATACGGCTTAATAAGCTCAAGATCGACCCCGCTCAATATCAGCTTATTATCCATCGTAGGCCTTGGGGCGGATAGATCTGCCGAAATATCCCATTTAAGGTATTGCCCAGGTATCCCTTTTATGCTTCCGGAAGCTTTGGAAGACAGCTTTTCTATCCGCGTCATATCTTCATTAAGTCCGATACCGATATCTCCACTTATATGGTCCAGTTCGATCTTTAAGGGCTTTGACGATATGGCCCGGTCCTTGAACTTAAGCTTGCCGTCGCTAATGAGAATATTTTCCGTAAGTTTGACCAATTTACGGGCCTTCGCGGCTTTACGGCTGAGCACGGAAAAGGTATAGTCTTTTATTTTTCGTAAAACGGCCAATGCCTTATCGGTATTATTTCCGGAGGACCCGGATCCTGACCATAGCTCGCGGCGATGTACCGGCTCGAGCTCTTCGAAAACGGGCAAAGAAGTTTCACCTTTCATTACCGTTCGCATATCGACAATATTAATACCTCCGCCTGGGAGGCGTTCGATATTTATCGTTATGCCGGAGATCTCTATCCGGGTCACCTCGAATGGCCCTCTGGTATTTAGGATATTAGCCTTATAGGAAGCCGTTAGCTTTTCCGCCGTCAAGATATACGGATCCTCATACGCTTCTGGATTCATAACCCTGATATCGGCTATGATGAATTCACCCTTATGGTTATCAACTTTTACCCGGCCGATCCGCATATAATCTGGGAGGTTTTTCCTGATAAGGGATTCAGAAAGACCTGTAAGGATCTCCGAACCGGCGAAATACAGGCATGCACAAATAATTATGACCCCGGTAAAAACTGGGTAGTGCAGTTTCATTCCCATACACCTTCGATCTTTTCTCCGCATGAAAGGCATTTCCCGGACGAGAAAAGGCGGGCCTTTTTTAAGCTGGAAAAGCCGTCACGTTCGATGATGATCTTCCCGCATTTCGGACACTCTGTATCCCCGCCTTTAGCCACATTCCCCATGTAAACGTATTTAAGGCCTTTCGTCATTCCGATCTCTTTCGCTTTCTCGAGCGACTCAGGCGGTGTCGGTACGATCCCCGTATATTTGTGGTCGGGGTGGAAACGGCTGATATGCCATGGGATACCGCTATCGACACCCGCTATAAAACCGGCGATATCCGACAACTCACCGGCAGAATCGTTGAGCCCTGGAATTAACAGCGTCGTTATTTCCACCCAGATGCCGGCCTTTTTCATTTTTATGATAGATCTTAGAACCGGATCAAGCCTGCCGGAACAATGCTCCCGGTAAGATGAATCCCGAAAGAACTTGAGGTCGATGTTAGAGGCGTCCAATAATGGCCTTATTTCATCTATAGATTCAGGTCCCATGAATCCGTTAGTCACAAAAATATTATAGAGCCCGGCTTTTTTCGCTACTAGGGAGGCGTCAAACGCATATTCAAAATATACCGTAGGTTCCGTATAAGTATATGAAACGCTTTTGCAACCGGATGTCATAGCTTCTTTAGCTATCCGTTCGGGCGCTATATCGCCGGATAGACCGGCTATCTGGGAGGCCTTTAACTGGGATATCGTCCAGTTCTGGCAGAATCCGCACCTGAAATTACAGCCAGGCGCGGCGATGGAGTACGAATACGAACCCGGAAGGAAGTGATATAAAGGTTTTTTCTCAATAGGGTCGACATGGCGGGCTATGATCTTCCCGTAATTCAGCGAATACAACTCTCCCAGCCGGTTCTCTCTCATAGAACATAATCCGGCGGTCCCGGGAGTTATCACACAGTTATGCGCGCATAAATAGCATTCAGCCGATTTACCGTTAATTTTTCTCCACAGGACGGCGCTTTTCATTATCGATCCTTGAAGCAGGCCTTTGCCGCGTCCTGTAACGCTTCGGACAAAGTGGGATGCGCATGGATGGTATCCGCTATCCCATCGACCGTGATACCGTTTTTTTTCGCGATGACCAGTTCGTGGATCAACTCGTCCGCGGATGACCCGACTATCCAGGCGCCAAGCACCTTACGTGTCTGTTTATCGGCGAGTATTTTAACGAAACCTTCGGTATCGTTCTGGGTAACGGCGCGACCGTTGCCCTTAAGATGGTATTTCCCCGTAACAAAAGCCGCGTTATTCGCCCTCAATTCCTCTTCCGTAGAACCCACTCCGGCAGCTTTTATCATCGAATATACGACATTTGGAACGGTTGAATAATCCAGGCTTTCCGTCTCAATCCCTTTTACGGACATGGCCGCTCTCTCTCCTTCGATAGAAGCTGTATGCGCGAGCATCGGCGTGGCTATAACATCACCCGCGGCATAGATGTTCCGGATGTTCGTACGCATATTCCGATCGACCTTAATAAAACCTTTTCCGTCTAAAGCTATACACGCTTCCTCAAGTCCAATACCCCTTGTATTAGGAGTTCTTCCCGTTGAAACGAGTGTTTTATCGTATTTAGATACGAGAAGGGCCTCTTCAGCCGAAATTGACGCCTCTATTTTGCCTCCGGTCATTTTTACGCAGGTTACCTTTGCCCCGGTAATGACCTTAACTCCATGTTTCTCGAGAATGGTCCTTATTTTTCTCGATATCTCGTTATCAAATTGCGACAATAACCGGTCTTCTGCTTCGACCAGATCTATTTTTACTCCGAGCGCAGTGAAGTAGCAAGAAAGCTCTACACCTATCGCCCCGCCTCCGATTATCAGCATGGTTTCGGGTAGCTCGCTCATGGTTATGGCCTGTGAACTGGATATGATCAACCTTCCGTCAAAAGGGATGCCGGGTAAAACTTTCGGGATCGATCCCGTAGCAATTACAAGCGAACCGAACGATATGGATCTGGAATTCCCGTCGGCATCAGTTATAACGATCGTATCAGTCCCTTTTAATACCGCTTTCCCGTAGGCCATGTCTATTTTATTTGACCGGCAAGAGCTTAAAAGCCCTTTTGCAAGGGTCTTTGACGCCTCACGGCTTTTTTCCAGAAGAGCCTGAATATCAGCCGAAAGATCGATCTCTTTCCCTCTTTTTAGGAGATGTTTTTCACTTCTGATCGAATGGATTAGATAAGCGCCGTGATAAAGAGATTTCGCCGGAATACATCCTTCATTAAGGCAGACGCCTCCGAACATGCGCTCTTCCTTTTCGATAAGAATGACACTCAAGCCGCTTCTCGCCGCTTTAAGAGCCGCGCTATGTCCGGCGGGGCCCGAGCCCATTACTGCAAGATCGTATCTATCCATATTATTTAGACCCGCCCGCCTTTTTCCGGTCTTCTCTGAGCATCATGAGAAAAAGAAGATCCGACACCGAGTTCATGAATTTAAGGATATGTGGGTTCTTATTATCAGATTTATGATAGAGCCCGACAACGCTTCTCTCGGCTCTCCGGGCGACAGCTCGGGTAATATCGATGTAAGCCGATAATTCATTCTTCCCAGGGTAATAGAATCCGGTCCTTGCGGGAAGCGAGTTCTCCATTTTCTCAAGGATTTCCTCGATCCAGCGTACATTCTTACCAGTAAATTTACCGCTTGCGGTTCCACCGTCAATGTTAAGCGCAACGGAAGAGGCTATATCTGAGACAAGTTGCCGTAATTTTCCGGCTATATCCTTGGAATCTTTATTTTTCAGCCTTATGGAAATAAGTCCCAGATAAGCGATAAGTTCGTCTATGTCCCCCAGGGCCACAAATTCATGACTGTCTTTTTTTAAAGATCCGGCCTTTATCAACTTTGTATAACCCTTATCGCCTGATCTTGTCCTTATACTCATGATCCAATATCCTTTTAATGCCATTTTACTGGAAATTTCCGGTTTTTAAAATAGAAATCCTTTTATTTAAATACTTTTTTGAACACGGATAATGATCTTTCGAATATATCGTCCAACTCATTTTCTTTAACCGATAGCGGCAGAAAGAAATATATGACGTTCCCAAGTGGCCGAAGCACAAGGTTTTTCCTCAATCCCTCCGTGTAGACCTCCATCCCTATCCTCCTGGATGGGTCGAAAGGCTTTTTACGCTTCTTGTCCTCGACAATTTCGATCGCTCCGACAACGCCGACTGAGCGCACATCGCCGGCGTAGGGAGCATCCTTTAGCCCGTTCAAAAAACAGTTCAGCTTTTTGTTTATCATTTTCGCTCTAAAGAGGCTATCTTCTTTCTTAAAAAGATCGAGGCTGGCCGCCCCGGCCGCGCAAGCAAGGGGATTGGCCGTATAAGTATGTCCGTGATAAAAAGTTTTTTTTTCGTCAAATTCCGCGTAAAACCCATCGTATATCTCCTGTTTTGTGACGGTCAGGCCTATAGGAAGGTATCCGGATGTTATCCCCTTTGACAGGCACATGATGTCCGGGACTATACCGGCATGCTCCGCCGCGAACATCCTTCCGGTACGCCCGAAACCCGTAGCGACCTCGTCCAGTATGAGATGGCATCCATATTTCGAAGCTAGAGCGGATATTCCTCTCAGAAATTTTACGGGATATACCAGCATTCCTCCGGCGCCAAGCAGGATCGGTTCTATTATCACAGCGGATATCTCTTCGTGATGGTTCTCGAATATCGTTGCCGCGGCCATAAGACACTCAAACGAGCATTTATCCTTATCCATTCCTGACGGGCAACGGTAACAATATGGTGTCGGGATCTGTAACGTGTCGAATAGAAGCCGCTCGAAAGCTGAATTGTACGGCCCTCTTCCGCTAACGCTCATCGCGCCGACCGTATCCCCGTGATAACCCATATCCAGTGAAACGAACTTATTCCTTTTTCTCTTTCCTTTATTTTTCCAATACTGAAGGGACATTTTAAGCGCCACTTCAACCGAGGTGGATCCGTTATCCGAGTAAAAGATCTTGTTGAGCCCTCCGGGGATCACTTCCATTAACTTTTCCGACAGGGTGATGGCCGGAAGATGGGTAAAACCCGCGAACAAAGTATGTTCGAGCGTTTCAAGCTGGCGTTTTATGGCTTTTTTTATGAATGGGTGTGAGTGTCCGTGCACATTACACCACCAGCTCGATATCGTGTCATAATAAAATTTTCCGTTATAGTCGAAAAGCTTGACGCCTTTAGCCTTTTCCAGGGGAACAGGCGGAAACGAGAGACAATCCTTCATCTGCGTAAAAGGATGCCAGTTATATTTAAGGTCCCTTTTAATAAGGTCGATATTTCTCATAATATCCTCTCTTCCAGGTCTTTTCTGAAAACGCCGTAGAGCTTATCGATATCGTTTGAGAATGGTATATTCGCCAGTATATTTGTCCCTGTAAAAGCCTTGACCGTTAACGGGTTGTCACGAAGTATGTCTTTTCGCCCCCCGCGCTCAACATTATTGAACACTATCCCGGTCACATTCAAACCTTCGCTTTTTAACTGGCGAACTGTCAATAGTGTATGGTTTATGGCCCCCAACCTGTTCGAGGCTACAACTACGACAGATATGCTCATAGCTTTAATAATATCTAGCATTAATTCCCTTGAATTAATGGGGACCATCACCCCGCCCGCCCCCTCGACTATTACGATCTCATATTGCTCCGTCAGACGTTCGAAAGCCCCAAGTATCCGGGGTATACTTATCTTTCTATTCTCTTTCCTGGAGGCGAGATGCGGAGACACCGGATCCCTGAAGCTATAAGGGACTCTGTCAGTCTTCCTTCCAACCGAGGGTGAATTATCTACCCGCGAGATCCGAGAATGCTCTTCAATATCCGCTCTAGATGATCCCGACCCTGTCTCGACGCATTTCTGGGTAACCACCCTATATCCTTTATCGGAATAATACCTGGCGAATAATCCTGTCACCAGGGTTTTACCGACGCCCGTATCCGTACCCGCGATAAATAAATGTCTTTTAAGGTTTTTTACGGTCATTAACTGCACCCTTAAAGAATATCACGCTATGAGTGGCCAGAACCGAGCCGTATCGCTCAATAAATACTTTCTCCATATCGTTAATAGCCTTTTTCCCAAAATAGAAATTCCCGGATGTCCCGGGCCCTTGCGCACCGCTGTTTTTAATATCACACAGAAGATCTCGAAGAGAGCCGTACCTAACCGTGATATTAGCGGTTTCAAGTACCAGTTTTCTGAACGGCTCTTCGAGAGACCGTCCTAATTCATTCATCGACGGAAAATTATCGGCGCTCATGCTTATTGGTTTTCCGAATATTACTGACAGGGCTTCCTTAAGTTCCCGAAACGTCCCGGGGGCGTATATTGAGAACGCAAGTACTCCCCGTTCATTCAGCATATTAGCGTAGTGATCCAAGGCTCCGTACAGGTCATCGAACCATTGGAAAGCAGCGTTCGAAATTATCAGGTCGTATTTTTCTCCGTTATCAAAATACTCGCCGTCGGCGTTCACTATACTGAGATACGGGCTTACAATATCACTTGCGAGGTTTTCCGCCATTCTCCGGGAAATATCGACGGCCGTTATCCGCGCCATGCCGTTAACACTGAGGAGCAACCTTGTCAAATGACCTGTCCCGGGTCCTATCTCGAGGATACTTGAAAAGGTGTCATTTGCGACCATCGCGTTCAGCTTTAACGCGCATTCTCTCTGCGCGCCGGAATGTCCCTCATATTTATCCGCCGCCCTCGTGAAATTACGGATGATCTTATATTTATTCAGACTTGTCATATTACCTGTTTTATGCCCGGATCAAGAAAACACATATGCCCAAATCCTTTCGATACGAGAACTAAGCTGTTCGGGAACATCTCACGGGCCCGTTCTGACATCACGGACGGCACTATCCCGTCTCGCTCCCCGAATATGAATACAAGCTTATCCTGGTACTTTCTGAGTTTAGCCTCAGGGAACGACCCGTTTTTCAGATAATCAAGCTGGGATACTAGCTCATCCTTATCGCCATAAGCCGCGTATTCTGAAAATAGCTGCTTTTCATGCTCAATAACAAAACCGACGGGCATTTCATTGGCGCATTTTTTAAAGAATTCACACATATAAGCGCGCTTATTCCGTGAAAGATATTTTTTCATTTTCTCGATCGATTCTTCGGGGTATACGGGCATCACGCCGACCATAACGAGCTTTTTTACAAGATGAGGGTGAAGGGCCATAAAGTTCGCTCCTATGAACGCGCCCAAAGACCATCCGAATATAACAGCCGGCTCACCTTCCAGTATCTTTTCAAGTTTCACGAAAACATCATCAAGAGACATCGTCAGTGGAACAAGATAATTATAACCTATATCCACCCTTTCAAAAATGCGGCTGTCGGTTCCCCATCCCGGGATGAGTACCGCCAGAGTTGACATTCCCCGGTCTATGAATTTGAACTCGGTTATACCCATTTTACCGGCACATCTCGTCGTAAAGTATTTGCGCGAGATCTCCCAACATTTCTTTCGTATGGTTATAAGTTACTGATATCCGTATGCGTGACGTATTTTCCGGTACGGTGGGAGGTCTTATCGCCGTTCCCCAGTAACCGTTCTCACGAAGTTTTTCCGATATACGTAGAGCTTTTGCGCTGTCTTTGACAACGACGGGTATTATCTGTGTCCCGCCCTTGGCCTCGATACCCACGCTTTTCAGCTTATCTCTCAGGTATCCCGCGTTGGAAACGAGAACATGTCTCCTGGATGGTTCATTTCTTATAAGGTCCAGCGCGACGATATCGGCGTTAATGACTATCCCCGGCAATGAGGTCGAATATATGAAGCTCCGGGAAGTATTTATGAGATACTCCCTGACGACCCCGGAAACGGCGACATAAGCACCGTAACCTCCGAGGGCCTTACTGTATGTTCCCATTATGATATCGCAATCGCCGGTGACACCGAGCTTTTCCGCCATACCGCTTCCTGTTGCGCCGAATATGCCTGTAGCGTGTGCTTCGTCGATCATTACCACGCAATCGTGTCTGTTCTTGATCGACGTTATTTCCTGAAGCGGTGCCGTATCGCCGTCCATGCTGAACACTGTCTCGGTCACTATCAGCGCCTTTTTATATTTGTTTCGATTCTTCATTACCAGCGTTTCCAGATGTTCCATATCGTTGTGCCTGAAACGGAAGAACCTCGCCCCGGATAAGGTTATCCCGTCAACTATGCTGGCGTGGTTCAGCCTATCCGAAAAAATAACGTCCCCGGGCCCGAAAAGCGAACTTATTACCCCGATATTCGCCTGGTAACCTGTGTTGTAAACAAGCGCCGAGGGTTTATTCTTAAAAATTGCCGTTTTCGACTCAAGCTCGCAATGAAGAACGGTGCTGCCCGCCATAAGCCGCGAAGATGCCGTCCCGAAAATCCCATTTTGGTCCAGGCGCGTGGCTTTAATGATCTCTTCATGAGATGACAATCCAAGATAATCGTTCGATGATAGATTGATGTACCTTTTCCCGGAAACGCTGATATAGCCGCCCTTCTCGGGTTCAACCGTGCTGGTTGACCTTAATGTTCCTTCTTTTTCCCGTTGCCCAAGCAATATCTCTAACCCTTTTTCCATAACCCTTCAATATTCCTTACCAGTTCCCAGTCCTCCGAGACCGCGCGTCCGGCAACGGTAAGATATCCGCCTATCATCATGCCGTTCGCTCCGGCCATGAATATGAGAGCCTGATAATCCTTAAGGGCGGACTCTCTTCCAGCGGCGATCTTTATCGTCTTAGACCGTAGAACTATTCTGAACATCGCGATGGACCTTATGACGTCAAAAGGCGTAATGAGGTTCGAACCCTCGAGGGGAGTACCCTTAATGGGAACAAGCACGTTTATCGGCACCGAATCGACATCCAGCTCTTTTAGCTGAAGAGCCAGATCCACCCTGTCCTCCCAGCTCTCGCCTATCCCCAGGATACCTCCGGAACATACTTCCATACCCGAGATTTTAGCGCTTCTTACAGTATCTAGCCTTTCATCGTAGGAGTGGGTCGTCACTATCTGAGGATAATGTCGCCGAGAAGTCTCTATATTGTGATGATACCTCGTCACTCCGGCGTCTTTTATCCTTTTAATGTTTATAGGAGCCAAAGCGCCAAGCGAGGCGCAAATATCTATATCGACCCCGCTCTTTATAAGGTTCACGCCTTCAATGATCTCGTCGAGCTCGCCGACGGTAAGCTTGTTGCCGCTGGTTACGATCCCGAACCGTTTAGCCCCGTTCTTTTTGGCCTCCAAGGCAGCATTGAACATATCGTCTCGCGTCCTAAGATCATATCCGGCGACATTGGTGGAATAATGCGCCGATTGCGCGCAGAATTTGCAATCCTCGGGACACGACCCCGATTTCGCGTTCATGATCCCGCAAAGCTCCATACCGCTTCCGACATATTGTTCCCTAACGCTACTCGCGGAGGCAAGAAGGCTCTCGATAGGTTCGCCTATAAGTTTAAGTATCTCGTCCCTATTCATATTGTAAACCATTTTATATATATTTGTTTACAATATCAAGTATGAATTTTATAGGATTGTGAAATTAATTGTGCTAATTTTCATGGTTTTCATTGATACTCGCGACGATGGCGTTAAGGAGATGGGAACCTTCTACCGGAACTTTTCAAACTTCTAGATCGGCTTGTGAGCTTCATTGCAATATTTGCAAGGTCCACGCATAAGGCTACTTCGGCTGTTGGGACGGTCAAAGTGCCGTACGAAGAACCACATCTCCTTCACGCCCATACCCCTTTCGCAAATAACTGGAAGATACCCGGGATGTTTCATCACGGTATCTGGTCAAGGTGTGGATATTCTCTTCGAGCGAAGGGGCCCCTTTGAGAATTTTAGCCTTCAACATGCCGTTTTTATGACAACCACATTGCTTGCGGCTCAACCTCCGAAGCCGCAGGCGGAGGAGGGTGAATGCGCAAGGTCTAAAAACGGCATGTTAAAGGCGTTAAGAAATTCCCATGGGGAAGGCTTGAAGAGGATATCCACACCTCGCCGATAGTCTTATGAAAGGCAGTATGAATGATTATGCTATTGTTATCACTTCGATGCCAGCATTTTTGTGAATACGTCGTAGGGAATAACGGTGATCTTTGTTATAGTTTTGACTTCCGCGTCGAAATCCTTTTTACGGAACATCTCTTTTAGTAGAAGCTTTAAATGTCCGTAGGGCTCATCGACGTTATACGACCCTTTTTGGATCAATACGACAGGAGGGGCTTTAGGCAGGGTTATCTCACCCATGGACCTTCCTATAAGGTCCCAGTTGCTGGATAGGTCCATCATAAGCTTTCTATCCTTAGTAACTACCGCCGGACAGCCTATTTTATAAGTTCTGCCGGTCGAGACACGGAATATTCCCGCGTATTCCCACAGGAACCTGTATCTATGACCGGTAAGTCTTGTATCCTTCAGTTGGGAAGTATCCACGACAATATAGACCATGTCCGGCCCTTTACTAAAGGATGGATCATCTCTGATGTTCCCAATGAGCGACAACTCTCTGTACCATTCGGCGTGGAACGCTATATACGTCCTGTTCAGCGACACTATCATGGCTGAAAGGATAACCGAAGTCACGACATACCTTATAAATAATTCTTTCCTCCCTATCATTGATGCCAATATTCCCGTCAGCGACGTAAGGATAATGGCGGCGCCTAATGGCATAAGCATCTGGTGTCTTGACTCGAATCCGTAAGGTACAGGGGGTTTCTGAACGATCACATAAGGAAATACGCTTAACCCGAGAGCAAATAACCCGAAAAAAAGAAATGCCAGATCTTTCCTGATAGGGGTTCGTTCAGCGCCATTATCCAGCGGCTTGATCGATCTATACAAAACGAAGGTTAGTATCAATACGATTATCAGAGAAGTGAGATCGCCAGGGGTAACGACCTCAGCGACTGCTTTAATATTACGAGCTAGCACGTCAATGATCTCACCTAAAGTCCCTTTATGGACATTGAAGCCGTTATGCCCGGCAACCGGTCCGTATGGCCTCCAGAATACGCTTCGGATCACCCAAAAGACAAGGGGCAGTAAAATCAGATCGTACTGTTCTTTTACGAACCTGTTAACGCCTTCCTTTTTGCTCGTTAAGATATCGTATTTGACGCACGCTATGTATAACAACGCGAGAAGATAGAACATCAAAAGTGATTCAGTAAAAAAAGACAGGAAGAACACGGCTAAAGAGAGGGACTTTAATGCCTTCTTTTCAGTCTCGCAATACCCGGCCAAAAGACGCGCGCCCAGAAAGAACATGAAATATGACAAACCCCTGAAAGAAAGGACGAAAGTGAACCTGGCTGTGTTCACCGGAAATACAAGAAAGAAGAGCACCACGCTTATCCTGGTCCATTTATCGACTACCCTCACGCGCCTGAGAATCGAATCCAGGAGGAGGCCGGCGAAAAAATACGATGAATTCACGATAATGACCAGAAATTTATCTCTGAACGACGAGTGATACAGAAGGTAATGATAAACGGTCTGAAGCTGAGTCCCGTTCTCCGAGCCGAGCTTCAGCATTTTCATGAAGCCGTCGACATAAACATAGATCCAGTCGTCCCAGAACATCGAGCGCCCCAGAAAAGACATGGCCCAGAACGCCGACACATAAACTCCGAAATACAATATCGTCTCGGTCCGTATCTTCCCCCGGCCGGCTTTTAGCATATCCGATATGTTTGGCATTATTAACTTTTAAATTGTTCCACGAACCTTTTAAGAAGTTCGCTGTGTGTTCTTATGGGTATAGGCGGCAGATCATTGAGACCATAGAAAGCCGTCTCCATGGCGTCGCTACCCGGACGGGGCGTCCCTTTTATCACCTTGAACATTACTCCAACGACAAGAATCGACCCGTATATTTTGCTTGGATGGACTATTACGCCGACGATATCGGAAGCAACGCCTTTTATCCCTGTCTCTTCCTTCAGCTCTCTCTCCGCCGCTTTTTCCGGCGATTCGTTCATCTCCATGAACCCGCCCGGCAGGCTCCATTCGCCTTTATACGGCTCTATACCTCTCTTGACAAGAAGTATCTCTTTTTGTTTGTTAACGGCAAGGCAGGCTGCAGCCGGCAATGGATTCTTATAATTTATCCACCCACATGAGATGCATGTTAACCTGTCCCTTCTTTCGACGCGTTTCGTTGTGAGGGACCTCGCGCAAAGAGGACAATATTGAAATATGATCAACGATCCTCGTTTTTAGTCCTTCTTAAATATTGCCCCTGTCGAGGCTGATGTGACCATTTTCGCGTATCTGTAGAGGTATCCTTCCTTAACTTTCAGCTCGGGCCTTACCCATTTACTCCTGCGTTTTTCCAGCTCTTTATGATCTACCATGATATCCAGTTTTTTCCCGGGGATGTCGATCTTCACAATGTCACCTTCCTGGATCAAAGCGATGTTACCGCCTTCCTGAGCTTCGGGTGAAACATGGCCTATTGCCGCACCTCTGGTACCGCCCGAAAATCTTCCGTCAGTTATAAGAGCGACATCTTTATCCAAACCTACCCCGGCAATAGCCGATGTAGGCCCAAGCATTTCTCTCATGCCCGGACCCCCTTTCGGGCCCTCATACCTTATAACCACCACATCGCCTTTTCTGATCTTATTTCCAAGGATAGCGGCTAGCGCGTTTTCTTCGGAGTCGAATACCCTGGCCGGACCTTGATGTTTAAGCATTTTCGGGTCCACGGCCGATTTTTTTACGACGGACCCTTCCGGTGCGAGAGTGCCGAACAAAATTGCCAATCCGCCATCCTCCGAATAAGGGGTTTCAATGTGCCTGATAACTTCCGGATCAAGATTTTCGGCGTCTTTGATATTCTCTTTAACGGTCCTACCGGTAACGGTTAAAATATTAACGTCGAGAAGTTTTTTCTTGTTAAGCTCGGCCATTACCGCGGGTATGCCCCCGGCCTTATCGAGATCCTCCATATGTTTCTCTCCTGCCGGAGAGATCTTGCACAGATTCGGGGTTTTGACGCTTATCTTGTTGAATTGATCAAGATCCAGCCTTATCCCGGCCTCATCGGCGATAGCCGGAAGATGGAGTACCGTGTTCGTCGATGATCCGAGAGCCATCTCTACGGTCATCGCGTTCTTAAAGGCCTTTTCGGTGGCTATATCCCTGGGTTTAATATCTTTCGCCACCAGCTCCATTATCTTCATGCCGGCCATTTTCGCGAGCCGTATCCGTTTCGCAGAAACTGCCGGTATAGTACCGTTTCCAGGAAGCGCTAGGCCGAGGGCCTCAGAAATACAATTCATTGAGTTAGCCGTGAACATCCCCGAGCAGGATCCCGAGCCCGGACAGGCGTTATCTTCAAGCTCTTTGAACTCTTTTTCTGATATTTTTCCCGCGCTTCTCTTCCCTACCCCCTCGAACACGCTGATAAGATCAATGTTTTTTTTCGCCGAGCAGCCCGTGAGCATCGGTCCGCCGCTGATCAGGAGCGCCGGGATATTCAGCCTAAGCATTCCCATCATCATACCGGGTACGATCTTGTCGCAATTACATACCATGACCATCCCGTCAAAAGGATACGCCCCGCCCATTATCTCGACCGAATCGGCTATAAGCTCTCTGGAACCAAGTGAATACTTCATCCCTTTATGCCCCATCGCTATCCCGTCACATATCCCTATCGTATTGAATTCCATCGGAGTACCGCCCGCCAGACGTATACCGGCCTTTACTCCCTCGACGAGCATCCTCAAATGATTGTGCCCGGGTATTACCTCATTATAGGAGTTGGCGATACCTATGATCGGAAGGTTTATTTCTTCGTCTGTATATGATAGGGCTTTAAGAAGCGACCTATGCGGCGCCCTTTCTATCCCTTTTTTCATCTGGTCAGATCTCATTATTCCTCCTTTAAAAAGGTATGTAATCGGTTTTTTCGTCTAATTTGGATATAAAAAGGCTGATAAGTTCAGCCGTATTTTCCAGGTCGTCAATATCGACCATCTCGACGGGAGAATGCATATACCTGTTCGGGATGCTTACCAGTCCCGTCGCGACCCCAGACTGGTTCAGCTGAATAAAATTCGCGTCAGTACCTGTAGAGGACGGTATCCCCTGGACCTGATAAGGTATTTTATGTTTTTTTGCAGTTTCTACCAGGAGATCGAAAACTTTCGGGTTCATATTCGGGCCCCTGGATATGACCGGGCCCTTTCCCAGTTTTATGTCCCCGATCTGTTTCTTGTCTATTCCGGGCATATCGGTGGCGAAAGTAACATCAACAGCTATTCCTACATGAGGCGATATGCCGAAGGCGCTCGTCCTCGCGCCGCGGATGCCGATCTCTTCCTGCACAGTCGCTACGCCGTAAACCGAGGCTTTGATTTTCATATCCTTAAGTAGACGCATACATTCGCTTACTACAAAAGCCCCGGAGCGGTCGTCAAAACCTCTTCCGACAACCTTTGAGCCGCGGAGCTCCTCGAAACCGACGGCCGGGACCGCAGGATCGCCTATATCAACCAGTTTCAAAGCCTCCTTATCGCTCTTTGCCCCGATATCGATCCACATCTCCTCGAGTTTCGATACTTTGGTCCTCTCGTCGGGTTTCTGCAAATGTATGGGTTTCCTGCCTACAACGCCTTTAACATCGCCTTTCTTGCCTTTGATCCATACCCTCTGGGCCGGAACAAGATGCGTATCAATGCCGCCTATGGCCGAAAAATATATATATCCCTCTTTATCGATGTAATTGACCATATAACCTATCTCGTCTATGTGTCCGGCGATCATGACCCTTGGCGTTTTACCCTTATTCAGTTCCGAAATCGTATTACCGTGTACGTCCACCCAGACCTTATCGGCGTAATTCGCTGTCCTTTTCTTCCACACCTTGCTGGCGTCGCCTTCATATCCGGAAGGGCTGTGGCTATCGATCAATTGCTTAAAGAAATCCAACGATTCGGTTTTCATGAGAATCTCCTCTTTTTATTTGTATGCTTCGCCCTTCAACTCCTCGACGTATAATTGCGCCGAATGAGCCGCAACGGCACCGTCGCCGCAAGCAGTGACTACCTGTTTAAAAGGACGGTCGCAGCAATCGCCGCATGCGAAGATCCCGGGTTCGCTGGTTTTCATATCAGCGGTCACTTTGATGTTACCGCCCTTATCCGCCTCCAGTAGATTTCCCAGAAAGGCTGTATTAGGCGCCCAACCCGCGAAAACGAAAACTCCTTCACATTTAATGTCCGTCCTTTTACCGGTTATTACGTCCTTGACATGGACTTTTTCTACTTTTATCTTTCCGGATATCTCCTCAATGACAGAATTCCAGGCGAATTCGATCTTATTATTATTAAAAGCTCTTTCCTGGATTATTTTAGCGGCTCTGAGACGGTCCCTTCTGTGAATAATAGTTACTTTTTTACCGAATTTCGTAAGATATATAGCTTCCTCGACCGCCGTATCGCCTCCGCCTACGACAACGATATCCTTATCCCTGAAAAAAGCCGCGTCGCAAGTCGCGCAATACGATACCCCTTTCCCCCTGAACTCTTCCTCCCCTTTCACACCCAGCCCCTTTGGCCTGGCGCCTGTCGCTATTATGCATGCCAGGGCTTTGACGGAAGCTGTTTCATGTGTTATCTCCCAGCATTTCAGCCCGCCCTTAGCGGTCCTTTTCACACCCAGAACCGTCCCTGTTTCACAGGTAAGGCCAAATCCCATAGCCTGCTCTTTCATTTTCATGACGAGATCGAACCCGCCGGATGTTTTGATGCCCGGATAATTCTCTATTTCCTCGGTCATTGTTATCTGGCCCATAACGCTCATACTTTCAATAAGAGCTGTCTTCATCCTGGACCTGGAACAATAGATCCCCGCCGTAAGTCCCGCCGGTCCTCCGCCGATTATTACGATATCATTGACGTCATCGCTTATATTTGGCTGTTCCATTCCTCGATCGCACTCCTTTCAACAATCAATTGTCGATTAAATATTATCATCGATCTACCCTCATATCGAGTTCAACGTTCACCGAATATCCCGGTCCCGATCCTGACAAGATTCGCGCCTTCCGCGATAGCCACTCTGTACGACGCCGTCATCCCCATGGACAAGTATTTCATTTCAACACCAGGGATATCCGCCCCCTTAAGTTCAAGGAATAACTCCTGAGCTATCCTGAAATACGGCCTGGAAAGTTCAGGGTCATCGGCGAGCGGCCCCATTGTCATAAGGCCTTCGATCCGTATATTTTTCATGGCACTGATCGTTTTTGCCGTATCCTTTACATCCTCAGGAATTATGCCGGACTTATTACCCTCTAGACCCGTATTTATCTCCAGAAGTACCGGCATTATCTTACCCGCCCCGCCGCATCTTTTGTCGATCTCGCCTGCAAGCTCCACGGAATCAACTGTTTCGATCATGTCGAACATCATTACGGCTTTCTTTACCTTATTTTTCTGTAAAGCACCTATTAAATGCCATTTAGCGACATCCTTTAGACCGGGATAAACTTTTTCGGTTTCCTGGACGTAGTTCTCGCCTATGATCCTTATGCCGGCGTCTATGGCTGCCCTGATTTCGCCTCTATCTCTTTTCTTAGCAGCGGCCACGACAGTCACGTTTCGGGGTATCTCGTTAATATAAGCTTTGACTTTCCCGGCAATATGTTCGTATTTATGATCTTGCATTTATCAGATGTCCAGGGATTGAGGCTGTTTATTCCTGGTAAAGTCGCGGGGTTCTTTGTAATTGTACATGTTCTTCAATTCCCCGATATCCGTCAACCTTTTGTAAATAGTTATCCAAACGCAGTCAAGGTCTTTATGTATCTCGCATTTCCTGTTCTTCGCGCCGCCGCAGGGGCCGTTCCGGAGGCCTTTGGGGCATCTTGTTACGGGGCATATTCCTCCGGTCTCGCCGAGCATGCAATCCGCGCAGAGAGAACATTTCTGTTCAAAATGGCTTCCCGTAGCGGTTATCCTGGTTATCTCTCCCTGAAAAAGAGAATCATTACCGGGGACAATCTTCTTTCCTTCAATAACTTCTGCCGCGGCCTGGGTCCCGCCCCCGCAGGCCATGGAGAGGATCACTTCACATTCTTTCATAACTTCTTTATTTTCGCGGACAAGGCGTTTAACTTCAAGTATACTGCAAGCGGGATCAAGAACTTTTTTGCCTAATATTTTTTTCCCGTGAAGGGCGAGCTTATCTTCCATTTTATCAAGCTCCTTCTCCCCGCCGGTCTTGCATGTGGTGGCGCAGGATTTACAGCCGATAAGAAAGATATTTGTCCTATCCCCGATGAACGCGAGTATCTTATTAATATCCTTCTGCCTGGTGATGATCATATATTATTTCCTGACGGCGTTTTCAAGCAGATGGAGGATCTTATCAAGCTGATTCGACATCTTTAGAAGTATCTCGTTCTGCTCCCTTTGAAGCTTCTCATGCTGCTCCTGAACTTTTTTCGCCTCATTGGCTATCTTCGCCATATCTCCAAGCTTATTTAGATCGAACATTTCCACTCCTTTTACGAATCGTGTTTCTTGATTCTCGTTTAGCAGATCATATTAATAAAAGCGCAAAACTCATGTTATTATAAAGGCTGTTTTGCCGGTGGTCAAGGATTCATATCCCCTGCAAAATGAACGATCACCAAAATGATACAGGATTCAGAAGTCTATTTTATGTCCACAGTCATTAAAAACACGTCGTCTGCGAACTTATCCCCATTGAACCTTTTCACGTCATTCAAAAGAGCGGAGTTGAATTCTCCCGGCCCAGTCCCGTGGTTGTTCTCAATGAATTTTATTATCCTCAGTGACTCGTAAGGTTCTCCCGTCGCGTCGGTCGTCTCGAGCAACCCGTCCGTGAATAACACTATTTTATCTCCCCGGCTGATACCAAGTCGGCCCTCCTCTACGGAGTTGTCGGCAAAAGATATACCGAGCATCGTGGACATCGGCGTTAGCTCGAGTGCCCTTGAGTCTTTTGTGCTGTACAGATACTGCGATGGATGTCCGCAGTTAGCGTACACCATGGAACGCTTTTCAAGATCAAGAACACATGAGAAAGCGGTGAGGTACATCTCCGTCCCCTCGAAATCTTTAAGAATGAAACGATTTATCCCGGAAAGCAGCTCCGCGGGACCCGTCCCGTTCCTGGCGAAATTATAGAATTCAGCATGTACCCTGTTAACCAAGAGCGCGGCGGGAACGCCATGTCCCGTAACGTCACAGATGAAGAATAATAATCTTTTATCGTCGATATACTCGAATTTGGCGTAATCCCCGCCCATGCCGTCGACAGGATAATAAGTGACGGTCACATCGACCAAAGCGTCCGAGAGGGAACGCGGGATAAGGGTCATATGCACCCTTGTCGCAAGGTCAAGCTCGCTATTCATCTGCGCGTTCTTGGTCTCAACGTCCTTGAACAAAAGAAAATTCTCGATATCCCTCTCGTATTCCTTTTTTCTTATGACATAGCATTGCACAAAGCCGAGCGTCATCAAGATGAGACCCGAATAGAAATCCTCCTCCGTAAAATACACACGCGAGTATTCCGGCAGGTTCGAACTGACATAAGCGTAAAGGTACATAAAGGCGCCAAGATGAAAATACCAGACCACAAAGATATTTGAAGGCTTCCACGGTATCGAGAACGATACGAGGAAAAGCATCAGTAGATACGCCGTAATATTGTAATGTATCTGGGCATGATAGATTATATTGAGCCTTGTCAGGATAAATACGAGGAGCAATGTCAGCGCATAGCCCGTGACCTTCGAGCCTTTAAGGGTATTTACAGCTCTATTCACCAGAAGTAGAATGAGAGTACCGAAAAGGAGAATTGTTATCACTGGGATCTCATCTTTATGGAAACCGCCAGGCATAAGGATATTACTCATCAAGGAAGAGAGTGTGTATATAGCTACTGCGAGAAAACCGAAAAGATATATGCGGTTCTTCACAAGGGGCGCCTGGGCGGAATTGAACTCATCGACGTAGCCCATTTTTAATAGCTTATCGTAATTTTTTATCTTCATACTTCAATACGATATCCCCAAGTTCGCATCCGGCGTGGCGGGCTACGACCGGGCATTTCGCCTTAAAAAGAAAGAAAACCGGTTTAATATCGCTTTTTATAGCCGCGCTCTCGTTACCAGAGAATGTTTCATAATTTCCCTGGCCTTTACTGATGACCATATCCGATTCCCTGTAACATTTTTTAAACTCTTCGGACGATTGCGCGAGTATCGTGCCGGGCATACCGGAGCCGCTCGATATAACGCGTGAGATCCTCTCAAGACCTATTTCCTTCGCGTCTTCGATCGTAACATCGTTTATTATGGGTCTTTCCCTCACAGCGGCGGTGACATGCTTATTCATGAGAGAAATGAGCATCTTATCGAACACGATCTCACCGGCATTATCGAGAATGTACAGTATCTTTTTGGACGGCTCGTAAACTCGCCTGAAATCCTCATAATCAAAAACAGCAAAATCCTTCCCCACGCATTCATCGAGCTCTTTTTTAACGTCAAAAACGTGCGGAAGACCGTAATCGATCACATTGCCGGCTACAGCCATGCGAATGCCCATAAGTATCTTGTCTTCGGCCATGTCTATTTTCCTGATAAGCTCATCATATAACGACATGGCAAGTTTGTTGCTTTTTTTCTTAAGTTCTTTATAAACGTCGTTGATCCCGCTGTGTTTATCGATCAACCCGTAAACGCTCCTGGCGATCTCAGGAGGTAAAAGGCGCGGGTCTACCCTGGTAAGCAGTTCTGTTACTTCCCGGAGGATAATGTCTATTTTAGAGCTTTCAAGCCCTGCCAGGCGAGACGCGTCTCGGGCCTGTCTCTCAAAACATATCAAACATTCCGGATAAGTCCTCATTCCAGCCTTTTTGTTGGATATATTATTATCAATTGTTCAGGGAAAAGAAGGTAAATCCGAGTATATCCTTCTTTGCCCATTTCCTTCTGGTCCGGCTCTTCAAGCGCGTAAGCAAGGTTTGACGGAACTTATACCTTTCATGGAATTTATCATAACTTAACTTTTCGATCGGCGTCAACAGGTTACCCGGATATTTTCCGGCTAAACTTTTGCTGAAGCCGCTCGTCTTTTTTTTACCGGTAACGTCGGCGAGCCAATAAGATGTATTGCATAGGGGGCAAATGTCTTTAAAAGCAGCTTAATTCTACCGCATTTTAATTATGTGCCGGTCTATCCGGGTTTTTAAACAACTCATAGTTTAAAAACCCATTGAAAGCGGATCTATAAGCCGGGTTCTGTGAGAATAATAAATATTCTCGGCGATCATCCATCTAGATCCATCATTACTGGTGGATTCAAGCGACCTACCCGGAAGTAGTGACGGGACTAGCAGTCCCGTTCATACGGACTAGCCGTATATTCCCCCCCTATTTGGTCTTGCTCCGCGTAGAGATTGCCCGTTTCACCCTGCTTCGCCCTCCAACAAGAAATAGAGGTAAGGCTTCTGAGGTGCTAAGCTCTGCTTACTCGCAAGCAGACCCGCTTCTCGCCAGCAGACCTTGGTCCTCGGAAGCCCTAACTCACCCTACAAGTTGAAGGGCGAAGCAGACTCGTCTCTGTTGCTCTGATCCTCATCTCACGATGGGCGGGGGTTACCCGCTACGCCGCTATGGGGAGCCCGGACTTTCCTCCACGCCGATCTCTCGGCGTGGCGATCGCCCGATCCGCTGTCAATGAGCTAAAAAAGACTTTCAGATATAGTTTTATCAAGTTCCTTATTTACCAGCCTGTCGGCTTCTTTATTAGCTTCCCTTGGGATCTCGACTATGTCGATCTTCTCGAAATACCCGGCCAGGTCGTTCACGATACCATGGAATAAAGCGATCTGTTTTTCTTTGACCCTATATTCGCCTTTTATCTGCCTCGCGACAAGCTGGCTGTCTGTTTTTATGACCGCATTTTTAACGCCGATGCTGAGGGCTCTTTGAAGCGCATAAATTACAGCCATATATTCAGCGACATTGTTCGTCGTTTCGCCGATATATTTGCCGAATTCGTCGATGGTCTCATTTTTATCGTTTTTAATGACAAAGCCCAGCGCCGATCTCCCGGGGTTGCCGCGCGATCCTCCATCAGTGAATATTGTAACACTATCGTGCTTAACGGCTTTCATAAATTCGCTGAGATTTTGAGAACTTAATTTAGCGCGGGGCTCTTTCCGCTTTATTCCTCATAAAGCATACGGGAACAGTTGTCGCAGGTAACCACCCTGAGTTTGAGCTTGACCTCGTTGATAAGCTGTGGACGCAGCTGAAGGTTACATTCGCTGCACATATCCTCGAGTATCCGTGATAAAGCGCATTTCCCGCGGCTTTTCAGTATTTGCTCGTAACGTGCAAGGAACTGCCTGTCGATCCCGGCTTTTAACCGGTCTCTATCCGCATTCATAGCGGATAGCTGCGTATCCAGCTCCTTTTCCCTGGAGGTTATCCCGGAAATGACCTGCTCGGAGCTTTTCTGTTCGTTCTGGAAGAGCGACTTCTCGCTATTGACCAGTTTTAGGGCCGACTCGATATCGTCAAATAGGGTGAGTATCTTTTCCTCAATTTTCGAGACGTCGGCCTTTAAACCCGCTATCTGCTCTATCATCGCGGAATACTCTTTATTGGTCTTTATAAGGGCTAGCTCGCCTTCGTGTTTCTTTATTTTTGTTTCGGCGGATAACAACGAATTCTCGGCTTCGTTCTTAGCGACCTGGACTTTTTTGTATTTGTCCTCCGCGGCGTTGAGAGCTTGTTTTTTAGTCTCAAGGTCGGCTTTGATCTTTTTGATTTTAGCAGGAAGTGTTTCTTTCTCGGTCATAATTTCGAAAATACGGGAATCAACATCCTGTAGCGACACGAGCTTTTTGATCTCTTCCTTATATTCGGACATACGCCTCGTTTTACAGTTTAAGCCTTAGAGCACAGGAGCGTTTGAGCGCGTTTGAACTTCTGGTGCCTTATTATCGTTTTCTTCTTGATGTTCATAATCAATGTATTTTTTTTCTTTGTAAAATTTACTGGTGGGCGCAAGAGGACTTGAACCTCTGACCTCATGCATGTGAGGCATGCGCTCTAACCAGCTGAGCTATGCGCCCCGATAAAAATTTGCCTCGCAAATTTTTATTGGTGGGGGCTCAAGGACTTGAACCTTGGACCCACTGATTATGAGTCAGTTGCTCTAACCAACTGAGCTAAGCCCCCACCGTAAAATTCTACCCGAAAAAATCCGAGTTCAACCATCAATGAATTCGAGCGCTAATTATATCATAGTGCTAAAAGCATTTACAAGGCAAAATATCCTGAATGTCGATATCATAATGAAAGCAGTGAACAACCTGACGTGGCGTCGAATTCACGTGTCATACCGTCGGTGATGATCTCCTGAATAAAGGCCTCTACCGTTACAAATACCATTGCTTCCTTTCTGAGGCACCCAACCAGAGTTTTCGAGTCTTTACCAAGTGATGAATGTATATGAAGTGAGACCTCCCCGTCTTTAAACGTGATTATCCCCGTGCCAAACAACTCCCATACGTTTTCGAATCTGACCCAGTGGGGTTCGGCGGGTAGAACGGGTCTCTCGGGGCCTGTGACCAACTCGCCTTTCTCGATCGCCCCTAAAAGAGTTACCGTCGCTGTTTTTATCGAGTTTTCAGACACGAACTTTTTGAGCCCGGAATTAAGGTCTTCTCCGTGGTCGAACCTCACGATATAGGACCTTCCTCTCCTCACGAGAGCGGATCGCATCAGAGATATCGTTCCGGTTGTGTTTGAACGTGTATGAATTCCGGCGAATATGCCGGGATCTCACGGCCAAAACAAACGTTCAGTTTCTCATGAAGTGCGACAATGGCCGGGTCAACATGCCTCTGCTGTATGGCCTTTTCCGTATCCATATAACGGACCTTATTGCCCATCATTCCGACCACAGTTTTACCGATGATCCCGTTCTTGAGGAGCTGTACCGCGGCCGCGCCGCCCTCAAGCCCGAAATTAACGTCATAAGCGCTGCTATTCCCTGCCCTGACAAGGTGACCGGGCGTGACGTCCCTTGCCTCAGGGATCTCATAAAGGCCTTCGACGAACATATGGGTATCTTTCATGAACTGCTTTATGTCAGGGTCGCCCTTCATGATCTTTGATATCTGCTGGCAGACATATTTCCCGGCACCGGCGAGCTTCTTATGGCCGAAGGAGTCGATCCCTGCGCTCTCGTCGACGAGTTCCTTGCCTGAAGCGTCCTTTAAGCCTTCCGCTACGACGATAAGGTAAGTTCCGGCATAAACATCGCTTTCCCTGATACGAAGCGTAAATGTGTTCTTGATATGCCTGTATAGAACGTTAAGATCCACGGGTATCTCAGGGATAAGTATTGCGTCGGCGTCTGCGGCTATTCCGCCCCTGAAAGCGGTATGACCCGCGTATCGGCCGAATACCTCAACGACTATGATCCTGTTATGTGTCCTTCCCGTTGTTTTCAGATCGTTGCAATACTCGGATATCCTGTTAATCGTAGAGTCGCCTCCGACAGAATAAGTCTGGAGATCGAGGTCCATGGTTTTGGGAACATGCACGCAGGGTATCCCTTCCTTAGAAAGGTCGACCACTACGCTACCGGTATCATCGCCGCCGCTGATTATCAACGCATCGATGGAGAATTTCTTGAGCCCGTCCTTGATCCGGTTATATTTATTGTCATCCTTGATTTTCTTGACCTTGACGCGGGAGTGTCCTGCTTCTGACCCAGACAGGTTCGCGTTTATCATTTCGGACCTGGATATTGTCAATTCGGTTATCTTGTCGAAATCTATCAGGTTATATAGCCCGGCGTATCCGTTTGGAATAACAAAACATTTCATGCCTTCGCTTACTGCCATAAGAGAAGCACCTTTTACTACACCGTTGAGCCCGCCGCAGTCACCGCCAGAAGTGATAATACCGATATTTTTGATCGTAGCCATTTTACCCCCCCTTAAATGGTAATATTATTATGAAATAACGCTATTAGGATACTAATTACGGCAGGTTTTATCAATCAAAAAACACTAATTGCGAAAAGAACATAGGCCATGGCCTATGGGATAGTACAGGGCCTGTCATATTGTCATAACACTTCTCAACCGAATATCCGCCTATTTGCCGTTATGGATGCTCTTATAGATCGCGTCGATCTGGTCCTTGTAGAACTTATTATAGACTTTCCTCATGTCTTTTTCCCTGTCCTTGGTCCCGGGTAGCAGTGTGCCGCTCATCTTCGTTATACGTTTATCGTACAACGAGCCGGCAAGATCGCACTCATGGAGATGTTTTTTTTCTGTCATTGATCTGCTCCTTTCTGTTTGCGGAACACAACTTTACCGTCGTCTTCCACCTCGAAAGCGACTTTATCCCTTGAATTTATCCTGAAATAATTCTGCAAAGCTTTGGGTATGAATATCTGCCCCCTGTCCGAAACAGTAGCGAAGAACCTGAATTTATTTGTCCATGGCATGATGACCTCCTTTTATAACAAGTATACAACAAGTATTAATACTTGTCAAATAAAAAAACATCTTTTGTTTCCTATACGCTTTTAATGTTTGAAGTCATCCCCCCGAAGCTTGGATCGAAAAAGGATCATGCTACGATCCTTGGGGTGATGGGGAAATGTGAATATTTCTGCGTGGATGACGCCGGGCTATAGAACAGGCATTCCCATTGATTTATTGTCTAGAAATAATCGGCCTGCGAAACCTTAAAAAATGTATTTTTTGCAGGCATGATTATCTTGAATGTTTTACCGCTTATTATCATTTTCTTCAGATCTTTATCGCCGCCTTTCCAGTCGCCGTAACTCAAAAGGAACTCGAAATTACCGTTCTCAAGTTCAGATATCCGGCTTATTTGATAATCCTTGTATGTCAGGAGCCGCAGATCAAAAACCGCGTCTTCAAGCGGATATCCGTCCTTAGAAGGATCATCTATCAGCTCATACATTTTTTCGAAGCGCCCTGTCTCCCACAACTTAATAAAATCCGTCACAACCTGCACGCCCTGCTGACAAAGATCATAATTAGGCTCTTCGGATCCACCCGAAAGAGGTATCCCTATTCCCATAGGACCGTCAGCAGAAAGAGCCGGGTTAGCACCAAAAATAAAAATTCCGGATACGATCATTAGTGTCAGTATTAGATGTTTAACTTTTATCATAATATTTTCTTCCTTTTCCCATATGGGCCAGTTTTTAACATTCTATGCTTCAAGTTTAACATTATCCGGTATTTCAACTTTGATCTTTCCCATAATGAACGCTTCCCCTAGGAATATTTTGAGTCCAAAACGAAAGTGACCGGGCCGTCATTGAATATTTTTACCAACATTATGGCGCCAAAATCACCGATTTTCACCGATATACCTTGTTTGATTATAGCACAATTGAACAATTCCCATAATATTTTTGCCTTTTGCGGGACTTCAGCGTCGTCAAATCCCGGCCTATTGCCGGAACTGAGATCCCCAAGCAGGGTGAACTGCGATACGCTCAATATCTCCCCGCCCGCGGCATTTATATCGAGGTTCATTTTGCCTTGATCATCCTCGAATAACCGGAGTTTTGTTATTTTCACGGCCGTTTTTATAACGTCGGCCTCCGTATCCCCTTTTTGAATGCCGGCTAGAATTACCATGCCTTTGCCGATCTCTCTAGATATATCGCCGTTAATGGTAACACTGGCGCTTCTGACTCTCTGTATGACAGCTTTCATTCCATCCCTTTAAAATAATTCGTTAATTTTCCTATCCCGTCGATCTCGACTGCAACCACATCGCCGTCGGATAACGGCCCTACGCCTGGAGGAGTTCCCGTAGCTATTATGTCCCCCGGTAAGAGCGTCATTATCTTCGAGATGAAACTCACGATATAATCTATCCCGAATATCAGTTCCCGCGTAGAAGAATCCTGCTTTATTACCCCGTTAACTAAAGCGCGCACACGAAGGTCGGAGATATCTATCTCTGTTTCAACCCATGGTCCGACCGGGCAGAATGTATCGAAAGATTTACACCTTGTCCACTGTCCGTCCTTTTTCTGTATGTCGCGCGCTGTAATATCATTCAAACAGGTGTAGCCAAGGATATGCCCTGATGCGTCCTCGGGTTCTATGTTTTTTGCGGGTTTTCCTACGACAATGGCAAGCTCAGCCTCATGATCGACCCTTATCCCTTTCCCGGGCCTTACAATACAGTCATTAGGGCCTATGAGAGCCGTGGATGGTTTCATGAATATTACCGGTTCTTCGGGAATATTCATGCCAAGTTCCGACGCGTGGTCTTTATAATTAAGTCCCACGCAGATTATCTTTGAAGGAAGGACCGGAGAAAGGAGCTTTATATCCCCGATATCGTATGTCCTGTTTTTTTGGCCGTTAACCGATATCGATCCACCTTCAACAATACCGGTATAGATCTCCCCTCTATGACTAAACCTGCCAATCTTCATTCATCAACATCCAAAACTATTTTCCTTTTTATCGAAAAAGACCGTGATCGACGGTCTTCGGTCAACAGTTTCGACCTACGCTCTCTTCACCGCGATACATGACATCTCGATCCTGGCGTTCTTCGGCAATTTTGCGGCCTCAATAACGACTCGTGCAGGCTGTATTTCACCATGAAAAAAAATGGAGTACACTTCGTTCATATCCTTAAGATCTCCAAGATCCTTTAGAAACACCTCAACCTTAACGATATCTGACAATTCGAGACCGATCTCAGCCAGGATATTGACGATATGTCCCAGGACGATACGCGTATCGTCTTTTATCCCCCCGGTTCCAGCTATTTCACCCGATGCCGGATCGATGGGGATCTGGCCTGAAACGAACAGAAAACCACCTACTTCGACGGCCTGAGAATAAGGACCTACAGGTATAGGCGCTTTTAAAGATGTGATCTTTCTTGTAGACATTAACGATGGTCCCTTTTAAGAGATCAATCCGAGTATCCCAGATCGAGAAAATTCTTCAGTTTTTTCGCCCTTATCGGATGCCTCAGTTTTTTTAGCGCTTTAGCCTCGATCTGTCGCACCCTTTCCCTCGTTACATTGAAGATCTTGCCGACCTCCTCGAGCGTCCTGGGACATCCGTCACCGATCCCGAAACGAAGGACCAGGACTTTCCTTTCACGCTCTGTGAGCGTCTCAAGGACGTCATCCATCTGTTCTTTAAGCATGGCGTACGCGGTGGCCGTTGCCGGCGAAACAGCGGACTTATCCTCAATGAAGTCCCCGAAATTCGTATCGCCTTCGTCTCCGATAGGCGTCTCAAGGGATATGGGGTGCTGGGCTATCTTAATTATGCCCCTAACTTTTTCCACGGGGAGTTCCATCTCATGGCCGATCTCTTCCGGGGTTGGTTCTCTTCCGTTCTTCTGGACAAGAGACCTTGTGACCCTCACAAGCTTGTTTATCGTTTCGGTCATGTGGACCGGTATCCTTATTGTCCTTGACTGGTCTGCGATCGACCTGGTTATAGCCTGACGTATCCACCATGTCGCGTAAGTGCTGAATTTATAACCTCTTTCGTATTCAAATTTATCGACGGCCTTCATGAGGCCCATGTTCCCTTCCTGTATAAGGTCCAGGAAGGAAAGTCCCCTATTGGTATATTTTTTTGCGATACTCACAACAAGCCGTAAATTAGCCGCTACGAGCTCTTTTTTCGCTTTAGTATACTCAGCCTGTATCTGCCTTATGGCGTCAACGTCCTGGGCGACCTGCTCGGCTGAGACGCCTAGTTTTCTTGTCTCATTGCGTAAAGCCTTCTGCACTTCGGCCATTTCCTTTTTGGCCCTGGTCTTTTTGAGTTTAGTGAACCTTTGATATAGCCGTTTTACCTCTTCCATAGGCCCAAGTATCTCCTGGGCGACTTTTTCCGTAAGAGAGATCGCGACGTTGAGCTTATGCATAAGCTCAAGGATAACGGGTTTTTTCTTTGAGAGTTTGATCCTCTTTATCAGCTCCCTGAATTTTTTTTCCAGCCTCTCGAGATTGGCTCCCGGAAGAACGTCAAGGTACTCGTCGATGTTATACTGGTTGTCCAGCGCCTCCAGCACCTGTTCAAGCACCCTTTCCGTACCGACGTTCACGGAAAAGACTATATTCTTAACTTCTTTCTCATTGCTTTTGATCCTTTTCGCGAGGTCCAGCTCTTCTTTCCTGGAAAGAAGAGATATCTGACCCATCTGCTTCAGATACATTTTTACCGGGTCGTCGATCTGGACGAACTTCCTGGACTCGGTGGGTTTCTGCTTTTCCTTCACGACGAAGGGTACCCTGTCTATCTCCTCTTCCGATGAAACGACCTTGATATCCTCGTCCTCAAGCGTCATTATGACGTCGTCTATCTCTTCGGCTGAGACGAGCTCGTCCGGCAATATATTATTGACTTCCTCGTAGCTGAGGAAGCCTTTGTCCTTGCCGGCTTTAATAAGTTCGCGCACAAGCGTATTCTTTGATTTTTTCGGAAGCTCGCTTTCCTGCTCCATGTCGTCGCTGAACTCATCGTTACCGGCGCTTTTTGATTTTCTCGGCATATCCCTCACCTTTTTTGTGGTAAATTTAAAAACCCGGGCATTACGTATTAGATACCCTCTCCCGGTGTATTGTATCGAGCCTTACAAGTATGGTGCTTACGGCCCCGTGGTCGCTCCTGCTTTGAGCTTCCCTGAGCCGTGCGTTAAGCTCCTTCAACTCCTCGGCTTGCGCGCCTTTTTTCATCGATCTGATACATTCGGACAAGGCCTTATCCTTTTCTTTATCGGGTATTACGTCTACCTTTTCAAGTGCCTTTACGGCCAGCTGTATCAAAGCATCATCGTTCTCGATCCTCGCAAGAAATTTCGCCGGTCCGACGCTCTCTTCTTTTACGTAAATTTCGGATAGCGACTCAAGCAGTTTTTTTACATCGGCATTTGTAAAGTCCCCGATACCTACCTCTTTTTCAATGGCCAGGTGAAATCGTTTAGCCGAGATCGCGAAACCGAGGAGAAAAAGTTCCCGCGTATCAGTTACAATGGTCCTTGGGCGTATGACCTGGACCTCGGTTTCCTTGTACGCTATATCCGGTTTAAGCTTATCCAGCTCCTGTTTTAACGAGGACTGGTCGATGGATAACCTTTCCGAAAGTTTTTTCAGATACTCCGATCTTATCAC
Source organism: Candidatus Omnitrophota bacterium (assembly GCA_015231405.1). GTDB lineage: Bacteria > Omnitrophota > Gorgyraeia > Tantalellales > Tantalellaceae > JADGBR01. The sequence goes on along the minus strand of JADGBR010000001.1, from coordinate 336,517 downwards.
TTCATTGTTTATCCTGGCCAGAGTTGGCAGCATTTCCTTGACTATTCTCACTTTATCGGTCAGAGAACTTCCGGGGTTCTGGCGCCTGAGAAAATCGAACTTGTAATCGAAAACATCCGGGGCTTTTTCCAATATTTCCCTGAAGGCCTCCGGCCCTTTTGCCCTTACAAAAGTATCGGGGTCGTCGCCTTGAGGCAAAGTTGCCACCTTGAGGACAACGTCCTCGGCAGTAACGATATCAAGGCCCCTGAGGCTCGCCATGATCCCTGCCTGATCTGAATCGAATACAATGACCGCGGTATCAGCGTATTTTTTGATTGTTTTCACCTGTTTCTCGGTCAACGCTGTACCTGAGGCGGCTACGACGTTCTTTATCCCATTCTGAAAAGGTATAATAACGTCAAGATACCCTTCGACGATGATAACGTACTTTTTCTCTCTTATATGGTCTTTCGAAAGATTAAGACCGTACAAGGTTTTTCCCTTTGTGTATATCGGCGTTTCCGGGGTATTTAAATATTTTGGCAGGGACTTGTCAAGAACTCTCGCCCCGAATGCGATAACGTTGCCCCTCTCGTTCAGAACGGGAAAGGTTATCCTGTTCCTGAACCTGTCATAATCGTTTTTTCCTTTCGTGCTTTCGACGGTCAATCCGGCTTTACGCAAAAGTTCGCCGTCTACCTTCTTCGCATGAGAGTGTTTAATAAGGCTGTCCCATGAATCCGGGGCGAACCCTATCATGAATTCCCGGATAGTAGCGTTCTGTATCCCCCTGGAATGCAGATATTCAAGCACATTCCGGTTTTCAGGGCGGGAAAGCTCGTTATGATAGAACTGAGCGGCAATTTGGTTTACTTCATATAACTTAAGTACCGGAGAATCGCCGGAATTGCCTTCAAAGTTCGATCCTGGGATTTCTATGCCGGTTTTCTCGCCAAGCGCCCGGACGGCTTCAGGGAAAGTCATTTTCTCATACTGCATTACAAAACCTATCGCGTTCCCGCTGGCGCTGCAGCCGAAACAGTGGTAGATCTGTTTATCCTCTGAAACAACGAATGAAGGCGTTTTCTCGTTGTGGAACGGACAATTTGACTTATAATTCCGCCCGTTCTTTTTCAAGCTGATATAACCGGATATAACTTCGACTATGTCCAGCCTGTCAAGTATCTGATCTATCGTATTTTGAGGGATAAGGCCCATATATTACCTTTTAAAACGCTTGAATCCGGAGCACTCGATGAACTGTAATTCCCGCTTACCGTCAATTTCGTCGAAGAGCAGGTTCATCCCCAGGTTGTCGCTGGAAATATGCCCCGCAACGACGTAATTTATGAATTCCGAAGAGGCCGCTTTATAGCCCGATTCCTTAAGATGCATGCCAACAATCGTTCCGACACCCGCCTGGGATAGTCTGGAATAAATACTGTCAGGTCCTTGGGCGCCTCCGGTCATGTCGACCAGGATCTTACCCGCTTTATCCTTGGCCCCTCCTATGAGAATACCCGGGGCTATTCCGGTAGCGCATATCGCGTGTTTATACTCAGGTATACCCATAAGCAGATCGATGACGTTCTGCAGTCTAACGGGCGCCTTTTTATCGAACAGTGACTGAAGATATGAATGCACGCAATTATCCGCAGGTGTATGCACGCACATGAATGGTATACCCAAAAGCCGCGCGGCATCCCCGGCCCTTGAGTGATTTCCACCCGACAATCCCCTCTGCACCTCATTAATACGCTTACTCATGATGCCCTTGGCCACTTCCTTTCTGAAACCGAAATCTTCCCATATCCCCGGCTGGATCGGCATTACCTGATCAAGCCTTGCCAGGGCTTTTCCGCTTGGATGATGCGATATGACAAGATCGATCCGGGTCCCCTTTTCGCGAAGCCTGTCCGCGAGAAGTAACTCCGGCACGTCGATGTCGATCCCAACCATAACAGTCCGGACTATTTCGCTGCCATTACCGAAAAGTATCCTGGTATCCGCATATGGATTTAACAGCGACTCATTGTCAAAACAATCTTTGAACATACCTCTCGATAACCGGTATTCTTTTCGGTATTTACCCAGAAATTCGTTGATCTCTCCGGGTGAGCGGGGATCTTCTTTTATGCCTTTCTTTACCGCTCTCCTATAAATATCGATAACTTTCAATTTTCGACCTCTTTTACATGACGCGGGGCTCACCGCCTCATGAGATATCTTCTACTATTTTGGACCCCTTCTCGTTTTTCATGAAATCAGTATGATACGTCATCCAGCTGTAAATATTCGCGTCCATCTTTACAAGATACATAGGCGCTTTTGCCTCTTTACTCACGGAATCATGAAGCTCGTGAAAAGGAAGCAGTAAAAGCTGTATCCCTATTAACCCAAGAATGACCAGTGCCTTGATGGCGCCCGCTAACGCGCCGCATGACCTCTCGATAAATGAGAACTCCTCCGCTACGGATGTTTTTCCGGGAGTCGGGATCAATTTCAACGCCAGGAACAGCGCGGCGCATATGAGTAGAAAAGATAAAGGCCTTGACCAATCCTTATCAAGAAAACCGAACAGCTTATCGCTTATGTGTCTGTAATAACCCAAAGGCAAAACGATCAAAGGTACGAGCCAGATGATCGAGATCATCTGGTTACCAACGCCCCTTTGCGAGCCTCTGAAAACAAAAAAAATAAATATAACTGAATATACTATATCCAGCCAAAAGAAACCAAATACCATTTATAGAAAATTTACCCTATTTTCCGAGAAAGTCAAAGTATAACACACAAAAAAAATGCTGTCAAATTCCACAAAAATTAAACCCTATATCGCTATTTATTATACTAATTTTTACGCGTTTTGTATATGAATTGTTATTTAACTAACAGTAATTATGAGGCATACTATCTATGGGAATGGTAGTTCTGCGCTTTAGAAGAAAAAAGACATTTTGTATCCCTGAACATTCCCTCGGGAGTTATCGTTACAAAATTTCCACGATCGGTTTGAAAACCTTCCAGGATGACTCTGGCATATTCCCTTGAATAACCGGATAGAAGGTCTTTACTGAACTTTTCCTCTACCAGTACTTCAATTTTTTTTCCGACAGATCTTTTAGCGAAAGATTTTTCGAAACCATCGCCTAAACTTATTAGTTCCACGGACCTTTTTTTGATCTCGCTATCGATAACCTTTTCCTGCATCTTTTGCGCTATAGTGCCTTCCCTGTCGCTATAAGCGAAAACATGAAGCCTTGACGGCGCAATGAGGCGCAAAAACTCTTTGGTAGCGAAGTGATCATCGGCGGTTTCACCTGGGAACCCGCAAATTATATCGGTAGTGATACCGGCGGCGGGCATTTTATCTCTTACTTTGCCGATCAACCGCATGAACCGCTCCGAGTCATATCGTCTTTTCATGTTCCTGAGTACCCTGTCGGACCCGCTTTGCATCGGTATGTGAAAATGGTGGCATATATTTTTTGAAGATGAAACGGCATCGATCAACTCATCGGTCATATGGTTCGGTTCTATAGAACTCAGTCTGAACCTTGTATCCCCTTTTATCTTGTCCAGATCGCTGAAAAGCCGCGGAAGTCCGTGGCCGTTACTGTCACGCCATAACCCTATGCAGATACCGGTAATAACGATCTCCTTATGCCCTTTAACTATAAGGTTCTCGATCTCATGGATTATCTCGGTAGTGTCCCTGCTCCACGGCTCGCCCCTGACAAGTCTCACCTTGCAATACGCGCAAGCTCCGTCGCAACCGTCCTGTATCTTGACAAAAGCCCTGGCATGCTCCTCAAATCCCGATATTTCACTTATCAGCGATGAGCTTACAGGATGAGTCTCGACGAGGCCCGAAACGATTAACGGAATATCGTTCTTCCTGTTATTATGGACGACTTGAAAAACTTCTTCCATACTACCCAGGATCTCAATATCTCCGGGCGTAACGGCCTTGCAGCCGGTAACTATGATCTTGGCGCGAGGGTTATCTTTCTTGATCTTTCTTATGATCTGCCTGCACTTACCGTCGGCGGTCCTGGTGACAGTACAGGTATTGACAATGACTACATCGGCCGATGAGTGCTCATCCGGAGTAAACCCGAAACCTTTGAGATTATCGAAGATCAGCTGGGATTCATACTGGTTAACTTTGCACCCGAAGGTTTTTATGGAAAATTTCGCTGCCATTAACTTAAAAGCTCATATTTTACGGAAGATAAAAGATAAAATGCAGCGGTATCGGTCTTAAGAACGTTCCGTCCGAGAGAAATATACCTGCACTCCGGCTTTTTGAACATCAAGGCCTCCTGATCCGTAAAATCGCCTTCAGGGCCTATCATCAAAAGTACTTTCCCGGGTGACTGATGCTTCAGCGCTTCTTTCAGGGGTACGGTCCCATCAGAAAGCCATGCGAACAGAATAAGGTCAAAGCCGCTTAGATCGGAGGCAAGATCCCTTAATGGGGTCACGTCGTATATCTCTGGTATATTCAGGCGTCCGGACTGTTTAGCCGCTTCCAAAGCTATTTTACGCCAGCGTTCAAGCGTTCTTCCACTTGAATTTCCAGGCCGTACTATAGTCCTTTCGGTTATTACGGGGAATATTCCACTCGCGCCGAGTTCGGTGGCTTTCTCCACTATATCGTCGAATTTACTCTTTTTAGGGATAGCCTGCGCGATATAAATCTCCGGAGCTCTTAGGTTTTCAACTTCTGACATCTTCGTTATTTTTACCGTTAGTGTTCCCTTTTTAGTGTCTATTCGCTCTATGGTCCCCGAGTATTCCTTACCGATGCCGTCGAAAACGACTATTGCATCGTTAGCTTTCATCCGCATCACATCGATTATGTGATGGGCTTCGTCTTTATCAATGAACGCCCTGAAATTTTCCATGTCCACGCTCTCCGGCGGAACATAATATCTACTCATTTCCCTTCTCCCCGAATATTATCGCGGTAAACACGTAGATGTCGCAGCCGCCTCGATTCCAGGCGTTAGCGGGTAATCCGGCCTTCTGGGTGCATAAAGTGCCCATGAATTCTTCCAGATCCCACCCGGTTTCAGTAGCAACTTGAGGCAGAAATACTCCGCTTCTCGAACCTTTCTTAACAACAACGCCATGCTTACCCAAGAGGATCTTATACGGATCGTCTATTTTCACCATAGGCGTCAGGACGGATATCTCTATGTCGATATCTTTAAATTCCTTTAAAGAAAGCGGTGAGAATCTCGGGTCCTGAAAAGCGGCTGAAAAAGCCATATCCCGTACGGTAAGAAATAAAGGTTCTTCGGCGGTCATATGGCCGATGCAGCCTCTAAGAGCCCCCTTTTTTTTAAGCGTAACGAAGGCCCCCATATTCTGCTTCAATTTCTCGTCTTTAGTTTCGACTTTAAGTAACTCGCCCGTATCGAGATAATGTTGTATCGAATTACGTGCTATAGAGAGAAGCTCTTTCTTTTCAGCGTCATTGATCCCGGTTCCTTCTTTCATTTGCCCCTCCTTATAAAACACTGCGCTCGAATAGCCCACAACACTCTCCTTTTTTCCGGATGTATCGCCGGAATTAGCAGCCGAAAGTATTCTCACCTTATCCGCCCCGAGTTTTTTTGAAGCGCTCATAACCGCCGAGACCGGTCCGGGTCCGCATACGGGATCATAATTATTCTCGACGCACATCGCAAAGAATTGTTCCGGGTCAAAAAGGTTGACAGCGGTTATCGTATCGGCATCCTTGGTTTTAGCGGCATCATAAGGTAAATAATGGCTCATATCGGTGCTTGCGATCATTACATACCCCTTTCGATCCTTAAGCGCCAGGTAAAGAGCCTCTGCCAAGTCCTCACTGGCTTTGTAATTCTGCTGTCCAAAGCATAAAAGTACCACCTTCGCTCCAGCCAGAGCGGTTTGGACGAACGGTATCTGCATCTCTATGGAATTTTCGTCAGAAAATGCCAGCGGATAATCCCTTAACCCTTTATTCATGGATATGAGTTTTTGGGCCAGTTCCTGATCGTTAATGACGGTACCGAGCGGAGTTGTGTATTCATTTTCCGTAAAGACGGCGACGCCATCGAACCTTTTCCTATGTGAAAAACCGACAATTATAACCGTATCGGGTTTTTGCTTGGCTGCTGATTTATAAGTATAAGCCGCTATGGGGCCGGAGTATCTAAACCCGGCGTGAGGGGCGATATAACCTATTCCATTACCTTCGATATTCTCCGGTTCCGCGGCCGCGAGATACCCTTTGAGCTCCTTCCCGAGCGCTATAGAGGAGGATGAGTACCAGGCCCCTAAGAGATCGGCCTCTTTGGCCGCGGATATCTGAACAGCAAAGAAAATAGCTGTCACAAGAGAGCCCCAGGATAGAAAGCACTTCAAACAGAGATCCTTATTCTTTCCCATATTTCCACCATTCTTCCCGCTATTTTATTACGATACTACCGGCGAAGCGTCGATGTCAAATGGATTCGTCCTGATCGCCAGGGAGTATATATAAGGATAAGACCTTTTGAGATGATGCATATAATCCAGCCACTCGAGCGTAAGATGACCATAAACCCTTTTAATGTCACCGGATAAATGGATAAGATCGGTCTGGGGCAGTTCGGAAAAACGTTTTCTCATCGCGAGTTCATCCGTGAGATGGAATACAGCCCACAAAAGATCGGTGAATCCGTCATGTTCGAGTAAATTAGGGTTTTCGAGAAGCCTGAGAAGGAACTCACGCTTTGATATCAGAAAGCTCTTAAGGTCGTCCAGTTTCCCTTTCGAAACGTCGACATTGTGATCATATGTCCTTATCCTCGTTCTCACGATATTATAATATTTGTCGGTTTCAGTCTTCAAAACTTTAAGATGTCTTCTGAGCTCGTTGACGCGGGGGTCATAAACGCATGAAATTGACCTTAAAAGGTCCGTGCCTACCTCAGAAAAGAAAGTCCCGATCACCATATTCAATTTGTTTAGCATTGCCTTTCTTTCTCTAACCTGAAGAAGCTTATGTAAAATAAATGAAACTATAAGCACTTCGACAGGTAAAAAGGCTATATCGCTCAGCAGGTAATAAAAAATATGGTATTTATCACGGAATATCAAGAAGTGAACGAAATACAATGAGGCTGATACAAGGATGAGCGCTATAGCGAAATAAAATTTCCAGGTAAAAAGTTTGTTAAGGACCCGGACAGGAACTTTCTGATTTTTATACACGGGACGCTCCCTCATGTCTTTTCTTAGGCAGAAAAAATGAACGAACGATAAGACCGGTGAGAACTATCGAACATACCATGCCTAGCATGCCTACGGAACCATGCTCATGCCCGGCGGCGATACCGCCATTACCTTTGTCGTAGTACTTCCAGACGACGTTAAGGATCGCGCCAAGGAGCATACTGACAAAAGCGATCCCGGACAGGTATATCGCAAGAGTTCTTTTACCCATAGAGCGCATTATGACCGTCATAGTGACGGCGTTCGTGGCAGGCCCGGCAAGTAGAAAGACAAAAGCGGCTCCGGGATCGAGCCCCTTATACATCAAAGCTGCCGCGATCGGTGTCGACCCGGAAGCGCATACGTACATGGGAGCGCTTATTAAAAGAGCCAGTATCATCCCTTTCCATCCTGATAAAAAACCTCCCGAAAAATAATTATCGGGCAAGAAATATGATATCGCCCCGCCGACGATAACTCCTGCGATGAGCCATCTTCCGACGTCACCCACAAGCTCCACAAATCCGTATTCCATCGCAGACCTGAATTTATCGATAGCGGTATGCTTGTGATCCATTTTACCGGAACAATGGACGCAATTGTCCCCCTTCGGATCGTTTTTATCGCCGCTTTGATCCCTGTCGGCGATGAGAGACAAACATCCCGTAAAAATACCGGCAAAGAATGACGCTATTACCCTATAAACGGTGAAAAATGGACCGAGGAGCGAATACGTCACCATTATGGCGTCTACTCCGTTAGTAGGAGTCGACACAAGGAACGAAAGTACCGCCGCCTTGGCCGCGCCTTCTTTTTTCAGCATCATCGCGGCCGGGATAACTCCGCATGAGCACAAAGGAAGCGGAACGCCTAAAAGAGAGGCTTTAAGTACCGAAGAGATATCGTTCTTGCCGAGATGGACCGCTATCTGCCTGGGATCCACAACCGCGTGCAATATCCCGGAGAATAAAAAGCCGAATAAAAGGTACGGGGACATCTCGTTGAAGAGACGGACCGATTCCTTAGCTATCCCGATGATCATATCCATATTATTTAAAAATATGCCCCGTAGCCTGTGACCAGAACAAAAGGTCCAGTTCATCCATCCTTATTCCGGTTTTAGAGGAAAAACCCTTTATGGAATCCTCAAGCTCGACATATACCTTCGCTGAAATGGTTTTAGGGATCTCCTTTAAAAGTCCGTAATAAAGCATTTTCCGGAGTATATGTACGTCGACTATTGCGATTTCTTTTCCAAAACCGATATTCCTGAGAAAATGGCTCGCTTCCTTCATCCCGAGACCTTTCACGTTCTTAAATAACCACGTCCTTGTTCCAGGGATATCGGCCGGATCTATATGTTTTTTTACGCTCAAACTACCGTTATCCGTAAAAAGAAGCCTTGCCCTGTAGATATAGCCGGCTTTATTATTAGGAAATCTTACCGCCTTCAGGTTATCACGGATATCTTTCTCGCGGCCTTTGAAAAGAACGCCGCTTAGAACCAGGCTCCGTACGGCCTTATCGCAATAAACCGCCTTAGATTGAGGGGTGCATATACAAAAACACAGCTCGCTGAATACCCGCTCCTCGCTTTCATCCCATACGGCAGAAAAATCGTCTAACCGTTCACGGATCTCTTTCTTCTTAATCTCGTAATCCTTATGGAGAAGTGTTATGATGTTCATTGCCTGGCAAGGTATTTAAAAGCGGAAAGAGCGGCTTTGGCGCCTTCCCCTGCCGCGATTATGATCTGTTTTTCAGGGGTATCAGTCACATCCCCGGCGGCGAATATCCCCGTGATATTTGTTTCGTTGTATCTCGTTATAATTATCTCGCCTTGTTCGTTCTTCACTATATCGCTTTTAAACTCAGTATTGGGTATGAGGCCGATCTCCACGAAAACTCCTTGAACGGACAACCGAGCGCTATCCGAGCCATTCTCAACGACAATTGAATCGACAAGCTTTCCCCCTTTTATCTCTTTGACCTTTGTCTCGTTCATTATGACGACATTTTTAGCCGCTACTACCTTTTCCCGAATTATCTCATCACCGTGGAGATCAGGTCCCAAGTTAATAATGTAAATCTTATTGGCGATCTTAATGAGCTGCAGCGCAGCCTCTAGGGCAGAGTTGCCGCCTCCTATCACGGCTACGTCCTTGCCGGCGAATATAGGAGCATCGCATGTAGCGCAGTAAGCTACTCCTTTATTGCGGAACTCAACTTCGCCGGGGACATTGAGAGGCCTGGACCTTTTACCTGTAGCGAGGATAGCGGTCTTTGCCGAAAAAGAAAATTCTCCGGCATTAATTTTTACGATGTTGTTTTCCTTGCGGATCTCACTAATATACGTATTTTCGAGCACGTTGATGCCGTATTTACGCATGTGCTCCTGGAATTTATCCGTAAGTTCGAGGCCCGTTATGAACTGATAACCCACGTAATTCTCGATATCCCCGCTCCAGGCGGTCTGACCGCCTATTTCGCCGGCGATAACAAGAATTTCCATTTTCTTCCTGGCGGCGTAGATGCCCGCGGTTATACCCGCGGGCCCCGCGCCGATGATTAGAAGATCATATACCTTTCGGTCGTCTCTCATATGCCGAGAAGTTTAGATATCTGCGGTTTGTCAAAACCGACGACTATCGCACCGTCAATATCCACGACGGGAACTCCCATCTGTCCCGACTTATCGACCATTTCTTTGACCTTGGCCGGATCAGATGTAATATCGATATTCTCGTATGAGATCTTATTATCGCTAAGGTACTGTTTAAGACGCACGCAATAAGAACACGTTTTCGTCGAATATACGGTAACTTTACTCATAATTAATAATTCTCCTCTTTGACCTCGAAATATGCCTGGGGATGGGCGCAGGCCGGGCATTTGTCCGGGGCGTCATTTCCCTCATGTATATAACCACAGTTTATGCATTTCCAGCTCACGGGTTTGTCCTTTTTGAACACTTTCCCGGATCTTATGTTCTCAGCGAGTTTCCTGTACCTTTTCTCATGTTCTTTTTCTACGGAAGCTATTTCACGGAAAATTTTAGCTATCTCAGGAAAACCTTCCGAATCTGCGATCTTAGCGGCCCCGGGATAAAGTATTTCAAATTCCTCATGTTCCCCATCCGCAGCGGCGAGGAGGTTATCAATTGTCTTCCCTATGACGCCCGCAGGATAAGAAGCCGTTATCTCGACCATTCCGCCTTCAAGGAATTTGAAATATTTCTTCGCGTGCTCTTTTTCGTTCTCGGCGGTCTCAAGGAATATCGCCTCGATCTGCTTATACCCCTCATTCTTAGCTACGCTCGCGAAATAAGTATAACGGTTCCTCGCCTGGGATTCCCCGGCGAATGAAGCCAACAGGTTCTTCTCGGTCTTTGTTCCCTTGATACTGGCCATTAAGATCCCTCCTTTTATTGTTCGCATTCGGTAATTCAAGCTTTCCAAAGATTATGCAAAGTGCAATATTCCCTGACTTCGACAAGGTCCTTCTTTTTCGCGCACGATTCTATCTCAGGTTTATTACCCGGTTTGAGTTCATACCTTATAACTTTATTGGCCGTTATGATCTCTATGAATTTAATATAATGTTTCTCTTCCATCGGGTGCTCCACGCTACCGACCTTGATCTTAATACCGTTCGGCGTTTCCTCTATGACAGGAACATGTTTCTCCTGGCCCTGGTCGCTTGTCTTCGCCTGAAATTTTTCCATCGGTTTATTACAGCATACAAGGGCTCCGCCGGCTTCCTGCACTATCTCGGCCACATTGCCGCATATAGAGCACTTATATATATCTCTTATCGCTGTCATTTTAGTACCTCCTTGAGCTTATTTTTCATATCGTTCAAAACACCTTCTAAAGGAACATACTGGAGTTTTATCTTATCCAGCATCTGAAAACCGCAATCGTTCAGCACTTTATCTATCTCGTCCACACTTTGGCCTCCCCATCCGTACGAACCGAAAGCCAATGCTTTCCTGTTCTTCGGTGCAAGGCCTTTCATGTAAGTCAGGAAAGCGGAAACGGCAGGCAATAGCCCGTTATTCAAGGTCGGAGAGCCTACGGCAATATATTCCGCGTAAAGCATTTCGGTCATAATGTCGGATATATGGTTCGTTTCCAGGTTCAGTAGACGCGCGTTGATCCCTGAGTCCAGGAAGGCCTCATGGATGGCTAAAGCGATCTTTTTCGTTGAATTCCACATGGTGTCATATACCACTATGGCTTTTCTGGCAGTAACATTATTCGCCCAATCACCGTAGAGTTTTATCATATCGGAGATCTTTGAACGTAATATCAATCCGTGGCTTGGACCGATGATATCAACGGGTATAGCTTTTACCGCCTCAAGCGCTTTATTGACCTGCCGCCCGTATGGTAGTACTATATTCGCGTAATACTTGGCAGCTTCATGTTTAAGGATCTCCCAGGGGAATTCGTCATCGAACCTTTCCGATGAAGCTATATGCTGTCCAAAAGCATCGTTGGGTAGGAGGATCTTCTCCTCCGGAATATACGTCGCCATGGAATCCGGCCAGTGCACCATGGGCATGAGAACGAACTTGAGCGATCTTTTACCGATCTTGAGCTCATCCCCGTTGTTAACCACTTTAAGCGGCATATTAGGGCCGTAATGCATCTTCAACCCCTTTTCACCGTTCGGGGACGTAATGACGGTCGCTCCGGGGCATCTTTCCAGCAAAAATGGGATGCTCCCTGAATGGTCCATTTCAACGTGGTTTGATATGATATACTTTATCTTCGCCGGATCGATCACCTTGCATATCCTTTCGAGCATCTCATCGAACAGATAATGCTTGACGGTATCAACAAGTGTAATATGATCGTCAACAATAAGATAAGCGTTATAAGTGGAACCTCTTTCAGTCGAATATCCGTGGAAATTCCTGAGGTCCCAGTCGATCCCTCCGACCCAATAAATATCTTTCTTGATCTCTACCGGATTCATTTCTCATCCACCTTGACGAATTGGTCTTTTCCGACGCCGCATATAGGGCATACCCAGTTGTCGGGAATATCATTAAAATCCGTACCGGGAGGTATCCCGCCGTCAACATCGCCCTTAGCCGGATTATAAATATAATTGCATACTGTGCAGCGGTATTTAGGAAGGTCTACGCATATATTTTCCTTTCCCTCATCCTGTATGAAAGTCGGGGCAGTATCGGGAGTGGTACCGCATTTGTCCATATGGTAATGTTCATAAGTGAGAGGCAACCCCTGCTTTAATATCGTCATTTCATCGACCTCTCCCAGGAAAAGCGAATATGATCCGCAATCAAGGCGGTTGATCAGCTTGGCCCCGAAATAACAAAGCGAATTATCCGTAACTACCGGACAACCGCTCAAAAGAACACGATGACCGGTACCAGTAAATTTGTTCTCGGCTCTTCCGGATTTAAATCCGAATTTCCCGATAATCTTAAGCGGTGTATCGCGTTCAAGGAGCGATACCGAGAATTTTTTATTTTTCATTATCATCTCATGGGTCAAGGTTACTTTATTAATGCTAATAGCTATGGTAACAGGGTCGTTCGTTACCTGTATAAGGGTGTTAGCTATCTGGCCGTTATATTTCTCCCCGTCCAGTGATGACACTATGTACATCCCGTATGTAATGAACTGGAGCGGATTTGTTTTCATTTCACTCCTTTAGGGTTGAATTTGCGCCTGGCTAGGCAGCGTGAACACCCTCATGCCAAGTTCTTTATCCAGAAGGAACAGCCCGTTACCGTCCCCGACAAGTTCAAGTTTTCTGAGTATGTCCAGAGGGTTAGCCTCTTCCTCGATCTGCTCCGTGACGAAGAATTGATAAAAGATCTCCGTAGCGTGATCATTCTCCACTCTGGCCAGAGAAACAATGTTATTGATGAGCTTTGTTACCTCTCTTTCGTGTTCAAGCGTTTTCTTGAACATAGCCTTAGGGTCGGCGTATTTCTGAGGAGGCTCTTCTATGGATTCGAGAAGCGGCCTCCCCCCCTGACGGTTAACATAGTCAAACATCATTCTCGCATGTATCATTTCCTCCTGCATCTGGACAAAGAACCAGTTAGCGATCCCCATTAAACCGAGAGAAGTCGCGGCGGAAGACATACCAAGGTATAAATAACCCGAGAACAATTCCCTGTTGATCTGGTGGTTTATAGCCTTTACAATCTTGGGACTCAACATAAATGACCTCCAATGTTCAATATTTCGTTCTGTCCTTAGACCCTATCTTCGCCTATACCTGTTCGAACATATCCTTTCCAGCTCCACATTCGGGGCAAACCCAATCTTCAGGAAGCTTATCGAACGGCACGTTCTTGTTATCTTTCGGATCATAGATATATTCGCAGACAGTGCATCTATACTTTTGCATTTTTTCTCCTTTTATTTACTGAAATATTTACTGATATAATCAGACAAAAGTTTAACGGCTTCTTCCTTGCAATGACCGCACACCGTACCAAGTTTGGTCTTTTCCTGCAGCTCAATATAGCTCCTCGCCCCTTCCAGCACGGCTTCCTCAATCTCGTGATCCGTTACGTTCATACACTGGCATATAGTCTTTGCTTTCTCGACAACTATCCTGTCTTTCATCCCGTTCTTCCCGTAATAATCATCTATCGCGGATCGAAGGGCCTTATCACCAAGTACTGAACAATGGACCTTGTGCTCGGGAAGACCGTTCAGGTCGGACATTATGTCTTTAGGAGAGATATTGTAAGCCTCGTCAAGTTTCATCCCTTTAACTTTTTCGGAAAGAACTGAAGTAGATGCTATGGCGCTGGCGCATCCGTATGTTTTCCACCTGCAATCCGAGATAGTATTGCTTTTTCGGTCAACCTTAATATAGAAAGCCATTTCATCACCGCATTTCATGTTCCCTACTACCCCTTTCCCGTCATACCTGAAATCCTCGTCGTCTTTGAGTATATTCCTAGGATTAACAAAATGATCTTTAACTTTTTCAGAATATACCCAGTCCATTATCTCACGCTCCCGTACGCGGTGGAAATACTCCTTACTTTACCTATAACCTTAGGCAATATCTCAAGAACCATGTCGACTTCCTGCTCGGTATTCTCCCTTCCCAGCGAGAACCGTATCGAACCGTGAGCCGCCTCCTGGGCTAACCCTGTTGCGAGGAGAACATGCGACGGGTCGAGTGAACCGGAAGCGCATGCCGAACCGGTCGATACGGCTATACCCTCCAGATCAAGGTACAAAAGGACCGATTCACCCTCAACCCCTTCGAAAGAAATATTCAATGTTCCGGGAAGAGTGTCTATGAGATGACCATTTATATGTATATGCGGGATCCTTTTAATTATGCCGTTCCTGAGTTTTTCCCTTAAATTAAATATACGTTTTGAATCCTCGTCCATTTCCTCGCCAATAAATTTTGCCGCAGCTCCGAAAGCGATGATGCCTAACGTGTTCTCTGTACCCGCGCGCCTACCCTGTTCCTGATGGCCCCCGCGTATCATAGGACAAAATATGGTACCTTTTCTAACGTATAAAGCGCCTACTCCTTTCGGACCATATATCTTATGGGCCGACATTGTAAGAAAATCCACACCGAGGGCGTTAACGTCGACCGGGATCTTCCCCACCGCCTGTACCGCGTCCGTGTGCATGAGCGCACCTTTTTTACGCGCCATGTCAGAGATCTTTTTTATATCCATTATAGTGCCTATCTCATTGTTCGCGGTCATTATCGACACCAGACCTGTATTGCCTGTAATAGTTTTAGCGAGCCTGTCCAGATCGACTTTACCGAATTTGTCCACTTCGGCGTAGGTTACTTTAATTCCTTTTTCCTGGAGGCACTCCGACGTCCTGAGAACACACGGGTGCTCCACGGATGAAGTTATGATCTCTTTAGAGCAAGTAACGGTATCGTCGCAATGAGGGCATTTGCACGCGAAGATGTTAAGAACAGTGTTATTGGCCTCCGAACCTGAGCCCATAAAAATTATCTCTTGAGGCTCAGCCCCTATCAAGTTAGCTACATCTTTACGGGACTCCTCAATGTATTTCCTGGCCTCGCGCCCGAAGGAATGAAAACTTGACGCGTTACCGAAAATACCTATAGAGTCGCGGATAACATCTTTCACGCCGGGGTGAAGAGGGGTTGTCGCGTTATTGTCCATGTATATTCTTTTCATACCAATATCCCCTACCGGAGCCAAACCGATAGCAAATCAACAAAGGTCGCTGATATTGATTTTTTTAAGTTCGGCGACAAGATTAGTCTCTATTTTATCGATCTTCTTTTTTAATTCGCACATCTTAACTTTGCAACAGGCTTCTTTTTTGAAGACATGTTCCATGACCTTAAATTCACCCTGGAATATAACCATTACATCAAAAATAGGTATATTTCTGGAAGACTGGGCCATTGAAAACCCACCGCCTTTCCCTTTATAGGATCTCAAGATACCGGCTTTATTCATGCATTGCAGAATTTTCCTGAGAAAAGGTCGTGGTATCTTTAATTGCTGGGTCAGCTGCTTGACCGTGACAAGCTCGGATGCACCTCTGGATATGCATACTAAGGCCCTTATCGCGTAATCAGTATCTCTTGTTAATAATTTCATTTTGGATCCTTTTCGCCTTGAAAATAAAAGGGCAGTTTAACGCCATGCCCAGGGCAATGTATGGCACCCTTCTTTACAACGCGCAACCGCCCTAAGTTTCCAGTTTGATGTCCACATAATTACCCTCCTTTGTTGATTTGTTAAAACCCTGTTTTTTCGAGCATATCATCCAAACTGCTGCCTTGATACAAAATTTTTCCTTTTTTATCTATAGCTACAATAGACGGTATAGTTTGAATACCGTATTTATCCGCGACCATGCCGTCCATATCAAGCCCTATCGGGTAAGTCATCGCCTTTTTTGCGACGAACCCCGCGACCTTTGTCTTCGATTCCTGAAGGGATATGCCTATGATGGCTAAGTCCCCTCCTTTCTCCTTATAGAGTTTCTCAACGGCAGGTATCTCTTTAACGCAATAAGGACACCATGTAGTCCAGAAAACAAGGACCGCGTTCTTTTCTTTAAGCTCTCCGGATAAGGAGAACTTTCCGCCATCAAGTTTTTCTACAGTAAAATCCGGAGCTATTCCAAGATCAGATGCCGTAATTTTACCGTCAATTTTTTGCGCACAAGAGCTTATCACAAAAGAACACATTATGATCAGTGAAATAAATAAAGATTTTTTCGTATTCATTCTGCCTTTTCTCCTTTTAAACTGACAATGTTCCCGCTTTAAAAACATAATAACAACCTAGAATGATCATCGCTACGGCTAAAACTTTTTCAACGATCTTGGCAAACGGCCCGGATTTACGAAGAGAACTGACCATTCCTGTTATGGCCCCAACCAGCACAAGCATCGCCCCCAATCCCATTGAATAAACGAAAAGAAGCGAAAATCCAAGGAAGATATTTTGTTTGGATGCTACGAACGCCAATAATGCCCCAATGACCGCAGTAGCGCAAGGAGCCGCTATCAGACCCGATGTCAACCCCATAATGAAAACCGGGAACGCGGATCTTCCCCCATGTTTTTTACCGGCCCCAAAACGGTTAATTAAGTGGACGGGGAGCTGGAATTCCCCTAAAAGAGCAAGCGCAAAAAATATAATCAATCCTCCGACTACCAAGTTAGCGATAGAGTTTGACTGGATCTCACCGAATAATCTTCCGGTAATAGCCGCGAATACTCCTATCAGAGAAAACGTAAGTGACATTCCCGTCACATAAGCCAGGGACAGAAAAATATTTCTTTTCTTTGATCTCTCGCCTGTTGCGCCTATAACAGCCGATATTATTGGGACAAGCGGATAAACGCAAGGAGTGAACGAAGTAACGATCCCGGCCGAGAAAACAACGGCATAAGTCAAAACATCAACATTAACTAAGTATCTGGATATATCGTTCATGGAATAATGATACCTCATGTGTATCATTTGTCAAGTATTATTTGAAATAAATGCGAGAATTTTGATTATTTACCTGGGATTACGACTGCGTAAGGAGCTTAGTGGTGGAGCTAAGGGGGATCGAACCCCTGACCTCCTGATTGCGAACCAGGCGCTCTACCAATTGAGCTACAGCCCCACACGATGAACAACACCACTAAGATCAGTATTAATATATATCCAACGTCCTATTAAGGCAAATAAATTAAACTGTTTTTGTTCCAAGTCTACCAGATACTTGTCGGCCGCTTTGGTCATTCTCTATCACTCATCGACGGAATGTATGTCGAATTTCTGTGTTCCTCCCGGAACTCAACTGTGGATATAGTCCCTTTCTTTTAATATGACCGTATAATTGGGCAGGTCACCCTCAAGCACTACATGTCCTTCTCTGGCTAACCAGCCCAGGCTCATAAGCACTATATCACGGACCTCCTGTTTCCCGAGGTTAACGATCAGAGTATCCAGTTTTTCTCTCCTCGCATGGGACTCAAGATAATTCCAAATATCACCAGCTATCAACCCGATCCGTGTTATCATTTCCTTCTCCTCCTTTATTAAAAAACCCGATGTTCTATTTTTCTATAAAACTCCCGCACCTTGGGCATTTCGATATCGCTTCGTGCCGTGAATCTATATAGGTGTTAGCGCAAATGTTACAATGCCATATAAATTTTTCGTCCGAGCTGTATGTCTTCAATTTTGTGCCGAGATCCATGACAAGCCATAGAAGCAATACGGCTATCACTGTAAAAAAGAGATAAACGAACAGCGCGGTCGACAGATCAAGTTTTATCATTAACGGATCCCCTGTTCAACAATATATCTATCTCTTTATAGTCGTCCTTCCCTGCCTGGCTCGGTTCAAAAACCCAGTTATTAACGTACCGGAGAATAACATGGTCGAGCTCGGGATTCCCTGTTGTTGTCATGGGCTCCGAATTTTTTATTTTTCCGTCGGCGGCAACTAATACCTTAACCCTTATTTTAGGTATGGTCTCATTGCTGATCAAATCTTTTACCGCCCCAAGGTCTTCAGGTTTATAAACGAAAGCCCCGGGGATATTATTGTCTACTTTCGGGGCGGGAGAATCAAGCATAAAATACGGTATTATTTTATTCCCTGACAGAAAATCATTAATGACCTCCGAATTGCCCGGGTCCAGATCTGTCTTTATTTCTTCCTGCACACGTCTTTCAGGCGAGCGCGCCTTGAGATCCAGAACCTCGGCGGGGGCGTTTTCCAGATAGTTGTATTGCGTTTTAAATATTTGTGCTTTGCTTTCGAGCATTATATCAAAAGCCGTCTTATTAAGCAGCGGACCGAGGTAACTCACTTTCGTGAAAGGCCTTATCTCCGTTTTAAGGGACGGATTAATAATATGTACCATCGACATCCCGAATAGATGTATAGCCGCGGATACCGCCACGGCGACTAATATGTCCCTGTTCATGATATTCTCACTTCTGAGTAGTAGCGATATTGATCTGTTTAACGCCTGATTCTCTGCAAATATCCCAAATCTCAACTACTTTTCCGAGACCCGCGGTTTTGTCCGCCTTGATCAGCACTTGTTTATTCGATTTAGATGCCAACGCCAGATGGGAAACGGTTTCCTCCTTCGTGACAAGACGTTCGGAAATGTATATATCGCCGTTATGGGTTATTACTATCACCATAAGGTCCTGATTGAGAACTTCGCTGGTGACGGCTTTCGGGAGATCTACCCTTATCCCAGGCTGAAAAACAAAACTCGATGTCAGCATGAAAAATATCAGGAGCAAAAATATGATGTTCATGAGCGGTGCCATATCTAAAATGCCCTTTTCAATGAATACGCTTCGTCTAAATCTCATCGTCTTCCCTTTTGGAGATCAAGATATGAACAAGATCGGTGGCGCTCTTTTCCATTTCGAGCACGAAACCGTCAACTTTACTTACAAGGAAATTATACGCCACATATGTCGGTATTGCCACAGTGAGACCGGCTACAGTCGTAATAAGAGCCTCCCATATCCCTCCGGCAAGGTCTCCCGGATTAACGGGAACAAAGGCTGCAGCCTTTTGTTCGATGACCTGAAAAGCCTTAACCATGCCTGTTACCGTCCCAAGGAAACCTAAGAGCGGCGCTATCTGAGCTATCGTCGCGATAACCTTGATATTCTTTTCCAGGCGGGGAACTTCGTGGATCCCGGCGTCCTCGATAGCCTCTTTTATCTCGGCCCTTGACCTGTCATGCTTGAGTATCCCAGCCTTCATGATCTTCGCTATCGGACCCGGAGTGGCGTTGCACAGGTCTATCGCGTCAAGTACCTTGTTGCGTTTAAGGATAGCCGATATCTCTTCCATGAAAGAGGCTGTGTTTATCTGCGCCTGTCTTAAATACAATACTCTTTCTATGATCACCGCCAGGGCTATGATCGAACATATAAGAATAAAGAACATCAACGGCCCGCCCTTCAAGAACAATTCCCACATATAACCTCCTTTATATCGTGTAAAAAATATTAGCCGATTGGGCTATTTCCGGAGCCATTTAAGTTTTTCCTGAGCGTAGCGGGCCTCTTCTCCGTCTCCTTCGGCCAGTTTTCTGTATATCGCCACGGCTTTATCGGTCTCTCCCTTTTTCTCCAGAAGTTCGGCGCATCGTTTTCTTGCCCGCGTTACCCAGAAAACACCGTTCGGATATTTATATTCCACCTTCAAGTATTCCTCGATCGCCCTCGCCTCGATACCTTTCAACTCGTAGCATTCTGCAAGATCAAACTGGACCTGAGCGTTCAGATCGTTATTTTCGGCTCCCATGCCTATCCTCAGATATTCTATCGCAAGGTCATATTCTTTTTCATCTTTAAGAATTATCCCTATACGGTAATTGGCTATCTTCGCGATCGGGTTGTCCGGGTATTTACGTAAAAGCGTCTCGTAGATCGCCCTCGCCCTCAGGTGCTCTCCGCTGTCACTTTCGATATCTCCGGCCGATAACAGCGCCTCAGGCGCCCACCTGCTCGATGGATACTCATCAGGTAGCCGCTGGAACTGCTTTACCCCTAGCGCGGTGGACCCTTTATCACAATAAGACCAGGCAAGCCAGTATAGGGCGTCGGAAGCGAAAAGCGTCTTTGGGTATTTCTCCAGAACCTCGTTAAAATAGGATATCGCTTTATCGAAATCCCCTTTCGAGTAAAAATACTCACCGAACCAGAATAGGATACCCGGGGTCAGGAACGTTTCCTTACCATCTTCTAAGAAACCGTTGAATATCGCCCTGGCGCCTTCCTCATCGCCCAATTTATATAGCGACCAACCCAGTTGATACCGCGCTTTTTCGGTTATATCCTTTTCATATTCCCCTGTGATCAAACGACCGTAGATCTCCACGGCTTTCTCGTAATTCCCGTTGTTGTAATGCAGGTTCCCCAGCTCCAGTAGCGCCGGTCCATAAAGTGAGCTCATAGCGAAGTCCGCGATTATCCGTTCAAAATTGTTTAAAGAACTTTCATAGTCCCCCTTGCCGGCATACAGTATCGCGAGCTGATAAAGAGATTTATCTAACAGGTTCGACCTTGGAAAATTGATGAGGAGCGACTGGAAAGCGAGAATGGCGGGATCAATATGTCCGTTCTCTTTAAAAAGATATGCCAGCTGGTACTGAGCGTAATCGGCGATGATCGATTCCGGGAACTCTCTTAGTATCCTGTCATAAACATCGATCGCGCGTTCGTTCTCCGCTTTTTCAATAAGAATATCCCCTATTGCGGAAAGTGAACTCGCGACAATATCAGGGTCTACCGAATTTCCTGCCGTAAAGTGAAAAGCCTGCAGAGCCTTTTCTTCGTCCCCTGATCTTAAATACGCCCACGCAAGGTCATAACTTATTCTGTCCCTGAGTTTTCCTTTCGGGAACCTTTTCATCGCTTTTTCATAAACGCTTATCGTTTCCTTGAGCATACCTGCCTGGTACAACTTTTCACCCAAAAGAAGATACGCTCTTTCGGTCAATTCGTTCTCCTTTATCTTATCAACTACGTCAATGTATGCGTAAATGCAGGCCTCATCGTCAGACTTGGAAATATCCGCGATCTCGATCATCGCGGCGGATTGAATAGCGGGATCTGAACTTTCGTTCCTGGCTCGGTAAAACCATTTTTCGGCCTCATCTAGATTGCCCATAGCAGCGTGCGACTTGCCTGTTCTGTAAATAAGAGCACCCTCCCACTCGCTTTTTTCAGGTGCTACAAGCGCCTTATTAAAGTTATCTACGGCGTCACGAAATGATCCTTCACGGTACAGTGAGTCCCCGAGTATAAAATAAGCGTCAAATATCCGTTCGTTGACGGGATAACTTCGGATGAATTCTTTCATCTCTATGACCGCTTCTTTGTATTGTTTCAATTCATAAAGTATCTCACCGACCATGTATTTGGATCTTATGGCGAGCTCGCTTAGGGGATACTTATTCGAAACATCCCGGAACAGCGCTATTGCGGATTTAGTCTCACCCATGTTCTGGAAACACCATGCTTGTGAAAAAAGTGCGAACGGGGCGTATCTTGATTCCGGGTATTCTGTCAATACCGACTGGAACTCCTCGATAGCCAGGGGATAGCTCGCTTCCTTAAAATATACCTCTCCGGTCCAGTACATCGCTGCGTCAACTGAAGTGCGGTCGGTAAGATTATCGGAAAGCATCTTGAACTCCTGAATGGCTTTAGCGTATGCCCCTTTTTCGTAATATATCCTTCCGAGCATAAGGCAGGCTTCACCTTCAATGTGTGTCGTAATAGGCTGCGACAGCAGTTCGTTAAGTTTAATTTCAGCTATGTCAAAAAAACCATCCCTGATTGCCTTGCGTGCGAAATCAAGTTCATCTCCGACGGATATATCAAGGATTATAGGATAACCCCCGGAATATTCAATATTCCGGGAAAGTTTAACCTTATCATTGATTTCAGTTTGAGGATCGGCGATACCCTCCCGGAACAAAAGAAATACCGCGGCAAAGGATGTCAAAAACCCGGCCTTAAGCACCGATGTTACTTTTTTTTTCAGAGGTATTTTCATAATCCCACAAGTCGTCGTCAACTCACATAGAAAGCGATATTAATAATATCGTGACGCCCCACGATCCCTACAAGCTTATCGCCGTCATAAACCGGTATCGTATGTATCCTTTTTTTATGCATAAGGTCCAGAGCCACAAGGATCCCATCAGTCTTCTGGACCGATACAACGCTGTGTGAAGCTATGGCTGTCACGGGTTTTAATGATATCGTCTCAAGTTTCTCTTCCCAGTTATCCTTTTCGTGGAGACACTCATCAAGAACTTTAAGAAGATCGGTCGTCGTGACGACGCCTTTTATCTCGTTCGCGTTTTTAGAGCTGACTATAAGGACACCGTTTATCCTGAACCGTAAAAGTATATGAGCGGCGTGCATTATCTTAGCGTTATCCGATATTTTTACGACATGTTCGGTCATTATATCGCCTATGGTCGTTTTTATCATAATTCCGGTCCTTTAATTGTTGTAAATTATAAAACATTTTTCAAATACTGGCCCGTGTAAGATAGGGTCACTTTCGCGACTTCTTCCGGGGTTCCGGAAGCGACGACCTCTCCACCGTCGTCCCCTCCTCCGGGACCGAGGTCGATTATATGGTCCGCGGATTTAATAACATCCAGGTTATGTTCTATGACAAGTACCGTATTTCCAGCCGACACTAATTTTTGCAGGACCAAAAGCAGTTTATGTATGTCGGCGAAATGCAAACCGGTCGTAGGCTCATCCAGCAAATACAGGGTCTTCCCGGTAGCGGTTTTTGAAAGTTCCGCCGACAATTTTATCCTTTGGGCCTCCCCTCCAGATAAAGTGGTGGCCTGCTGCCCCAAACGTATATACCCGAGACCTACTTCGTACAAGGTCAATAATTTATTCTTTATCTGCGGCACATTCTCAAATACCTTTATCGCGTCCTCGACGCTAAGATCAAGAACATCTGCGATATTGAGACCCTTGTAACGGATCTCGAGCGTCTGGTCGTTGAACCTTTTCCCCGAACATACCTGACAAGTGACATAAACATCGGGAAGAAAATGCATTTCTATCTTTCTCACGCCGTCCCCGGAACAGGATTCGCAGCGTCCGCCTTTGACGTTAAAACTGAATCTCCCGGGCTCAAATCCTTTCATTTTGGAGCCCGGTAAAGAGCTAAAAAGTTTCCGAATGTGGTCGAAACACCCGGTGTATGTGACCGGATTGGACCTGGGAGTCCTTCCTATCGGGGACTGGTCAATGACTATGACCTTATCTATGTTGCCGATACCTTTCAAGCTTTTGTGTTTACCCGGAATATCTTTAGAGCCGTATATTCTCGATGAAAGAGCTTTGTAAAGGATATCATGTATAAGCGTGCTTTTGCCCGAACCTGACACTCCGGTAACGCAATTGAAGACCCCCAGGGGGATATCTATGTCAATGTTCTTAAGGTTATGCTCCCTCGCTCCCTGAATGGTGAGAGTTTTTTTCTTGTCCGATTGCCTGCGCTCCGCCGGAACGTCGATCTTGTATTCGCCCCTCAGATACTTGCCCGTAAGCGATTCGGGATTATCCAGGATATCCTTGAGTGCGCCTTCCCCTACGACCTCTCCTCCTTTTTCACCGGCTCCAGGTCCAAGATCTATGATGTGGTCCGCCTTCCTTATGGTAGCCTCGTCGTGTTCCACCACTATCAAAGTATTGCCCAGATCCCGGAGCGCTATCAAAGTATCCAGAAGCTTATCGTTGTCCTTCTGGTGAAGGCCTATACTGGGTTCATCAAGTACATACAAAACCCCGACGAGTGCGGAACCTATCTGTGTGGCAAGCCGGATCCGCTGGTCTTCTCCGCCGGAAAGTGTGTTGCTTTTCCGGGCCAGCGTCAGGTATTCCAGCCCTACATTTGTCAGAAAATCGAGCCGCCCTTTAATTTCTTTAAGGACCTCCTCCGAAATTTTTTTCTCTACAGGGTCAAGCCGAAGTGCAGCCAGAAAAGAACCCGCTGCGCGTATGGAAAAATCAGTTACATCGAAGATGTTTTTCCCGTTTATGTAGACAGCCAGAGATTCGGGTTTGAGCCTTTTTCCGTTACACTCAGGGCACGGATGTATCGACATATAACCTTCGATCATTTCCTTGATATACTCGCTTTCGGTTGAATGGAAGCGTCTCCCAAGGTTAGGTATGACTCCCTCAAAACCCGATTCCGGATCGCCGAAAAGAAAACGATCTTTCATATCCTGGGTCAGTTTTTCATAAGGCTGCTCGACGTCTATGCCGTGGTATCTTGCGAACGTGCGTATCTCTTTTCTGTAATACAGCACAAGTCCTTTCCCGCCTTTTTTCCACGGAGAAAAGGCTCTTATAACGGTCTCTGTCCTATCGGGAACGACAAGTTCCGGGTCTATTTCCTGCTTATTGCCCATCCCTGCGCACGCGGGACAAGCCCCATAAGGGCTATTGAAAGAAAAATTACGAGGAGCGAGCTTTTCAAAGCTCAAACCGCATTTATGGCATGTGTTATTTTCGCTGAATAAAATATCATTCCCGATGGCGGATGGACCATCCAGACTGTTAACGGTGATAACTCCGGACCCTAATTTTAATCCTGTCTCGACCGATTCGGACAACCTTGACCTCACGTCGTCCCTGATCACCAGCCTGTCGATAACCGCTTCGATGGTATGCTTTCTCTTTTTGTCGAGCGATGGTATCTTATCACCGATCTCGATGATAGCTCCGTCGAGCCTGACCCTGATTATGCCGTTCTTCCTTATGTTCTTAAGCTCTTCGACATGCTCGCCTTTCCTTCCGGTAACGATCGGGGCTAAAAGAGTTATCTTTGCACCTTGGGGAAGACCCAGTATCCTCTCCACGATCTCCTGGGAGCTCTGCGCCGAAACTTCACGGCCGCATTTCGGGCATAACTGAACTCCTATCCTCGCGAACAATACCCTCAAGTAATCATATATCTCGGTCTGTGTTCCGACCGTTGACCTGGGATTTTTAGCGCTTGTCCGCTGCTCTATGCTTATGGACGGCGAAAGCCCCTCGATAAGATCTACTTTGGGCTTCTGGAGCTGGTCAATGAATTGTCTCGCGTAACTTGACAGGGATTCTACATAACGCCTTTGACCTTCCGCATATATTGTGTCGAAAGCCAATGATGACTTGCCCGACCCCGAAAGACCCGTAACAACGCAAAGGGTGTCCCTTGGTATCTTCACGTCGATATTCTTGAGGTTATGCTCTTTAGCTCCCTTAACGATTATGTAACCTTTCTTCATGAGGGTAATTTTAACATATCGGTTAGGGTTGTACAACTCCTTGGTGCAACAGAGTGGATTACTTTCGAAGAGTCCCCTGCTTATCGTGCCGCATCCTAATTCCCCGAATAGGCTTTGTTCACGGTGTTCTCGAGTTCTTCAAGGCTATTAATGGGTTTACTGTTGATCGAGTAAGCTCCGAGATCATAAAGTTCCTGTTTGGATTTTCCTGACAGAATGTACGCTGTTATAATTATGACCTTGGTCCGATCATCCGTATCCCTCACCTTTTTTAATATATCCTGCCCGGAAACACCCCCCATTTTAAGGTCCACAAGGATGACATCGAACCGTTCATTCCCGATAAATCCGATGGCCTTACGAGGATCAGTTTCGACCCGGATATCATATCCCCGAAGGCTGAAATATTCCTCAAATATCTCGGTGTAATTGTCTTCGTCGTCTATAGCTAGAATTTTCGGTTTATCCATAGTTCAAGCTCCTTCAACGAACGGGAACATTACCAAAAAAACGGTCCCTTTTCCCGTCTCGCTGTTAACTGTTATGATCCCGCTGTTTTTTTCGATTATCTGCTTCACAATGAAGAGTCCCAGTCCTGTACCTTTACCGGGATCCTTTGTCGTAAAGAAGGGCTCAAATATTTTCTTCAGTATTTCCTCTCTGATCCCCGGGCCGTTGTCGGATATCCTTATGGTAACTTTATCTGCGTCATAAGTCCCGCTTATCTCTATCTCGCCGTTCTCGACTATAGCCTGGGCCGCGTTGCTTATCAGATTGAATAGTATCTCCTGGAGCTGTTTTGTGTCTATCGTTATCCTTGGAAGATCATCCGGAACATTGTCTTTCAATTCGATATTGCTTATCTTGAGTTCGTGCTCAACAAGAGCAATGACCTCCTTCAACTCCTTCTTAATTGAGACCGACGCGCTCATTTGACCTTTTGAGGGCTTAGCAAAACTGGATAGCTTTTGAGTTATCGAGGAGGCCCTTTCTGTCTCCCTGATCACTTTTGTCATGATCTCGAGCGAACGCGTTAAAAGTTCCTTGTCGCTTTTGTTCTTGTAAAAACCCCCCTGATAGTTCAGCATGAACGCCTCGCATTGCCCCCTTATTATTCCAAGCGGGTTGCATATCTCATGGTTAATACCAGCCGAAAGAGTGCCGACCACAGCCATTTTCTCGCGCTGCGCCGCCTGAGCCTGTGTCTCCGATAGCTGCTCGAAAAGCTTCGCGTTAGCTATCGCTATGGAAAGTGTTATGGACACGGGAACAAGAATGTCTATATCCTCCTGTGAGTACTCCTCGTCAGATAATTTCATTCCAAGCGATAATATCCCAAGAACGTCATTCTGATATATAAGCGGGATTATGAGCGATGAGTTGAGACTCTTGATAAGGTCAACCAGTATCACCGGGATATCATCCCTTTCCTTATTTTCGCTGCTTATCACGGCATAAGCGTCTTTCCTCAAAATATAGTCCCACAATTCGGCCGTATTCTTCAGAGTGAAAGCTTTATTCTTCAGGTCGCCCGCACCGGCAAAAAGGCTGAAGATATCCGTATGGCGGTCGTATACCAGGATAGCAGCGTTAGAGATCCTCACGATACTGGTTATCTGTTCTTCCGCTGTAATGATAAGTTTTTTAAGGTCCATTATGGACAACAGGTTGTTTGTGAATGACCTCAAAAGGACCTTGTAATCGTATCTCTTCTGGAATAGGTAATTATCGGTGATCTTTATAAGGTATTTCTCGAGAGGCCTGAACATTATGATGATTATGATGACCGACGGGATGATAGAAACGAACCTGTTATCCGTAAAACGGACATAAGACAAAGAGCTGATATAAACTATCAGCGAAAATACGGAATACAACACAAAGAAAAGCCCGGCGAAAACAATGGATCTTTTCACGATGATCTCGATATCCATGAGTTCGTGTCTCACAATGGCGTACGCGACTATAGCTATATATAGTGAAATAAGGATGTTAGGGTATGGCGGGAAATAGAGACCATACCACATAGGCCAGTTAGTCGCACCTCCTATGAATCCGACGAACGCAGCTATCGTGAAGTACCTTATCTGAAGACGTCTCTTATGTGATCCCACGCGGAGGTTCTTGCCAAGATAGTAAAAACCGTATAGACATTGGAATGCCCAGAATACAAGATATAGGCTAAACAACCTGCTGGGTACTGGCCACAACCCCAGGCCGAATTTAGGAACGAAACCTGACCATAGAGATTCCTTCACACAGGCGGCGATAAAGAAAATGTTAACGAGGGCTATTACCAGAAGGGTCGGGGTTTTTTTTCTGATGATATTCAGAAAAATGAACACGAAAAGAAGATATGACGGGTTGATCAGGATGATCCCGGCGACCAGGACCTTGAACCATATAACGCTTTCGCCGAGGTAGTCTATCTGCCAGAGAAAATACCCTATACTGTATACGGCGACACTGACGTTCAGGATAAAATAGGATATATTCTGCGGGTTTTTCCTGTTCTGATTAAAGACAAATACGCCTAGGAACGCACAGGCAATAAAGTTGACCAAACCGCTGAATGCGAAGTAGTTCATGTTAATTATTTCTTTTTGATCATGGCGAAAATAATGATCCCGGTCTTATCGCGTTCATAAGATAGATCGTATTCTCCGTGAGGCAAATATTTCGTTATAAGACCGTTCAGATCGGATTTCTCCCGCGAATAGAATTTCCAATCGCAAAACCAGTTGGCCGCGAGCGGTTTATACCTTGAGATGTCCTTATGCGCCAGCACGAACTCTCCGCCCGGCGAAAGGTATTTATCAAAACATGCCGAAATAAAATTGCCCAACACCCTGTCCGGTAAATAATCAGCCAGGCCTATCGTGTACATAATATCGAAGGAATTCGGACGGCTGTCAATGCTCACGCCTTTAATAAGGTCTAATATCTCGTTCCCGTGGGTCGATATATTCACGATGTGGTCATATTTCTCCAGACATGAGATAGAAAACCCAAGAGCTTCCGTGTCCTGATCGAGCAGATGGAACTCTATATTCTTATCCACGAGACCGTTATCGTGTACGAACATTTTATCCGAGAGGAGCTCTCGCATCTCCCTGCACGAACCGCAGGCTATATTTAGAACCTTAAAGCCTTTCTTATCCGACAATGAAATGGCCTTTTTAAGATGTTCCCTCATATGGTCTTTCCTTTTCCTCACGCAAACCGCGTATTCATTTCCCTGGAAATAACGGTCGAAAGAGTGACCGATATCCTTTGACATAATGGTCTCGTCGTAAATATATTCCATTATCCTGTAATCGCCCGGGTACCCTCTCGGCTTATCGAAAGAACGTTTAACAATATACGCTTTATAAGCCCACGGAGCGGTAAGTTCACGAAATTCCTCCATTACTTTATTTACGAGTGGCCTGTTCCGTATCTTTCTCATATAATCATCCGCTCTTTGCATGAATCCGTCGGTCAGAGACTTAACGTTTTTGTCAGCGGCATTTATATCGAGAGCCGAACTCGAGATCTTCAGAGAAACATCGTTAAGGCTGAGAATGTACATTATCAATTCCCTGCTAAATGAGAGCACGATCTTCTTTTCCGCGCGGTCTTTTATGGAACTGAGATAATTCCTCATCTTTTTCATTATCCATTCCCTGCGGATGATCTGCGCACCCACGGGAACAATATCCAGATATCTGGCTCCGTAGACATATTTCATGGTCTCCTGTTCCAGCCGACCCCAGACCTTTTTCATCGGGATATCTATTTTTTTCCCTCCGACAATGAATACCCCCCTGAAAATATCATTATCAAGTGGTTCCAGAGAAGAGAAACATATTCCTTCCTCGTTAAAATTGATCGTACGACCGCTGATCTTATCCGCCCTGAAACCTAATGATGCATCTATCCTCGGGGTGGTCCGTTCATCGATCTTTGCAATATCAAAATACATCTTTTCTCCTTTTTTTTAAAAAATACCGCGGGATGCTAACGAAGTCTTCCACGGCTTTGCTCATCATCAGTTATCCAGCGGTCGATAGAGTCCCTTTTAAAACGCCATGAATTACCTATCTTGAACGCCGGAAGATCACCTTTCTGTGCGTGCTTGTATATGGAAATAGTCGACAGCCCCAAATAATCGGCTACCTCTTTTACGGTCATCACTCCCTTATCCATTTGAACCTCCTAGAGCTCCAAGACCTGTAACTTACGTTTAAAAAAGTTAGAATATAATTTTTTATAAAGTATATATAAAGCTTTTATTAAAAACAAATATTTATGACGATTTTTAATTATTTTAGAAAGCGATATGTTGATTTTTAATAAAGATAATTGTACCATTATTAAAAATCCAGTATAATATCGGCATGGAACTTGGGCACACATTAAAGGAACTCCGAAAAAAGAAAAGGTTAACCCTTTTAGAACTTTCCAATAAAAGCGGCGTAGCCATTGCGACCCTCAGCCGTATGGAAAACGGCCGCATGACGGGAACTGTCGGATCCCATGAACAGATCTGTAAAGCATTAGACGTATCGCTTTCCGACCTTTACAGGAATTTGGAAGACCGGACGAAAACAGTTGAATCCGCGGAACACGCCCTAATGATCGAACATTCTAACGGTCCCGAGAATCTCTCCAGGGAGCTTTTTATTTCCAATACCCTTGATAAGAAAATGTTACCGATGCTTATCAAATTAGGCCCGGGATCAGGGTCAAAGGAGGAAAGAAATAACCGCGGCTCCGAAAAATTCATTTATGTGACGCGAGGCGCGATCGAGATCAATATTAACGGCAGAAAATATCCTCTAAAGCAGGGCGCCACTCTCTATTTCGACGCATCGTTATCCCACTCTTTCTCCAACAATACAAAAAATCAATCCGAATTCCTCTCAATTCAAACGGTGTCATGATCAATTAAATGTCACCGTCTGAGTTCTAAGATACCCGTCCTTTCCGGTAAGCGAGAAGAAAAGCGCTGACAACTATAGGATCAAATTGTTTTCCAGACTCGTCGAATATGGTTTTAACGGCTATCTCTTTCATTTGCCCCTGCCTGTAGGGCCTGTCGCTTGTCATGGCGTCGAAAGTGTCGGCAACGGCTATTATCCTGGAAATAAATGGTATCTGGTCTCCCGCGAGATTATCAGGGTATCCCGTACCGTCATACCTCTCATGATGAGAGCGGATCTCATTGGCGATCTGCCCGAGCTCCCTTATAGGCGAGAGGATGGTAGCCCCGGTCACTGCGTGTTCCTTTACTTTTTCATATTCATCTTTTGTCAAAGCCGTAGGCTTGTTCAATATACTGTCCGGGACGCCTATCTTTCCTACGTCATGCAAAAGAGAAGCGACATGGACAGTTTCCTTGAAATTTAAATAGTCTCGCGCCTCAGGTAACTCTTCCAGCTCTATGGCTACGGCCTGTGCGTATCGTGTGACCCTTTCCGTATGCCCGTGTGTATATGGATCCCTGGCATCTATGGCGGCGGCCAGCGATATGGCTGTATGGAGGAACATCCGGTGCTCTCTCTCGTAAAGCTTGTGTATCTCATCGACTCTTTCGCTCAGGTTCTGTATAAGCTGCGCGTTGGTGAGCGCCATTGCAACGTCATTGGCAAGAGTCGTGAAAAAACTTATCTCCTGTCTGGAAAAATCATTCCCGGAGACTTTCCCGCCGAGAAGCAGTATTCCGAGCATTTTCTTTTTGTAATAAACAGGTACGCTGACCTCAGCTCTCAAAAGATCCATTTGTTTTATGACGAGAGGGATCAGGGAGGTAAGTGATTTATTACCAGAAAGCTCGGGATCACCCTTAAAACGCTGCGTCAGTTCCTTTTTATTAATGGCGCCTGAGCCGGTTATCTTAAAATTAATGCGCTCGCTGAAAAGCCTTATCATCGGGTTGTCATAATTAAGGCGGATAAAACCTATGGGTATTTTTGCTCCTGCGGCCCCTTTTGAATCAACAAGCATAAAAAAATTCTTTTTTTCGGAGAAAACCAGCATCGCGGTATGATATGTCTTTACCTGCTCGTCTATTGTCCGGATTATCATCTTAATAAGATGTTCGGGGCTCTTGAACCGGATCATGTTCCTTGAGGCTTCCTCAAGAATGACCTGATAATCAAGTTCAAGATCATGTCTTTGAAGGGCTGCCGGATCCGGGTTCAATGGAAGATTTTCGGTACCCTTCTTGAGCTTTTTAACCATCCAATCTTCGATCTTTTGCCAGTCTTTGTCAGCCATAAAATCCATTTGACGGGAAATTTCCTCGGTAAAACGCTTCCCGTTTACTGAGGTGCTAGAGATAATTTCTTTTTGGTCCTCCATAATAATCGATCAGGATCTTACTGAACATTTTTCCTGTTCTTCGATCCACTTGTCTATGGTATTTTTTCTGAACCGAAGCGATCCCCCTACCCTGAAATGAGGCAATCTTTCCTGTTCTACATGTTTATATATCGTTGGTTTTTTCATCTTGAGGTATATCGCGAGTTCATCAACATTCATTACTTCACCGGTCATTCTTCCTCCTATGTTAGCAGAAAACTTTTTTTTATAAAATACTTTGTAACAAATTTTTAATTTAATTGACAATAGTTTTTAATACATTTTATCTTTAATTCTCTTCCTTTTATATCCGGTATTATTTTTTCCTTTGAATTAATTATAAGGGGATATGACGAAAATGCAAATTTTAGGGATAATTATGATCAAATTAAACGTAACGCGACGAGGAATCTGAGAAGAATGTTTGAATATATAGCAACGATCAGATCATCAAGCATTATCCCGATCCCTCCGGGTAGACTCTCGATTTGCCTTGCCGGAGGTGGTTTCAAAATATCCAGAACCCGGTAGATAATAAAACCGATAATAACGGCCTTAATATTTAATGGGATATAAAAATAAACCGGAAAAACGCATGCGAATTCGTCTATAACGACCCTGGGCGGGTCGCTTTCATTCAATATAGTTGAGGTTTGTCCGGAAACTAAAAGCCCGACTAAAAAGAATATCACGAACGCCAGAACGTACAGGACAAGATGCTTATGAAGAAATATGACCAGTAACACCCCCGGAACACTTCCCCATGTGCCCGGGCAGAACGGCAGATCACCGGCCCCAAAAAGAGTTGAGATCTTTATCATCGCCTTGTCTGACATCCGGAACTGTGTCATTTTTCCCAGTTCATGAGGCACCGCTTATTAGCGTTGATGTACAAAACGCCGCTCGCTACTGTGTAAGCGACTGTGACCAATATGAGACAGAATATGAGCTGACGGTACCAATACTCCAAAGCCTGATCCCAAAACCCGTAAACCGTCAGACCGGCTTCCTTAAAGATAATGAATAGGAGAATAAAAAATATGGATACCATCTGCGCGACAGTCTTGTGTTTGCCAAGCTTATGGGCCTCAATAACCTTGTTGTTCCCTTTTAATACGATCAGCCTTAACCCGGTAATTATCAACTCCCTGAGAATGATCACCGTCACCGCCCATGCGGGGACCAGGTTCATCTCCACGAACGCCAGCATGGCCCCGAGAACAAGTATCTTATCCGCGACAGGATCCATCAGCTTCCCGAAATCGGTCCTTATATCCAGTTTCCTGGCGAGCATCCCATCCAGATAATCGCTGTATACGGCCAGGAGGAAAACCACCAGGGCAAGGATCTTGAATATCACGCCATGGAGATAAAGAAGGAACATAAATATAAAAGTAAGTACGATCCTCGCGATAGTGATCTTATTGGGAAGGTTCATACCGCTTCTCCCAGAAGGTCATATTCCGCGGTGCCGGTGACCCGGACGTTCACGAATTGCCCTGAGTGGATGCCATTTCCCCTGACATGGACGGAACCATCAACTTCCGGAGCGTCCATATAGCCTCTGCCTATGAAAAGTCCATCCGAATCCTCGACTTTTTCATCGATAAGGACTTTTATGACCTTCGACAAATAACGCGTGTTATTCTCTTCGGATATTTCCCGCTGCAGCCTCATTACCTCGTCGTATCTGACGTTTTTAATTTTTTCCGGTACCTGAGAAGGAAAACCCGCGGCAGGAGTACCCTCCTCGCGTGAGTACCGGAAAGCCCCGAGCCTGTCAAACTTTATAACTTTTAGAAAATCCATAAGTTCCTTGAATTGCCCGTCGGTTTCACCCGGGAATCCGACCATAACCGTCGTTCGGATCACCGCCCCTTCTATACTCGCCCTTATATCGCGGATAAGATCTTCTATTCCTTTACGTCCGATATGTCTGTTCATTTTTCTTAAAATATCATCGTTAATATGCTGGATCGGAAGGTCAACATATTTACATACATTTTCAAGGCTGTTGACCGCGCTTATCATTTTTGCGTTAAAATGAGCGGGATGTGTGTAGAGGACCCTTATCCACCCTTTGTCCATGATAGGGCTCAACTCGTAAAGAAGTTCGGGAAGGAGAGAAAACCCTTTCGTATCTACTCCAAAAACCGCGGTATCCTGCGCCACAATGATAAGCTCTTTAAGGTCACGCTCTTCCTTTATTCTACGAACCTCTTCTGCAATGCCGGATATATCTCTGCTTACAAGAGGCCCGCGGATATCGGGGATTACGCAATAGCTGCACCTGTTCGAACAGCCTTCCTGAACCTTGATGTAAGCGTAATGTCCCGGAGTTGATAGGACCCTACCCGCGTGATCCGCTCCATCGAATTCGGGTTTGACCGATACTCTCTTCACCCTTTCTCCGTGAAGAATAGAGTCGATCAGATCCGGTATCCTTGCGTAATCGGAAGAGCCGAAAACAGCGTCGATCTCCTTCATATCCTTCATAAGTTCATCGGGATATCGCTGGCCGAGACATCCTGTCACGATCAGCCTCGACAGATTTCCTTTTTTTTTCAATTCTGCAAGCTGGAGGATCATTCCGATGGATTCTTCTTTGGCATCCGAAATGAAACCACATGTATTCACAATGGCAATATCCGAATTTTCGGGTGACTCCAAAACGTCATGGCCCCGTCTCTTGAGCATGCCATGGAGTATCTCGCTGTCGAGTAGGTTGCGGGAGCAACCAAGGCTTAGGATATAGATCTTCATTGTGTAAGTATCAATTTATTTGAACCGGCAGCGGGATCCAGAAGCTAAAACTGAGAACACAGCATCCGGCAATTGAATATTGGGTATCATGTATTTGATTTAAAACTAACTCGTAACTTTACCGGACCGATCGGTTATAATTACATTCATGCATTTTCCTGGTAACAACCTCTTACTGGATCCCGGATCCTGTATCCAGAATAATATCGTGTTTTACCCGGATCATATTTTCTTTATCCAATTATCCCCTATCTTAATACCATTCTTAGAAACGCTGATGTTCCTCTTCACCCCGTCAGCAGCCTTCCCGATAAATTTCCCGTCAACAGTAAAATCCAGGAACTCACCCTTTCCGGTCCATACGAGAAGCGTGTCCTTCCCATAGAGGGTCTTTGAATCGCCGTTCTGTAAGGTGCCAACGTAAATGGTCTTCTTGCCGTCGAACACCTGTACCCATACTTCCCCCCTCGCCTTCAATGTAAGTTCAACGCCGGTTGCGGCGGGCTCAGTCTCTTTTATCTGAGGTGTTACAACCTGCGAAACCTCTCTCCTAGAGGGCTCATCCGGGGTCTTTGCCGCGGCGCGAGAAGTAGCTGCCGTTTTGTCGGATGTATTTTTTGACTGAGACTGGTTACCTGTTTTTCCCTTCAAGGGAGCCTTTGTCTTTTCCGGAATGGTCTCGATGATCTGCTTCTTCTCTACAAGGTCGAGAACGGCCATTTCTTTTCGCCTGTGGGCTCCTGTACGAAGGCTCGCTATGAAAGCGAATATGAATATTACTACGGCCAGCGGGATCAGGATATTTATCATGGACAACGATCTCACCGAAGCGCCGATCCCACTTTTTGACATTGGAGTTTCCTGCCTGACAGCCTTCTTCTCGGGGCTGTCGGGAGCATCTCGCATGGGTTTTAGTGACGATTTTACTTCATCCGCCTTTGGCTTCGTCAAATGATCGAAGATCTTGAGAACATCGTCCACTTCAAGCCCCAGATGAACTGCGTATTTCTTCATAAAGCTCCGGATATACAGCTTCCCAAGCCTGTCGAACTCACCGTTCTCAATATCCTCAATGACCCGCTGATGGATATGGCTGTCCCTGGATACATCCTCAACGGTGAACCCTTTTCCCTCGCGGGCGTCCCTGAACAATTTCCCGAATTCCTTCTTAGTGGCCATTGGCTCCTCTCGCATTTTATACAGCTTTTCTTTCCAATTCCTCTATGTTCTCGACAAGTATTTCGCGGGGTTTTGACCCGTTATATGGACCCACTATACCTTCCTGCTCCATTATGTCCAATACCCTGGCAGCCCTGGAATAACCCAGGCTGAACCGTCTCTGCAGCATCGATACCGAGGCCTGTTTGGTCTGGAGTACCATCTTTACTGCCTCAAAATATATATCGTCTTTTTTATGTTCAGTCTCATTCTTTTTCTTATCCTGAGAAGCTACCGCCGATTCTATGTACCTGGTCCCTGTCTGCGTTTTTATGGAATCCACTATCCCGCGTATTTCCAGATCATCGACATAACAGCACTGGCCTCTCACAATATCGGGATTTCCGGGCTCCATTATAAGCATATCTCCCCTACCCAATAATTTGTCGGCGCCGTTGGTGTCAATAACGATCCTCGAATCGGTCTTGTTCGCGACCCTGAAAGAAATTCTAGCCGGCATATTGGCTTTGATCACACCCGTTATGACATCAACGGAAGGCCTTTGAGTAGCCAGTATGAGGTGAATGCCTGCGGCCCTGGCTAATTGTGCCAGCCGCATTACAGAGTCTTCAATTTCCTGCTGAGCGACAGCCATAAGCTCAGCGAACTCATCTATTATCACGACAATGTACGGTATGTTTTCCCAGTCTGATTGTTTTCGTTCCCTGTAAAGCGCGATATTTTTGACGCTTTTTGACGCGAAAAGATCGTATCTGCGCTCCATTTCCTTAAGGATCCATCCCAAAGCGGCATCCACTTTTTTCGCATTGGTTACAATAGGACATACCAGATGCGGTATTCCTTCGAATATCTGGAGTTCGACCCTCTTTGGGTCGACCATTAAGAATTTAAGTTCATCGGGAGAATAATTCAGAAGAAGGCTTGAAATTATAGCGTTAAGACAGACTGTCTTGCCGGAATTCGTGCTGCCGGCGATCAGAAGATGAGGCATGGCAGCCAGATCAAGTATTATCGGCGTGCCTGAAATATCCTTTCCCAGGGCGAGCTTGATCTTGGACTCTTCCCTGGAAAACTCATCAAGCTCGACTATATCCTTAAGTCTTACCATCTCGCTTTTGTCGTTCGGAACTTCGATCCCGATAGTTCCTTTCCCGGGAAGAGGCGCGACTATCCTTATATTGGATGACTTCATCGCTAACGAGATATTATCGCCGAGCGACGTAATTTTGCTCACCTTGGTACCGATGGAAGGCTCCAGTTCATACATGGTCACCACGGGGCCCCTGTTGATCTTCACGACCGTAGCCGCGACATCAAAATCCAGGAGAGTTTTCTCTATCAACGCCGCTTTAACTTTTATGTCTTCATCATTCTCGTTCCCGCCGGATTTATTCCCTGCCTTCAATATTCCGATGTCAGGCAGGACATACTCAGTACTGGTGCCGGTCGAAGCGTCGATAATAGGCGTCACTCTTTCAACGGGGTCCTTTGCCCTGATCTTTTCTTTGGGAGTAGACAGCTTCGGCTCTTTAACCGGCTTGAAAACGTTGTTCCTGTCTTTTGTAAGTGCTGGCTTACCGGAGCTTTTGAGCTGTGTATTCCTCGCCGCCTCGACCTGTTGCCTCATCTTCTCCAGCTTTAACCTTATATCGTCATGGACAGGTCTTTCCTTTTCCCTGCTGACCCGTGTAACATTGACGGGTGTAACGTCGACTGACACCGCACTTTCCTTACGTTTACCGTCCAGAACGGTCTTTTTAAATCTAGAGGTAACGGTGCCTGCTATTGTTCTGACATATTCGATAAGTTTAACCACCACAGGGAAAATGAGGAACTCTGTGGCGATAAGTACGGAAAGAACGATCGTAGCGGATATACAGACTATAGCACCGATGGCACCAAGATAGTTAAGAAGGAATCCTATCACGACAGAACCTATAAGGCCTCCGCTTGAAAAGGCGAGTGTCTTACTCGAATAATTGAACATCGCTAGACTTGAGCTCACAGCGGTCACCAGAAAGATGGTCCCGAAAAGTTTGAAGAAAAGTTTTTTCTGGGTTATCTGGAGAAGCCTTGAAACGCTCCAAACAAGTATCAGGAACGGCAACACGTAAGAAGCTTTGCCGACCGTAAAAAGAAGGATGAACCCCAGGTAGGCACCCACCTCTCCTATCCGGTTTTGCGTAACCGTGTTGGGATCGCTCGTATAAAATGCTATATCGTGTTCGTTGAAAGTGAATATACTCAGGAAAATGAATACGCCCAGAGCGAACAAAAGGACCGCAAAGATCTCGTTTTTTCTGATGCTATCCATGATAATAGATATTGCCGGTCAATTAAATCCGGTGTGCCCGAACCCGCCATCAGACCTTGCGGTCCCGTCAAGGTTTTCGGCCTCAATAAACTCGGCCCTGGCGACTTTCTGGAACACCATCTGCGCCAGCCTAAGCCCTCTTTTAACAGTGAAGGCTTCCTTCCCGTGGTTGATCGCGATGACGCTTATCAGTCCCCGATAGTCGCTGTCAATAGTACCGGGTGTATTAAGCATTGTGATCCCATATTTGAGCGCCAATCCGCTTCTAGGCCTTATTTGAGCTTCGAATCCTTCCGGGATCGACATATATATCCCGCAGGATATGAGCCCGGTCTCACCCGGAGACAATATTACCTCTTTGTCGACATCGGCGTAAAGGTCAACTCCGCTTGACCCGGGGGTCGCGTAGGAAGGGATGGGTAAATCCAAAGCTCCCGGCTTACGCCTTATCGGGACTTTTAGCGTTTCCATCCTTGACCCTCTTAATGCTTAAGTTAACGCGGT
The DNA here is from genome assembly GCA_015231405.1 of Candidatus Omnitrophota bacterium. GTDB lineage: Bacteria > Omnitrophota > Gorgyraeia > Tantalellales > Tantalellaceae > JADGBR01. Next base: position 297,867 of record JADGBR010000001.1, on the reverse strand, counting down.
TCTGTTTGTCGATCTCGAACAGAAGAACCTTTACCTTATCGCCTTCATGCACGACTTCATTCGGGTCCTTTACATATTTTTCCGCGAGTTCGGATACGTGAATCAACCCCTCCTTTCCGGGCAAAAACTCACAAAACGCACCGAAATTCATTATTTTTGTGATCGTCGCGTCATAAACCGTTCCGATCTCCGGTTCCGATATTATCCCTCTAACGATGTTAACGGCTTTATCTAGCGCCGACTTATCGCTCGATGATATTTCACATATTCCGTCGTCGTCTATATTGATCTCGGCACCGGTATCGGCGATGATCTTCTTAATGACCTTACCGCCGGGACCTATCACCTCGGCGATCTTATCTTTAGGCAGTTTTATGGACACGATCCTCGGGGCCGTAGCTGAAATATCCTTGAGCGGTTCGGGTATAGTAGTGCTCATGTGCGTAAGTATTTTCAGTCTGCCCTGGCGGGCTTTTTCAAGACCGTCCTTAAGGATCTCAAAACTGATGCCAAGTATCTTGAGGTCCATCTGTATCGCGGTAATACCGTCCTTAGTCCCAGCGATCTTGAAATCCATGTCGCCGCAATGGTCCTCTATTCCCGCAATATCCGTAAGAACAGCGTAATTATTACCTTCCTTTATCAGCCCCATCGCGACGCCGCTGACGGCCGCCTTTATCGGCACGCCTCCGCTCATTAGGGACAACGAACCTGCGCATACCGTAGCCATGGAACTTGAACCGTTGGATTCGAGTATTTCAGATACGATCCTGATCGTATAAGGGAATATTTCAGGATCGGGAAGCACCGGAGAAAGCGCCTTATGCGCAAGAGCGCCGTGACCTATTTCCCTGCGGCCGGGCCCTTTCAGAAATTTAACTTCCCCCACGCTGAAAGGCGGGAAGTTATAATGCAGCATGAAGCTCCGCCTTGTATCGCCTTCGAGACCGTCGATTATCTGCTCATCAGCCCCGGTGCCCAGGGTAGTGACCGCCAGCGCCTGCGTTTCCCCTCTTGTAAAAAGTGCCGAACCGTGCGTTCGAGGAAGAAGGTTTATTTCCGAAGAGAGTGCCCGGATATCGTCATAACCCCTTCCGTCCGTGCGTCTTTTTTCTTTAATGATCATATTTCTGGCGAGTTCCTTTTCGACTTTCTCAATGGCCTGTGCTACCGCACCCTCGGTGACGCCGTTATCGTCGGTCATTTCCGACGCAACGATCTCGGCCCGAAGTTTACGCTCGGCTTCCTTCCTCTCTTCTTTGAGTTTGATATCGAATATTTTTCTAACCCTGTCCGAATACGTCTTTTTGATATTCGCGAAAAGTTCTTTATTCTCGTCCGAATAGGTTATATCAGTCCTTTTTGTCCGTCCGATCCTGGCGCTAAAATCCTCCTGGAGTTTTATGAGGGCCTTTAAATTATCATGCCCGAATTTAATAGCGTCGAGGATCTTGGCTTCCGAAAGCTGGTGCGCCCCACCTTCGAGCATGATCACGTCTCGCTTCGTCCCTACGACTACCAGGTCAAGCTCCGTCTCGGCCATTTGTCCGAAGGTCGGGTTGGCGACAAAATTTCCGCCTATCATGGCCACTCTGACAGCCCCGATAGGGCCGTTAAAAGGGATATTGGATATCGCGAGCGCGGCGGAAGCACCATTGATGGCAAGGATGTCCGGGTCATAGTTATCATCTATTGATAGGACGGTAGCTATCACCTGTACTTCGTTGAGCATATTCTCGGGGAAAAGGGGCCTAATGGGCCTGTCTATCATCCTTGAGGTCAATACGGCTTTTTCGGAAGGCTTCCCCTCTCTTTTAAAAAAACCGCCTGGTATCTTACCGGCGGCAAATGTCTTTTCCTGGTATTCGACCGTCAGCGGAAAAAAACCCTGTGAGTCCTTTGCCTCGCTGGAACATACGGCCGTTACAAGGACCATTGTCCCGCCGCATTGCACCGTCACTGAACCGTGCGCCTGCTTGGCGAGTTTCCCTGTCTCAAGAACGATCTCCGAATCACCAAAACCCGTTTGAATTCTTTCAATCATGGCACTTCCTTAGTTAATAAATTTACAGTAAAAGTTTCCTCAATTATGCGCACAAAACCGGGTGGGAACACTAGCCTGTAACGTTATTTCCTTAGCCCTAATTTTGATATAATTTCCTGATACTTATCTTTATCGGAAGATTTAAGGTAATTGAGCAATTTTCGCCTTTTGTTGACGAGCATTAGGAGTCCCCTTCTTGAGTGGTTATCCTTTTTATGTTTCTGGAAATGCTCTGCCAAAAGCTCGATCCTCCCGGTGATAAGAGCGATCTGAACTTCGGATGACCCGGTATCTTTGGCGTGTTTCTGGAACCCGGTCATTATTTCCTGTTTTTTTTCCTTTACCAGCGGCACAGTAGACCCTCCTTCTTGTATATTATTAAATATGATTTTATCAGTCATGTTCATGTTAGCACAACGGCAAATAAAAGTAAAGGGGTCGGAACAAGAATCACTACCCTTATCCCGACCCCTACTACATCGCGCTATTTCTAATGCCAGTTGACTGTTTATTGTTGAGGGGCTTCTTTTTTCTCTTCTTGCGTACCCGTTTCCTGCGCCATTCCTTTAACGCTTAGCGCGATCTTTTTCTGTATACCATCGATGTGGATGACCTTAACTTTTACCGGGTCGCCCATCTTATAGATCTCATCCATGCGCTGCTGAGGCCCCAACGGTATCTCGGAGACGTGCAGAAGCCCCTCAAGGTCCTTTTCCAGCTCGATAAAAATACCGAAGTTAGTTATGTTCGCGACTTTTCCCGCGCATTCAGTCCCCGTCCTGTATTTATCGGTTATTTCATCCCAGGGATCGTCAATGAGCTGTTTCACTCCGAGGGCTATCCTCCTGTTCTTCTCGTCGACATTAAGTATCACCGCTTCGGTGTGGTCACCCTTTGTCACGAGCTCTTTGGGATGGTTCACCCTCTTAGTCCATGAAAGATCAGAAACATGTATCAGCCCTTCGATCCCGCTCTCGATCTCCATGAAAGCGCCGTAATCCGTCAGCGTGTTTATCTTCCCCTGCACCTTGTCGCCGACATGGAACCTGTTCTCCACACCCTGCCATGGGTCGCTTTCTAGCTGTTTGAGCCCCAGTGAAAGTTTTTGGTTATCCTTGTCGAGCTTCAGCACCATGGCTTTCACTTCATCGCCAAGTTTAAAACGCTCGCCGGGATGACCGTATTTTTTCGTCCACGAAAATTCCGATATATGTATGAGGCCTTCAATCCCTTCCTCGAGCTCAAGGAAAACTCCGTACGGCATGATATTCACCACTTTCCCTGGAACGACCGTACCTTCGGGATATTTTACCTCTATCACTTCCCATGGATTTCTTGTTTTCTGTTTGTACCCCAGAGAGACTTTCATATTATCTTTATCAAAATCAAGGATCTTCACTTCTACCTCGTCTCCGACCTTCATTATCTCTGTGGGCTTAGTTACACGTCCCCAGCTCATGTCTGTAACATGCAGGAGCCCGGTTATCCCTCCGCCGATATCGATGAATGCGCCGAAATCGGTGATATTTTTTACCAGACCCTTCACGATATCGCCCTTATTAAGAGAGGCGAGAATGGCCTGTTTCTCCTCTTTCCTGAGCTCGTCTACTATCTCTTTCCTGGAAAGGACGATGTTCTTCCGCTGCACATTTATCTTCACGATCTTGAAATTCAGCTTTTTGCCGGCCAGGTTGTCACCGCCGCCGACGTCCTGCATCGCTGAAAGGCTGGCGGGAAGGAAAGCCTCCATGCCGACATCCACCATAAATCCGCCTCGTACTTTCCTCGAGACTTTTCCGTCGATGGAGTCCCCTTCCTTGAAATTATTGATTATGTAGGTCCATCCGCTCTGCTTGCGTGCTTTTTCGTGGGAAAGAACGACCATCCCGGCGTCATTCTCCTTGGACTCGATTATAACGTCAAGTTTATCGCCGATCTTTATTTCGTCAGGGTCGGAAAGTTCGGATTTCATGATAACTCCTTCCGACTTATACCCTATATCGACAAGGACGTCCTTGTTGCCGATCTGTACAACCGTCCCTTTTACTATCTCACCTTCCTTTATTTCGGAGATAGTGCTTTCATACATCTCCGCGATCGATAACTCTTTTTCCGGTTTTGCTTGAATAGTATTCACCTAGACCAACTCCTTTTTTTATACGATTTTAGGACAAATATTGTAACCTTTTCGAGTAAAAGATGCAAGAACAATAAATATTAATTCATCCCGGAGAACACGGACATAGCCGGAAAACAGGCTCACTGTTTCCCCAGTTCCGTTATCTTCTTCATCACATATGTTGATATCTCTGAATAATCTTTCTTATCGGGATTATTGGCCATGATCTCTTGCGGCGATATAGGCTCACCGACCCTGGCTGTCACCTTGGCCCATAATTTCATTTTACCTTTTTTAGACAGACCCACGTTAGTACCATGGATATAGACCGGGATGACGGGCACGGCGGCTTTAGCGATTATGAACCCTACTCCCCTTTTAGCCTCCTGGATACCTCCATCCTCGGAACGCGTGCCTTCGGGGAATATCGCCAGGTTCTTGCCGTCTTTAAGCCTTTTTATGGCCTCCCTCATACTGGTCACGCTGTTCTTACCGCGGTCTAACGGTATACACTTCACCAAATGGAACCAGCGTCCGATAATGGGCTTTTCAAAAAGCTCCTTTTTTGCCATGAAGTTAAGTTTATGTTTCCTGAATATAAGCCCGACCAGCGGGGGGTCGAGATAGCTTAAATGGTTACTCGCAACGATGAACGGCCCGGATGGAATGTTCTTTCTGTCGAATATTTTGACTTTGTATAAAAGTTTCACCATTAACGCGAGAATATCCCTCGAAATATCGTACATCATAGTTATTTCCCGCCCCGGTCGCCATGAACGACGCTGACTATTGCGTCAACGACCTCGTCTATGCTCATACCCGTAGTATCAAGGCGATGAGCGTCATCGGCCATTTTTAAAGGGCCCACTGCCCTTCTGTAATCTGAATTATCCCTTTCCTCGAGATCCTTCGCCACTTCATCTATTATGACGTCGTTGCCCTTCGCCATTAATTCGCGATATCGCCTTTCCACCCTTTCACTAAAGGAAGCGTCCAGAAATATTTTATACCTGGCGTCAGGGATTACAACGGTGCCGATATCCCTTCCTTCCATCACAGAACCATCTAAGCTCGCTATCATTTTCTGTTGCATCTTGACCAGGTTCGCCCTGACTTCCGGAACAACGGCCACATATTTAACGTTTCGCGTGACCTCCGGGTCGCGGATCAGGTCACTTACATCCCTCGAGTCAAGTAAAACCCTGATCGTCGAGTCACTCATTCCGGACGTTTGTAACTCCAGGGTGAAAGATCCTGATTCACGGATGATCCTTTCGGAATCTTCAAGATCTATATTTTTTTCCATGATCTTAAGAGTCAGCGCCCTGTACATCGCCCCTGTGTCGATATAGGTGTAGCCGAGTTTATTGGCTACCTTACGGGATACGGTGCTTTTCCCGCTGCCCGCCGGGCCATCGATCGCTACGGCGTTAATCTTCTTTTCTGACCGCATCCATGACCCCCTTACAACTTTTCAGAGTTTTACGGAGACCTTCCCGATCGACTCGCCTTACGAATTTTTCTATAAGGCCCAACCGTTCACGATACACCTTAATGGCTTTCAGCAGGTTCCCTCGGTTACTGAGGAAAATATCTGCCCAAAGCGACGGGTCAGATGACGCTATCCTCGCCGTATCCCTGAACCCCGTTGCCATATATTTAGCCATGTCGGGCGACTCTGACCCGGCAAGCGCGTACGCTACCGCATGCGGCAGATGGCTGGTAAAAGCTAGGAACCTATCATGCTGATGAGGGGAGATGATATCGACTTTGGCGCCGAGCGCCGTCCACAGGGATTTAAGTCTGGCGAACGCCTTTCGGGGGATATATCTATCCCTTGTGAGCACGCAGATCGACCCCGTAAAAAGTCCGCTTTTTGAATACTCGACCCCCGTTCTTTCGGAACCTGCAATTGGGTGGGCGCCGATGAAAATGAACTTCGACCGGAATTGACGGGCGTAATCGACTATCTCTTTTTTCGTACTGCCGACATCTGTAACTATAACTTCCCTATCCTTCACTTCTTTTGAAAGCCTTTCCAGAACGCGCATTATTGTATTGACTGGCGTCGCTATGATAATGAGCTCGGCGCCCTTTAAAGCCTCGTTATAGTCATCGACATATCCTCCGGAAAGCGACTTTTCTTTAATCGCTTTTTCAAGTGATATCTTCCTTCTAAAAACCCCTACGACCTCGAGTGCTATCCTTTTTTCCAACAAGGCCTTACCGATGGAACCCCCAATGAGGCCCATACCTATTATAACGACTTTACTGAATTGTTTTTTTTCTTGTTTCATCTTAAAACCTTTCATATCCCGCGCCCGAGGGCCAGTGCAACTTTCGAGATATCTTTCATCATGGCGGCGAACCTTTCGGGAACAAGGGACTGATCTCCGTCCGATACCGCATCTTCAGGCGAAGAATGTACTTCGACGATGAGTCCATCAGCGCCGGCGGCGATCGAGGCCAATGCCAACGCCTTTACAAGCCCCCATTTCCCTGAGGCGTGCGACGGGTCGACTATTATCGGCAGATGGGAAAGTGATTTCACCGCCGGTACGGCGTTAATATCGAGGGTAAACCTGGTGAAATCCTCGAATGTTCTTATCCCCCTCTCGCACAATATGACATCCGGATTCCCTCCGGAAAGGATATATTCAGCGCTCATGAGTAATTCTTTGATGGTCGAGGACATACCTCTTTTCAAGAGGACCGGCTTCCTCACCTTGCCAACCTCTTTTAAAAGATCGAAATTCTGCATATTTCGGGCTCCGATCTGGATAATGTCGGTATACCTCATCACCAGATCCAGGTTCCTCGTATCCATAAGCTCAGTAACGACTAGGAGCCCTGTCGCATCTGCCGCTTCGCGAAGGTATTTCAGCCCTTCTTCTCCTAGGCCCTGGAAACTGTAAGGGCTTGTCCTAGGCTTAAAAGCTCCTCCCCGGAGTACGGTCGCGCCGGATTTTTTTACCGATCTCGCCACTTCAAAAAGCATCTCCCGGCCCTCAACAGAGCAGGGACCGGCCATGACAACTATCTTACCGCCCCCTATAGTAAGGCCATTACCCAGGGTAATTTCGCTTGGAGTACGCTTATACTCCAACGAAGCCAGTTTATATGGCTTAAGTATAGGTATGACTTTTTCGACGCCGGGAATGCCTTCGAGGGGTTTCAGTCGAAGAATATCCTCTTTCCCTATAACGCCTATTATCCGCCTTTCCTCGCCTTCCGAAAGCCAGGGCTTGAGACCCATCTTTTCGATCTTGTCCATCAGATGGGCTATCTCCGCCTTTGTGACGTTTGGCTCGAGGACGATTATCATCGGCGCTCTCCAAGGGCTTCTTCAAAGGCTTGGCAGAATTTATCGTTCTCCGATTCCGTACCGGCGTTGACGCGGATGTAACCGTCAAGTCCCCATGCCGACATATCCCTCACTATCACGCCTTTTTTCAATAAGGCCTTTGAGAACGGGGAAGAATCGGCACCTATCTTAACGAGAACGAAATTCGTACGGCTATTAATGAATTCGACTCCCATATTCTCGAAAAATGAATAGAACCTTTCTTTTCCTTTCCTGATGATATCAAGGACCTTGTTCATGTAAGCTTCATCTTCAAGTGCAGCTATGGCGGCGGCCTGCGCTATGGAATTCACGTTGAACGGGTCTCTCACCTTATCGTACAGCGCGGCTATGTCCTTGTCCATTATCGCGTATCCAGCCCTTAATCCCGCCAGTGCGTAAACTTTAGAGAAAGTCCTCGCTATAACGAGATTATTCATCCCTTTCTTAAAATAGTCTACGGATTCGGGATAATCCCCGCCGCGGGCCATCTCATAATAGGCTTCATCAAGGACCAGGAGGATATCCGGGCTCAGTTCTTCGATAATCCGTTCTAATTGCCCGATATTCACGTAAGTTCCGGTGGGATTATCGGGATTAGCGATTATCAGCGCTTTTGTCCTTGGCCCAAGGGCTTTTAGCATACCGTCAATATCATATTTAAAATCGATCATCGGGACTTCCCTGACAACAGCACCTTCGATAGCGGCCGAGATCTTATACATAAGAAAAGTAGGCTTCGCGATCACGATCTCATCTCCCGGCTCAATGAAAGTCCTGAGCAAGGTGGTCAACACCTCATCCGAACCATTACCGAGAACAATATTTGCCGCGGGAAGTCCAAGTTTTCCTGAAATGGCTTTCTTGAGGTAAAAACCTCCGCCGTCGGGATATCTGTTAACATTCGCGGCTTCCCTTTTAATGGCTTCTATAACTTTAGGAGACGGCGGAAGAGGGCTCTCGTTCGAGGCCAGTTTAACGACATCCGAAAGGCCCAATTCACGTTTAACTTCCTCAATGGGTTTTCCGGGAATATAGGGATTTATTTCATCGAGGCTCTTTTTCCATATCCGTTTCATGATTCACCTCTTGCTCAGCGTAAGACCAATGGCGCGCCTTTCTCTTTACCGCATAAAACTCAGCCCTTTGGATACGATCCAAGTACTTTGACGAAAATACAATTCAAATTAAGATCTTCAAGCGCTTTTTGCACCTTTGGTTCAGCGCTGTGTCCTTCGAGGTCCAAATAGAAATAGTATTTCCAGGCCTTAACTTTTGACGGCCGGGACTCGATCCTGGACAGATTGATCCCCCTCTTTTTAAAAGCGCCGAGCATGTCGTGCAATACTCCGGGTTTATCCTTGACGGAGAACATTAGCGATGTCTTGTCCTTCCCGGATGGCTGCCCCATCTCTTTGCCTATGACCAGGAATCTGGTGAAATTCCTGGACGAGTCCTCTATCATCCTGGAGAGGATATTAAGTCCGTATCTGGACGCCGCCCATTCGCTCCCTATGCACGCCGCGCCGTGATCCTTCCCGGCTTTTTGAGCGGCCTTCACCGTAGATGAAACGTCCTCGAGCCTCGCGTAAGGTATATTCTTCTCTATCCATCCCCGGCACTGTCCAAAAACGCTGGGATGTGAATAAACTTTTTTGATCTCCCTTAAGCTTTTCGCGGAAGAGAGGATGCTGTGCGAGATCCTCATGAAGATCTCCGCGCATATCTTTAGGTCGGAATCGACGAACATGTCCATTGTATGGGTCACGGCGCCTTCCGTGGAATTCTCTATAGGCACAACGCCGTAATCCGCGTTACCTTTTTCAACTTCCGTGTAAACATCAGAAATATTTTCACATGGAAGGTACTTGACGCTTTGACCGAATTTTTTAACGGCGGCCTGGTGCGTAAAAGTGAGCTCAGGGCCTAGGAACGCGATTATCAGGTCTTTTTCGACTGAAAGGCAAGCTGACATTATCTCACGATATATCGCTTTTATGGAATCGTTCTTCAAGGGACCTTTGTTCTTACCAACCGCTCCTTTATAGACCATGGCTTCCCTGTCGGGAGCGTACACCGCCCGATTGATCGACTTTTTATAGTGGCCGATCTCCTGGCTGATCTTTCCTCTTTCGTTGAGAAGGCTGACGAGTTCGCGGTCGACACTGTCGATCCTGTCACGCAGCGATTCGATCGAGCTTATTTTCTTATTCATGACAAGCCTCTCTTTCTTAGGACCCAGAATCCAGTATTCAGGTCCCATAATAAACCCCATCCCTTCTTTATTCTGTATTCTATAATTCTCCCGCCGTAATTATCCACTACTTACTGGTCTCTTCGATCCCCGAAACACTTTCGTCATCAGGGGCGTCATGCCGCTCTTCCGGCTCGGCCGGGTCGTCCACGCTGGCGGGGACATCGTCCGGGAGGTATTCGGTGGACTCTCCTTCCGAATGAGTTCCATGTCCGGAAGGATCGGCGTCCTTCGGCTCTCCTTCCCGGTCAGCGTCGCCCTCCTTCGGAACTAACTGGCTCTCGTCCTTCTTCCCGAATTCAAGGTCCTCCTGGGTATAAGTCCTGAGCGCCGGAAGATCATCAAGTGAATTCAAACCGAAAAGTTCGAGAAATTTTTCGGTGGTAGCGTATAAGAGCGGACGCCCTATAACCTCTTTCCGTCCTTTGATCTTGATCAATCCTTTCTCAAGAAGGGTATTGAGCACCCCACCGACTCCGACCCCCCTTACAGCCTCGATCTCAGCCCTCGTAGCCGGCTGTTTATATGCCAGTATGGCGAGCGACTCAAGTGCCGGACCGGTAAGCCTTTCGGGTTCAATCTTATAAAGGTTGTTTATCCATTTCACGTATTTAGGTTTTGTCGCGATCCTGTATCGGCCGGCTACCTCCATCAGGTGGAACGCCCTTTCTTCCTTTACGTATTCCTCTTTAAGCCGGCCTATCGCGGCAAGTATTTCAGGGTCCTCAGCGATACCGTCAAGCGCTTTTTTGATCTCGTCGATACTGATCCCATTCTCGGCGGCTATGAACAAAGCCTCTATTATCCCGTCAAGTCCCGTATTTTCAGTCATTTTAACCCCGCATATTTTACAATGGATAACCAGGAATAGCCGATACGGGATCTGGAACGTCGCATAAATATTCCCTTTCGATCCCGTATTCCGTATTCCGGATTCTGGATCCTGAATTCTGAATTCCGTATCATATATTTCGGATCATTCTTCATCACATATTCCCCGTAAATTTTAAGAGAAAGATCTCTCCTCTGTCTTCCTTCTGGACTATGATCGCCTCTCGCATCTTCATGAGCTCGAGCATGGCCAGGAACGTCGCAATTATCTCAGATTTAGAGGCAGTGGGCTCGAACAGCGATAAAAAGCCTACCTTACCGTACTCAGCGAGGGCGCTTTTAATGAATGATATTTTATCGTGGACGGTGTACATCTCCTTGATGACCTGGTGGAACGTCTCTTTAGGTATCTTGGACAACACCGTCCTGAACGCGTTAATAAGATCGAACAGGCTCGCTTCGAAATATGTCTCCCCGTCGTCGCCCACGAACGTTTCCTGGGTGCCCGACCCGCTCCGGAAGAAATGCTCGCGATTCTGATCGTACATAGTGCGCAGGCTCTCGGCGGCTTCCTTGTACTTTTTATATTCCAGGAGCCTTCGTACAAGTTCGTCTCTTGGGTCTTCCTCGACTCCCTCCGCTATCTCTTCGGGATCGGGAGGAAGGAGCAGCTTGCTCTTAATGTGCATAAGAGTGGCCGCCATTACGAGAAATTCTCCGGCAACATCAAGGTCCAAAAGCTGCATAAGCTCTAGGTAATTCAGATACTGCTCGGTTATTTTAGATATCGGGATATCGTAGATGTCGATGCGTTCTTTCCTGATAAGGAATAAAAGCAGGTCCAGCGGGCCTTCAAAAAAATTCAGTTTTACTTTATAAGACATATGCTTGTCAGTTTTCTAGCATACCGCGTGCCGTAAACACTTCTTGACCTCACGCATTGTGCGGTCCGCCGTTAAAGCGGCTCTTTTAGCGCCGTCCTCAAGGACCTTAAGGATGTATTCATCGGAAAGGGCCGTCCTTTTCTCCCTGATGGGATCGAGAAATTTGTTTAAAGCCGCTTCAAGTTTCGCCTTAACCTCCACATCGCCGACCTTTCCTTTCCTATACCTGTCCTTGAGGTCTTCGACCTCGTTGACATTGTCATTAAATATATCGTGATAAACGAAAACGGGATTACCCTCGACATTCCCCGGAACGTCGGCGCTTATCCGGTTAGGGTCGGTATACATGCTCCGCACCTTCTTTTTCACGGTTTCACGCGTATCCGAAATCGCTATAAAATTATCGTAACTTTTTGACATCTTCCTGTTATCCAGGCCAACCAGTTTGGGAAAATTCGTCAAGAGGTCAAGCGGCTCATTGAACACCTCTTTTTTATACAGGGAATTGAATTTCCGGATTATTTCCCTGGTAAGCTCAAGGTGAGGAAGCTGGTCTATGCCCACAGGGACAGCGTGAGAGTTGTAAAGCGCGATATCCGCCGCCTGAAGGACAGGATAACCCAAAAAACCGTGGGTCGCGATCATACGCCCCTTTATCTCTCGTAGCTGCTCCTTATAAGTCGTACATCTTTCGAGCCACCCGAGCGGCGTTAAAAGAGAAAAGACCATGGCGAGCTCGAGATGTTCCTTTACCGCGCTCTGGATGAACATGACGCTCTTTAATGGGTCAATGCCTACGGATATCCAGTCCTTGACCATCTCGATCCCGTTCTTCCTAATGCCCTCAGGATTCTCATATTCGCTTAAAAGCGCGTGCCAGTCGGCGACCATAAAATAACAGTCATACTCTTCCTGTAATTTAACCCAGTTCTTGAGAACGCCGACGTAATGGCCGAGGTGTAACAAGCCGGTAGGCCTCATCCCGCTGAGAATGTTCTTTCTGGTGAGCTGCATTATAAGTTATTTTTTTGTCTTTTCAAGCCTTCGGGCGATTTTTTCGATGATGTAAGCCTCGATGATATCCCCTTCTTTGATATCATTTGAACCCTGGAGGGATATACCGCATTCGGTCCCTTCCCTTACTTCCTTTACATCGTCCTTGAACCGTTTGAGGGCGTCCATAGAACCCGTAAAGATTATCTCCTTATTACGCTTAACTTTGATCTTGTCTTTACGGTGGACAATGCCCCTGGTGACGACGCATCCCGCGGCCTTACCGTTCCGTGACGGGAATACCGCTCTGACCTCGGCATATCCCTGCACGATCTCCTGCTCTATAGGCTCAAGAAGCCCTTCCATTGCCGCTTTAATGTCCTCAATAGCCTCATATATAATATCGTAAGTACGTACGTCAATATTCTCAACTTTCGCGAGTGCTTCCGCTTTAGGTTCAACCTTCACGCTGAACCCAATAATAACGGAGTTAGTGACCATCGCGAGCATAATATCGGATTCGTTTATATCTCCGACCATTGTATGGACAAAAGTAACTTTCACTTCGTCCGTCGCCAATTCGGTCAGGGACTTGATTATCGCCTGGACGGACCCCTGTACATCGCCTTTCAATATTATTTTAAGTTCCTTAATCTCGCCGCCGATGACCATGTCGTGGAACTGCTCAAGCGTGACCCTCTGGCTCCCAACTATCCTGTTCTTTCTCGTTTCCTGCTGTTTGAGCTCCGAAAGGGTTTTAGCCTTCTTCTCGTCCTTAACGACATAGAACGTATCGCCGGCTTCCGGCACTCCCTGGATACCAAGGATCTCAACAGGTGTGGATGGCAAAGCCTCGGATATCCTGTCCCCGGTGCCGTTTATCATGGCCTTTATCTTTCCGAAATAGATCCCCGTAAGGACAACATCCCCAACACGCAATGTCCCGTTCTGTACGAGCACGTTCGTCGTAACTCCCTGTCCCGCGGATATCTTGGCGTCGAGGACTATCCCCCTGGCGCGTATTTCGGGGTTCGATTTCAATTCAAGAAGTTCAGCCTCAAGCATAAGCATCTCGATAAGCGTGTTCACTCCTTCGCCCGTCTTAGCTGAAACTTTGACCATTACCGTCTTACCGCCGAAATCCTCGCATGTTAGATTCTCTACCTGCAGCCCTATTTTAACTTTATTGGGATTAGCTCCGGGAAGATCGCATTTGTTAATAGCAACTATTATAGGCACATTAGCGGCCCGTGCATGGTCTATTGCCTCTTTAGTCTGCGGCATTACTCCGTCATCCGCGGCCACTACAAGGACGACTATGTCCGTCGCGTTGGCGCCTCTGGCCCTCATAGCGGTAAAAGCCTCGTGTCCCGGCGTATCCAGAAAAGTAACGGATCCCCTTGGCGTATCAACTTTATACGCGCCAAGGTGCTGGGTGATGCCTCCTTTTTCCTTCTTAGTGACCATTGTTTTGCGGATATAATCAAGAAGGGATGTTTTCCCGTGATCGACGTGCCCCATGAACGTCACGACAGGAGCTCTGGAGACCGTATACGCCTTCTCCTGCTCATGATGTTCCGCCATGAGATCTTCTTCCATGGTCATCGTTATTTCAAGTTCATAACCGAGGTCCTTTAAAAGATCCCTGACCAAAGCTTCATCAAGCTGCTGGTTGATGTTGACAAGGCAACCTTTAGTAAAAAGGTACTGTATCAGATCGTTCGGTCTTTTATTCAACTTTACCGCTATTGAGCGTATGTCTGTCGGCATAATCAGCTGAACCTTCTGGTAATCGGTCCCGGCGAAGCGTTTCAGCTCTTCGAACGCGACGCTCTGCTTCTCTTCCTTGAAAACTTTAAATACTTTCCGTGTTTTCCGGGGGCCGTGTGAGAACGGGGAGTCATGAGCTCCCCTACCCCCCTTCACAAACTTTTTTTGACCGAACGTTATCTTTCGTTTACCGTCAACGCTTTCTTCCTCAGGCTCTATTGATTTTATGGCATCCGGGCTGAGTTTGATCCTTTTTACCTCTGACTGCCCCTTGCTTTCGGCGGTCTCTTTCGTATCCTTGGGAAGTTTTTGATCCTTTTGGGCTTTGGCTTCCTTAGCTTCCTTGGCGTCTTTCTCAGCTTTGATCCTGGCAATTTCCTCGGGATCATCCAGCGCCGATCTCACCACGATGACCCTGTCCATCTTTCGGGGCATAGGCTTTACAGGCCCCTGCTGATCGAAATCCTTAGCGGAAACGATCATCGTTTCCTCCGGCTTGGAAACCGGTGTTTCGACCACCGGTTCGACGGGCTTTTTGGGTGACGCTTCTTTATCCTCTTCCTGAACTTTTTCGGACTTCTTTTTAGTATCTTTTGACGGTATCCCCTTATCGTCCTCCGGGAGAGAGAGATCAACGTCTTTATTCTTTGGAACTTTTGCGGTTTTGACGGGGACCTTTTTCTTCTTTTCAGGGCCTTTACCGAGCTTAATGCGGACAAGACCGGCTATTTTATCCTCGACCGGACTATTCTCGTCGGCAATATCGAGATATAGTTTTTTTAGAAAATCCATGAGCTCTTCGCTCTTTATCCCCAACTCTGACGCAAGCTCTTTTACTTTTATGCTCATTTTCCCCTTCCGGTATCGTTCTAATCCTCGGGCTTTACATCCTGAGTGCTCTCCACGCCCGAACTATCCTCTTCAGTCTCTGTTCCAGCTACAGTTTCTTCCGCCGACTGTTCCTTTGCGCTTTCACCGGCGGCTTTTTCGCATATCTCGATGATCTTTTTAGCTTTTTCGGGGCTAAAACCTTCGATTTTGGACAAGATCTCCACCCCGGCCTCAATTAACTTTTCTGTTCCGGCATATCCCGCGTCTAGCAGGCGTTTCTTATCTTCATCGCCGATAGCGTTTATGGATTCTATAGATACATTGACAGTCTCTATAACGGAATCGGCTTTAATTTCCCAACCGATCAACCTGGACGCCAGCCGTATATTCCTCCCTTTTTTGCCGATAAGCAGAGCCAGCTGGTCTTTAGCGACTGTCACCTTTATTTCGCGTTTATCCCTGTCGATCTCCATGCTGTATAATTCCACCGGACTTACCGCGGCCTGCACGAATTCCTGTATATCGTCGTTCCACCTGATTATGTCTATCCTTTCTCCGTTAAGCTCCTGGACGATCTCCTTGACCCTTGCGCCACGCATCCCGACGCATGCGCCAACGGCGTCGATCTTATCGTCATGGGACCATACGGCGATCTTTGTCCTGTCGCCGGGTTCCCGGGCTATCGAACGTATCGTAACGATCCCCTGTGCTATTTCTGGAACTTCCATTTCGAAAAGCTTTTTAACAAAACCGGCGTGCGCCCTCGATAATATCAGGTCCAGGTTACCGGTCTTTTTCTGTACTTCGAGCAAATACGCCCTTATCGTTTGCCCCTGCCTGAATTTCTCCCTGGGAAGCTGCTCATTTTTAGGAAGGATAGCTTCGGCTTCGTCCAGCTCGACCACGATATTCCCCTTCTCGAACCTGTGCACGGCGCCGTTGATTATCTCACCGACCTTTTCCGAATATTTATCGAAGATCACGGACCTTTCGGCTTCCCGGATCTTTTGGATCATGATCTGCTTGGCCGTCTGGGCGGCTATCCTGCCGAACCTGGTGCTCCTTATCTCCTCGTCTCCGTTAAAGACCGTGATGTTGCCTGTGGACCTGTCCATCACTACGGATATACTTTCCTTGGATAAGTTCGGGTTATCCAGGATCTTATACGCCGCGCTGGCAAGAGCGCTTTCAATAGCGGAAAAAAGAACTTCTTTACTTATCCCTTTTTCCCTTTCAAGATTCTCTAAAGCCGTCAATAATTCGCCATTCATTGTATGATCTCCATATTATTTGAACAGACTAGGAAACAATCTCGCTTTGACAATATTGCCGAACGGGATAGAAAGTGTCAACCCGTTTTCTTCTGTCAGGAT
Organism: Candidatus Omnitrophota bacterium; assembly: GCA_015231405.1. GTDB lineage: Bacteria > Omnitrophota > Gorgyraeia > Tantalellales > Tantalellaceae > JADGBR01. Next base: position 281,425 of record JADGBR010000001.1, on the reverse strand, counting down.
ATCGACGCCTTCCTCTTTGAGGGTCAATATCCCGTAGACCTCCCGTTTTCCTCCAACAGGTTCACGGGTAATTATATGCACGTGTTTACCGGAGGCCCATTGAAAATCTCTTGTTTTCTTTAATTCCCGGTCTAATCCCGGAGAACAAACATCAACAATCAAATTATCAGGGATCTTGTCATTTTCTTCCATCCATTTCACTACGGCCCTGTTGAAAGATGCACATTCGTCAAGGGTTATACCGTTCGTTCTATCGAGGATTATTTCTATCCTGTTGTCCTTCCTGAATATATCCAATAAAAAAAAACCCTTACTACCAGCAGTCAATTCAATAAAATCTCGTATTTGGTCTTCATATTCCACATTCTTCATATTAGTACTCTTATCTTTTTAAGTGCGATAGTAAAAGACAATGGCCTGCCTTGAAAAAAATAAGTGGGCATCTGCCCACTTATATATTCCGGTACGATTATCCTATTATATGGAGAAAATAGGTTATGTCAAGTCTGTAATTGGGATGGATCGGTATTTGACCTGAGATATGAAATACGGTGCGGGTACGAGGTACTAGGCCTGATTAGCGGGAGCGAACAGTTTGTCGCTCTCCGTCCATCCTATTTTCATGAATTTCATTCCGGCAGTATAAGAGCTGTCCTCGTTCAACCTGCTCCAAACAACTTGCGCTAAGGCCGAAACGGGTTCATCCTTGGAATTATTCATTATGGTTAGGTCGAGTTTTTTACCTACGGTGATCGGAGAATTCAGGTTCACCCTTAAGCCCCCCCTTGAAACATCAAATGAAGAACCTATGCCTTCGCTATGGTATGGCGTTTCTTTCGATGAGTCCCTGAACAAGATCTTATGGTTAAGCTGAAGCCTCAGGTGCTTTCTTCTTTCTATCATTTCAACCCCTTTTGTCAGTTATCTAACAATTGCATTATAACAGAGGAGCAATAAACTGGCAACTTTAATAAATCTTAACATCAAGAAACAGCGTTCGATACCATTTTTTTTATGCATGTAACGGCCATATCGATATCAACCAGACTTTTTTCTCCTGTTTTTCGAGTTTTAATTTCAATTTTCCCGTTCTCCAGACTTTTTTTACCTATTATTACCTGCAGCGGGAACCCTACAAGATCAGAATCCTTGAACTTTACTCCGGGTGATTTGTTGTCTCTGTCATCCAGGAGGACCTCCACATTCTCTCTTAATAGTTCCGCGTATATTTTTTCCGATATTCTGCTGACCTCGGCGTCGTCCCTGTTCAGGGGGATCACGACAACTGCGAACGGCGCAAGACTCTTCGGCCAGATTATCCCGTCCTTATCGTGCGATGTTTCTATGCATGTAGCTAATATCCTGTTCACACCAATTCCATAACAACCCATCACTATAGGCTTTTGTACGCCGTTCCTATCCAGGTAGCCGGCTCCGAGCGGCTCGGAATATTTTGTTCCCAACTTGAATGTATGCCCTATCTCTACGGCGTTCTTGACCTCGATTTTCTTTCCGCATTTTGGACACGGATCATCCCCCGTAATAAGGCGCGCGTCAATGAACTTGCTGACTTTAAAATCCCGGTCATTACAAACATTAACGAGATGCGTATCTTTTTTATTAGCTCCCGCTACCCAGTTCTTCGCTTCCCTTATCGAGTTGTCGGCATACACCGGAATAGATAGCCCTAAAGGCCCGGAAAACCCCATAGCCCCGCCGGTAACTTTCTCTACCAGAGCGGCGTCTGCGAGAGAAAGCGTGCGTATACCAAGCTCTTTTTTTATCTTTGTTTCGTTCGCGTCATGGTCTCCCCTAAGAAGGACAGCGAGCGGGATGTCATCCGCCTTAAATATCAGTGTCTTAATTAGATCTGATTCCTTAACTTTCAAATAAGCGCTGACATCCTTGACTGAACTCGAGCCAGGCGTCGAAACCTCTCCTAGAACATCTTTCGCACTGTTCATTCCAGGATCGTCCTCATTATGGACGACTGGGGCGACTTCAAGACTAGCCGAGTATTTACACGAAGAGCACACCGCTATCCTGTCTTCTCCGATCTCCGAAGGTACCATGAACTCATGCGATACGCTGCCGCCCATCATGCCGGAATCGGCCTCTACCGGCACATAAGGAAGAGCGCATCTTTCAAATATCCTGCAATAAGCCGCAAACATTTTTTTATAGCTTTCCTCAAGACCTTCCGCGTCAACATCGAAACTATACGCGTCCTTCATTATGAACTCCGAGCTCCTGACAACCCCGAAACGCGGCCTGATCTCATCCCTGAATTTCGACTGTATCTGATAAAGTATGACGGGCAGGTCCTTATAGGAACGTACTTCATGGGCAACGATATCCGTTACAACTTCCTCGTGTGTCGGTCCAAGCGCTATTTGCCTTCCATGCCGGTCGATGAACCTTATCATAACGTCACCGATCACCTTATCCCTGCCGGTCCGTTCCCAAAGCTCGATAGGCTGAAGAGCAGGCATGAGGAGCTGTGCGGCCCCTGCCGCGTTCATTTCTTCGGAGATTATTTTCTGCGCTTTTTCCAGGGCTCTAAACCCCATGGGCAGATATGAATAGGCTCCTGCTGTCAGCCTTCGGATCAGGCCCGCCCGCACCATAAGCTTATGGCTTATGGCCTCAGCTTCCTGCGGGTCTTCTTTGATAGTCGGGATGAATGAACGTGACCATCTCATATTTGTCTCCTCGTTTGCACCATTTAAATACCCCTTTAAAGCTTAGTAACCAGAAACCAGTTACCAGAGTAAAGGAATGAAGCGTCCCCATCTGTTTTCTGGTTACTGGTTACTGTTTTCCCTTAACCGCCATCTCCCTGATCAACCGAAGAAACTCCTCGACCGCCTCATCGACGTTCACCGTCTTGACAATATTTCCCCTTGAGAAAATAGCTCCCTTATTGCTGCCGAAAGCGATCCCTATGTCCGCATCTTTGGCTTCGCCGGGACCGTTCACTTCGCAGCCCATGACGGCGATATTCAATTTCTTCGATCCGGGAATTGATATTTCCCCCTTGAGCCTGGCTTCTATCTCACCGGTTATCACCACCATGTCGACCTGGCATCTCCCGCAGGTCGGGCATGAAATGATCTTATGGCCATACTCCCTGAGTCCCAGCGACTGAAGTATCCGCTTCCCGGTCTCAACCTCAAGGACGGGATCACCGGTAAGAGAGACCCGGATAGTGTCCCCTATCCCTGAGGCCAGAAGTGAGCCTATCCCTACGCTGGACCTTACTATCCCGTCTGAAGGCGTTCCCGCCGCGGTTATACCCAGATGCAAAGGGACATCCGTTTTAGGCGCTATATCGCGGTAAGCTTTGATCGTGGTGATTATATCGGATGATTTAAGAGAGACTACAAGGTCGTCGAACCCTTTTTTTTCAAAGATATCGATATATCTCAGTGCTTCGTCCACCATTATTTCATCGGGACTTTTCCTGTCCGTTCTCGGGGCGGGAAGCGATCCAGAATTGAGCCCTATCCTTACGGCTATACCTTTCTCCTTCGATCTGTCTATTATTGCGTTAAGATGATCGGACCTTGTGATATTCCCGGGATTTACACGTATTTTGTCGGCGCCATTATCGATGGCAAGGAGCGCCAGCATATGATCAAAATGGATATCGGCTACGACGGGCAATGAAATCTCATTTTTGATCTCGCGGATAGCGCGAGCGTCTTCCGGGCTCTTTACCGCCACACGAACGATCTCGCATCCCGACACGGATAATCTCCGGATCTCGTCACGGACAATTTCCACATCCCGCGTCCTTGTCTTTGTCATGGATTGGACGCTCACCGGATTATCGCCGCCTATTTTCACTTTGCCGACTCGAACAACTCTCGTCTTTCTTCTTTTTATCATAAATACCGACTATGGTTCGGATACGTTCTTTCCCGTCGCCTCCTGAAAGACCTTACCCTTCCCCAAAGGCGTAAATCTCATAATGTCATGAAAACTTATGAATACAGCAAGCGCGATCAAAAGAACAACGGCGGCATTCGCCATAGCGCTCTGGATCTTCATGCTGAGCGCCCTGCCCCTGATCTTCTCTATTAATAATAGAACCGCGTGACCTCCGTCGAGAACGGGAAAAGGGAGCATATTGAATATTGCTAAAGCCATGCTTATATGCGCCATTACGACCAGGAGCGGGATGATCCCTGTCGAAGCCGCCTGTTTTATGAAGAAAGCTATCCCTATCGGCCCTGACATAGTGTCTTTAACGGGCATTCCCCTGGTAAGTATCATCCACATCATTTTGTAGGTCATTCCCGACAGCTCGAAGAGATGCTTACCGGCGTAATAGGAGGATTTAACTATCCCGTACCTTACCGCTGTTATCTCGCTAGCCGGACCTACACCAAGCATAGGTCGCGTGATCACCTGCCCGAATATGTTCTTCACTTCATGAACATCCGGCTTTACGCGGAACTGCATGTTAGCACCGTTCCTTTCCACGGAAAGTTCGAGGTCCTTGCCCCCCTCGGAATACTTTTGTATTGCGGACAGTAAATCTTCCCAGTACTCTATCTTAGCGCCGTTGATCGAATTCACCCTGTCCCCTATCGCGATGCCGGCTTTTTGCGCGGGATAATCGGCGAGGACCTGCCCTATCTTATTTGACATCGTAGGGACGCCCGCCATGAATATCACCCAAAACAGGAGAAAAGCGAAAATATAATTCATCAATGACCCGGCAATGATCACCCAGAACCTGTGGCCGACGGGTTTAGATCCAAACTCGTTCTCATTGCCTTTTCTGTCTTCCGGATCCTCTCCGGCCATTTTGCAATATCCCCCAAAAGGCACGAGCGACAGTCTGTATTCTGTTTCGCCGATCTGCATGCCGATGAGCTTTTTACCCATACCCAGTGAAAACACCTCGACCTTTATCCCGGCCTTTTTCGCCGCGAAAAGATGCCCGGTTTCATGAACCAGTATTATCACGCCAAAGACTAATATTACGATCAATATGCTCAACAAAACGATCTTACCTCCTCCCCGGCCCATTTTTCGGCTAGGATTATCTCATCGATCCCCGGTTCACGTACCGGACAGTGTTTCTGCATGACCTTACACACGATATCCATAATATCGTTAAATCTTATCTTTTCCTCGAGAAAAAAATGGACCGCCGACTCATTGGCCCCGTTCATGACCGCGGGCATCGTCCCACCCTGACCGAGTGCCTCTCTGGAGATCTCAATGGCCTTTTCGCAGTTCTTATCCGGCTTGTAGAAGCTCATTTTTTTTAGTTTGATGAGGTCCACCCTTTGGAGATCCGATGATAATTTCCCGGGGTGTGCCAGTGCCCGGAGGAGAGGAAATCTCATGTCCGGGTTGAACAGGCTAGCTTTAATGGTGCCGTCGACGAACTCCACAAGCGAATGAACTATAGCCTCAGGATGTATAACAACGTCAATTTTTTCAAATTCAACCCCGAACAGCCATCTGGCTTCTATCATCTCAAGCCCTTTGTTCATGAACGTGGCCGAATCGACCGTTATTTTCCTGCCCATGCTCCATTTCGGATGTTTGAGGACCCTTTCGGTGGTAAGGTCGCTCATATCGCACCCTTCTTTGACCCACAAAGGCCCGCCGCTACCGGTTATGTAGAGCTTCTCGACATCCCGTATATCGCAGCCCTCAAGACAATGCTGTATAGCGCTGTGCTCCGAATCCACCGGTATGATCTGGGCCCCGTGGCGCTGGGCCATCTCCATTATGAGCTTTCCGGCCGAAACTATAGGCTCCTTGCTCGCAAGAGCTATTTTCTTGCCGGCTTTGATCGCGGCAACCAGCGGCATCAACGCCGACGTTCCGGATATCGCTATAAAAACTATATCGGCGTCACTTTTAGAGGCTATTTCCGAAGCGGCGCCAGGCCCGGAATATATTTTCGTGCGGGAAGATACTTTCGACTGGATGCCGGCGGCGAGCTTATCGCTTGAGATGGAAGCCCGTCCGGGCCTGAACTCGTTTATCTGCTCGATAAAAAGGCTGTCGCTGGAATTAGCGGACATCCCGGTAAGTTCGAATTCGCGTGGATATCTCCTTATTATGTCAAGGAGACTCCTTCCCACCGAACCGGTTGATCCCAACAAAACAACTTTTTTCATATTTCTAGAACGCCAATGTGTAGTAGTAGAAAATAGGCACCGTGAATAGCAGGCTGTCGATAAGGTCTAAGATCCCGCCGATATCAGCCAGATACGGTCCCGAGTCCTTAACGCGGCAATCACGTTTAATAAGACTTTCCGCAAGGTCACCCAACTGGCCGACAATGCTAAGAGTAAAACCCAGTATCGCGGCATGCCAAAAAGAAAAACCGGTCAGCGCTTTACCGAAGGTCACTGAGAGTATAAGGCCGGTAAGTATTCCCGAAAAAGTACCTTCCATGGTCTTATTAGGGCTGATCTTGGGGATCAGCTCATTCTTCCCGAACCTGGTCCCGCCCAGATAAGCCCCGATATCGGCTCCTTTTGTCACCATGACGATATACGCTACGAAGTTGGCGCCGTTACCGAGCAGTCGTAGCTTTACGAAAAAAGAGAAGAACCAGCTTATATACAATAACGAAAAAAGGGTAACGCATATCGAAACCAGGTGATCCCTGTCATTGTCGTTCGATATGAAATGCAGGACAAAAACGAACAAACTCGCGCAAGTTATAAGGAGCGGCTCAAGGTTCTTAAGACCCGCGACATTGTGCCCGGCAAAAATAACGACCGGGACCATGGAGCCCACTATGACAGCAAAATATTTATAAACGAATATTCCCCTGTTGCCTGCCATCTTGAAGAACTCGAACTGGGCTATCCCGATAAAACCTGCGACGACACATACAAACAGCCATACGGGAAAAACGTAGATGACACAGCAGATGAAAGACACCAAAAGAATGCTCACCAGGGTCCTTCTCAGCAATTTATCCACCGAACCTCCTTTCCCGCGAAGAAAAAGACTCCAAAGCCATGTCAAGCTCATGTTCGTTGAAATCAGGCCACAGAACATCAGTCACGTATATCTCGGCGTATGCTGCCTGCCATATAAGGAAATTGCTCAGCCTCATCTCCCCGCTTGTCCGTATAACGAGATCCAGGGGAGGAAAATCTTTCGTGTACATGTGGGCATCCAGATCCTCTACGTCAAAATCGTCATGGCGCCTGTTATTTCCCGCAAGTTGAGCGAAAAGGCTTTTGGCGGCATCAACGATCTCCTGACGTCCGCCGTAATTTAAAGCGAGAGCGAGTATCATGCCTGTATTGGTGGAAGTCTTTTCCTCGAGTTCTTTTATCATCTGAATGAGCTCGTGGGACAGCCCGTCTTTCCTTCCTATGACCCTGGCCCTTATGTTATTGGAACAAAGTTTCCCTATTTTCGTGATTATCAGTTCCTTGAAAAGTTCCATGATGGCGTTAACTTCATTCTGAGGTCTTTTCCAATTCTCGGTGGAAAAGCTGTACAGTGTAAGGGCTTTTATACCTTTTTTCGCAGAAGCCTCGACCACGCGGTCCACGGTATCCCCTCCGGCGCGGTGACCCATGATCTTAGGGAGGTTCCTCTTTTTTGCCCAGCGGCCGTTGCCGTCCATAATAATGCCGACATGTTGAGGAATGAGCATATTTACACTTTTTTCCCGCAGGCCATCGTCTGGTCCCGGCTTTTCCCGACAGATACAAGCATTACCCCGCACCCGGCAAGCTCCCCTATTCTTTGTATATATTTCCTGGCGGCCAGAGGCAGATCGCCATAGGAAGTGACGTCGGAGGTTTGTTCCATCCATCCGGGATGTTCCTCGTAAAGCGGTACGCAATTCTCCAGAAAACCCGGGATCGCGGGGAACGTGACATATTTTTTCCCTTTATACCTATAGCCGATGCATATTTTTATTTTTTTCTCGTCGTCAAGAACGTCAAGCTTTGTGATTATCACGCTGTCGATCCCGTTTATGATGACCGAATTACGGACAAGTACTGCGTCGAACCAACCGCACCTCCTGGCTCTACCGGTAGTCGATCCGAACTCGTTGCCTTTTTTCCTTATCTTGTCCATCATGCTCTCATTAAATTCGGTCGGGAAAGGCCCCTCTCCTACCCTGGTAGTGTAAGCCTTTACGACACCCAGCACCCTATCGATCCTGGAGGGGCCTATACCGGCCCCGGTGCAAGCGCCTCCTGCCGTGGAATTCGAAGAGGTAACGTACGGATAAGTGCCGTAATCGACGTCGAGAAATGTGCCCTGCGCCCCTTCGAAGAGAATGGAACGGCCATCACTGAGTGCTTTATTTATAAGCTCATTGGTATCGCACACGAAATTTTTCAGGCTGGCGGCGTAACGCCTGTATTCGTCAAAAATGACTTCTACTGAAAAACCCGGCACCCCGTATAGATTTTTCAATATAGCATTCTTCTCATCTATGTTGAGTTTGAGCCTTTCCCTAAAATAAGCTTCGTCAAAAAGATCGGCCATCCTGATACCTACCCTGGAGACCTTATCGGCGTAACATGGACCTATGCCGCGTTTTGTCGTCCCTATCCTTCCCTTTTTCCTGACTTCTCTCAATTCATCAAGTTTCCTGTGATACGGGAATATCACGTGCGCTCTGTCGCTTACCTTAAGCCTTTTACCGGCATCTATACCCTTCTCCTTAAGGAACGATATTTCCTCCAGAAGAGCCAAAGGATCTACGACAACGCCGTTGCCGATAACACACTGTTTACCTTCGTGAAGTATTCCGGAAGGGATAAGATGCAAAACATATTTATCGTCTCCGATGACCACAGTATGACCGGCATTATTACCGCCCTGATATCTTACTACAAAGTCCACATCCTCCGTGAGGATATCGATGACCTTACCTTTTCCCTCGTCGCCCCACTGAGCTCCGACTAAAATAGTTGTTCTTATTTTCTTTGCCATTAACGTTCTCCTTATATAGATTATCTCCTGGGCGGCTGAGGCGGCGGCGTTGGCGGCTGATATACCTTTGGCGGCTGCTGCGGAGGCTGGGGTGGCTGGTAAACCTGGGGCGGCTGATACACTACCGGAACCTGCGGCGCCGAATAATTTTTTTGGACCTGTGCCTGGCTCTGTTGGATCTGCTGTTGCATCTGCTGCTGTTGCTGTATGTTCTGTATGAGCTGCGTCTGTTGCTGTATCTGTCTCATCAGCCTTTCGGATTTTATGCGCGCCGCTTCATTATTAATGCGGTTGACCAGCCTTAAAAGGGTCAACTTGTCACATTCGATAAGTGGGATTACTTTACCGTCGGGCAGCTTGCAGACATAATCCATTTCGCCGTTCTTCCCTTCCATCTGGCCGAAATTATCGATGAGGAAAGCGATCTCCGAGTAGATCTTAAGCCTCCTATGAATGATCTCTATCATTTCCTCTTTTGAAAAAGGTATTGAATTCTCGAATTCCTCCTGAGTCATCTTCGGCTCTTCGGGTGAGTCCTGGCCTTCCATGTTCCCTTCCAGAGGGGAAGGGGTGGAAGTATATTCTTTCCCCCCAGGGATAGGCTGTTCAACTTTCATCCCAAGCTCTTTGTCAAGGTCTCTGAGAAGTTTGGCGGAATACTCGTCATTTTCCAGAGGGGACTCCTTCCCGCTATCTTCCGGTGTCCGGAGATCATCATAGTCAGAGAACTTCTCCATGGCCGCGTAAACCGAGACGTCTGGTAACAGCGAATAGCTGATCAGAACACCTAAGAGACACAGATAATTCTTCATGACCTCTCCTTTTATATTTTCACCTGTTTTACGCTCGTAACCCCTTCGATAGCGGAAAGCTTTTTTATGACCTCTTTCGGGAGTTCGCTGTCGAGGTTAAGCAGGCTTATGGCGAGTTTTTTCTTCTTATTACGTCCCAGATTGATCCCGGCTATATTGACTTCCGCTTTCCCTATTATCGTCCCGATCTTGCCGACTATACCGGGGATGTCGTTATTCGATATGACCAGAATAACACCTCCGGGTATCGCCTCTACGTAAAACTCGTCTATCATGACTATCCGTGGCTCTTTATTCCCGAACAGTGTGCCCATTATCAGATATTCCTTTTTCTCTGTAACGAACTCGACGCAAATAAGGTTAGCGAAATCCATAACTTCCGTCGTTTTCTTTTCTGTTACGCTGATGCCCCTTTCTTTCGCGATGAACACGGAATTTATGTAATTCACATGTTCGACGAGTATCGGCTCGAAGATCCCTTTCATAAGTGCTCTTGTTATAACGCTTACGTCGAGATTCGATATATCCCCGGCATATTTGACCTTAACTTCCTTTATCGGCTCTTCGATAAGCTGGGTCTGGAAAGACCCCATCCTCTCCGCAAGCAGTATATAAGGTTTCATTAGGGCGAGGCTTTCTTCGGGGATGAACGGCATATTAGCGGCGTTCCTGTACCCTTTTCCCAGAAGGGCATCCTGAACGCATTCTGCGATGTCTATGGACACATTAAGCTGCGCTTCCTCGGTCGAAGCTCCGAGATGCGGAGTTGTAATGACCGATTCCATCCCATAAACCGGGCTATCCACGGGCGGCGTCGCCTTTGACTCATAAACATCAAGCGCCGCTCCTGCAACCTTCCCTGAGGCTATATATTTTGCGAGGGCCGCTTCGTCGATTATCCCACCCCTGGCCGCGTTTATAATGCGTACGCCCTTTTTCATGCGTTTAAAAGCTTCTTCGCCTATGAGATGTTTAGTCTCTTCTGTGAGCGGGGTATGAATAGTGATAAAATCCGCATTCTCGTAAAGGGTCGGGAGATCGACGGGTTCGACATTAAGGCTTTTCGCTTTTTCCTGTGTCAGAAAAGGATCATACGCCATGACCTTCATGCCGAAACTCTGCGCGCGTTTGGCGAACTCTGAACCTATGCGGCCCAAGCCGACTATGCCGAGCACCTTGCCGTAAAGTTCTACTCCCATGAATTTTTTCCTGTCCCACTTGCCATCCTTCACGCTCTTATCGGCCAGCGGGATGCTCCTGGCAAGGGACATCATGAGCGTGAACGCGTGTTCCGCGGTCGAAATGGTGTTGCCTGTCGGGGTGTTCATCACTACTATGCCTTTTTTTGAAGCTGCCTCAAGGTCGACATTGTCCAACCCGACTCCGGCCCTTCCTATCACTTTCAGGTTAACTCCGGCATCGATGATCTTTTTTGTGGCGACCGTGCCGCTTCGAACGATAAGCGCGTCAAAATCCTTTATCTTCGCGACCAGCTGATCTTCTTTCAGCTTTTCGACCTCTTCCACGTAAAAATCCTTGTTCTTTCTGAGGATATCAACCCCTTCCTTGGATAAAGGATCGCTTATAAGGATCTTAAATGTCGGCATATTTATCTCCTATGTTCTACCACTCGTTCCTGCTACATTGATCAGATAGCGGAACACTATCATTTCGACAGAAGTTCCTGGGCTCTGCCTACTCCCTTGCCAAGAGTCAGATTATAGCCAAGTTCTTTGAGAACTATCTCAAGCCCCGCTACAGCGCTGATAATATCGTAATCGTCCATATAACCGAGATGTGCGACACGGAATATCTTACCTTTCAGCTCTTCCTGACCCCCTGCGATAGTAAGCGCTTGCTCGTCCTGCATTTTATTGACAAGCTTGGTCCCGTCAACGTTCTGAGGGACCTTTACGGCGGTCACGGCGTTCGAGGGCCTCTTTGAGAAGATCTCAAGGCCAAGCGATTTCATCGCCTCGCGCGTTATGTTCGCAAGCCTCGCATGCCTCGCTATCAAAGCATGCATCCCCTCAGACAGGATCGTGTCCAGCACCAGATCAAGTCCTTTTATAAGAGATACCGCCGGCGTCCATGGCGTGTCATCCTTCCCGTGAGCTTTAAGCGCCTTAGTAATGTCAAAATAATATTTGGGAAGGTCTGAGGCTTTCATAAGGCTCTCGGCCTTCTTGCTGACAGAAAGAAAAGAAAGGCCCGGAGGCAGCATAAGCCCTTTCTGGGAACCCGCCACCACCAGATCGACTCCCCACTCATCCTGTAATAGCTCATCTGCGGCCAATCCGCTTATTGCGTCAACAACAAGAATGGCCTTTGTATCCCTGACCGCTTTCCCTATGGCCTTTATGTCGTTTACGACGCCGGTAGATGTTTCGCACAATGTGCTGAAAACCGCCTTAATGGAAGGGTCCCTTTTCAAATAGTCCGCTACGGCTAGAGGATCCGCGCATTCTCCCGAGACGACATCGTAATTCACGGTCGCTACGCCGTATTTTTCGCATATCTCGCCGAACCTCTCGCCGAATTTACCGCCCCTTATAATAAGGGCCTTGTCGGCTTTTGACAAAAAATTAACGATAGAGGCCTCCATGGCCCCCGTACCCGAGGATGCCATTATGACGACTGGATTCTCCGTGCAAAATACTTTCTTCAGTTTGGAGTGTACTTCCCTAAGGACTTTCTGGAACTCATTGGTCCTGTGATGTATCATTACCTCTGACATCTTGAGAAGGACCTTCTCCGGGACCGGGGTCGGACCCGGCGATAATAGTCTGTATTTCTTCATGACCCCTCCGTTTCAGTTATATTTTAGTGATGACGTTATCCACAACCCCGTAATCTTTGGCTTCCTGGGATGTCATGAAGAAATCCCGCTCGGTATCCTTCTGGATCTGGGGAAGGGTTTTTCCGGTATGGTGTGCCAGGATATTTTCAAGGCTTTCCTTGATCCTGAATATTTCCCTGGCATGAATGTTAATATCCATGGCGGTCCCCTCCATCCCTCCCCAAGGCTGATGGAGCATTATCCTCGCGTGAGGAAGGGCGTGCCTTTTCCCTTTTGTCCCGGCCGCGAGTAGAACAGCTCCCATGCTCGCTGCCTGCCCAACGCAATATGTGTTCACATCCGGCTTTACGAACTGCATAGTGTCGTATATCGCCATACCGCTCGTTACATGTCCGCCGGGCGAATTAATATAAATATGAATATCCTTCTCGGGATCCTCGTTCTGGAGGAAAAGAAGCTCGGCAATAACTATATTGGCCACGTTATCGTCAATGGCCGAACCGATCAATACTATCCTGTCCTTTAAAAGGCGCGAATAAATATCGTAGGCCCTTTCCTGCCGTCCCTCTTTCTCTATGACCATTGGTATGACCGTACTCATTGCATCCTCCATTTTAGCGGTTTTTATCGAGCTATTTGGTGACGATCGTCGCTCCGTCAAGCAAAAGGTCCAGCGTCTTATCCTCACGTATCTGTTCCTTCATTCCGCCTATGAGATCGTTATCCTCGTAATACCTCCTGACGCTTTCATAGGACTGGTTATAATAAGCCGCAAGCTGCTTTAACGACTCCTCTACCTCATTATCGGAAACTTCGATATTCTCGGCAGCAGCTATCCCGTCAAGAATAAAATATAATTTGATCTTGTTCCTTGCCTCCGGCTTCAATTTTTCAAGAAGAGCGTCCTTGTTAGCGTCTATTTCCTTCTGCCCAACGCCTTTTTGTTTAAGATCGTCAGTGGCTTTTTTTAAAAGGAATTCGATCTGACGATTTACCATGGTCCCGGGAAGCTCGAAATCTGTTTTTTTCAGAAGGTGCGCGATGATCTGGTTCTTCATCTTCGTTCTGTTGTTATCCTCCTTACGCTGAATAAGCTGCATCCGCACTTCATGCCTCAGATCGTCTATCTTCTCCTTGCCCATTTTAGCCGCAAGCTCGTCGTTCAGCTCAGGCAGTTTCTTCTCTTTAATTTTCTTTACCTCAACCTCGAATACAGCCTTTTTGCCGGAATAGCTCTTGTCGGGATAATTCTCAGGTAAGACCACTTCGATGGTCTTCTTATCGCCTTCGCTCAAGCCCACAAGCTCTTCGCCCAAGGAGAGCATGGACTCGGCCTTATCGGCCTGTATCCAGGTCTCCTCCCTTTTTTTAGTTATCGCTTTACCTTCCACGAAAGCCTCCATAGCGCATACGGCAAAATCCCCTTTTACGACGGCCCTTTTCACGTCGACATATTCCGCGTACATGCCCCGTACCCCTTCTAAAGCTTCGCTAACCTCCGTATCGGTAACCTCCGATCTTTCGGAAGTCACTTTGATACCCTTCATTTTGTCAATTTTGACCTCAGGATGAAGATCCACTTTGACCTTGAAGTTAAGGTTACCCTCTTTGTCTATCTCCACATCCCATATTTCGGGAAAACTCACGGGCGACATCTTGTGTTCGAGAAGTGCCTCCTGATAAGCCTCAGGCACCAGCCTCTTCTTAAGCTCCGCTAGAGCGTCTTCCTTGAATTTCTTCTCGATTATATCATCGGGCGCTTTACCTTTCCTGAAACCCGGCAGAGCGGAGTCCCTCTTTATCTCTACCATGATCTCAGAATAAGCCTCTTTGACCTTTTCAGGCGAAAGCCTGATCTCTAATTCCCTTGCCGTTCCTTCCAGTTTTTTTATCTTAGTTTTCATCATATCCGTTTCCCTGGCGTGGTTCCTTATCGTCCCTGTAAAAAGGCCACATCAGCCTTTTCATGACGGAAAGTCTTCTTCTGGACCGGACTCTCCCGTTAAGGCGTTTCAACTGGTTCTTGATATTGTCAGCCGCGGCGTCGACCGTAGCGTAAAGGTCAGGCGATGTCTCCTTGGCGATTATCCTGTTCCTTTTCAGCTGTATGATGACCTCAACGGTGGTCATGCCCTTTTCCTCATAAACTATTACTTCAGCCCAGGAAATACGCGAGTATATCCTGTCGAACTTTTCAAGCCTTTTGTACATATACCGTTTTTCATCATTACTCAGATCAACGTTCCTTCCAGTGATATTTACATCCATCAACAACTCCTCATTTTAAAACGTTTCAGAATATAAATTTATTATATATTTAGCGAAAAACAAATATAACACCATAAAGGAGCTTTTTCAACGGAAAAAACGAACTCAGTATGTGTCTTTGTCAGAAAACAAGCGAAATACAGTCTGACTATTTACAGTGTAAACCTTTCGCCCAAATATATCTCCCGAGCTTTGGGGTCGTTTATGAGCGTTTCTTTTTCACCGGAGATAAGGACCTTACCCTGGTAAAGTATATATGAGCGGTCGGTTATGGTCAAAGTTTCCCTGACATTGTGATCGGTAAGGAGAATACCCAACCCCATGTCCTTCAACTCTTTAATGACCTCCTGACAATCAAAAACGGCGATAGGGTCTATGCCGCTGAACGGCTCGTCGAGCAGGATGAACATAGGATTAGTAACAAGTGTCCTCGTGATCTCGAGCCGTCGCCTTTCCCCTCCGGACAAGGTATAAGCCGGATTTTTCCTAAGGTGAGCTATTTTCAGCTGGTCGAGGAGGTAATCGAGCTGTCTCCTACGCTGCCTTCTTGTGAAACCAAGCGTTTCCATTACGGCTTGAATGTTTTCCTCGACGGTTAGTTTCCTGAATATCGAGGGTTCCTGTGAAAGATAGCCTATACCTGAAAGGGCCCTTTTATGAATGGGCAGTCTCGTGATGTCCTTCTGATCAAAAATGATCTTCCCCTTATCAGGTCTTATGATGCCTGTTATCATGTAGAACGTTGTGGTCTTTCCTGCGCCGTTCGGGCCGAGGAGCCCTACCACCTCTCCCCTTTTTACGTTTATGCTTACCTTATTAACTACCCTTCTTCCTCCGTATTCCTTAACGAGGTCCCTCGTCTCTAATAAATGCATTTTCCCTCCGGATTTATCATAAATGGTGTTGTCTATTTTTTTGTCGAATAAAATCCCGAAAATATCTTCGTCTCCTGTATCTCTTCCGGGTCGATGACTATCCTAGGTTTGTCCAGAAATTGAATTGTTCCGGTATTTTCGTTGTATGTCGCTTTACCGCAAAGTGTGTAACTTTTTCCTCTTTTGAGTTTAACGTTGCCTTCGGCCACGACATCTGACACCTTTTTGGTCACGGTATCGATATTCACCGTCAGGAGATCCGAGAACAGGTCTCCGTCTTTATCGACTACATGGACGTTATCATGAAAAACCGCTTTATAGTTCTCAAAGCTGACTTCCAGCGGCCCGTCGCACTTAATGACCGTCCCGGGCTCCATTTTAACCGTTATATCCTTAAAAAGAACTGCTTCCTTCGTTTCCGAATTAGCACGGGCTCCCTTACCCGCGGCTGTCATACCCGAACGCACTATGAGAACGTCCTCATCGGTAGTGATCTCTTTCGTAGCATGCGACCATTTAGCGCGGCTTGTGGATAGAGACCCGCCGTCCTCGGATTTGACCTGTACATTGCCGATAAGTTCAACCTCCTCTTTATTCCTGCGGTATATGCCGCTATCCGACGAAATATGCGCCTTAAATTCTTCGCCGAATATCTCGGCTGAGAGCTCCTCCAAGTGAATATCGTCCTGGATTATCTCAGCAGCCCTTCCCTCGAGATGCCACTGTTTAAGCCCCTTATTTGTCTTCCCGTCGATAGAAAAGGTGAGGACTTTCTGTTTCAGGGCCTCATTCTGACCCTTCCCGGAGTTTCCCGTAGAGGTGTCGCCTCCCGGCAGCTTAAAATCATTGTATAAAAGATAGTTGTAGGCCGCGCCGCACAATAACGCCACCAAGAAAAGAAATCTAAGGAATTTTATCATTTTCACGCTCCATCGGGCACTGTCTTCCACCTATCATGGACCCATACCCACTGATCCGGATATCTCCGGACATACTTTTCCAGAACATCAGTCCAGGCCTGGGTATATTTTTTGGTCACAAGTTCTTTATCCTCTTCTTCGGGAAGCTCGATCGGACTGTCAGCTGATACCAGATATGTGTCGTCGGGTTTGCGTATTACGAAAACAGGCACTATGCTAGAGCTGTTGACCATTCCCAGCTTTACGGGTGCGATAGGAGTATAAGCCGGCCTTCCGAAGAAATTGACGAATACGCCGGTAAGGCTGTCTATGTCCTGGTCGGCCAGTAAACCCAGTATCTTCCCTTCTTTCAGGATCTTGATCATTTTTTTAGGAGACTCGTCCCGGTATATCACCTGGGCATTATAAAGCGCTCTCAGCCTCATTATTATCTTATTGAATTTGCTGAAATATAATTTTTTGACTATTACCGCCCCGTCATATCCGTTCCTGCGCAAAAAAGAAGCGAGAAGTTCCCAGTTACCCATATGGGCCGTCAGGACAACAACGCCGCGGCCCCTCATAAGAGCCGAATCCAGGTGTTCCATCCCTTCGGTGCCGGTTATCAGGTCGTCGAGATATCCCCTGCGCGAAAACAGTAGTTTGATCCAGTCCGCGCCGTTCTTGGCCATATTGACAAATACTTTTTTGGCCAGTTCCTCGTTCTTCCCGGCGCTCTCGGGAAAAGATACGTCAAGGTTCTTTATGGTGATATCGCGGTATTTCCCAAGGAACCGGTACGCGGCTCTACCAAGCGCCTCAGCCATGAAAAGAGAAACTTTTCTCGGCATGAGAGCCAGGATGAACATCAGCGTCTTAAGGAGATAGTAGATATAATATCTTCTAGTCTTTATCTTCATCTCGAGCGGGTCTTTTCCCGTATTCCGATTCCACCGTCGTCTGGATCCCGCCCCTGGCGTTAAAAACCCCTTTTACCTTCATCCAACGGGGTTTAGCGGCGCTTACCAGATCGTCCAGCATCCTATTGACGGCATGCTCATGGAATATACCCAGATCCCTGTACGCCATGAGATATTCCTTGAACGATTTAAGCTCCACGCAATCCTTGCCGGGAACATATTCAAACATCAGCCTGGCAAAATCCGGAAGCCCAGTTTTGGGGCAAATACAAGTGAATTCGGGCGTCTCGACGGTAACGACGTAATTCTTGTCAGGGTACATGTTCTCCCATACCTCGATATCCGGGAGAGCCATTTTCCTTACGTTCTCCTGGAGCCCCTTATAGCCATTTTTTTTCATAGCAACCATTTTTCCCCTCCAATTCCGGCCTTCCAAACTCGAACTTCAACCATCCGTCATTAACGTTAAAAGGCAAAACCTATTTGATCCCCAGACATTTATGCATCTGTCCAAGAACTGTGACGTTGGCCGCGGTCTTTTTTTTAAGATACTGGCTGAAATATGACAACATTTCCGGATCGGGCTCTTCGATAGAATTATTCTCCCGGGTTACAGGCTGAATTATAAGTTCAGGAGAGCCTTTTACCCCGGAGATGGTATCGGCCAGCTCTTTAATGTCGTCCATAGTTGTATTTCCGGTGACGACGGCCTTAAGGATGAGCTCTTTCTCACAAGCGATCGTGAGAAACCTTTTGTGCTCGTCCCACATGTCATCTTTTTCCCCTGTAGATGACGGCAATTTCAGGTCCATGGCAATTATATCAATAAGCCCTATGACCTTAGCCAGCTCGTCGGGAAGCGTGCCGTTCGTTTCGAGATATACGTGCTTCTTTTTGTAATATTTGTACTGTTTGAGAAAGATCGCCAGGAAATCAGCATAAAGGAGAGGTTCCCCCCCGGTAAGGACCAGCTCGTTAAAATCCTCCTCGAACCCCAGTATCTTGCTTATCAGGCTGTCTTTCGAAAAGCTTTTATAACTGTCCAGCGCCGTGTCACAGTAAGAGCATTTCCTGTTGCAGCCGTAAAACCTTATGAAAAGCTGCCTGGACCCCGCGTAGAGACCCTCCCCCTGATAAGAAATGAATACTTCCGATATTTTAGCTTTTTCCATGTACCTCTCCACTTATAGATACTAGGTTTCAGGTGTTAGTTCTTAGCGAACATATTCATCAACCGGCACTAAATCACCTGGAAACCATCAACTATCACCTAGAAACATTCGACCATATACTAACAACTAAACCCCAGCTAACGATCGCGCAATAACGGGTCAATAACCCCCGCTTCTTTAAATCCTTTCGCCCTGAGCCTGCATGATTCACATTCCCCGCACGGCCTAGCCCCTCCCACATAGCAGGACCACGTAAGGGCGAAAGAGACGCCCATAGATATACCGGAAAGGATAATGTCCTTCTTAGTATAGTTAATTATGGGCGTGATTATACGTATACTTTTCCCAGAAACACCGCGCTTTGTCCCCCTTTCAACCGTTTCCCTGAAACTGTCAAAGAACTCACCCCGGCAATCAGGATAATTGGAATAATCCAGCTGGTGGGCGCCGATAAAAACGGCCCGGGCCCCCAGGGCTTCCGCGTACGAAACTCCGTAGCTGAGGAATATCAGATTTCTTGCCGGAACATATGTCGACGGTATCATTCCCTTGGCCATGTCCGCCTCGCGCGGTATCGCGACGTTCCTATCCAGGAGCGAACTTCCTTTCCATGGCAATGATATCCTGAGGACAATATGTCCGGAACCTGACATCCTCGACACGGCTTTCGCCGAGCCGACCTCTTTCCGGGACCTCTGCCCGTAATCGAATATGAGGGCATGGCAATCGTATCTCTTCTTCGCGATGTAAAGCGTTACGGCGGAATCCATCCCTCCCGAAAGGAGCACTACGGCTTTAGGCTTATTCTTCCCCATTTTTCAAACTCCTATTTATAGTAGGTCGCAGAGGAGCTTTCGGTCTCCCAAACGGTGGCTTTCACGATCTCCATATCCGGGAAAGACTTTATTACCCTGTCATGGATATATTTCGCTATATTCTCGGAAGTCGGGTTAACGCTCTTAAAATACTCGAGCTCGTTCAGGTATTTATGATCAAGCTCGTCAAGGACCTTTCCAAGCTCGGATTTCAGATCATGGAAATCCATCACCATCCCGGCTCTATCCAATTTTTTCTTACCGGCCTCTAGCTCCACTTTCCAGTTATGTCCGTGAAGCGCCTCGCATTTTCCTTCGTATTCCAGGAGGTTGTGCGCGCTGGAGAACGTCCCTGTAACTCTGACCGTGTACATAAATCGCTCCCTGTATCATTTCTTTGAGTAATAACGCGCGGTGACCTTTTTCCACGATCCATTGGCCCTGAGTATCAGGTCGCAAACTTCCCTCACCGCTCCGTTACCTCCCGTTTTTTCCGTTACCAGATGCGCCTCATCTTTCACGTAATCAAGCGCGTTCCCGGGCGAGACCGAGAGCCCCGCCCTCATAAGAACAGGTATGTCGATAACGTCGTCCCCTATAAAACATATCTCTTCGTCGCGAACTTTGAATTTTTTTTTTATGTCCGAGAAAGCCGCGATCTTATCGTGAAAATTCTCATATACAGCGTCAACTTTGAGATCTTGAGCCCTTCGCCTGACGATACCGGAAAGTTTTGCCGTGACAATGACCACCTTTAGTCCTGCTTCTTTCAGGAGGAATATCCCAAGCCCGTCATTGACATTGAACCTCTTCACCTTTTCGCCTCCCTCGTCGTAGATCATCCCGGCGTCCGTCATGACACCGTCAACGTCAAGAGCAAGCACTTTTATTAGCCGCGCTTTTTTTATGATCTTTTTACTGTAAACCGCCGGCATTTGACTCTCCTTGTTATCAAGTATTACCCGGATGGGACAGCCACGGCGATGGCGGGCTAAACAAGACCCTCTTTAAGTATGTCCTGAACATCCAGAAGCCCGATCATTTTTCCTTTTTTGTCAACGACGGGGATCTCGTCGATCTTTTTATCGCTGAGGATCTTAAAAGCTTCGGCCGCAAGCCGTTCGGAGGTTATTGCGTACGGGTTCCTGGTCATCACGTCTCCCACTTTCGAGTTCAAAAGATATTCTCCTTTATCGAAATGCCTTCGAAGGTCCCCGTCGGTGAAAATACCAAGCAGTTTCCCGTTCCGGTCTATTACGCTTGCGGACCCGGCCCTCATTTTTGTTATCCGGATAAGGACTTCCTTGACAAGCGTATCGGGCTTTACAAGAGGCACCTTTGTCTTCGGCCTCATAATGTCCCCGACGGTTATGAGCAGCCTTTTACCCAGTGCCCCTCCGGGATGATAAAAAGCGAAATCATTGGCCTTGAAACCTTTCTTTTGCATAAGGGCGACCGCCAGAGCGTCCCCCAGCGCAAGCATAGCCGTGGTAGAAGTGGTCGGCGCCAGACCCATCGGACACGCCTCTCTTTTTACTGAGCTGTCGATAACATGATCGCTGTTGAGCGCCAGTGTCGACTTTTTTTTCCCCGTTACACCGATTATTTTCGAACCGATCTTTTTAATTATTGGCAGAAGCCTTATGATCTCTTCGGTCTCGCCGCTGTTTGAAAAAGCCAATATCACGTCTTCGCGCGTGACCCTCCCAAGGTCGCCGTGCAGCGCCTCAGCCGGGTGGAGATAAAGCGACGGCGAACCCGTAGATGACAATGTCGCCGAAACTTTCTGAGCGATGAAACCCGGCTTCCCCATGCCGGTAACTATGATCCGGCCTCTGGTACGGGCAAGGAGTGAAATTATGTTTTCAAAATCCCCGGTAATACGCGAAGCCAGTTGCTTTATGGCCGCGCTTTCGATAAGCAATACGTTTTTGGCTATTTGAACGCTCATATTCTCACCGCTTTCTCGATTTTTTTTATCTCGGCCAGAAGGTCGCCGAGAAGGTCCATCCTCAGCATGCTGGAAGCGTCGCTTAACGCCTTTTCCGGTTCCATGTGTACCTCAAGGAATAGAACATCCGCCCCTAGGGCTACTGCCGCTTTAGCCAGGGGAAGGATAAATACCGGATCACCCCCGCTCATAGTCCCTTTCCCCGCGGGCCTTTGGACCGAATGGGTGGCGTCAAATACAACGGGATATCCTGTCTGGCCCATTACGATAATGGAACGAAAATCATTTACCAGCATGTTATAGCCGAAAAACGTCCCCCTTTCGGTAAGCATTATATCGCTGGCACCCTGAGATTCCATCTTAGAGACCACGTTCCTCATCTCTTCAGGCGACATGAACTGTCCCTTTTTTACGTTGACAGGCTTCCCCGTCCGGGCAGCTTCGACCAGAAGATCTGTTTGCCTGCTGAGAAAAGCGGGTATCTGTAACACATCAAGCACCTTGGCAGCCTTTTTCACCTGTATGATATCATGCACATCGCTTAGAACCGGGACTTTGACCTCGTCGCGAACGGCTTTAAGGATCTCAAGGCCTTTATCTATCCCGGGACCGCGATATGAATCTATAGAACTCCTGTTCGCCTTATCAAAGCTGGCCTTGAAAATAAAAGGGACGGAAGCCGCCCGGGCTATCTTTTTTATCTCTCGCGCCGCAAGAACCGCCGATTCATAGGATTCTATCACGCAGGGACCGGCAATAAGCGCTATCCCATGCCCCTTTCCTATCGAAATATCCTGAACTTTAACTGTTTTGTTTTCCATATTGAACTAAAACCGGAAACCTTCATCCGGCAGCCGGAAACGATCACCGTATCTATTTTTTTAAAAGCTCCCTGACACGCTCGAGATCCTCGGGGGTATCCACTCCGACCGTATCGTACCTTGTCTCTATCGTCCTGATCTTATAGCCGTGTTCCAGGACCCTCAGCTGCTCGAGCTTTTCGGCACATTCAAGCATAGATTTCGGCATATGAGTGTAGACATAAAGGAACTCCTTTGTATATGAGTAGATCCCGATATGCTTGAAATAACTGCCGCCGGGGTCATCCTGCGTCTTCTCCTTATCCCTTATGTACGGGATCGGGCTCCTTGAAAAATAGAGTGCGTACCCTTTCCTGTCAACGACGACCTTAACGACATTCGGATCAGAGATATCTTCGTTCCTGTGTATCCTTTTTATCAATGTGGCCATCTGGGCAGACTTCTCGTACTCGAAAACCTGAGCCAACTCTTCGATCATCTGCGGCTCAATGAGTGGCTCGTCGGCCTGAACGTTGACCACTACGTCGGCGTCAAGCGAATTCATAGCTTCGGCTATCCTGTCCGTACCCGAAGGCTGCTCCGGAGCGGTGTATACCGCTTTTCCTCCGAACGCCTCTACGGCCCTGGCGACTTTCTCTTTATCGACGGCGACTATAACATCATCGATATTCCGGGCCATTTTGACCCTTTCCCATACACGCTCAAGCATTGACTTGCCGTTTATATCGGCAAGCACCTTCCCTTTAAAACGGGATGATTCCCATCTTGCCGGGATCACGGCTATTACTTTCATGAATTCCTTTGGGCCTGTGTATCTGTCGAGCGTCCGGATAGCATGTCCAAAAGCTCCTCAATCTGTATCGCCGCGGTCCCGATCTTGCCCACAACTATTCCCGCGGCAGAGTTGGCCAGATGCGCTGACAACCTTGGAGCTCCTCCGGAAGCCAGCGAAAGCGTGTAAACCGCTATGACCGTATCTCCTGCGCCGGAAACGTCGTATACCTCGCGCGCAACGGTGGGGATCGCGTAAGGGACCTTGTCCTTTTCGAAAAGCATCATGCCTTTTTCTCCCAACGTAAGCAAAATACTTTCCGTGCCAAGCCGTTTTAAGAGTTTTACGCCGGCTGTCCTTATCTTCTCGTCCGTTTCCATCTTCGCGCCGTAAGCTTTCTCCGCCTCGGAGTGGTTGGGGGTTATCACGGTAACTCCCCGGTAATACGAAAAATGATCCTCTTTGGGGTCGACCGATACGATCTTTTTTTTCCGCCTAATGAGCGGAACAATGTTCCGGAGCACCTTGGGGGTGATCACCCCCTTACCGTAATCTTCTATTATTACGCCGTCAACGCCGTCGATATTTTCTTTGACATAATCCGAAATACCGTTAGCGATCCTTTCATCCAGCACATCGACGCTTTCGCGGTCGATCCGGACCACCTGCTGGTTATGAGCTATGACCCGGGTTTTAAGGCTCGTCGGACGGTTGTGGTCCACAAGGATGCCCTTGATATCGATATTCTTTTCAGAGAGCTTTCCCTTCAATATATCTCCAAGGCTGTCGTCACCTATGACCCCCGCGAGAAGAACTTTCGCACCCAGGCTTACAAGATTGTTGGCGACATTGCATGAGCCCCCCGGAACATATCCTTCTTTTTTGACCCATACTACCGGTACCGGAGCCTCCGGAGAAATACGTGAAACATTACCCCAGATATACTGATCCAGAAGAAGGTCGCCGACTACCATGATCCTCTTTTGGGCGAACTTGTCGGTTATCTTTTTGTAATCAGTAAATTTGAATTTTTCCAGCATTATACCCTCTCCAGCATCGGGATCATAAATGTGAATCGAGTTTATAAGTTATCGAAGATTTCGGCACGGCCCCGACTATGGTATCGACCAATTCTCCACCTTTGAATATCGCCAATGTAGGAATGCTCATTACGCCGTAATCAGCCGCGATCGCCTGCTCCTGGTCAATATTGACTTTACATACTTTTACCTTGCCGTTATACTGCTCGGCTATTTGATCGATCACAGGGGATATCATTTTGCATGGTCCGCACCATTCAGCCCAAAAATCGACTAAAACAGGTATTTCAGACTTTAAAACAACTTCCTCAAAATTTGTATCGTATACGCTAATTACATGTTTGCTTTCAGACATGACATCTCCTTTATCGGTTACATAAGTACTCAATATAATACTAACTTTGGGTATTATATCAACCAAAAACTTAAATGTCCGCTAAATAATTCTGGATTCACGATACTGTATCGTGCTTCGAAATAATATGAACTGCCGAATCGAATACTTCCTGAACTGTCACTGAATTAATACACCGGAATCCTTTTACGCAATTATGCGCCAGGCATGCGATACAACCAGCATCCTTATGAAGCACCCTATCCGTTTTACCTAATGGGCCCCAGCGAAGCGGGGATAACCCGGGATCCTTCCTGCCAAAAATTACGACATTAGGAGTTCCGACGGCTGAGGCGATGTGTACGGGTCCAGAATCGTTCGATATGAGCAGGACCGACCTTCTGATGAGCTCCGCAGTCTCGCCTACACTGAGGACGCCGGCGAGATCATGGACACTTTTTTTAACGATCGAAACGATCTTTTCGTTTATTGAGAGTGTTTCCAAAGAGCCAATAAGAACGATATCCAGGCCGAACTCATCCCTAGTACGCACGGCGACTTCGGCGAAATTCTCATAGCTCCATATTTTCGAAAGGCAACTTGCCCCGGCATGGAACACAACAAATCGCTTTTTTATCCCTTTCTCAGTTATAATCTTATCCACCAGCTCTTTCTCGCTACGGGATGTTACCATTATCGGGCAAAGATCGTCCTTTGAGACAGGGATGCCTAACTTTTCGAGAAGGTCCAGATTATACTCTGCCTCGTGCATATCCCCTTTCTGTTTATCATGAGGCACTTTTTTAGTCAAAAGATACGGCATATTCCTGTCATATCCGGCCCTTTCGGGTATGCCTGAAAAGAAAAATATTAGATGTGTCCTGTTGTTAGGGTGGAACGATATGGCGCTGTCAAACCTGTATTTCCTTAAAGAGAATGCGAACCGGAGAGTTTGAAAGAACCCGCTGTGCGCTCCGTTTTTATCGTATAGGATGACTTCGTCTATATGCGGGTCATTTTTGACGATATCCCCGGCGTACGGCCTGACCATCACAGCGATGAACGCGTCAGGGAACACGCGCCTAAGCTCCCGGATAGCGGGGGTTGTCAGCACCACGTCTCCAAGCCTGTCAGTTCTCGCTAAGAGTATTCTTCTTTGTTTACGCACTGTCCCTCTCCCGGCTGAGCAACGACTCTGCGGCTTCGATGACTTTCTCGACCGATATATCGTTTATACATCCCAGCTCAAGACCCAAAGCGCACAACGCTGAGTTACAGGGCCGGCAATCTTTATCGGGTGATATCGTGACATGTCTCGCCGACAGCGGACCGTATTTTTTTTCATCGGAAGGGCCGAAGATAGCCAGTACCGGTATATCAAGAGCGCTCCCCATATGCAGCGGAGCGCTGTCATTGGTTATCATAAGGTCCATCCTTTTAACCAATGACGTAAGGAGAGAAATATCGGTCTTCCCGGAAATATCCAGGACTTCATGATCCATATTTGATCTGAGCTCATCGTTAACAGCCTTGTCCGAAATATCCCCCGCCAGGATCAAGCTGGCCTCATATTTCGCGGCAAGATGGTCCAGAACTCTCGAATATTTTGATGCCGGCCATCTTTTCAGGTGACTTTTAGACCCGGGGAATGCGATGACCCTTTTGGGCCCCGGAGCCCCTTTAAGCAAACTCTCGGCCTTCAGTTCATTTATCGGGTCTATGGGCAGATAAAAGGATATTGTTTCGGCTCGCGATGGTAAAAAATCCTCCAATTTCATAAGGTGTTCCATTGATTTATGGATCGACCTGTTGTTCTTTCTGGAAGCAGCCGACCACATTGACCGGATATAATTGCCCTGAGCGGCCCTCAGCAATAACGGCAACATGGTATTTTTCAGATCTACGACCAGGTCATATTTTTTACCGCTGAGAAATATTACTTCCCTGATCCTTTCAGATAATGATGGCCTTTTGGTGCGGATCCAGACACTTCTCACCCGCGGGTGCCCCTCGAAGATCTCTTTCCCGGACGGGCCTGCAATGACATCTATCGCGGCTTCGGGATAATTACAAGAAAGAGACACCAGGACCGGAGTGGTCAGGATGATATCCCCGAGATTACTCAGCGAGATGAATAGGATCGATCTTACGTTATTTGACATATTTAAACCCTTAGCTTCGTTCACCGATGATCTCCACGACCGCACCAAAAACCTCTTCGACCTGAATAGCTCTCATACATCCGAAATTTTTCGGGCATATTGTCTCATAGCACGGGATCTCGCAGTCGACATCATGAGAGATGACTATGTTACGTCCTTTCCCCCTAGGTCCCGTGACCAGAGGCGACGTAGGGCCGAAAAGAGAGACCGTATCGGCTCCGGCGGCCGAGGCAAGATGAAGAGGCCCTGAATCGGCGCTTATAACGGCTTTCGACAACTTAAACAACGAAACCAGGGTATCAAGCCCTGTCTTTCCCGCGATGTTATAACACCTCGGGTCATTAACGCCGCCCCTAATTAATTCGGCGAGTGGCGAGTCATCAGGTGCTCCCGTTATGAATACCTTTATATCGCTGTACTTTTCCAGGATACGTTTTATAAGGAACACGAAGTTTTCCTTATCCCATCTTTTAGCCCCCCAGTTCCCTCCGGGATGAATTGCCACATACGACTGAAGACCGGGTGATATAGTCTCCAGGAGATCAAGGGCAAGGCATAGATCCGCATTTGATATCTTGAGAGAGTACCTGTTGTCGCCCGGCCCAATTCCCATGACAAAAGCCAGAGACACAAGACTGTCCACACGGTGTATGGCTGTCAAGTCCATTTCGACAGTATCCGTTAACGAATATTTTTTTCCGGTGAATCCGACCCTCCGCGGTATACCCGCCGCCAGGGCCATTAAAGACTTGCTTTTCGAGGGTTTCAGCAGAAAACATACATCGAACTTTCCGGATATCTTTAAGACCGTTAAGAGCTTTTCCCACAGTGAACCCATACCGCGGCGGTCGCTAAGCTCGATGATCCCGTCCACCAGAACGCATTTCTCAAGGATCTTTTTGTACCGTGGCACCACTATGCACGTCACTCTGGCGCCGACGCACCCTTTTTTAAGCGCCTCGATCAGCGGCAGCGAAAAAATTATGTCGCCAAGCCAGTTAAGCTCGAAAATAAGGAATCTTTGATTTTTTAATTGAGGTGGCATGTTTCAAACTCCCGCCAATACTTCTTCGTAAACTTTGAGGATCCCCTTAGCGAACTTGTCAAAAGAGAAATCCCGGGATACTTTTCCGGGAGCGTTACGGCACACTCTCTGAAGCAGCGCCCCGTCGTCAAGATATCTCGAGACAGCGTTAGCGAGATCAACCGGGTCGGCGGGTCTGACGAGAAGACCCGTCTCGCCGTCATCAATTATCTCAGGTATACCCCCGACATTAGAAGCTACGGCCGGAAGCCCCATCGACATAGCCTCTAAAAGAGCCAGCCCCAAGCCTTCCTGGACGGACGGCAGGCAGAAAACGTCCATGATCGCCAGATATTTTTCGAGCGGGAATACGCTTTCGGACAACAAGACCATATTATCCTTAACGCCTAGCTGTCCGGCCAATTCTTCCAGCTTTTCTCTTTCACCGCCGTTATCTCCCAGGCAGAAAAGCTGACAGTCATATCCTTTACCGATAAGTTCAGCAAATGCCTCGATCAAGTATCGCTGCCCTTTGACAGCGGAAAATCTTCCTACATTGCCGATGACCTTCTTTCCCCGGGAGAGGCCCGTCATCGAGATAACTTCGTCATCTTTCACCTTTTTATCGGGTGAGAATCTGGCTGTATCGATCCCGTTATACACCTGCCGGACTTTCCCCGGATCTACCTTAAAATCTAAAATAAGATGTTTCTCGACGTTCCGGCTTATCGCTATGACTTTCCTGCCCCAGGCCGGGAAAATCCTCCTCGAGAGCCTTCTGGCCTTGAAGAAGCCGTGGCAAGTGGTGACATACGGTATGCCGGTCAGGCGGCCGGATAAGTCAGCGATGATCTGCGTCATCCTGTCCTGGGAGTGAACGATATCGAAGCCCCTTTCAACGCATAGTTTTCGGAAAGGAGCCAGAGACCTCAACATCATAATACCGAACTCGTTCTTTGAGTTGATATCTAAACTATGGTGAGTTATCCCTGAATCCCTTATATCTTTCTCTAGCCCTCCACCGCTCGAGGCTATCTCAACGGTGAGGCCGTTCTTACCCAGCTCTCTGGCCAGGTTCAGGGAATACATTCCAATACCCCCGATGTTCATGTGCTTGGCGAAAATGAGGACTTTCATGCCATTAATTCCGTTACGGCCTCAAAGATCTCCTGAGGTTTTATCATGTTCATACACCTCATGTCCTTGGGGCATTTTCCCTTGTAACAGGAAGAGCAGGGAAATCTTTTATGTATAAGTTTATAATGTTCGGCCGGAGGCAAATGCCTTTTGGGATCAGTGGGCCCAAAGATCGCCACGAAAGGGATATTAAATGCAGCCGCCATATGCATAGGAGCCGAATCGCCGGTGACTATAACGCTCGATCGCTTTATGAGGCTGGCCAGCTGCCCTATGGTCGTCTTGCCAACCGCATTCACTGGCTTTGAATCGGTAGAGTTAACGAATATATCGGCCGCCGGAGCGTCGCTTTCAGCCCCCAGGAGGACCACTCTTATTCCGTTGACACGGGCAAGAAGCTCGCTTAAACGTATGAAATTTTCAAGCCCCCAGTTCTTGCTGGGCCATTTTTCGCTTGCCGACAGGCTGATCCCGACGATCGGCTGGCCATCTTTCACCCAGTTAGCGGCGAGGAACTCATCTACCCATTCATCTGAAAGAGGGTCGCTCACCAGCTCCAGCCGCTTCTCCATAAGCGTAACACCGAGAAGATGAAGAAGGTTAAGCTGGTGATCCAGCGGGTCCATTGGCCTCTGGGGCATTTTGGTGCGTCTATTAATGAGAAAGCTCAATTTACCGTTATCATATCCATACCTTTCGGGAATAAAAGCCAGGAACGCGAGCATATGGCTCTTCTTGCTGTTCTGAAGATCGACCGATAAGTCAAAATTCTCGTCGCGGAGCCGTTCACCGAACTTTATAAAAGACCGGCCGCTGTCCCTGCCGTTAAGGTCGCATGTAATGATCTCGTCAACGTAGGGTATTCCTTTCAGCGCTTCCCTGAACCTGATGTCAACGAGTACCTTTATCACCGATAAAGGATACTTACACCTCAATGCCCTGAGGGAAGGGACTGAAAGCACTATATCTCCCAGTGAGCTTATTTTCATCACAAGGATCTTTTTCATTTTAAGGACGTTCTTATAGGCGCTTATGGTCAGGTTAAGCATACGTTCAAGAGAGTATTCTTTCTCGACATTAGCCCTTGCGTTCTTGACCATGGACAGAGCCGTTTCGGGAGAACTTATCACTCGTATTATCTTTTCCGCAAGATCCACCGGATCGGATGGTTCCGCGATCAAACCTGTTTCACCGTCTTTAACGCTTTCTATGACTCCCCCGACCCTTGTCGCCACAACCGGGACCCCTACAGCCTGGGCTTCTATCACCGAACGCCCGAACGCCTCCTGCTTACGGTTGGCTGAAACGAAAACATCGAGTTCTTTGAGGACGTCCGGTACCTTTTCCCTTGAATCCTTGAACTTAATTACCCGTTCAAGCGAAAGCCGTGCGATAGAAAGTTTTATCTTTGTTATGTAGTCGGGTTTAGCTGAGGACATATCCCCCATTATGATACCTTCCACACAAGGGTATTTCCGGGTTACAAGCGATATAGCTTCGATAAAATCCAGATGACCTTTCAACGGAGTTATGCGCGATATCATGCCCACGCGGATCACGTTATCCTTCTTGATCTTTTTCCCCCTGAACTGGAACTTCTCGAGATCGACCCCCCTGGGTATAATTACCATCTTTTCTTTCTTAACGCCGAATTTTTCGTTCATATATTCGGACATGGTCTCATTGGCGACAATAACTATCTTGCCCCATCCCATTATGCTGCTGATAAAATGTTTCCGATATTGACCGTGAGCGGTTGTTATGAAGGTCTTTCCCTCGTGGCGCGCGGCGAAATAGCCGATAAGTGCCGGGATCCTGCTCCTGGCATGAACTATGTCTATATTTTCCCTGCTGATTATTTTCCTTAGTTCTCTGTAAACAAAGAACATAGTGACAGGGTTCTTTTTCCCGACGGCAAGATTATAATGTTTGGAACCTGTGGCTACAAGGTCCCTTTCCAGAGCGCCTCCCGCGGAAGCTACGACCGACTTGTTCCCTAAAAGGGTAAGAGCGCGGGCCACATCGACCGTGCCTACCTCAACACCACCGACATTAAGTTTCGGGACCAGCTGTAATACGTTCATGATCTATCGCTCCGTTACGCACATTAAAACAGCCTGTACATTCGTTCCATTACTTTCCTGTCATCGTCGGACTGAAACCCTCCTACACCGGAAGCCATGCGAGCGTGAAGCGCGTCGTTAAGTTCACGCGGACGGATAACGCTGATCACACCGTCTTTCTCGAGCCTGGAGACGAACTTTTCATATTTTGAAACTGCTTTCTTTTTTTTGGGAGGCATAAAAACAAGCACGGGCTTCCCGGAGGATACGGCCTCTGATACCATAGATATGCTCTCTCCGGAAACAACGACTATATCGGACGAACCCAGGATCTTTTCGACTGTCACAGCGGATATGTCATTATTGCCGTTGACGAAAGAACCCAGATATTGACCTCTTGAGAAACCCCGCAGTAGGATCTCGGCTACTTTTGCCGGAGTCCTTCTGGATGTAGTAACGTGGAAAATTGAACCGCTATCTCTGCAGGTTTCTATCATCCCCGCAAGTAGTTCCTCCGCTAAGGACCCGTCAAAAGAAAATTCTTCGTTCTCTCCCCCAACCAGGAGCCCAATGGCCATAACACCTTTCCTCGGAGACCCGTCATTTACTGCCACGGCCGCGGGTGGGGGATCCGGCTGCCCGTAATGATCCTTTTTAACAAGGAGCAGCTCAGTTATAACGACATTCTCATTACGGCTATGATCCTTTTTTTCGGCGTCATGCCGCGGGATAACGGCAAGGTCGAACTTATCTCTCACAAGAACGCCCGGATCGAAAACCGCCACGGAACGGGCCATGTTCTCGGTTTTCATGGCCAGGTTGACGCCGTAAAGGCTCGACCCGGCGCTGACTATCACATCCCAGTATCCGTGGACGAGTTCGTTGTACGTCTTTTCCTTAAGAACTCTTTTGAGTATCCCAAGATGTATCATAAGAAAACTGGTCATGAAAGGCGCCAGTATCTTCGTCATAAACCTTGTCCAGTTGCTTTTAAACTCTACAGTTACCGTATCTATCGTGAGATCGAGCGGGGAAAAACCCTTACTGATCCGGTATTTAACTATGAGATCCGCCAGGGCCAGCGACTGTTTCAAATGCCCCTTCTTACCGTCATCGAGCACCAATACTTTTTTCAAAGGTGTTATTTTCCATTTTTTGTGCACCCAGAACCAGTGGTCGGGATCCCTTTTAATGTGTTTCTCCAGGAGACGGTTGTATCTTTCCATATACGGAACAATATCTTCTTTTTTGTCAATGCTGAAAGGCTCCTCGAGCTCCACTACCTGATAGGGGCTATTATCGATCCTGTGAATGAAAGCCGGCAAAATGAGGGCTCCTGTCTGTTTCGCGAACCTGTATGGGCCCTGGGCCGTCGACGCGGGACGCCCGAACAATTTGATAAGTTCCCCCGACCGCCCGGCGTTCTGATCCGCTAAAAGACCGATACTTTTACCGTCTTTGAGCACTTTAAGAAGGTTCTTTACATCCATCCCCTTACGCATAACCTTATTCCCTTTAGATTCCCTGAGAGCGATAAAAAGATCGTTGACCCTGGACATCTTCTGGTCTCTTGCCAGAAGATTGAGAGGGAACCCCATCATAGCACTGGCGACACAGCTGAGCTCCCAATTTCCAAAATGGGCGGATATCAGTATCATCCCTCCCGGATTCCTGGAAGCTTCCTCGATCCTCTCGATATTCTCAACTTTGACATATTTGTCAATGTACGCCTTATCGACTTTCCTGAGAGACATGATCTCAGCTATGGTCATCGCGATGTTACGGTAAACGGAAACGGTTATACGCCTTAATTCGGCGGGAGTTTTTTCGGACGCGAACGCGGCTTTAAGATTGGAATATGTTATCTTAGTTCTCCTGCCGCCGGCGAGATACGCTAGAGAGCCAAGAGCCCTGCCTACCATCAGGTTGAAACCCATGGGTGTGAATTGGAATATGCGGCAGAATAATCTAGCCGCTAACGACGCTATCAAGTCCATTAAAGAATACCTCGCTTTCCGCCGTTATCGACATCCTGATATTCAATACCAGAAGTCTCAGGCGGAATTCCCTGTTATCCATATCTTTCAGCTTAGCGTAATCCTTCTCCGTAGTTATGATATGGTCGGCCCCTCGCTCCGCGGCGTCGCGGGTGATGAGGGTTATATCTCGCGATATATAATCATGATGGTCAAGGAACGTCCACTTCCCTAGTATGTCCAGTCCCAATGCTCCGAGCATATCCGAAAAATACAAGGGGTCCGCTATTCCGCTCACGATGACCGCTTTTTTCCCACGCATAGACTGAAGCGGATGTTTGTTCCCAAAGAAGTCGCTCATGGAATCAGGGGAATATTCCGCTTTAAAGATCTTAGCGCTTCTGGAGATAGTCCTGACCTCAAGGAGTATTTTTTCAACGTCTTCCGTTCGGACCCCGTCAAGTTTGTTCAGGATTACTATATCGGCCCTTTTTAATGATTCTTTACCTTCCCTCAATATCCCCCTCGGAAAAAGGCGTCCGTTGCCGAACGGATCTCTGGCGTTAAGTAAAACAATGTCCATGTCTCTCGCGAGCTTCCTGTGCTGGAACCCGTCGTCCATTATAAGCACATCCACCCCGGCCTTTTTTGCTTCGATAGCGTTCGAAACCCTGTCCCTGCCGACAATGACCTTTGCTTTCGGCACACGCCATGCGATCATTTTGTGTTCATCGTCACCATATCCCCTAATCAGTATTCCAGGCTGTTTATTCGCCGATATAAAATGTTCCGCGAGCGTTATCGTGAACGGCGTTTTCCCGGCCCCACCGAGAGTGATGTTCCCCACGCTTATTACCGGGATACCTACGCGCCGGGACCTCCAAAGACCGGTACGGTAAGCCATACTGACCTGAAAGATAACGGCTGCGTAAAAAAAAGAAAGAAAGGAGAGAAATTTCGCAAGAATAAACGGGCCAGAGCCCTTAAGTTCATCCTTCATGACCGAAAGTATATATTTTTTTATTTTATCCATATCCATCTATGCTTCCGCCCCGGTCGGCATGAACTGGCTGACCGCTTCAACAGTTCTCTCCATGGCCCCGATATTGCATTCGACGACCTCTTTTCCTTTTGATCCCATGATCGCCCGTTTATTCGCGTCCGCTAGAAGGGAGTCTATGACCCTAGTAAGCTCATTTGAGTCGCTCACCTTTATCGCCGCCCCTGCTTCAATGAGTATCTCGGATATTTCTTTAAAATTGTACATACTCGGCCCGAAGATAACAGGCTTCCCCCCGGCTACGCCTTCTATCGGGTTCTGCCCTCCGTGCGGCATAAGGCTTCCACCTATGAATATGACGTCGGCGTAACGATAAATGAACTTCAGGTGACCGATGGTATCGACTACGACCGCGTCATACACCTCTTTGCCTCTGTCTTTCATTATACCTGAGAACATCGCGTTCGAGATCCGTTCTTTATGGAGAGAGGCGCTTATCGTTCTAGCCCGCTCTATATGTCTCGGCGCTATTATCAACCTTAATCCTTCATATTTTTTCCTGAGAGATGTAAAGGCGTCCGCGAGGAACTTCTCTTCGGGGTGATGAGTGCTTCCCGCCACGATAACGGGATCATGTTCTCCAAACCCCATATCCCCTTTCGTGAATTCCGGGGCCCCATCCGGTTCCGATATGTCAAATTTTATACTGCCCGTCACGGACACCCTTTCAGGGCTCATCCCGATAGCCTTTATCCTTTGGGCATCCATCCCTGATTGCATACATGCCAGAGAGATATTCTTAAGGATAATGCGCATCAGCGGCCTTATTCTAAGATATCCCGGAAAAGACTTTCCGGAGATACGGCCATTAACCAGGACGACCGGTACTCTTTTGTTAGCGAGCGCCCTTAGAAGGTTTGGCCATATCTCCGTCTCAACGACAATGTAAACTATCGGACGGATCTTTCTGACAACCGATGACACAATAAATGAAAGGTCGAACGGGTAATAAAAGACCGCATCGGCTATCCCTTTACCTCTTTCCTTAGCAAGGATGTTCCCTGACGGGGTCGTGGTCGAAATGACTATCCGCGTTCCAGGGATCCTTTTTTTTATACCTACGGCAAGTTTTACCGCGAGATTCGCCTCTCCCACGCTGACTGCGTGTATCCAGACCGGCCCTGGCCCTGGGCTAGTGACCTCACTAGGCAATGCGCCGAATTTCTGGGCGAACCCTTTGTGCGCTTTTTTCCTCATGAAGATATACACAAGGTACGCCAGGCCGTACAAAACAAAGAATATATCGTATATAATGAACATTTCGATCCGGGGTATCAAGCCCTCGGGTGGGCTTTATCGTAGATCTCCTTTATCCTTTTCGCGCCTAAATGAGTATATATCTGGGTTGTTGACAGATTCTTATGCCCCAAAAGCTCCTGAACGCTTCGAAGATCCGCACCGTTATTAAGCATATGGGTGGCGAAAGAATGCCTTATAGAGTGAGGAGACAATTTTTTATCTATGCTCGCCATGCGAACGTATTTATCCACGATCCGGCGGACCCCCCTGTCTGAAAGGCGTGTGCCGTTCTTATTCACAAAAAGCGCTCTCGAAGTGTCTAATCCCTGATCTTTTCGAACGGAAAGATAAGCCGAAATGGCTTCCTCGGCCTTTTGGCCTATCAGAGTTATCCTCTCTTTCTTCCCTTTGCCTCTGACCTTAATAACACCCGAAAAAATGTCTATAGCGTCCCTGGAAAGCTCGACAAGTTCGCTTACCCTCATCCCGGTGGAGTAAAGCGTCTCAAGGACCGCCCTGTCCCGGAGCTCCGACTGTTTTTCGCCGCGTGGAGCCGTGATAAGCTCGAGTGTCTTAACCTGGTCAAGGAACTCAGGAAGACGTTTTTCCAATTTTGGTGTGAAAACACCTTCAGCTGGGTTGGTGACAACTATATCTTCCCTGAAAAGAAAACGGTAGAATGATCTTATCGCGGATAATTTTCTGACCACGGTCGCCCTTGACAACTCCCTGGCCTTAAGTTCAGCGAGGAACTTTCTTATGTCCAGATGAGAAACTTCACCCGGGCCTTTTTCGCCCAAGAAAGAGGCAAGCTCACCGAGGTCCCGTGAATACCCCCTGGTAGTATGCTCCGACGAGTTCCTCTCAGCCTCAAGGTACCTGATATATTTATCTATATAGACATTAAATTCTGACATTGCCCGACGCTTCCTCTTCAGACCGTATCACTCTATTCCGCATTGTGACACAGTCTCTCCTATTCGTCCTCAACCGTATCATCGCTCGTTTCTTCAGCCTTTTTTCCGGGAAGGACCTTGGCGATATATGTACATTTGGGGAAGTTGACACAGCCGAAAAAACTGCCTCTCTTTGATTTTCTTTCGATAAGTTCCCCGGTACAACCCTCAACCGGGCATTTCACGCCTGTGGTAATGGATTTCGAGAAACGGCAAGTTGGAAAAGCTGAACAGCTGAGGAATTGGCCGCGTCTGCCCCATTTCACTACCATGGTCTTACCGCAGAGGTCGCATTTCTGGTCGCTCTCGACGTTCTTTTTTTTCACTTCCTTCACACGGGCCTGCGCCTCGACGAGCTTTACGGAAAACGGCTCGTAGAAGTACCTGACGATGCTCAGCCACTCTTTATTCCCGCTTTCTATCTCGTCAAGGTCACCTTCCATTTTTGCCGTAAATTCATAATCAACTATTTCGGGAAAACTGGCCATGAGGAATTCATTTACCATTTCCCCAAGCTCCGTAGGCTGAAAATATTTCTGTATCCTGCGGACATAATTACGGTCTATTATCGTCCTGATGATAGGAGCGTAAGTAGACGGCCTCCCTATGCCTTTTTCCTCAAGCTCCTTGACCAGTGATGCGTCAGAATATCTCGCGGGAGGTTTCGTGAAATGCTGGTCTGGAATAAGCTCCACAAGGCTTACCTCTTCCCCAACCCTTAAAGGGGGTATCTCGGCCAGCTCTGTGTCAATATTTTCGCCCTGTTCCCTGTACATCCTTAAATAACCGTCGAATATTATCTCGGATCCACCAGCCCTGAAATCGTAATCCGATGCGTTAATATGGACCGAAAGAAGCGAGTATAAGGCGCTGGTCATCTGGCTTGAGATAAAACGTTTCCATATCAACGAATAAAGTTTAAGCTCGTCAGGAGCGAGGAACGACATTACTTCCTCGGGCGAACGCAGCGGCAGCGTGGGCCTTATGGCCTCATGGGCTTCCTGGGCCGATCTCTTGGACTTATAAACTGTTTTTTTATCCGGATAATAGTCTTTGCCGTATTTGTCGAGTATATAGTTTTTTGCCTCCTGGGACGCGTCGTCGGATATCCTTACGGAATCCGTACGCATATACGTTATAAGACCGACGCTCCCCTCATCCCCAAGCTCAACGCCTTCGTATAACCTCTGGGCGACACGCATGGTCTTAGATGCCGAGAAGTTCAGTTTATTGAATCCCTCCTGTTGCAACACGGAGGTGGTAAAAGGAGCTCTGGGATAACTCTTTTTTTCCTTGCGGATTATCTCGTTAACGATGAATTTCTTATCCTTCAGGTAATCCAGCACCGTGTCCATTTCCGGTTTTTTAGTGACATGGATCTTTTCTCCCTTATGTTTCACGAGTTTCGCCCTGAATTCAGGTTTGACAACGGGGATGACGGGCTCTTCCTTCTTAAGAACGGCTTCCAGGCTCCAATACTCGACAGGAACGAACTTCCTTATCTCCTTTTCCCTTTCGACTATCAGCCTCACCGATACGGATTGTACCCTTCCGGCGCTTAGCCCCCTCGAGATCAGCCTCCACAAAAGCGGCGACAGCGAATAACCGACTATCCTGTCAAGGAGCCGGCGCGCCTGCTGCGCGTTGACCTTGTTCATGTCCAGCTGCCCGGGGTTATCGAAAGCGTCTTTTACCGCTTTCGGGGTTATTTCTTCGAACCTGACCCGGAACATATCGCATCCGCTATCCTTTAGATAATTGCTAAGGTGCCAGCATATCGCCTCACCTTCCCTGTCAGGGTCAGCGGCAAGATATACAGCGTCAGCGTTCTTGGCCTCCTTTTTTATCTCCTGGAGATTTTTCGTACGACCCTTCATTACCATGTATTCGGGCTTAAAATCATTCTTAAAATCTATACCCATCCTGTCTGAAGGGAGATCTATCACGTGCCCCATGCTCGCGATGACCTTACAGTCAGCACCCAAAATTTTATTGATCGTTTTCGACTTTGCAGGGGACTCGACTATTACTAGGTATTTTAAATGACCTTTCGCCTTTTTTGACGCCGTTTTTTTCTTTACCGCCATAGCTATCCATCCTTATTGATCATTCTCTCTATAATAATGTACCGATCTCACAATCTCCGTTACAACCCTATCACTTTAAAGCATATCTCGCGCCTGGGAGCGCTCTGACGATGTTCTTAAGTTCCAGGCCGATGAGGATCCCTGGAAGTGCGCCTGTCTCAATACCGGTCGTTTCACTGATCAGGTCAAACCCGATCTCGCCGCTCCCGATCGCGCGAATGACCCTTTTTTCGTTCTCCCCTTCGGGCGTTCTACCCGGGCTTTCATTTAATGAGACATGTTCGTATGCCTCTATCCCCATTTCCTCAAGTATATCCCGTGCGCTCGTCACCAGTTTAGCCCCATCCTGGATCAGTTTATTGCTGCCTCGACTTGACCGGTTATCCGCACAACCCGGCACCGCGAACACGTCGCGCCCCTGCTCAAGAGCGTAATCGACCGTTATGAGCGCCCCGCTCCTTTCTCCGGCCTCCACCACGACTACACCCCTGGAAAGGCCACTTATTATCCTGTTCCTGGCTGGAAAGTTAAAAGCAAGGGGTTTCATATTTGAATGATATTCTGTTAAAACAGCCCCATTGGAAGCTATCATATCAACCATCTTTTGAGCGCCGTCCGGGTATATGTTCCTGAACCCTGACCCCATCACCGCGATGGTCCTTCCCCCTGCCATTAGAGCACCTCTATGAGAAGCCTGGTCTATGCCTTTAGCCAGGCCGCTTACGACTGTTATCCCGTTCTTAGCCAGATCGTAAGCTAATTTTTCCGCCATCCGAAGTCCGTACGCGGTACACATCCTGGCCCCCACTATGGCAACGGCTCTTATGTCATCTACGATCATGGTCCCCTTCGAAAATAACATTATGGGAGGTTGATCGATATTCCTCAAAGCTTCGGGATATTCACCATCATGAGAAAAGACCGGTTTTATCCCGGCCGCCTCCATAAAAGATATCTCGCTGGCGATCTCCCCAGATCTCAGAATATCGCCGGGTGATGCGGTGATATCGCCGTTCCGGGTGAATAGCTCCTTGAATTCCGGAAGCGACATATCGAAGAGAGGTCGAAGACTGTCGAATTTATCAACAAGTCGCATAAGTCTGGACGCCCCGATTCCAGGCACCATTGATAATGCGATAATATCGCGTTCTTTAGCGTTTATAGCCATTTTTATCGTCTATATTCCTTATTTTCGCATCCATAGAGCCGTTTTTAACAAGTTCAATGAAAATATCCGTAAGTTCCGGGTCGAGCTTTTTTCCTTTTTCTTTTCTCATGATCCTTATAGCCTCTTCGATCGGAAAAGACCTTCTATAAGGCCGTAACGACGTCAACGCGTCGAAAATGTCCGCGATGCTGAGGATCCTCGCAGGAAGGGATATTTCCTCCCGCTTAAGCCCCTTGGGGTATCCGCTGCCGTCGTAATTCTCATGGTGGCTGTCAATGACGGGCAGTATTTCCTCAAGAATGTTCACGGGTCTTATCATATCAACGCCGTACTTAATATGGTTCTTTATGTGTTCGTACTCAATATCGTCAAGTTTGCCGTCCTTGAGCAGTATCTTTTCGTTCATCGCTATCTTCCCGATATCGTGGAGGAGCGCGGCGGATCTGAGGATCTCCTTCTCTTTCTCGGGCAATCCGATCCTGTCGGCAAGCTCCAGCGAGTAGACCATGACTTTCATTGAATGTTTTGAAGTTTCCAGATCCTCGTCCCATGACATCGAAAATATTCTGTCTATCATTTCTTGCGCGGCGGCAGGCTGGACGTTAATATCTAACCCCACTGTGTCGTGGCAGTTGAGGCCCGCGAATATCAGATGTTTCTCGCCGCCGCTGACGAGCGTATCGACGATCCAATTATAAAACCTTGTTCTCCCCGTCTTATCGGAAACGAGGATCGTAAATTTAATAGCT
The DNA here is from genome assembly GCA_015231405.1 of Candidatus Omnitrophota bacterium. GTDB lineage: Bacteria > Omnitrophota > Gorgyraeia > Tantalellales > Tantalellaceae > JADGBR01. Next base: position 241,373 of record JADGBR010000001.1, on the reverse strand, counting down.
TTGCCATACTCCATTATTGAGGAGAATTTCTCGCGGGCCTCGTTCCTGTTATTTTGGGGAACTACCAGATCGATCCAGCATTTTCCTCTAATATCCGCGAATCCGAGCCCGAATATCTCGATGAACTCCGAGTTAGCGAAACACACATCACCTTCGCCACTCGTTATCATGATAGGGACACTTGCGTAATGGAATATTTTATTTATTAGAAGGCCGTAAAGGCCGGCGAAGTAACCTGAAACATCCGGTATCTCCTTCTCGGATTCCAGCCTGTTAAGAACGTCTATTATCCGCCCCGAAATATGGGCAACATCAAGATCGTCCGTAGGTACCATATGGTCGGCCATTTCATAGAATTGTTTACGGACCGAGAGAAGCTCCGCCACCTTCTTTCTGGGATCATCGACCTTCAGAAGAGGCCGATGGGCCTGTTCTTTTACCCTGTTATAGATGGTCTCCGGAAGGGCGGTGAGACAAAAAAGGACGCCCGAACGTTTAAGCGCCGCTATGTTCCCTTCATTAAGGACCGCTCCTCCTCCGGTATCGATTATCTGGTCCTCACGCCCTGAGATCTCTCTTATTATCTCGCTCTCAAGTTTTCTGAAATATTCCTCGCCTTTTCCGGCAAAGATATCGGTAATACTCAATCCTTCTTTCTTCTCGATAATGTCGTCGACGGATATATATGGTTTATCAAGGCACATCGAAAGCATTTTTCCGACGGAAGTCTTCCCTGTGCCCATAAAACCGACAAGTACGATGTTCTTCATATTCTTTTATTGGACTTTGACGGCTTCAAAGTGAACTCCCTGAAGTTTGTCATTATATCTTTCATGGAATCGCAGCCAAACTTTTCCATAAAAGCCGAAGCGATCTCAATAGAGACCACAGCTTCCGAAACCACCCCTGAGGCTAATACTGCTGCTGTATCCGACCTCTCTACGGAGGCTTTAGCCGTTTTTTTTGTATTCATGTCCGCCGAAAGGAGCGGCCGCATCAGCGTCGCGATAGGTTTCATATAACCTGAGATGATCACAGGTTCGCCGTTAGTTACTCCGCCCTCGATCCCGCCGGCGTTGTTGGAGCCTCTTAAATATTTTTTAGCGTAGGCGTCGTACGAAATAGTATCATGCAGCTTTGAGCCCCTTCTAGACGCCCCTTCGACCCCTATCCCTATCGACACGGCTTTCACAGCCGGTATGGCCATAACGGACCTCGCGAGGATCCCGTCCAGACGTTTGTCCCACTGAACGTAAGACCCCAGCCCGGCCGGTACACCCGTAATGACGGTCTCGAAAACGCCTCCCAGGGTATCACCTGAAGAAGCGCATTTATCGACCTCTTCTTTCATCAGCTCCGATGCCTTTTTATCAGCGCATCCGGTATCGGATCTTAGCGCTTTCTTCTTTATATCTAAATGGGACATACCGTCCAAAAATGCTTTGACCGGCCCCATCTGAATAACATGGCTAAAAACGTCAATACCGAACTCCGCGAGGAAGATCCTTGCGACCGACCCTGCGGCGACCCTCGCGGCAGTTTCCCTTGCGCTCGCGCGCTCAAGAACGTCCCGGGCGGAAATAAATCCGTATTTCAAAACTCCGGCAAGATCGGCATGTCCAGGCCTTGGACACGTGACCTCATGCATCGACTCTATACTGTTGTCTTTATTCTTAACTGATAACGCTATCGGACTTCCTATCGTAATCCCCTTTCTGGTCCCGGAAAGAACTTCTACGGTATCTTTCTCTATCTGCATCCTTTTGCCTCGACCGTAACCTGACATACGTCGGGACAGATTCGCGTCGATAAGAGCTGTATCTAAACGTAACCCGGCGGGCATACCGTCAAGGATGGCTAAGAGAACTTTCCCATGCGACTCCCCCGCGGTCATGTATCGCAGCATATGTGTCTCCTTACTTTTAGGATCAGGGGTCAAGGGTCAGGTTATTTTTATGTTCATACTTAAATACCACCCAACCCTACCCCTTTTCTTGACCCTTAACCCTTGACCCAATTTATATCTCAGGCAACAAAACTCTCAATATCTTATCCCCGTACAACATACTTATAACCGCCGCCAGCGAAAGATACGGCCCATACGGTATGACCGTATCTTTCTTTTTAACAAGGACATAAACGCCCGAAACCAGACCCAGGAACGGCGCTATGAAAAAAGCCAGTAAAGCGTATTTCCATCCCATAAAAGCACCTATCATGCCCATAAGTTTGACGTCTCCCCCGCCCATGGCCTCCTTGCGGAAAACCATACTCCCGAAAACACCCATTAGATAGATACTTCCTCCTCCGGCTAAAACGCCAAGGAGAGAACCTTTAAGCCCGTCCAGGGAGAAACCGAATGCCCCCTCCGGGAAGAAACAAGAGAAGAGGATGCCTACCGGTATGCCCGGCAAGCTGATTATATCAGGTATCAACATATGGTCGATGTCTATGAATGATATGACCAGCAATAAGTAAACCAGAAAAATATGAACAAGATAGTTGACCGACAAAGAGTATTTGTACAGTAATACTAACGACAGAGCGGCCGTTAGAAACTCGACAATAAAATATCTGACAGGTATCCGCGCCCCGCAGGTACGGCATTTCCCCCTTAAAAGCAGATAACTTACCAGGGGTATATTATCCCACGGTTTGATGGGTTTTTCACACGCCGGGCAGAAGGAATTCGGCCATACGATCGACAAGCCCCTTGGAAGCCTGTATATGACCACGTTAAAAAAGCTTCCAAACGCGGCACCCGTAATAAAAACGAAGGCCTCTATCATCCTTCACTCCTTGAACTCAAAGCGTCCAGAAGAGCCTTCTTCATGACGGTTTTCACTTCCTTGAGAGGCTTTCCGGTCCATAAAGAGAAGGCGACGGCACCCTGGTTTGCCAGCATCCCGGAGCCGTCCAGAGCATTAGCTCCTCTTCCCCTGGCGATCTTTACGACTTCGGTTTTCCTCGAGTAGACCAGGTCATATACGATCGATCCGGCCTTCACCCGTTCAACGGGAAAGGGCAGAGGATCTCCGGCTTTCGTACCAAGCGGCGTCGCGTTCACGACAAGGTCCGATACCTCCAATTTTTGGACGATATCGTCCTTATTCACGGTGACCGACGAACCAGCGCCGTATCTTTCATTACACGCTCTGACAAGACCGCATTTTTTCTCGTTATCCACATCCCAGACGAAGATAACTTCGGGCTTTTCGGACTTAAGCGAAGCAAGATGCGCACATATGGTGTTGCCGGCGCCACCCGCGCCAGAAAGGAATACTTTTTTTCCGCGAGGTGAGAACCCGGCATCATCCGCGAGGGATTCCATGAACCCACGGCCGTCCGTATTGTACCCTTTCAGCGAGCCTTTTTCCCTCACGACAGTGTTAACGGCGTTGGAAGCCAGCGCACCGTCATCGACAACACCGCCCTTTACCGAACGTGCGATAACGTCCATCGCTTTAATTTTATATGGAACGGTAACATTCACACCGGAGATGAGAGTGTCGGAAAGCATACCTACCAGGAAAACCGAGAGAGAAGCCTCGTCCATGTCGAAGAGCCTGTATTCGGCCGGTATCCCAAAATACCTGAAAGCGGCGTTATGCATCACCGGCGATAACGAGTAGCTTATGTTCTTCCCGATGAGGCCATAGATCATATCGCTCATTTCACCTTCTTGTTACCGGTTTGGTGGAGACGGTTGATGGCGTTGACGTAAGCGAGTACGCTCGCCTCGATAACATCGGTTGATGATCCCCGCCCTATAACGAGTTTACCGCTGAAGTCTATCTTCACATGTGCCTCGCCAAGTGCGTCTTTACCTCCGGTCACCGCTTCCACCTTATAATCCACGAGTTTCCCTTTCAAACCCAGGGCTTTGTCGACTGTTTTAAAACAGGCGTCGACGGGGCCGTCGCCGCTTCCCTTTGCCGAATATTTTTCCTGTCCTTTACGTATCTCTACGACGGCCTCTGGTATGGTCTTTTTTCCGCTTGTGACGGTGAAATCATAGAGCTTGAAGGTCTCAGGTACTGAAGACATCCCGGCATCGACTATGACAGCCAGATCGTCGTCATAGATAATGGATTTTTTATCCGCCAGTTCCTTGAACCGTTTGAACGCGAGGTTGAGCTCTTCTTCCCTGAGATCGTATCCCAGCTTCTGGAGCCTGTTAGAAAAAGCGTGACGCCCGGAAAGCTTTCCGAGCACCAGCCTTGTACCCTGAAACCCTACATCCTCAGGCCTTATTATCTCGTAGGTAACCCTTTTTTTAAGGACCCCGTCCTGGTGGATCCCTGACTCATGACTGAAAGCGTTTTCGCCTATTATGGCTTTATTCGGCTGCACAACGATCCCGGTGAGCTTGCTTACCAATCGGCTGGTCTTGTAGAGATCCTTTGTCCGGATATCGGTGAAAAGGCCTTTGAAATGGTCCTTCCGCATCCTGATACCCATGATCAACTCTTCCAAGGAGGCATTTCCGGCGCGCTCACCCAGGCCGTTCATCGTGCACTCGACCTGCCTGGCGCCGTTCATCACCGCGGCCTGTGAATTGCTTACGGCAAGCCCAAGATCATTATGGCAATGTACGCTTATCACGGCCTCATCGATATTCGGGACGTTACATTTCAGGTACTTTATCAGACCTCCGAACTCATCCGGCACAGCGTACCCCACGGTATCTGGGATATTTACAGTCCCGGCACCGGCTTTTATGACCGCTTCAACCACGGCTCGAAGGAAATCAGGTTCCGTCCTGGAAGCGTCCTCGGGAGAGAATTCCACGTCAGGCAGCTTTTTCCGGGCGTATTTTACCGCCTCGACGGCGAGCCGCAGGATCTCGTCCTTAGCTTTGTGCAGCTTGAATTCCCGGTGTATCTTCGACGTCGCGAGAAAAACATGTATCCTCGGCCTCGCCGCCTTTTTCAGCGCCTGATACGCGGAATCTATATCTTTCCCGGTTGCACGCGCCAGACCGCATATGATCGGTCGTTTAATGTACTTCGATACCCTCTTAACCGCTTCCATGTCTCCGGGGCTTGAGTGGGGGAAACCCGCCTCGATGGCGTCGACTCCAAGAGCCTCCAGCTGTCTGGCTATCTGCAGTTTCTCCTCTGCGTTCAGGCTCGCGCCAGGGGTCTGTTCTCCGTCGCGTAAGGTCGTATCGAAAATAATTATCCGGTTCTTTTCCATTTGATCCTCCGTATATCCCGCCTTATTCCATCCAGGGCATCATGGCTCTCAACTCTCTGCCAACCTTCTCGACGGGGTGTTCGGCCTCTTCTTTTGTGATACGGTTATAATTTGGACGGCCATCCTCGTTCTCTTTTATCCATTCTTTAGCGAACTTTCCGTTCCGTATCTCTTTAAGCATCTTCCTCATTTCTTTCCTGGTCTTCTCCGTAATAACCCTTTTTCCTCTGGATATGTCCCCATATTCCGCGGTATCCGATACTCTTTTACGCATGCCGGTAATACCGTATCGGTAAATAAGATCGGTTATGAGCTTTAACTCATGTAGACATTCGAAATAAGCGATCTCTGGCTGATATCCCGCCTCGACAAGGGTATCGAACCCTGCCTTAATAAGCTCCGAAGCCCCGCCGCAAAGGACGGCCTGTTCCCCGAAGAGGTCGGTTTCCGTCTCTTCCTTAAAAGTGGTCTCGATAACTCCGGCTCTCGTGCCGCCTATACCCTTAGCGTATGCCAGAGCCTTATCCATCGCTTTACCCGAAGGGTTCTTGTATATCGCCACAAGGCACGGGACGCCTTTCCCCTCCTCGTACATCTGGCGGACAAGTGCGCCCGGACCTTTAGGCGCTACCATAAAAACATCCACGTTCTTTGGCGGCACTATCTGTTTAAAATGGATATTGAACCCGTGGGAGAAGACGAGCGCTTTGCCTTTTGTCATATTAGGTTCGATAGCTTTCTTGTAAACAGCGGCCTGCACATGGTCCTGCGTGAGTATCTGAATTATACCGGCTTCCTTTGAAGCATCCTCGGCGGATAAAACGTTGAACCCGTCAGAGACGGCCTGCCTGTGATTTTCCGTATTGGGAAGCTCGCTCACAAGTACCGTAAGACCTGAATCCCTTAGATTGAGCGCCTGACTGCGACCCTGGATGCCGTAGCCTATTATCGCTATTTTCGTCCCTTTTATGATATCCAGATTCGCGTCCTTGTCATAATAGATCTTAGCCATTTCATTTCTCCTTTTTTTGCTTTTTTCTATTGCCTTACACAAAACAGATCACTTATCAGAACTTAAGGCTACTTTGCCCGTTCTGGCCATTTCGATTATGCCGTATGGTTTGAGCAGTTCTATAAGCGCCTTTATCCTGTGCTCATCACCGGCTTCCTCTATTGTTATGGTCTTCTTCCCGATATCCACTATTTTCGCACCGGTGGTATCTGCGACTTTAATTATCTTTTCCCTTACAGACGTTTTATCGGCGTTCACCTTTACCAGCAAGAGCTCCCTTTCCACGGTCTCTTTTCCTGTCAGATCAAGCACCTTGATCGTATCGATCAGCTTATGGAGCTGCTTCTTGACCTGCTCGAGGATCCTCTCATCGGCGTCGACTACGATCGTCATCCTTGATATTTCCGGATCCTCCGTTTCACCCACAGCTAAGGACGTGATATTGAATCCCCTCGCGCTGAAGAGCCCGGACACACGCGCGAGTACGCCGAATTTGTTCTCTACCAGGACAGATAAAATAAAATTAGCCATGTTATCTCCTTTTAGCTAACAGCTATCTGCTACTGGTACAGCAAAGCTGACAGTTGATAGCAATATGTCTAGATCTCGCAATCCCTGCCTTACGCCAAGCCATGCAGCATGTTGCTGATAGACTCACCGGCCGGCACCATCGGGAACACGTTCTCTTCCCGTTGTATGATGAAATCGATCATTACCGGACCATCTATACCGATAGCCTTTTTAATGGCGCTTTCGACCTCGTCTTTTCTTTTAACCCTTATCCCCGCGGCTCCGTAACTTTCCGCCAGTTTCACGAAATCCGGACAATAACTATCCCCGCCGTCTGACAGAGTGGTGAACGCGTACCTCCTGTCGTAGAATAATTCCTGCCATTGCCTGACCATGCCAAGATAACCGTTGTTTAGTATGACTATTTTAACCGGGAGCTTATTAAGGACCGCCGTGGCCATCTCCTGGATATTCATTTGTATACTGCCGTCACCGGCTATATCAATGACAAGACACTCAGGTTTACCGACCTGCGCGCCTATCGCCGCGGGAAACCCGAAACCCATGGTCCCGAGCCCCCCTGACGACAACCATGTCCTGGGCTCACGAAAACAAAAATACTGCGCCGACCACATCTGGTTCTGACCGACCTCGGTCGTTATTATCACGTTCTTGTCCCTGGTCAGCCTTTCCAGTGTTTCAATAATGAACTGCGGCCTCAAAACATCGTCATCTTTGTATTTGAGCGGCAACTCGTTCTTCCATTTTTTTATCTTCTTATGCCATTCGGCTATATCCGGCTTTTTCACAAATGTCAAAAGCTCTTTAAGAACCAGTCGCGCGTCGCCGATAACGGGAAGATCGACCCTCACGTTCTTGCTGACGCTGGAAGGGTCGATGTCTATATGGACGACTTTCGCGTCGGGAGCGAACGTATCCACCCTCCCGGTCACCCTGTCGTCGAACCTAGCCCCAACGGCTATTAAAAGGTCCGATTCCTGTATCGCGTGGTTAGCATAGGCCGTACCGTGCATCCCCAGCATCCCGAGTGATAATGGATCGTCACCGGGAAAGGCCCCGAGTCCCATCATCGTCATGGTCACGGGGATGTCTGTCATCCTGGCCAGTTTCGCTAGTTCCTTACTGGCTCCGGAAAGGATCACACCTCCGCCTATGTAAAGGACCGGTCTTTTACTGTTCTCAATGGCTTGGGCGATCTTTTCTATCTGTTTCGAATGCCCGACATAAGTGGGTTTATACCCTCTCATATTGACATCCTTGGGATATTTAAACTCGTCTTTTGCGAGCTGAACATCCACCGGTACATCTACCAATACAGGCCCGGGCCTCCCGGTCCTGGCGACATGAAATGCTTCTTTCAAAGTCGAGGCCAGCGTGGAAATGTTTTTTACAAGATAATTGTGTTTAGTTATCGGCCTTGTTATCCCGACAATATCAGCTTCCTGAAAAGCGTCGTTGCCGATAAGAACAGATTTTACCTGGCCGGTAATAGCCACCATGGGTATGGAATCCATATTCGCCGTAGCTATACCGGTGACAAGATTAGTCGCTCCCGGACCTGAAGTGGCTATGCAAACACCGACTTCTCCGGTAGCTCTGGCGTATCCGTCAGCCGCATGCGCCGCTCCCTGCTCATGTCTTGTCAGTATGAAATTCAGTTTTTTTTCGGCGTATATCGCGTCCATAAGAGGAATGACAGCCCCTCCGGGATACCCGAAAGCGTGTTTGACATTCTCCTCGATCAGACTTTTAACTATGATTTCCGCGCCTGATATTTTTGTCATTTTGACTCCTATCCCTTTCCGTTCGAATGACCTGCTTTTGAATGACCAAAATTAATAGAAATTAATAATTTAATATAATATTACATCCAAACAATTGCAAATAAATTTTTCTTTTTCAATGAACCCATTCAAACTCCCCGGGCTAAAGCCCTGGTGTTCAAGATAAGGGTTCATACTGAGGCGACTTTCGCGACAGCGTTGTTAACGGCGGGGTTTCACGCCGCCGTATGTATAAAAGGGCCTCACGCGCTTCCATCCCATATCCTCTACCCATTATAGACACATGTTTTGGGAAAAATGTTTCAAAAATTCTGAAATATATTTCATGGATGCTGGATTTTGAAACCTATATTCCGGATGTTTCTTTAAATATAGATCCGAGGAACCCTTTCTTTTATTCCGGAAAGGATCTCGTATGGTATGGTCTTAGCTAATTTTGATATTTTTTCAACCGATATCTTTACCCCTTTCTGCTCGCCGAAAAGGACCACTTCATCGCCAATTTTAACATCTACGATCTCGCCGACGTCTATGAGGGTCTGATCCATAGTGACTATTCCGACAACCCTGACCTGCTCGCCGTGTACCAGGGCCTCAGCCCGGTTCGAAAGGAGCCTTCCGTAACCATCCGCGTACCCTATGGGTAATGTCGCGATCTTAGTCGGCTTCTGGGTTATATATGTCCTACCATAGCTTAAAGCCCGCCCGGTGGGGGTATCTTTCAAATGGACTATCCGCGTCTTCAGGCTCATGACAGGTTTGAGATCAAGGACCTCCCTGAAATCTTCTTTGGGATATACCCCGTATATCAGGATACCCGGACGCACCAGGTTATAGTGTGTATTCTTCCACTCGACGGAAGCGATGCTATTATCAGCATGCTTGTATTTTATCCCTATTTTTTCCTTCTCAAGCGCCAAGAGCACATTTTCGAAATACTCTATCTGCATCTCCGTGTACATTTTATCCCTTGAAGCCGAAGAAAAGTGCGTATAAACTCCCTCAATTTCAATAACGCCCGTATCATAGACCTTTTTTATGAACTCAAAAGCGTCCGCGTGCCATACGCCAATACGACCCATCCCGGTGTCTATTTTGATATGCACTCTCGGCTTTTTCATGAACTTTTTAGCGGAGATCATAAGAGCCCTAAAAAGCGAGTCATTGCAAAGAGTTAGGGTAATGTTATTATCGACGGCCTGATCGGCCTCTTCCTGAAGCACCGAGCCCAGGACAAGGATGGAAACATCAATCCCTTTCTGTCTCAGGAAAAGGGCCTCATCAACGGTAGCGACACCCAGATATTTGACGCCGTTAGTGATAAGTTCGGCGCTTATCCTGTATATCCCGTGGCCGTAGGCATTGGCTTTTACGACCGGCATTATCGCGACGTTACTTGCCACTACCCTCCTGATCTCGGCAAGGTTATGACTTACGGCCCCCAGATCTATTTCAGCCCATGTGGGCCTGTATGTGCGTTCCATCTTCTTCCTTTTAGCTTGTAGCCATAAGCTTTAAGCTGCAAGTTGTCATTTTTGTACGGGAGAATACCATAAAAGCTGAGAACTGATAGCTGACGGCTGATATCTCTATTCATTTTCCTCGGTTAATATTACATTCTTTCGCGTGCAAATACAAGGGCTCAAGGGTCTTCGGGTCATCCGTTCCATTTTCAGCCATTTGAGAAGCGATCATGCCGATATTCCGGCCCCGTGGGAACCAGTCGTCATATAAGTCCTGGCTGATACGAGTATCTCTCTTTAGAGTTCCGTGATATACGTTAACGGCATCGCCGATAGAAAGGGTATCTTCCCTGGCCGAGCTCGAAAATTCCTCGACTGTCAAAAGCAGATGCCCGGAAATAGGACGGGGGCCTTTATCATCGATATTGTAAATACGGGAATAGATCTTCCCTTTTCTGGCGTCAAGCGCTACAGCAGCCTGACCTTTATATTTCCCGGTCAGATTATAGATTATGGCGTCCATCGTAGGAACGCCTATAAGCTTCGCGCCTAGAACCGAGCACAAAGCCTTAGCCGTTGACAAGGCTATCCGTATCCCCGTGAAAGATCCCGGACCTAACCCTGCGGCCACAAGATCAATGTCTTTTATCTTCCATTTCAAGCCTTCTAAAAGTTCTTTGAATACAGGAACGAGCACCTCGCTATGCCGTATCCCCATATCCTCATGATATTCCGAGACACATTTAGCACCGTCAAATACGGCTACGGTCAGATATTTAGTTGAAGCGTCAAACGCAAGTGTCTTCATTTTCCCTCTTTAGGCACCGGCCTCCAGGCGCTCTCGTCGATCGTTCATGCTAGCAGGCGATGCCGGCAACGATCACGGCAAAACGTTCTCCAATACCGCGGAACGTGAATTCCCTCTCATTCTCCCCTTTATCACAAATAGATATTTCAAGATACTCATCGGGGAGAATATCTTCGATCTTATCGGCCCATTCAACTACCGATACCCCGTCCCCGTAAAAGTACCTGTCAAGATCTATGGTTTCCTCAAAATCGTATGTATTCAGCCTGTAGACATCAAAATGGTAAAGATCAATACGGCCTTTATACTCCTTTACAACAACGAAAGTCGGGCTGTTGACGTATCTATGATCGTCATACCCGATACCCTTAGCGATACCTTTAACAAAAACCGTTTTTCCGGCGCCAAGCGCGCCTATAAGCGCGACCACGTCCCCCGCACAAAGCGATCGGCCGATTTTACAACCCAGCAAAATGGTCTCTTCAACCGATCTCGTAGTTATCGTTCTTATCACTCTTCCCTCTCTCCTCTCGGCTGTTCACTTTCCTAAACAACTTATCCGGGCCCACGATCGCCTTCATAAATGCTCATACCCCTTGAACATGACGGGCGAAACCACGCCTTTATTATCGGCCATCACAACGCCGTATTTTTGCGCGACGATCATCCCTATCGGAAAGAATTTATAAGGAGCGGTTCTCATTTTAACATCTTTTTCAAGAGAAGCAGCCTCTTTTACCGGCAAAGTGAACACCAGCTCAAAGCTCTCCCCGTAATATAGCGAATCGTTGATATTTTTCGACCCGGCTAAACTCAAAAGGCTCTCGCTCAATGAAGCTCCCAAGCCGCTGGCGCGGCATATCCGCCAAAGGTCGGGAGCTATCCCGTCGGACACGTCTATCATTGAATTAATACGATATTTCCCGGTCAAATACCGCGCTTCCTTTACTCTTGGCAAAAAACTGAGATGGCACTTTTTGCCATCCCTGACAGGACCGGTGATGAACACACGGTCGCCTTCCTTAGCGCCGCTCCTGGTCACAAGCGCCCGTTTCTTGATATTACCGATAATGGCGACATCTATTACCAGTTTCTCGGATCGGTTAAGATCGCCTCCCACAATAGTTACCCCGAATTTCGCGGTGATCTTTTTAATGCCGCGGTAAAGGGCTTTCAAAGAAACGTCTTGAAAGTTTTTCGGGATCCCCAACGAAACCGTAATGTATTTCGGGACCCCTCCCATGGCCGCTATATCGCTGATATTGACCGCCGCCGCTTTCCAGCCTATCCGCTCATATCTATCCGATGGAAGCCTGAAATGTGTATTTTCGACGATCATGTCGGAGCTAAAGAGGAGATATTCGTCTTTTGACCATTCGAGTACCGCAGTGTCATCACCTATCCCAAGCTTCACCCCGGCCCCTGGCTTCCCCACGATCTTTTTAATACTTTCTATTATCGCGATCTCCCTCATATTTCTCCTCGTCCAGTCTGGATCACGCCCGGGTGCCGTAGCGTTGGGAAGATCGGGAACCACGGTTAAGTACGATCTTAACTCTGGATCGCGACGGCTTTAGTATCACACCCATTTCAGTGATGATCCCGGTAATAAGTCCGGCAGGAGTGACGTCAAAGGCCGGGTTAGCTGCATGTATCCCCTTCACAGTTATCAGCTTTCCTCCCAGGGATTTAACTTCCATGGGATCCCTTTCCTCGATCGGTATGAGAGCTCCGCTCCTCAGCGTCAGATCGAATGTTGAGGATGGAGCCGCAACGTAGAACGGTATCCCGTGATATTTCGCGTTTACAGCGACCGAATATGTGCCGATCTTATTGGCCGTATCTCCGTTTGCCGATATCCTGTCCGCGCCGACGACAACAAGATCTATCCTTTTTTTTGACATCATGTAAGCGGCCATGTTATCGCAGATCAGTGTCGCGTTGATACCTTCATTTACCAACTCCCATGCAGTAAGCCGCGCTCCCTGGAGAACCGGCCTCGTTTCGTCCACTAACACTTCGCGTATCCTGTCCTTCGCCGAATATATTACTCCAAGAGCTGTACCGTAATCAGCAGTGGCCAGAGCGCCCGCGTTGCAATGGGTTAACACCCTCGCCCCTTTGGGTACCAGGAAGCTCCCGTTCTCTCCTATCGCGCGGCATATCGCTTTATCTTCTTCGAGTATCGCATGCGCTTCATTGAGAAGGATTTTTTTTAATTCACAGGCAGGGAGGCCACCATTATCTTTCGCGGTTTTGACCATGCGTTCAAGCCCCCAGAAAAGATTTCTGGCCGTAGGCCTACTTGTCGCGAGATACTCGGCTGTCTTAATGACCTTCTGAACAATAGTTCTCGTCGTTACCCCCTTAAAGCCCTTTATGCCCAGATATACCCCGTAAGCCCCGGTGATACCGATCGCCGGAGCCCCGCGCACTGTCATATCCTTTATCGCGGACCAGACTTCCCGGGGAGTATCGCATTTTACGTATTTGAACTTACCGGGTAATAGCCGCTGGTCCACCAGCTCGAGTTTACCGTTACGGAAGCGAAGTGTTTCGACCATATGTCCTCCTTATCTATCGGCAGAGCGCATGGAGAGAGCGGCAAAGTTCGCTATGCCCCCCTATCGGCATACCCCATACCTAATATATCCCTAACTCCCTCACCATGAACACCATAACGACCATCGCGATATTGTGAAAGATATGGATCGCGATAGGCGTAAAAATCGATCCTGTTTTCTCGTATATATACGTCAGAAGGACCCCCAATGCAAGGATCGGCAGGAACCCCACGGCGTGAAAATGTAAAAGTGAAAATACGCCTGACGTTATGAATACGCCGCCGAGTATCCCGAATTTCTTCCTGAGAGCCGGATACATGAATCCCCTGAAGAACAACTCTTCGGCAAGAGGGCCGAAGAAAGCGGCGAATATCACGGAGGACCAAAGTACTCCGGCGGAATTTTCATCCAGAAATACTTGAACTATGGGCTGAACCGGCGGGACGTAGTTAATGACCCTTATAAAAATGTAGGTGGCCATTATGATCAAGATAACAACAGGCAGTAAAGCGATATAGCCTATCGCCCCGTAAAGAAGGTTGAGCTCTGATCTCTTTATAGATATCCCCAGATCCTCGGGTTTTTGGCGATATTTAACGATAACGTAATAGAAGATAACGCTCACGGCGACGATATTGATCATCATCGTATTGAATATCATCTGAAAATTATCGTTATCGGCGAACGGCATATATTGATTCATGGCCCCCTGTAACAGAATAAAGACATGGCCGGCAAAAAGGAAGATCACGGATACGCGTAATACGTCCCTAAGCTTCCAGGACGGCCCGTTCCCCGATACGATCCTTATATTCAGAGGCTCCTTCCGGATGAACCTCTTCAAGAGATAAATATCCAGGAAAACGCCGACAAAAATAAAGAATATCACCGCGAGGTTAAGGGTCACTACGAAAAAAGCCATCCCGGGGTCTTCTAGCAGCTTTGTCCTGAGTTTCTCCTCCCGTTCCGCTATCTTCCCGGGATCGAAAATCGTAAGGGATTCGGCACTTTTATCTGGGACCTTTCCTTCGACGACGGCACCTTCCGCCGCGATTTGATCCCCAGCCTTATCCGCCATAAAAGCAGAGAAATGCATGATCAGCATGAAGATGATCATGAAGATATATAGCCGCTCAGCCCTGACCGCTCTTAGTGCCGTCCTTATAGATAGAGTAATTCGACGATACATAAAGTTTCGTCCCCTGGAAATGGGTGACCCATTGATAATAAAATTGTTATATGATCCCCGGTTCCCAGGGGATGTCGGTTTGAATTGCCCGCTTATTACTTATCACGACAACCTCATCCTACTTCATTATATTTCCTTAACCTGAACAAAACCCCCATCTGAGCGGCTATCTCACGGCATTTCCTTACATTTTCCTCTCCGATCAGATCAAGACATGTAACTTCGACTTTTATCCCGTTTTCCTTACATCTACGAATGAAGAGAATAACGCTATTATATGCTTGCTTACCATAAACGGGTTTACATATGTCATCGTAAAGTTCAGCGTCAGGCGCGTTGAGGCTTACGGACACGCTATCGACGCATTCTTTCAGTAGTGGCGCTATATCCCTGTTATTGATAAGATCTCCCTCACCATTAGTATTAAGCCTTACCTTTTTCCCTTTATTTCTCAAATAAGTGCCGATACCCTTTACGACATCCATCCTCAGGGTCGGTTCGCCCAGACCGCAGAAAACTATCTCGTCATAGCCCGAGACGTCGCCCATCGCGTTTAGTATTTCTCCTTCTAGGGGCTCTTTTTTAATGTCGAGATCGTGGCCCTTAACGTATTTTGAACTGTCACGGGCGCAAAAGGTGCACGAGTTCGTACATCTGTACGTAATATTGAGATAAAGCGAATTTCTTATGGAATAAGCTATCTTTGAAGATTCGCCAAGACCCAGGCCAAATAACTGATTGGCGTTGTGTGTCGTTATTCTGGCGATATCTCCGGCGGTAAGACCGTAAATATCCTTATAAAGCTCGACCAGATAACGAACATGAGAAGGTTCGCTCCTCTTTCCCCTCTCGGGCTCAGGCGCCATATACGGCCCGTCAGTCTCCAGGAGAAGTTTTTCAGGCGGGACTTTTTTCGCTATGTCACGGAGTGTCCCTGCTTTTTGAAAAGTAACATTGCCGGCGAAAGATATATATAACCCCAGATCAAGTATCCCTCTCAAGAACGACTCATCTCCGGAAAAACAGTGAATAACGCCTTTAACACCGCCCTTCGACTCTTCTCTCAATATTTCAAGTATCTCCTTATCCGCGTTCCTGGAGTGAATTATTAGAGGAAGCTGTTTAGCGCGCGCAAGCCGGATCGAACCTTCAAATAGGGGTCTCTGTTTATCCATCGACGATATTCCCCTGTAATTATCCAATCCTGTTTCGCCGATAGCCACAACTTTCACGGAACTTCCCGCCAGAGAAAGCAGATCCTCGAACCATCGCCCTTCCGCTTTATCGGCTTCATGCGGATGTATCCCTACCCCCGAGTAAACGTTATCGAACCTTTCGCTCAATTCGATCGCCCGTTTCGAGCTCTCATAACTTATCCCGGGAACGATTATTCTGACGACACCGGATTCCGATGCCCGAGCGACAACGTCATCGATATCCTCCCGGTAGTCTTTCATGTCCAGGTGACAGTGGGTGTCGACTAATTGCAATTAAGCCTCCGATTTTTGAGTAAGCAGAAACCAGTGACCAGGGACCGGACAAAGGAAGATTACCATATCTTACAACTGGTTACTGGTTACTAACTCGAATCCTTCCTTTACAAACCCCATGGCCCTCCCTCCGGAGCAAATCCGCCTTCCTCTTCACTCCCCCACCGCCGGAATACCCGCCGATCCGGCCATCCGACATGATCACCCTGTGACAAGGCACATTAGGGGCGTAAGGGTTCTTCGAGAGCGCCTGCCCCACGGCCCTCGCCGCTCGGGTACCCAGACTTTTCGCGATAGATAAATATGTCGTTACTTTACCTCTAGGTATCGACAGAGCGTTCAAAAGGACTCGTTTCTCAAAACCTGTCAAGGTATCGTTAGCAAGAATAATATTTTTGTAACGATCATACTTCACGGCTTTAATATTCTCGGAAAAAGAGGGTCGCCTTTATCCACTTTCGTACCGGGGGGATATTTCCTTCCGGAAGAGGCTAAAATATGTTCCCAGGTAATATCCTTTCCCAGCGTCCCCTTAAGCCCAAGCTGTGACCATATCTTCATGGAAGTTCCCGGGATAAAAGGATAAAGAGCTATCGTTACCGAACGAAGTATTTCAAGAAGGTCGCTTATTATCAACCTTATCGACGCTATGTCACGATTCTTCGCGCATGCCCATGGCGCGGATACTTCAATGTATTTATTCGCCAGGCTGACGGGCTGCATTATACCTTCAAGCGTTTCCTTCAGAAGAAATTCGGGGCTTTTCATCTTTTCTTCAAGCGCGGGGAAAATATCCCTTACTGACGCCATAAGTGCCGCGCTCCTTTTTCTTTGATCGTCCGAAGCGGCGGATCCATCGTCTTCCGGAGCGAGACCATTAAAATATTTTTCAACCATCGCGAGGGTCCTCGAAAGAAGATTCCCGAGATCATTAGCGAGATCGGAATTGTATAATGTCACGAGAGAATCCTCTAAGAACACCCCGTCACAACCCATTTTGACGGTTTTTATCAGAAAATACCTGACCGGATCCACGCCGTATTTATCGCTAAGAGCTATCGGGTCAATGACATTCCCTTTCGATTTTGACATTTTTTCATCGCCCATTTTCCACCAGCCGTGTGCGAATATGGTTTTTGGAAGATCATAACCGGCGCTCATAAGCATTATAGGCCAATATACGGCGTGATGCCTGAGAATATCCTTGGCTATTACATGGTAATCCGCGGGCCAGTATTGGTTTTTCAGTCCCGTCCCTTGCACCCCGGATATGTAATTGATAAGGGCGTCGAACCATACATATAGCGTATAGTCCCTATCGAAAGGCAGCTCTATGCCCCAGGACATCCTGTCTTTGGGGCGTGAAATACACAAGTCATTGAGTTTTTCCTTTAAAAAACCAAGTACCTCATTCCTCCTGAAATCGGGTCTTATGAAATCCGGGTTCTTTTTGATGTGATCGATCAGCGTTTCCTGGTATTTTCCCATTTTAAAGAAATAATTCTTCTCCCTGATCCTTGTCACAGGGCGGCCGCAATCGGGACAAAGCCCTTTTTCAGCCTGCGTTTCCGTCCAAAAAGTCTCGCAGGGCGTACAGAAACATCCGTCATATTCACCAAGATAGATATCGCCTCTTTCTTTTATTCTCTGAAGAAAGTCCTGGACGACCATCTTATGCCGGTCGTCCGTGGTGCGTATGAACCCGTCGTGCTCGATACCGATAGTATCCCACACTCTCTTAAAATTGCTCACGATGGAATCAACGAACTCTTTCTCCCCCCCCTTTTCATAACCGGCCTTAAGGCTCGCCTCTTCGATCTTCTCACCGTGTTCGTCCGTCCCGGTCAGGAAGAACACATCGTCGCCGATCATGCGCCTGAAACGGCTTATAACATCTACAGCGATCTGAGTATAAGCATGGCCGATATGCGGATTCGCATTAACGTAATAGATAGGAGTCGTGATATAAAATTTAGCCATTATTCCCCCGGATCATACAGGCCCCGTAGGACGTGAGACGTAGAACGTGGGACGTACCCTTCTTACGTCCTACGTCCCGCATCCAACGTCCTACGGAACATTTACCCTTCATCTTTCAATTCCATCACTACACTCTTGATATTCCCATCCCCGTAATCAATGGTGACAAGACGCTTCAAAGGGTTGACATTTATGACCTTTCCCTTCCCCTGGTCCGTTTTTATCTCCTTGCCTACCTTCGGGAGCCCTTTGGACATTTCCCTGTAACATACGTTCTCGTAACCAAGACAGCACATGAGTCTCCCGCAAAGTCCCGAGATCTTAGACGGATTTAGAGGCAATTTTTGCAGCTTCGCCATTTTTATCGTAACCGGCTCGAAATCCTTAAGAAAAGACGCGCAGCATAGTTTCCTCCCGCATGGCCCGCAACCTCCTATCATCTTGGCCTCGTCTCTGACGCCGATCTGCTTCAACTCTATCCTAACCCGAAAAATGCTAGCAAGGTCTTTTACCAGGTTCCTGAAATCTACCCTGGACTCCGAAGTGAAATAAAATATTATCTTAGCCCTATCGAACGAATACTCGGCATCGACCAGTTTCATCGGAAGTTTATGCTCGGTTATCTTATTCTTGCAGATACTTATCAGATCTTTTTCCTTTTCCCTGTTCTTGACTATCTGTTCCTCGTCCCATGGATTCGCTTTTCGGATGACCTTCCTCGAAAGGCGTTCCTGCCCTTCCGGCTCGGCTAAAATCTCGTTGGGCGATACGACCTCTCCGTATTCCAGGCCCCTATCAACCTCGACTATGACCTTTTCTCCTGCGATAAAAGTAATCCCATTAGCCAGAAAATACTGGACCTCGCCGACTTCTCTAAGCTTTACCCTGACGATATCACTCATTGTTCTCCTTATTTGACCGTGTTTCTTGATCCTTAGACCATAGACCATGGACCATGGACTATGGTCTATGGACTATGGACTTTTAGTTGTGTTTGGTCAAGCATTTGCACTTTCTTACCCGAAAACTTCACCCGGAAGGACCGACGAAACAAGCTTGGGATTGACGTTTCCCTCTACCGCCCTTTTGAGCGCAATAAGTTTCGTGATCATCCCGTATATCCTGTCGATCGAATATTTTTCTGTACACTCGGCCATATCCTCGCTCAACACCCCTTTCTCGATGATATACTCATCCAGTGAAAGTTTTTTATAGGCGATATCCCGGATAAGTATCAAAAGGTGATCCATCTGCTGAATAAGATTAGTCCTGTCCTCTTCGGGCCACACCGCGAGTGACGGGTCGCCTTTTTTCAATATTTCCGCCGTAACGCTGCGAAGCGCTTTTCTTTTAAGTTCAAGGTCCTCCCCTGCCATTAAAATAGCCGTTCCGGGTGAACCTCCGGAATATGAAGACAGGAACTCGGCCTCGGCTTTTTCGATACCCAATTTCCCCATTACGATATCTATGATATCGTCTTTGCCAACGGGCGAAAACCGGACTTCGGCGGCTCGCGATATGATAGTGGGTAGGAGCCATTCCTTCCTGTTGGTCAAAAGGATAATAAGCGAATCTCCCGGCGGCTCCTCAAGCACCTTCAGAAGAGCGTTCGATGACTCCTGGGTCATCTGATGCGCGTTATCGATGACGACGGCGCTGTATCTCGACTCATAAGGTTTAAGGCTCAGGAATTCCCGTATTTCTTTTATCTCATCGATACCTATCCTGGCGGTCCCTTCCTGCGTGATCCACTTTATGTCAGGATGGGCGTTCTCCGATATGCGGCGGCAGTTCGGACAGGCGCCGCAGGCTGTCTTGCCGCTCTCGCTTCCCTGGCAGAAAAGCTCCGCTAAAAAACCCCTGGCGACGGTAGATTTACCGGTGCCGTCCGGACCGACAAAAAGATAAGCGTTCGCCACTCTTTTCTTCCGCGCGGAATTCCTGAGATAGTTAACAGCCTTTTCCTGGCCTTTTATTGTACCCAATATGTTCATAAACCGCCGCTTTTGTCTGTTCATACACGCGTTCTATATCCTGACCGGAATCTATCACTCTGAATCTCCGAGGGTCTTTTTCAGCCATTTTAAGATATCCCTTTCTTACCCTCCGGTGGAAATCCACGCTCCTTTTTTCCATACGGTCCTTCGCTCTTTTCCTGCCCGCCCTTTCAAGGCCGGTCTTTGGGTCAACGTCAAGCACGATAACAAGGTCCGGGACCACTCCCTGAACCGCGAAATCATCGATATCCCTTATCGCGGCCATATCAAGACCAAGCCCGTATCCCTGGTAGGCATAAGTAGCCGTATTGAACCTGTCGCAGATGACTATCCTCTTCTTGTGAAGAGAAGGCTTAATGACCTCTTCCACGTGTTCGGCCCTGTCAGCCTCGAATAGCAACAGTTCCGCTCTAGTCGTCAAATGGACTTTATCTTTTTTGAGAAGTATTTCCCTTATTAAAGCCCCAAGTTCTGTATCACCCGGCTCAATAGTCCGCATTGCGTCATAACCGTCTCTCCTGAGGTCATCCAGCAAACGTCGTGACACAGTGCTTTTTCCGCTGCCCTCCGGTCCCTCAAAAGCGATGAACATGCCGTTTTTCATATAGTATCCCGCTTATAGATCTTATTAACGTGGGACGTGGGACGTATAACAAAGGACGTCCCACAGAACAGAGTCGTCAACCACGTACTACTTCCTCCTCCACACGGTCCCCTTAGGAGTATCCTCGATCGCCACTCCCATACCGGCAAGCTCAGCCCTGATATCATCGGCTTTTTTGAACTCCCTGTTCTTCCTCGCACGGGCGCGGTCCTCTATCAATTTCGCGATCAACTCAGATCCTTCTCCTTTTGCCCCGGTATACGATAGATCCATCCCCAGAACCCCTGAATACCCTGAGATAAATCCGCTGATACGCGCCGCCTCCTCTAAATTGCAATCGTCCAGGAACTTATTCCCTGAATGCGCGGCCTCAAAGAACACAGATAACGCGACCGGAGTATTAAGATCATCGTCCATAGCTTCCTCGAACTTACGGACAAATTCGTCCGGGGCGCCTTGACCGCCTTTTACCGCGACCGGCGCGGATCGTCCGGCGCCAAGCCTCTGGGCCTTGTCCAGGAAAACCAGAAGCCTCTCCTTCGATCTTGCCATTTCGTTGATCTTTTCATCAGTATAATCGACCGGGCTTTTATAATGGCTGGAAAGGAAAAGCATTTTAAGAAGCTCGATATCGCCGTGCTTTTCCAGAAAATCCCCGATAGTAATATAATTTTTGAGCGATTTGGACATTTTTTCGCCTCTAACAGTCAGAAATCCGTTATGGACCCAGACCCTGGCGAATTTTCCGCCGGAATGCGCCCTGGCCTGGGCGATCTCATTCTCGTGGTGCGGAAAGATCAGGTCCAGCCCTCCTCCATGGATGTCGAATTCCGTTCCGAATATCCCGGTACTCATAACGGAACATTCGATATGCCATCCCGGCCTTCCGTTTCCCCACGGGCTCTGCCAGTAGGGCTCGGACTCTTTCACCTTCTTCCAGAGCGCAAAATCAAGCGGGGCCTTCTTATTCTTATCGGGCTCTATCCTGACATTGCTGAGCATCTCTTTTTTGTCCTGGCCGGAAAGCTCCCCGTATCCGTTATAGCTGTCTACGTCGAAGTATACGCTCCCGTCCGCCACATAAGCGCTGCCTTTCCCGACAAGTTCTTCTATGAACTTTATCATCTGTGGTATGTTCAGAGTGGCCCTGGGCTCGTCGTCCGGCTTGGCCACTCCAAGCATATCCATGGCTTTATGATATTCCTCAAGGTAACGGGAAGACACATCCGCTACTTTCTTCTTCAGGACGTCACCGTCGGGCCGGGCTCCTTCGGATATAAGGTCATCCTTAGCCCTCTTTATGATCTTATCATCCACGTCGGTCACATTCCGAACGAAATGGACTTTATAACCCGAGTATGCGAAATATCTCCTCAACAGTTCGAAAACAAAAGCGCTGCGGGCATGCCCGATATGGGGAAGATCATAAACGGTAGGCCCGCAAAGGTATATCGAGACCCTGCCCTTGTTAAGTGGTATGAATTCTTCTTTCTTACGCGTCAGTGTATTGTATATTTTTAACATATCCGGTTAACCGTTAATAAACTCAGGACGTTAGCTGTGGCTCTTTAACGTCCTACGTCCAACGTTCCCTGGGAGCCCCCTCACTTCTTATCATGATATTCCTTAAGCTCACCCTCGATATGGTCTATCTCTTTCTGAAGTTTCTCAAGCGCCTGCTGCAAAGGGTCCGGCAATGATGTATGGTCCAGATTTATCCCGGTCGGCATTCGTTTCCCTTCTTTCCTTGCGATCCTCCCCGGAACTCCAACGACTGTGGAATTATCCGGCACCTCGCGGATAACGACCGCGTTAGCCCCGATAATAACGTTATTCCCGATCACTATGTTCCCGAGGACCTTCGCACCCGCTCCGACTACGACGTCGTTACCTAAAGTGGGATGACGCTTACCGCGTTCCTTTCCCGTGCCGCCAAGGGTGACGCCCTGGAACAATGTCACGTTATCGCCTATTACGGCGGTTTCACCTATCACCACACCCATACCGTGGTCTATAAAAAAACCCTTACCGATACTTGCTCCCGGGTGGATCTCTATGCCGGTAAGCCATCTCGCGAACTGAGAAAGATACCTGGGAAAAAACGGTATTTTCATATCAAGGAGAACATGCGCGATCCGGTAAAAGACCATCGCATGAAGACCGGAATATGTGATCACGATCTCGGCGTGGCTTGTCGCCGCCGGGTCACGCTCCCTGATGGCTTTAATATCGTCCTTGAAAAGCAATAAAATGGCGGCAAAGAATACCGCCGCAAGGAATATAAGCCCCGTTAATAAACTCATTTCTTACCTCCGGATCTGGGACGGGTCATAGTATTTTTTACGATCGTAACGACCGCGTAAGAAACGACCGCTTCTTTTTGACCGACCGGGCCAAGCTCCTCGTTAGTTTTTGATTTGACGTTGACCGAAGATGACGGGATCTCCAGGATAGAACTTATTGTCCCGATTATCTCTCCCCTGTACGGGCCTATCTTGGGCTCTTCGGTCACGATGATACAATCCAGATTATTAACTTTAAAACCCTTGGCGTGCATTATCTTTTTTACCTCATCCAATAGGACTTTGCTTGATATCCCTTTATACGCGGGATCTTTATCCGGGAAATTCGTGCCGATATCCGGTTCACCCATGGCTCCAAGTATAGCGTCTATTACCGCGTGCAGTAGAACATCCGCATCCGAATGGCCGAGAAGACCCATATGATAAGGGATATCAACACCGCCAAGGATAAACTTTCGCCCTTCGACGAGCCGGTGAATGTCGTACCCCATTCCTACTCGTATGTCCATCCTCTTTTTCCCCTCTTGGCCTATTCAACCGAACCACGAATCACGAACCACACAAGTTACCCTTCGTTCTTGGCCTCATCACCCCGCAGGTTCTCACTCTTTACGTCCGGGCCCTCGACAATTTCTCCCGGTAGAACATCACTCGGCACTTCATCGGTCTTCGGTTGATGCTCCTGGGCTTTCATTCTCTGTTCCTCTATTCGTCTACGATGCTCTTCCTGCCTGCGCCTATGCTCTTCGTGGCGGCGCCTGTTCTCCTCAGACCTCTGCCTGTTCTCCTCAGACCTCTGTCTGTGTTCTTCTGACCTTTTCTGTCCGTCGTCCGTCCTCGGCCTTTGGCCTTCTTCCCTGGGCCTTTGGCCTTCTTCCCTGGGCCTTTGGCCTTCTTCTTTTGGTCGCTTTTCCTCGAACCTCCTCTCACGCGGCTGGGTTGACTCTCGCCTTTGCTCCTCGGGACCTTTGACCGGCTGTTCGGTCCTACCGTTCCTGTCGGACAATTCCGCGAATATCATCCGTCCCGCCGATGTCTGGAGGACGCTTGTTACGTTAACTGGAACGTCCTTACCTATGAATTTTCTGGCGTTGTCCACCACTATCATTGTTCCGTCGTCAAGGAACGCAACGCCCTGGTTCCTCTCCTTTCCTTCTTTACGTATCGCGGCGAGCATTTTGTCTCCGGGCGAGATAACGATGCGCATAGCGTTCGCCAGCTCGTTAATGTTAAGCACTGTCACGCCTTCGAGCTTGGCTATCTTGTTGAGGTTGTAATCATTCGTGAGCACTTTACAACCTATGACCCTTGCCAGTTTGAGCAGCTTAGCGTCAACTTCCGGAGTATCAGGAAAATTCTCGTCATGCACTATCACTTCCACACCCGTTATCTTCCTCATCTGGTTCAGCACATCAAGCCCACGACGTCCCCTTATCCTCTTGGTCTCGTCGGTATGATCTGCTATATTCTGGAGTTCCTGAAGAACAAAACGAGGGACCAGCAGTTTGCCGCTCAAGAAACCGGATTCGCAAATCCCGTTGATACGCCCGTCTATAATGACGCTGGTATCGATGAGAAAGATCTGTGATCCCTGGTCCTGAGGTGAAAAACGGACATAAGGGATTATCAGGTTGAACTCATCCTTCCCCTTGATCGCTATGACCATCCCGAGATAGCAGAAAACCAGCGTGAAGACTATCTGAGCGATGTTGTAATATAGATCGTTCATGGGCACGATCTTGACGATCAAGGTCAGCATCCATGCTATGAAAAACCCGAAAATAAGGCCGAAAACCCCTGCCGAAAGGTTCCGGAGCGATACGTTCCGCATTTTTGCCTCGACGAACATAAGGCTCACGGCGAATATAGCGCCGATCCCCAGCCCGAAGAGAGAAGCGATATCGCTATAATGCTGGAAATAGGTACCGACATAGTACCCGCACACTATCGATAACATGAAGAAAAACGCTCTTATATATCTTATAGTAAGCACCTTAGTCTCCTTTTTTTTATAAATTTGATAAATGGACCATATGCCGGGGATTCAAGCCCGGAGCGGCCGCGCGGATATCATTTCACGAAGTTCCGCCCCCGGGAGGCTGATTTATCTGCCGCCTCAGGTTTTGCCTTATCCGGCTCCTTGGTCTTATGAAGAAGCTTCCAGGGATTAGCCTTTATCTCCTGTATCATGGCGTCGGCGTCGTTGTACAACTTGTCGTCGGTCAATAATTTGCCAATAGTCCCTTCACCCCCTTTTATCTTACCGACAATAGTCCTTAGATCGTTGTACAGCCCGTCGTCTTTCAGGAGTTTCCCTATCGTCCCCTCCCCTTTTTCGAGTCTGTCCGCAATGGCGTCCATTTTCCCGTAAAATGAATCGTCCATTATCATCTTTCCGAGGGAACCTTCTCCCTTCTGGATATGTGAAATTATTTCCGACATCGATATGATAACCCCGTTCATCTTTTCCATCTGCTCTCCGATATTGAGCGGATCTTTACCGCTCACTATATCGCCGGCTCCCAAGAAATCTTTCGATGCGCCCGGTGAGACCTCGACATAGCGCTCTCCAAGAAGTCCCAGGGTGTTGACCCTGAAATCCGCGTCTTTCTCTATCTTTGTCCCGTTCCTTATCCACAACCTGAGTTTGACCTGTGTTTTGCCTTTTGCCTCATCGTAGTACAGATCGGTCTTTTTTACCTCCCCGACATCAACGCCGGCAAGCCTTACCGGAGAACTTGTTTTTATCCCATTAATAAAACTGAAAACGAGATCAAACTCGTACCCGTCACCCATAAAAGAGATATCCTTTATGGAGAACACTATCAGGAACATCACAAAAAGCCCCAGACCCATAAATAGCCCGACCTTCATCTCGAGTTTTTCGTCCCTATACATCTTCATCTCCTTTTCCGCTATGCGATGCACGCGCTGCGGTCTTTCATAAATCGAAAATTATTTCTCCTGGCCGATAGTCAACGGTCCGTCCGCCTCGCCCCTTACGAACTGCCTGACTATCTCATTACTTGAATCCATCGTTTCAGCGGGGGTTCCTACCGAAATAAGTTTTTTATCATAGAACATGCATATCCTGTCAGCGATCTTATAGGCGCTTTTCATATCGTGGGTGACCGTTATAAAGGTCACTTTAAGCTCGTGGTGAAGGTGTCTTATAAGGTTATTTATGATATCACCCATGATCGGATCTATACCGGTGGTCGGTTCGTCAAACAGGACTATTTTCGGGTTCATGCAAATGGCCCTGGCGAGCCCTACCCTTTTCCGCATGCCACCGGAAAGTTCGGCGGGCTTTAGCCTTTCTATGCCTTTTAAGCCCACGAGGGCAAGACACTCTTCAACCCTTTTTTCAATGTCCCTGAAATCCATGTCGGTATGTTCCATAAGCTGGAATCCCACGTTCTCGAGAACGGTCAGCGAGTCGAACAGGGCCGCACCCTGGAACAGCATTCCAAAATCTTTCCTGACCTCGCTGAGCTCCTGCGAGGAGCATTTTGTTATATCCGTACCGTCTATGATAACGCTGCCCGAATCGGGCCTCAAAAGGCCTATGATATGTTTAAGCAGAACGCTCTTACCGCAGCCCGATCTGCCGATTATGACAAGGGACTCTCCCTCTTTTATCTCCATGGAAAGATCCTTCAGGATCGCGATGCCGTTATATGACTTATTTACGTTCTTAAGCTCTATCATTTCATGAAATAGAAAAGGGCCGTGAAGAAACAATCAACGACTATGATCATTATAAAGCTCCTGACAACACTCGACGTGGTAGCTTTACCGACCCCTTCCGCGCCTCCTTCGGAATTCATCCCTTCGAAACAGGAGATCATGCATATCACCGTCGCGAAAGAGATACTTTTAATGCACCCGGTGATGACGTCCTTGACCTGCATGGGATCGAATGTCATCTTAAGATACATAGAATGCGATATGTCAAGCTTGCCGACACCTATCAGATATCCGCCGATAATTCCGAAGAAATCGGCGTAAATGGTAAGGATCGGCAGCATCACGATAAGCGCAACGAACCTCGGTACCACAAGATAATTTATCGGATTGGTCGAAAGCGTCTCAAGCGCGTCTATCTGCTCGGTGACCTTCATGGTCCCGAGCTCGGCTGTTATCGCCGCCCCGCATCTACCGGCCACAATGAGCGCTGTAAGCACCGGCCCCAGCTCCCTGACAAGCGATAGGCTTACCAGAGAGGCTATGTACATCTCGGCCGACAGTTTCTGCATCTGGTAAGCGCTCTGGAGCGCCAGAACTATTCCGGTGAAAAGGCTGATAAGGAACACTATCGGGAACGAGGCTACCCCCATGTCCCTCATCTGTTCAAGGACGTGGAACTTCCTGAAAGGAGGCCGCACCATCCAGTACAGGGTGCCCGAGAACAATAGGATGAGGCCCCCTATGTGAAGGAACGCCCTCCTGACCGCCCTGCGCCACCGGGCGAAGAGTTTCAATAAGAATATATACGGTTTAAACCTCATCCAGCCGCTGCTTTTTATTTTTTGAAGATCAGGCAATCTTTGTTCTTGGAACAAGTGACCTTGATAACGTCTCCGTTACCGAAATCGCCCGCCAATATCTCCTCGGCGAGCGGGTTCTCAAGGTATCTCTGTATGGCTCTTTTTAGCGGCCTCGCCCCGAAAGTCCTGTCAAAACCTTTCTCAATGATGAAATCTTTCGCCGAAGCGTCGAGCTCGATAATGATATTCTGCTCTTTCAGCCGAGCAGTAACCTCCCTTACCTCTATTCCGACTATCTGCTTAAGATCGTCCTCGTTCAGGCTCCTGAACACTATCACGTCATCCACCCTGTTAAGGAACTCCGGTTTGAAATGCTGTTTTATCTCGTTAAGAAGTTTCCCCTTCATAGTGTCGTAATTAGCTTCTTCTTTTTTATCGGTCGAAAAACCCATCGCTCCGGCTTTCTTAATTAGATCGGCACCGATATTAGATGTCATGATAAGGATAGTGTGCTTAAAACTGACCTTACGACCGAAAGAATCCGTGAGCCTGCCTTCGTCAAGAAGCTGTAGGAGTATGTTAAATACGTCCGGATGAGCTTTCTCTATTTCATCAAGCAAGACCACAGCGTAGGGCTTCCGCCTGACCTTTTCGGTAAGCTGTCCGCCTTCCTCATACCCGACATATCCAGGGGGCGAACCAACAAGTTTTGACACATTGAACTTTTCCATATACTCGGACATGTCGACCTGTATGATAGCGTCCTCGTCGCCGAATATTACCTCAGCCAGCTTTTTCGCCAGAAGCGTCTTACCTACGCCGGTCGGTCCCAGGAATATGAAAGTCCCTATCGGACGGTTCGGGTCCTTTATCCCGGCCCTCGAACGCCTCACCGCATGGGCTATCGCGGATATCGGCTCCGTCTGTCCGACTACCCTCTCCCTAAGGTTCTCTTCCAGTTTAAGATATTTCGCCGATTCTTTTTCCTCGACTTTCACAAGAGGGATACCCGTCCATTCAGAAACTATGGTCGCGATATTCTCCTCGTCCACAAGGATCTCGCCCTGAGTCTGGTCTTTTTTCCACTCCTGGCGCTTCTGCTCAAGCTCTTCTTTCGCTTTTCTCTCGAAGTCCCTGAAACGGGCGGCCTTCTCAAAATCCTGCTGTTTCACGGCCTCTTCCTTTTCCCTTTTGTACTCTTCTATTTTCCTCTCTTCGTCCTGAAGATTCGGCGGCATGGTCATAGTGGAAAGCCGCGCCTTAGAACCGGCCTCGTCGATAAGGTCGATGGATTTATCGGGTTGGAAACGGGCCGTTATATATCTGTCCGAAAGTTTCGCCGCCGCTTCCAGGGCCTTATCGGTAAATTTCACTTTATGATGGGCCTCATAGTTATCCCTGAGGCCCATTAGTATCTGTATAGTATCTTCCACCGACGGAGCCTCCACGATCACGGGTTGGAACCTTCTTTCGAGGGCCGGATCTTTTTCTATGTTCTTCCTATATTCGTCGAACGTCGTAGCACCTATGCACTGTATCTCACCCCGCTGAAGCGACGGTTTAAGTATATTCGAAGCGTCTATAGCACCTTCCGCCCCTCCGGCGCCGACGAGAGTGTGTATCTCGTCAATAAAAACTATCACCTCGGAAGAATCCTTTATCTCCTTCATCACGGCCTTTATCCTTTCCTCGAACTGGCCGCGGTACTTTGTCCCGGCTATCATGGAAGCCAGGTCAAGGATCAGGAGCCTTTTGTTCCTGAGGATATCCGGAACATCGCCGGTAATTATCTTCTGCGCCAGGCCCTCGACTATTGCGGTTTTACCGACGCCAGCCTCACCGATAAGAACGGGGTTGTTCTTTTTACGCCTCCCGAGTATCTGTATCACACGCTGTATCTCGTTCTCCCGGCCTATGACCGGATCAAGCTTTTCTTCCTTTGCCATGGCTGTGAGATCCCTGCCGAACGAATCAAGGGCGGGTGTCTTGGTCTTCTTTTTGCGTTTAGCGTCCTGGTTAGGTGAAAATCCCGGAACGGACGAACCAAGGAGATTGAGCACCTCGTCCCTTACGCTCCTTACGTCAAGCCCAAGGTTCAGAAGGACCTGGGCGGCGATGCCCTCGCCCTCCCTTATAAGCCCAAGTAAGAGATGCTCGGTCCCTATGTAATTGTGCCCGAGGTTCCTGGCCTCGTCCATGGCCAGCTCTATGACCTTTTTAGCTCTCGGAGTGAACGGGATATCCCCTGTCATTATCGGATGAGGCCCCTGCTTCACGAGCTTTTCGACTTCCTCCCGGATATTATCGGGCTCAAGCCCGAGACTGTTGAGAACAGCAGCGGCGACCCCCTCTCCTTCCTTAACGAGGCCCAAAAGTATATGCTCTGTTCCGATATAATCGTGGTTGAGCTTTTTCGCCTCGTCCTTAGCTATCAAAATAACCTTTCTCGCCCTTTCCGTGAATTTACTGAAAGAAGCCATCTATCCCTCCTGTTTGATGATCACAAGCACACTATGAACAAACACCTTTAACCTGGAACCTGAAGCTACACCAATTTATCCCTTATCATATCGGCGCGCCTGATATCCCTCTCTGACTGCCCTAGGCCTTCGTTGTTCAGTACCTGGAGATGTCCCGGCTGCATTAAAAGGAGTATCTCGTTAAGCGCCGTTACCGTGACCTCTTTAATGAGGCCAAGGTCCACCCCAAGCCTGACAGCAGATAAAAGCCTTATTGTTTCGCTGGAAGTTATTATCCTTGCGCTTTTAAGCGTGCCGAACGATCTGAATATATTGTCCGTAACTTCCCTTTTTTTATTTTCCATGAGGTAATCCCGGGTATCCTTCTCCCGCTCGATGATCTTATCGACCACCCTGCCGAAATTATCGAGTATATCCATTTCGGAGTGACCCAGCGACACCTGGTTGGATATCTGGAAGAAATTCCCCGAAGCCTCGGATCCTTCCCCGTAAAAACCCCTTATCGTAAGGCCAAGCTTCGATATGGCCTCGTAAACCCTTTCCATCTGATTTGTCAACTCCAGCGCCGGCATGTGGAGCATTACCGAACTCCGTAGCCCCGTGCCGGTATTTGTCGGACAAGCCGTCAGATAGCCGAACTTTGATGAATACGCGTAAGGCAGATGCGTACCAAGATTCGTGTCGATCTCATCGATGATCTTCCACGCTTCCATCAGATTGAAACCCGACTTTATGACCTGCAGCCTCAGATGGTCCTCCTCGTTCAGCATTATGCTCAGGGTTTCCTCGTTAGCTATCACCAGGCCTTTCGAATCGACGTCATGCGTATGCTCATTGCTTATTAAATGCCTCTCAACGAGAAAAGTCCGTTCAATGGGCGTCGTATCCTTCATCTTGATGAGCTGAGCGTCCTTGAAAGTGACAGCTCCTTTCATAGCGGCCATCATTTTCTCGAAGACTTCTTTTCGTTTTGTCTTGTCAGCCCAGTTGTAGAAAGGATGTCCGTTCACATTCCTGGCTATCCGTATCCTCGTGGACATGACAATGTCCGACCGAGGCCCCTCGCCCTTCACCCACTCGCTTTTACGTTTCAGAAAATCCTTGATCTCCATGGCCCTCACTTCTTCAATAGTTTGTCCTCAAGGTCCTTTATCCTGTCCCTGGTTATGGCCGCCTTTTCGAACTGCTCGCCCCTGATAAGGTCATTCAGTTCAGATTTAAGCTGCTTTAGCTTTTCCTGCTCCTCGACTACCGTTTTACCTTTGAAAGGCATTTTGCCGATATGCCTGTCGGAACCGTGTATCTTTGTGAGAAGATCGCTGAGCCTGTCCTTGAAGGTCTCATAACAGTTACCGCATCCCAGTTTGCTCGTATTCTGGAAATCTCCGTAAGTCATACCGCAAGCCTGGCATTTCAATGTCGTCTGTTCGCCAAGGTCGTCGGAAGCGACCTGCGGCCCGATATCCATGAGGCCGGAGATAAGGTCCGTCAGGCCGAAATGGGACTGCATCTCCTCGCTTTTATCTTTTGCGCAATGCTCGCAAAGGTGGAGCTTCGTGACCTTGCTATTGATAACTTCGGTCAGATGCACAGTCGCTTCACGGATCTTGCAGACGTCGCAATTCATCATGTTCGTCTCCTATCTTGTTCGGAATATATAGGTTATAGTTGCTATGTTTAGATGTTAGGTTATGTTAATATTATCTGAACACAACACCTAACACCTAAACATAGCAACTATAACCCAACTCAATACGCTGTCCCATCAACCCGCGTCAGCTCCCTGAACGCCAGTATTATGTCCTTAGTAACGGACCCTGGAACGCCTGATCCTATCACCTTACCGTCGACTTTGTTGACCGGTATGACCTCGGCTGCGGTCCCGGTCAAAAAACACTCATCGGCATCAAAAATATCGTTTGGCTTCAACATTTCATACCCGAATTTCATTCCTCTTTTCAAGGCGATGTCAATAACGGCTTGCTGCGTTATCCCGTTCAGGGCACCGATCTCCGAAGGCGGGGTTATCAATTTACCTTTTTTTATAAGAAAAATGTTATCACCAGTGCATTCCGCGACATACCCGTCTATCGTTAACATTAACGCTTCATTACAACCTGCGGCAGTAGCCTCTATCTTACCGAGGATGTTGTTTAAATAATTAAGCGATTTTATCGCAGGGCTTATGGATTGAGGAGAGATCCTGCGTGTTTTTGCGATGATTATCGGTAACCCTTTTTCATAAAACTCCTCAGGGTACAGTACGATCTTATCGGCAATAATAAAAATCGTAGGCAAAGAACATTTTCGGGGATCCAATCCCAGGTCACCCACGCCGCGTGTTACGACAACACGTATATACGCGTCATCCAGCCCATTGATCCGTAATGTCTCGATTATCTTAGACTCAAACTCATCAATCGACATATTGACGTTAAGCTTTATCGCGGCCGCTCCCGCATAGAGTCTTTCCATATGCTTATGAAGTCTGAACACTTTCCTCGAATAAGACCGTATTCCCTCGAAAACACCGTCTCCATAGAGAAGCCCATGATCAAAAACCGATATCTTAGCGTCTTTCTTTTCCACAAATACGCCGTTCAAATATATCTTTCTTTCCATTCCATCTCCTGCTCATTGGTTTAACGATTGCAAACACTTATACTCACGTTCATCACGGATATGATACACTAACTATTGCCTATTTAAAACACCATCCTTCATTAAATATTTAGTGTCGTAGTAAGTTTTGTCGAGTTCATGGTGGGTAACGATCAAAAGGCTCATTTTTTCTTCCCTGCTGATATCGTTAACTATTTCGTAGATCGAGCTTGCCATAGCTGAATCCAGGTTACCAGTCGGCTCATCGCAAAAAAGTATCTCAGGCGAATTTATTAGAGCCCGGGCGATCGATACCCTCTGAGCCTCCCCGCCTGATAATTCAAGCGGCTTATGTTTTATCCTGTGATCCATTTTTACTCTTTTAAGAAGCCCCATAGCCTTATCCTTTATGCCCCGGGTGTTTTTTCCTATTATCCGCGACGGCAGCATCACATTCTCCAGGACTGTCAGCTCAGGGAGGAGATAATAGAACTGGAAAACGAACCCGAAACACAGGTTCCGCATCAGGCTCCTTTTTTTATCCGACATTTTACAAACATCCTTATCGCGGAAAAAGATCTTTCCCGATGACGCCCTTGTCAAGTTGCCAAGAATATCGAGAAGAGTCGATTTACCCGCGCCGGAAGGGCCATAAAGATAAACTTTCTCGCCCGGTGACATCTCAAAATCGACATCCTTTACAGCATGGACCATCGAGGGCCCCTGTTTGAATTTTTTATTTACCTTTTCTGCTCTTATCAGTTTAACGTCACTCATATCTAATCGCCTCCACAGGATCCGCCTTTGACGCTTTCCAGGCGGGATAAGCTCCCGACAGAACCGCCAGGATAACCGTGGACATCATTATCTGGAAAACTTCCATATGGTTTATCAAAACAGGGATCTGGCTGAAATAATAGACATCGTTGGGGAATATCTCATAACCCGTGAGGTTCTTTACAAATTCGACAAAATAATTGACCCTTTCAGCCAGGAATACCCCGAGCACCGAACCTATAGAGACGCCCAGCGCCCCTATAAAAAAACCTTCCCAGAGGAATATAGTGCTGACTCCGAAACTTGTCGCGCCAAGTGCCTTCAATATCCCAATATCGCGGGTTTTTTCCATTATCATCATTATTAGAGAACTGCAAATATTAAAACATGCCACGACTATTATTATGCCCAGCATTATGAACATCATCTTTTTCTCGAGTGCCAGTGCTGAAACGAGGTTCCTGTCAAGGTCCATCCAGCTCCTTACTACGTACGGATAACCGAAATAATCCTCGAGCTCCCGTTTTATCGCCGTGATGTCCGCCCCATCCGTCGTCTTTATGCCTATCCCCGTCACTTCCGTGCCCAACTTGTACAGGTCCTGTGCCACTTTTATATTAACGACGGCCAGATT
Organism: Candidatus Omnitrophota bacterium; assembly: GCA_015231405.1. Classification (GTDB taxonomy): domain Bacteria; phylum Omnitrophota; class Gorgyraeia; order Tantalellales; family Tantalellaceae; genus JADGBR01. The sequence goes on along the minus strand of JADGBR010000001.1, from coordinate 207,467 downwards.
CGCGTCATAATCGTATCTTCCTGAAGTGAACCCGCCTTCTACGGTGAGTTCGACTTTCTTCATATCTATGAACGAATATGGCACTATCAACTCGATCTTGTCACCCGGATGAACACCTATGTTCTTCATGAGCTCGCTGCCGAGGACTATCCCTTTTTCGCTAAGTTTCGGGTCTTTTCCGGCCATTGTGATATATGAAAGAACTCTCGATACCCTTATCTCCTTCGGGACATTTATTCCTTTAAGCAGGACCCCCACGACCGTTTTGCCTTTATGCAATATCGCCTGGCCTGAAACATATTCCGCCGCGCTTTCGATCCCGGATATATTGCAAAGTTCCTTGCTGATCGCGTCCGCGTCAGTTATGCTTTCTTCGCTGGAAAGGAGGATATGGGCGTAAGTCCCGATTATCTTTTCCTGTATCTCGCTGTCGAACCCGTTCATTACGGATAAGACGATGATGAGCGCGGCAACGCCAACGGCTATCCCCAGGACAGAAGCTAAGTTAATGAAGGGTATCAACCCTACCTTCCGGCGCGCCAAAAAGAATCTGATGCTTAAGAATAGTGCCCACATAACTACTATCTCCTCACTCCTTCCGCATCTGCGGGAACAATATCACGTCACGTATACTCGCCGAATCGGTAAGTATCATCGTAAGCCTGTCGACCCCGATCCCCAAACCGCCCGCCGGAGGCATGCCGTACTCGAGGGCTCTGACAAAGTCCTCGTCCATCCGGGCGTCCTTGTCCTCTTTTATCTGGTCAAGGAACCTCTTCTTCTGGTCAATCGGATCGTTAAGTTCAGAATATGCGTTGGCTATTTCCATCCCACCCATGAAAAGCTCGAACCTGTCCGTAACTCCCGGTGAATCTTTCTTCTCTTTCGCCAGAGGACTAAGCTCCTTGAATATATCCACGACGAAAACGGGGTTCGTTTCACCCTTGGGCTCGACAAGATCGCCGATAATGTTGAGGAGCTGTGTCTTCGAAACTTTATCTCCTTCGACTGCAATACCTTTGGCCTTAAGTTTTTGAACCCATTCCGAGAGAGGATCTTCAACTTTAATCCCGAAATTATCCTTCATAAGCTCGGCAAATGAAACTGTTTTCCATTTCGTGAGATCGATCTGGCGCCCCTGATAGCTGAACACTTCGGTCCCAAGGACGGTCCTCGCCACATATCTCACCATTTCCTCGGTCAGCTTCATCATCCCCCGACAGTCGGAATAAGCCTCGTAAACTTCTATCATTGTGAATTCGGGATTATGCCTCACGGATATTCCCTCGTTCCTGAACGACCTGTTTATCTCGAATATCTTCTCAAATCCTCCTACTAAGAGCTTTTTCAGGTATATCTCCGGCGCAATCCTCAAAAAGAGGTCCATATCAAGTGTCTCATGATGAGTTTTAAAAGGTTTTCCGGCGGCGCCACCTGCTATCGGATGCATCATCGGAGTTTCCACCTCAAAAAAACCTTTCGCTACCAAATGATCGCGAATAGCCTTGGTTATCTCGACCCTGGACCTGAATACCTTTCTCGAATCGTCGTTGACGATAAGATCAACGTATCTCTGCCTGTATCGGGTCTCGATATCCTTAAGACCGTGCCATTTTTCGGGTAAGGGCCTTAGGGATTTCGATAATAATTTAAAGTTTTTGACCTGGATGGTGTCCTCTCCGGAATGCGTTTTAAAAAGCGCTCCGTCGACCCCGATAATATCCCCGATGTCCAGTATCTTAAAGACCTTAAAGGCTTCGTCGCCGACCATGTCTTTTTTTACATACAATTGGATCTTTCCGGAGCCGTCCTTCAGGTCAAGGAATATGCTTTTACCCATGACCCTCTGGGACATAATTCGTCCGGCCGCGCGGACATCCTTCCCTTCGGCGAAATTTTCCTTTATGACGGATACGCTGATCGCGTCTCGGAAACCTTCCCCCCAGGGGTCAACACCCAATTCTCTCAGCTTTTCAAGATTTTTATATCTCTGCTCAATAAGGTCATTACTATCTTTTGGGTTTTGTGTTAACTCATCCACGACTTTACCTCCATCGGTCAGTCTACCGGGAATATATAGTTGTTTATATAAAAATTTTAATTATTATATATTGTCATTATATAGAAGTCAAATTTAAAGGGATAAGTTAACCGTTACAGCTTGGCGTTTTCTATGGAATTTCAGATTGGCGGCAGTTTGGTATAATTAACTTTTACGGTTTATTAAGAAATTTTATCTTTTACCAGATATTCGCAAATGCCCCGGGCAATTACTTTATTTCCCTCGGGATTTAGATGATAATCCAAGGGTGCTAAAAAAAGAACTTTGTCCTGGCCCTCTCTTCTCATGGTTTCCGTGAGGTCTATGAACGATATGGACATCTTTTTGCATGCGTCGTTCAGTATATCCCTTATTCTCATAGATGTTTTTTTGTCGTATATCTGGGAATATGCCGGCATATAAACAAAATACAATTTTGAACTATTTCTAGCGCAAACTTCATTGAATTCCCCGAGGACATATAAATAATTCCCTGTCAATCCTTCGGCTTCCTTCGAAAAAACATTTTCAAGGACCATGCCGTCGGTATTTTTGAAACGGGTATTATAGCTCACCGCGTTGGCCAGGTAGCTCTTCGCCCCTTCCACTTCATACCTCGAAACACCCATTTTCTTATCCAGATCCGTATTTCGCCTGGCGTATCCGCTCCAGAATAAATTTTTGAACAAAGTTTCACCTATCGCGGTTTTAGTGGCCAACGCGAGGAAAAGCTCATTGTCAGGGTGATCCCCTGGCTTATTGGATTTTACGCCCCGGGCAAGAAGCCCATCCTTATTTTTCCCTTTGAGATCGGAAATATCGTTTGTGCAGAACATCAGAAGAACGATGTCCGGCTCCAGCGGAAGGGCCTTGTATTTCAATATCGCCAGTTCCTTGTCTATGGAGCCTCCGGCTCTGGCGGCATTGACAACGTCGTATTTCGCGGGATATTTCTCGTCGAGGTACTCCTTCAGAAAATGCGGATACGTTCCTTCATTATCGACAAAGAATCCGTCCGTCATGGAATCGCCGATAGCGACTATCCTTCTGACGCCGCCGGATTTTTTGAGAGTCATCTCCGGCCCCCTGAAGCCGAGAGAATTCGTCCGGACGACATACGGCACCTTGCCCCAATTGTTATAGATGACGGCATTTGAGGGATAAAGTCCTTTATCGGCCGGCAGCAGGAAATTAAAAAAACCCCTGGGCTCGCCCGCTGCCACCCTGAGAAAGATCTCGGCGGCAAGTATCAGTGCAACGAATATCCCGGCCTGTAAAGAAATATCCAGAAGAAGTTTTTTATCCCTTTGATCCATCGGGTACCTTCCTGCCATAATAAGCTATGATCCCTCTTTCCCCCTACCCCATGCCCTACGCCAGCAACCTTAAGAATTCTTCCTCTGATATGACCTGTATCCCTGCTTTTCGGGCCTTTTCCAGCTTGGATCCGGCTTTATCGCCGGCAACCACGAAGTCAGTATCTGAAGTAACGGTGGAAATAGGCTCCCCGCCGTTATCCTCTACCAGTTTCTTGGCTTCTGATCGTGATAATTTATTTAAAGAACCGGTGAATACTATCTTCTTGCCGAGAAGTTCGCCCTTTATCTCCTTCTCGATAACGCGAACGCCCATCGACATAAGTTTATCTATCTCCGTCGCATTCACGGGATTCCTGAAAAAATCAGATATGCTTCCGGCTATCTCCGGCCCGACCTCGTTCACTCCCAAAAGATCATCGACGGAGGCTTTCCTCAATTTATCCAGAGTACCGAATTTTTTCATTAGTATCGCCGCTATATGTTTTCCCACCTTTCTTATCCCAAGCCCGAAAATAAAACGGTCGAGCGTTACTTCCCTTGACCTCTCTATTGCCGAAAGGATATTATCCGTTTTTTTATCTTTCCACCCGTCAAGCTTTAAGAGGTCATCCCTTTTCAGCCCGTATATATCCGATATGCCCGATATAAGGCCTTCCGCGAAAAGCTGCTCGACGGTCCTATCGGAAAACCCGTCGATGTCCACGGCGTCCTTGGCAGCGTAATGGGTCATTGATTCTTTCACCTGCGCCGGGCAACCTAGTCCGGCCGGGCACCTGTAATGGACGTCCTCTTTCTCTACCTGCGTCCCGCAGCTGGGACATTTTAACGGCATGCTGAAAGACCGTTCCGATCCGGAGCGTTTATCGCGGATAACTTCCACAACTTTAGGTATAACGTCGCCGGCCCTCTCGACCTTGACATGGTCACCCACCTGGACCCCAAGCCGCTCGATCTCATCCATATTGTGCAGCGTCGCCCTGGATATGGTTACGCCCCCCACCTCGACCGGTTGAAGTAGCGCCACTGGAGTAAGGACCCCCGTCCTTCCTACCTGGACCACTATATCTTCTACCCTCGTCACTTCTTTCCTGGCCTCAAATTTGTAAGCGACAGCCCAACGCGGATTAGTGGTCCTCATCCCGAGCCTGTCCTGGTATTCGAGACTGTTAATTTTGATCACTACGCCGTCCAGTTCATAGTCAAGATCGTCCCTTTTTTTCTCGAGATCATGGTGATATTTGATCGCTTCGTCCGCTGTACGGCAAAGCCTTGCGCCGGGGGCAGTTTTGAGTCCGGATCTTTCCAGAAGCTCTATCGTCTCAAGATGAGTGGAAGGCATCTTGCCGCTATACGCCAGAAGGCCGTAACAATAGATATCCAGGTTCCGGGACTGTGTCACACCCGGATCGAGGTTCCGTACGGCTCCGGCCGCCGCGTTACGCGGGTTAGCGAATACATCCCGTCCGGCAGCCGACTGGACCTTATTCAGCTCCTGAAAATCGCCGATATGCATGAGGACCTCTCCCCGGACAGCCAATAACGCCGGTGGTTTAGCCCCTTTTAATTCCGCCGGAACGTTCTTTATCGCTTTAAGGTTATTCGTGACATCCTCGCCCATATAGCCGTCGCCCCTGGTCGATCCGCGGACGAATGTTCCTTTCTCGTAGACAAGTTCCACGCTGAAACCGTCAAGTTTTGGTTCGGCGACGTACTCTATATGTTGAACCTCAAGGTCTTCACTTGAGGTCTTATCGAACTTAAGTAATTCCTCATCGGTATAGATGCTTTCGAGGCTGAGCATAGGAGATGCGTGTTCTATCTTGGCAAAGGTGGAGCGTAGAGGTGCCCCGACTTTTTGTGTGGGAGAATCAGCTGTCAGGAACTCGGGATGTGCCTTCTCCAATTCTCTCAGCTCCCGCACCATCAGGTCATATTCGCTATCTGAAACGACCGGTTTTCCTTTCGCGTAATATAGATCGTTGTGTTTTTTTATCTCTTTCCGCAATTCCGCTATTCGTTTCGCAATATTGACCATCTATGACCCTTTTTAACCCTTTTTCCTTAAAATGGCGAGCATCCGAGGCAATGGGAGAGTATTGACGACATCTTCCCTCTTGATCCAGCCCCTTCGGGCGGATATCACGCCGAACATCATCTGGTCCAGTTGTTCAACCCCGTGTGAATCGGTATTTATAGCAAGTTTCACGCCGATCCCAGCAGCCCGCCTCGAGTTGACATCGGAAAGGTCTACCCGCTCCCCGTGCGTGTTAACCTCGAGAATAACGCCGTTCTCTTTAGCCCTCCTGAAAACCGTATCCATATCCAGTTCCAGCGGGCTCCTCTTCGTTATGAGCCGACCCGAAGGATGGGCGAGTATATTGACAAATTTATTATCGAGGGCTCTAAGGATCCTGTCCGTCTGGGTATTTATGTCCATTGAGAAATTGGAATGAACGGCCGCGATAACGATATCCAGTTCCTTGAGGAAACTATCGCTAAAATCAAGTTCTCCGTTCTTAAGGATATCAACTTCAACCCCAACAAGTATCTTTATTCCTTTTATCCTATTATCCGCGTCCCTTATCCGGTCAATATGTTTTAATAAACGCGTTTCATCCATCCCTTTAGCGACCGCCACAAGTTTTGAATGATCGGTTATAGCGATATACTCATATCCCTTATTCTTCGCGGCTAAGGCCATTTCTTCGATGGTATTCCGTCCGTCTGTCTCGTTGGTGTGAACATGGAGATCCCCTTTGATGTCGGTCAATTTTATAAGAGAACCGGGCAGCTTCCCTTCCAGCGCCGTCTCGACCTCCCCGGAGTCCTCACGCAGCTCCGGCGGGATCCATGCCATACCCAGGCTTTTATAAACATCCTCTTCGGTACGGTAAGCGATCGCCGTTCCTTTCCCGGAGCCCGGGTTTATCCTGAATACTCCGTATTCGCTGACCTTTTTGCCGTCCTTCTTCGCTATTTTCCGGAGTTTGATATTATGCGCCTGGGATCCCGTAAAATAGACCAGTGCCGACCCGAAACATTTATCTTCGATCATCCGGAGGTCGATCTGTACGCCGTTCTCCAGAGCTATACTGGTCTTCTTCTTCCCTTTGGAGATAACATTCCTGATCCCCGGATACAGGGTAAAAAATTGCATGGCTTTCTGGCTCTCCGATGAGACGGCCAGGATATCTATATCACCCACGGTTTCCTTGCCTCTACGGAGACTTCCAGCGGCCTCAAGCTTTTTGAAATATCCCGATCTTTTCAGATAAGCCAAAACATCTCCTGACAGAGAATACGCCTCCTGAAAAAGCATCCTCCCTTCCGTCTTTTTGTGATATTCGATAGCCTCGAGGAGCTTTTCCTCCGTCTTCTCACCCATGCCCGCCAGAGACGCTATCTTCCCCTCCTCGCAGGCTTTTTTAAGATCATTTATGTCAGCTATACCAAGTTCGTCTTTCAGCTTCTTGAGCGTCTTCGGCCCCAGCCCCGACAGGTTCAGAAGTTCCAGGAACCCGGGTGAGAATTCCTTTGAAAGCTCGTCCAGTTTTTTAAGTTTGCCGGTCGTCACCATCTCAACTATTTTTTCTTTGAGGTCCTTCCCTATCCCTGGGACCAAAAGCAAAAGTTCAGGATCTTCCCTGCAAATATCCGAAGCCTGCCTCGCATAAGTAAGGATATTGGCCGCCGCCTGCCGATAAGCGCGAACCCTGAATATATTCTCCCCCTTGATCTCGAGAATATCGGCGATCTGTACGAATATATCAGATATCTGTTTATTTGTCATAAAATCAACTGCCCTTCGATCGTTTAAAGGTTGAAGGCGGATGGTCGAAGGTCGAATGGTATTATAGTATAAAAGTGGCGTTTTAAAAACCGTATTTACGGCCTCACACCTACGGAATTAATAACCAATAAATAATTAACTTTATTGTTTAAATCTTCTGCTATAATGCTGGCGTGTCGATATTAACCATAACTTTTGATGACGGGTATAAAGATACTTATTCAAACACAGCCGAACATCTCATTAATAGAGGCGTCAAAGCCACTTTCGCTATACCTTCCGATCACATATCCGGCATTCTTGAAAACCGTCCGGTCATGGATAAAAATGATATCCTGTATCTTCAATCTAACGGACACGAAATTGCGGCTCATACCGGTTCGCATGTAAATCTTCTAAGCCTTTTTAATACTGGCGGGAAACAGGCCGTCCTTGACCAGCTCAGCTCGCCTAAGGTAGTATTCCAAAATAGTCTCGGGATAACCCCGGTATCTTTCGTGTTCCCTTTTATCGAGCGAAATAATAACGCCGAACTGAGGGGGCTGGCTTCGGAGCATTATCGATCCTCAAGGATCACTTCTGATACTTTTTCGGTAAATCCTTTACCTGTGAATGACCCGTTCTCGATAACAGGTACAGCCATAACCACCTCCACTGACCTACCGACATTGAATGGGTATATTGACTCGATCCTGGATAAAAATGTCTGGTTAATCGAGGTATTTCACCTTGTTTCCGCCAAGAACACCAAAAGCGCCCATCGAGACGCCCCTTACGGTTTTTTCACTCACATCGATATTTTTATGGCACATCTCGATCATATCCAGAATAGCGGCATAACCCTACTCACCCAAAAAGACGCCATAGCCTCTTTTACTGCAAGATAACACATCTCGCTTTTTTATCTCTTTTTTAATTATTTTTTCTTTTTTTGAAATATTTTTCCCGTTACCTGTGTCTATATACGTGTAGGATGTTTTGAAAAATATTTCAAAAAAAAGGAGGAGAAATGAAAAATGTTTCGGTCGAAAGGATGCACAAATTGAACGGCAACGCTAGCACCAAGGCTTTTTGCGACATCAAGCTCATGGACGAATACGTCGTAAAGGGTCTCAGGATAGTTGAAGGGAAAGATGGCTTATTCCTCTCCATGCCTCAGGCAAAAGGCAAAGACGGTAAATGGTACGATACCTTTCACCCATTGTCACAGGAAGCGCGTAAGGAGCTTCAGTCTTTTGTACTGGAAGAATTCAAAGGGTCCGAAAATTGAATAGACAGCCGCGCTAATTGCGAAACAGGAGCGATCGGAGAATCGCTTGCGCGCGACTACCTCGTCTCCAGGGGGTTCCGGATAATTGATACAAATTTCCGGACCCCCTATGGGGAGTTAGACATAATCGCGGCTAAGAATAACACCACTGTCTTTATCGAGGTCAAGACCCGGATCACAGACATATATGGCGACCCGTTCCATTCTATCGACAAAAGAAAAGAACGTCATATTATTAACAGCTGTAAATATTACATGTCCGAAAAGGAGCTGTTCGATTCGCAATGCCGGATAGACGCTATCGGAATATTGATAGATGCAAAAGGAAAACCCAAAATTCTTAAATATATCAGGAACGCTATCGAGGATGAGGAATATCAGTAAGTCCGGCCGCTATATCCTTTAAAGCAAGGGCCGAATACAAGAGGATGAACGGAACTATATGCAGATATATTCTGTATAGTGATGTGTCGATATGGTCTTTCACATCAAGCGGCGAAATATAATATACGCCGGCATATACCGCGATCTTAAAAATGATGACGAATAAAATGTATCCTTCGGGCCCCTTCTGCCTCTTTATAAGTTGATAGAAGATAGAAAACACAAATAAGTAGCCCACTAGGTCCCATTTATTCACAGCGCCAAACATCTGTTTCTGGAACTGATTAAAGATATACGGTATCCTCCCTGTATTTTCATTCACCCTTTCGAGGATGAATGTACGGCCATTGACTATGAGGTCCGACACTCCGGTGGACTTCTGGTAACACCATACAAGTAGTATAGCGGCCATGACCGCCGCTGTGTACAAAAATACAACCGCCGTTTTTTTCATTTTCACCGCTCCGACGTCCCTCCCCCCGGTAAAAAGGAACAAAATGACAACCGCCGCGTTTATAACAGCTGAAGGGTATCCTTCGTTCTTCGTCCATACTGAAAGGGCAGAAAATATAGCGGATAAAACTAAAAGCCCCGTATCCCTGTCCTTCATCCATAGAAGAATGAGAACAAAACCCGCAAAATGGTAATAAGCAAGAGCTATGTCCGGAACTCCCCATGTAGCGAGTTTCGCCATGAACGGCAATGAGGCAAGAAGAAAAGCGCATACTGACGCGTAATTAACCCCTGTAAACCTCCTCAAATAACCGTAAAATATCCCGAGAAGGGCTAAATAGAACAGAGGGAAGATGGCCTTAAAATAGAGGTCGTTCCACTCCCCCGCGAACACATTGACGTAATGTTCGGCGAGGGGTATAAGCAATGGATGGTTACCATTAGAAGTTAAGCTCATTTTCGGCGCTATCTCTTTAAGGCTTTCGCCCCTCTCGTTCGAATAGTATATTATTTTTGCTTTCAATCCCCATTGCCATACCCCGTCATCATCGATTATCGGATAATTAAATGTCTTTATTATTATCCAAACCAATTGTACGGCGAGTAAGAGTGCGATGATCAAAGGCAAAATTCCGGGTTTTCGGGATCTCTCCTTCTCCCCCGGGAGCTTTCTTTCTTTCAACGTGATCGGCAATGTAGATAACGAAACAACAAAAAAAGCCGCTATCATGGTTAGCGGAGTGATCTTAATGGACAAGGAGAGAAACATGACCTGTATGACGGAAACTGCCCCTATACCGAGACCGAACGCTAACGCGGCCCCCGATATCGAAGAAAATATCCGCCTTTTCCTGAAGATCGCCAGAATACTGTAACCGGATACCAGGGCCAGATACAAAGCCAACAGGACTTTTATCAGAGTCACGTCATTTTCCTTAATATCATCTTTCGGTCGCGGTTATAAAGAGTTTTCCACCCCTCTTCTACTGTATATTCCCTGCCGTAAACGCATATATATCCGGCAACGGGACTTACCGTTCTCGGATAAAGGTAATACTCGGCCCTTACCCGTTTAAAATGTTCGAGCCCGTCTATCAGAGTGAAGGATGAATCCTCTGGAACGTTCTTTTTTACGTTTTGCAGGAAGAGATATAAGTCACCGCCGAAAACATATTCCCACTTGTCCTCGACTGGACGTCCGAAAAGTTTTTTCGTATCCGGCCAATCCTTTTTGATATCCACAAAAAGGTTACGCCCCCATATTGAGGCCCAGACCAATATGAAAACATAGATCCAAATATTTTTTTCCTTTAACGGTATCATATCGTTCGTAATTTTCGCACACCGGATTCATTTCTTCAATATGAAAGATCTTTCATTTTTTTGGGAATATTTACGCTCGGCCGCACTCCATCACTTATTCTCAAGACGTTTGATCCATGCTCTGATATTCCGCTTGTCCTCTTCATCCAGGTCTTTCACATTATTCAGGAACGACTTGTAAACTGAGAGAGCCTCTTTGTCCTTCCCCAGCTTTTCCAAAGCTTTTCCTTTCAGATCATACGCGACACCCAATTGAGGGGCTATACTGATCGCTTTATCGGTGTCCCGGATCGCTTGCCCATATTCACCTAGATCAAAACAGTAACTTGCCCGGTTATAATAGGCCTCAAAATAGTCGGGTTTGAGCTCGATTGCTTTGGCAAGGTCCCGCATCCCTTTGTCTATCTCCCCGATACCACAGTATTCTGACCCTCGGCTATAATAGTACTCCGGCCTTTCAGGTGACAATAGTATCGCTTTATTAAAATCATCGAATGCCTTATCTATTTGCCCTATCATCCTGTATCCGACACCCCTGTTGATATAGGCGTCGATGAAAGGGGGGTCCGCCTCGAGAGCTTTCGTATAAAGATCGATCGCTTTTTGATTATCCCCTGAATTAGCATATACTAACGCGACATTATAGTAGACTTTCCCTTTATCAGGAGTAAACCCTAACGCCTTTTCGTAATCAGCCAAAGCTTTTTTCGCCTGCCCCAAATGATCATAAACAATACCCCTATTCCCATACGCCTCGCCGAACTCCGGATCCAACTCAATAGCTTTTGTAAGATCTTTCAATGCCTCTTCCATTCGGCCCAAACCTTGAAAACTATTCCCCCTATTGAGATATAGATGCTTGTTGCCCGGCGACGCGCTGATAGCCTTATTCAGGTCCGCTAGTCCTTTTTCCGGCTGCCCGATCTCATTGTATAACACACCTCTATTTTGGAGGGTTTTAACATATGTATCGTCAGGTCCGGCGGATATATCGAACTCAAGCGCCTTTGTATAGTCCCGGAGGGCCTGTTCTTTTTCGCCCAGATGCCAGTAGGAGTTGCCTCTGTTAAAGTAGGCTCCATAAGCGGATTTCGGGCGCAACCTTATATACCGTGTCAGATCCTGTATGGCCAGTTTGTATTTCTTCACCCTGTTGTACAAACAGCCCCTATTGAGCAGCGCTTCAGCGCAATCAGGATCGATCCTCAACGCCTCGGTAAAATCATCCATACCTTCATCATGCCTGCTCAACTCAAGATATAATGTCCCTCTCTCAAAATATGCCCAAACAAGTTCAGCGTCCAGTTCAATCGCCTTGCCGAATTCCGCTAATGCCTTTTTAGGTTGCCTCGCTACTGCATAAGCGGCGCCCAGCGTTGTTCGTAGTAACGGGTGTTTCGGAAAAAACCCGACAGCTTCCTGTAAAACTGAAATGGCGTTACCCATATCGTTCATCATTGCATATGCGCGCGATCGCAGATAATAAAGGACAGGGTCTTTCGAAATTAATTGCGCCGCATTGCCAAGCTGCGTCAAGGCCTCTTCGGCATTGCCCGTATCAAGATACAATATCGCTTTAAAAATATAATGCGCCGGATTCTGGGGATCCTCATATATTCTGTTGTTGACTTCAGATAAGGCAAGTTCAAATTTGTATGTATTGTCGTTTATTATCCCTATGGTCAACATTCGTTTTGGGGCTCGAGGCCATAACTCTTCGGCTTCTGTATAGTCAATAACCGCCTTGTCAATTTCACCTTGCAATTCATACAGGGAACCTCTCGCATTGCGGACAATTGAACGGAACTTTTTTGTATCATCGATCATGGGTACTAGTTCCAATGATCTGCTGAAATCATCCATTGCCTTACCGTATTCACCGAGGAAGGAATAAACCGCCCCCCGATGATAGTAAGCCAGATCATATCCCGGAGCCTTTTCAAGAATTTCATTAAAAACAGGGAGTGCGTCCGCATAGTCTTTTTTAACAAGCAGAATCACGCCGTAAGTTAGCAATGTAAAGACATTTTCCGGATCAAGCTTCCTGCTTATCGCGAGATCTCTCAGGGATTCCTGATATTGACCTTTCTTCCCGTATACAATCGCCCTATCCACATATATATAAGGCAGATCCGGATCGATCTCTATGCCCCTGGAATAATCACCGATAGCCCCGTCATGATCCCCTAATTCTTCCTTTGTAAAACCACGATACAAATAATAGGCCGTTTTACCCGGGTCCAAGTTAATGCTCATATCGAGGTCTTTAAGCGCTTGTTTATAGTCACCCAGCCGGGCATGACATATACCCCTTTGCATAAACGCATCGGCATGGGTGTTATCTATCTCGATCGCCTTTTTAAAATCCTCCAGTGCATTCCCCTTTAACCCGTTCAATCCATATAAGACACCCCTCTCAACATATAGGTCAGCATTAACAGGCTCTTTATCTATTCTATCGGATAAGCCCTCGATCATATTATTATATTTTTCCTTTTCCCCGGAAACGACCATCTTGAAGTAATATGACCTCGGATCTAAAGGGTTAACGCTTTTTGCTTTATCAAAGGCTTCAGCGGCTTTCCCGATCTCACCTTCTTCCCTGTATAGTAGTCCGGCATCGATATAAGAGGAGATATCGCTATATCCTTGTGCCGATTCTTTTTCTATCTCTTTTTTGACATCTTCATAAATGGACCTCGATACCTGTCCCATATCCATCTTCGTATCGTCTGCCATTTCCGCAGAGTGAAGATCGGCACAGCCCAAAAATAAGCCTAGAAAAAGCATGGTCACTTTGTCTCGTATTAACATTTTTCTATTACGCCCCCAGCTTTCGGATAATTAAGACCAGGACTGATAAATTCCCTTTTGACATACAAGACCCTTTTACCCAAATTAAGCTTGAAAACAATAAATTCCAACTCGTTCGTAATTTTCGCACACCGGCCTCATTTCTTCAATATTAAAGATTTTTTCATTTTTTTTGAAACATTTTCGCTGAAAACTGTGTCTCTAATATAGGGCTATCAGCTATCAGCTGTCAGCTTCTTAACAAACATTCAAGCTGAAGACTTAAGGCTGAAAGCTTAAAGCTAAAAATAAGGAGGCTATAATGATATCTAAAGTCAATTCGGGTTGCATGATAGGAATGGAATCACAGCAGGTAACAGTCGAAACGGATGTAACGGCTTCGGGGCTTCCCTCCTTTTCAATAATTGGGCTCCCTGACAGCTCTATTAAGGAAAGCCGCGCCAGGATAAGATCCGCTATCAGAAATTCGGGTTTTTCTTTTCCGGCTAAAAAAATAACTATCAATCTTGCTCCTGCAGGAATGAAAAAAGAAGGCTCCGGTTTCGATCTCCCAATAGCTCTGGGAATACTGGCCGCTTCGGAACAGATCGACGGGACTCTAATGGATAACATCCTTTTTTGCGGGGAACTGTCGCTCACGGGTAAACTTTGTTCCTTTAAAGGCGCTCTTCCGCTGGCAATATCCCTAAAAAACCGGTTCCCTACTTTTATTCTGCCGGTCTCTAACTCCCGGGAAGCTTCACATGTCGATGGGATGATCATCTTCGGCGCCCGTTCCCTTGATGAGATAATCAGGCATGTGACAGGCGCGGAACCGATGGAACCCGTCAAACCCCGCCAAAATATATCATCCCTGAAGAATCCGTCAGATTTGTGGGACCTTTCAGACGTTAAAGGACAGGAACACGTAAAAAGAGGGCTTGAGATTGCCGCCTCGGGCAACCACAACATCCTTTTAATTGGCCCGCCGGGTTCTGGTAAAAGCATGCTAGCGAAAAGGTTCCCTTATCTGCTTCCGGACCTCTCATATGAAGAGTCGCTTGAAACGACGAAGATATACAGTATCGCGGGCGAACTCAAGAATGAGGACCTCGTCGACGAACGCCCCTTTAGGGCCCCGCATCACACGATCTCTTATGCCGCCATGGCCGGAGGAGGGGTTCATACACGCCCCGGGGAGATAAGCCTCGCCCACAACGGAGTCCTATTCCTTGACGAATTTCCGGAATACAGGCGCGACGTCATCGAAACGCTAAGACAACCCCTTGAATCAGGCGAGATCTCCATATCACGGGCCGAACGCTCGATCAAATACCCCTCCAGGTTCATACTAATTGCCGCTATGAACCCCTGCCCGTGCGGGAACCTAACTGACCCGAAAAAGGAGTGCAGGTGTAATCCCGGACAGATACAGAAATATCTGTCTAAAATATCCGGCCCATTACTTGACCGCATTGATATACACCTGGAAGTCCCAAGGCTCAACTACGAACAACTTTCAGGAAAACGCTCGGGCGAAACGACTTCACGAGTTAAACAAAGAGTGCTTAAGGCGAGGGCTATACAACGAGAGCGGTTCGCGGAAAAAAGCTGCCACCTCGCTATCAACGCTTACATGTCACCGAAAGAGCTCGACAAGCACTCGGTTCTCTCAAAAGAAGCGGAATATATCCTGAAAACGGTAATACTTGAAATGGGTCTTTCGGCCAGGGCTTACGACAAGATACTGAAATTATCACGAACGATAGCCGACATGGAAGGCTCGGAGGTCATCAACACGCATAACGTTTCCGAAGCGATAGGATACAGGTGCCTGGACCGCAACCTCTGGGGTTAGAGAGACGCGAATACCTCCGCTTCGGCCTGAAATATATTGTTAATCTCGTTTATGTTTATTTTAGCCACTTCGGGCAGCACAAGCTCGAAAACCCTTTTATAGAATTCTTTATCTTTTCCCGAAGCCTCCTCCAGCGATTTGACGATATTATCCGCGTTGTCCGTGTTATTGGTCAAATACGCGATCGCGAGGCCTACAAGCCTTAATGAACTTTTATACAGGTCGTCGTTCTTATCCACCATCGCCCCCACATGCGCCATGTTGAACCTGGCGAGGCCTAATGCCTTGCACTTGGCGAAGGAAAGCGGGTATACGGTCTCTTCCTTCTCCGTCGTAGCGGTATCGGTTATAATGTCGAGCATCACATGTCCCGTCAAAAAGTCTTTTACAGTTCCTACAATGAATTGTTCACCTGCGTTCAGCTCTTCGAGCTCCTTAAGTATTTTTGCGCTGATCGAACAGTGTATCCTCCCATCGGGAACGCTTTTTGAAAGCTCGACAATACTCTCGACCATGCTCTTTGCCGCTAAAGCTCCCATCGTATACCTGGACGTTATATTCCCTATCTGAGCTTTTGCTACCGCGGCGTCTCCCTGGCTCCTTAATTTACCCATGAGCCCTGATAGGACGCTTTCGGCGTAATCGACCGGTTGCCCTTCATCGTCCTTTGCCGTGGGGACAGCGCTCAATATGAAATCATAACATTTCTCCTTATTATGCGTATTCTTGTAAACTCCGGACAGGAGTTTACCGTAAACGTCCAGCATCTCGGATCTCGCCTTCTCCGTTGAATTCGTTTCAGGAGCAATGCCGGACTCACACCTTATTTTTTCCAGGCGGCCTTCCGATGTTCCTGATAATTCATATTTAAGTATCGAATTTTTATCCGTTTCCGTTGAAGTCCTGATCGCATCGAGCCTTCCCAGGCAATATGAGTGAATATCTTCCTCGAATGGCCCCCACTCTCCCGACGCTTTTCTTCCCGAAAGGTCTTCTTCATATTCGGATGCAAGAGCTTTAACTTGGGCCTCATCCATATTGTCGATCATGAATCTAAGGAGAGAGCTCATACCTTCGGGGTTCTCCTTTTTGACTTTATCCCACGCCCATTTATGCGAACCGGGCCCTTCCTTCTCGCCGGTATCGTAAACTTCGTGCATAGCAAGGGCCATGAGAGCCTTTTCGTCGACGATAAGCCTGGCCATCGACTTTTTAGTCAGAAATATATTTATGGAACCGTCCGGCATTTCTCTCCTCACGGCAAAAAAGGTATCTCCGCCAATATCGAAGAAAGCCTTGCTCGGGCTCATAGCTACACTCTTGACTTTGTCAGCGACATTTTCGTCAAGCACCCTGAATGCGACTTTTAACTCGCGCCCGTCGCCTCCTAATTCGATCTTTCGTTTGATCAGTATTTCCTCATGCTGTACCGGCGCAGAGTTATTCTCAAGATCAAGAAGGTTCATTTCTATGCTATTTTCCGAGGGAGCTTTCATGCCGGGCATCTTAGCGGCACTGGCCGTCTCTTTTTGCATTTTATCGGCTTTTTCCCTTAACCCCGGCAAGTTCTCAAAAAGATCACCTTTCGGAAAATCTCCCGGGTGTTTCTTTTTATAGTTGGACAGCTCCAGCATGAGGAAAGTGACCACATGCGGTGAATATCCGTCGATATAGATCCATGAATCGAATAGCTGAACTCCCTTGTATTCCTTTTTAGTTCCCACCCCTATAATATCTATCCCTTTCGACTTCGCGTCACTTAAAGCGTCGGCTAATTTCCGGGTCGGAACAGGCATACCGAATTTAGCCTTATCCCCGCCCGGAGCCTGTCTCGCTCTTTCAAGATATTCCTCGGATGCCGGCAATATTATACCGGCTTTCATTCTTAGGCGCGTGACAAGGTCGCTGGCTCTTATTATGGCCTTTATCCTGTCACTCATGCTCACTTTTTCCGTCACGCTGGGCCAGTTATAACCCCATTGGTCGAATCTGAAGCCATATTCCTTCGCCAATCGAGCTCCCATGCTTCTTGGGTCCGGATCATTTTTAAGTACGTGCAATCCCGGGAACTCATCTTCGGTCAGCCCTTTTCTTTTTAATTCCGCGTCTGTCATGCCGCCATCTTTCGCCCTTTGTATGCACGCCTTCCATATCCTTAAATTATGCTCATAATTCGCCAGATAATTGAGCGCCTCTGTCGCTTCCATTACCAGGTCTTTGGTACAACCCGGCATATCGTAATACGGGCCGATAACGCCGCTCGGTCTTAGAAAGATATCGTCGCTCCCCAGATACCCTTTCCCGGTTTCCGACGGGAAGAACATATAACAGGACGTTTCCTCGATCGACCCATCCGTAACGATAAACTCGATCTTATTCGTTTTTTTAACTCCGGAATATTTCTGCATTATGCTTAGGACCAGCTTAAGCGGCGTGAATCTACCGATACCCACCTTTGAAGACTGTTGATTATTACCGTGATTGGTCAAAGCCAAGTACAGAAGCATTTCTCTGTACCTTTGCTCGAGCTGTTCCATTTTCTTTACCTTTTCGTTGAACGCTATGCCTTCCCGCAAAGAATATGAGACATCGCTAAAACTCACGCTGTACTCGACCTTCCTTCTCTCCAGCTTATTGAAAGTCTGAAGGAACACGGCAAGTATCTCTTCATATGCCCCGCTCGCCCACATATCAGGGACGAGCGTAACCCCTACAGCTATATCCGATCTTTTCCTATCCTTTATAATATTTTCTATGAATTGTTCTTTTTTTCTGCTCCATTTCGCCTCAATATCGATTTGCATACCCGTTTCGCTGTTTTCCTGCTCGATGTCCTCCTCGATCTCCTCGAACAGTTCCCGTGTTTCGTCCATCAGCTTTTTGATCTCTTCCGGCAGCCGGTCGATAACATCCCGGAGTGTCTTGGCGTTTTTAATGAGATGCCCATAGTATTCGAATAATTCATCCGTAATAGCCATATTGTGCGAATATTTAACCTGTTCTACAAATTCCCTGTAGAATTTCCTGTACCCTTCAAACTCATGAGGTGTTTCAGGCGGATTTTCGACTATCCTCCTTATCTCGGCCAGAAAATCATTAGATGATTCCTCCGGTAACTCCGTAGCACCTCTTATCCTTTTACTTTTCTCTATCAATCTCTCGAGCTCCTCTTTAGTCATCTCTTTCCATTGTACGGGATCATAGTTAATGGTTTTTCCGGAAAAAGCATCAGAACCTGGCATCACCGGTCCGGCTCCCTTATCCATTCCCGAAGGATATTCTTCCCCTGACATATCGTCACCCGGAGCACTTTCACCTTGTTCCCCCCGGCCTTTCTCATCGGAAGCTCCGGAACCGGAGGTGCCTGTTAACGGTATATCCGTTTGTGGCCTTTCATCCCAGGGCTTAGGCATATCAACGGGCGTCTCAACACCCTTATCATTATTTGGCATCGCACCCGGCGGCGGGCTTAAAGGAGCCTGGGTAAGAGGTCCTTCGGAAAGATCCTCTATGGGCCGTTGTTTCGCTTCTTTAGCTTCTTTCGGTGCTTTCGCCTCTTTTTTCGTTTTTTCGCCTTTATCCTTGTCTTTATGCTTTTTCTCCCGCTCTTTTCTTTCATATTCAACGACTTCAAGAAATACCGGATGTATTTCGCCTATTATGACCTTCAAACTGTTAATGGCGGCTTTTATCATCTTCGCCCTGTTCTCAGGGGCGTTCTTATCAATTACCAGCGCATCGTAGTCCGGATGGACATCGCCCGACAATACCGCTCTGTACAAGACCGAATTATCCCCGCCGTCCGTTATTTTATTGATCGCGTCCCTTAAGGCCTTCGGATACCTTGGAAATCCGGGTGTATGTTCCCGCGCATATCCGTAGTATAGTATATATTCCCAGAAAGCCCTTATGTATTCTCCTCCATCTATGAAAGTCTCCAGCTTTTCCTGTATTTTTAGAGATTGTTCGGGATCAGTAAAGTTCGTTCCTATAAAGGTATCTATATATGAATTCTCGCCGTCAAAACGAGTTCGCACCGCGTTTATCCTGTGATCTTCAAGGACATTCCAATAATAATTAAAATCGCTCGAAGACAGGATCTCCCTCGCTTTAGGGATAGTTTTCACAAGATCCTCCGCGATATCCCCCATAATATCTTTAGGGGTCGGCGAATATCTCCAATGCCTTATTTCGTGCATTATGAAGGAGATTATCATGTCGTCCGTAAGAAGAGGATTGACCAGCTGATCGAGAGGAATAAGTAACTTCCCAGCCTCGTTCGACTGCCCCCACGGATAATATGTTGAATATTCGACAGATATGCCCCGTGTAAGGTTCTTGACCGTCGTTTCGATCCTCGCCATGCGCTTCTTGACGTCATCTCTTTCAAGCAGTTCTTTTTCCAAATTTGAGATCACTTCCTGCGGCGTTTTTTCGAGAGCCTCGTCATGTCCGAACTCGTATACCCTTTCCAGGAATTTCTCAAGATCGATCGACCCCCTGAAATCCTCAAAAACGCCGTCTTTTGCCGGGATTGCCTTATCCTCCTCGCTTGTTTCCGCTTCCTGTGACACTTTCCCTTTCTTACCCAGCAGTTTTCGCTCCATCGCTCCCATCATCCCCTTAAGTATCATGTCCATCTCGGCTTCCGAGTAATTGAGGCTGGACCACAGGTTCACGACATTCTCCTTAAGTATCCCGGGAACATCTTTCCTGTCTTTATAGCTTGTGGGGTTCATAGTCATTATGATATTGACGTTGTCGCCTACCCTTACCTTGTATTGTTTTTCGCCCGGGATCTGAAGCGTTATCTCCTTCTCGCCCCTCGCTATGGCGTTAATTGCCCAGAGCATCTCCGGCCTCATGTTCGCCTCGTCGATTATGATGACCTTATTCCCTTCCTCTATCTTCTTAATGAATTCCTGTATTTCCAGCCGGTACTTGCCTTCCTCGGTCATCCTCAGCTGATATTCAAGGTCTCTTGCTTTCGACGCGCCGTGGGTCGAAAATATGTAGTAGCTGTCCTCTCCGGCCTCTTCCCCGAACATAAGCTGAGAAAGAAAAACCCCCATCGTGGTTTTCGCGGTTCCCGTTTCACCGGTCATGGAGACCACTTTCCCGGATCTCCAGGCCCTGACGATGCCAGCCATCGTATTGACTATTTCTTTTACGAGAATAAGCCTGTATTCGGGATCTATATCCTCAAGCCTTTTACCTTTTGTCCCGTGCGGCAATTTAACCCCGGCCAGTTCCGTAACGACGCCTTTTTCCTTCACGACAGTACCCGATAAATTCTTTACCAGCCTGTGATCGAATATGATCTTAAGAACGTTCTGCTCGAAGAAATCCAGGTCGCTTTGATGTTCTTTTATCTTACCCCCGTACAGGTTATAAGCTTCCCTGATGACCATCTCTTTCGCCTTAGCTACGTCTATTTCCTCTGGGTCTTTTTTCGCGTCGTCTATCGCTATCTTCACGTATTTCCCGAGAAGCAAAGCCTCTTTTACCGTGAATGCGTACTTTTTCCCCGAAGGCCACTCGCTCTCCGCGTCCAACCGGTCAGTGAAAGAGTGCAGATACTGGATATATCTGGATACCATTTCCCCCATCGCGCCGTATTCCGACAGGCCCGAATCATACAAAAGGAGCTCGAGCAGCTCCGAATTACCGTTCTCCATATAACTTATCGGCGGCACATCTATTTTCTGGAACCTGTTCCAGAACGCCCCGGATATTTCCTCACCCGTCTTTTCCGAGCAGGCCGCCATTATCCTGACATTTTTCGGCAGATACATCGTCCTGGTCCTTCCCATTTGATCCTGGATATCGATGGAACCTTTAAGCAGAAAATTATTTAGGACTGTCCTGACTTTTTCATGAAGGGCGTCAATATTGTGTATAACAAGAAGCTTTTTTTCACCCGGTTTATCTATATCTTCTTTCCGGACAAGATGCCTCCCGATAAAACCAGGCAATTCACTTAACCTTTCCGCCTCCATGCCCTTTTCCTCAAAGAACGGGAACGTGCCTCCGATAAGGTCCAAACTGGTCATCTCCGGGTGGCTATCGCAGTGGAATAGCTCATATCCTTCTTTTTCGGAAAAAGCGGATATGATCTCTTTTTCCCTTGATCCCGGTTCGAGTAGAAGAAGCGGATTTTTATTTATCCCGATCAGGTCTTTTATCTGTTTTATAACTTTTTGTTCGGACTGGGCCATTGGGCCTCTCTTTATCATGCCAGCCATATCCATCGGCTTGTCCTCGAAGCGTCCGGCATTGAAGTCTATCCTGTCTTTCGCGTTGCCATCCAATACTTCTTCAAGCTTCTTTAGTATCTGGATTTTGACCAAGTCACTGAATTGAGCCAGATACACAAGCTCAAAGGCGGCGTTGAATGCGGGTTTACTATCCATTCCGGCCTTTACATAATAACTGAAAGCGGCGATCAAGGCCTTAAGGTCGCGCAATGTCATAAGATGCCTGTCCGGGTCATTAACGAACCCCTGCGCGGAAAGTATTTCTTTCATCTTTATATGGAGGCTTGAAAGAGCGGCAACGGTATAGTTCTTCTTATGCTCCGCCATTTTCGGGTCATTTCCGGCGTAAAGATCGTAAAAGAATTCCGTGATACTATCATATGATTTCCTGCAAATGTCATCCGTCACCCAAATGCGTTCCGAACGTTCAAGGACCTCTATGGGTATTTTCATCCTGTCAGGGGTTTCTTCGACGGGATTTGTGGTGATGACAAGATGAAAGTTCTCATGCCTTTTGATCCTTAACGGCTCATCCATTCCGAGATGTTCGTTTATGGCTATCTCTTTATCGCCTCTTGCAATACCCGTAAGCCAGCTAATAATGGCCTGGGCGTTAACTCCTATAGCGCCCTCGTCTATAATGAACACACCGCCGTTCTTAAGACATTCAAGGAACGGAGCCATAAAATGGCCGTCTTTTTCACGGGCCGTAAGAACATATTTCCCGTCCTTATCCTGCACATAACTGCCGATAAGGTCCCTGAGATGGGAATTCGCGTGGGCCGAATACAGATAGGATTTTAGGCCAAGCCTGTTCGCTATATCCAAAGCGTATTCCGTTTTTCCGCCTCCAGGGGGGCCTTCCAGGAGAATGACTTTATCATCGTCCATCGCATCAACCATCCGGCTTTCAGCTTCCATCATTTCTTTGGTCGGGACGAGAAGCCCTTTCCCGTCAGTGACCGGCTCCGGATGTATATTCGGGTCTAGCTGAGAACGATCTTTTTTGTAAGCTTTTCTTAATTCATCGGCGTCGGCGTATACTTTCGCTTGTCTTTCTTCGGGCGGAGCCCTGGACTTATCTCCGGAACCGAATATCCTTACCCACCTGGACTGTTCCGCCAGAGACATCTGGAACTCGACCTCGTTAGAAGCGGTGGAGACGAACTTCAGGTTGTCGGGTATTTCTATCCTTTCTTTTGTTTTCACGCCGCCTTCTTTAGCTATCGAATAATATACCCTGTCCTGGAGTATTGAATTAAGCGCTACCGCCATCTTGGGCCTCAGATAATGGAAATTCTCGAAAGCCAGGATAAAAGTCTTATCCTTTTCTTTCAACGCTTTTTTTATGTTCTTCAGTATGATACCGTCGACCATGCGGAAGGCCATTTCCTCGTTATATTTGCTCCCTTCATTAGGCACATAACCTCCTAAAAGACCGAAATCGTCGGTAAAATAATTGGCGTTATACTTTTCGACCTCGACATTCTTTTCTTCACCGAGCGCTTCCTGTATTACATCAAAGGGGTTATCCATCGCCGGAAGCGAGAGCATTGTCGAGTTTTTAGTGTTAAGGATCGACGTTCTAAGAAAATAATTGTCATCCCTCTCTTTAAGGCAGGAAACAGCTATACCTTGCCCGGATAATATTTCTTTAATATAACCCTTTACCAGCTCTCTATCGGCCTCATTCTTGAACGCCGATCCGTAATAAAGCATGGCCGCGTCATAATAGTTCTGGCCTTTATCTTTATTCTTATTTTCGCTCCTTATCATTTTACTCGTACGCGTAAGCTCCCTCATCGTTACTATATGCTCACGGCCTCTGGATAACTTCGGATCTGTTCTCTCGAGCTCCTCCTGGACCTTAAAATGGAGTTCGGAAAGGACATCCGTAAAGAAACCCTTTTCATCGCCGCTTACCTCTTTACTTTCGATGAAGTCGGCTGATATCTCTTTAAGCTCCTCCATGGTATACTTTCCCTCCACCCATACTTTCGGGGTATAGGCGTTCAGCATCGGCGGGAGGGCCGCTCTGGACTTATAAGCGTCCGAAGGGTTGGTGTCTATGATGATCATCGAATCCTTATGCCTTTTTACCGACCTGAACATTTCCCCGCCCTCTCCGGGTAAAGGATACTGGTTTAGTTCGAGCGTATCTTCACCGCTAGCGAACGGGACCATCAACCAGCCGAATCGCGCGTACCCGTCCTTTTCGCAGGCGTTAAGTTCGGATAAGGCTATTACCCCACCGTCTTGTATATGCCGGAGGAACTGCGTGTCCGTATCAAGGTAGAACTCCCCTGTCGGATCCGGGACAAAAGACCCAAGAAGCTTTGTCTGCTTACTGGAGGCATGGAAAGGTTCCCCATAAAACGGGATATTCAGCATTTTAGCCAATGATTCCGCGAGGAAGGTCTTTCCGGACCCGGTAGGGCCCTCGAGCTGGATAACCTTATTCCCATAGCGGTAATTCCTCGCGATAGCGCTCAAGGCCCTCGCCACGTCCCTCGTCATGCTGATAGAGACAGTTTCTTTTATGGCTTTTTTAATGGCTTCGATGTCGTCCTGGCTTTTTACCGCCTGTTTTATCTTAGCTCTAAGCCCGTCATTAATTGCGAGCTCGACGCCGTCAAACATGAGCTTATCGTCCTTGAATTCGACTTTGGTCTCATATCCGTCCCCCGGCTTAAGCGGTTTAAGGTTCCCTAAATAAAGGCCGACTTCCTGGTCAATGATATCCTTCAAGGCCTTTTCACCTTTACTTTCAGATTCCGACAGCCTGCCTTTGATATAATCCAGGATAATGAACAACTGACCGTTATTTACCGCTTCATTATTGTTTTTCAGGCTGACCATATCTTTCGCGGCCCATTCCGGAAGACCATAATGGCTCATTATATATGCCCCCAGCACCTCATCGCTCGGGGAGTCAATGGTCTTTCTTAAAAACCTGTCATAGAACGCGCTGTCATCCAGACCCTTATTTATAGACGTTATGATCTTCAGATTTTTCGGCCGTTTCAGTTTCCTTACGGCTTTTCCTTTGGTCGGGTCGGCTTCAGGCACCGTCATTTCGTCCGTTAACAGGAACTGGTTCAATATGACCCATACTTTGGGGGATAAAGCCTCCAGTTGGTCCAATCTTAATATATGCGTATGTTCCGGATCGTCTCTGGCATGTTCCACCATCCGGTAAATAACCCCCATCTCAAACCGCACCTTTTCCGCTCCCTTCCTGTCTTTCGGATCGACGGGCAGAAGGCAACCTATCAACTGCGTGCTGTCGGTATCCGGCGTGCACACGACCTTTTCGACCTTGCCTATCCCGCTGTGGTTCCTGACATAGATATCGAGCGCGTCGTCCAGCTCTCCAAGAGTGTCTACCGGACAGTTGAAAAGCGACGGAAAATCGGTGTCTATGGCCCTCGACAGCTTTCGGTAGACCTCGGAATGCAAGGCGTCCAGTTCTTCAGGCAACGGGGCGTCATGTACATTAACGTCCCCGATCTCCTCTCGAACGAAACTTTCAGGAAAAATATCGTAGTAGCCCTGTTTAGCCGTATTAAGCGCATGTGCGTACGAAAGACTTTCGTCTCCGGTTTCTTTTATGCGTTTATAATAAACGCTTTCAAATGTTTTAAGGAACCGTTTCTGTTCCCTCATCGTTATCGTCAGGTATTTAGGATCACCCGTTCTCTCTTTGTATTCCTCGGCCATCGACATGATTTCAGCGTGTATGGTTTTCAGCTCCCTTATGACATTTTCTTTCTGGTGATCGCTCGTCAGGGTCTCAAAGTCCTCTATCGTTACCGGCTTCGCCGCCTCCATATCGACTTTATCGGCATAATCCCTTTTTTCACCACGAGCCATGCCTGTCCCGCCGGAAGCGAATTCGACTATTTCAATAGCCTTCTTTTTTATGAGGTCCCTGTCACCGGAGGCGTAAGCGTCGTCAAGCTGTCTATTATCTGCATGGGTACGCTTCAATTCGCCGTTCTTATAAGCCCCTCCAAGTTCGTGAAGGAAAGCGAGTACGGCTCCTCTGGTGTCATTCGCGTTGAAAAGATGGCTTGTCAAATAGACAACGCCCTCCGCTCCGGGATGACCGTCGACAGGCATACGCATGTCCTTATCGTTCCACACCCTTAGCTTATCGGTATTAATATAATTCAGCTTAAGATATTCGACATGCTGCTCTTCAAGGCCGAATTCATAAAGCTTGTCGATAAATGGCTCCGTGTCGATGACATCTCTCAATGCCTTATACCCCATTTCCTTTCCTAGCCCGTCTATCCACAACTCCTGCTGAATATGATTGAGCTCGTCCCCGTCCACAAGAACGATATCCGCCTCGCTGACATTTGCGTCGAATCTGGCTTCGGGCCTGAATACTTCCGCGGTGATCTTTTGGCCCCCTATCGTTCCGGTATCGCTCTTAAATACGTTTGCGTTAACGCTTTTCACTCCTTCGGGCGAAATCACTATCCACCAGCCTTGCTTCGTCCTTATCGTGAACTCCTCACCGTTCAGGAGTTTTTCAAGCATCGCGATCTTAAGGACAGTTTCGTTCCCTGCCTTTATGTCGGATATCCCCATCTCGGAGAAAACGCTCCTTAAAGCCAGGAATGAATTCCCGGGAAGGAGTGACACGGCAGTATCAATGAATCCCTCGAGATCGGACCGTTCACCTGAAAGCAGTTTAAAATAATTATTCGCCACATCGGTCTTTTTAATTACCGGCATCACTTCTATGTAATTAAAACCCGCTTTTTCGAACAGGCCTTTCAGATTATCTTTATGAAAACCTCCGGTAACCATGACCGCGCTCTTCATTTTATTAACGGTCATATACTTGTCGATCTTGCCGAGGAATACAACATCCCTTTCAAAAGAGCATTTGTAAAATTTTTCCATCAGATCCACGATCATTGGGTATTCATTTTGGGCTTCGCTCATATTAAGATGATCCCCGTCAATGGGATAGTTTTTGGCTATGAACGCTTTGACCCCGTCAAGGTCAACTCTTGATGCCATTTTTATATAATCATTGAATTCTTCCTTAACGAGCTTTGCGTTAATGAGCTTATCGACGGCGACCAGATAATTCACTAGCGCGAATAATTCTTTCTGATCGTCTCCAGTAAATGACTTTTCAAAAAGGTCAGTACGGGCTCTTCGGATCTCTCTGGCAAGCTCGCCTTTATCGATGTTTTCATACCCTGATATATATTCCGAATATTTCCTTAGGTTCTCGTAATTGGACATGTCAGCCGAAGACAGCCGGAGCTGTTTAAAAAGATATCCGTAAAACATTTCCTTATCGATATCGCCGTCCTTAAATCCCGTCAGCTGCTCAAGGAGTTTTGTTCTCTCGTTCCCTGGAAGTGTTTTGGTCAAAAGGTCCATCACATTTTCCATCTCTTTCTCTGCCCTTTCGAAATCAATCCTCTTCTCATCGTTCACTATCCCAGCGAGGCCGACTATGTTCTTATACGCCAGGAGATCCGCGCTCTTTTGCGCCAAAAGACCTGAGATCAAAACAATAAGGTCTTTTATGTTAAGTTCCCCTGACTCATACCTGTCGAACATATCATCGATCTTGATCATCTCTTCGGAATACAGGTTCTTTTTGATTTTCGCGAGGATCCCTCTTAATTTATCCAGATAAGGCTGGACTGTATCCTTCATTGTCAGGGATCCTCTGTAATACCCGAGATTTTTGTCATAAAGATCCTTTTCTTCAAGCCCCTCGAGCCTTATGCTGTTATTGGATCCTATACCATATTTCTCCGCGCCCGAGAGCCTTCCTTCTTTAAGTAATATTTCGACGATCCTCTCTTTAATTTCTGTGTCATTAATTTTATCGAAAACGCTGAAATCATATTTGCCCGATCCCCCCTCAAGAAAGACGATCTCAGGGGTTTCGTTTGATGTCAAATATTGAAGTATCTTGCAGATATTGTCCTGGGCAGAATAATTGCAGTGCGCGTCAGTTATATTAATTATGGTCTTTCCTGAATTCCCTTTGACCAAAGTCATTATTTCACCGATCTTTCCGGGTATGTAGAAAGTACCGGGATCTATCAGCTTTGCGACGTCCGCTTTTACGGGGATCACCATCTGATTGATGGTAAAAGAAATCAACAATATTAGCGTGTTGAATTTTTTCATAGTAAGATGGTAGTTAATATTTTTAATCTGTTTATTACCTTAACTATGGCTGAATAAAATCTCTTTTGCAACTTTTTATGTGGCTAACTATGATGGCTGAAGAACCGTTCAGGTTATATCATCAACCGGCATCATGAAGGCTTTAATACCGTCAGCGGCAAAAGTTTTTCGAAGTGTCCTGATCACCGGACAATAATTTTACTGCTTGATCCAGAGGGCAGGAAACGTACAATACATTATTAATCACCCGGCCATATATCGTCACCTAGATGAGTACCTGACCAATCGCCACGGCCGTAATTTCCTGTCATATTAGTGTAATTGGCAAGTCCCGTCCTATTAAGAAGCTCCATCACATCCGAGTCCAGCCCCTCATAGTAGGTTATCATCACCATTTTATTGATATCGGCCTCCTCCTTTGTTCCTTTTTCCAAGTCCTTCGAATATAGAATACATATTCGGCACATAAAGTAGCGTTATATGCGTCGAAAATGACAAACCACCGAGCATTGTCATACCGAGAGGGCGCCAGGACTCGGACCCTTCACCTGTCGAAAAAGCGAGAGGGATAAGGCCCATAATAGTACACCGGGATCATGCCAAGTAAGAGGAGAACGGGATCGGGGCAAGGCGCGCATTAGTCTCTGAACACGAACCCTCTTGTGAATATCCTCAGACAAGCTTCGACCGCATCATCACCGTAAAGCTTGCCCTTATTCTGGCTGATCTCCTCAAGGGCCTTGGACAGTCCTCTCGCGGGCCTGTAAGGACGGTGCGATGACATCGCCTCGACGACGTCCGCGACGGACAGGATCTGGGCCGAGAGAAGTATCTTTTCCTTAAGAAGAGACTTGGGGTAACCTGAGCCGTTCAGCCTCTCGTGGTGCTGATGAATTATCTGGGCTATTATCCAGGGAGGCTCTATGGTCTTCAGTATGTCATGGCCGGCCTGTGCGTGAGTCTTTATCATCTCATATTCCAGGGTCGTTAATCGCCTTGGATTGCTCAATATCTCTATCGGGATATTGATCTTCCCGATATCATGCACAAGAGCCGACATTTCAATTTCTTCCAGTTTTTCTCCTTTGTAACCCATTTCAGCGGCTATCGCCACGGCAAGCTGAGCGACCCTTTTCTGATGTCCGGCGGTAAAGGGGTCCCTTAGATCGCTGGTCGCGGCAAGCGCCGACACGATATCCTTGAATATAACCCGTAATCTTGAAACGCTTTCGGCAAGTTCTATTTCGGCTTTTTTCCTCTCGGTAATATCCTCTACCGTCCCGTCGATCCATTTGATATTATTAGCGCCGTCAAATTGGACTTTCGCTGTAACCGAAACCCATACTTTTTTTCCGTCTTTTCTCGCGAGACGGCATTCGTAGCCGATTATCGAGCTCCTAACTATGAGAAGGCCGAGGAATTCTTTCCTTACGACGGCATCGTCAAAAAGGTCGAAAAGGCGTATCTTAGACGTTATCTCGTTCGGGGTGTATCCCAATATCCTCGAAAGGGCCTGGTTCGCCTGAATGATTGTCCCGTAATTATCTCCCGCGCTCCTGTAAATGCCTATATTGATGTTGTCTACCAAATTCCTGTACTGCTCGTCGCTTTCCCTGGCCTTTTCCTCGGCCTCCCGCCTGAGGACCACATCCTCATGTGCGTTCAATGCCCTTTTTATCGTCACTGGAAGAGCTTCCAGATAATCTTCCGATTTGACCAGGTAATCATAAGCGCCCATTTTGATCATCTTTACGGCGATCCTTTCGCTCCCGAGCCCCGTAACGATAATAACCGGCACATCCCGATTTATTTCCTTTATTTCCTCAAGAATTTTTATTCCCTCGGCGTCGCCAAGATAATAATCCAGAAGTATAACGTCAAAATCCGTCCCTTTTATTGCCTCCATGCAATCATCTCTGGAATGGACGACATGAGGTTTACAGTCGGGCATGGTGACCTTGATGACCGACGAGGCGAGTTCGGCGTGGTCTGGATCGTCTTCAACGATCAAAATATATTTCATCCGCTCTTACCTGATCCTTTCGAGATCGAGCTTTATACCTTTAATCGTATCATCTGGGATCTTCAACTCTTCGAGTTTCTTGATCAAATCGCCCGTTACCTTTTTACGCTCCTCATCCCTCTTTCTCAGGCTGTCCCGGAGAGCGACGAGTTTTTCGGCTATCTGTTTCAGTTCGTCTTTTTTTCTGAGGATTATCCCTTTAGAATAATCACCGGTAGTGAGCTCGTTCACATAGCTACAGATCCTGTATATCGGGCCGGCTATCCTGTGTGACAGCATTATGCCGGTCACGATAAATATAGGCGTTATTAGGGCCAGCCTGAAAAGCAGGGTAAGATTTGCCTGCTTGTAAATATATACGAGCCTACCCTGGGGATAAACGTTCGCCAGTTTCTCGCCAAGCGTAACCCATGTAGTCCAATAAACGGTATATCCTGCCACGGCCGCGCCGATATAAAGGAACAAGAGGATATACATGACATATTTTAACTGGAATCTCCAGAGGACAACGTATTGTTTTCTCCTAAATTTAGCTTCGCCCATTTTCCTCCATGTGGTTTGCAGGTTCCTTTCGTTCGTCAAAGTTTCAGGATTTGATACTTTTCCACATAACGATTTCCCTTTTGATCTTCACCATCACCTTCTTAACCCCCTCGGTGTTGATCAAAGCGAGGATCTGTTCCATTGTCATGAACGTCGTTGAGGTATTCTGAATTTCAACTATCTTATCGCCCTTTATCATGCCTTTCGAGTCTGCCAGGCTGCCTTTACGTATATCATCGGCCTTCAACCCCTCCATCTCCGAATATCCGAATTTAATGCCAAGTCTGTTCCCGAACGATTTTTTTGCACGCGTAACGTCAAAGAGATATGTCCTTTGCACAGTGACCTGAATATCCATGACCCCGGGATCCTCCAATCGCGATGTCACGGCCGATATGTCCATATACTTCACTGATTTTCCCCAAAGTGATTCCAACACGTCACCTTTTTTTATTCCCGCGGTGTAGGCCGGAGATCCTTTAACTACTTCGTTTATAACATAAAGCTCTTTACCGCTTTTTATCACTATACCCAGGTCTTTTTTTACATCCTTTTCTTTTTGATCGGTCCCGTACGCCCCCTCATCTTTTTTTATCTTCCCGTAAGTCATTGTTTTCATGTTCTTTATGTGATCAAGCTTTATCATCCTTTCCTCCTGCTGGAGATAAGTCGACACATAATTGATCCCGTCCCTTGCTTGTTTAAAATCAGGGTTGATCTTCAAAGCCTTTTCATAAGAATAATACGCTTTCTGATACATCCGCTTTTCCTGATAATAATCCCCCATGCTGGCAAAGTTCTGCTCCTCCCGATCATACACGATATCGCCGATATCTTTTTTCATTATCTCGGTTTCACCATCCGCGGTCGAAACAAGGACCCTGTCATTATACTGTTCCAGGACTACCCCTTTTATCTTCTCATTTGATTTCATTACGACAGTATCCGAAAGAGATAAAGCCACAGGGAACGCCAGAAAAGCCGGCAATATCATTGTTAAGCTGATCTTGTTCATTAGTAAGTGTCCCGGTTGTATGCAATCAAACTTTTCGTAAATAAGTTTACACCGATATTATTATTAATGCAAGCTTAGCATCAGGAGGATATTATACCGATATTTGTTGTCTTTCAACACGCCATCGGCGACATGAAAGTCAGCAACCTTTCTCACGATCCTCAGGCGTTTACCGGCTATCGGGGAACGCGTGAATAAATCGGCTTGACTAGTTTGGGCAGATGTCACTATGGTAATAAGCTATGCTTTCTTTTTTATTCTCTCGCTTGAATTAAAATTTCTTCCGGCCATTTCTTTCCTTGAGGATAACCTTATAGCCCTGCCATCTGAAACGTATTTGTATCCAAAAATAACGGCAATTGCAATGAACTGTAAGAAGTATCCGTGTATGACGAAAGATAGAATTATTGAAATTAGCGCTCCGGAAGCATATTTCCTTGCCCTAAACCATACGGTAAGAGACGAGATCCACGCGCGTGCTTCTTCGGTTCTGAGCACGTCCCTGGCCTCAAACAGCAATTTTCCGCATTCCCCGCAGGACACCAGGTGTTTTTCAGTCTCTTCGATTTTTTCAGCAGGCAGGCATCCCGACAAATATTCGGAAAGCACTTCCTCGCTGGGACATAATCTGTCGCCCATTTAAACCCCTCCCCGGCGTCTTATAGCCGAAACTCGTCCTATATCCTTTCCAGTAGCTCTTTGTCTTTACCGCTCTCTTTTAAATAGCCGTTAAGCCTTTCCGACAACTGGCCCTTAGCCCTGTTTATCATAGTCGTGACCGTATTTCTCGGTAAATTCATAACACGAGATATTTCTTTGTGTTTTTTATTTTCATACAGATGGAACTTTAGTACAAGCTGTTTTTTTAGCGAAAAAGAGTTAATCTCTTTCTTCATTATCTCCAAAAGCTCTTTATTCTCGATAAACGAATTAATGTTCCTCTGCTTATCGGGGATGATCGAACTAAGGCGAACGGTACTCCCTTTAATATCTATCTCATCATCGAAAGAAACCGCCTTGTTAATTATTCCGAACCTCTTTGTCCTGCAATAATTGGCCGTGAAATTTATGGAAACTATTGCGAGCCAGCTCGGCAGGCATTTTATATCCTTTATGTCCCTCAATTTTTGAGACTCCCAGATCTTAAGAAAAATATCCTGTGCGATATCTTTGAATTCACATGCGCCCGTTCTGACGTTTAGTGCCCGAAGTTTATAATTTACGCTCCTATGGACGAGACTTTGATATTTTCTGACAAATTCATCCCAGGCACCGCTGTCTTTTTCCAGACATTTCCGTATTAATTCATCTGTTTCCATACTCTAATTGTAAAAAATATTTGCTGTTTTGTCAACTATTTTTCGCTTTTTATCAACTTAAGGGCTAAGTATTGATTTCTGTTGTTTTTAGATCAGAGGATATCGACTAGGGGGTATTCAGTTCTTTCTCTGAAATGAAAGCTTCAACGTCCTTTGAAGCCTGCCACATCCTTCTGATGTTATCCAGTCTGGCAATAAAGGCGTCGACAACTTTTGGATCAAAATGCTTGCCTGTCTGATCTTTAATGAGGGCTACAGCCTCATCAAAGTCAAAAGCGGCTTTATAAGGGCGAACGGATGTCAGGGCGTCAAAGACATCGGCAAGTGCCACTATCCTGCCGTATATAGGGATATCTTCCCCCTTCATCCCGTTTGGATAACCTGTGCCGTCATACCTTTCATGGTGGGTCAAGGCAATATCCTTGGCCGCTATCAGAAGCGGCGAGTGGCTGCCCTGGAAGATATCGGCTCCCATAGTAGTATGCTGTTTTATCACTTCGCGCTCTTCGGGAGTTAACCCGGAGGGTTTCTTTATTATAGCGTCAGGAACGACCAGTTTCCCTATATCGTGCATGGGGCTGGCGTATTTAAGCATGTCTATATCCTTTTCGCCGAGGTCCATCCCGCGTGCGATCTCAGTGGAAAAATCCGCGATCCTGACAAGGTGAGTACCGGTCGAGTCATCCTTGAACTCCGCCACAAGAGCAAGCCTGAAAATCATTTCAGTATAAGATTCCTTGACCTCCTGGTAGGCCCTTTTCAGGTCTTCGTAGGCTTTTTTTATCATCTTCTCGTACTCGAAATACTTGCTTTTATTATCCATGAGAGAGGCCCTTTATCGCATCTTCCTGGGAATTGAATATCTTAAGGACTTTGTCGACCTTCGTTATTTTGAATATTGAATATATCTTCGGGTCAAGTTCGGTGACTCCCAGGAGAGCCCCTATCTTCTGAAGTTCTTTGAGAAAACCTATAACAGTGGCCATCCCCAGAGAGTCGATATACCCTACGCGCTTAAAATCGAGGATAACCTTTTTAGGTCTGGAATCTACTATCTGCTGGAATGGCTTTTTCAACTCTTCGGTAGTTCCGATATTGATCTCGCCGTCGATATGGCAAATAACGACACTTTCTTTGTTATCTATCGTAACTTTCATTTCCGCTCCTTGAATTTCAAGAATATGATACTTCCAGCATCATACAATGGGCAACCGGCTAAATCAAGAAAATTAATATTTTTCCTTAAGGTAAACTCTCTTATTCTCTGCGTGTCAGGATGAAAAACGACATCCCCGAGAACGGCAACTGATCCGTCCGGAGTCCTTCCACCAGAACCGCCAATGAACCCTCTCTCCTCCCCGGGAAGCACTATATGCCCGTGAGAAATATGGAGGGTATCGACCCCGTTCTTCTCCAGTTCACGTGAGATCCCTTTGTCCGAGGTGATCGCGCAATTATCGTTCAACGGAAGTACCGAACACCTCGAATATCCCTGTGCGACATCGACAGGCGATAATCCCATTTCGCGGATAACTTCTTTTACCGCGTTATCAAGATATTCAAAATTCCCAACCACAAACCGGCCTATCCTCACCGCGTTGTATAAGACCGTCCCGGGATAATTCCCTGAAGGGGAAACCTCGCCAGGTATCAATTTAATCCCGAGTTCGCATAAATTGTCCAGAACATCCTTTCTCATATTCGGGGAGTGGACGAGGGTTCTTTCGTCCGGCTGAAAAAAATATATATCCGGATGCGATATTATTGACTCGTAGACACCGCTTTTCCCTGACATGTCCAGCGGGATGAGTAGGCTGCCGGGAAAAAGACCGGATAGACCGTCGGTATATTTCACTGGGAGCCGCGAATCATGAATGATGATCATATATTTCCGAATATGCTTTTCGCTATCATCTTCCTGGACAAAAGCATCTTATCCCCGTGCGTCGCGACAAACACCCCGCCGCGCTCAATTCCTAGGTCCCTTACAACGCACTTCCTGACGTCCAAACCCCTTATCGTCAATTTTACGGTGTTCTCGCCCCGAAATCCGAAGAACGCCGCCTCATCAAGGGGGTTGATATGGATTTTATCAATGCATCCGTCGGGCAAAAGCATGTCCAATACTTTACCAAAGATCCGGCTTTCCACTTTTTGTCTGAAAGCCTCATGAAAAGGGCCTGCCAAAAGCTCATTACCTTTTGTCAATCCATCCGAAGGATGCAGCCCGCACCGGAGGACCTTCACGTCATTAAGCTCAAAATAAAGTATGAGATCCGCGCAAACTGATAAAGCGGCATCCTCGGTCAAAGGGGTGTACTCCCCTTTTTGCCACCAGGAAGCGAGCTCCGTGCCCCTTATTACGACGGTCGGATATATCCGCGCCTCGCTCGCGCCGAGTTCAACGGCCTTCCTGGCGGTGTAATATTCGTCCTCCCGCAAACTTTGGGGAAGACCGACCATCATCTGATGCCCAAGAACAAATCCATGCCGGATCACAAGGCCGGAGGCCAGGACCACTTCCTTTTCATCGTACCCTCTTTTTACCGCGGAAAGGACCCTGTCCCTCATGGACTGGACCCCAAGCTCTATCGTCTTAACTGAATATCCTTTCAGAAAAAGCAGCTTGGCATCATCTATCGAATCCGGACGGGTGGATATCCGTATCCCGCCGATCTTTCCCTCCCTTATGAACGGCTCGGCTTTTTCCAGGTATTGCCGCTGTTCCTCGAACGGAAGGGATGTAAAAGTACCGCCGAAGAAGCCTATCTCCACGTCTGTTTCATACCGGGGTATAGTTAAAAGATATTTTTCAACCGTGCTTTCGATATCGAGCCCTTCGTCAGGACTAGCGCCCGAGATCCTCTCCTGGTCGCAAAATACACACCTCTCGGGGCAACCTTTATGGGGAATAAAGAAAGGGATAACGTAGTTGCGTTTCATATTTTCACATGATCAAGGATATCCAGACCTATAACGGCGAAAAGCTCCCGTAATTTTATCATCGGGAGGCCCAGGACGTTAAAATACGAACCCTCGATATTATCGAATATCATCGAGCCGACGCCTTCTATGCTGAACCCGCCTGCCTTATCATAAGGACCCAACAGGGAAAACAATCTCTCGACCTCATGCTTGCCGATCTTTTCAACCCTGACCCTGCTGATATCCGAACCCAGTGTTTTTTTCCCAAGAGAAGCGTCGATAACGCATAATCCAGTATGGACTTCGATCGAACCGCCAGAAAAACCCCTCAAAATATCCTTCGCCTCTTCTTCCGAAGATGGTTTACCTATCAAGTTATCGCCGGCGACTACAAGCGTGTCTGCGCCTATGATGATCTCACAAGGAAAGAGCCCGGCCACTTTTTCGGCTTTTTTTTCGGCGTTCCATATTACTATCCTCGTTATATCGCCAGCTTCTCCGGATATCTCTTCTGACCCGCTGGGGTGAACTCTGTGAGCTATCCCGCATGCCGAGAGTATCTCGGAACGCCGTTTCGAAGATGAAGCCAGGACTATTTCAGCCATTGCGCTCCTTAAAATAAAGCTTATTCCGTTCATCAACTTCCAATTCTACAAGCATTATTTTTAACCCTTCCAGGTCTTTTATCCCGGTATATCTGCGCATCACGGGGTCGAGCCCCTTAAAACCCTTCAGGTACCACGTTATATGTTTATACATCCTGGAAAATAGCCTTTTCCTGTCAAAAGATCCGAGGGCTATCTCAAAATGTTCCTCAATGACTTTCTTTAGTCCTTGAAGGGATAATGCGGACCCGTAAGTACCGGACTCGAGGAACGATCTAGTATCGCTGAATATCCACGGTCTCCCGAAAGAACCGCGGGCGATAGCCACTGCGTCGCATCCCGTATGAGTTAGTATCGTTTTCGCGTCTTCCGGGCTGAAGACGTTCCCGCTGGCAAATACCGGTATTGCGACCGCTTCCTTAACCATTCTCGTCAGGTCATGATCGGGCTTGCCTTTGAACGCCTGTTTTTGCGTACGCGGATGCACTGTGACGGCGTTTACCCCCTCAGCTTCCGCGATCCTTGAGATCTCTATACAATTTATGTTGGCTTCGTCCCAGCCGCTCCTGATCTTAAGAGTGAGCGTGATATGGATCTTTTTTCTCAGCAATCTAAGGATCGAAGCCAATTTTAGCGGTTCTTTAAGAAGGGCAGATCCTTTACCAGCGCTAACGACCTTCCTGGCCGGACATCCCGCGTTGATATCAACCAGGGAAAAACCCTCACCCTGGCATATCTCCGCGGCGTTCAATATTTTTCCCGCGTCCTCTCCGACTATCTGAACGCCAAGACCTTCGTGATCTTCCCTTGTCCTTATCATATCAAGCGTTTTCATATTGCCGTAGTAGACCCCGTTCACGTCTATCATCTCCGTGAAAGCGAACACGCAGCCGTATTTCCTCGCCATTATCCTGAAAGGTAAATCTGAAACGCCAGCCAGAGGCGCCAGGAAGGTCTTTGCGTCGATAATCGACTTCAAAGGGCCGATGGCCTTATCCTTCTTTTCCATTATTATGGTCATTTAATTCCTTGATATACTCTTTGGTTATCCTGGCCATGAGGTTCCTGTCAAACGTCTTTTCACATCCATCACAAGAAATATGGTCACCCTTTGCAACCTTGAGCATATCCCGTGGGTCTATTAATTTAGCGCCGTATGCCCTCGCGTTATTCCTGACATAATTATCGTTTGACGCCACTATAACTTTATTTTTCCCTGAACATTCCCGGATCATATGGATTATCTTATTATCGCCTTCGCCTTTACGGGAAAAAACTGTCTTTTCGGAAAGGCGTCCTATCAGCTTTTCGATGTCCCTGTATCTGTCATCACCGTCAAAAACAACCCTGAAATCATCTATAAAACCGCTTGAGCGAACAAATTCCCCGCATAGAGACAAAATATAATCACGCGCCTGCTTAAGTCCTACCCGGAGCTTTTCCCTCGCCGGGGCTATAGCGTAAATTGCATTATATCCGTCTATTATCAAAATATTCATTGGATTGTAAGCGCTCAAAGGGCTTCAAAAGGATACGAAATGCTTTTCGAAATATTATCATAGTTCTTAAATAATTGGAAGGATTTACGGAGAGAATGAATTTGTTGCCGGGATATATCCTGAACTTCCCGCTATAATGCTATTTCAATAATGTTGACCTATTGTTCCTATCTTTACCCTCGATCGGAGTTACGCATAATACCAGGGCAGAGAACACTATCATTAGGACCATGCTAAAGAAACCATATTTCAACGCGTTAAAACCTCTCAATGGGAAAGCTTTCGCGGTAATTATCTCTCCTTCGTCTAACTTCCCCCGAAGATACTCGCCTGCCAGAAAACAGGCCTCATCTTTATTATCCGCCTCGCATATTATTTCGATAACAGTTCTATATTTCAATTCTCCTCCTTTTATTTTGACCTGGGTTATTATTTCCCGACGATCACGGCTTTATAGAGCGCGGCTACCTGGTCTCGGTAATATTTGCTGTATATTTCGGTAACCCTTTTATCCCCGATCCCCTTAGCGAAGAAAACTTTCTTCAT
The DNA here is from genome assembly GCA_015231405.1 of Candidatus Omnitrophota bacterium. Taxonomy (GTDB): domain Bacteria; phylum Omnitrophota; class Gorgyraeia; order Tantalellales; family Tantalellaceae; genus JADGBR01. The sequence continues at coordinate 169,330 of JADGBR010000001.1, read as the reverse complement.
TTCCGGCGGTCCTGCTTTATCCATCACGCACTTCTGGATATACTTTTTTTTCATTTTAGTTCTCCTTTTTTCTTTTTCCGAATACTACATGCCCGTCTTTTTCGACGACAAATGACACCTTATCCCTGTTCTTTATACCAAAATACCTCTGCAGAGCTTTAGGTATGAATATCTGCCCCCTATCTGAAACCGTAGCGTAGAATTTAAATTGATTCTTCTTCATTAATACAAGTATATAACAAGTAAATTTACTTGTCAAATAGATATGATTACATTGTTGAATTTAAAATGAAACGTAGGGGCGCCGTCCCCCCGCCCCTAAAAGAATATGATCTATCCGGGAATGATATTATTTTGAATTGGGATCAATATAGAAAAAGACACGAGGGCGGTGGAACGGCGCCCCTACGTTTTTACATGGGATCTGTCTTCGCAACGACATCGATCCGCATCTTCTTGAAGAACGCGCCGAAAACGTCCCTTACGACGTCTTCCCTTACGAAATAATATATCTCTTTCCCGTCTTTCCTTGAATCGACGAGGTAGCAGCTCTTCAATATCTGAAGATGGTGGGAAATCGTGGGCTGACTGGTTTTGAAGGACGCGCATATGTCCGTTACGTTCATCTCGTCGCTGACAAGAAGTTCAAGAATATCCTGCCTTGTCCTGTCCGAAAGAGCCTTAAATATCCGTACCAGATCGATCTTATTCACGTATGCTCCCAAAAAAATAACTGAAAACCTTGAAGCCAGAAGTCAGTATCCAGAATTCAGAAGAGACAATTCCAGAAAACATTATTCTGGCTTCTGGATTCTGAATTCTGACTTCTCTATTCTCTCATTTCTTCAGTTGTATCGTCAATATCAAGTCCCCGCGATGCCGGCAGCACGGGCACTCGTTGCCCTGTCCCCTGAGACGCATTTTTTTACCGTCCTCGGTGCCTGCTGGTATCTTCAACTTGATATTTTTTCCGTCGGAAAGTCTGAAATTCGCCTCTCCACCCTTTTCAGCCAGACGTGTTGGGAGAGGAAGAACAGCGGCGATATCCGAATCGACCTCCCTGTCGGGCTCCGCGCCTGTTGAATAAAAATACGTTCCGCCTTTTTTTCCCGAACCGCTCATATCGCCGAATAAGTCGCCGAATATATCAGCGAACATCGATCCTGACGCGGAACCCCTGCCGGAAGAGAAATTCCTGGCGAAATCGGAAGGGTCAAAGCCGTGGCTGGAAGAATAATTATCCGTATGCGCTCCCAGGCGCCTTAACTGGTCATATTCCGACCGTCTTTTCTGGTCTCCAAGAGTAAAATAGGCTTCGGATAACTTCTTGAACTCTTCTTCGGCTTTTTTATTCCCTGGATTTTTGTCAGGATGATATTTCAACGCGAGTTTACGATAGGATTTTTTTACATCCTCGTCGGACGCGTCTTCTTTAACTCCCAATACCTTGTAATAATCGTGCGCCATGTTCAACTCCTTGTTTCCAGGACCAGTTCGTCTTTTTTTATGTCATATCCCAGCGTTACGGTGCCGGGTTCCTTTATCGTTCCGTTCAAGAGCGCTATAGCTGCTTTATCCTCGACCTCTTTGCGGATAAGTCTTTTCATGGGACGCGCTCCGAGCTCAGCGTTATAACCCCTTCTTGCCAGGACCTCTTCAGCCTTAGCCGATACCTTGAGATCGATATCCTTCGCGGCCAGTCTTCTCCTCACACGGTCTATCTCTATCTTAGCCACCTTAACGATATCTTTTTCATCCAGTCTGTTGAAGACGATGATGTCATCCAGCCTGTTCAGAAGCTCCGGACGAAAAGCACTCTTAAGGTCGGCGGTTACGGCGTCATCCAGCTCTTTACCGGTCTGGCTAGGGTCCATGAAATGATGACTTCCTATATTAGAGGTCATTATCACTATCGTATTTTTGAAATTAACTATGTGCCCCTGATTGTCCGTCAACCGGCCGTCTTCCAGTATCTGCAAGAGAATATTGAGAACATCGTGATGAGCCTTCTCAATTTCGTCCAAGAGGACCACGCTATAAGGCCTCCTCCTGACCTTTTCGGTCAATTGTCCTCCTTCGTCGTATCCTACATAACCGGGTGGTGCACCTATCAGGCGCGACACCGAGTGTTTCTCCATATATTCCGACATATCTATCCTCACCATGGCCTCTTCATCGTTGAACAGGAACCAAGCGAGGGTTTTCGCCAGATGGGTCTTTCCTACCCCGGTAGGCCCGAGAAAAAGAAAGGAACCCATCGGCCTTGCCGGGTCCGAGAGACCGCTTTTAGCTCGCCTTACGGCGTTACTCACCGAATCAACGGCTTTATCCTGACCTACCACCCTTTCCCTGATGATCTTTTCCATATTGACCAGTTTTTCAAGTTCAGTTTCAAGGAGTCTGGACACCGGGATACCTGTCCACTCACCGACTATTTTTGCAATGTCTTCCTCCTCAACTTCCTCATTCAACATTTTTTTATATTTCTGAAAAGATCGCAGCTCTTCTGTCTGTTTCTCAAGCTCTTTTCCCAACTCTACCAGAATGCCATACCTTATCCTGGAAACCCCGGCCAGGTCCCCTTCCTTTTCGGCGTTAGCTTCATCTATTTTAGAACGGTCTATCTTTTCCTTCACTTCGCGTATCTTCTGTATCAAGTCCTTTTCTCTTTGCCAGTGTGTCTGGAGGACTTCGAGGTCCCTTCTTCCGGCCAAAAGCTCTTTTTCCAGGGAATCGAGCTTCTCCATTATCTCGGGCTTTGTCCGTTCTTTGAGAAGCGCCTGTTTCTCTATCTCCAGCTGCTTTATCCTTCTCTCCTTCTGGTCGACTTCGGTGGGCATTGAATCGATCTCTATACGAAGTTTTGAAGCCGCCTCGTCTATCAGGTCTATGGCTTTATCAGGAAGGAACCTTCCTGTTATGTACCTGTCGGAAAGTTTTGCCGCCTCTATCAAAGCCTCGTCGGATATCCTCACTCCATGGTGTACCTCGTATCTCTCCTTAAGTCCCCGGAGTATAGCGATAGTGTTCTCTACCGATGGCTCGCCTACGAATATCTGCTGGAACCTTCTTTCAAGAGCTTTATCTTTCTCTATGTATTTCCTATACTCATCCAGGGTCGTGGCCCCAATGCATTTAAGCTCCCCTCTCGCTAGTGCCGGTTTAAGCATATTCGAGGCGTCCATGGACCCTTCGGCCGAACCCGCCCCGACGAGAGTATGAAGCTCATCAATAAAAAGAATGACCTCACCGGCTTTACGGCGCACCTCATTAAGAATGGCTTTCAGCCTTTCCTCGAACTCACCCCTGAATTTCGTACCGGCTACGAGACTACCGATGTCGAGCGCTATAAGCCTCTTGTTCTTAAGGCTCCCGGGGACATCGCCCGAAGATATCCTTCTGGCCAATCCTTCCACAACGGCCGTCTTTCCCGTTCCGGGTTCTCCTATAAGAACGGGATTGTTCTTTGTCCTCCGTGAAAGGACATGTATGAGCCTCCTGATCTCTTCGTCCCTGCCTATTACGGGATCTATCTTTTCCCTGTCAGCCAGTTCAACAAGATCCCTTCCGTATCTTTGCAGCGCCTGGTATTTACCCTCGGGATCCTGGTCCTTTATCTTTTGATCTCCCCGAATATCCTTTAATACCCGGAGTATGTTGGGCTTCTTTATACCGTTCCTGGCCAAAATGTCATGACCCGGCCACTTGTCGCCGTCAGAAGCCGCCATAAGTAAATGCTCGACGCCGACATAATCATCGCCAAGGGCATTGGCCTCTTCCTCGGCTTTCATTATAATGGATTTCAAACGGCCGGATAAATAAGCTTCGGTACCGGCTCCGTACACTTTAGGAAGTTTGGAAAGTTCTTTTTGAGATGAACCGGAAAGCGCCTCTCTTGAAGAGCCGATCTTTTCGGCTATTAACGGAACGACTCCCTCATGGTCTTTAAGGAGCGCTTCAAGGAGGTGCAAAACATCCACCTCCTGGTGCCCGAGCGTTAAAGCCAGGTTCATGGCTTCGTTCAACGCTTCCTGCGCTTTTAATGTCAACCTGTCGCTTTTCATCGCGTTCTCCTTTAATAATGATCAAACGCACATATAGACATATTTACATTCGTCTATATGTATTGTACGATCCAGCCCGGGTTTTGTCAAGCGGCAACTAACCGGATCGCAAGGAAGAAGAATGAACCCATTCATACTCCCCGAACGAAAGCCCGGGGTTTCAAGGTATGGGTTCATATTGAGGCGAATTTCCCGACCCCGCCGTTAACGGCGGGGTTTTGCGCCACGGAATTCATAAAGCTTCATCATGGGAGCACGCAACAAAAGCCCCGGCTCTGAATTCCAAGGTCCATGTTCTATCTTATTTGCTGCGGGACTTACTAAAACAATCCCTAATGAATATCTTTACAATGCGCTCATTGAGAAGCTTTACGCTATCCTGCTCTGTCATTTGTTTATCCGTGATAGTCGCTTTCTCTTGGCTATTCCAGATCTCCCTGTTCTTTTTGACATCCGTGACACTAATGATAGTCTGGATACGGCCGTAATTCTCTTTTTTCATGGCATCCATGACCACGCCGCCTACTCCCATGACCATGTCAATGGGATCATCCGAAGTCCAATAAAATTCAGTTACATTCATTCCAATGGCTATATCGGCCTCTTCCCTGGCATTAACAACTCTGAACTTCAAGCTTCTCCTTGTGACGAACGCGTTCTCAAGCTCTTTTTTCAGGGCCGCGAGGTCTGTTTTTTTATTCTGTGTCGAATCGGTTATGTCCGATACGAACACTTTCACTTCCTTCATCGCGCTGAATCTTTCGTACAGGCTTGCCATTTCCCGGGCCATTGAGTCACTCGGAAGAGCCGCCGTCGACAATATCGCGCCCGCAACCAATATCAGTAAATACCTCATAACACTCCCACCTCCGTTTTTGTTCGATGTTTTCTCCCGACACTTCATTTTTTCCCGACTTTGGGTTTTATCTTTTTTTTCTTTTTCTTGGCTGACTTTCTTTGATCATTTTTTTTGCCAGACGCGCCCTTTTTTGAGTACTCCGTAAGTTTTTTCTGGACGAGCTCATTGATCGTCCCTTTTGGATATGTGTTTTTATTCCCTATTGTGCCGGCCTTTTTCCCGGTAAGCACTTCTATCCCCTCATCAATGGATGATACTGCCCAGATATGGAACCTTCCCGCGGAGACCGCGTCTATGACCTCATCTTTCAGCATAAGGTGTTCCACGTTAGTTTGAGGTATCATGACGCCCTGCTTGCCGGTAAGACCCTTGATCTTACATACATGGTAAAAGCCCTCGATCTTCTGATTGACCCCTCCGATGGGCTGTACCTCGCCGTGCTGGTTCATGGATCCCGTTACGGCGATGCCCTGTTTAAGCGGCACTCCGGAAAGCGACGACAACAGGCAATAAGCCTCGGTCGAGGAAGCGGAATCCCCGTCAATACCGTCGTAAGACTGCTCGAAACAGATACTCGCGGTAAGGCTTAAAGGGTGGTTCTGGGCGAATTTCTGCCCAATATAGCCGTTAAGGATAAGCACCCCTTTTGAATGGGTGTTCCCTCCCATCTTTACCTGGCGCTCGATATCCACGACACCGGCCTGCCCCATGTATGTTCTAACAGTGATCCTGGAGGGTTTGCCGAACATGTAATCTCCCATATCGTAAACAGCAAGACCGTTTATCTGACCGACCTTCTCGCCATCCACGTCTACCATCAGTATCCCTTTCTCGATAAGCTCACCGATCTTATCTTCGATAAGATTTGACCTGTACGATTTCTCCTCAATGGCTTTTCTAACATGAATGTCGTTGATGTACTCGGAACCCTCCAGCCCGGCCCAGTAATTAGCCTCGCGTAAGATATCGGCTATATTGACGAACCTGGCCGAGAGTTTGTCTTTCTTGCCAAGGATACGGGCCCCGTATTCGACTATCTGTGCGACGGCTTTCCTGTCCAAGTGCCTTAGTTTTTCCTCATCGCACCGCACCTTGATAAAAGCCGCGTATTTCTTTATTTTCTCATCATCGCGCTTCATCTCGACATCAAAATCGGCTTTAACCTTGAATAGTTTCTTGAACTCATCGTCATGATGATACAAAACCTGGTAAAGCCAAGTCGGACCCACCATTATTATCTTGATCTCTGATGGGATCGGGCTCGGCTTGAGACTGGTAGTCGAAATCACCCTGTACTGCTCGTTTATGTCTTCGACTTTTATCTCATGGTTCTTGATCACCCTCTTCAACGTTTCCCACACCATGAACCCTTTCATCACGTCCATAGCCTGAAGAATGAGATATCCACCGTTCGCCTTGTGCATTGCCCCGGGAGCGATCATCGTGAAATCAGTGGTCATCGCCCCGAAATTCGCCGCGTATTCGATCCGCCCGATAAGATTGTAATATGTCGGGTTAGGCTCGAATATGACCGGAGCGCCTTCGGACCCGCCGTGGTCAACCAGCAGGTTTACCTGGTATTTCTTGAAAACATTCTGCTGTTCGGGGCTTTTGACCGGCATAAAAGGCATCGGCTGCGGCGCGTCCTCCTCCGCCTTGAAAAGATCTATGTTCGACAGGATATCATCCTGCAGCCTGTTAAGGTGCTGGATGACGTCCTCGAATTCCCTGAACTTGAACCGGAGCTCGTCTATGGTATGGCGCACCGAGTAAAGAATGACCTCTTTCTCCAGCTGTTTTATCCTCGCCTTCGCGTCCTTTTCCATCGCACGGACTTCGTTAAGTACCTGGTCGATCTTAATGTGCAGTTTATGTTTTTCTTTTTCTATCGCTTCCTTTTCTTCCTGCGGTATCTTCTCGAACTCCTCAGTGCTCATCGCCCTGTCCTCTATTCTCGGGACAAGAATGATGCCGGTAGCGGTCTGTTTAAGGACGAACCCGTTCTCGTAAGCCTGGTCCTCTATTTCCTGGAATGTTATATCCCTTCTTTCTTTGTAATCCTTGAGTATCTCATGCTTCCTTTTCTCGTAGTCCTCGCTCTCAAAAGCTTTAGGGATATCTATCTTCAGGTCTTCGACCATCTCGTCGATATCCCTTTTGAACACTTTCCCCTTACCCGCGGGAAGCCTTATGGCGACGGGCTCATCCTCTCTCACGAAATTGTACACATAAACCCAGTCGTCCGGGGTCCTCTGTCTGGGGGCGATCTCATATACCAGCTTCTTGACAAGCGTGTTCCTTCCCGTTCCGGAAGGCCCGCATACGAACAGATTATATCCCTCGGACTTCACGTTAAGCGCGAACTCGATCCCTTTTACACCCCTTTCCTGGTGAAGGGGCTCGTACTCAAAATCGTAATCATCAGTTGTTTTAAACGGGAACGATGAGGGGTCGCACACGCTTTTAAGGTCTTTTGGGGTTAATTTACGTATCGACATGAACCCTCCTTAGATTTTATAAATGAACCTGTAAAACTCGAGCCATAAAGGGATAGTGAATACAGCGAAAAGATGCGAATAAAATATAACGCTGGCGAAAAAAGCATTATCCGCCCCGGTATAAGCCCCTATGATGACAAGCGAAACCGCCGTAGGAACAATTGCTTCCAGAAAAAGAAAGAACCTGACATCGGTCTGTACACGGCACACGTGTAAAAGTATAATCATAATAATGGGAAAAGCCAAAAGTTTAAGAAAAATACTGGCGATAACAGCGGTGCTTTTCTGGGGAACAATGGCTTTGTGCTTGCATAGATACGCCCCGAGAACGATCATACCCATCGGAAAGCCCATTCCTCCTATCATACTCATGGGGTCCATCAAAAGTCCCGGAAAATTGCCTTTTCCAAAAACAGCCACCCATGACAAAGAAAATACTATGGCGATCATCGGCGCCGTGACAAATATACCCGGTTTAATAGAACCCCTAAGATCTCCTTTAAGAAAAAGGGGGATCACCGACCATACGAGCATATCAAATCCTGTCATAAAAAGAAAAGTATAGATCAAAAGCCTGTTCTGAAATTCACCGGAAAAGGCGAAGATAATGAGGTTCATCGGCAAATATCCGCAGTTCTCTATCCCCACAGAACACATGAACTCTTTTACCGGGGAGTTCTTCACCAGATACTTGCTCACGACGAAGCCGAGCAGCATACCAAAAACGGAATAGCCCATACCGAAAAGCGGAAAGCGCCACCAGTCGGAGTACCCGGCATAATCGAAATTCATGATTATTCTCGAAGCGACCAGACAAGGTATGACGACCTTGACAAGAAGCTGACCCAGGTCCTCTACAAAACAGTCGTTTATGATCTTTCTAAGATAAAGAATATAGCCTGCAGCCATCAGGATAACCAGTTTGACTACCGCAAGGGCTATCGTGCTTGATGTGAAATGGATCTCCATAATTGAGTTCTAAAGTAGTCTAAAAAAACAGGATATAGAATGAAGAATCCAGAAGTCAGGATCCAGAATAGGTGGAACATATCTAAAAGATATTCCCTTATTCGACTACTTCATATAGACCCGATAATTCCGTATCCCGTATTCCCTATTCTGTATTCTGGATCCTGGATTCTGTATTCCCGAACATATTTACGTTAGTCTCACGCTCCGGGTTTCCCCAACAGCTTGAACATCTTCTTCTTATATGCCTCGACACCGGGCTGGTCGAAGGGATTAACTCCCGATATATATCCGGAAATAGCGACGGCGGTCTGGAAAAAGTAGAAAAGTTGTCCCAGATAAAAAGCCGTTTTGGCCGGGATCATGATCGAAGAGTTCGGAACTCCTCCCTCGAAATGGGCTTCGCTGGTGGCCATATACGCTTTTCTGTTCACAAAAGAGAGGCTCTTCCCGGCGAGATAGTTCAGCTCGTCAGTATCCGACTTCTCTTTGGGGATAACACACATGTCCCGGTCCTCACAGTCAACAAGAAAAGTCTCGAAGATATTCCGGGAGCCGTCCTGAAGGAACTGGCCCATAGAATGAAGATCGGCGCTGAAATCGCAGGACGCCGGGAATATGCCCTTAGAGGCCTTCCCCTCGCTTTCTCCGAAAAGCTGTTTCCACCATTCGGAGACAAAATGGAACTTATTATCGAAATTCGACAGCACTTCTATCCGTTTCCCTTTTCTGTAAAGAATATTCCTTACGGCGGCGTATTTATAGCATTGATTTTTATTGATATCGGGAGAAGACAGCTCCTTGCGGCATTTTTGGGCCCCTTTTATCATCTCGCTTATATCGATCCCGGCGGCGGCGGCCGGAAAAAGACCTACAGGTGAAAGCACTGAGAATCTCCCTCCTACATCGTCGGGGATGACATAACATTTGTACCCGTTAGCGTCAGCCATCGCTTTTAACGCCCCTCTCTTATTATCGGTAGTGCAGACTATTCTCCCGGCTAGTTCCTTCCGTGAATATTTTTTCTTCATAAGGTCGAAGATCATCCGGAAAGCTATCGCCGGTTCCGTTGTAGTTCCCGATTTTGAGATAACGTTGACGGCTATTTCTTTCCCTTTGGCCATCCTTAAAAGACCGTCAAGATATTCATCGCAAATATTGAACCCGGCAAAAAAGACCTTTTTTTCGCCGAACTCGGGCGTGAGCATTTCTATCGCGGCTTTAGCGCCAAGGTAGGACCCTCCGATGCCGACCACTATTATAATATCAGCTTTTTTACGAAGGCGGGACGCGGTTTTCACCATATCCAGAAGCATTGCCCTGCCGGTACTCGTCGGAAGGTCCGTCCAACCCAGAAAATCTTTCCCCGGTCCGTTCTTCCGTGTCAGATAATTATGCGCGGTCTCGAGTTCAGGCAAAATATTCTCTATGTCCTTATTTGTCACAAAAGCGCCAAGATATTTCGTGTCGTAACTGATAGAATCGCTCATGTTGCCTCCTTTACCTAATACCCCGATTCCCCGTCTCTGGCGGTCCTGAGTATGTTATAAAAGCCTGACAATTTGGCCTTAAAGTGCAAGGGCTTCACCATATCCGAGTTAGTTACTTTGATCCTGTTCAGTGCGAATAGATCCATGTTATCCGCATTACCCCCGCGTTTAGTGGTGAACGCCATAAGAAATCCGGATCTCCTGACAAGCTCTTTTACCTTTTGATTATATCCGCCGGTAGGATAACAAAAGAACCCGGCATCCGTGCCGATATTATTTTCAAGGTCGTTCTTACTCCCGTTTATCTCCGCCAGCACTTCATCCTCGCTCTTTAGCGTAGGAAGATAAGCGTGATTCATTGTATGGCAGCCAAAATCGATACCGTTTTTTTGCATGAGACGCACCTGGTCCCAGTTCAGATATTTCTCTTTTTTCCCGATATACCCCGTCACGAGAAAGATCGTCGCAGGCATGTTATACTTTGAAAGAATTGGAAAAGCGTTAACATAATTATCCTCGAAACCGTCGTCAAATGTTATGGCCACGGTGCGGGGAAGATATTTTTTGCCTTCTTTCATGAACGAATAAAGCTCGTCCAAAGTTATAACCTTATATCCTCGCCTGGAAAGGTAGCGCATTTGCCTGTCAAAGTTTTCAGGAGAAACTTGAAGCGTGCCGCTATCACCTCCGACGCTTATTGAATGGTACATCAATACGGGCGTTACCCTCCGGGAATCTAAAAAAGCGAAAAAAAGCAATATGACCGCCAACGATACGACGGACACAAGGATCTTTTTCAACAATGGGCTTATCATTCCGATACCCTTATGGCGTCGACGGGACATTGGTCAGACGCTCTTCGGACTTCCCCTGGATCGGCGTTACCGATATCACTCTTAACAACTGCCTTGTCAAGCTCTATCTCAAAGGCCAATGGTTCTATCTGAACGCATAATCCGCAGCCTATACATGTGTCTACATCTATTGTAACTTTCATCTTTCCTCCTCCATACAACTACACGTCCCACAACGACCACTTACCGCCACCAAGTAGAATGACGGGCAAACAAGAGACAATTATCAGCAAATTGTATTCATACCCTCCGTTCTGAATAAAGAATCCGTAAGAGGCATTAATTTTTAATATACTTATTGCCATAATGAACGATAGTAAAAGGGCGGCATATCTGGCCAAGACCCCGAAAGCGAGAAATATCCCGCCGAAAAACTCGATAAATGACCATACAACAGCGCAGGTTTCAGGTGCGTAAAACCCCAGCCCCTCCATCATCCGCGTCGTTCCTTCGATCCCGATACCTCCGAACATGCCAAACAATTTCTGCGCTCCATGCGCGAAAAAAATAGATCCTAACATGATCCGCAGGAATAATATAGAAATATCTCTTTTGTTTTCCTTATTCATTACTTAGGTATTTTAACGGAACTAACATTAAAATCAAGATTTTTTGAAACATTTTGATCCAATAATGTGTCTATATTAATATGTTAAATATTATCCCCCTCCTAGCGGATATTAGCAAACTCTTGCTACCCCCCAAATGTCCTTTGTGCAAAAAAGAAAATAGGAACGGACCTATGCCGATATGTTCAGGATGTCATAAAGAACTTTCCGGGCAGCAACTCCTTTCGCCTCGTTTAGGCGGCTACGTGGATAACGTTATATCCTGCGTTGAATACAACGGGATCATTATGAAATGCCTCCATCTTTTTAAATATAAAAAATGCAGGGATATGATGAGCGAGTTTTTGTGGATAATTGAAAGGTTCATCGCCCTGTATCCGTCCATCTTAGACGGCGTCGATTTACTCGTTCCGGTGCCTATCTCACGGGAAAGGTTCAGGTCGCGAGGCTATAATCAAAGCGCAATATTAGCCTATGGTCTATCCCGGACGCTGGGCAAACCGTTACTCACTGACATCCTCAGAAAAACGGTCAACACCTCCTCACAAATGGGACTCTCGCGCGAAAAAAGAGTTAAGAACCTCCGGGGCTCGTTCACTGTAACCTCAAGCGAACAAATTTACGGCCGTACAGTCCTCCTTACCGACGATGTAATAACCACGGGAGCCACGATCGAAACCTGTTCGAAAGAGTTATTAGCAAAGGGGGCGAAACAGGTGATAGGATTCACGTTGGCGAGAGTGTTACGTGATTTATCTTCTCGTAAGATGCTTCCTCTATATGCAATAGTTCCATTACTTCAGCTGCAACTTTTTTCTTAATTCATCGTTCTCTTTCTGAAGTCTAGATATTATCTCATATGCGCTCTTTAGCTCATTAATTATATGTTTTTTTTCTTCAGCAAATTCCAATACTTTGTCATCCATATCTTTCTCCTTCTCTGGCTATGACTTTTTGATGTTCATGAGTTTCCCTGTCTGACTCGCAACTATCGCCGTACTATCGATTACCCCGGGTCAACTTCGCAAATTAACCGCAAGGATACCGACAAGCGCAAAAAGGGCGTACGCGAGCCAGGCTGACAATGCCGGGTCAATGGCTCCTGACTTGCCGAAAGCGAGAGAAACAGCCATTACGGGAATATACATCATCGCTATCACTATACCCCTGGCCATTCCGATAAGGGCATTGACCCTTCCCGTGGAAATGCTGAAAGGGATCCCAACAATGACCGTTATCATGGCTGTAAAGGGAAATGAGATCTTATAATTGAGATCAACTATCAGCCTTTTGACAGATACGGCCGAATTCTGTGAAACCACCTTGATATATCGGGACAACGTCTTGTAGCTCATGAATTTCGGGTCGGATTGATCGTTTATGAACTCAGCAGGTCCTTCTTCGATGGAAAGCTGCTTGGATTTGAAGTATTTAGGGTCGAGAGAGAACTCTCCGCTTCTGTCCCTGTCGAACACCAGGATATCCGTTCCGATCCAATAACCTTTTTGATCCCATTCGGCCGTCTTCACGTTTATTTTTCTCACAACAGACTTGTTCCTATCCTGCTCATGTATTATAAGCTCATTGATCTTCTGTTCTTTGGGCAGGAACTCCTTGGCGAATATCATCCGGTTAGACTTTCCGTAAATAGCGATATTGGATATCGCCTTCTGACCGGCATCGCCGGGATTCTCAAGTTTTTCCTGCTTTATGTCCCCGGCCTTCTTAACGGTCGGCGGAACAAGTTTCTCGTTAACGACGAACGTAAAAAGGCATATTATAAAAGTGGCGATCAGGACCGGCCTGATGGGTGCCCATAGGCTTACCCCGCTGGTAATTATCGCGGATATCTCGTGATTTTTGCTGAGGGTATTGAATACGAAAACCGCGCTGATGAGGCAAGCGAACGGGACCATATTTACGAACGCGAACGGAGTGAAATACAAATAGAACTGGAAAATGCTTGAGAGCGGGATATTGTTCTTGAATATGTCGTCCAAAAAGCCAAGTATGTCCCCTATCACTCCCAGAACCATCAAAAGCAATATGCAGAACAGGAAAGAGCTAAGATAGCTCTTTAATATATGTTTTTCCAGTATCTTCATTATTTGGCGGAAATCCTTACCAGCATGACAGATGCCAGGATGAAAAGCAAAATGTCCGCCGACCAGACCCCTACCCACGGCGGAACGATATTCCTGATAGCGCATGCTATCCCGCCCAGCATGATCCCCCAATACAACAGGAAGAGTCCCATCGCCATCCCGAAACCTATGAATTTCTCCCTCCGGTGAGCGGTGATGGCAAGCGGTATCCCAACGAGAACAAATACCAGGTTCGAAAAAGCCAGCGCGATCTTTTTGTTTATTTCGATCAATATGGGTATATTCCCGCCTTTTGCCCCCCTGAGATCCGCCAGATCGGACAATAGCTCCTTAATGCTTTTTTCCCTGGCTTTTTTCTCGATCTTATTGATATCGGTCGTTTTGTCGAGGTTAAGGGTAAGCTGATATTCCTCAAAAGTTATTTTGTAAAACTCGTCCGGCTTATTCGGGTCTATTTCGTCGGCGCTCCCGTCCTCGAGCCTTAACTTTACGCTGTTCTCATCAGGGACTGAGACTATCTCACCCCTGTCGGCTATTATGGTCCTTGTCGGCCCTTTATCGTTCGGTTCATATATACGTATATCCTGGAGGATATTCCCCTTCGCCTGATGGATAAACACGATGTAATTTTTGAAGCCTTTAATAAAAACCCCAGGCTCCAGAAGCGCGGCCGGATGTTTTATACCTATCTGCTTTACCAGCTTTCTGGCAGAATACTCCGCCTGTGGAAGGATCTTATCATTTAGCGGCACATTCATGAGGCTTATTATGAACCCGCATATCACTGCCGGGAATATCATCCTGAAAAGGCCAACCCCGCTCGTCCTGAGCGCGGTTACCTCGTTATCCCCGGAAAGTCTCCCAAAGCCGAGTAGAACCGACGCAAGTACGGAAATAGGTATCGTGAAGATCAGGACATAAGGGAGAAAGTAAACGAATACCTTAATTACCTGAGTTAACTCCACTCCCTTATTGATCACCATGTCAACGGTCTGGATGATATTACCAGCCGCGAGGATCAGTGTCGATACAAGAAGAGATCCGAAAAATGGCCCCGCAAGTTCTTTCAAGACATACCGGTTTATGATCCGCATAGGTCAAGTGCCTATTTCCCAGCTTGCCAGATATTTTTTCTGCTGGACCGTAAGCTTATCTATCTTTATCCCCTTGGAAGCGAGCTTAAGCCCGGCTATCCGCTGGTCAAGCTCCTCAGGCACCGAATACACTTTATTCCCGAGTTTGGCGGCGTTTTTCACGACATACTCCGCCGAAAGAGCCTGATTCGCGAAGCTCATATCCATGACCATTGCCGGATGCCCTTCAGCCGCGGCAAGATTAATAAGTCTGCCCTCGCCTAAAAGCATTATTTTTTTTCCGTCACTCAGAGTGAACTCCTCCGTGAAATCCCTTATCACTCTTCTTTTTTTCGACATTTTAGCAAGAGCCGGGATATCGATCTCGACGTCAAAATGCCCGGAATTAGCTACGATCGAGCCGTCCTTCATGACCCGGAAATGCTCCGCCCTGATGACGTTGATGTTCCCGGTCAGCGTGATAAATATCTCTCCAAGCCTTGCCGCTTCGCTCATCGGCATTACGTCAAAACCGTCCATTAGAGCCTCAAGGGACTTAAGCTCGTTTATTTCTGTGATTATGACCTTAGCCCCCATCCCCCTCGCCTTTACGGCGACACCTCTTCCGCACCACCCGTATCCGGCCACAACAACAACGCTCCCGGCCAACAGATGATTAGTGGCCCTTATTATGCCGTCTATTGTTGACTGGCCTGTTCCGTACCTGTTGTCAAAAAGGTGCTTTGTCAGTGCGTCGTTCACGGCGATTATCGGGAACTTCAGCATGCCTTTCGCCTCGAGACTTTTCAGCCTGATCACCCCTGTGGTGGTCTCTTCTGTGCCTCCAATTATGTTCTTAACGAGATCTTTCCTGTCCGAATGAAGCCGGGAAACAAGATCCGCGCCGTCGTCCATCGTGATGTGAGGTTTCATATCCAGAACGCTATTGATATGCTTGTAATATGTTTTATTGTCCTCGCCTTTGATCGCGAAAACCGGGATCCCATGGTCGGCGACAAGAGAAGAAGCCACATCATCCTGTGTAGACAAGGGGTTTGACGCGCACAGACTGACTTCCGCGCCGCCGTCGGCGAGAGCCGTCATTAAGTTGGCGGTTTCGGTTGTAACATGAAGGCAGGCCCCTATCCTTATGCCTTTGAGTGGCTTTTCCTTCCTGAACCTGCCGGCTATAGACTTGACCACCGGCATGTTCGTCCCCGCCCATTCGATCCTAAGCGCACCTTTCTTACTCAATTTAACGTCCCTAATATCGTTTTTTACCATATCATTCTCCATTCTGGTTATTTTACTTTGCTTTTTTCTTGAACTCCACGGCTTTACCTGTCTCTTCCCATGTGAAACCTTCCTCTATCCTTCCGAAGTGGCCATAAGCGGCGGTCTTTTTAAATATAGGCCTTCTGAGCTTGAGGTGCTCGATTATGCCCGCGGGAGTAAGGTTGAAAACCTCCCTTATGGCCTTACCTATCTTATCCTCGGATATTTTACCCGTGCCGAAGGTGTTGACCATAACGCTGACCGGTTCCGCAATGCCGATGGCATAAGCTATCTGTATCTCGCATTTTTCGGCAATACCTGAAGCTACTATGTTCTTCGCCACGTACCTGGCCATATAGGAAGCTGACCTGTCAACTTTCGACGGGTCTTTGCCGCTGAACGCTCCGCCGCCGTGGCTCCCCACGCCGCCGTATGTGTCTACGATGATCTTCCTGCCTGTAACTCCGGAATCGCCCTGAGGCCCTCCGACCTCGAAGCGGCCGGTTGGATTAATGAATATCTTGGTGTTCTTGTCCAGAAATTCAGCGGGTATCACCTCATTTATGACATATTTCCTGATATCCCCGGCCATGGTGGTCATATCGACTTTTTTGTCATGATGGGCGCTGACTATCACGGCTTCGACCCTTAGAGGCTTGCCGTTAACATATTCGACCGTGACCTGGCTCTTGCCGTCGGGCCTGAGATATTTAAGGATGTTCTCTTTCCTGACCCTTGATAACCTCTTTGTCAGACCATGCGCCAGTATTATCGGCATCGGCATAAGCTCCTTGGTCTCGCTGGTAGCGTACCCGAACATCATACCCTGGTCTCCGGCCCCGCCGACATCGACTCCCATGGCTATATCCGGAGACTGCTCCTGTATGGAAGTAAGGACGCCGCATGTCAGGTAATCGAACCCGTACTTCGCGTCGGTATACCCTATTTCCTTAATAGTGTTCCTTACTATCTTGGGTATGTCAACATAGCAGGAAGTCGTTATTTCCCCGGCGACGACGGCCAGTCCGGTCGTAACGAGCGTTTCGCAGGCCACCCTGCAGCTCGGGTCGTTCTTGATTATGGCGTCCAGTATCGAATCGGATATCTGGTCGCATACTTTATCGGGATGACCTTCAGTGACACTTTCTGATGTGAACAAATACTTCTCTTTCATTAAACTCTCCTTTTCTTATTTTCTATATTCCCTTCTCCCTGTATTCACGATCGGCTTTATGAAGGGAATCTATATCGCCGATATCATACCACCCTTCCCTGAAAACGTAACCGTAAACCTTATCGTTCTCCGACATCCATTTCACAAAATTACCGGGCGCGTCCTTGGAGTTCCCGGTACTCAAGTATTTCCCTAAAAAGCCAAGTTTGGCTTCCGGGAGATAGTAAATACCTGTCGACGCGAGAGTTGACCCCGGTTCCTTAGGTTTTTCCTGGAAATCTGTGACCTGCTCTCCAACGCCCAGTGAAACTATACCGTATTTTTTAGCGAGCTCCCTTTCCTTGACGTCGTAAAGAGCTACCGTAAGGCATCCTTTTTTCCCTGCAAAAGACACAAAGCCCGAAAGCGGGAACTCGAAAAGGTTGTCCCCTGCCATTATGAGTACGTCCGATGAAGGGGCTTTCTTATCCAGAACGAGCCTAATGTCGCCTATCGCCCCGAGCCTGTCTTCGTTCGTGATAGTTCCATCGTCGACGATTTCGACAGGGAACCGGAATTTATGTTTTTCCGACCATGAAGAGATGACGTGAGCGAACTTGGAATTAGTGACGATGTAAACCCCGTCGCAGGTTCCAACCGCTTCAAGCTTGGTCAAATGTCTTTCCATGATAGTCTTACCGCCGACTTCCAATAACGGTTTAGGCAGGTTCAGGGTCAGAGGGTAAAGCCTTGTCCCGTATCCAGCGGCTAATATAAGTCCTTTCATATTCACCTCCGTATGTCCTTTATCGACCAGGAACACATCAATTCATTAGAGCTATATCCGGGACCATTTCCATAAGCTTAGCTTTCGCGTAATTGAGGATCTCGGTTCCGGTGGTCATTTTAAGGGCCTCTTCCGTGACTTTTTGCGCATCCAGGAAAGAAACTGACCTTATGACCTTCTTCAACTCCGGCACCGCTATCGGGGAAGAGCTGAACTCGTCAAGTCCCATCCCTATCAGAATGATGGCCAGCGCTATATCACCGCTCACCTCACCGCAAAGTCCTACGGGTATATTTTCCTTATGGCCGTTATTAATGGTCATCCTGATCAGGTTAAGCACCGCGGGATGAGTCGGTTCATAAAGATAAGCTATCTTCTCATTGACCCGGTCGACGGCCAGAGAGTACTGTATAAGGTCGTTGGTGCCTATTGAGAAGAAATCCGCCTCCTTGGCGAGCGCATCGCTGGTCAGAGCGGCCGACGGCACCTCTATCATCGCCCCCACCGGCATGTCCTTATCGAACTCTATGTTCTTTTTCCTGAGCTCCGATTTAGCTTCTTCCAGAACGACGTTAGCTTTTCTGAACTCTTCTATCCCGGAGATCATCGGGTACATAAGCCTGAGCTTACCGAAAGCCGACGCCCTAAGTATCGCCTTTAGCTGAGTTTTAAAAACATCGGGCCTGGCGAGACAGAACCTGATCGCCCTCCAGCCAAGAAAAGGGTTCATATCTTTCGGCACGTCTAGCTGGGAAAGGAACTTATCCCCTCCCACATCAAGCGTCCTTATTGTCACAGGATGCGGCTTTATCCTGGCGGCCACGGACCTATACGCGTTGAACTGTTCCTCCTCGGTAGGAAGATCTTTCCTGTTCATGAAAAAATACTCGGTCCTGTATAGCCCCACCCCTTCGGCTCCGTGGGAAATGACGCTGGCGACGTCTTCAGGGAGCTCGATATTGCCGGCAAGGATGATCTTTCGTTTGTCGAGAGTTTCGCTGGGAAGAAACTTGAGATCGATAAGCTGCTTCTCAAGGTGCTCATGCTTCTTTTTTTCTTTTTCGTATTGATCGATGAACCTTTTGGTCGGGTTCACGATCACAATGCCGTGAAAACCGTCAAGGATCACTGTGTCCCCCGGCATAACTATATCAGTGATGTTTTCCAAACCGACAACCGCCGGTATTTCCAACGATTTGGCCATTATCGCCGTATGAGAGGTCCTCCCTCCGATATCGGTCGCAAACCCCAAGACGCTCCCTTTATGCATCATAGCCGTATCGGACGGGGCAAGGTCGTACGCTATCACGATCGATCTATCGATTAGCCCTTCAATACCCCTGGTATCACCTCCGATCAGGTTCCTCAATATCCTTTTGCCAACATCGGTTATATCACTGATCCTGTCCCTGAGATATTCGTCCCTGGCTTCGGAAAGAACACTGACGTACTTATTGAGCACTTCGGCGAATATGGTCTCGATATTTTTCTTTTTTTTCCTGATCCTTGTCACGACCTCTTCGCTCAAAACAGGGTCGTCGAGAACGAGCAGATGAGCGCTGAATATCTTCCCTTGCTCAACCCCCATCTCCTTGGATATCTTTTTCTCGATATTTATTATTTCTTTTCTCGTGGATTCGAGGACCTTTTTGAACCTGGATATCTCGGAAGGCACTTCCTGTTCTGTTATGTTCCTTTCCGGCGGGAGAAGGTCCTCAACACCCACAATGTAGACCTTGCCGATCGTTATCCCCGGCGCCGCCGGTATCCCGCGGAGCTGGAGCTGCTTTTTTTCCTTGCCTTTATCTTTTTTGCCTTTTTGCATGATCTTAGAACCTATCCCTTACATCTCCGGATCTTTTTCCTTAAGGAGGAAAGTCTCCAACTCCTGGGCGGCCGCCTCCGCGTCAACGCCGTCAACTGTCAGGACGACCCTTGCGCCTTTTTCCGCGGCAAGCATCAGTATACCCATTATTGACTTGCCGTTGACTTCCTGCCCGTCCTTAACTATTTTGATGACGCTCGAGTATTTATTTGCGATCTGAACGAACATCGCCGCTGGCCGCGCGTGCAGACCTGAACCGTTCCTGACTATCACCTCTTTTTTTATGATCATCCTCTCGCTACCCGCCGTGCTTCGCCGCGTTATAGATATTCATAATGACGTCCGAAAGCTTTCTCGGATCATGCCTGACGAACTCTTCCATGCTGGCGATATCCGCCTTTATAAGAAGTATCTTTTCGTCGCTGAACCACTCCTCGTCCCTGGCAGTGGTCTTTACGGGAAACTGTTTTTTTATTTTATACTTCTCGGACAGCCTCTCGGGTATTTTTCTTGTATTACAAACGCAATAATCCATGAACCTGCCGGCGGTATGTTTTATGACCGCCTTTGCGTGCTCACTCACGGAATAGTCGTCCGTCTCGCCGTACTCGGTCATAATGTTGCAAACATAGATCTTTATGCCCCTGGCACCGGTTATCGTGTCTTTAATGCCGGATATGAGGAGATTAGGCATAACGCTCGTATAAAGACTCCCGGGACCAAGCACTATTACATCCGCTTTTTTTATAGCTTCGAGAGCCTCACTAGAGGCTTCGCAATCTTCCGGAGTAATGTACATCCTGACTATGGGACTGCCGCTCTCTTCCCTTATTCGGCTTTCCCCGGTTATCCTCCTTCCGTCCTGCCTTTCGGCAATAAGCTGAACTTTATCTAGCGTCGCCGGGAAGACGCTTCCCCTTATGTTCAGGACCTTGCTTGACTCCCTTATGGCCCTGTTAAAATCTCCGGTGATCTTGGAAAGAGCCGTAATGAAAAGATTCCCGAAATTATGCCCCTCGAGCTCTTTACCCTCCTCGAACCTGAATTGGAAAAGAGGACCCAGTATATCCTCCGAATCTGAAAGAGCCACCAGGCAGTTCCTTATATCGCCCGGTGGGAGTACGTCGAATTCTTTCCTTAGCCTTCCTGAAGACCCGCCATCGTCCGCTACGGTAACTATGGCGGTAATATTGCTGGTCCTGGTCTTTAGACCTGTGAGAAGAGTTGAAAGACCCGTGCCGCCGCCTATAACTACTATCTTCGGCCCCCTGACAAGCACGTGTTTCTCGTATACCTTATCGACCAGGAGGCTGTCATAACTTTGGGGCACGAGGGCTGTGACAAGTGTTTTAAATATCCTTTTCACGGCGTAGACCATGATCATTATCCCGAGGATTATTATGAGCCCGGCGATCGTCTTGTTCTCCGGTATTTTTTCGGCTATGACGATCACAAAACCCATAGCGACCATGACTATCCCGATAACGGACAGACTTATCCACCGTTTGATGAGCATTCCAGGATATAGCCATTTCAGTCTTTTCATGATCCCCGGTGCGTACCGCCGCCGGTCGGCGGCCCTTAGAGCAAAGAGGTCAGAAGAACTCTACACGAGCTTCTTCTGTTCCTCATCCTTAATTATTTTGAGGACCTGCGCGCTGTCCTGCGCGGACCGCAACCGATCCCTGATGAATTTGTCATCCAATAGACGCGAGATCTTCGCGAGTGATTTCAGGTGCGGTCCCGGGTTGTCTCCCGGCGCTATCAAAAGGAAGAAAATATGCGTGGGCTCGCCGTCCAATGATTTAAAATCCACGGGTTCTTTCGATATCCCGATAGCCGCTACCATCTTCTTGACGAAAGGACACTTTGCGTGAGGTATTCCGACCCCTTTACCTATGCCCGTTGACCCGAGGACCTCTCTTTCTTTGAGCTTCTTCAAGACCATATCTTTCTCAGCTTTTTTTATGCTTCCGGATTTAACCAGAAGATCTACCAACTCCGAAAGAACGCCCTCTTTATTGTTTGACTGGATACTGACGGTTACCGCTTCCGGATCTAACAGTTCGATGAGCTTCATATTAGTGTCTCCCTGATTGTTGTAACGAAAGTGTCAACGCGCCAGCGATAATAATGCGAACGGGGAAGAAAAAGCTCCGGACAGTATTCATGCTTTCCTTAAAAAATTGGAGCGGGTGATCGGGCTCGAACCGACGACAATCACGTTGGCAACGTGATGCTCTACCAACTGAGCTACACCCGCGTCATAGAACAATAGAAATTAGAGAGAAGAGAACGGTTCACCATTATATAAGATGGATGCAAAATCCACCACATCTATTTTCCAATATCCGTTCTCTATTCTCACAAATCCAGCTATGTGCCGAATTTATGGTACCCGCACAAGGGCTCGAACCTTGGACCCACTGATTAAGAGTCAGTTGCTCTACCAACTGAGCTATGCGGGCATAAAGCACTCTAATCAAAAGCGCGGGTATTATAGCATACTAATATTTTATTCAGCAAGAAATTTTCACTTCTAAGGGATGACGAAGTCTGACTTGCTCGCTGAACAGGCTTTCGTTTTAGTAATCATCCCAAAGATGCTTGTCCACATATTGTGTCAATATTTCCTGGGCCTTGCCGGGAGGGTTTGGGTGAAAATACTTACAGATGACTGCATGAGCCACCTCATGGGCGAATACTCCGTCAGTGACCTTATTGGCGTATACGGTCACAACGTCGGTTTTTGAATCGTAAGAAGCGATCGACCCCAGAGAATACTCGGAATAGAGTCGGACACGAACCTTGAAATTTTTCGGATACATCCCGAGGATAGCCATCACCCTGTCGATTATCCTGTCGGCCCTCGACCTGGCGAGTGCTGTATCGTCCTCGAAATTGAACCGCCTTCCGCCGATCCTGAAAAAGAAATCCCCGAGGGTCTTTGTATCGGGATATGTTATCGAGCAGTAGGAAGTGTCAAAATCTCTTTCTTCTCCCGCGGAACTGGAGAAAGGGAATATCGCCGGCATGGCAGCCAATACCGCATAAAAAACAAGGTTAAGGTTTATTTTCATTATACTTGGATGTATTAAAAAAAGTCAGGGACGCCCTCATCTTTTCCAGTCTGGCCCCGAGCTCTCGGACCTTCTCGGGATCCATTCCATCGCTATCGGAACAGCACGTTATGATACCAGAGAGGTCCTTTTTTATCTCAGAGATATACCCGTCGACCGAATCCAAGAAAAAATTAAGGCCATCTTTAAGGTCACCGAGCTGGTCGGTGCTCCGAAGCTCGATCCTTTTAGAGATATCGCCTTCAGCTGCTTCGCCGATGGTCTTTTCGATCTTGTATAGCGGTCCCCCCAACCTGTGAGTCAGATAGATAAAAACAAATACTCCGGCAATACCTATAGCCGTTCCGACAAGAAGGGTCGCTATGATGAAATTAAGAAAGAAATATCCCCCGGCCGTTTTTATGACAAGACCGTCTGAGCCATATGCCGTTACAAGAGTCCCTCTTGCCATGAGCATAAAAAGCGAAGTCAGGAGAAGGCCCTCAGAAAGCAAAAGTGCGATAAATTTAATAAAAAATTCGGTCTGGAACTGCTTCTTAATAAAATAATTCTTTCTTCTATTCTTGATCTTCATATTTCGAGCTCATCCCCTTCATGACCGAACTGTTGATATCTATTGTGGCTTTACGCCTGACAGAGCCAAGCCATCCGTCGAACATCTCGTTCTTTCTGTCGTTCATTATCTTTTCCCCGATCTTATTCCTGATATCGGCGAGCGGCCCGAGAGGGATCGACTTATCCGATTTCACGAAAAAGAGGAAATATGTCCCACCATCCTCGATGACCTTCATCCTGCCTTCCGAAAAAGCGAAAGCCTTTTTCATGACCGCCGAGGCATCATCATATGTTATAGGGCCGACGGTCTCCTCCCACTCTATATCTTTGGGATCTTTCAGGACCAGGCGAGACACTTTCTCCTTGTCGGCGGTCCTAAGGACCTGAAATACCTTTTGATGCGATATGTTCTTGTAATATCCTTCAATTTCAGACTCTGACACCTTGATCGAACTGACGATATTTCTCGACCTTTGATCCATGAGGTCGCGTATAAGCGTCTGCTCCCAGAAAGACTGTATGGTGGAAACGAACCGTTCCGTCCTGTCAAGCTTCTCCTTTCTGGCTTCCTGTATTAGAAGTTTTTTATCTATGATCATGTCGACCTGTTCTTTGAACGTTAGAGGAGTAAGTTTGAACATGGGGTCGCGCTTCTTATTAAGTTCAATGGACCACTCGACATCTTTCGCGTAAACAGGCTCACCG
The DNA here is from genome assembly GCA_015231405.1 of Candidatus Omnitrophota bacterium. Classification (GTDB taxonomy): domain Bacteria; phylum Omnitrophota; class Gorgyraeia; order Tantalellales; family Tantalellaceae; genus JADGBR01. The sequence goes on along the minus strand of JADGBR010000001.1, from coordinate 145,469 downwards.
TTCACCGTTGCGATCACATCCCCTTTAAGATCTTCCTTATTGCCGCACCCCATAATTATTGCCGCTAAAACAACCGGGAACAGAGCGTACAGAATATATTTTCTCATGCTATTCATCCTTTTTTAACCGCTATCATTTCCCTCATCCCTTCGAATATAAGGTCCGGAACGACTTTGTCGATCTCCCGTGAATATCGCGCGATAAGAGCGGCGTCTCCGCCCGTGGCAATCACTTTTATCTTGCTGCCGTATTTCTCCCTGAACTTACGCACCATGCCGTCGCATAAAAAAGTGTAACCATAGATCAATCCGTTGTTCATGCTGCTTTTCGTGTCTTTTCCGATGAATCCTTTAGCCGGCTCTATACGAATGCTTGGAAGAAGCGCGGTATCTTCCTCGAGATAGCTCTCAGCCAGCCTCATTCCGGGAAATATTAACCCTCCCTCATATTCACGGGAGGAATTGACATAATCGAACGTGACGGCCGTGCCGAAATCGATCGCCACAGCCGGGGGAGGAAAATGGAGGATTGAAGCGAACGCCGCTAGAAGCCTGTCCTGCCCGACCTGCTTAGGATACTTGTATTTGTTGACTATAGGCACAAAAAGGTCTTTACCGACGACTTTTATCCGCCATTTCACGCTGATCTTCCTAAGCGACGCGGCGATCATTAAAAGGAATCTTGGGACAACGCTTACGATTATGATCTCGTCAATATCTCCCAGGCAGCTCCTGAGAAGGCGGCTGAGCGACTTTATACACACCCCTTTTCTTGAAGTATGGATGGTGAACCTCTTAACGAATTTATCGCCGGAGAGGAGCTGAAGAGCCGTATTTGTGTTCCCGATATCTATAAGCAGTTTCATCCGATCCCTCCCTATGACCGTGTCCCGCTATTTCTAATGAACCCATTCATACTCCCAGGGCTAAAGCCCTGGGTTTCAAGGGAAAAGTTCATACTGAGGCGACTTTCCCGACCCCGCCGTTAACGGCGGGGTTTTGCACCGCCGAATGTGTAAAAACAGTCTTACCGATCACATTCGGCACAATTCAACGTCACCTGAAAAGATCCTTTGCTTTTTTCCGTTAGCGCCGGCAACGACGAGCGCGCCGATCTCGTCGATGTCCTCGGCTATCCCTTCAATAATTCTGTCATGCAGTGTTATTTTAACTTTATTGCCCAGCAAAATCGAATACTTTTTGCATTCTTCCCTTAAGCGCCCGAACCCCTTATCTTTAAGCTCGTTGTATCTCGCCTCGAACTCGAAAAGAATGTCCGAAAGAAGCGCTCGCCTGTCAGTTGAGTAATTCGCTACATCCTTTATGCTCGTCGACATCGCGGGCAACTTAGAGACAGGGGTATTAACGTTCACCCCTACCCCCAAAATCAGATAATCAAGCTTATCGGGATGAGCTTTCACTTCCGTCAGTATACCGCATATCTTCTTATCCTTAAAAAAGACATCATTCGGCCATTTTATGCCCGTCCGAACGCCGGTAACGTTCAGGATCGAACGGGAAACAGCGCTCGCGGCGAGGAGAGTGACTGACTGGACATCCTTTAGAGGCAGCCCGGGCCGGAGAACTAACGAAAAATAGAGCCCGCCTGGAGGTGAAACCCATTTTCTTCCGAGCCTTCCTTTCCCTCCGGTCTGGACCTCGGCGATGACGACCGCTCCGTCTTTGACCCCTTCTTCGGCAAGAGCGTACGCCGTGTCGTTAGTTGAAGAGATCTTGCTGTAATAATATAGCCCGTTTTTACCGATTGTCTGGGTCCGTAAAAGGCGCTTCACCTCAAAATCGAATAATTTGTCGGGCGACGATCTTAACGAGTAACCCTTATGCGGCTCCGCGTCGATCGAATACCCGTCATCCCTCAGTTCGGATATATATTTCCAAAGATATGCCCGTGAAAAACCCAATTTTTTCGATATGCTCTCTCCGGAAATATACCCTTCTTTGCTATCCCTTAAAAGCCATATTATTTTCCCTTTGATCTCAAGATCGTTCTTCATCTTCGCCTGAACTTCTTCCGCCGCTTTTTTGCCCCATTCTTCTTTTCACCCCCGACAACCCCGCCCAAACCTTCCCCTTTCCCTGACCCTTGCCCCTTGTCCCCTGCCCGGTCGCCCAACATTTCCCTAAGTCTCTGTCTCTCGTCACGAAGAACAATAGCTTTTTCGAACTCCAGGTTCCTTGCGGCCTGTTCCATTTCTCGCTCTATCTCGCCTATCAGCTCTACAATGTCGTACTCGCCTTCCTTACCGCCTATCGCTTCCGCCGTAACTTCCTTTGCCTTTCGGTAAGATTCTACTCCTTCTTTTATGGCCTTTACGATGGTCACGGGAGTTATGCCATGATCTCTATTATAGCCCGCCTGCTTTGTTCTCCTCGTGTTGGTGATATCGATGACCTTTTTCATGGAGTCGGTGATATTGTCCGCGTAAAATATCACTTCACCGTTAATATGCCTGGCGGCCCTTCCAGCGGTCTGAAGGAGGCTAGTCCCGCTCCTTAAAAAACCTTCTTTATCAGCGTCCAGTATCGCGACAAGAGAAACCTCCGGCATGTCCAGCCCTTCCCTTAAAAGATTGACCCCTACAAGACAATCGAATTCTCCAAGCCTCAGATCCCTCACTATCTCCACCCGGTCCATGGTATTAACTTCCGAATGTATGTAGCTGACCCTTAGCTTCATCTCCTTAAGGAACCTTGTGAGCTCCTCGGCCATCCTTTTAGTGAGGGTCGTGACCAGGGTCCTTTCGCCTCTTTTCGCCCGCTTAACTATCTCACCGGCAAGATCGTGTATCTGCCTTTCGGTCGGACGCACCTCGATCAAAGGGTCGATAAGGCCAGTAGGCCTTATGATCTGCTCAGCGACAACGGCGCTGGTCCTTATCTCAAATTCCCCGGGAGTTGCTGAAACATAAAGGATGCGGCGGACGATTTCCATGAACTCCTCATATTTTAGTGGTCTGTTATCGAGCGCCGAAGGCAGCCTGAAGCCGTAGTCCACAAGCGTCCGCTTCCTCGCCTGGTCGCCGTTATACATGGCGTGAACCTGCGGGAGCGTCACGTGGGATTCGTCTATTATCACGAGGTAATCATCACCGAAATAATCCAACAGACACCACGGCCTTGATCCCGGAGCCCTTCCGGATAGATGCCTTGAATAGTTCTCTATGCCGTTACAGTACCCTAACTCGCTCAGCATCTCTATATCGTATTTAGTCCGGCCTTCGATCCTTTGAGCTTCAAGCAGCTTGCCGCTAGAGCGAAGAAAAGAGAGCCTTTCCTCAAGTTCCGCCTGGATCGCGCACACCGCTTTTTTTATCTTTTCCTCTGTTGTGACAAAATGCTTCGCCGGATAGATAAATATTTTGTCGAGCTCGGCCAGGATATCGCCGGAGACGGGATCGATCTCCGCTATCCGGGAAACCTCATCGCCCAATAGGTCAATTCGCACGGCGGTCTGCTTGTATGCCGGCAGTATCTCCACGGTATCTCCCCTAACACGGAACTTTCCCCTTTCAAGGCTGTAATTATCCCGCGTGTATTGGATATCAACCAGCTTTTTCAGTACTTCGTCCCTCTCGACCCTCTCGTTTCTAGCGACCTTGACAAGCATTGTAGAATAATCTTCGGGAGAACCCAGGCCGTAAATGCATGAAATGCTGGCGACTATAACCACGTCTCTCCTCGAGAATAATGAGCTGGTAGCCGATAGTCTTAGCCTGTCAATATCCTCGTTAATAGATGCGTCCTTTTCGATATAAAGGTCGGTCTGAGGGACATACGCTTCGGGCTGATAATAGTCGTAATAAGAAACGAAGTATTCTACGGCGTTGTTCGGAAAAAAATCCTTGAACTCAGAATAAAGCTGGGCGGCTAGGGTTTTATTGTGGGATATCACGAGGACTGGCTTATTCACCTTTTCGATGATATTGGCCATAGTAAAGGTTTTTCCGCTGCCGGTAACTCCTATGAGCGTCTGATATTTGTTGCCAGCCGTAATGGAGCGCGTCATAGCTAGAATAGCATCGGGCTGGTCGCCGGCGGGTTTCATATCAGTGATCAGCTGAAACTTGTCCATAGTCGGATATCCAGAGGAACAACTGGTTAGTTGTCGGGTGCCTGTTGCCCGTTGCCTGTTTATTCAATTATCATTATTCAAAGCTATGACCGAGGGGAGACAAAGAACCTACAACCGGCAACTGACAACGGACAACCGGCACTACTGGTTATCCCTCATAACGATCTCCATGCCGTAATCCATTGAAGATATAGACGCCGTCAATGACCCTGAAGATATCATATCTATCCCGGTCTCGGCGTATTCTCTGACATTGGCGACGGTTATGCCGCCCGAAACCTCAAGTTTTACCCTGTCCTCCAGCCCCATTTCTGAACGTACCTTCACGGCTTTCCTTACCTCTTCGGGCTGCATATTATCCAGCATAATGATGTCCGGAGCCTCGTGAAGCGCGTATCTGGCTTCGTTCAGGCTTTCAACCTCTATTTCGATCTTAATATTCCGTTGTACGTTCTCCCTCGCTTCCTTTATTATACCCCTTATCACGCTTTCGTTATTGACGGTCTTTTTCCTGATGCCGTAGGCCCTTAGGTGGTTATCCTTGATAAGGACCATATCCCATAGCCCCCAGCGGTGGTTCTCTCCCCCGCCTACGCGGACGGCATATTTCTGCATGTATCTGTGGAGCGGCATAGTTTTGCGCGTGTCATATATCTTTGCTTTCGTCCCGCGTACTTTGTCGACAAATTCCCGCGTTCTTGTGGATACACCGCTGAGATAGGAGAGGAAATTCAAAGCGACCCTTTCCGTCCTCATCACAGAGAGAACGTTGCCTTCTATAAAAGCTATTTCCCTTCCGGCTTCGACGCGGTCGCCATCCTTGACCATGTATTTAAAACGTGTATTAGGATCCACTAGATTAAAAGCTTTTTCAACGACCTGTATCCCGCAAACTATCCCGGGCTGTTTGGCCGTGATCGCCGCGGTGATCTCTTGGGCGGGATCCAATACCGATTCCGAGGTAATATCTCTTGTCCATACATCTTCCTTTATCGCGAACTGCACCACCTTGCCGACCCTGGTCATATTTACATCCATAACTTTATCCCCTTCATCTTCTTCCGGTCAATTTGAAAAGCTTTTCGACCTCCGCATGCGAGAGGGCTCTGTATTCGCCGCTTTTAAGGCCGTCTATGGTAAGCCCCGCGTATTTTATCCTCTCAAGATCCCTCACCCTGAAGCCGGAAGCGGCGAACATTTTCCTGATCTGTCTTTTTCGGCCCTCATGCAATTTAACCGTTAAAACGGTATATTTATCGCCTTTTTCCGTAATATCGATCCGACAAGGATAAGTCTTTTCGCCGTCGATGACCACCCCGCCTTCCATCTCCTTCGCTCGCGCCCCTGGAACGCTACCCGAAACGGTGACCATATATTCTTTCTCTACCTCAAAACTTGGATGGGATAACCTGTGACAAAGCTCGCCGTCATTGGTCACAATAATAAGACCGGTCGTGTCCTTATCCAGTCTCCCTACAGGGTAAAGCCTCGCTTTCACAGACGAAAAAAAATCCGTTATTTTTCTCCTGTCGTGAGTGTCGCTAACGGTCGATATAACGTTCAGCGGTTTATTAAAAAGGTAGTAATGTTTTTTTTCGGCCGAAAAAACAGGCTTATCATCCAGAAGTATCTCGCTCACCGACGGATCGACCCTCGCCCCCTTGTCCCGTACCGTACTGCCGTCCACTTTTACCCTGCCGGATTCTATGATACCGGAGGCAGCCCTGCGGCTGCAAACTCCGGCATGTGAAAGAACGCTCTGCAATCTCCTCTTCTCAGATTTGTTATCCATATTCTGGATCCTTAATTCTGGATGCTTGATTCTTTATTTCGTTTCTTATTTTCTATTATTTGATCGCCTCAAGGTTCTCCTTAAGAGTCCTGACCTCGCGCGTAAATTTTTCCTTTTTGGATTTTTCCTTCTCGACTATCTCGGCTGGCGCCCTCGAAACGAAATCCTTGTTATCAAGTTTCTTTTCCAAAGTGATAAGATAATTCTGGAGCTCTTCTATCCTGTCGGATATGCGTTTTCCCTCTTTTTCAAGATCAATGGCGTCCCCGAGAAGGACAAAGACCTTTATCCTGTTGACCAGAGAAGAGACCGACTTGCCGGGACGGGCGGCCTTTTCGCTGATTTCCTTGATCGAACATCTCCCTAATTTTTCGACATACACCGAATTTTCCGAGATAAGGGCCGCATCCCGCTTATTTTCTACTTTAAAAACGACATCAACCGATACTTTAGGCTCTATATTCCAGAAAGACCTTATATTGCGTACCGCCGTGATCATAGCTATGAGAGCTTCCATGCTATTAGTAGCCACGAGGTCGACGGACGTTTCGTCAAAAACCGGCCAACCGGAGGTCATGAGGAACTCACCGTTCTTTGATGGCAACTTCTGCCATATCTCCTCGGTAATAAATGGCATGAAAGGATGCATAAGTCGGAGTATCCCGTCCAGAACGGTTATTAGTATTTCACGCGTAACAACCTTATCCTCAGAAAGCTTGGAAAGCTCGAGATACCAGTCGCAATATTTGTGCCAGACGAACTCATACAGAGCTGACGCCGCGTCGTTGAACCTGAACGCGACAAGACTTTTCTGGACATCGTCCACAGCCTGATTATAAGCGCTCATTATCCATTTTCCCGCAAGATCGTTCCCCGCGGATGCCTTACCGGGAACGTGATCCTCCATATTCATCATCACGTAACGCGACGCGTTCCACAATTTATTCGCGAAGTTACGCCCGAACTCAAATTTGTCCTTCGAAAGGAACACGTCCTGCCCCTGGGAGGTGATCGAGATTATGCTGTACCTTAACGCGTCGGCCCCAACTTCCTGTATGACTTCCAGCGGATCAATGACGTTCCCGAGCGATTTTGACATTTTGGTGCCGGTTGAATCCCTCACCGTACCGTGTATGTATACATCCCTGAAAGGAATATCTTCGCGGAATTTGAGCCCAGCCATTATCATCCTGGCTACCCAGAAAAATATGATCTCCTGGGCTGTGACCAGCGCGTCGGTCGGATAGAATTTCGTGAGTTCCGCGGTCTCCCTGGGCCAACCCATCGTTGAGAACGGCCATAACCAAGAGCTGAACCATGTGTCAAGAACGTCCGGGTCCTGTGCGGTGTTACCACCGCCGCAGAACGGGCATTTCGTCGTTTTCTCTTCCCCGGTCACGAGAAAAACGCCCGTAACGCCCGGCCCGTCCACCTCGACATCCCTGGGAGACTTTCCACCGAGGCAATCAACGCAGTACCATACCGGGATCCTATGACCCCACCAGATCTGGCGTGAAACGCACCAGTCGCGGATATTCTCCATCCAGTTAAGATATACTTTCGTCCATCTCTCGGGATGGAACCTGATCTTCCCCTCGTTAACGACCTGTATGCCCTCGACCGCAAGTGGTTTCATCCTCACGAACCACTGCTTTGAGAGCCTCGGTTCAACAACCGTATGACATCTGTAGCAATGCCCGACCGAATGATCGTGATCTTCCATTTTTACGAACTGATGCCGCTGCTTCAACTCCTCGACTATAGCTTCTCTGGCCTCGAACCTGTCTAACCCCTGGTATTCTCCGCCGTTCTCGTTGATCGTACCGTCGTTATTCATCGCGTTTATGGGCTTTAGATCATGTTTCACCGCGAGGGCGAAATCAACGGGGTCATGCGCGGGGGTCACTTTCAGCGCTCCAGTCCCGAAAGATGGGTCGACCTCCTTATCAAAAATGACGTCGAGTCTGCGTTTGAGGATGGGTAGGATGACCTTCTTCCCTTCGAGCCATGAATACCTTTCGTCGTCCGGATTAACGGCGACGGCGACGTCCCCGAGAAGAGTTTCCGGACGCGTTGTCGCGACCACTATGTAATCCTTGTTCTCTATTTCGAGCTTCAAGGCGCCTTCGACCTGGTACTTGATGTAATATAATTTCCCGGACAGGTCCCTGTGTTCCGCTTCCTCATCGGAAAGCGCTGTCCCGCAGCGCGGGCACCAGTTTATGATATAATCTCCCTTGTAAAGCAGCCTGTCCTCGAACAACCTTTTAAAAACTTCCATGACCGCTTCGGAAAGACCCTTATCCATCGTGAACCTGGTCCTCGTCCAGTCACAGGAACATCCCAGGCGTTTGAGCTGATGGATTATGGTCCCGCCGTATTCTTCCTTCCACTGCCACACCCGTTCAAGAAATTTATCCCGCCCCATGTCCGCCCTGGTTCTCTTCTCTTTGGCGAGAGCTCTTTCAACCACGTTCTGCGTAGCTATCCCGGCGTGGTCCGTCCCTGGGAGCCAGAGAGTATCGTACCCCTGCATCCGCTTCCATCGGACGAGAATGTCCTGGATGGTGTTGTTGAGCGCGTGGCCCATATGGAGGACGCCGGTAACATTAGGCGGCGGGATGACTATCGAATACGCGCTTTTTTGGGAGCTCTCGTCGGCGCGAAAGAGCTTTTTCTCCTCCCACTCAGCGTAGATCCTCTCCTCGATCTCTTTAGGCTCGTACCTGGTCGGTATGATATTTGACATAGTGGTTATCTCGCCCGGCCGGAAGTGTTCTTTTGTTTTGAGGCCTTTTTATCCTTTCCCGCGGGCATGTCCTTAAGCAGTTTGTATTCAATGGAATCCAGAATGGCTTTCCAGCTGGCCTCGATTATATTTTCCGATACGCCCACCGTCCACCACGAGTCCTGTTCATCCTGGCTCTGTATTAGCACCCGGACCTTGGCTGCGGTTCCCGATCTCTCATCGAGCACCCTCACCCTAAAATCAGAGAGATGCATTTTTTTGAGATGAGGGTAATAGTCGACCAGCGATTTCCTGAGCGCCTGGTCCATCGCGTGGACCGGGCCGTCACCCATCGAAACCGTATGCCTTTCAACATCTCCGACCCTGACCTTCACCGTAGCCTCGGAAACGATATTCCCGCCGAACCTTTTCTCGACTATGACCCTGAGGTCATCTATCGAAAAAAATGTTTGAGAGAAGGACGAAGCCCTTTTCATAAGAAGCATAAGCGAAGCTTCCGCCAGCTCGAACTGGTATCCTTCCTTTTCCATATCCTGGACCTGGTTGAGTATTTTCATCGCTTCAGGCGAACCCTGGTCCATCATGATCCCCATCTCACCGGCTTTCTTGACTATGCTTGACCTGCCCGAAAGTTCGGAAATGAGTATACGCCTTTTATTCCCGGTCTTAGACGGATCCATATGTTCGTAGCTCCTCGGATCCTTCATCATCGCGTTTATGTGAACGCCGGCTTTGTGGGCGAAAGCGCTAGAGCCGACGTAAGGCTGGGAGTCATGGTGTTTCATGTTAGCGGTCTCAGCTATATATTTGGAGGCCTCGGTAAACTCCATGAGGGCAAGATCCGACAGGCAATCGTATCCAAGCTTGAAGCGTAGCGCAGGAACGATAGATACAAGATTCGCGTTACCGCACCTTTCGCCATAGCCGTTAAAAGTTCCCTGCACCTGAACGCAACCGGCCTCGACAGCCGCTATCGAATTGGCGACGGCCATCTCGGCGTCGTTATGTGTATGTATCCCGAGCGGAGCGTGTATCTTTCCCTTAACTTCCTCAACTATCTCATATACCCTTCCCGTCAAAGTCCCGCCGTTAGTATCGCAAAGCACAAGGGTTTCGGCCCCTGCGTCGAAAGCCGCCTTGAGGGTTTCCACCGCATATACGGGGTTATTCTCGTAACCGTCAAAAAAATGCTCGGCGTCATAAATGACATTCCTTCCTTTCCCAGAGAGAAAAGAAACGGTATCGCTTATCATTTTGAGATTCTCTTTCTCAGAGGTCCTGAGGACCTCTTTCACATGGAGGTCCCAGGTCTTACCGAAAATAGTGACATATTCCGTCCCAGCTTTCAAAAGAGCGTTTACTATGGCATCTTTTGCGACCTTGGAGTCAACTCGCCGGGTGCTCCCGAAGGCGACAAGCTTTGACCTTTTCAGTTTTAGCTGTTTTGAGGCTACCTCGAAAAATTCGCTTTCCTTGGGATTGGCGCCCGGCCATCCGCCTTCTATGAAATCAATACCCAGGGAGTCGAGTTTTTCGCAGATCCGAAGTTTATCCTGGACGGTAAAAGATATCCCCTCGAACTGCGCTCCGTCACGGAGAGTCGTGTCGTATATGAATATCTTCCTCATGCGAACCGCCTTTTTTAACGGACCTTGTCCAGCCCAAAGGCTTTATGAAGGGCCTTTACAGCCTCATCGGCGTCCTTCCTCTTTATTACGCAGGATATCTTTATCTCGCTGGTCGATATCATCTCGATATTTATCTTTTTCGAGGCGAGACATTTGAACATTTTCGCGGCGACGCCCGCGTGGCTGCGCATACCGATGCCGACAACCGAAAGTTTCGCGATATCTTTGTCGTATTTAACTTCAGCGGAACCCATCTCTTTAGAGGCCTTGTCCACAACTTTCTGGGTCCTGGCCAACGATGACTCCGGTGCCGTAAAAGTGATATCGGTCGTCCCGGAAGTGGATTTATTCTGGATTATCATGTCCACGTTGATGTTCTCTTTGGCCAGATACTCGAACAACCGGCTCGCTTCCCCCGGCTTATCGGGAACGCCTGAAACTATGACCCTCGCCTCGCCTTTATTTACGGTAACGCCTCTAACCAGTACTTCTTCCATTTTCTTATCCTCCTTGCCGATAATAGTTCCGTTATCATCAGAAAAACTTGACCTCACATGTATAGGCACATTGAACTTCGAGGCGACTTCCATGCTCCTCGCCTGCATGACCTGAGCGCCCAAAGACGCGAGCTCGAGCATCTCGTCGTAGCATATAGTGTCGAGTTTTCTCGCGTTCCCGACTATCCTGGGATCGGCGGTATATATTCCTTTAACGTCAGTGTATATCTCGCACATTTTAGCCTTAAGAACTTTAGCCAAAGCGACGGCTGTCATATCCGACCCGCCGCGGCCGAGTGTAGTGATCTCATGATGGAGGCTTATCCCCTGGAACCCCGCCACTATTACGATCTTTCCTTTTCCAAGTTCTTTCTTAATGCGTTCGGTCGATATATCCAGTATCCTCGCTTTAGTATGGCTGGTGTCGGTCATTATGCCGACCTGAGCCCCCGTAAAAGAAATGGCTTCCTCGCCTATTTTGTGAAGCGCCATGGCCAAAAGAGCCACCGATATCTGCTCACCCGTGGAAAGGAGCATGTCCATCTCCCTTTCCGACGGGTCGGTATCTATCTGATCCGCAAGCTTAATAAGCTCATCTGTCGTTTCGCCAAGGGCCGACACTACCACCACTACATCGTATCCCTTCCTCTTACATGCCGAAACTTTTTTCGCCACGTTCTTTATCCTCTCCGGAGTGGCCACACTTGTTCCCCCGAACTTCTGGACAATTATATCTTTCTTACTCATCTGCCGTCACCCCTCTTATTTGGTGTTAAGAAAAAATTTCATGAGCTTATAGCCGTTCTTCTCATCAATGCTACCCGCCTTGGCCGCGGCTTCCGTAAAAACACTTACCCCGTCGGGCTGGATACCTTCGCCGGCTATCGCGAAAGGCACAGGGTCCGCGGTATGTGTCCTCCTCTTGATCGGCGTCGGATGGTCGGGAAGTACCATTACCTTATAGGGATAACGTCCGCTGACCCCTTTCATTATCCTCGCGACAAGCCTTGAATCAAAATTCTCTATGGCCGTGATCTTCGCACGTATGTCCCCGTTATGGCCCGCCTCGTCCGGCGCTTCAACGTGCACAAAAACGAAATCCTTATCCTTAAGCACTTCCAGGGCCGCGTCGGCTTTTCCTTCGTAGTTGGTATCGTAATAACCAGTTGCTCCGGGTACATCAATGACGCTAAGCCCAAGGATCTTCCCCATCCCCTTGATAAGATCCACGGCGGATATGATCCCTCCTGTCAAACCATAAGCGTCCTTGAATTTGGGCATATCAGGTGTTCTACCCTGCCCCCACAGCCAGATCATGTTAGCCGGGTTCTGTCCCAGGTCTATCCTTACCTTATTTATTTCGTGGTTCTTCAGTACCTCCCCGCTCTGCTTTATCAGGCCTGACAGTTCCTGGTTATCCGGGAAATGCTTATCTATCGGCCTGTCCATGATATCGTGAGGAGGATAACACCTCAATTTCGATATCTTAGACGCCTCTTCCTTATTCTTGCAATTCATGACCATGATGTTCCTATAACTGAATCCGGGATAGAATTTGAACCTGTCGCTCCCTAACTCTTTTGAAAGCCGCTCGGCGAGAACCATGCCCTCGCCTGTAGAGATGTGCCCGGCGCTGTAATCGGCCATAACTCCGCCATCCGACGTCACCCAGTTGAACCTGAAAGCCACACTCGATGGCCCAAGCTCAATGCCCATATTCGCCGCTTCAAGCGGGCCTCTCCCGCAATAATATTTTGCGGGGTCGTAACCCAGTATAGAAAGAGTTGCCACATCGCTCGCCGGCGTCATTTTCTCGGGAACATTCCATGTCATGCCGACGATGCCGCTCCTGGCGATCCGGTCCATATTGGGTTTATCGGCGGCCTCCAAACATGTACGGCCTGCCAGCTCATCGAGCGGTTCTCCGGCCATGCCGTCCGGAACCAGGATAATGTATTTCATATTCTAAAGCCCAGCCTTTTTAATTATCTCTTTCAGGTCCGGGTCAACCGCTACCGGGGTCTCAAGGCATTTTATCGCCCTGTCCGGGTCTTTGAGCCCGTGCCCTGTCAAAACGCAAACTATATCTTTTTTATTGTCAGGGTCACTATTTGCCGGAAAATAGCCTTCCCTGGCTTTTCTTATGATACCGGCTACGCTTGCGGCCGAAGCCGGCTCGGCAAATACCCCGACCCTATCGGCCAGAAATTTATAAGCCTCAAGTATCTCATCATCCGTGACCTTGTCGATGATCCCTCCTGACTGATCCCTGGCCTCTTCGGCGGTTTTCCAGCTGGCCGGGTTACCGATCTTTATCGCGGTAGCTATTGTCTCCGGTTTTTTTATTATCCTTTTCTCCACGATAGGTGCGGATCCAGCGGCCTGAAAGCCCATCATGACGGGCAATGACCGGGACTTTCCTCTTTCGCGGTATTCTTTGTACCCTTTCCAATACGCCGTAATATTTCCCGCGTTACCCACCGGCAGTGAATGGTATTCGGGGGCTTTTCCGAGGATATCGCAGATCTCGAAAGATCCCGTTTTTTGTCCATCTATCCTGTACGGATTCACTGAATTAACCAGTGTTATCGGATATTTTTCGCTCATTTCCCGGACTATCAGAAGGGCCTGGTCGAAATTACCCCTTACCGCTATGACCTTAGCGCCATGGATGAGCGCCTGCGCGAGCTTTCCGAGGGCTATAGCGCCATCTGGTATTATCACGACACATTTTATTCCCGCCCGCGCCGAATAAGCTGCGGCGGAGGCCGAAGTATTCCCGGTAGAAGCGCAAACTACGGCCTTTGATCCTTCCTCGACGGCTTTTGAGACCGCTACCGTCATGCCCCTGTCCTTAAAACTCCCGGTAGGGTTAAGGCCCTCGAATTTCAGCCAAACCCTATAACCCTTCCCCACGATATCCGAAAGAGGATCGGCCTTTATGAGCGGCGTTGAACCTTCCTCCAACGTGATCACCGGAGTTTTGTCAGTTACCGGCAGGAACTCCCTATACCGCTCTATTATTCCCATATATTTCCCTCTGACCCTATAGCCCAGTTAAAATTCAGAAGCCAGAATCCAGGAGTGATCGGTTCATGCCCTTTCAATTATTACGTGTTCTGGATCCTATATTCAGGCTTCTGGATCCCTTCTCTCTATCCTCTCGATCACTCCTCTATCCGTATGACCACTGTCTTATCGGTCACGACATCAATTTTATCGATCTCGCTGATGGCTTTTTTCATATTGCCTTCAACGGCGTTATGCGTGAGCATTACCAGCGGCACGGATTGGCCCTCTTTCCTGACCTCCTGGTACATCCTCTCTATGCTGATATTGTTCCTCGCGAGTATCGTCGATATTTTCGCAAGAACTCCCGGTTTGTCTATGACGGAAAACCTGAGATAGTATGGGATATCGAAGGAATCGTGCTCATGAAAAGTGAAACTTTCCCGCCGGGTTCTCAATATGTGTGTCGCGGGGGATCTTTCCCCATGGGAGACGACGTGTTTGGCTATGTCTACGACGTCGCTGACAACGGAACTTGCCGTCGGCCAGCTTCCGGCGCCTTTGCCGTAAAGAAGCGAATCGCCTATAAAATCGCCCCTCACGAATACCGCGTTATCCTCACCCTTGACCCCCGAAAGAAGATGATGCCCCGGGATAAGCGCAGGATGGACCCTAAGCTGCAGCTCCTTCGCTTTCCTTTTAGCTATGGCCAACAGCTTGATCACATATCCCCAGTTTTTCGCGTACTGAATGTCCAGCGGAGTTATGTTCTCTATACCTTCGGTAAAGATATCTTTAGGCGATACCTTGACCCCGAACCCGAGTATAAGGATTATGGCGAGTTTCTGCGCGGAATCTCCGCCGCTAATATCCAGCGCGGGGTTCTTTTCGGCTATCCCCTTGGACTGGGCGATCTTGAGGGCCTCGTCGAACGAATATCCGCATTCGTCCATCATAGTCAGTATGAAATTAGTCGTTCCGTTGAGGATGCCGTAAACAAGTTCCAGGTTATTCGTCACGAAGCTCTCTTTTAGGCAACGGATTATCGGAATGGCACCGCCGACGCTGGCCTCAAAATTCACAAATACCTTGTTTTTAAGGGCCGTATCGAAGATCTCGTCCCATGAATCCGAGAGAAGGGCTTTATTGGCGGTAACAACGTGTTTCCCCGCGCCGAGCGCTTTAAGGACCATCTCCTTGGCCGGGTTGATCCCTCCGATAAGCTCGATAACGATATCTATGTCCTTATCGTTAAGGATCTCCCTGTGATCTGAGGTAAACTGGGACTTTTTTAATGACTTGAAAGTAGCGAGCCTCTTCGTATCTTTATCGCATACCTTTTTCAAGAAGAGCTTAATTCCTGTCCTGTCGAAAATTAGCTTGCCGTTACGGTCAATGAGGTCTATGACCCCGCCGCCTATGGTACCGGCGCCTATAAGCCCTATGTTCACTGAACGCATTTTCTCACTCCTTGAACAGAGATATATGTACTTAAATCTGGAATACTGAAGCCAGAAGCTAAAATCCAAAATAATTTTCGGGATTATATCAGGGTCACTCTCTCCTAAAAATATCCCAAATTCTGGATCCTGGATTCTCCATTCTGTATTCTGTTCCCTTGATGAACAAAATGGTCGGGATGGCCGGATTTGAACCGGCGACCCCTAGTCCCCCAGACTAGTGCGCTAGCCAAACTGCGCTACATCCCGACGCTATTTCAAATAATAGAACCGTTAGGGTTTAGGTTCTGGGTTATAGCTGTTAGTGTTGATACCAAGCCCTGTCACCTAACAACTAACAACCATCAAGCTATTATTCGCTCTTAAGTTCACGCGTCATCAACTCAAAGACCGCACGTTTCGGATCTTTGCCTTCGTAAATAATTTCGTATATCTTCCGCGTTATAGGCATATCCACTGAATGCTTTACCGCTAGCTCGTTAACAGATCTTGAGGTCAGCACCCCCTCTACGGCCATCTCTGTCTCTCCAAGTATATCCTGGATCTTACGCCCTAGGCCGAGCTGTTCCCCAAACCACCTGTTCCTGCTGTTCGAGCTCATACATGTAGTGGCCAGATCCCCTATCCCGCTTAATCCCTTGAACGTGTCTTCTTTCGCTCCGAGTGTGTCGCCAAGCCTTACTATCTCAGCCAGGCCTCTTGTCAATATAGCGGCCTTGGTGTTAGTCCCGAACCCGAGGCCATCAGATATTCCAGCTGCAATAGCTACGACATTCTTCACCGCTCCGCCAAGTTCGACACCCGTGATATCTCCAGAAGTGTAGACCCTGAACCTGTCGGTCGAAAGAGCTTTCTGCGCCTCTTCACGAAATAACCCTTTTCCGGCCAGAACAAGCGCCGCTGGGAACCCTTTGGCTACCTCTCCGGAAATGCTTGGTCCGGAAAGAACGGCTATCGAAGCTCTTTTATAATAGCTTTTGAGTATCTCCGAAGGCCTTCTCAACGAACCGTTCTCTATCCCTTTGGTAGCGCTTACGATCTTCCCGAACGGGAAATCCCTGAACTTTTCCGCAACGGAACTTAAATAACCGCAAGGCACAGCGAATAGGACCAGGTCAAAAATATCTTTTCTTTTGAGCTCCGAAGTTATCTTTATTTTACCCGGGATACTGATCCCCTTAAGGAATTTTACATTCTCCCTTTTCTTCCTAAGAACATCCGCATATTCGGGAGAATAGCTCCACAAGGTCACATTATGACCTTTATTATTTAACAAAATTGACAGGGCGGTTCCCCACCCTCCGTCGCCTATGACAAGTATCTTCATATGATAAAACAGATGTGAATTGTAGCATATCGCGGAAAGCGAGTCAATGGCGGCGTATAAAAGCGTGTGAAATCAAAACTTCCACATATATAGGGGCGAGGGAACCCCGCCCCTACGATTTCTTCATCGGTCATTCTATAACGACATTATCAATATACACCGGACCTTCATATGGAGCGCCGGCCTGCCACTCATTCGCGTTATATTCGATCCGAACCCCAACTCGGCGTATATCCTTGATATTGTCCTGAAGATTACCCTGTTCTCTCTTGAATTTCCAGTTCGGTGTCCCTTTCGGGTTGGTGGTATCAAATGTCGCGGATATTTTGGTCCATTCACCGGGTTTAAGCTGGGTAGTATTACGGCTTTCTATAAAGCTCCATTTGTCCCCGGCGGTGAAAAAGAACCGTCCTAAAAGCAGATTACTGTTGACTTCCTTGGGCAGATACACTTCGGCGCTTATCCCTTTGCATCCTGACAGGTCCATTTGACCGTCAAATTCCACTACGGCCCCGGTCCATTTATTCCCCGGGAATTTGCATTGAAGCTCCAGGGATTGCTTACCCTCAAAGGGCTGAACTGCAGAGAGGATCGCGTTCTTACAGACGCAATCATCCTGGGAGATCGCCCAATCCGGAACGAACCATGTCTGCTCGCTCTGCTCAAAATCAAATTCGATAGGTCCGGCACCGAAACAGGCGACGTTCCCAAAAATAAACAGCATCTGAATCGCGAGAAATATTGTTTTCCTCATCATCGCCCCCCCCTTCCACATAAGATCATTAAACATGACAACTTATATTAATATAATGCTGATCTTCGTAAAACTCAAGACCTTTTTTCAACCGCAACGTTGACCTGTTTTTGAGCATTTTCCGAAAATTGGATATTAAGCCCCCGAGCTAGTTCGAGTATATCTACCGGCACCGCTAGAACTACGGTATTTGAGGGGCTTGGCCCAAGGCCGTCGATAGTCTGAAGCGTTCTTAGCTGCATGGCGCCGGGAGACGCCGCCATAGTTTTTGCCGCTTCCGCGAGATTCAAAGCGGCCATTTTATCGCCTTCGGCTTTTGTTATCGTGGCCCTTTTTTCCCTTTCAGCGGAAGCTTGTCTGGACATGATCTTTTTAAGGTCCTCGGGCATATTTACATCCTGGAGTTTAATCGCCGTTACCAGCAAGCCCCAGGATGCCGCCTCTTTCTGTATGCTCTCCTCGATCTTTTCGCCGATCTTCTGTCTTTCCGTCAGAAGGTCGTCGAGTGTCATCCCGCCTACCACATCCCTAAGCGCGGCTTGCGCGTACTGTGAAACGGCGTACGTGTAATTCTGCACCTTTATGACCGCCGTTTGCGCGTTCTCTACCTTGAAATACACGACCCCGTTAATAGCTACCGGAACATTGTCTTTGGTTATAACCTGCTGCTCGGGTATGTCATGTGTCGATATCCTCATATCGACCACCCTTGCGTGCTCTATTACCGGTATTATGAAATTCAAACCGGGATGAAGCGTCCTTGAATACCGCCCAAGCTGGAAAACCACTCCTGTCTCATATTGTTGGATTATCCTCAAAGAGAAAGCGATAACGACTATCGCGATACCTATCAGAATTCCCATAACTCCTCCTTTTCGGTTTAACTGTATCCCGCCTTTAAAACCAAAGGCCCACGTCCTTAAATTATCGATCGCAACGGAAATATTCAGATCGGAAAGGAACCTTGAATTAACTTTAGCTCCAAGCGATTCGGCTTTTTTGACGTCCGCCATACTTTTCTCATATTGTTTCTTCTTAAAATAAGTAACAGCCCGGTTCATGTACGCCGAAGCGTTCTTTGGGTCAAGCTCTAAAGTCGTATTAAAATCCTCTAAGGCGCGATCCGCCAGACCGGCGGAGGCGAGGGCAAGTCCTCTTCCATTGTACGCGTCAGCGTATTTACGGTTCAGGTCTATTGCCTTATCGAAATCTCCCAGCGCCTTTTTTGTGTTACCCTGATAAAAACAGGCTACCCCCCTGATGTAATAGGCCGCAGGGTTCCCTGAATTGAGCTTAAGCGCCTTATCGATCTCGTTCACCGCCTCGTCGTACCTCCCTTTTCGCGCGAGATCGGCTCCTTTCATCACCAGATCTCTGTCGCTCTCCTCGGCCCTGGCCTGCCAGTGCTGTAACGATATTAACGCTATGACGATCGTGAAGAGTTTAAGGGTATATCTCATCTTGAAGACCTCAATATCTTTACCGCGTCCCTGATCTGTTTTTGAGCTGCGATCAGGACACCCCTGTCAGGAGTATCACCCTTAATGAGGCGCTCGACAATGAACGAAGCCGCGTTCAACTGGTCCAGGAGTCTCACTGCCAGGTCATGGGATAAAAGAACGTTTTCCTTTTTATATTTTACCAGGCTCGATATCGAAGTTCTAAGCGACTGGGCGATAAGGGATATCTTCTTCATTCCGGGAGTCCTCTTCCCCTGTTCCCATTTTGATACCGTGGACTGTTTCACTTTCAATCCAAGCGCAAGAACTTTCTGAGACATTCCCGCCTTCATCCTGGCGGATCTAAGATTGCGTGAAAAACTCATGGAGTCAGTATATCACCGTCAATTCCGCTACGCAATAGTATCAATGAGATCCATCGGGATCCATACTGTCAAGAACCTTGCTGACTTTCAAAAGTTTCATGCTTCTCGTGACGATGGCGTGAAGGAGATGGGAACCTTCTACAGGCACTTTGCAAACTTCTTGTTGGGTTTGTGTCCTCGGCTGTAACATTTGCAAGGTCCACGCACAAGGCTACTTTGGATATCGGGACAGCAAAGTGCCTTACGAAGAACCCCATCTCCTTCACGCCCTCACCCCTTTCGCAAAGACCTGGAGATTCCTGGGATTTTTCATTACGGGAAGGGTCAAGGTGTGGATATCCTCTTTAAGCAAAGGGGCCCCTTTGGAAATTTTAGCCTTTTACATGACGTTTTTATGACAACCTCCTTGCTTGCGGCTCATCCTCCGAATCCGAAGGCGGAGGAGGGGTGAATGCGCAAGGTCTAAAAACGGCATGTTAAAGTCGTTGTTAAATTCCCAGGGGAAGGCTTGAAGAGGAAGTCCACACCTCGCCGCGCGCATGATGAAAGTCAGCATAAATTGTTACACTATCAATGAGGTGTGTGGATGAGATACCGGGTTGGGTTGAAAATTGATAATGGGTAGTGCTCGGAGAATTGGTGGATAGTGGAGAGGGGAAATTGGACTAGATCCATCAGTGGGTAAAAAAAACGGAGACGGCTTACGCCATCTCCGTTTGTCCTGACCGTGAAAGGCGACACACCATTCAGGTCCAGGAGGTAATTGACTGGGATTTGCGAACCCGTCAAATTATCTGCTTATCTGGCCCGTACTTTATTCTCGCAATCGGATAATTGCAGCTTGATCATGCTGAGCTTTACGAATGCCATAAATACCATGAATGAACGCAATAATTCCTTCACTTCAATTCCCCTTTGTGTTTGACATGAATATTTTTAATGAATTGATATAAACGATCTTTATTACCGTAAGACCGGTAATGGCGAAGAATTCGCCAAGAACTTTACATACGACTTTTGTGGTATTCCGCTCAGTATCGATCTCCTTGAACAGATGGCAACTCTTCACGTTCTTATCGCTTTTTTTATTTCTTGAGACCCATTTATTAAGGTCCTCTTCAGATCTTGAGACATGAGTTGATTTTACAAAATATTTGCAGGTCCATTCTTTTTTCACTTGAGTTATGGCGCAATCTTCGATCTCCTGTATCGAAACTTCTTTTTTTCTTGGATTGTTCCCCTCAAGTGTTTTGTATACTAGTTGCTTCATTTTAACCTGCTTTTTTTTAGTTCTTTTTTAAAGATTTGTAAAAGTATTTTATTTATTATTTTCCTTTTAAGTTGGTTAACAAGACTAATTATACTTCACCAGGGAAGTGAAATCAAGAATTAATACTGGCTTTTTTTTTGTTTACTTGGCAGGGTTAACTGATTAAAATCGTATTTTATATTCCCGTAGACACCATTCTCATATCAGTCTCTTCTCCTCCCCCCTGATAAGCCGCCTGATATTCTCTCTATGCTTTATTATAGCGAGTATCGTTAACCCCGAACAAAATAAAACATAGTAGATATTGTTATTGAAGATCACTGCAAATATCGGGAGGAATAACGCGGCAATTATCGAACCAAGGGAAACATATCTCCATATATAAAATACCGTCGAAAAAACCGCCAGACATAGGATCAGGATAAGCGGCGATATTCCGGCAAGGACACCGGCTGTCGTCGCGACGCCTTTACCCCCTTTGAAATTAAGGAATATAGTCCAAACGTGGCCGCATATTACGGCTACCCCAAATAATATAAGTATCCACGCGCTATTTTCCGCGTATGCAGGAATAAATCTTTTCAGGATGATCGGGATCATAGTGACGGCTAAAAGCCCTTTCAGGAAATCGATGACAAGAACTATCAACCCGGGAGTTTTCCCGACTGTTCTGAAAACATTGGTCGCGCCCATATTGCCGCTCCCGTGCTCCCTGATATCGATATTTTTCAGTGTTTTACCGAATATATACGCCGTCGGCAAAGACCCCAGCAAATAGGCCAGTACTACGCCGAAAATAATTAAGATGATCACTTCCTCTCCTTTTTTTCTTTTGCCGCACGTATCTTAATGGATATTGGTATCCCTTCAAGCTCAACGTTCTTCCTTAAAACATTCTCGATATAACTAAGATGCCCGGGGGTTACTGCCCCGGCGCTATTCACGAAGAACGTGAACTCTACAGGTCTTTTTCCGGTCTGCGTAATATACATGAAATTCGGCCTTTTATCGCTCCTGGGGACTGGGACTTTGGAGGGATCGTTCTTTTCGAATATCTTGTTCAGGGAAGACGTCTGGAATTCCCGGTCAAGAGCATCGTTCAGCTGTTTTACGGATGCGAAACTTTTCATCACGTTCCTACCTGATACCGAAGAGACAAAGAATACGGGAAATACCCTGAATACGGGCGACGCGGCGATCAGGCTTTCATGGTATCCTTCCTGATCCACATCCTCAACCCCCCGGGCAAGGTCCCATTTATTTATGATAACGATACACGCTTTACCGTTCTCCATTATATACCTTAATATAGCCAGATCGTCATGCGTCGCGCCGTCAACGGAGTCCAGGAGAAATATCACTACATCGGCCCTTTTTATGGATCCCTTTGACCTCATGATGCTGAAAACGTCGACTGCCCGGAATATTTTCCTCGAATGCCTTATTCCCGCGGTATCTATGAGCGTATAGTCGTTCTTGCCGTCATTGAAGAAAATATCGACCGAATCCCTGGTAGTACCAGGCATATCGCTGACTATGACCCTGTCCCTTTTCAATATGTAGTTTATATAGGATGATTTCCCGACATTGGGCCTGCCGACTACGGCTATTTTTATGGAACTTTTATCGTTGTTATCCGACCTCACGAACTCATCCGGCATGACCTTCCGGACCGCCTCCTTGAGCGTCTCCATGCCCCTTCGGTGAAGGCATGATACCGGTAAAGGGTCGCCAAGCCCCAATTGAAAGAAATCGACCGAATCGGCATCCAGCGCCCGGTTATCGGCCTTATTGACGGCGAGGATCACCGGCTTATCCGCTTTCCTGATAATAGCCGCTATTTCAATATCCGCCGGGACCACGCCGGCCTGAGCGTCGGTCACCATGATAAGGACATCGGCCTCTTTGATAGCGTTCCTGATCTGCTGCTTCACCATTACCGACATTTTATCCGTATCCTCCTGAAGATACCCTCCTGTGTCCGAGACCGTCACCTTTCTCCTGAACAATTCAATGACAGCCTCGACCCTGTCCCGGGTCGTGCCGGACTCTTCAAGGACAACGGCTTTCCGTTCTCCGGCGAACCAGTTAAAAAGAGAAGATTTTCCTACGTTAGGCCTGCCGACAATGCAAACAGAGGGATATTCTTTATCCATTGATATTCACCTTTTTAGCCCCGATCCTTAGATAATCAAGGCCCGATATTATGGTCAAAGCGACCATCGTGTTCCAAATAATGTTCGAATGGACATAACGCGTTAGAAGCGCCCCTATCGTGAGCATCTGGAAAAAAGTAGTTAATTTCCCCAGGATAGTCGGCCTGACCTCTATCTCACCCTTGAGAAGATTAATTATCATGAATCCTATTAAGATCAGAACATCGCGGCTTATCACGACAAGCGGCACATATATCGGCATACGGACATATTGGGGCAGGTCATTTACCAGGCTGAAGCAGAAATAAGCGCTTCCGACAAGCAGTTTATCCGCGATAGGGTCCAGGAAAGCTCCAAGTTTTGTTTTCTGTTTGAGGGTCCTGGCGAGATACCCGTCAAGCGCGTCCGTGAACGCTGCCGCGATGAATATCGCGAAGGATATCTCCAGCTTATGATACAGGATAAAAAGAACGAATACCGGCACCAGTATTATCCTTATCACTGTTATCGAATTCGGCAGATTCATATGGTCACTCCCCGTCGCGCAAAAGACGTATCCTGTTTAGCGGCCAATGTATCACAAAAGCCTTGCCAACCAACTTTTCAAATGGCACGAACCCCCAGTACCTGGAATCGAGCGAATTAGCGCTATTGTCGCCCAGAACAAAGAAATTGTCTTCAGGGACCGTTATCAACTCGTCCTTTATGGCGTATTGGCCTCGGTTATAATAGGTGAATTTATCTATCGGAGGCTGATCCACAGGATTACCGTCCAGATAGATCTGGCCGTCGTTTATGAGGACGGTATCCCCCGGGCCTGCTATATATCGTTTCACGAGGAATTTCTTTTTTTCGACTGGCGATAAGAAAACGACTATATCGCCCGTCTTGGGTTCCCTCATTTCCGGAAGCCTGAACTTAGTGAACGGTATTTTAGCGCCATAGATGAACTTGCTCACGAATATCCTGTCGCCGGGCTTAAGCGTCGGGAACATCGAGTTTGAAGGGATCTTGAAAGGCTGGATAATGAACGTCCTTATAAAAAGCGCCAGTATAGCGGCTATTATTATAGGCTTTATCCATTCCTCCCACCAGTATTCCCAGTTCCTTCCGTCAAAGAATTTCACGTCTCTCCCTTTAACTTTGATGTTGATCGTTTTTTTCTACGCTACCCGCATCGCTTTAAGAAAAGCTTCCTTCGGCACATCCACACTGCCGATCCGCCTCATTTTCTTCTTACCCTCTTTTTGGTTATCCCACAGTTTTCTCTTCCTTGTTATATCCCCTCCGTAACATTTCCCCGTGACATGTTTTTTTAGCGCGGTAATGTCCTCCCTCGCGACCACATTCCCGCCGATGGCGGCTTGAAGGGCTATTTTAAAAAGATGTTTAGGGATACTTTCCTTTAGGCTAGAAACAAGTTCGAGGCCTTTTGTCCTGGCTCTATCCCGGTGTACGATATTGGAAAGCGCATCGCAGGGTTCGGAATTGATAAGGATCTCAAGTTTAACGATATCGGCTTTTCTGTACCCTATGAACTCGTAATCCAGCGACCCGTACCCCTGTGTGGATGATTTGATCTTATCATGAAAATCCACTACTATCTCCGCGAGTGGAATATCGTAAGTTAGGTGTACCCTGGTCGGGTCAAGATATTTGGTGCTTATATATTCGCCTCTCTTTCCCTCGCATAATTTCATAAGCCCCCCTAAAGACTCGCAGGGAGCGAAAATATGGCATTTCACGAAAGGTTCCTCGACATATTCGATCTTTTCCGGATCGGGATATTTTGTAGGGTTATCGATATCTATTAGGTCCCCGTGGGCCAGCTTCACCTTATATTTAACGCTTGGGCTGGTCAGGATAAGGTTAAGATCGAATTCCCTTTCCAGGCGCTCCTGGATTATTTCCATGTGTAAAAGCCCGAGGAACCCGCACCTGAATCCGAATCCCAAAGCCGCCGAAGTTTCAGGCTCATATATGAACGACGGGTCCGATAACCTCAGCTTGTCAACCGCGTCCTTAAGCGCCTCATAATCCTCGTTAGAAACCGGGTAAATGCCGCTGAAAACCATCGGCTTCACCTTCTTGTACCCCGGGAGAGCTTCTTTCGCCCGGTTGGTGACGTCGGTTATGGTGTCGCCAACTTCTACTTCACTGGCGTCCTTGATATTGCAGATGATATAACCAACCTCTCCACAGCCGAGTTCTTCAACGGGGACCTCTAGCGGCGTGAATATGCCGGCCTCCTTCACCTCATACTTTGAGCGCCTGTTCATCATCTCTATCATGGCTCCCGTGCGGATGAGACCGTCCATGATCCTCACATATACTATGACACCCCTGTATTTATCATATGAAGAATCGAATATGAGCGCTCGGAGCGGTTCCCCGATTATCCCTCTGGGAGCCGGCACCCGTTGGACTATGGCTTCGAGCACATCGCTGATCCCCATGCCCTCTTTAGCGCTAACAAGAAGGATCTCATTCTCTTCGACTCCCATCAGTTCTATAATCTGGAGCTTTACGTCATCGACTCGCGCGTTCCTGAGATCTATCTTATTTATCACAGGGATAATAACAAGGTCATGCTCCATGGCAAGATAGAGATTAGCGAGCGTCTGAGCTTCGATCCCCTGTACCGCGTCAACCAGGATTATGGCCCCTTCGCATGCCGCGATGGCTTTCGATACCTCGTACGAGAAATCGACGTGCCCGGGAGTGTCTATGAGGTTAAGATGGTACTGGTTCCCGTCCTTTGAACGGAAATTGATCTTTACCGCGCTGGATTTTATCGTAATGCCCCGTTCCCTCTCGAGGTCCATATTGTCAAGGAACTGGTCGCGGAAAACCCTGCTCTCGACTGTGTTCGTTATCTGTATGAACCTATCCGCCAGCGTCGATTTCCCGTGATCGATATGCGCGATTATGCAGAAGTTACGTATCTTTGACAGTTTTTCCATAATCTTTTCAGCGTTAAAATAGAGAGAACGCGTAATCCTTTCCGGCCTTAATATACTGGAGAGACTTTTTTGACGATGAAGTCTCGCTGTATATCCTCAATTTCGGCTCAGTTCCGGAAAGCCTTATAAGAAGCCAGCTGCCGTCATCGCAGATGAATTTATACCCGTCGGCGCCGTTTATCTCGACCACGGGCCTCGCTAAAACGCTCTTTATGGGCTTATCCTTGAGCCCGTCCATGATAGCCTTCCTTTTTTCCTCCGGGAAGAGGATATCCTCCCTTTCGTACACATAGCTGCCGTATTTCCTGTCGACCCATTTCAGGATCTCGGAAAGTGGCTTTTTCATGCTTATTATAAGTTCCATTATCAGAAGGGCCGAAAGGAAACCGTCCCTTTCGGGGATATAATTCTTAAAACCTATGCCCCCTGTTTCCTCGCCGCCGAGAAGAATATCCTCTTTTACCATAAGCTCACAAATATACTTGAACCCGACTGGAGTCTCATAAGCCTTTACACCGTACTCTTTGCACATCTTCGTTATGAGACCTGTCCCGCATATCGTCTGGATGACCCCTCCACGCATCTTCCTGTTCTCCAGAAGGTGCAAAAGGAGGAGCGACATGACCTTATGGCCCGTAAGAATATTCCCTTTGTTATCCACTATCCCGACCCTGTCCGCGTCACCGTCGGTCGCGACCCCGAGGTCGTACTTCCCTCTCTTGACCTTTTCCATAAGCTCAACAAGATGTTTACCGTTGGGCTCCGGAGCGTTCCCAAGGAACCCGGGGTTCATGTCAGTATGGATGTAATCCACTTCTATCTTTGTTTTCGATAAGAGATCACCAAGATATGTGGCCCCGGTACCGAACATCGAATCGACAAGCACTCTGAGCTTTTTCTTATTCAAAAGTTTCATATCGGCGTATTTCTTGATGAAGGTCAGCTGGTCTTTTATAATGTCCTGGACCAGTACCATTTTATTTTTAACCGCGTCATCGAAAGGAATTTGTTTGACAGGGGTCTTGTACAGCCGGGTTTCAATATCGTCGATGATGTCGCTACCCGCGGAACCGCCGAAATAGCCCTTATATTTCACCCCGTTATACTGCGGGGGATTATGGCTGGCTGTTATCATGACTCCACCCGTTAGCTCCCTGTCCTTTATGAAGAAACTTACGGCAGGGGTCGGACACGGCTCATGCGAAAGTATGACCTTTATGCCGTTGGCCGCCAATACGGAAGAAACGGTCTCGGCGAATTTATCGGACAGGAACCTCGTGTCGTATCCCACTACCGCTGTTCTCTTTTTATAGAGAGGTTCCTCCCTCGATAAAATGAAATCCGCTATTGCCTGAGCCGCTATTCCGACATTTTCGAAAGTAAAATCCTCGGCTATTATCGCCCTCCATCCGTCAGTGCCAAACTTGATCCGCGCCATTGTTTCCCTCCGTTTTGTTAGACCGCTAATGATTGAATAACATAGGACGTAAGACGTAGGACGTCCCACGTCCTACGTCTTACGTCTTACGTAAAATCACCCCTAACTTTACGAATAGCCGCCCCATAATCTTTTGTTCCGAAAACATACGATCCCGCCACAAGAACATCAGCGCCGGCAGAGATCGCGGTCTTTGCCGTTTCGGCGTTTATACCTCCGTCGACCTGTATCAGCCCGGAATAATTTTTCCTCACTGTGCTTATTTTGTCCATCATATCTTCCATAAAAGCCTGACCGGCGAATCCAGGCTCTACTGTCATTATAAGCACCATGTCAACCTTGTCCAGAAGTCCTTTTAACCGGGAAATATCCGTACCTGGTTTTATGGAGATACCGGCCCTCTTCTTTTTATCACGTATCTTCCCGATGATCGAAACAGGATCTTTGCATGCCTCTATGTGGAAGGTTATCAGATCTGATCCGGCGTCGGCGAAATCACCCACATATCGCCCCGGGTCTTCTATCATGAGATGAACGTCAAAAACAAGTTTAGTTGTTTTCCTGATGGACCTGACGACCACGGGCCCTATGGTTATGTTCGGGACGAACATCCCGTCCATTACGTCTATATGGACCCAATCCGCTCCGGCGCGTTCTATCATCCCTATCTCTTCGGCCAATCGGCCGAAATCCGCGGAAAGAATGCTTGGAGCAATAAGCACTCTTTTCATAAGCCTTTCCCCTCCCCCAGCTCTTTCGCCATTAGATAAGCCCTCATTATGTCGTTCATTGTGACTATCCCGGTGACAGACCCTTCGTTAAGCACCGTAAGCGCACCGCTCTTCGTCTCGATCATCAATTTTCGCGCCGTATCCAAACGGTCTTCAGCCTTTACCGTCATGGGATCACAGGTCATAATGTCCCGTACCTTTATAGCCGCCTTATCCCCGCGGTATGACTTAAAAATATCGTCCTTCATAAATATCCCCTTGAACCCGCCTTCGGACAATACTGGATAGATCTCCTGATCGCTGGAAAGGACCTGTCCGTAAAGATCCGATAGAGTCATTTCCGGCGATAGGCACACTGCCTTACGGGATATCACGTCGCCCACCCTGAACCTGACGAGATATTCCTCAACGCTCACGCTCTCTTCTTCCCCCGTAGCCGAAGTATACACAAAAACGGCGATTATGAGAAGAAATATATGGCCGTACACAATGCCCAGATAAGCGAAACAAAGGGCGAATATATGGCCTGTCCTTACCGCTATTTTAGTGGCTTTTTCACGGCCGCAACGGTAAGAGAGCCAGGCTCTGAGTATCCTTCCCCCGTCCATCGGGAACGCCGGCATAAGGTTGAATACAGCGATGACCATGTTCAGCCAGTACACATACATGATAAGATCTTTGATCCCGGCTATTTCCGAACTGCCCCTAATTATATTCAGCGTGGAAAAGAACTTGTCCGCGCCCAGGTAAAAATATAAAGGGAAATAGAAAACCGCCATTATGAGGATATTTGAAAGAGGCCCGGCGAAACTTATCAGCATCTCCGCCCTGGGCGTCCGGGGATATCCTGATACCGAGGCTATTCCCCCGATGGGTAAAAGGGTTATTTTCCTCACCCTCATACCGAAATATCGCGCCGCCAGGCTATGCGAAAGTTCATGCGTCGTTACGCAAATAAAGACGCCGGCTACCAGCAATATCCCCTTTATCCCCATAACGGATAAAAAAAAGACCAGAAGAACTAAAAATGTCAGGTGCAACTCTATATCTATGCCAAAGAACCGCGCTATCCTCAGGGAATTTTTCATAACCTTTCCAGGTCTCTTATCATCCAGCTCTTATCCTTCTCGGCAAGATCCCCGATGACCGCCAGATTAGCCATCGAACGCGAGAAAATCCTCAGGGAGACCGATTTAATGTCTAGGCAGGTGACCTTATCAAGAGAACTAAGGATATGTTCTATATCCGGGATCTTCCCATCGACCATTATCTTATCTCCCAGCCATATCATCCTGTTGGAAGTGCTTTCGAGCCCGAGTTGGAACTGGCCTTTAGCGAATTCTTTCGCCCTTATGAGCTCATCTTCTTTAACGCCTTGCTCCTTCAGTTTGATGACCTCGTCAATTATCCCCGAAAGGGCTATATGGAATTTGCCCCGGTCGATCCCGCCGTGTATCACGAACTCGGCTATATCTTTATGATATTTAAAGCTGGAGGCAATGTCGTAACAGAGGCCTTTCTTCTCCCTGAGTTCCTCGAACAGGCGTGAGGACATGTTCCCGCCCAGTATTACACTTGTAAGCTGCGACGCGAACTTGTCATTCTCCGATGTGTTCTTTACAGGGAACCCGATAGCGAGATGCATCTGTTTTGTCTTCCGGCGGGAAATAGCCACCTTCAGGTCTTTTTGGGACAGTTTTACGGGATAGTAGCCCGGCGTCTTTTGAGCGTCGCCCTTATAGAGGCGGGAAACATATTTCATGACCTCTTTCGTCGTTATCTTTCCTACGACGACCACCGCGATATTCGAAGGGGAATAATACTTCTTCTTGAACTTGACTATGTCATCCCTCTTAAAAGACTTGACCGTGGAGATGGTACCGGTAAGAGGCCGGCCCATTGGATTACCCGGCCACATCACTCCCTCGAGTATTTCGTGGACATGCTCCGCTGGCTGGTCCTTATACATCTTGATCTCTTCGCATATTACGAATTTTTCGTTCACGATACTTTCTTCGTCGAATTTAGGGTTATATACCATATCCGTGAGTATATCCATGCCGCTCTCAAAATATCTAGCCGGGACCTTGACCATATAACAGGTCACCTCATCGGACGTGAACCCGTTAAGCGCGCCGCCAACGCCTTCAACCGATTCCTTAAGTTCTTTCGCCGAACGCAGAAGGGTTCCTTTAAAGACCATGTGCTCGATAAAATGGCTGATACCGCTCTGGGCAGTGTTTTCATGCCTCCCGCCAACGCCTATCCAAACTCCGATCGATACGGAATTCATATGGGGCATGGGGGATACTATCACCTTCAAACCATTAGCTAACTTGTTCTCAGAATACATTATCCTCCTTTTAGATCGTGCTGAACTAAAATGAGGGCACGATCTAAATTTATATATTTTTAAAATGCGTGTCAGTTGGCTAACTCACGGGACGCATTTTGAAAGTCAAGATACCCCTGCAGTATCACCTGCGCAGCCATTTTATCGACCAGGCCTTTACGCTTTCTCCTTGAGAGATCGGCTTCGATCATAATATCCTCCACTTCCTTCGTGCTGAGCCTTTCATCCCAGAGTATCACCTCTTTACCCGTATCCTTTTCCACAATGAGAGCGAAGGATCTCGCGTCCTTAGCTCTTTCTCCTTCGGAGCCGTCCATATTAAGCGGCAGTCCGATGACTATCCTTATCACTCCTTCAGTCAGCACGATATCCCTTATCTCTTTGAGCGTAGGACCTGTTCCTTTTCTAATAATGAATCCCTTCCCCTGGGCAAGCATCCCCATTTCGTCGGAAAGCGCCACGCCTATCCTTTTAGTCCCCATATCCAGTCCGAGTATTCTCATTTTCTTACGGAATGCACTGCCTCTGCGATAGAACGGGAAAACATCTCTATTTCCCGCGGCATCCTTCCCTTATTATCGGGATCCTTCTCGATAAGTTTTATCAAAGCGCTCCCGACTATCACCCCATCTGCCGAAGCGGCTATCTCGCGGGCGAGTGCCGGGCCGGATACACCGAACCCGACGCAAACAGGTTTATCCGTAACCTTTTTAAGGCCTCTTACCTTCCGTCCTATCTCGGCGGCTTCCGCCGCTTTAGCACCCGTGACACCCGTCAAAGAAACATAATAGATGAACCCTCCGGCCATGGACGATATTTTTTTGAATCTTTCCGGGGACGTGGTCGGCGCCGCGAGAGCGACAAGAGAAAATCCCGCCTTCCTGGAAATATCGGCCAGTTCCTTCGATTCCTCAAGCGGAAGGTCAGGAACGATAACGCCGTCAACTCCGTTCGCGATGGAATCTTTCACGAACTTCTCGACCCCGTGGTTAAAGATAATATTGTAATATGTCATGAAAACGAAAGGCGCTAGAATACTTTTCCGGAGACGGCGGGCCATGAACATGACCTTTTTTACCGTACAGCCGCCGGATAAAGAGCGCGTAACAGCCCGTTGTATTGTCGGACCGTCAGCTATCGGGTCGGAGAAAGGTATGCCTATCTCTATGATATCGGCCCCGGATAACGCCAGCGAACGTATTATCTTCTCGGAGACGGCCATATCCGGGTCGCCCGCCGTCACATAGGGGATGTACGCCTTTTTACCTTCTTTCCTTAATCGTTCAAATGTCAGATCTATCCTGTTCATGACGTGTATTCCCTGATTATGTTAAGGTCTTTATCCCCTCTTCCCGAGAGGCAAACTATCACAGCGTCTTTTTTACCGGCTTTACGGACCAGTTTCGGAAGGTATGCGAGAGCGTGCGCCGATTCGAGCGCCGGAATTATCCCTTCCGTTAATGAAAGATCTTTTACGGCCTTTATCGCTTCCTTATCGGTTATAGAAACATAACTCACTCTTCCGGTATCCTTGAGATAGGAATGCTCCGGCCCGACACCCGGATAATCCAATCCGGCCGAAACGGAATGAGCGAGCTTCACCTGACCATCGTCGGTTTCCAGTAAATAGCTTTTACTCCCGTGAAGGATCCCTACCTTCCCCTTCCCGAGAGCCGCGGCGTGATGAGCGGTCCCTACCCCAAGTCCAGCGGCCTCGACACCTATCATTTTAACGCGCTTATCCCCGAGGAACGGATAAAAAAGCCCCATGGAATTACTCCCGCCCCCTACACATGCGACAAGGTAAGCGGGCAATTTCAGCTCTTTCTCCAGTATTTCCTGGCGCGCTTCTTTACCAATGACCGACTGAAAATCCCTGACGAGCATCGGGTACGGATGCGGCCCCGCGACCGACCCAATTACATAATAGGTATCATTGATGTTCGTGACCCAGTCGCGCATAGCCTCGCTCATGGCGTCCTTGAGGGTACAAGATCCGCTTTCGACGGGAATGACCCGGGCTCCGAGAAGTTTCATCCGGAAGACATTGAGACTCTGGCGCTTTATGTCCTCCGAGCCCATATACACGTCACATTCAAGGCCAAAAAGCGCGGCAATAGTAGCGGTCGCTACCCCGTGTTGACCCGCTCCTGTCTCTGCTATTATCCTTTTTTTGCCCATTTTCACGGCCAGCAGCCCCTGGCCTACGGTGTTATTTATTTTGTGCGCGCCCGTATGCAGAAGGTCCTCTCTTTTAAGGTAGATCTTCGCCCCGCCAAGTTCTTTTGTGAGCTGATGCGCATAGTAAAGAGGGGTGGGTCTTCCGGCATAATCTTTAAGATAATAATTAAACTCTTTCCTAAAATCGGCGCTCGAGCATATATCCCTGTAAGCGGTCTCCAGTTCCGAAAGCGCCGGCATAATAGTCTCGGGGACGAACCTGCCGCCGAAATCGCCGAAATAACCGTTCTTGTCAGGAACTTTAAGCGTTTTTCGCATTGTAGATGAACTCCTTGACCTTCTTTACGTCTTTCTTTCCCTGTGAAGATTCTATACCGCTGGATACATCAACGGCGTAAGGGCGTAACGCTATCACCGCTTCACGTACATTCTCGGGATCCAGCCCTCCCGCGAGAAAAACAGGCCTTCCGAAATTACGGCCCTTTAAAACGTCCCAATCGAACTTGATACCCGTCCCTCCCATCATTTTCGGATGATAGGTGTCAAAAAGATAATGGTCCACATCGCTATAGTTCTCGGGATCCTCTCCCATTATCTTATCTTTCACTTTGAATGTTTTGAGTATCTTCACAGTAATATCCCGCTTTGCGATCATTTTTCTTAGGAGAGAACAATATTCCGGTGTTTCTCTCCCATGTAACTGCACATGGTCGAGACCGCATAGCTGAACAGACTCCGCTACATAAGCGGCGTCATGGTCCTTAAAAAGCCCTACCTTCCCGACATTCATCTTAACGCTTCCGGTAATTCCTCTCACTTTATCCCGCACGATGAATCTCGGCGACTCCTCGGCGAAAAGAAATCCTATATAATCAGCTCCGGCCTCGCACGCGGCGATCGCGTCTTCCACATTAGTTAACCCGCAGATCTTGACCTTCACCATATGTCAGTTGCCTATTGTCTGTTGTCCGTTGCCCGTTGTCTGTTCATATTGGCTATTTTCCCCCAGCCAATTACAAATGATCCATCTTCCTGAACCGGAAACCGGCAACTGATCACTGACAACAAACTCATATACCCCCGGTTTTATCGCGCCCCGCTCATCACTTCCTTCACTTTTTTTTCTATATCATTGGCCCTCATGAATGTCTCGCCTATGAGCACGGCGTTAACCCCAAGATTCTTCAGGAACAGTATCTCTTCGTAGCTCTCGATCCCACTCTCGGAAACGATTATCTTCCCCTTGGGAATGGAACCTATCAGCCTTTCCGTGTTCTTTATATCCACATGGAAAGTTTCGAGGTCTCTGTTATTGATCCCGATTATCCCGGCTCCCGAATTGATCGCCTTAGAAAGGTCCTCATCGTCATGTGTCTCTACCAGCACGTCTAATCCGACAGCCGAAGATATAGCGAGATACTCTTTAAGTTGTGCGTCACCAAGTATCCCCGAGATAAGGAGTATCGCGTCGGCCCCATAAACGGCCGATTCATATATCTGATATTCGTCCACGATGAAATCCTTCCTGAGCACAGGTATGCCGACCCTTTCTTTCACCATTTTCAGGTATTCGATCCTGCCGTCGAAATATCTTTCGTCGGTGAGAACGCTTATCGCGTTCGCGCCCGATTGCTGATATTCCCAGGCTATCATGAGCGGATCGAAATCGCCGCGTATTATCCCTTTTGACGGCGAGCTCTTCTTTATCTCCGCTATAAGGTTAATATGGCCTTCCCTGGATATACCGGCGGCGAACGAGCTTTTTACGCCCAGTGACATGGCTTTCTTTTTCAGCGAATCGAGAGGCATATCTTTTTTAGCGGACCTTACCTCATCTTTTTTACTTGAAATTATTTTATCAAGGATCATATCTCTCCTTCCCTGGTTATTTTAACAAGCATATCAAGCTTCGCGGAAGCGGCACCTGACTCTATGGAATAACGGGCTATCTTAACGCCTTCCACAGGGTTAGCGGCTTTCCCGGATGCCATAAGAGCGATGCTCGCGTTCAAGAGAACCATATCCATACATGGGCCTTTTTTAGCCGATAATATATCCCTCGCTATTTTTGCGTTCTCTGCCGGAGTTCCGCCTTTAATATCGTTGAGAGTGGCGTTCCCGATACCGAAATCCGACGGTTCCAGGAAGAACTTCTTCACTTCTAAGTTAATTACCTCGAATATCATTGTTTTACCGGTTATAGATACTTCGTCAAGACCTTCCATCCCGTGAACAACATAAGCGTGTTTAACTCCCAGCCGCTCTAGGACATCAGCCATTATTTCGGCCAGCTCACCGTCAAATACTCCCATAATATGGCAGTTCGCGTTCGCGGGGTTAGCTAGCGGCCCCAGCAGGTTAAATATCGTCCTCACCCCTATCTCTTTACGCGGGAGCGCGGCATGCTTCATCGCGGCATGGTAAACCGGGGCGAACATGAATCCAATGCCTATTTCCCTTACGCATTTTTCCGTTATCAAAGGGTCGACATCAACTTTAACCCCCAGCGCTTCGAGCACATCAGCGCTTCCCGACGAACCTGAAGACGCTCTGTTGCCATGCTTGGACACTTTCACTCCGGCCCCGGCGACGACGAACGCGGTTACGGTCGATACATTGAATATATTCTTCCCTGACCCTCCCGTCCCGCAAGTATCCAGAAGAATACCCCCTCCGATCTCCCAGTCTTTTCCAAGAGGATATATCCTCAATGCTCTCTCACGGATCGCCCGGGCGGCTCCTGTTATCTCCCCGGCAGTCTCACCCTTCATCTTAAGTGCGACGAGCAGCGCCCCAATCTGCGCCGGTGTGCATAACCCGCTCATGATCTCGTTGAATACCGTATTCGCCTCTGCTTCGGTCAGAGACTTTCGTCCGGTAACTTGAATTATCGCGTCTTTTATGATCATTTAACTAATACTTCAGCTTTTTTATCACATCTCCAGAAAATTTCTCAACAGCTTCTTTCCCTCTACCGTCAGGATCGATTCCGGGTGGAACTGGACGCCCCATAACGGTTTATCCATATGGCTGATACCCATTATCTCCCCTTGATCCGTCCACGCCGTGACCTCAAGCGGCTTCTTAAGGGTTTTTGGTTCTATGAGCAGCGAGTGGTATCTCGTCGCGGTAAAAGGCGACGGTATATCCTTGAATATTCCTTTGCTGTTATGGTAAATATCGCTGACCTTGCCGTGCATTATCCTTGCCGCCCGGACCACGCTGGCTCCGAACACTTCGCCGATGGACTGATGCCCGAGACAAACCCCAAGGATGGGAATCGTTCCGGTAAATCGCGCGATAACTTCCTTCGAGATCCCCGCCTCGTCCGGTCTGCCTGGGCCAGGCGAAATGATCAACTTTTCGGGTTTCATGCCTCTGATCTCATCGAGCGTGATCTTGTCATTCCGAAAAACAACAACTTCTCTTCCTGTTTCCCCTATATACTGAACCAGGTTATATGTGAACGAATCATAATTGTCTATGACGAGGATCATCTTTTTTTCTCCGTGTGCGCCTTTTTGCATAGCGCATAGAGCAAAGCGCATGGCGTAAATGTCTTCATTAACCCTGTCCGGTTGCTCTATACACTATAATCATCAAGCTATGCGCCATGCGCTCTGCGCTATGCCTATACATACTATTCAAGCCCCCGCTCCGCGAAATCTATCGCCATCATCATCCCTTTCGCTTTATTAAGGGTTTCCTCATATTCTTTTTCCGGTTCCGAATCAAGGACTATACCGGCCCCGGCCTGCACATACGAAACGCCGTCCTTTATGATAATGGTACGTATCGCGATGCATAGGTCAATGTTCCCCGAAAACCCTATATACCCCACTGAGCCGGCGTAAAGGCCGCGTTTAATATTCTCGAACTCGTCTATGAGTTCCATAGCCCTTACCTTGGGAGCACCGGTCACGGTCCCGGCGGGAAATGTCGCCCTTATAACATCGAATATATCCTTATCCGGCCTTAGCTTTCCCGTAACGTCGCTGACAATGTGCATGACATGTGAGTATCGTTCTATCCTCATAAGTTCCCGGGGCTGGACGCTCGAGTATTCGCATACCCTTCCGATATCGTTGCGTCCCAGGTCCACGAGCATTATATGCTCGGCCCTTTCTTTGGGATCCTGGAGAAGCTCCTTCTCAAGAGCAATATCGTCATCGGGATCCTTCCCTCTTTTTCTAGTACCGGCGATCGGCCTTACCTCGACTATACCTTCCTCCGCCCGGACAAGTATCTCCGGGGAAGATCCTATCACCCGGACATCACCAAACTTGAGATAATACATGTACGGCGAAGGATTTATCGACCTGAGTGCTCTGTATATTGAAAAAGGATCGGCTGATGTCGACCTTTTCAGGCGTTGTGACGGTACCATCTGTATTATATCCCCGCGCCGTATATGTTCCTTTGCCCTTTCGACCACTTTCATAAAAGCTTCTCTGGAGAAATTGGACTCAACAAGGGATGCCTTGCCGGATATCTCCCTGCTCACGGGAACCGTAACCGGCGCCCTAAGCCTTGATGCCATATCGTCTATCTTCCTTAAGACGCGGTCATATATTTCCCCGGGCTCACCGTTCAATAAGGCGTTGGCGACTATTTTTATCTTCCTGTCTATGTGGTCGAATATTAGGATAGTGTCAGCCAGCACGAACTTCATGTCAGGCATGTCTATCCCTTCCGGGTTCTTGTCGGGGATATCCTCGATGAACCTGACTGAGTCGTATCCGATATAGCCTATGAGCCCCCCTGAAAATCTCGGGAGTCCCTGGACCGCGACCGGTTTATAGCGCGCCATTATTTTTTTTATTTCGCTGAAAGGGTCGCCGACGATGTCACGTGAGTCGGTTTTTCCGTCTTCGGTTATTTTGATCCGTTTTGCTTTAAGCTCCACAACAAGGGCCGGTTCGGTCCCTATAATGGAATACCTTCCTAGCCTCTCCCCACCCACGACCGACTCGAGAAGGAACGAATGCTCCCCGCGGTCGACCTTGATGAACACCGATAGAGGGGTATCAAAATCAGCCAGCATTTCACGGCAAACCGGGATAAGGTTACCGTTCTGACTCAATTCAATGAACTTTTGTTTGTCGGGATAATACATATCAACTTCACCTGTCAGCTATGCCCTGTACACTTCCTTCGGATCGAAGAGCCGCTCCTCGCTCACAATGCGGTTACCATTGTCGTCTATCTTCTGGTAAAAACAGCTGAAATAGCCTTCGTGACATGCGGCTTTTACCGGATCGACTTTAAAAAGAAGGGAGTTATCTGCGCAATCTACGTAAACGCTCTTAACGACCTGGATATTACCCGAAACCTCCCCCTTAAGCATGAGACGCCCCGACGATCTCCTGAACACATAGATCTTCTTTTCTTCGATAGTTTTGAGGATGGCCATTTTATCCATATAACATAAAGTCAAAACCCTGCCGCTCGCGTCATCCTGAATGACGGCAGGGATGAGCCCATGATGATTAAAAATCAACTCTTCAATGAATCGCGTTAAGTCCATGTTCGCCCCCTTTGATTTAGACCATGGACCATGGACCATGGACTTTTTTAGGGCGGCCACAAGGGCCGCCCCTACTGATTACGTACAATTATCCCGGAACTACGCAGCTTTTCCTTCACCTCTTTGATCGAAAATTCGCGAAAATGGAATATCGACGCGGCCAGGGCGGCGTCGGCTCCGGCTTGACGGAACACATCTACAAAATCGTCGAGTCCGCCGCATCCGCCTGAAGCGATAACGGGTATGTTCACGGCACTAGAAACCGCCCGTGTGAGCGCTATGTCAAAACCGTTCTTTGTTCCGTCACGGTCCATGCTCGTCAAAAGTATCTCGCCTGCGCCCAAAGACGCAGCTTTCTTAGCCCACTCAACCGCGTCGATGCCGGTCGACTCGCGTCCTCCTTTTATATAGACTTCCCAGCCGCCTTTCGTTCCGCTCTTGGCGTCTATAGCCACAACTATGCATTGTGTACCGAATTTATCGCTCGCTTCTTTCACCAGCTGAGGCCTTTTGACGGCCGAAGTGTTTATGGATACCTTATCGCACCCGGCGTTGAGCATATCCCTTATATCCTCGATCGAAGAGATCCCCCCCCCGACCGTAAAGGGCATGAACACCTGCCTGGCTACGTTCCTTACGACATCTACCATGGTCTTTCTGGCTTCGTAACTTGCCGTAATATCCAGGAAAACAAGTTCATCGGCGCCTTCGTCGTTATATATTTTAGCGTTCTCGACAGGATCGCCGGCATCCCGTAGAGAGAGAAAATTCACACCCTTAACGACCCTCCCGTCCTTTACATCAAGACAGGGTATTACCCTTTTCGCAAGCACTAATTGCCTCCCTGAGATCTATCGTACCGTCGTAAAGGGCGCGGCCCGTGATGATGCCGGTCAATCCTATTCGGGACAGATCCCTCATTTTAGATATATGCCCTACGTTCTTTATACCTCCGGCATAGATAAATTTAAGCCCGGCGCCATGAAAAATCTCACTGATCCCTTCAATATCCGGACCGGCCAGCGTCCCATCCCTGGATATATCGGTAAAAATGATCTCAGTAACGCCTATACCCTTAAGCCTTCCAAATATCTCCCCGATGTCCGCTCCGACAGAACGCTCCCACCCGCTGATCCTTATCTTTCCTTTGGACACATCGACGCTAAAAATGACCTTGTCACCGAATATTTTTACGGCTTGTTCCGCGAAATCCAGGTCCTCTATAGCTTTCGATCCTACGATAACTCTCCTGGCTCCAATAGCCAGAGCGTCCCTTATCGATCCTATATCCCTGTAACCCCCGCCGACCTGGACCGGTATCCTCACTTTACCGATTATTTCCCCGGCTATCACCTTATTGATGGGCTTTCCGGCCCTGGCGCCTTCCAGATCGATCACATGCAGAAGTTCCGCTCCGGCTTTCTCCCACAAAAGCGCGGCGTCAACCGGCGACATGTCATACTTAAGCTCGCGGTCATAACTACCCTTTTCGAGCCTGACCGTCCTTCCCCCGATAATGTCTATCGCCGGTATAATTATCATAGCTCTATGAAGTTTCTTAGTATTCGTAACCCGTTCTCCTGAGACCTTTCCGGGTGGAATTGCAGCGCGAATACGTTCGCGTCCCATACAGCGGATGTAAAATCCAGACCATAGCCCGTTACGCCGGCGGTTATGGCTTCGTCCCGGTTATCGCAGTAATAAGAATGAACAAAATAAAAATAGCTATTGTCAGGTATCCCCTTAAAAATAGGGCAATCCCTTTTTCCGAAGCCTACAGTGTTCCATCCCATATGCGGGACTTTTAGGCCCATGTTCCCGGGGAAAAGCCTTACAGTCCCCTTGAAGAGCCCTAAACAATCACACCCTCCGCTCTCTTCGCTCGTTTCGAGTAAAAGCTGGAGCCCCAGGCACAAACCAAGGAAGTTCTTCCCTTTTTTTATAGCGCCTATTATCGCATCCAGGAGCCCTTTTTCACTGAGACAATCCATCGCAGCCCTGGAAGATCCTACGCCGGGGAGAACGATCTTATCCGCGATGTCCAATTCCGACGGTTTCCCGCATACCCGGACATCTTGGCCCAAATACTTAAAAGCGTTATAAACGCTCATCAGATTGCCGGAACCGTAATCAATTATACCAATCATGTCGCATATCCTAATTGGACCATAGACCATGGACCTTAAAAGGTATTTGACCAAAAAAAGTCCATAGTCCATTGTCCATGGTCCATAGTCTATTACAATATCCCCTTACTCGACGGCACTTCCCCTTCACGCCTGGGGTCTAACGCAGTCGCTTTATCCATCGCCATGCCGAAAGCCTTAAAAACGGCTTCCAGATAATGGTGCATATCCACGTCGCTCGCCCCGCCGTTTATCTCTATGTGAAGGTTCATCCCCAGCCTTTTAGCGAAACTTTCAAGAAAATCCACGGCGTAATGCATCGAATACCCTTCCGAGTCCTTTATCTCGACTCCTTCCCTTTTGGATATAAATCTGAATGCCGGCCTATTAGAGATATCGATAAGGACCTTGGCGCTGACCATGTCCATGGGAACCTCGGCGGACGCTATCCTTACGATGCCTCTGGACTCAGCCAGGGCTTTCTTAAAAGCATCGGCGATGGCCAGACCTATATCCTCGTTAAGGTGGTGATTGTCCACATGGGTGTCCCCCTCCGCGTTAAGCTCTATATCGAAAAAACCGTGATACGCGAAAAGCGTCAGCATATGATCAAGAAAACCTATGCGTGTCTTGATCCTGGACTCACCTTTGCCGTCTATGTTCAGAAGAGGTATATCTATCTGTGTTTCTTTTGTTTTTCTTTCATAAGACGTACTTCTTTGAGCCTTGCTTTCCTTTTTCCCTGATTTAACCATCGTGTCCTCCTCGCGCGTAAGACAGGCTCATTCCCGGAATATGCCCTGCCCAGTCTCACTTTTCATCCTCGTTCCTTACAGCTACCGATTCCCAGTGGCATTTAAGTCTTTCCAGGTCCGTAAGGTCTTTAACGAGCTCCGCCGACTGGCTGAGCG
This sequence comes from Candidatus Omnitrophota bacterium, assembly GCA_015231405.1. GTDB lineage: Bacteria > Omnitrophota > Gorgyraeia > Tantalellales > Tantalellaceae > JADGBR01. The sequence goes on along the minus strand of JADGBR010000001.1, from coordinate 104,680 downwards.
CTTTTTTCGAATACGAAATGATATGAGAGCTTTTAACGAAACTCCTCAGGTTCAACCCTGAAAAAAACCTGGCTGTCCCTCCGGTAGGCAGCACATGGCTGGGCCCGGCCACATAATCGCCGAGAGTTACCGGAGAGTAATCACCCAGGAATATCGCTCCGGCGTTCTTGATGTTCTTCATCAACCTTCCCGGGGATTTTACCATTATCTCAAGGTGTTCCGGAGCGACGAGGTTCGCCACCTCGACCGCCTGGTCGAGGTTCTTGACCTTTATCAAATACCCTTTTATCGACCCGTCTTTATGGAAAGCGTTAAATATTTTTTTGGACGGCGTCACCAGGAGAGCCAGCCCCTTATGATGTTCTGACTGTGATAACAGATCTTTCTTAATGAAATCGATATTAGCATGCTGGTTGGCTATGATCAGTATCTCGCTGGGTCCCGCCAGCATGTCGATATCCACGTACCCGAACACCTGCCGCTTGGCCTCCGTAACATACTCGTTACCCGGACCAACTATCTTATCGACTTTAGGTATGGTCTTTGTCCCGAGTGCCATAGCCGCGATGGCCTGGGCGCCTCCTATTTTATAGATCTCTTTAACGTTCAATAGATTAGCCATCACAAGGATATGAGGATCTATGCTTTTATGCTGGTTCGGGGGTGACATCAGCACTATCTCCTTTACCCCGGCTATGACGGCAGGTATCACGGTCATGTATACGCTCGAAACGAGCGGTGCCGTTCCGCCAGGCACATATATACCCACTCTCCTGATAGGTTCGAATTTTTCGCCCACCTCGATCCCGCTCTCATGTTTGATGGTCCATGACTTGGGAAGCTGGTTCCGGTAGAACTTGTTCATGTTCTTGATAATGCGTTTGAGGGTATTGACCAATTCGGGTTTTATATCCTGATACGCCCCGCTTATCTCGGCCTCGCTCACCCGTAGATCTTTTCTGGAAAGCTCTATCCTGTCGAACCTTTTAGTGTAAGTTATGACCGCCTTATCCCCGTGCGAACGGACGTTCTCGATGATACCGGCTACCTTATCTACCAGCCTCCTTTTCCTCGCGTCGTCCCTGTTCACAAGTTTTTCGAAATTTGCGCTTCCTATCTTTATGCTTCTCATATTGTCCCCTTCGCCGGCTCTGTCACTTTCCCGTGACCACACGCTTAGCTTCTTTTATCGCCTCCAGAAGCCCGTCCGCGTTCTTACCCCCGGCCTGGGCGAACGCGTCGTTCCCTCCGCCGCCGCCTCCAATAAAACCAACGACTTTTCCCAGTATATCCCTGGCGCTGAACTTCGATCCTGCAAGATCTTTGGTCACGGAACATTGGAGCGTCACCGTGCCTCCGGAATTATTCCCAAGCATGATAACGCCCGACCCTATCTTTTGTTCCGCATAGACGATCCCTTTTTTAAGTACGGAACTCTCGACGTCGAAAAAAACCCCTGAGAGAAAACAGGTCTCTCCCGGCGCCGGAGCGCGTGATATCGCTTTATCCAGCTCCTCTCTTACGGAATTGAACCCGTCAGCCTCTTTCGACTTCCGTTCCTTCTTTTTCAATTCAGACAGGTATTCTTTCATCTTAGCGAAGACAGGTTCGATATCCTTCTCGAAAAATGCCATGTACCTGCTTGTTATTTCCTCTCTGCCCTCAAGTAACGCTTTAACGGCCTTTACCGCATCCGATAGGCCGTCCACGTCATTGACCAGGACCGAAAGAAAAGCGGAGTCACCCGCGCCGTAATAACCCTCCATAAGAAGCTTGGCCTTTTTCCGAAGCCAGTCCTTTGCCGACTGGTCGGTTAACGCCTCGATCCTTCTTATCCCGCTCGCGATCGAGCTCTCGCTAACGATCTTAAAAAACCCTATATCGCCTGACGAATCGGCATGATCGCCGCCGCACAGTTCTTTTGAAATATCGCCAACTTTGACCACCCTTACAATCTCACCGTATTTCTCCCCGAAAAACGAGAGAACCCCCTCTTTCTTGGCTTCGTCAAGGGGTTTAGTCTCTATTGAGACCTGTCTTTCATCTTCTATCCACCGGTTAACCAACCCTTCGATACTGGCCATATCTCTCGGCTCTATCTTTTTCATATGGGTGAAATCGAACCTCAGACGCTGCGAATCTACATATGAACCCGACTGTTTCACATGATCTCCGAGTACATCCCTGAGCGCGGCCTGGAGCAGATGCGTCGCCGTATGGTTACAGGCTGTTCTTTTCTTGTTATCCGCGTCGGGATAAAGCGTCACCTTATCCTCTAAATTAAAACTCCCTTTCTGAACTAGAACCTCCATCACTTTACGGCCGTCGGCGTTATAGGTGTTAAGGACGAGCATGGTCGCGTCTTCTTTCCTTATTGCGCCCTTGTCCCCCGCCTGTCCCCCGCCCTCGGAATAGAATAAAGAGCTTTGCGGGCTAAGAATGACCTCGGCCTTATCCCCCTCGTCCAGCGTCGCGGCCTCTTTGCCCTGCTTAAGGATGAAAGCCAGCTCCGCCTTAAGCGGAAGCTCATTAGACAAAATCGGCTTAGGTGCATTCCTGAAAAAGTCAGGCTGAAAGATGAAATCACTTGTGATGTCGCTGCCTCTCCTTGACTCGTCCCTCCTGGCTTCCATGAGGTCCTCGAAACCCGTCATATCGGTCTTTATAGCCCTTTTTTCCGCTATCATGATTATGACTTCCGCGGGCATCCCGTATGTGTCTACCAACTTGAATATCTGAGCGCCCTTAAGGATATTTTCCCCGTTGTCCCGGATCATGCTCTCAAGGACCGGCATAGCGCCGTCCAGTGTCGCTTTGAACCTTTTTTCCTCTTCCATGATGATAGCGGATATAAGCTCCCTCTTTTCCTCAAGTTCCGGGTAAACGTCCGAGTAAAGCTTTGTCACCACGGGGACAAGCGCGTACAGGAAAGGCTCACGGCCGGACGGGCCTTTTAGAAAAGCCCTTCGGATGAGCTTCCTTACAACATATCCCCTTTTCTCATTTGAAGGAGACACCCCGTCGCAAACAGTAAAAACGGCCGCGCGGATATGGTCGGCTATAAGGTTTATCTCCGGGTCAATAACTTTTTCGCCCGCGTCGAAATTCGCCCTGATCTTATCAATTATCGGAATAAAGAGGTCCGTTCCGAAATTAGTTCGGGCTGATTGAGCGACAGAGGTGATCCTCTCAAGCCCCATTCCCGTATCAATATTTTTATTGGGGAGCGGGATAAGAGTCCCGTCAGGTTTGCGCTCAAGTTCGGTAAAAACCAGGTTCCAGACTTCTACATACCTCCCGCAATCGCAGGCGGGGTCGCAGCCATCTCTGTCGCATCCCCTCTCCTTACCCCAGTCGTAAAATATTTCCGAACAGGGTCCGCAAGGGCCGTTAGGGCCTTTCTCAGGGGCCTCGGCCGGCCAGAAATTATCTTTATCGCCCAGCTTTACTATCCTTCCGGCCGGTACTCCCACCTCGTTAAGCCAGATGGAATAAGCCTCGCTGTCGTTATGATATACCGAGACCCAAAGTTTTTCCTTCGGGAATTCCATCACTTCAGTCATGAATTCCCACGCCCATCGTATCGCCTCTTTCTTAAAATAATCCCCAAAGGAGAAATTCCCGAGCATCTCAAAGAACGTATGGTGGCGCGGCGTCCTGCCCACATTATCCAGATCTCCGGTCCGAAGGCATTTCTGGCTGGTAGCCGCACGGCGGCTCTCGATGTTCCTGCCCATGAACTGTTCCTTGAACTGGTTCATGCCGGCTCCCGTGAACAGCAATGTGGGATCGTTCTTCGGCACAAGGAGATCGCTCTGGTAGATCTTATGCCCTTTCTCCTTAAAGAAGTCGAGGAATTTTTTTCTTATTTCGCTTCCGGTCATCATTTGAGCGCTATCCCCTGTTATACCCTATGGCTTTCTTGACCTCAGTCTCGAGCTTATTAAGGACCTTGGGGTTCTCTATAAGATACATCCTGGCCTTTTCCTTTCCCTGGCCTAATTTTTCCTCGCCGAAAGTGAACCATGTCCCGGTCTTGCCGATAACCCCGCTTACCTCAGCGACATCCAGGATGCTTGAGGCTCTTGATATACCCTCGTCGAACATGATATCGAATTCGGCCTGTCTGAAAGGCGCCGCGACCTTGTTCTTAACTACTTTAGCTTTCACCCTGTTCCCTACGACTTCCTCGCCTTTTTTCAGAGAAGCCACCTTACGGAGATCTATCCTTACCGATGAATAAAATTTAAGAGCGTTCCCTCCCGTAGTTGTTTCGGGGTTCCCGAACATTACTCCTATCTTCATCCTTATCTGGTTAATGAAAATAAGACAGGTCTTCGATCTAGCGACCGCCGCCGTAAGTTTTCTGAGCGCCTGGCTCATGAGCCGGGCCTGGAGGCCTACGTGGGAGTCACCCATATCGCCCTCAATTTCTTTCCTGGGCGTTAATGCGGCGACAGAGTCCACTACCACAACATCCACGGCGTTACTTCGGATCAGGGTTTCCGCTATCTCCAGCGCCTGCTCTCCGCAATCAGGCTGGGATATCAGGAGATTATCGAGATTAATGCCTATTTTCCTGGCATAGCCCGGGTCAAAAGCGTGTTCAGCGTCGATGAAAGCTACTTCCCCCCCTTCTTTCTGGGCATTAGCCAGGATATTCAGAGTTAAAGTGGTTTTTCCGCTGGATTCGGGCCCGAAGATCTCAACGATCCTGCCTCTTGGAACCCCGAACACCCCAAGAGCCACGTCGAGGGCAAGAGAACCGGTCGGTATCACGGCAACATTCACCTTATAATCTTTGCCCATTTTCATTATAGATCCCTCTCCGAAATCTTTCTCTATCTGGCTGATAGCCACTTCAAGCGCCTTGGTCCTGGCGGCATTTTTTTCGTCCGAAACCGGTTTCTTTCCGCTATCATCTTTGATGACGGCGTCTTCCTTTCTGGCCGTTTCGTCTTTTTTTAGAATATCTTCTTTCCTGGCCATTTTGACCCCTCCCTTGTTTATAGAAATTAATATTATTATATACCGGCTCATTATACCGACTACGACGACACCTTGTAAAGCAAATTAACCCCACATATTGGAGACACAGTTTTTGGGAAAAATGTTTCAATTTATTTTGATCTATTTTTGGCGGGACCTATTCCAGTGTCTCTTTCCCTAAAAATATCTCTTTTAAGGGTAAATGATCCGAACCATGGGGGGAAAGTATAGATCTGTAGAGTATTACCTTTTCGGCTCTTGTCCTGGCGGCGGGGATTTTTACGCCTTTAGCTATTTCCTCAAGTCTTTTCAGGTTCGTTCCGGTCTTTACCCTCCCAAGCGTGAGATGGGGCGAAAATTCCCTTTTTTCTTTTTCGAAACCGAGGTCGAACATTGCCTTTTCAAGAGCATCGGCGATCTGTTTTATCTTGTTCCCCTGCGAAGAAACGCCCGCCCATATCACACGAGGTTCTTTCCACGAAGGGAAAACCCCTATATCCGCGATATCCATATCGATAGGCGTGAACTTAACCGCTATCGTTTTGATCGAGTCACATACAGGCTCCACGTTCTCCTCAAAAATATCGCCCAGGAATTTCAAAGTGAGATGTATCGAAGACGCCCGTGACCATTTGACATCGGCATTTGCGGCCTTGAGCGACGTTAGTACTTTCTCCAGACAATCTTTGGCGGTATTGGATATGTTAACGGCTATGAATGCCCGTATGGTCTGGTCGGCCATTTTCGTGATAGTAACGAATTCCAATATAATTTACGTCGTGAAACGTTTCAAGCACGTTCCACATCCTCTGTCCCAAGTTCTACGTTATCGAATACTCTCACTCAGGAACCAGATCAGTTCCTGAGCAAAAGAACACTTCACCTCTTCCCTGGTCCCAGAAGACATTATCCTTTTCGAGAACACGCCTTTCGCGGTAGCGACGGCCATATAAGCGGTCCCGACTGGCTTATCAGCCGATCCTCCGCCGGGCCCGGCTATCCCCGTTATCGCTCCGGAAATATCGGTGGCGAATTTGAGTCGGGTATTGACCGCCATTGCTTCGGCCGTTTGCGCGCTTACTGCGCCTTTCGAGGCAATGATCTCGGATGGAACATCCAGCATTCCCGTTTTGATCATATTGGAATAAGCTATCAAGGCGCCATAAAAAAAGGAAGAGCTCCCGGGAATGTTCGTTATCAAGCTGGAGACCAGTCCGCCCGTACATGATTCGGCGAGCGAAAGGGTCATTTTAGCGGCGGATAGCTTATCAGCCAGCTGGATTACTCCTTTCTTTTCCTGACCTGACGTTCCTATCATCGAGAGGTCCTGTATACCCCTAGGATGCGACTACCCCGACTTCCTGGAGCTCATTTAATTTCTGGTCGTCTGCGAATTTCACGGTCACGACCTTCGAAACGCCCTTTTCCTCCATCGTGATACCGTAAAGTCTGTCCGCCAATTGTATGGTCATCCTGTTATGCGTAACGATTATGAACTGCGACGTTTCAAGGAATTCCTTGAGTATCTTTGAGAACCTCACCACATTAGATTCGTCAAGCGGAGCGTCGATCTCGTCGAGAATACAGAACGGACTCGGGTTGACCTTGAAAAGCGCGAAAATGAGAGCTATAGCCGTCATCGCCTTCTCGCCTCCGGAAAGCAGCATGATGTTCTGAAGTTTTTTTCCTGGAGGACGAACGACAATATCGATCCCGCATTCAAGCACGTCGTTCTCATCCTCGAGAAGGATCTCCGCCTTACCTCCATTAAAAAGGACCTTGAAATAATGGCTAAACTCCGTCTTTATGGTCTCGAACGACTCCATGAATAGCTTTTTTGTGGTCGCGTTGATCTTCCTTACGGCCTCCATGATGTCGTCCTTGGAGAGGACAAGATCGTCGCGCTGTTTAGTCAGGAAAGCGAACCTTTCCTCAAGCTGTTTGTGCTCTTCTACTGCTCCAAGGCTGACCTCTCCCATATCCTCGATCTTTCCCTTAAGATCGACCATCTTGTTCTCGGATTCTTCGAGGTTGAACCCTTCCTCTATCTCGACCGGCAAAGAGCCTAGCTCAACTTTGTAATTGTCCAGTATCTTCCTGCATATATTCTCTTTTTTGTATTCTATCTCTTTCTTTTTTATATCGAGGTCCCTTGACCTGTCCCTCAATGATTCCAGCGCGTTCTCCTTCTCCCGGAGTTCGCTTTCTTTAGCGGCAAGGATCCCGGCAAGTGAGTCTTTCTGCGCTTTCCGCTGGGCCCCTTCGAATATTTTCTCTTCCTTCAGTTTCTCTAGCTCCTCGTTCTTCACCGTAAGGTCCCTGGCTTCACTCCTTAAGGATAGAACCCTTTCGCCGCTCTCAGTTATATTCTCCTTTTTATTGTCAACATCCTCGAGGAGGCCCCCATAGGCCTGTTTTTCCCTTTCCAGATTCTCCTTTATGTGCTCCTCTTCCTTTACGTTGCCTGAAAGCTCTATCTTACACTCATTGGAGCGGTGGACGGTAGCGTCCCTCTCCAAGGTGAGCTCGTGCATGACCTTGTTGGCGCCGGAGACAGCATCCTCTATCGCGAGTGACTCCTCCTCTATTTCCTTTGTCCGAAGATCCATTTTGAAGGCGTTCTCCTCCATGTCTTTAATGGACCTTGAGACTTCACCGCGCTCTACATCCACGACCATGATCTCTTCCCTGAGGATATCGATCCTTTCTTTTATCGAATTCCTTTTTGACGAAAGGTCCGCGAACTGTATCTGCCTTTCCCTCATATCCTTCTCGAGCGATTCTTTCACCGGGAGGGTTTCGGCTATCCACCCAGTGAGCTCGTCAACACTCCTCGCTATTTCGGAGATCTCGGACCTTATGCTCCCTTCCATCAAAATAAGCTCTTCCAATTTCTCTCTCCTTCCGAAAAGGGAATAAACTTCCTTGAAAGAATGGTTCCTTGTCCTGTGTCTTCCTTTCTCGAATATCTCTCCTTTTTCGCAGAGTATCCTTCCCGCGAATTTTTTTTCCTCAAGGAAAGTCCAAGCCTCATGTGATCCTGAAGATACGAGAATATTATTAAAAAGCATTGTCAAAGGCTCGAAATACTCGTTATGTGTCCCTATGACACCCCTACACGGCCTTATCCCCTCGCATCCCTCGACGTTCAACTGGTCACTTTCCATGTTCCGTACCTCGTCGAGAACAACGAAACTGACGCTGCCCATGTTCTTCTCTGACGCCAAAGAAACCAGCTGTCCAAGATCTCCGCGATTATTTACGACTATTGCCTGTGAAAAATCACCCAGCACGGACTCGACCGTCTCGGCATACCCTTCCTTTACGTTGATAAGCTCTGAAAGTATCCCGTGTACCCCGGGGAACATATCTTTTCGTTCCTCGACGGCCCTCATCAGATCCTTGATGCTATCGGACATCCCTTCCCTTTCCGCTATCAATTTTTCCAGGAACTCTATCTTAGGCCTTATCTGGTGGAGACCGCTTTCCTTCTGGAATTTCATATTTCTGGCCCCGGAAAGCTGGCTTTCCTTAACGGCATATTCGTTGTGGATCGACTCGGACCGCGCCTTTGTATTCTCGAGTTCTTCCCGCGCGTATCCAAGCTCGTCGTCAGAAACCTTCATCCTGTCGGTATATTTCTCGAGCTCTAGTTCTATCGACCGCGTCTCGGCCTCAAGCCTCTTCTCCCTTGAGGAGGCGTTGTGTATATCGGCGCGCGTTTTGATCAGCTCGTTCCTCAGGTTCGTCTCATGGCTCATGATGTCCAAAGACCTGTCGCGAAGGGCTTTCAACTCAACAGCCTTCGCCTCCATGCTCCTCGTTATACCCTGGATGCTTTCATCTACGGCTTTTCTTTCCTCTTCCTTCTTTTTCCTGCGCTCGCTTACCTCGCTAAGCTTTATCTCCAACGCGTCTATCCTGTTCTTCAACGAGTCCTTTCTACCTTGAGACTCCTCAACTTCCCATTCAAGCCTCTGGACATACTTAGCCAGCTCCTCTGCCCTTTCCTCGTTGATCTTGATGATATGTTTGTTCTTGTCTATGGCGGACCCGATACGAACAGTCTCCGATTGGGCTTCCTGAAGGATCTCCATGAGCGCGTTGTATTCGTTCCTGTCATGAGATATTTCGTCGCCTACCCTTTTGATCTCGGCCTTGAGGTTCTCCAGAATAACATTGCTTTCATCCGTCTCGGTACCGATCTTCGCCCCGGTCTCGTCAAGCTCCCTGATATTCACGGTCCCTATCTTCAGCTCCAGAGTTTTCAATTCGTCGAACACGGCCCTGAAACGGTCCGCTTTCCTGGCCTGGCGCTCTATGGACCTTATCTGTCTTTCAACTTCACGGATGATATCGTTCAGCCTTAAAAGATTTTCATGGGTCCTCTCGAGCTTAAGCATCGCTTCATGCTTTCTCGTTTTATATTTCGTTATCCCGCTGGCCTCCTCGAATACATGTCTGCGTTCCTCGGGCTTCGAGCTGAGGATCATGTCAATTTTTCCCTGCTCTATCACCGAATAAGAACTTGTTCCTATCCCTGTGCCGAGAAGGATATTCCTCACGTCCAGGAGCCTTACGGGCGTTTTGTTTATCAGGTATTCGCTCTCGCCTGAACGGAAAAGCCTTCTTGTTATGGTCACTTCGTTGTAATCAACGGGAAGAATATTATTCTCGTTCGACAATGTAACCGATACTTCCGCCACGTTGACGGGTTCGAATTTATCGGTGCCGTTGAATATGACATCCTGCATCGACGAACTTCTCATCGATTTAGTGGATTGCTCGCCAAGCACCCATTTCATTGAGTCAACGATATTGCTTTTGCCGCAGCCATTCGGGCCTACGACTGCAGTTATTCCCTTATCGAATTTTAACGTAGTTTTGTTCAGGAAAGATTTGAACCCGACGATCTGAAGTTGCTTAAAATACATCTATAATCTCCCTCGTTAATGCATGCATTAAAAGTATAATTACAACGTTTTATTATCGGAACAGGCAACATTATCCAATATTTTCTCACTTTTGTCAAGTTTTTCAACAAGTGGGTATACTCTGATTGGTGCCAATTATTCAGCTGGATACAATATATGGGGTATAAGGCAAAAACACTAGAGTTAGGAGAAATGCAGCTGTAGAGGCGGGGTAACCCCGCCTCTACGATTTATGCAGGGTCTCTTTGAAATACTGCGTGAGCTTCGGAACTATCTTGAAAACATCACCGACGATGCCGTATGTCGCCACTTTAAAAATTGGCGCTTCCGGATCTTTATTTATCGCTACGATTATTTCCGATGATTTCATACCTATCAAATGTTGTATCTGCCCGCTGATGCCGCAGGCGATATATAGTTTCGGACAAACTGTCTTACCCGTCTGCCCTACCTGATGTGAATACGGTATCCAGTCGGCGTCAACCGCAGATCTCGAGGCCCCTACGGCCGCGTTAAGGGTTAATGCGAGTTCCCTGATCATGTCGAAATTTTCTTTCGCGCCCAGGCCGCGTCCGCCTGAAACGATTATATTCGCTTCGGCAAGGTTCACAGTCTCTTCTATTTCGCGCACCATGTCTATGAGCTTCGTCCGCGAGAGATACATATCGTCGGAAAAAGTCTCTTTAATTATCTCCCCTTTCCTCGCGGGTACAGCCACGGCCTCGGTCATGACCTTGTGCCGCACGGTAGCCATCTGGGGTCTGGTGTTCGGCGTGATGATGGTAGCCATGATATTGCCGCCGAAAGCGGGTCTGGTCTGCAGAAGCAGCCTTTCTTTCTGGTCGATATCGAGCCCTGTACAATCCGCCGTAAGCCCGGCGTTCGTAAGGACAGCTACCCTGGAAATAAGGCTCCGGCCAATTACAGTCGCTCCGCAAAGCACGACCTCCGGTTTATATTTATTCACGAGCGCCGTCAATATTTTCGTATAAGGGTCATCCAGATACGCGCCTAATTTCGGAGAGTCAACGACATAAACTTTATCGGCGCCTCGCTCGACGAGATCACGCGCAGCTTTTTCGGTCCCGTCGCCGAGAAGCACCGCTGAAAGATTAACACCGAGCTTATCGGCCAATTCTCTTCCTTTCCCCAGAAGTTCGAAAGAAATAGATTGAATAACGCCTTGTTTCTGCTCGGCGAAGACCCATACGTCCCTATATACCGAAAGGTCGTTCTTCTTCTCTTCTTTTTTCTCTATGACGATGGCGGTGAATTTACAGGCTTCACGGCATGCTCCACAAAGAGTGCATTTGTTGAGATCTATGGCAGCTTTCTTCCCCGACATCGTTATCGCGGCGAAAGGACATACCTTAACGCAAAGGGTGCACCCTACGCATTTTTCCAATATTACTTGTATAGGCTCTTTCCCGGACATTTCACTTTCCTCTTGATCCGTTATCCTAAAACGGCATCCCTCAGCAAACCGACAAGTTTCTTCGCCACTTCTTCCGGCTCGCCTGATAACATTTCCCCGCCTTCCCTGGGCGCCGGCGTGAATACTTTCATGACCCTGGTAGGAGACCCGTCCAGCCCAATTTTTTTCCCGTCGCATTCGAGCGATTCGGCCGTCCATACCGGTATCTCTATTTTTTTCGCGCGCATCTTGCCTTTCAAAGACGGAAGCCTGGGGACGTTAATTTCTTTAACGACCGTAAAAAGCGCCGGTAAAGGAGTTTCCATTATATCGTATCCTTCCTCCGTCATCCTTTCGACGCGGGCTTTTTCTATGGTTATCTCCTCGATCTTCTTTACGTAAGTTACCTGCGGGATGTCCAGATGAGTAGAAACACCCGGCCCTACTTGAGCGGTATCTCCGTCGGAAGCCTGTTTTCCGCAAATAATGACATCGAATTTGCCAAGCTTTTTAATGGCTTTCGAAAGAGTGTAACTTGTGGCCCATGTATCGCTACCCGCGAATTTCCTGTCGGAGAGAAGGATAGCATCATCGCAGCCCATTGAAACGGCCTCTCTAAGGGCCTCCAAAGCCTGCGGCGGCCCCATAGTTATGACCGTCACCTTTCCCGCGCCGGCTCTTTCCCTTAACCGTATACCCTCTTCTATGGCATACACGTCAAAAGGATTAATTATCGACTGCACCCCTTCGCGCTTCAGGGTATTAGTCACAGGGTCGATCTTAACGTCCGTAGTCTCGGGAACTTGTTTGATAAGTACGATTATGTTCATTTTAAGTTCACTCATTGGTGATGGGTGACATAACAATTCAGTCAACTATTAGTGATGGGTGAGGAGTTTATGTATTGCGAAAACCTTAGCCCATCACCCATCACTCTTAACCCATCACCTCTATGCTAATCCTTCCTTAATTAAGGCCGACGCGATAACACCGCGCTGTATCTGGTTCGTTCCTTCGTATATCTGAGTTATTTTCGCGTCCCTCATGAGCTTCTCGACGGGATATTCTTTCATGTAGCCGTAACCTCCGAAAAGCTGTACCGCATCAGTCGTCACCCTCATCGCCACATCGGAAGCATAAAGTTTACACATTGCCGAGACCTTCGCGATATTCTTCGCCCCGGAATCGATCATCCGCGCAGCCGAATAAATAAGCCCTCTGGACGCTTCAATGCTGGTAGCCATATCCGCGAGCATGAACTGGACGCCCTGGAAAGAGGATATTGCCTGTCCGAACTGACGTCTTTCGTGCGTATAAGCGACCGCCTCATCCAGTGCTCTCTGAGCTATGCCGAGGGCCTGGGCAGCGACGCCCGGCCTCGAATTATCGAAAGTCTTCATAGCTACTATGAACCCGAGGCCCTCTTTTCCCAGAAGGTTCTCTTTAGGGATCTTGCAATCCGTGAAGATAACTTCCCTTGTAGAAGAAGAGCGTATCCCCATCTTGTTCTCTTTTTTGCCGAAAAAAAGACCGGGTGTCCCTTTTTCAACTATGAAAGCGCTGGCGCCCCTGGGGCCCTTATCCTTATTGGTCATAGCTACGACCGAGTAGATCTCGGCCTCGCCGCCGTTAGTTATCCATTGTTTAGTGCCATTAAGGATATAATGATCCCCTTCTTTTCTCGCGGTGGTCTTAATACCGCCCGCGTCCGAACCGGCTTCTGCTTCTGTAAGCGCGAAAGCGGCTAGTTTCTTTCCGGAGGCGATATCCGGAAGATATTTATTCTTCTGCTCTTCGTTGCCAAAAAGTATTATGGGGAACGTTCCGAGCCCGGTGGCCGCGAAACCGAGAGAAATACCTCCGCAACCCCATGACAAGGCTTCCGTCGCGATCGCGAGCTCTAAGATGCCACCGCCCATGCCGCCGTATTCCTCCGGGATATATATGCCGCAGATATCGGATTCGGCGAGCACTTTAATGATATCCCACGCGAACTCGCCGGTCTCATCGTAATGGGCGGCTACGGGTTTGATCTTTTCCTTCGCTATCTGCATGCAAAGGTCCTGTATCATCTTCTGCTCTTCGGTAAACAAGTAATCCATTTCACGCTCCATTCTCGGTTTCGGGCCCGATATCATCAGGGCCAGGACATGTTTCCAGGCCGGGGCGGTAACCGCATCGGGTCGTTCTAATTTTTTGTTACGGGCTACAACTACTTTTATCCCTTGAACTTTTTTATCACGAGCGTCACGTTATGCCCGCCAAATCCCAACGAGTTGCTTAAAGCGACATTTATCTCTTTTTTTCTGGCGGTGTTAGGGACATAATCCAGATCGCAATCCGGATCGGGTGTCTCGTAGTTGATCGTGGGAGGAATCACATTATCCTCAATGGCTTTCATGCAGGCTATAAGTTCGGCTCCTCCCGTCGCTCCGAGGAGATGGCCGGTAACGCCTTTGGTCGAAGAGACCGGTAGCTTGTACGCGTATGAGCCGAAAACGCTCTTTATAGCCCCGGTTTCCATTTTGTCGTTCAATTGCGTTGATGTTCCGTGGGCGTTTATGTAATCCACTTGCTCGGGATTGAGTTTGGCGTCTTTTAAAGCCGCTCTCATGCAACGTATTGCTCCGTCCCCCGAAGGTTCGGGCGCTGTCATATGGTAGGCGTCGGCGCTCATGCCGTAGCCGACCATTTCCGCGTATATCCTGGCTCCGCGTTTTTTAGCGTGCTCCAGCTCTTCAAGAACGACAAGTGCCGCACCCTCACCCATGACAAAACCGTCCCTATCCCTGTCGAATGGCCTGGAGGCTCTCTCTGGATCATCGTTCCGGGTAGACAGCGCTTTCAAGGCGCAAAATCCCCCGAAACCCATGGGAGTAGTAGCCGCTTCAGAACCTCCGGCGAGCATTATATCCGCGTCGTCCCTTAGGATAATCTTGTAAGCGTCCCCTATGGAATGACTGGCTGTCGCGCATGCCGTTACAGCGCAGGAATTCGGTCCCTTAAGACCAAGCTCGATAGAAACTATCCCCGAACCCATGTTCACGATGAGCATAGGTATGAGGAAAGGTGATATCCTACCCGGGCCTTTTTCAAATCCTGAGTCCAGGTATTTACTATATTCTTTTTCAATGGTTTGTAACCCGCCTATCCCCGACCCCATATAGACCCCGGCCCTTTCCTTGTTTATCTTATTCGGGTCAAGACCGCTGTCATGGAAAGCCATTTTCCCGGCCGCTAAAGCGAATTTTACGAACGGGTCAAGCCTCTTTTCCTGCTTGTCGGTCATGTAAAGGGTAGCCCTAAAATCCTTGACCTCAGCGGCTATGTGAGAATCGAAATAGGTGCAGTCGAAAGCCTTCAAAAGGCGCGCTCCGGACCTGCCCTGGATTATCGCGTCCCAGAATTCCGGCAGAGTGTTTCCGACCGGGGTTACTACTCCGGCCCCTGTAAGGACTACTCTTCTTTCAGCCATTATTTAGTATAGCGGGTTATTGTTAAGGTTAAGGATCAATTCTGCGATTCTTTGGATTCGATATATTTTATCGCTTCTCCGACGGTAGTGAGTTTTTCCGCGTCCTCATCAGGTATCTCTGCGCCGAATTCCTCTTCTAGAGCCATGACAAGTTCGACCGTATCAAGAGAATCCGCTCCAAGGTCATCAATAAATTTCGCGTCTTCCCTGACTTCTTCGATCTTCACTCCCAGCTGCTCCGCAACGATTGATTTGACCTTTTCAGCTACGTCCGACATCTGTTCCTCCTTTTTATTTGTTACCTTCTACAAGAAGCTCTTTTTTCTACATTACCATTCCGCCGTCTACCTGTATGGTTTGACCCGTGATGTAAGATGATCCTTCACTAGCGAGAAACAAGGCCAGATTTGCCACATCGTTGGTAGAACCCATTTTGTTAAGGGGTATTAATTTCAGAAGCACTTCTTTCATGTCCTCGGACAGCTTGTCCGTCATGTCCGTTTTAATGAACCCGGGGGCTATCGCATTCACGTTAATGTTGCGGGACCCGAGTTCTTTAGCTATTGTTTTAGTTAAAGCTATTAACCCGCCCTTGCTCGCGGAATAATTCGCCTGACCCGCGTTACCCATAATACCTATTATGGAGGCCATATTCACGATCTTACCGGACCTCTGCTTCATCATGGTCCTGGTAACGGCCTTTACGCAGTTGAACGCCCCTTTCAGGTTGACATTTATGACGGAATCCCACTCCTCCTCGGACATCCTTATAAGCAGATTATCACGGGTGATACCGGCATTGTTGACAAGTATATCTATTTTGCCAAAATTGTCAAGAACTTTGTCCGCGAAATCCTGGCACTCTTTGGGGACAGTTACATTGACCTTCCCGGTCAAAACTTTTCTGCCGGTAGACCCCTCTATTTCTTTTTTAGCGGCCGATAAAGTTTCCTCATTAACGTCGCAAATGGCGAGGTCGGAACCCTCCCGGGCGAATAAAAGGGCTATCTCCTTCCCTATTCCCCTGCCGCCCCCGGTTATTATCGTGACCTTATTCTCTAATTGCATAATTCACCCCCCGTGAATACCTCTGCTAATTGTAGCGATAACGACTAGTTTGTCAAGAATTTAATTACTCGGCTGAGACGACATGGTTTGTATCTAGTATCTCGCATCTGGTATCTAGTTATAAATAGGGCATAAGTTCTATTCGGGCGCCCCTACATTTTTACGTTTCCCATAATTTTATCTCATCACAAGATACAAAACTCCTTTCTCTACTTACAAGCCCTCGAGAAACCCCCGCCCGTATAGGCATCCATATAAGCTGTTATCTCTTCTATCCTTCCGGCATGCTTCATGTCCGGCTTTGGGCGCTCTTCCGCGACGAGTTTTTTTCTTTCGAAATACAGGCGGGTTATCTCCTCAAGTATCGAGTTCCGCATTTCGACCATCAGCTTTGATCTCGCGTCTATCGATGTCTGGGCATCGTTCCATATGATATCCGCCAGATCCCAGCTGAGACCGATGTCCCAGTCGTTGTCGATCTTTCTCGGGCCTCTTACCGTATAGCAGGTAGTGACGCTGGTATATATCTCGGTGTTATCGCTGTCCGACCTTGAGCATCCGATATCGACCTTTGGGAGGATAGCCTTTATCCCGGCCTTTTGTCTCCATTTATTTATTTTATCGGGGCTGACTTCAGCGTACTCTATGGCCATACGCTGCACGGTCTGAATATCCGGGACGTATAGATCCTTTTCCGGTACGTTTTGATCTTTTTGAGCAGTGTTCCTTTCTCCCGCTGTTATAAGATCTATATCTTCCCTGAAAATTCGCCTGCCGGTCAATACCCATAGATATTTCCCATTGCTGTCGGTCTTGATATTTTTTATCGTTCCCCCCGCGGTATTCTCAAAAACGCGCGACCAGGCGGAAAAAGGCCCTTCCCTAAAAAAAACTCTCTTCCCGGTAGAGGCGAATATCCCTTTACCTGTATATAGGGCGGATGATACATTTCTGGATGGAAGGCCTGCGGTATCGATCTTTTCAGGACGCTCTAGAGGGTCGCTAATAACCAGAAGAGCCTCATTCGTCGAGACTGTTATTCGCCCGCGAGCGCAGACGCTTACGTTTTTTATAATTTCAGTCTGTTCATCATAATCCGCTATCTCAGACCGCTCGCTGCCATTTGTCACTTCATCGCCCTCCCTTGAATAATATCTTTTTATTTCATTCCCGTTATTGTCAGCATACAGTATCTTATTGGCGGTAAAGATCCATATTACCCCGTTCCCGCACTTTACGTCCTTGATGTCACTATCGACCTCCGGAGCCTTTATAGTTCTCATCTTTCCTTTTTCTGAAAAATATAAAGTCCTTCCCTTCCACAATAGAACCGTATTATCGTCGAGCGTTTCCATCCCGGACATATTCCCTTTCAATTTAAGATCTTCCCACGAAATATCATCAACGGACTTGTATACTCCTTTCCCCGTCAAAATAAAGAATGCGCCGGCGGTTGCGCCAATGGCTTTTACCTGAGAAACCTCGCCTTCAGGCAGATCAATAATTTTCCAATCATCTCCACCGTTATCGCTCCAATAAATTTTATTTCTAAGCGCGATATACGTCTTTCCTGCCGGCGTTTCGGTTTCTACTCCGACGACATCGGCTGTAATGTCGATCTTTCGAGATAGGTCCTCCATCGGAAAACACCACCCATAGGGATATACAAGTATTAATAAGTACACGATCAAACCTATCTGTTTCATTATTCCCTCCTTATTTTGTATTTGATTCCCATTAATTTTAAACACATTTGCTTATTTGTCAATATTTTTTGATTAATATGAAACCCTGTTAACCCTCTTTTTTGAACTTTTATTTCTTTATATTTTCTTAACGAGGAAGAATTATTTCAATTAGTGCATGAAAACGTCATTATGGAACCTTTTCCCCTGTTCTTCCCTCATCTCAACTTTTACCGATCTAAAAAATTTTTATAAAATAATTTGAAACATTTTTCCTCTTTCCTGTGTCTATAAAGATAGGGTAAATTTTCAAAACTAAAAGGGAGGGAAAAATGAACGAAAAAGAATTCTGGGGGTTTTTGGAAGAGGAGAATAAGAAGGGCCGGATCGACATGGTTTCCGGTACGATGGACGGCGGCGGGCCACGGGTCTCGCAGACGAGCAATTACATCTGCGGGCATGTGCTGCTTCCTAAAGATTATGACAAGATACCGCAGAAAACGATGATCGAAATGGGAAAACTGCTTTTTGACCCCTCTGCCTGTTCGACGACCAAGGAAGCGATACTGATAATACTCGCCCACCAGACCACAAAGGACGCACTCTTCCTTTTGGAAGAATACGCCAAGAACCCGGATCCCGGCCTCGACATATTCGCGCGGCTGGCGCTGGATGAATGTTATATGTGGAATGAGTAAGGTAGAAGGGTAGCGGGCATGGAGCATGGGCCTGCCTGCCTACCGGCAGGCAGGCCTGGTGAAGGCGGGAATCACGAACCACGAAACACGAAACAACTAAGCCGCCGCCTCGATAGGCTTTGTCTGCGCGGCGTATATCCCGATCAGTTTATCGACCGGCATACTGACGGCGTCGGGGACGAAGAGCCAGACCCGAGAGCGCAAGCGGTCGGCTTTGATCCCGTCGATATTCTTCTCTATTATCTCGCTCCCTGAGTAAGCAAGTTCCATAGCGGCGGTGAGGATCTCGACTATTTTCGAGAAGCATATCTCGCCATTATTCGCCTTGTTCAGGTTTAGGGGGTTAACACCGACAAGGAACGCTTTATTACCTGACTTTGGATCTATCAGTTTATCAAAAATACCGTCCCGAACAGTGATCTCGGTGCTTCCCAATACCAGGATATTCGAATAATCGATATTTTCACCGGCTCTCGCGATCAACTTATCTTTCAGAGCTTCTCCTGACCCTTTTTCGATAATTATCCCCTCTATCCCCAGCGGCTCGCTGAGGCGCATTATGGCGCTGATAACCCCCTCGAGACCGCCATCTTTTGGAGGCAGCCAACTCTCATCAAGCCCCACAATGATCTTCTCCCCTCTTTTCTTCGCGGATAAAGCCCTGCTCAGAACAACATCAACAAAGTTCCGGGCGATCTTCTCATATTTCGCCGCTTGGTCAACCTCCACCGGCGACTGCCGAACGACACTAGCCTCATCTCGTTCCTGTTTTACCTCTTTTAGGACCCGTTCGACAGTCTCTAGAAGATTATCCGCCCCGCTTTTTCTCTCGATCGAAGCTATGCCCCTGAACACCTCAAGTTCTCCGCCGCTTCTGGCCGACGAGATGACCACTTTTAGGTCAGGCTTATACATTTTCGCCCTCTCGATCAATCTCAGCATCCTATCGGCTCCGTAATAATCAAGAATTAAGATGTCGGGTTGATATTCATCCACAAGCATTTCCATTTCATCATAGTCGCCCGTCGAAACTATATCCGCGGAATATTTCTCACCAAAACGTTTTTTCATGACAAATTCAGCGTTTTCCCTGAATGATTCATTCTCGAAGTACAGGACCTTTATCGCGGCGAGGCTCTCGGGTTTGGCTTTTTTCTCATTTTTTGCTTTGGCGATATCCACTATATGTCTGAATAGATCGTACTCAGATTGGCCTAACCTTCCTGAGGGTTCGACTCCCGGCAAGTATTTCCTGACAGCTATAGTTTCCCTCCCTGAAACCACTATGACATCCAGATCAGGCTTATAACCCCGGGCCCTGTCCAATAGTTTTCTTGTATTAGTAAAGGGTTCGGCTCCGTCCAAAACATCCGTGACTATGATATCCGGTTTTGCTTCGTCAATGGCCCTGGCATAATCTCCCAAAGTATCGGAACAACAGACCGCTAATTTTGCGATACCCATATTTTTTCCTCTTCTATCCAACAATTGAACCAATTCACTCACATTTCGTAATTCATCATCCATGACCAGCACCGTAACGCCTCCTGCGTTCTCAACCGGTTTCGGGTTTTCCTCCGCAACAGGGATAAATTCAGCGTTATTCGCCGTCTTGATTTCCCGGATATACCTTCCTATCAGGGCAATAAGTTCGGAGGCATATGTTACAGATGTCCCCTTGTAAATAAATTCCGCCATACCGCGCAATGACGGTAACTCTCCGGGGGCAAAGCCCGAAATAATTATCACCTTTATGTCAGGGTTTATCTCTCTGGCTCTTCCGATCACCCTAGCCATATTTGCCTCGCCGAAAGAATCCAGCAATAGAATATCAGGGCGATCCTCTTCAATAAGCGTTACAAGGTCAGACTCATTGTCCGTTTCCTTGATATCGGGCTGATCGTCGCCGTATACATCCCTGACAAGCTTAAGTATCTGATCACGGGAGTGATATTGATCCTCGTAATAAACAATTCTGATATCACCGTTGCCTTGCGTCAGAGTCGCGGCATCATCGCTGTCATATCCGGTTTTCCCGCCGGGCTCATCCGGCAGTTGCTCTCCCCGCGTT
Source organism: Candidatus Omnitrophota bacterium (assembly GCA_015231405.1). Classification (GTDB taxonomy): domain Bacteria; phylum Omnitrophota; class Gorgyraeia; order Tantalellales; family Tantalellaceae; genus JADGBR01. The sequence goes on along the minus strand of JADGBR010000001.1, from coordinate 84,346 downwards.
ATTCTCACTACCTGAGCGGCGTTATCGATCTCGCCGAGATAATCATCGTACGATACCGGTTTACCTAAAATGACAACATTAGACATATCCCCGTCGGTCGGCATTGAATCCCTGATAAGAGCCGGCTTATGGCCGGACAGGATAATTATACAGATGTTCGGGTTGATCTCCTGAGCCTTCGCGACAATACTCCATGTTTTCGGGAAAGGAGCCAAGTTATCAAGTGTGTCCATTACCAGGATATCGGGCTTAATTCTCTCCAAAGCCCCTTCCAATTCATCCGGGAAGCTTATACCTTTGACCTCGAAATTTGAATCGGGCCTATCTTCGGTTAACCATTCGACTGAATCTTCAAGGACTTGCTTATGATCGTCAAATAACAGGATCTTGATCGGGTTGCCTCCGGTAGACACCAAGGAGCCATCCCCACTAACTGAAACATCTGATCTACCCGAAAGATCTGACGTTCCCATTGCCGCTATTTTCGTTATTTGTCCCGCTGCTTCGTCGTATAGTGACGAAGTACGCCCCAGAGCTGTTATAGGGTATCCGGCAAGTTCGTCCGAGTATTTTCGCCTTTCGGCCTCAATATCGGCGTTCCCGGATATAATGATTATCCCGATGCCTTTAGCCTTGGCTTTATTCATTATCGCCAGCGGCATCCCCTCCTCTCCCGGACGGAGTACCAGATCAAGGACGATAAAGTCATATCTTCGCGACACGTCTGACAACCGCTGTAACCCCAAAGCTCCTGATCGCGCGCGATACACTTCGCAACCAGATTCCGTCAGTGTTTTGTGCATTTTTGTCAGGGCAGTGGTGTTATCGTCGATGATCAATACTTTAGGTTTTTCAGTTGCCTGCCCGCCGAAGCCTTGGCGAAGGCGGGTCGGTTGCCTGTTGTCAGTTGTCGGTTCTCGCTCGTCATTTGCCGGTTGTGTTGGCATTTGGGATGTCTGGGAGCTCTTCAGTGCTTTTGCCGCGTCCACATAACGTCCCAGGCATGCCAGTAATTCTGTTTTATCGTAGGGTTTATGAAATAGTTCGTCAACTACTTCGGATTCTCTGGCTATAGGCGCTCCGGTCTGGAGGATTATTTTTATCCCCGGGGAAATATCTTTAATATGCTCAAAAAGCGTTGTTTTAAAATACTTCTCACCTGGCGGGAGGTCCATAAATACTATATCGGGCTTTTCGGACTGCAAAATATCGAAAAATTCACTGCCCCATTTCTTACAAAGCATGACCTTCACATCGGGGAACGCGAGCTCAAAACCTTCACGCACAAGATCTCCGGTATCCCGATCATCATCAAATATCAATATTTTCACCTGTTGTTCCGCTTGTGTATTTTCTCTTTCGACCGGTCCAGCACTGGACCGAGCCGCGGGAAGGTTAGAAAGCAACTCCCTGGCGGTTGCCTGTCTTTCCGTAAGTTTGTCATATTCCGGGTCACCTTTTCCGGAAGCCAACCCGGCCATATATCTATCACGTTCGGCGATCTCTTCCTCAACATGTCTCAGTAGCTCCCCTGAATCATACATTTCCAGGATATCCGCCATAAAGCCATACCACCTTAGCACTTCCGCCACTTTTGAGTCATAAATCATTGGGTACAGCGGAAATTTCAATTGATCTCTGATAACCTTAAGGAATTCTAACTCCATATTCCCGTATTTATCAGCGCCCATTTTCATAATGAAAGAAGCGGCTATAGTGTATCTCATATTATAGGCCAGGACATCCTTCCTTTGGCCGTACTTCTCCGCCATAAATAACCGTTCAAGATCATTCCATTTCTCGTCCAAATGATAATAACCTGAGTACCCCCTGTGAGCAGACATAATGAACGACCTGGCAAATTGCGCGGTCACATGCCGGAATATCCTTTGTGATAATATTCTCATGTTTTCCGCTGAATAAACCTTATCGTTATACATCCGTTCATTCTCAGCTATTATCAACTTCGATATCCGTTTTATCACCTGGTCGATAAGGTGGTGTCCTTGCTCATATTCCGCTATAAATTCATCAAATGCGCCGCTCATAACATCCATATCATAACTGTCAAGAGTTACACCCTTGAGCTTTTTTTGAGCTCCTCTCATTTTCATGAGAGCTTGAATGCCGTTAGACCACACCTCTATTTCCTCATTACTCACCATCACCCCCGGGAGTTCCGGAGAAAGTTCCCGATAATTCGGGCATAGTCTCAAGGGTTCCTGTAACTGATACCCCGGGATATAGACTATATCTCCCTGTCGTATCCTAACACTTAACCTGTTGACATTATGCGGCGTACGGCCCCCCGAATGCGGGTCAATAAGTATATAAGCGTTATCGCCCAGCCGCTTGGAAGCTATATCATGCGCGACCAGTATATATTTTCCTTCCATATGATCGTCTATACGTTTAATATCCTCGTCTTTAACGTCGCTATTAACTATTACGATCTTTCCCTTAAAACCATTCTCCCCGGTACTCCCCAGGCATACGTTCACGCCCGCGAACATGTCTTTTGGCGGAGCGTTAGAATATGGGTCGTCTGTCTCAAGTTCCGGCAATTCGAAATACCCTTCACGCGGAAGAAGAAGGGGCCTCGCCTGCTGGAACCATAACCCGCCGTTAATATCAACCCCCATTTCCATATCCAGAGAATAACCAAACTCTTCTTCCCCGCTGATCGCCTTTGCCTCTTCGATGATCGATCTCGCTTCTTCAGGTTCCATAGGTGCCCTGATCTCTCCGATGTCTCCATCGGTTTCTACGGTGTTCTCATACCAGTATTTCAATAGCCCAACAGGATCCGATTCCCTGGAATACTTTATTCCCCGAGAAGTAAGGATATCGTGCGGAGCGTAATTAAAGGGCTGATCGACAAGTATATCCCCGTCCATGTCGAGGTCATATACAGTGTTGTTAGGATATCCCGAAACGGCCGTTTCTGTCTGGCCGAGGACGATCTCCGCGGTCGAATGCCCGCCATAAAGATCGGTAAATACCACACCGCTCGCTTTATATTTAATGTAATTCTGAATAATTATAGCGCAACCGGTCTCATCGGAAAGGAGTTTGTCCTCGCACCAGGCTTCTCTTAACGCGTGGATAAGGATACTTTTACACGTATTTCTAATTTCTCCCGGAGCCGCTTTTTCGGATAGTAATTTGCCGGCCATATTATCCCGGAACGAATCCTCACGCCTCCCGGAGGAACGTCCCACATGAAGTCCCGAAGAGACCTCTTTTTCACCGCGTTCATCTATCATTTTAGCGAGCGCCGCCGTTTCAGCATCTATCAGGCTTTCCAACTCTTCCGGCATCACGAACGAATCCGTCAGGGAATCCAGATAACCGTCAAGATGGGCTATTATGGCTTTTTCCGATATTTTACCCGTTTCGGCCTTTAATGCTTCAAAGAAACCTTCCGGGAATATCTCCCTCATTGTTTTTACCTTTAACTGGCCGGCCAGGCCTTCCACGCGTTTTATCGCGATCGATTCCGTCGGCGCGTCCCGGAATTCATCATAGACCCTTTCAACAAGGCTGTTATAATATCTGACCATCGCGTCGCCTTTATCCTTTATTTCCTTATTCTTTTCGAGGAACACTTTCCAGCCGCGGCTTATCTCAATTCCCCTGAACGATGCGACACGGCCGCGCTTTCTTCGTTCGCATACCGACTCCAGCCTTTTAAGCTGCGCGAGTTTCCCGCCGAGGTCGGCGGCTTCATTCCTTAATTTTCTTTCCAACTCATCCGCCGGCTCAGGTTCGTCCTTTTGGGTCCTTATGTCCTCGTCCAGAGGGATGGTTTTAGGTCCGAGGTCGAGCGTGACCGTAAATACCGCGCCGCCATCCTTATTCTCCGCTTCGATAGTCATCCCTTTATCCATAGCCATCTCTCTAGCGAAATATAGCCCGTAGCCCAGCCTGTAAGGATCTTTTGTCGTGTAGCCTATCTCGAATATCTTAGATATATCCTTTATTCCCCCCGCTTTATCCGATATCGATACTATAAGCTTCCCGCCATCCTGTTTTATGGATATTTCGATGTCCCTTTTATCGACCGCGGAGAGCTTTACCCCCTCGTTTTCCTCATATGCCTCTTTAGCGTTCCGGGTTATGGCGTTTAGAATAAAACCCAGCTCGTAAGGTACGTCGAGATGAACATTTATTCCGTCAACTGACATTTCACCCAGCTGCTCTTCTTTAACATCTTCTCTTCTCTCGTAAGTCCTTCCGTTAAACCTCAGATTCTTTTTATTGTCCTCGATAATATCCCTGATCATCTCTCCGAGGTCTTTAGTGTCTCCGGCGAATCTGTTCACGGCTTTAATTTCGCCGGCATGCCATACAAAACTCACGGCGGCCGATATTTTATCGCTTAGCAGATCCATTTTATCCCGGAACGCGTTACGCTTCGCCGGGGCGCTAATCTTCTCTATCTCTTTTTTCAAAGCTTTGATGAACGGCGTCTTCGAGTCGGCGTCCGCCCCGGTTATGGCGGCTACGGCGTTATTAAAATCGTGGTAGAGGTTGTCAGAATCCTTCTCCGGAGGGAGAAGCTGCTCCTTTATATTACTAAGGGCCATCAGCATCGCATCTTTATTACCCGGAGATAAGGTCTCGACCAGATCCTTAAAGTCGTCGATCTCCTGCCCAAGGTCTATCTCGATACCGCTGAATATTTCATACCCTATGATCTCGTTATCTATATCCCTCATCACAAGTTCTCTTTCTATCTTTTCAGCGACGAGGTAAGGCCTTCTAAGCATATCGAACATTGTCCTTAAGAATGTCAAAGCGAGGCTCCCATTCTCGTTCTTGACCTCATACCCGAGCCCCCAGTCCCTGACGCTTGTCGTAAAAATGCTCGGGAACATGGCTTTAGAGACGGAACTTCCGGACAGGACAAGGATCTGGCCTTTAAAACCGAGCTTTTTATTCAGTTCGATCGCTGATCCCGGATCAGCCCTCATCTCGTTAATAGCCGTTATCCCCCCCTTCAATATTTTTCCGTCCTTCTTGCCCATGAATAGGTCCTGGACGACGAAGATCTTCTTGTCTATCTGGTCATCCGGAACGCCGAGCGCCCTGTACCTCGCGCGCTCTTCCTCAATAGCCGCTATCCCGTCATCCACATTATCAAAACAGCGTATCTTAGGCGCCCACCACTTAAGGCCATCTACCGCCCACTGGTAAACGCTCCTTATTCTCGGATCATTATCTATGGCTATGACCGTAACATCCTGAACCCTTATGATATCCTCGAGGAGGATAAAAGCTTTTTCGCGTTCATAATTCAGGCTGAAAGGCCTCCAGCCAGACACGGACTTGGCCATGTTTTCGATATGCGGACGTAATTTTTCACGGAGATACTCAGCCGAAAGCTTTTCAGCGTCATTTTCGGACGGCACTTTTTTAACCTCATGAAGTATTATCTCGTGATGTAGTATCCATTTGATCATCCCGTCATCGTTAAGGGCCATCTTCTGTATCCCGACCTTCCTGTCTATACGGCAGTTCATCCCCAGACACGGCGCTTTATCGAGTATCGCTATGGCGATGGGTTTACCGATAGTAAGCGCGTGAAGTTCATCAAGGCTAAGATCTGATTCGGCGATCACTTCCCCGAAAAGCTTCTTTATCCTTTCCCCGTCACCTGTCCTATTATCTATGACAATATTGTATTCACTGGACCTTACCGGATCCCCGGCCTCAAACAATCTCTTGATCGCACCAGACAGCACATCATTCCCTTCATTTATCCCCAGAGTGAATTCATCATTCGACATATACGCGTGCACTAGATTCTTAGGAATACCGAGAATTGCGAAATGGTCATGCCCAACATTCTCTAGGCCATCTCTTTTCGGTGTAGCAAATCCGTCTTGCTGACCCATCGCTTCTTCCTTGA
>JADGBR010000001.1:0-78374 GCA_015231405.1 Candidatus Omnitrophota bacterium | reverse complement strand
AGGGCCACTCCATGTTCCGGGCTACCTCAAGGCCCTGGCTGGAATCGGCTATGCCGTCGACAAAACTGTATTTCGCGTATTTACTGCCGTCTATTTCTCGCCCTACTTCGGCCTGGAAGGCTCTGGCTCCGGGAACTGACTTACAAAGAGAGGGAACAACGTCCAGCAAATGCGTGATAAGTATTACGGTCGCGCCCTTATCGACAAGAGCTTCGGCGAGCCCGGCTGTAAGCGCCGCGGATACGGAAGGCTCGGTAGCTCCCGAGAAAGGCTCGTCGAGTATTACTAGACTCCCAGGTCCGGCATTCTGAATTAACTGACCTGTGACTTTAAGCAATCTTTCGAGACCTCCCTTATCTTCTTCGCCCTGTTTCCCTCTTTTTCTCCATGGCTTTTGCCTTTCTAACGCGTCAACCACGCCCTGGGAAAGAACTTGAATATCCGAGAACCCCGAAACCTTCGCGTAAGCGGCGGGAACAGGCCACCCCATCCTGGCGAAATAGACTATCTGTGCTATCATCTTGGCCATTGTGCTTTTCCCGCCAGTATTGAACCCGGTGAAAACTGTAAGCGATCCTTTTTCCCCGTCCGGATGTATATCTGCGTTGTTGTATACGGGAATAGGAAGATATTTATCGTTTTTGTCGTTTGTCTTATCTATCCCGGTGTGCCATCCACCGGTAATTTTTACATTCCCTCTCTCATGGGATATTTCGGCAAGCGACCATCTTTGATCCCTTTTGAGAAGCTGAGCGAACGAATAGACCGTAAAAATAGCGCCTATATCGTTCATTAATTTTTTTGTTTGTTCGGAGCGATCGACCGCTAAAGCGTACAAGGCCCTGATCAATCCCTTTTCTTTCACTGTCTTTAGGAACAGTGTACCCCCGACGGTAGCCAAAAATGCCTTAATATCCCTTGCCGAATTATTAAGGACCTCGAGATCACACTTCGCGGCCAGGTCAATAAATTCATTAAAAGCCCCCTCCATATCTTTCCCCGTTTGTATCTTCCCCCATTCGGACCCGAGGGGCCCCCCTGTAACCCTGGCCCATTGGAATTTAAGGTTCTCCATTATCGAGTCTTCCAATTCTTTGAAGAGGCTGGGATCGTTTTTCAGCCCTTCAACGCTCGACCTGAACGCTTCCCGCTCGGGTTCGACCTGATATCCTATAGCAGCGCTCATATATGTGCTGACCATGCTCTTGATCACGCTTGTATCGTTGTAGTCCCCCCAGGGATCTTCCCTAGGGTTCCCTACCTTTTCCGACATCTCCCGGGAGAATAATGTCCCTTCTTTTATGTTCAGGACCTCGATCTCATCCCTTTCCTCTGCAAGACAGAATTGGGACCGTCTACGAAATTCTAAAGCGGCGCCTATTTCCATCCGGCGATATTCAACCCCATCATATCCATGTTCAGCGGCCAATTCGTTGAAATATCTTACGGCTTTATCCGCCGCCGGCCATCCGAGCCTCATCGTCTCTAACATGCCGTGGCTTGACCCTGCTATCCCTTCCACAAATTCTCGTGTCGATCCGATCTCACCCGATCCTTTTTTTTCTGTCTTCACTTTCAGGAAACGGATATCGGGATCTTCGTCCTGTAACGCCTCAAGTGCTCTCAGATGATGTGTTACGCCGAGGACTACCGACCCTCTCCCTTTAAGCTCTTCGACAAAAGCGTTGAAACACGAGCCTGCCGTCTGAGGTTCTGTGCTTCCGCCGAACATGTCGTCGTCAACTATGACAAAACCTCCCGATACATCCCACTTCCTCAGGCATTCACGGGTCTCTCTAAGTTCAGCGGAGAACCGTGAATCGCGACCCGCGCCGATATCATAGGAACTGACCGTCGGCTTAACGAATGAATTGAACATTGTGCCGTTCATTTCGACATCGGCCGGTACAGGCATTCCGGCCTGCACCATAAGGGCTATACTCGCCGCTGTCTTAATAAGAACGCTTTTGCCTCCGGTATTGAGACCGCTGAACACTGTGACCTTAAAGTTCTCATCTATATCCAGCGATACTGGCTTGAATTCTCCGCGCAGCTTAAGCGCCGGGTTAACCGCATTCTTCATGCTGAATAATTTAGCGTCTTTATTAAATACGGCGCTTTTGTACCTTTTATCGGTCCTGAGCCTCGAGAACATTATATTGGAAGCCACCTCTCCCAACCCCTCTTTTAAAACGCTAATGAATTTTTTCTGTTTCTCTTGAAGGTCAGGGGCGCTGGAATAAGTGAAATCACTGAACCTGCCGCCATCATATCTGACCAATCTGAATATCGGACTATCGGCTGGAAATATACTTTGATATTGGTCGATCAACCTTCTGAGCGTATTCTTTAAGTTGATTACACAAGGTAAATCAAAGCCGTTAAGGGTTTTGTCAAGCTCATACAACATGACCTCGAACTCGCCGGAACCGGGCCCGAATAACCGGTTAAAGGTCTCTGTTAATTTGTCATAACTACTCTGGGAATGATCGAACTCCCTGATGCCTCGCGTTGCCTGCTCGATCAACCTCTCGGCGTTCAATATTGAATTATAAACTTTATCCGCGCCTTCTTTCTTTTTAAGGAACTCCTCTTGCGCGGCGTAAGCGTTGAGGATATCGCGGTGGTCGACGCTTGGCGAGAGTAATTTATTCAGTATATATTCCTGACCGATCTTGCTTCTACCCAGCCGGTTCAAAAGCTTGGAAAACTTTTCACCGGTAAATCCGATATGGGCCAGAAAATCGCCGTCGACATATGCCTTCGTTCCGTTTTCGATCTCATCTATCGCCTTACGGACAATTTCCAAACGCCTGGCATACCCGGGATCATTCTCATCACTAAAATCCTGTTCCGCGATATGACGGTATTCGTCCTCGTCAAGAACGGCTCTCCGGAGAGTTATGCTTTCATCATCCATTATCCGCACCAGAAGATGATAGCCGATATATATGGCCCTATCCCTTCTTCCGGCATGCGCTATAGCCGCATGAGAGCGGGATCCATCCCAACCTATAGCGGTTTTCCCAAAAGCCACCCTGAACCTGACGGGTAACCCATCGACATGATGTTGCTCCAGCCACTCCTTCATATTACTCTGCCTGTTCATATCAGAGAACAAAATATCGATATCAAGCTGGTCATCCCCCAGGTACTCAGGATTTTCCGAGGCAGACTTATACCCCTCGACGAACTTGATCCGCCTCGCGACGAGCTCCCCAAGATCATCAAGCGTAACCTCCGCCATGCCGGAAGAATAATCATAAGGTTCCGGATCGCCGATAAGCTCCCTGATAAACGCCCGAGCGTCATTGTCGATATCTGGGGCTCCATTTTCTTTCATGTGATGCGCTGGCTCACTATTAGCCGTCGCTCCATTGTATCTTTCTTCAACTTTTTCACAGTGAACTCTTACATCACCGACCCCTAATGGCACGGAATTCTCCCCGTAAAACAAGCCGGCACGTTGATCTTTCGGATCGTAGTAGCGAATTACAGTCGTTATTTGACTCCCTTGATAATATATTCTAAGGCAATAACATCCGTCTCTTTCGGCCACTATATCTTCCCAGTGAAAGCCCAGAGCGCCCGCATCCTTGAAATTTGCCGGAAGATTCTCACGAATATGCTCAATGAGCCTTTCTCCGCTCATCTTATTATCCGAAAAAGCAAGCACATCACCTATGATCGCGCTGATATACATAAAAGCGAAGGACCGCTTAAGATCATCAGTTATATCTAATTTTTCAAGATTTGCCTGAATATCGGGAATATACTGGACAAGTGTAGATAAACCCGATGCAGGCGCCAGAGTATCGCTAGAATCCCCCGAATCCCGCAAATCGAGCCCCCTAGCTAAATCAGTAAATGTAACAAATAGTATGACTATTATGGAAACAGTCTTTTTGAAGAATACTGGATAATACATGGCATTGATTATACCATTAAACAGCTGGTTATGTCTACAAATTGTTATATAAATGTAATTCTACCAACTTCCCGTTAGTGTAAAAAAGTGTGATGACTTTCAAAAAGTTCCTTGCTTATCGTGCCGATGGCGTAAAGGAGATGGGAACCTTCTACCGGCACCTTGCAAACTTCTAGTTCGGCATATGGCCTTCATTGTAATATTTCTAAGGTCTATGCACAAGGCGATTACAATTGGTGGGACAGCAAGGCCCCTTACGAAGAACCCCATCTCCTTCACGCCCTCACCACTCGCGAAAAATCTGAAAACCCCTGTGCTGATTCATGACAGGGCCAGGTCAAGGTGTGGATATCCTCTTTAAACAAAGGAGCCCCTTTGGAATTTCAGCCTTTAACATGACGTTTTTATGACAACCTCCTTGCTTGCGGCTCATCCTCCGAAGCCGAAGGCGGAGGAGGGTGAATGCGCAAGGTCTAAAAACGGCATGTTAAAGGCGTTAAGAAATTCTCAGGGGAAGGCTTGAAGAGGATGTCCACACCTCGTCGCGCGCGTGATGAAAGTCAGCATAAATTATTACATTATCAACTTCCCCGCCATCTTGCCGGTGATCCTTCTGCCCTGTATACTCTTAATATGCGTACATTTCCCGATAACTTTCTATGGGGCGCCGCCACTTCATCGCATCAGGTCGAAGGGGATAACCGAAACAACGACTGGTGGGAATGGGAAGAGTCCCGCGGGACAGATCCTTCAGGGAAGGCATGCGATCATTACAACCGTTATGAGGAAGACTTCCGCATAGCTAAAGCCCTCAATCACAACGCGCACAGATTTAGCGTCGAATGGAGCCGCGTGGAACCTTCAGAAGGGGTTTGGAATGAACCGGAATGGGACCATTATGATAAGGTCATCGATTTAATGATCTCGCTGAAAATAGAACCGATCCTTACGCTTAACCATTTCGCACTGCCTTTATGGCTCGCCCGAAAAGGCGGATGGTCAAATGAAGACATCATCCCCTTCTTTACCAGGTACGCGTCCCGTGCCGCCCAAAGATATGGTGACCGCGTCCGCTACTGGATACCTATAAACGAGCCACAGATACTGGCGTTTATAGGGTATTTCCGGGGTTCATGGCCTCCCTTCAAAAAGAGTTTCGAACTGATGCTTACTGTTATCAGGATAATGCTCGCGGCCCATGTTTCGGCTTATGCGGCGATAAAGAACCGCGCCCGATCTGCTGACATAGGAATGGCTCAGGCGGTAACGGCGTTCCACCCATGCTCCCGGCTCTCTCCTCTCGACATTATATCGGCTTTCCTACGCGCCGATTTCCAGAATAAGTCTTTCGTACGTTCCGCGATAACCGGTAAAATGCGTTTTTTTCCATATATCGATGAACCCATCGATGTAAAACATGCCATAGATTTCATCGGGCTTAACTATTATTTCAGGGAGTTCGTGCATCACAAAGCCCCGATAGCTCTAAACCCGTTCGGCTGGGTATGTTCCCATACGCATCACGAGAAGGCCGGACAGAGAACTGACATGGGCTGGGAAATATACCCCAGAGGCATATACGAAGTCGTTAAAAGTTTCTCGGGCTACGGCCTTCCCATTATGATCACGGAGAACGGCCTCGCGACATGCGACGACGAGCTGAGAAGGACTTACATCAAAGACCATCTTTACTGGCTTGCCAAAGCTATCGACGAAGGCTGCCCGGTAAAGGGGTATCTCCACTGGTCGCTTCTGGATAACTTCGAATGGGCCGAAGGATATTCAAAAAGTTTTGGGCTGGTAGATGTTGACTTCAAGAACTGTAAAAGGACGGTAAGGGAGTCTGCAAAATTCATGGCGGCTGTAATTCGCGCAGGGCGCATCAACGTGTAAAGCCGTACGTGTCACGCTCTCATTTCTTGGTAGTACTAACGACGTCGTCCGAATCCCCGTCGCCTGACGCTTCCACAGCCCCGAATATATTGGAATGGGCTTCCTCGATGGCGGCCATTTCCTCCGGGGAAAGCTCCCACAACTGGGCTGCGGCGTTCTTCTCGACCTGTTCCGGAGTCCTCGCGCCAACTACGCACGAGGCGACCTCGCTATGAGCCAGGACCCAGTTAATGGCGACTTCCGCCACATTTACGCCCTTCTGGAAAGCCATGCCTTCCAGAAAAGCCACGAACTCCCGGCACCTGGACCATGAAGGCTCCTTATAGAATTTATAAAAAAAACTGCGGACATCTCCTTTCCCGAATTTCTGGACATTTTTATATTTTCCGCTCAATATGCCACCGCCAAGCGGCCCGTAAGTAAGCAGTGACACCCCTTTCTCTTTAAGGAACGGCATTAGCTCATCTTCTATACTTCTCTCGATAAGCGAGTAATGCATCTGGTCGCTCGAGATCTGCGAGATCTCAATGGCCTTTTCCAGGTGCGTTTTCGTAAAATTGCTTACGCCTATATAACGTATTTTCCCCTCTTTTTTAAGCTTATTCATTTCATCGAATGTCTCGGCTACGGGGGTCTTTTCATCCGGCCAGTGGCATTGATAAAGGTCTATGGCGCCGACACCTAGCCTCTGGAGAGAGTTTTCCAGCTCCTTCCTTATAAAAGACGGCGTGAGATTCACCCTCATCTTCGCTCCCGTTACTTCAATACCGCATTTTGTAGCGATAAATATCTTCTTCCTCTTCCCCTTTATAGCTTTGCCGATTATTGTTTCCGACCTGCCGTTCCCGTATATAGGAGCCGTATCTATCATCGTGATCCCTTTATCGATAGCCGTTTCGACGGCTTTTATCGACGCCTTATCATCTGTCTCACCCCAGCAATCCCCGCCGAAAACCCATGTTCCGAGGGATATGACGGGTACCTGCGCGTTAGTGTTTCCAAGCTTCCTAGATTTCATATATGTCTCCTGTTTTTGTGACAGGTTATGAGTGATGGGTGATTAGTGACGGGTGATGGGTTAATGTGTTTTTGTTGGATTTTATCCAACCCCCACATGGACCCATCACTCATCACTCTTCACTCATCACCATTAACCCGTCACTAGCTATCCCCGTTTTTTCGAATGCACCACTACCACGACCGAGTTCTCCGGGTCAAGGATCTCCCGCGAGCATTTAACTACGTCTTCCAGCGTGACCGCGTTAATTTTCGGAATGTACTTCTTGTGATCGTCGTAACCCAGGCCTAAATACTCACCGGAAGAAAGCACCCCTGAAAGCCCCGATATCGTTTCAAGTGACATCGCGTGCCCGGTTATCATCTTCTTTTTTGTGGATGCCAGATCCTCCGCCGAAATATCCCCGGAACTGAGCCTCTTGATGATCCCATCTATGACGGACTTCACCTTTTCTATGTTCTCTTCGGAAGTTTTTGCCGAAAAAAGAAAATATCCCTTCTCGGGCATGACGGCAGGGAGCCCTTGAGCCGTATAAGCCAGCCCCTCATCCTCACGGAGTTCTTTAAAGAGCCACCCTCCTCCGCCGGTAAGAATGGACCCAACGACGCTCAAAGCGTATTTTCTTTCATCCCGGATATCTATTCCCGGAAAACCTATTAGTATCAGGGCTTCTTCCTTATCGGTCTCGATATCATCCCTTCGGGCCCCCGTTACCGGGACAACCTCATTACGGGGAGACCGTGACCCTTTATGTTCCCATCCGCCGAAAGTCCTTTCGATGATCCCCTTGATCGCCTGATCGTCAAAATCGCCTACTACAGCCAGCACGGCCTCAGCCGGCGAAAAATACTTTTTATGGAACCCGATCATTTCATCCCGGGTTATCCCCTCGACGCTTAGAAGAGTCCCTGAGGCTTTCATCCCGTAAGGGTGTTCCGCGTATAAAGCCTTTAAAAATGCTTCCTGGCCTTTTGTCCCGCTATCCTTTTCACCGGCGGTTATCATGGCTTTAACGGTTTTCTTCTCCTTGTCTATCTCCTCCTGGGGAAATGAGGGGTTCCTGATAATGTCCGCGAATATTTCCATGGCCTTATCGATATCGCCTGAAAGCACCAGGGCGGAAACGGTCACGCCGTTCACCCCGCTCGAAGCTCCTATATCTCCGCCCATGCGCTCTATTTCAGGAACTATCTCTCCCTCTCGCCTCGTTAAAGTCCCTTTAGTGAGAAGTCCGGCCATAAGCGCCGATATACCGTTATTCTCCGGTGTTTCGGCAATCAACCCGCCGGGCAAAATAATACTAGCCGAGACCATCGGCATTTTTGTTTTCTTTAGAAGTATGACCTTAAGACCATTATCAAGCCTATAAACGGTTTCGGGATCATCCGGGACCTTGACTTCAGCGTCTTTGGTGGAAGGATCGGCTTGATCTCGCCCCTTTGGGACTACCAGGCTTGTAGTGGAATTTTCGACGTTTAAATACTTCCCGGCCATCCCCTTGATATCGCCCGCGGTCACATTGTTCATCTCTTTCACATATTTGTCGTCATAGTCGGGGTAACCCGTAAACACCTGGGAGCTTGTTAAAGTGCTGACCAGCGGGAATATGCTCTCTTTCTGCCTTAGGAACGAGGAGGTCACTATTTTTTTTATCCGTCCGATCTCATTATCGCTCATCGGGACGGTTTTGAGCTCGTCAATTACCTTGGATATCTCCTCGCGGGCTTCGGCCAGCTTCCCGGGATCGCCTTCACCGGTAATTACCATAAGCCCCGGGTATCTCGGGGTCATGTTCTCGGCGGAAATGGAATACAAAAGCTCTTTATCGCGGACGAGCCTCTGGTATAACCTGGAGTCCCGTCCTTCCCCCAGGATCGCCGCAAGGGTATCCATCGGGTAAATATCTTTAGAATACAGGTCTGTGGTATGGAAGCCTATGGCTAAATATCCGAGATTTATGTCCATTTCGGACTTTACGGTCCGCTCATCCAATTGCCCGGGTTCTAGGGGCACGGGAGCCGCCATGCCGGCAAGCCCCCTTTTATAGCCGCTGAACTTGTTTACGACGTATCGCAAAGCGTCCTCGCGGGATACCCCTCCGGCTACCCCTACGACCATCCTGTCAGGCGAATATGCGATCGAATGATACTTTAAAATATCATCTCTCTTTATCTTCTCAAACCTATCCTTATACCCTATGATCGGGTACCTGTAAACGTTCGTGGTGTAAGCGCCAAAAAAAAGCTGTTTTAGCCTTTTATCCCCTGGGTCGTCATCGTACATCCCGATCTCGCGGAGTATCACTCCCCGTTCCTTTTCCATCTCCTCGTCCGTAAAAACAAGGTCCATAACCAGGTCTGACAGTAAATTTACGGCTTGTTCCAGATTCTCGTTAGGGACAGTAATGTGGTAAGCGGCGGAATCCATGCCCGTAAACCCGTTAATGATCCCTCCCATACCGCGGATCTCGGCGAAAACCTCTTTCGAATCCTTATCATGCGTAGACTTAAAAAGAAGATGTTCGAGGAAATGGGATATTCCGGAACCGGCGTATTCGCCTTCGTTAGATAACCCGGAAAGCACCCTGATCTGGACTATGCTTATCTCCGACCCGGGAACCTGCTTATACAGGAAAACCGCCCCGTTATCCAACACCTTGCTATAAACATCGGATCCGTGCTCTGGGAACGCTGTGAATGGAAAGATAAGAACAGAAAAAAGTATAAGAAAGCAAAACACCCAAATACGATTAATACATCCTCCAGGTTATTGTCACGCCCCTAAAATAAGGGCTTAATCGGCTATATCCTGCAACCATTATGTTAATTTAATAAAAATGTTTTGTCAATATGATAGCTTATAAACCAACCAGTAACCGACAACTGACAACTGACAACTAAATCACTTCGCCGTGAACTTGATCTTCAACGAAAAAGTGATCGGCGAGTCGCCTATTTCGGCGGGAAAAGGCTGGAACGGAGAGGCTTTGCGTATGCTTTTAATGGTCTTAGAAGCCAATGTAGGTACTAGAGGAGAAATGACATCGTCTATCCTTAGAAGCTCACCATTCGGAGCAAGGGTAAAAACAGCTTCTACCTCACCGGTATAATCTGTCCTCACAATGCTGGCGGCCGATCTCTTTATTTTATCCCGGATCGAGTCGAAATAATCCGCATACGCCGCTTTCTTCTCCTCGTCCGTATAAGTTCCTTCCAGAGACTTCCCGTTCGACTCATCCGAACTTTTAGTCGTCTCCTGGACAGGCAATGAACTTTTTGCAGGCCCTACGGGAACCTTGGAAGGCAACGGGGCCTCTTTTGGCGGGATCACATTCGCAGGCGGCGCTATAGTCTCGTTTATCCGCGACTCGCCTAGCGGAGGCATCTTGATATCGTTAACGGCGGAAGTCTCATCCAGGGCGGCATTTTCACTAACAGGCGTCACACCCTTTTCAATGACCACCTGACCCATATCCACAACGGTATAAACACCTTCAGGTATCCTCCCGCCTACCTCATCCTGCGCCTTGGAACGCAAAAACATCCACGGGAATACCACCCCCAAGTGAAGAACCAAGGATATTACAATGGCGTACTTGAGCGTATTGTCTCTATTCATCCCGTATATTTTACATATCACCCGTCAAAAGACAACACTAATACCAAATTAGCAATTTTCTGGCAGGGACGGAAATAAGGATCGATTGAATTACTTATCCCTGTTTGACCGGGATATCTTTTATCAGGGTTTTTAGTTCATTGAGAGTAATTTTATCGACTTCTTCGAGGTAAACTGATTGTTTCACCGCGACATCCCTGACTTTCCCCTGCTCATAATACAGGACAAGGATACTCCCGCTCTGAAAGGCGGTATCGACCGACGCGGATATAGCTGAATACAACAATGCGCCTAAAATGTTCCCGCCGGAGGCAATCCCACCCGCCCGGCTTGACGAATAAGCGTCATGGGATAGAACAGTCCAGTAAACCCAGACTTCATGCTCCGGATCTATCACGATAACTCTGTCAGGATCGGCCCATTTTTCGGAAATTTCGGCCTTATCGGCCCCCTTTTTCACATCCCAGTATATCTTTGGTTTTGGCTTCCCACCCTTAAGTGGTTCAACCGCCGGCCTCTTTTTATTCTTTTCTGATCCATTTTCCAACCGTTTGATCGACACCCGCTTCTCTTCATCAGCCAGTATCCTTGAGTATTCCTCGTCACCGGCTATAATAAAATTATTCTGTGAGATCTTTTTATTTTCTGCGTAACATATCACGGCCCATTCCCCATCTGGAACTCCGTCGAGAGTTTCCCGTTTGAGCCGAAAATCCGCCCTATCACACACGATCATCTGTGCATTATTCTGCTGAACTATCTTCTTGTCAGGGTCAAGCCAATAAACCTCTAAATTATTCTTACCGACTCCCCAGAAAGTCTTAAAAATGCCCACCCATACCAGCTCTTTAAAGTCTCTTGGGATATACACTTTCCCGTTAAAATTTATCGCTGGCCGATCGTTCTTATCGGCGGTAAGGTAAATTTCACGGACCCCGGCGGAAAGGTTCGGATCGATGTTATCCTTAAATATACAGCTCGCCAGCTCTTTCCGAGAAAAGTTCTTGGCTTCTTCGATGTCCATGGAAGCTTGAACGTCCCGGGAAAGGATCGAATCTATATTTTTCTTCTCTTCATCAGAGACTCCCGCTCCCCGGGATTCCCCGAGATAAAAATATTTTTCATCGATGATCTGATTATTAAAGATCACCTCCATTTTCCAAACTCCGCATTTATCCCCCATGGATAGTTTATCTACAAGGAGTTCGGATCTTAATCCGCTACAGTCAAAATAAAAGAATTTCGGTTCCTGTTTGGAAAATATCATTCCGTCAGGCCCATACCAGCACACCAGGTAATCTTTCCTGTTGTAAGCGCCAAGCCCGTTCCGGATGGATGCGGACCATATGATCTTCCGATCGTCGAACCCGAACTCTTCACGTGTTTTCTTTACCGGGATATTGTCCGCGATCGTCAACGCGAAAGGGTTCTTGGAAAGCTCCGCCGTTAACGCCGACCTTTCGACCTTCTTTTTTTCCTGCTTCGCCTCGGCGAACGACTGGGAGGGCTGAAGCGCGGCAATAACAATTAAGATAAACGCCACCGCCGCGAACCGAACGCCCGGTCCTCCACCCGCATTAGCGCTAAAAGAATATTTTTGCCGTCTTCGCATGATCAAGAGTACTGGTGCCGCCTATGAAGGTTAATTCTACTGAACGGAGAACACGATGTCCAGAACATTACGAGTCAGTTATTTTTTTTAAAGACATTTGATCTTTATGATAGGACAGGAAAGGTATTACGGCCAGACCGCATCTTTACATTAAACAAATTCAGTCTGTTTTATGATGAACAGGGTTACTAATCGATTTGTTTTCTTTGAAAACAAAATATTACCCTTAGCAACAACATAGTTCTATTGTTTTTGGTCTTTCGTCTATGCTGCCATTTTTCTTTTTCTGATCCAGGCAAATCCTGCTAAACCCAGCCCAAATAACGACATTGTAACCGGTTCGGGAACCTGGGTTAAGCAGGGGCTTTCCATAGAGTCTCTTACCGTGATCCAGTCAGAGAGACATTGTACCCTGCTAAAATATGCCTCTACCTGTGATCCGCATTCGAAATTTTCATCGACAAAAATCGACTTATCTATTCTGCCTTCCAATACATATGTGTTTGGCCAAAACGACGGCGCGGCGGCCTCAATATTTCCGAGATATTTGTTGTATACCTCAAATGAACCGAGATATTCTTGATATCCCAGTGCGTTGTAGAACGGACCATACTCTACATTACCTCCTGGGGCGACCTCTATGGCGACACTGACAGGAAAGGTATAAGGCGCTCCATTTTCATTCGGCAGCTTGTATATATGGTCTTGATTGACCTTATAAACGCCCTTTATTGAAAGCTGATCAAGGGGAAGGATAGCTACGTCAGCGGCGTATTTGTAGTCGCCCGCCATCAGCAGTTGATCTACTGTTCGGCCGCTAAAATCAAGGAACAGGCTCTCTTCCGCGTAATCATAAAAGGTCCCCGTACTACCCGGGGTTGGGTGAAGCGTGACCAATCCGCTATAAGGGTTCGACGATACAACGGCAAAATTAATATATGTTTTACAATCATTGATGTACATTGCTTCAATATCAAGCGGCTCCCAGTCAAAATCCGTCCATGGACGGTATGTATTGTCTTCCACCGAATATGATGTGCCGGGGAGGTCCGGCGTCCAATCCGTAAAAGCAGTAACTCCCCAGTCGCTTAAGTCGCCGTCAACCACGATAGCGTATGCCTGCTGGCTGCAAGATACTATAAAGCCAAATAGCATAACCAACATCCCAATCCTGAAAAATCTATTCTTCATATTGTGCCTCCTCCATTATTAACGATCCAAAATAACTCCGGCGCTTACACTTATCTAATTAAGCACATAACGTGCCAATGCGCCGATAAGACACATTCTCAGGGGGTAATAGCTCGTAATTATCGGTAAATACATGAGTTATGCATTCTAAAGTGCCATGTATCCTAAACCGTGACACAGCATGACAATCAGAGATAGGCGATAGGAAAAGAATGGAATTTTTACCGATGGTGTGGATTTTTTCGGACGAACTTTGACCTTGCTTTTCATTAACAACAGTGGTCAATTTAATTCGATCATACTTTTTGAAGCGACCCAATGAACCAGTTATTTCATCAAAATACTACACTTATACCGCATTCGAAATTGATCCCGGGAGCGGGATAGAACGCTATATTGCCGGCGAAGTTCTTTGTAGCGTTGGTCAGATATTTTTGGTTCAAGATATTCCTGATCGCGCCGAAGATCCTGACGTTGGAATACTCATATGAAGCCGATATGTCGCTTGTCACATGGGATTTTATCCTGGACGCCGTATTTGTCATATCATTCGCGGCATAACGTGATCCGAGAAAGTTGACCGTATATGACAGGTCCAAACCGTCAACGGGTGCAATATCCACTCCCGTTACTATCTTGTTCTCCGGAACCAGCGGGATTGTCTTTGATGCGTATTTACCGCCGACAAAGAACGCTTTCTCGTAGGTGTACTTCACAAAGGGGGTTGCCTTATCGAAAATATCTATCTTTGCGTCAAATTCCAGGCCATGGTGAGTAGTGCGAGGATAATTAACGTTCTTATCGTTAACGGGATTTTCGGGAGTATACGGATCGAGCAGTATTTCATTTCTGATATTCATCAGATAATAATCCGCGTTCAACCTGAAAAACTCGAACGAATGGTCCTTTATCCCCAACTCGTAATTATTGCCGGTCTGTTGTTCGAGATCGGTGTTCAACGTTGAGGGGAACACCCTTGTCGTGAACGTCCACCAGTCGAAAGACTCGTAGGCCGACTGGAAATACTCGTCAGTACCAGGAAACCTGTATGACCTCGATGAGTCAAAGTATATCTGGGACTTTTCGTTATATTTATACCCGATCCCGGCCTCGAAAGCAGCATCCTGGAGTTTGCGCTCGTTAAGCCCGGGAGCGGGCTTTGACTGGTCAAATGAATAACCGGCCCATTCGACGCGGGCCCCGCCGTTAAGGATCAACCTTCTATTGATCATTACATTATCAGAGGCATATACACCGAAAGTCCTCTTTTCCGCTTTGAGTTCGGATTTGGTGAACGCTACGTCGCCGGAAGATGCCAGATCCCCTGCGTAAAAATAATCAGTGCCGGCCACAAGCTTATTCTCGACACTATCATCCAGAAAGCTCGAATTGATCTCGCACTTCGGCTTTAGATCGTAAGAGCTGATATTATGCCCCGTCTCATAAACGTTGAAGCTCACATCACGTGACGAGGCGCGCCGCAACCTGTATGACATAAGCGAAGACAGCACGATCTCATGTTCGTTTATCTCCCCCATCAATTGAGGATCAACCGTAAAATACTGATCTTCAGCTTTGGCCTTGGAATCGGGAAAACGCGTCCCGTCCCTGCCGTCGCTCTGGATATTGCCATCGTAAAGAGCCCCTGGCTGACCGTACCAGTCCCTGTGGAAACCCGAAGAAAGGCCCATATTAAAATACTCCGCGGGTCTAATTGTCATATTCGAACATATATCGTCAGCTTTATAGGAACTGTTAAGTCTGTAACCCCGTGAGCTTTGAGGCGAATAACTGACATAGTAATCCATGAACTCTTCACGGCCGCTGGCCGAGACGTACTCCTTGAAATATTTGTAACTCCCTATCTCCTGAGAATATTCAATATGATGCCCGTCAACGTGTTTTTTAGTGATTATGTTGATAACCCCGCCGGTCGCGTTATCCCCGTAAAGGACAGTGCCGGGACCACGCGTTATCTCGATCCTGTCGATGGAATTCACGTCCACCTGCGCGAGATCCGGCCCGGAAAGATCTATCTGATTAGTTCTCCTTCCGTCCACGAGCACAAGATAATTCATATTAGCCGAGTCCCCAAACCCCCTGAGGTCCAGCTTATTATCCTTGGCGTTATTAAGAAGCCCATTCATTACGACATTATTTTCCCTGGCAAGCACATCCTGCAAATATCTTGGTTTAGCGTTACGGATGTCGTCGTTATTAATTACCGTAACATTTTTGTTAACATTATACGTATACTCGGGCGTCCGGGACGGGGTCACAACTACTTCGCCTAAGTCGATCACCGGGGCGAAGAGGAGGTCCGTGGGTTTTAGGACAAGATCGACGAGGCCGCCGCCGTTAACCGGAGCTAAGATAGCTTTGGCCGGGGTTTTGAGTATATCCGTTACCCGGAACTTGTTCGCTGAGTCTGTCCCCGCGAAAGCTGTGGCCGAAAAGGTTAGCATCCCGATCAAAAATAACGACGTCTTTTTCATCTCTTCTCCTTTAATTTTGTCCGCATAAGCCGGGTAAAAAAAATCCCCTGGCACCAATTTAAGATACCAGGGGATAATCCGTTTTTATTACCCTCACTAACTCGATAGATACGGGTTTCACACGACCCGTACATCTATTGTCACACCAGGCAGGTCTTCTGACTTCCGGATCATTCTACTTGCCCCGGCCTTCCCATCCTTTCGGATAGTGGCCTCTTTAGTCATAAATCGACTAGCGGGCTTTCGTCCCCGGTAACAGCGGCGGGACCGTGTCCGGATCTAACGGACTTCCCTATTAAGATCTTTCGATCGCCTGTGTGTACTAGCTATCTGCTTAATTCGCTAAAAGAACGGAACTATATCTCGTTTTCCCGACGAACTTCCTCGCCGCCTCGTATAAGCCGAATAATACCGCGGAATATACCAGGGTGCTCGTAAGTGTGTCCCTCATAAAAGGTATAGCTTTAACGTAACATGTCACAAATCCCTCGATACTAAGAGGATACCATACGAGCCATACGCCGAAATTCGATATGATAAAGAAGATCACGGCTGACATTATGCCGGAGATGAGTACACTGGAAGGGCTCTTATGCTTACTAAGCCACATCCCGAGAAAACCTATAAGAAGGAAGGCCCCCCATGTAAAAAGAACTACATCATGCATGCCGATAATAAGGTCGCTCACTGCCATTATGGCTAACGGCACCCACGGGACTACTTTCTTGTTGAGGTAGACCCCGGCGAAAAGCGCTATGGCCACGACCGGAGTGAAATTCGGCGCGTGCGGCATCACTCTCATAACAAGTCCGAGCATTATCAACAAATAGGCTATCATATCGTCCTCCTGTTATTCGTTTGTTCGATTATAGTACAATCTACCGGTTTTGTTAACAACTATTTAAACATCAAAGTATAAACTGTCATCCCCGCGAAAGCGGGGATCAAATAAAAATATTATTTTCATGTGATCCCGGCTCGCTCGCGAGGCTCGCGTCCGGGATGACTCCATGTGGATCCCCTATCTACCCTTCTTCGCCCGCCTATACCTCTGTACAAGCTTGATGAACCTGATCGTATCCTTGAACGGATGTATCTTTGAAACTTCGTCGCCGTATATGGTCCTTACGGGAGCTGATACTATCTTCATTTTCTTTCTGGCCGCTTCTATTATCATCTCGGACTCAATGTCGTATTTATCCGCGATAAGCTCGACATACTTAAAAGCGCTGACCCTTATGAGCCTGAAACCGCACTGTGAATCGTGTATCTTATGCCCGGCGAGTGATGATACGACGAATGATGTGAACTTGTTGGTCAGGAGCCTTACGATCGGCATATTATTTGTTTGGGCCATACGGTTACCGAGGACCATATCGGCGTTCTCCCTGACAGCGGCCTCGATAAGACCCGGGATATCGCCGGGATGATGCTGGCCGTCGCCGTCCATCAATACCGCCCATTCATGCTCCGGTCTCGCTATGGCGTAGTTCAATCCTTCGCGGACAGATCTCCCTTTCCCCATATTCTGCTTATTCTTAAGGACGATAGCGCCGTTATCGCGCGCTATCTTTTCCGTGTCGTCCTGTGACCCGTCGTCTATTACAAGCGCGGTAACGCCCATATTGACGAGTTCTCTGACAACATCCCCAATAGCCCTGGCCTCGTTATAAGACGGTATCAGCGCGATCGTTTTTTTTAAAGTATCTTTCATATCTCACCTTTCAGCTATCAGCTTTTTCCTCGCGAACCACGAATCCCGAACCACGAAGCACATATATATCTTTACGCACCTCACTCCGCCCAGATCCTGTCAAACACATACCACTGGTCGACGTATTTCTTCACATAATCCTCGAGGACCGACACGCACTTTTTCATAAGATCGTCCAGGTCTTTATCCATATCGTCAGTACCCTCAAAACTTATCGGCTCAAGGAACTCAAGCACAAAAGTGTCTCCGGGCTGGCGTATGAGGAACCCGCCGACTATCGAGGCTCCTGTCCTCAAAGCAAGCTGAGCGGCGCCTTTAGGCATCAGGGTCTTCTTCCCGAAGAATTCGATCTCCATGCCGCCCCCGGTATAATCTCTGTCGCCCGCGATAGCCAGCACCTCATTCTGCCGGAGGACCCTGTAGCAGCCCCTCACAGCTACGCCTATCGGTATATTCTTCACGTCGTTAATTGCACGGTTGCCGGAAAATAAAGTATTTATTCTCTGGTCCGAGTGATTAAGCACTATGGCGCTTATCGGATACCCCATCGCCGCTACGGCCGCGGCGCCCAGTTCCCAATTGCCCAGATGGGCGGTCAACACTATGACACCTTTCCCGAGAGAAAGCGCCTCGTCAAGATATTGCCTGTTCTTCACGGTCACTGGTTTCAGTATATCTTCCTTTGAAAGACCGGCGGACCTGAAGAAATCAACCAGATATTTCGCGAAATTCTTGAGTATGCCCAGAGTATGCGCGTCGATCTCTTTTTTTCCGGCGTTCACACCGAGTATCCCTTTCAGATTATCGCTGAGGATCTTCCTGTCCTTCCGGGAAAAGTGGAAGTACACCAAGGCGACAATCTCGGCTATACGATAGGAAACACGGAGCGGCAGATTTTTTGCCAGAGCATAACCGCAACGATAGATCGGATACAGCATCAACAACCCCTTATTACCAGTTCCGCGACTCGAGTAGAACTGTCTGCCTTCGATATTCTTTTTGAATTCGCGGCCATTTTTTCAAGCGCCCCTTTTGTGTCAAAAAGCGAGTTCACGGCTTCTATAAGAGCTTCTTTATTCTTTATTTCGACCGCCGCCCCCTCTTTCACAAGAAAGTCGGTGTTCATCCGCTCCTGTCCCGGGATAGGGTCGACAATAAATATGGGTACCCCTTTAGCCAAAGCTTCGGCGGTAGTTATCCCGCCGGCCTTTGTTATTATCGCGTCGGACGCTTCCATCATCTCGTCGATGTTCTCTGAGTAGGGATATAGTTTTATATTCCCGCCGTTCCCCTTCATATACCTGTTCTTTATACGCCTGTAAAGTCTCTTGTTCCTTCCCGCTACGACCATGAGCTGATAATTTAGGCCTCCGCGTCCCTGAAAGGCGTCCACAATTTCCTCGAGTGCGCCCAGCCCCTGGTTGCCGCCCATTATGAGCACAGTCCTTTTCCCGGGATAAAGCGCGAACCTGTCACGCAAAAGGGATCTGTCATGACTGTTCTGGAACTTGTTGTCTACAGGTATCCCCAACACCCGTATTTTTTCCCTCGGCACGCCTTTTTTCACCATCATCGCGGCGGTGTCATCCGAAGGGACGACATAAATATCCGTCTCGGGGAAGATCCAGTACGAATGCGGCGCATGGTCAGTGAGAACAGCGATAAGAGGTATCTTATCGCCAGATCTCCTTTTATAATAAGCCATCAAACCTGAGGGATAAGCCTGAGTACATACCACTGCACCAGGTTTGAAAGACCCTACCAGTTTCTGAATTTTCGGGAATCCACGTTTCGCGAACCGCTCCCTTGTCTTACGCGTCTTCTCAAGAACGACGGGATTATCGTAAATATTCCCCCAAAACTGGGGCCTTTTTTTCAATATTTCCGCGTAAGCTTTCGCGAGAATTTTCCCGAGTATCGGATTAGCGTAATCAAGGGCGTTTACCGTCCTTATCTCAATGCCTTTCCCGAAACCCAGAATAGCTTTCTCGATCGACTTTGCCGCGTTATAATGCCCGGAATTCCTGGATACGTAAAAGATAAGGACCCTTTTCATGCCGCCAAGTTCGCTCATCGCATTTACTCCAGTCGGGCGTTCATTCTCCCAGGATCATTTCCGCCATAATATCGCCGGCCATGACCTTATCCCCCGGCTTTTTCACTAGGGTCACTACTTTCCCGCTTTTCGGCGAGGGGAGGTCAAAAGAAGCTTTATCGGTAACAAGCTCGGCCATGTCGTCGCCCTCTTTTACGATATCCGATTCCGACACGAGCCATCCGACAAGGGTAATATCGTCATCACCGTCGGAAATTTCAGGCATAATGACCTTATACATGAACCGCCCCCAATGGTGTTCCCATATTTCCAATGTATTGCTGTATATCAACTATGAACCTCCGGGCGAAAAGTTTTTTTACCATCGGCATATCAAGCTCTTTCCCAAGGATTTCCCTCGCCGAGGTGACTTTGATATCTTGCTCGCCGCAGGGATCCATGAGCGAAAAAGGCTCAAGATCATTATTGATGTTCACGCTCGCGCCGTGAAAAGTGATCCAGCTCTTTACGGCTACGCCTATGAAAGCGATCTTCTTCGGACCCACCCAGACGCCGCGCCTTGTCCCGTTAATCCTGGCGTCTATCCCGAGCTCACGGAGAGCACCGATAAGCGAATTTTCAAGAAAATTTAAATAATGGCCGATATCCTTCAGCTTCTTTGAAAGGTCGATCACGGGGTATATCAACAGTTGACCTGGACTGTGACATGTGTTCTTCCCCCCGCGGCTTGTCTGTATTATGTCGATGTTTTTCGTCTTGAAATATCCTATATCGCGGCACCACTCACCGGCGGATAACCTGCCGAGCGTTACCACCGGAAAATGTTCGGCAATGATGAGAGTATCGCCCGCCTCGCCTCTGGCCCTTTTCCCGAGAAGTTCATTCTGGAAAACAAGGAATTCCTCATATCCAACTAACCCGAGATCCAATATTTCTATGCTCAATTGAACTTACCGAATCCTTTTTCTTTTTTGAAATACTCGATGGCCCCGCCTACGGACAAAAAATCCATCATTATTTTCGGTACGGGTTTGATCTCGATATTAAGCCCTTTGGTTATGTTCTTAACGACGTTCCTTTTGAGGTCGATCTCGATCTCGTCCATGTCGTCTATGAACCTTGTTTCACATTCGATAAGGCAGAGTCCTACGTTAAATGCGTTGCGGTAGAATATCCTGGAGAAGCTCTTGGCTAGAACAGCCTGTATCCCGCTGGCTTTAAGGGCTACGGGAGCCTGTTCGCGGGAAGAACCGCAGCCGAAATTATCACCGGAGACGAGAAAATCCCCGGCCTTTATCTTTTTGGCA
Source organism: Candidatus Omnitrophota bacterium (assembly GCA_015231405.1). Classification (GTDB taxonomy): domain Bacteria; phylum Omnitrophota; class Gorgyraeia; order Tantalellales; family Tantalellaceae; genus JADGBR01. The sequence continues at coordinate 57,542 of JADGBR010000001.1, read as the reverse complement.
AAACCAGGATCAAGATCCTCGAAAATATATTTTGCCAGTTCTTTTTCGTCCTGTATCTTGAACTTATATCTTCCGGAAATGACATAGTCGGTATTAATGTCATTCTGTATTTTCAGCCTATGAACGTGATTGCCCACTTTATCCTCCCTGTTAGCTTTCAGCTATCAGCTTTCAGCATTAATGTTTCTTCTTAAAGCTGACAGCTGAAGGCTGAAAGCTGATAGCTAAACTTATAATTTCCGTTTATATTCTCTCGGATCAGCTATTCTTCCGGCGATAGCTGTAGCGGCCGCGACGGCCGGGCTTCCAAGGTATATATTCGCGTTCGGGTTCCCCATGCGACCCTTAAAATTCCTGTTCGCCGTGGATAACGCGTTCTCCCCGTCAGCGAGTACGCCCTGGTGAGTGCCCACGCAAGGGCCGCAGCCCGGATTATTCACTATCGCACCAGCGTCCACGAATATGTCAATATATCCTTTCTTCATGGCGTCCAGATATATCCATTTCGAAGCCGGAGTCACTATAAGTCTCAGGTAAGGAGCCACCTTATTGCCCTTAAGTATCTTAGCGGCTATCTCAAGGTCTTCAAGCCTGCCGTTCGTGCACGTGCCTATGTAAACCTGGTCTATCGGAGTATTCCCAATGTCTTCAATGTTGGATACATTATCCACGGAATGAGGTTTCGCGACCTGCGGGGCGAGCATCGAAAGTTCATATTCCCTTATCTCGATATATTTCGCGTCCTCGTCGGGCTCTACGGGTTTCGGGTCGCGGCTTGAGTGTTTTTTTACCCAGGCTATGGTCTTCCGGTCGGCTTCCATAATGCCGCACTTAGCGCCCATCTCGACGGCCATGTTCGCGATCGTAAAACGCGACTCTACGCTGAGCTCGTCGATGACCTCACCGCTGAATTCGATGGCCCTGTAATTAGCACCGCCGGCCGTCATATCGCCTATGATGTGGAGTATTATGTCCTTAGCGTAAACACCTTTTCCAAGTTTTCCTTTAAGTACGACCTTAATGGTCTCAGGCACCTTGAACCAGTTCTTTCCAGTGGCGAGTGATATGGCCAGGTCCGTGGACCCCACACCTGCCGAAAAAGCATTGACGGCCCCGTATGTGCACGTATGGGAATCGGCTCCAATAATAAGATCTCCCGCAGTGACATAACCGTTCTCCGGGACTATCTGATGGCATACCCCCGAGCCCACGTCATACACCTTGAGCCCGAACTCCCTCGCGAAAGTCCTCATCTTGGAATGTATAGTGGAAACACCTATATTAGGGCTTGGCGAGGAATGATCTATGACCATGCAGAATTTATTCCTGTCGTGGACGGCTTCAACGCCCATTTTCCGGAAGCTGTCGATAATGAGAGCGCTGGTCCCATCCTGACCGAAACAGAAATCAACATCCGCTATGATAATATCCCCGACCTTCGCCCTTTTACCCGAATGCTGGGAGAAAATTTTCTCTACTATTGTCTGCCTCATTAGTCCTTCCTTGATCTTTGGGAACGCTTGTTTTCAATTTAATAATAGGAATATAAAGTCACATATACGCGGCCGCCACCATGATGAAACAGACCTAAAATATCACAATAATTATTAATTTACAAGCATGAAAAACAGGACCAAAAACGGGTTTTATAAGCGTATTTAAGGAATGGACGGACCCGGCAGCGACAAACCGCGAAAAGCCCCATAAGTCAGAGGACCCTAATTTGATAAGGATGCACGATCATTAAAACAGGACTTCCGCCTTTCTTTACCTTTCCCGTTATTTCGACATTTTTTCCGGTGTAATCTATGGCGGGATCCACTCCGAATTCTTTAAACAATGGAAGATTCCTCGCGGGAATAATGCATTTTAATGAATTCTCTTTTTCTCCATCAAACCCTATGGTGAAAGAACCTCTACCTTCCCTTCCGCTGTAATTCACCCTGCCCCTGACCACGCAATATCCCCAGGATAATTTCCCCGCTTCGTCCGGAGTTATGACTTTTATCCCTTTCCACAAACCGGCCTTATTTTCCATGGCAGTCCTCTGGGCTTCCATGAACCCTTCAAGATGTTTTCTGTTAGGCAAAAGATAATACACAAGCGAATATCCTTCCCTGACCAGCTCCTCGTTGGCCATAAGGCCGTTGTCGGTGTAAACGAACGCGAGATCCCGGCCGTATTTATCTTTTCGCTCCGCATCAAATTCAAGCCTGACCTTGTTCCCGCCGACAAGGGACTCGTTGAATTTTTTAGCGTCTTCAGCGTATTCTTCGGGATCGTATACCCATTGCCCTCCGACCTTATTCCTCGTTTCAGGAGTATCGATCCCTATATACCGGACTCTCCTGCCGTCCTGTAGCTCTATCGTATCGCCGTCCGCGACCGACCTGACCAGATAGACATTGTTCTCGCTGGACGCCTCTTTCGCGCAACCGGAACACAGCCCCGCTAGAGCTGCCAGACAAACAACCAGAAAATAACGAACCCCGCCTGCCCGCCGTAGCCTTGGCGAAGGCAGGGACCACGGATCACGAACCACGAAAACCCTCCTTATTCGATCTCGTATATCCCAGATACCCTGGACTTTATCTTAATATGGTCTACCACCTCTGACCTCACTTTGAAACTCTTCTGGATCGAGACAACGCTTCTTGATAGCTCCGCCTCTACCTCATAATTCTGTCTTGCTTTGTAGTCTTCCCCATACCCCATGAAATCGTTCCTGCTTTGAAGCGCGTGTTTATCGTTCGAGAAAAATATCCTTTTCGGGGCGGAGATCTTTTTTCCCAGGGTCTCTGCTATTCGTAAAGCATTTTTATCCATAGCGGCTACGGCTTTTATGGAAGCTTCCTGTTTTTTTTCGTTCTCGAGTTCATCTTTCAATATTACGCTGATCTCCTCGATCATCACTGATTTATCTACCGCCAGGCATTTATCCATGGCGTCAGCTATCATCCTGTGAAGTTTTTCCAGCGGGCAGTCATAAACCCTTATAACCAGTTTATTTGAGACTTTCCGGCCTTTTTCGCCGAACGCTATCATTTTTTGTCTTACGATATCCCATCCCTTTATGACCTCAACGTTCTCGAGCCCGAGGCTTTTTATCTCTCTTTCCATCCGAAAAACGATCTCATCCGACGCACCGCCTGCGTCACCGAAACTGGCCCTATCGACGTCAAAACCCATGGTGAGGCTGAATCCATCTACAGGCACTAGCACCTCAGCTTCCCCTTCCACAAAAACAAGGTTCCTGGCGAGAGGGTCAACATCCCCCTCTGAAAACGCAGGACCCGGATAGCAAATGATAACACCCGTAATAAAAACCAAAGCAAGTAACTTCTTCATCTCCCCCTCCTCATTCGGTATTCTGGATCCTGGATTCTGAATTCAATATTCTGTATCCTAAACAAATTCTCCCCTCACGCCTAACCTATTTTTCATCAACTCCGGCCTTCGGGCATAACTTCTCAAGAACACACTCCGTGCACAATGGCTTACGCGCGTCGCAGATCTTACGGCCGTGCTCTATAATTAGATTGTTCAAACGTCCCCATTTATCCTCGCTGAACAGCGCCATAAGGTCCCTTTCTATCTTTACAGGATCGGTCTCGCCTGTCATCCCAAGACGGTAAGAGACTCTCTTGACATGGGTGTCTACGGCAATACCTTCGCGCTTCCCGTAACCGTGAAAAAGCACGATATTAGCCGTTTTCCTGGCCACTCCAGGCAAAGTCACCAACTCATCCATCGTATTCGGCACCTTTCCGCCGTATTGCTTTATTATTATATTTGCCGCGGATATTATGTTCTTAGCTTTATTCCTGTAAAATCCCGTAGACCTTATATCTTTCTCAAAAGCTGTTTGGTCAGCCGAGGCGTAATCCTTGACGGTCCTGTATTTCTTAAACAGGTCCCGAGTCACCATATTTACCCTCTTATCCGTACACTGCGCCGAAAGTATCGTAGCGACAAGCAGCTGGAAAGGATTAGAATTCACAAGGAACGCCTCCTCATGGAAGTAGTTCTCCGTTAAAACCTTATATATCTTTTGCGTTTTCTTTTTATCCATCCTCATAACACCATTAACAATTACCCGTTCGTGGTTCGTGATTCGGCACCGTATCCAACCTTTCCAGACGAAACACGAATCACGCCTGCCCGCCGAAGCCCTGGCGAAGGCGGGAACCACACAAGTCACTTCCGTCTAAACCGCTTCTCCAACTCATCAACCGTTATCTCTAACGTAGTCGGCCTCCCATGAGGGCATGTGAACGGGAGTTCGCATTCCGAAAGCTGCCTCAAAAGATCAGCCATTTCGTGTTCGTCAAGCGCGTCGCCTTCCTTTATAGCGCCGCGGCAGGCCGCGTATTTGACCATTTCTTCGACAGGGTCCATCCCCGGTTTAATATTCCCCGAAATATCCGAGAGTATGTCCCTGACCACTTTTTCTATGTCCCGGTCTTTAATGACCTGAGGAGCGGTTCTTATCACGAACGAATTCCTCCCGAATTCATCTATCTCGAACCCCAGGGTCTTATAAGCTCCTTTCATTTTACCCATTAAAATGGATTCGGACGGAGACAGCCCGAGACTAACAGGGAATAAAAGGTTCTGAGTCTCCCCGGCTGTCTCCCTCTTTTTATTATTGAAATACTCATAAAGAACGCGCTCATGCGCCGCATGCTGGTCCGTGACGGTAACGGAGTCCCCTTTAACCCTCACTATATAGCATTTACCTATCTGATAGATATCGGACGTTTTACGGGGGATATCCGCCAAAGGCTTTTTATCGGATATCATCTCATCGGCCGCGCCATATTCGAACTCTCTCTGTGTAGCGATCCCTTCGGCGAATATCCCATGTTTTTCCTCTCCTGGGGCTTGTACTGCCGATCCGAGGGCTTCGGATAATGTCTGGCCGTGAGAACCTCTCTCTCTGTTTTTGACCTCGTCGAACGCTGACCTTACGGAAGACATCACCGAACGCTTAAGTTCATCCTCATCCTCGAATTTCACAAGAAGCTTTGCAGGATGGACATTGACATCCACCATTGAGGGATCGACTTCGATAAAAAGCACTCCCGCCGGGAACCTGCCTCTTTCAAGCATACTTCTGTTCGCTTCATCAAGGAGATTGCTGATAAAAGTGCTCCTTATATAACGTTTATTCACAAAGAACATCTGCATCCGTTTATCTTTCCTTGTGCTGGATGGCCGGCTCACGAACCCAGTCACCCTGTATTTCCCTGTCAGGGAAAATAGTTCTATCATCCCGTCCGCGACATCCCTTCCCAGGACGAGAGATATCCTTGCCTTTATGCCCATGTTCTTATGCGCGTGGAAGATCTCCCGCCCGTTGTTCCTGAGTCGTATCTCCACGCCGTCATTCGCCACAATGAAACGCCCCACGGTATCGATAACGGCCGCGAGTTCGGTCGAATCTTTTTTCATGAATTTTTTGCGCGCCGGGACATTATAGAAAAGGTCCTTGACTTCAATTGTCGTTCCGGGAACCCGCGCCGCGGGCCTAGCTTCCTTTACCTGGCCATTCTCCAGATACATGTAAACAGCCTCGCCATCGGCGTTACGTGTAGTTATTTCGAATCTGGAAACCGAGGAGATGCTCGACAGAGCCTCTCCTCTAAAACCGAATGTTAAAAGTGTTTCCAGGTCATGGATGGCGCTCAACTTACTTGTCGCGTGACGCTTAACCGCGAGTTTCACCTCTTCGCTCGTCATACCGGACCCGTTATCCGCGACCCTTATAAGCGCGAACCCGGCATCCTTAAGATCTATTTCGACGCTGTCAGAGCCGGCATCCAGTGAATTCTCGATGAGCTCCTTCACCACGGAAGCCGGCCTCTCCACCACCTCACCCGCCGCGATCTTCGCTATAACGTCGTCCGCCAGCACTTGTATCTTGCGAATCATTGACAACTCCTTAGTCACATTCGTGGATCGTGATGCGTGGTTCGTTTGAACAAATATAACGTATGATCAATTTTCTTCCCGAACCACGAACCACGATCAACGAACCACACACGTCTTCCCCACAACTACCCCCCCTCCAATTCCTCTTTCAATTCCGCCAGCTTACGCAGCGCCTCGACCGGAGTAAGGTTATCTATATCAAGCTTTTTTATTTTCATTTCGACCGCGCTAACAGCCGGAATGGCCTCAAATAGGTCTAGCTGCTTCTCTTTGCGTATATCATCATGAGAGAATCTATGAAGCATGTTCCCCGAAAGGGAGTCTTTCTGAAGATTCCCCAGTATCTCCCTGGCCCGTGACACAACACCCGAAGGCATTCCTGCCAATTTAGCTACATGGATGCCGAAACTTTCGTCGCAGCTGCCTTCGGTAACCTTGTAAAGGAATATTACCTCGTCCTTCCACTCTTTTATGGCAAGATGATAATTCCTTATCCCGGGCATCATATGCGACAGTTCCGTGAGCTCATGAAAATGGGTGGCAAACAGCGTTTTCGAACCTTTAAGCCTGCTGTACAGGTACTCGACCACAGCCCAGGCTATAGAAACACCGTCATATGTCGACGTCCCCCTCCCTATCTCGTCAAGGATTATGAGGCTCCGGGAAGTCGCGTTATTTAGGATATTGGCCGTCTCAAGCATCTCGACCATAAAAGTGCTCATTCCTCTGTAAAGTCGGTCCGATGCCCCGACTCTCGTGAATACCCTGTCGACTATACCGATCTCGGCCTCTTTGGCAGGAACAAAACTGCCCATCTGCGCCATGATGGCTAGAAGAGCGACCTGCCTGATATACGTGGATTTACCGGCCATGTTCGATCCCGTTATTATGAAAATATTACCGTCCTCTCCTCCCATCCTTATGTCGTTAGGGACGAAATCCTTGCCTTTCAACAACCTTTCTATTACGGGATGTCTCCCCTCCCTGATGTTAAGTCCTGCGCCTGAGGTAACGGTCGGCGGCACGTAATTATTATTTTGGGCGACCTCGGCGAAATTCGCGAGGACATCTATCTCTGCGACTATATACGACGTCATTTTAAGGCTCTCAATGTGTATCCCTATCTTACCCCTAACCCCGAGAAATACCTCATATTCCAGCGCCTTTATCTTATCCTCCGCGCCGAGTATCTTCGATTCGTATTCCTTTAACTCTTCCGTAATATACCGCTCAGCGTTCACAAGCGTCTGTTTGCGCACATAGTCGTGTGGTACCGAACCTTTGTGCGCGTTAGTGATCTCAATGTAATACCCGAAGACTTGGTTGTACGCGACTTTAAGCGAGTTAATGCCCGTCTTTTCTATCTCCTTTTTTTGAAGTCTTGTCAGCCAGTCTTTTCCACCCTTAACTATCTCACGAAGCTCATCAACTTCGACGTTATATCCCTTTTTTATGAGCCCGCCCTCCCTGACCGATACCGGAGGCTCATCTTCTATGGCCGAGTCTATCAGTGATATAATATCTGTAGGGTCGTCAAGCCCTGTAAAGAGTTCTTCCAGTTTATCCCCCAATCCCTTCCAGGCGAGTTTTTTCAGTGAAAGAACGTGTTTCAACGACGCCGAAAGAGCGACAAGGTCCCTCCCGTTCGCCGACTCCAGGCTTACCTTATTGGATAGCCTGTCTATGTCGTGTATTCCTTCTAAAAGCTCCCCGATACGGCCCCTTTTTTCCCTTTCGTTATACAGACATTTAACCGATCCCTGCCGGGTGAGGATATCTTCGAGAGATAGAAGAGGGTTAAGTATCCATTTTTTCAGCATCCTCTTCCCCATAGGGGTTTTTGTGCCGGAAAAGACCTCGATGAGGGTCCCCCTTTCGCTCATGTCCTCCATACTGACGATCAGTTCAAGGTTCCTATGGGAGTTCCAGTCCATGGTCATATACTGGCTTACGCTGTAAGATGATATTACGTCAAGATTGCCTAGATCGCTCTTCTGTGTGTTCTTGAGGTATTTTAGGAGGGCTCCCGCAGCGCTCGTGGCGAGTTTAAGGCCGGAGCAGCCGTATCCGGAGAGGTCCTTTACTTTAAAATGGCCGGTTATTTCCTTATAGGCGAGGTCAAAACTGAACATCCAGTCCTCAAACACGGTAGCGGGTACGGAGCAGGCGCCTTTTATCTCCGCGAATATCTTATCCTTAGAAAAGCTTTCCGGCACAAGATATTCAGACGGCGATATCTTATACAGTTCCGAAAAAAGGTCCTCCCGCTTCTCTATCTCAGTAACCCGAAATTCCCCTGTTGAGATATCGGCATACGCGAACCCGAATCTGTTATCCTGGGAGCATAACGCCAGAACATAATTATTCCGGGAATCAAGAACGGCGCCGTCGGCCATAAAAGTCCCGGGAGTGATTATCCTGATGACTTCTCGTTTGACTATTTTCTTTCCTTTAGACGGCTCTTCGACCTGCTCGCAAATGGCGACTTTCTCGCCGTTCCTGATAAGACGCGAGATGTAATTATCCGCCGCGTGAAAAGGGATGCCGCACATGGGAACTTTCTTCCCTTCGGATACGCCCCTGGAAGTAAGCGTGATATTCAGGATACGGCTGGCCTGGACTGCGTCGTCAAAGAACATTTCGTAAAAATCCCCTAACCTAAAGAAAAGGACGGAATCAGAGTGCAGTTTCTTGATCTCCAGATACTGCTGCATCATCGGAGTTATGCTATCCATCGTCATAATTTGTTATTATAACGTAAATGCCCGGCACATTCAATCCGAAGGCCCAAAAACATCGTCTGTCTTGTGGCATGTAGTGCCACAAACGTTCTACGGCATCAAGTGCGCCCTGCCGGGCGCACAAATAAAAAGGACGTTTGCTATTAACAAACGTCCTTTTCAATAACTCGATTTGAGAGAAATTAATCTATCGTCTTTCTTCTGAATCGCCTAAAAATATCACGGCCTTTTTTAATTACCTTGGACTGTTCTTTCTTAGCCTTGTCTTTTTTGACATCTTCGGCGAAATGTTCTTCTTTCTTTTCTTCAACGACATCGTGCACGCCGGCATGTTTATCTGACGCTTTTGTTTCCGAGGATGCTTCTTTGTCCTGGGTTTTCCCGGGCTTTTTCTTTTGTTCCTTCTCTTTCGGAACCTCCCCCTTGGCTTTCTTCTTCTTCGCTTTTTCCTCTTTTGGCGCCTTAGGTTCACCTATAATATCGTTGTCTGAAATAGTCCTTTTTGTAAGTTCAAGAAGTACCATCTCCGCACCGTCTCCGGTCCTGCGGGCAATATTCAGTTTGCGCGTGTAACCGCCCGGGACATCTTTAAAAAGCGGGGCTAATTCGTCAAAAAGCAATTTAACGATGTCCTTATCGCAAAGTCTCCTGAATATCTGCCTCCTAGCCGCTACGGAGGAAAGATTGTTCTTAGCCAATGTTATCAACGGTTCGATGTACGACTGCAGTGCTTCAGCTTTCTGATAAGTGGTCTTGATCCTCTGATACCTTAGGAGCGCGACCGCCATATTCTTCATGAGCGCTTTCCTGTGGCTCTGCCTTCTGGATAATTTCCCGGTTTGATTTAAATGTCTCATAATCTCTCATTTCTCCCGTGTATGCCCGTGTATGACCTACGATTCCTCATCCATCTCCATCCCAAGGTGGAGCCCCATCGACTGCAGTATATTATTTATCTCCGTAAGGGATTTTTTTCCGAAATTCTTATATTTCAGCATTTCCGTTTCTTTTTTGCGGACAAGATCCCCAATAGTGCGTATGTTAGCCTCCGCCAGACAATTCGAACTTCTAACGGAAAGTTCAAGCTCAGATATCGGTTTCTTAAGCTTGTTCCTCATCTCTTCTTTGTCCTTTTCGACCTCTTCCTCCTCTTCGAACTCTTCCGGCAGTGTCCCGACCGTCAGGAATATGTCAAGGTGGCGTTGAAGAATGTTGGCCGCGTAAAGAAGGACTTCCTTCGGTTCCATGCTCCCATTCGTGAACAGCTCAAGCTCAAGTTTGTCATAATCTGTTATATGCCCTACCCTGGTCTCCATAACGTTCAAATTCACCCTTTTTACGGGAGAGAACATGGCGTCCACCGGGATAATCCCTATCGCTTCATCCGCTTTCTTTCCCATTTCAGCGGGAAGATAGCCGCGGCCCCTTTCCACAGTAAGCTCTATGTCAAGATCTACGTCATCTGTCAAAGTGGCGATGTGATGATCCTTGTTTATTATTTCTACCGTCTCGTCAGCCTTTATGTCTCCGGCTTTAACTACACCTTTTTTCTTCGCCGATATGTAAAGCGTCTTCGGGATCTTAAAATGAGACCTGAATACCAACCCTTTGATATTAAGGACTATTTCCGGTATATCTTCCAGAACTCCGGGTATAGCCGTAAACTCATGGAGCGCCTTATCGAACTTTACGGCGGTAACGGCCGTACCTTCTATTGAGGACAGAAGTATTCTCCTCAGCGAATTGCCTATGGTTATACCGTATCCCTTCTCAAAAGGTTCAGCCACTATTCGGCCGTAATTCGGGGTGTAAGTTTCTTCATCAAATACGATCCTTTTCGGCAGCTCAAAATTCCTCAATTTCATCCCCATTTTTCAAACCCTCCCATTAATCGAGAACGTTAATTATGCCCCGGATTCTGGACTATTTTGAATACAATTCAACTATAAGGCTTTCCTGGATGTTCATTCCTATATCCGCTCTCGCAGGCAATTTTACGACTTTGATCGTCAGGTTCTCCGCCGCGACTTCCATCCACTCCGGAATAGCTCTGTCCTCGAACAGTTTAGATACTTCCCTGAATTCCTTCCTCTGGGTATCGTCCCCGGTGATCTCAATGATATCCCCGGCTTCGACATGATAAGAAGGTATATCGACTTTACGTCCGTTGACCCTAACGAACCTGTGCCTTACTACCTGCCTGGCTCGATTCCTGGATTCGGAAAAACCGGACCTGTAAACGACATTATCAAGACGCCGTTCCAGGAGTTGCAGGAGGACCTCGCCGGTGACGCCTTTTGAACGGTCGGCCATATCGAAATAATTCCGGAACTGTTTTTCCAGGACACCGTATATTCTCTTCACCTTCTGCTTCATCCTCAGCTGAGTGGCGTAGTTAGAGTTCTTTTTACGCTGTCCGGCCAGTCCGTGCTGCCCGGGCGAAAATTCCCTTTTCGCTATACCGCATTTTTCCGTTGAACACCTGCGCCCCTTAAGAAAAAGCTTTTCCCCTTCCCGACGGCACAGTCTGCATGATGAACCAATATTCCTGCCCATTATACTCTTCTCCTCTTTCTAGGCCTGCACCCGTTATGCGGCGTCGGCGTTATATCGATTATACTTTTTACCTGAAGGCCTTCGGTCCGGAGGCTTCTTACGGCGCTCTCTTTTCCCGATCCGGGACCTTTAAGCAGTATCTTAACGTCCTGAATGCCTATAGCTTTGGCTTTTTTAGCCGCCTCTTTCGCGGCTATACTTGCCGCGAAGGGTGTCGATTTCCTGGACCCTTTAAAGCCTGAAGTACCCGCGGATGCCCAGCAAATTACCTTCCCGTTGTTATCGGCAACAGTCACAATAGTGTTGTTGAAGGTTGAGTGGACGTTAATTATACCGCTGGTGATCCTTTGCTGCACCCTCTTTTTCTTTACTTTCTTTTTTACTGTCACTTTTCACTCCTCTATTGGTTTTATCTTAGCCGTACGAATAGCGCAAATAAATTACGCGGCCGGAGATGCGGCTTTCTTAACGGCCTTGTCCTTAAAAGCCCCTATAGTCCTTCTGGGACCTTTCCTGGTCCTCGCGTTGGTCTTCGTCCTCTGGCCTCTCACAGGGAGGTTCTTCTTATGCCTGGATCCCCGGAATGTACCGATCGACATCAGCCTTTTAATGTTGCCCGTAACTATCCTTCTGAGATCTCCCTCAACAGGGAACCTTTCCTGGATGACCTTTGTAATGGAAGTTATCTCGGCATCTGTAAGATCCTTGGCTTTTTTATCGGGAGATACCCCTGTTTCCTGGAGTATCCTGTGGGATATTGTCTTCCCTATCCCGAAAATATACTGTAGGGCTATTTCCAACCTTTTTTCCTGTGGAATATCAACTCCGACTATCCTTGGCATCTCGGCTCCTTTGATCGCTTCAGTGCGATAATTATCCCTGTCTCTGCTTGTGCTTTGGCTCGCTGCAGATAACCCTTACGACATTATCCCTTTTGACTATCTTGCATTTAGGGCAAATTTTCCTTACGCTTGATCGGACTTTCATTTATCTCTCCTGACTATTCTTCCTCTGGTTAGGTCATATGGCGACAATTCCACTGTGACTTTATCGCCCGGTATTATCCTGATGAAATACATCCTCATTTTTCCGGAAACATGCGCCAAAACCCCGTGCCCGTTCGTCAACTTAACCCTAAACATGGCATTGGGCAGAACCTCGGTCACCTCTCCTTCTACTACTATCGCTTCTTCTTTCGGGCTCAAGTTATCTCCTCCGCTTTTGATCGTCCCACTATTACCGTATTCTCGAAATGAGCGGATATTTTTCGGTCTTTTGTCGCGACTGTCCAACCATCGCTAAGTATTTCAACCTCACGCGTTCCCATATTAACCATAGGCTCTATCGCTATGACCAGCCCCTCTTCCAGGAGTATTCCTTTCCCTTTTTCCCCCCAGTTCGGAACTTCAGGTTCCTCGTGCAACTCCTTGCCTATCCCGTGACCTACGAACGACCTTACTTCTTTATAGCCGTATTTTTTTATGACCGTTTGAACCGCGTTCGATATATCCCCCAACCTATTTCCGGCTACAGCCTTTTCAGATCCTTCTTTAAGGCTAACTCTAGCCGCCTCTATCAGATCTTCCGCCTCGGAGGATATCCTACCGACCGGATATGTCCTTGCCGCATCCGTAAAAAAACCGTTCTTATAAACGCCAACGTCAATGCTCACGATATCACCGTTCCTCAATACCTCTTTTTTGCTAGGTATCCCGTGAACAACAACTGAGTTAACGGACGCGCAGATGGAAGCCGGATAACCTTTATACCCCTTAAAGGCCGGCTTCGCCTGGTTTTCGAGTATGATCTTCTCTATCCTGGCGTCCAACTCGAGAGTAGAAACGCCTTCCAGGATATTCTTCCCGACCCACTCAAAAACTTTCTTTAGAACTTTTCCAGAATCCCTTATCTGGCTAAGTTCAGGTTCCCGGATCACAAAGGTCATTTATAAGAGACCCTCTTTCTGAAAAAGAACGTTAATTTCCTTGAACAAGGCGTCGGGGTCGCTACCGGCGTCCATTTCCCTTAAAAGTCCCTTCGCTTTATAATACTCAATAAGGTCCTTCGTGCTTTCCTCATAAACTTTGAGACGGGTCTTTATTGTCTCGGGCTTATCATCTTCCCGCTGAAAAAGTGCTCCGCCGCAAACATCACAGATCCCTTCTTTCTTGGGAGGCATATTTTTCACATGAAATATCTTACCGCAATCTTTACACCCTCTTCGTCCGCATAACCTTTCGATAACAACAGCTTCCGATACTTTCAGGTAAAGAACTGCCTGAAGATTTTTCTTCGAAGCATTGAGTGATTCGTCCAGGGACTTTGCCTGAACCTTGGTTCTGGGATACCCATCGAGTATCACCCCTTTTTGCGCGTCAGGCTTAGCCATCCGGTCTATAACAACCTTAGTAACGATCTCATCGGGAACGAGCGCTCCTTTCGACATAAATTCGGAAAGCTGCTTCCCTATCGGGCTTCCTTCCTTTACCGCTTCCCTCAGCATATTCCCCGTGGAGATATGTAGAAGTCCGTAATTTTTTACAAGTATCTCCGCCTGTGTGCCTTTACCGGCTCCAGGCGCTCCCAGTAATATCATGTTGAGCTGTTTAGTGACTGTCACGTGAGACGCCCCCTGATCCTGCCCTTTTTCATAAAACCCTCATAATGACGCATCAATAAATGCGACTCTATCTGGCGCATAGTATCGAGCATTACACCGACAATGATCAACAATCCCGTACCTCCGAAAAAGCTGGCTACCAGGTATGGTATTCCGATCTTGGTATTAATAATTTCGGGCAATATCGCTATTATCGCCAGAAAAACCGCGCCCGGCAGTGTTATCCTTGTCATTATGAAATCAAAATATTCCGCCGTCTGTTTGCCCGGCCTTATTCCCGGAACGAACCCACCGAATCTTTTCATATTGTTCGCCATATCGATCGGATTAAATGTTATGGCAGCATAAAAATAGCAGAAGAAAAGGATTAAAAGGGTATAAAGGAAATAATGCAAGGGTTGGCCCATCATGAGCGCGTTACCTATCCCGAGAACTGCTTTATTCGGGACTATCCCGGCTATCGTCGCCGGGAACATCAGTATCGACTGAGCGAAAATAATTGGGATAACACCGCCCTGGTTAACCCTCAAAGGAATGAAGGTGCTTTGACCTCCGTATATCTTCCTCCCCACCACCCTCTTGGCATACTGTACCGGGATCTTCCTTTGTCCCTGGGATATTAGGATAACGGCAAGAACTACCGCGACGAACATAAAAACAAGAAAAACTGCCTTAAACGGCGATATCTGGGATTCACCCGATGTACCCGGAGCGATGAGGCTGGCCATCTGGAAAATTGCTGAGGGCATTCTGGATACGATACCCGCGGTGATTATAATGGACATACCGTTCCCGATCCCTTTTTCCTGGATCTGCTCACCGAGCCACATAATGAAAGCTGTTCCGGTCGTAAGTGTGAGTACCGTCAGCACCCTGAACCCCGCTCCGGGGCTTGGCACTATTTCCATGCCCTGGAATCGAGCCGGATTCTCCAGCCACAATGCGATAAAATACGATTGTATGATAGCCAGCACGATCGTCCCGTAACGGGTCAACTGAGTTATCTGCTTTCGACCTTCATCACCCTGCTTAGCCAACCTCTCGAGCGCCGGGATAACTGTCGTTAAAAGTTGCATTATGATAGACGAAGAAATGTACGGCATGATCCCCAACGCGAATATTGTAAGCCTCTCCATGGCTCCGCCGGAGAACATATTCATTATGCTGAAGAGGGTCCCTCCCTGTGTTTTCGCCATGTTATCAAAGAACATGGCCAGTTTCGCTCCGTCTATGCCCGGAGTGGGAATAAAGGATCCTACCCTGTATACAAGTATAATCCCAAGGGTGAATAGGACTTTTTTCCTGAGATCAGGGATCTTGAAAATATTGACGTATGATTCGAGCACTTAAAACTCCTTTTAAAGTTTTACGCCGGCAACTATCTCCGCTTTACCGCCTGCCGCCTCTATCGCTTCCCTCGCTGAAACGGCGAATTTATCGGCTTTAACAATAAGCGTTTTTGACAATTTTCCTTTTGCGAGAACTTTTAACGGAAGCTCTTTCTTTTTAAGCATCCTGTTCCTTAAAAGAAAACCTTTATCAATAACAGCCCCGCTTTCCACGAGCGGAGAAGATTCAAGAACGCCCAAATTTATAAGGTTCCATTTGGTCTTGAATATGTTCGTAAAACCTCTTTTCGGGATCCTTCTGATGAGGGGCATCTGTCCGCCTTCGAATCCGGGGTTATATGTGCCTCCGCCTGACCTTGCTAAAGCACCTTTATGCCCTTTGCCTGCAGTTTTGCCCTTTCCCGAACCCGTCCCCCTGCCTTTTCGCTTACCGGGTTTTTTGTATCCACTAGGCCTTCCGATATTTTCTAACTTGAGCGTCATGTCTATACCTCTTTATGCTGAACCTTTTCTTTGAAGCCTCAGTTTCATGAAACCGTCCATGGTCGCCTTGACAACGTTACAGGCGTTCCTGGAGCCAAGACTTTTTGACAGAATGTTCTTGATGCCGGCCGCGTCGCACATCGCCCTGACCGGACCACCGGCTATAACTCCCGTTCCAGGGCCGGCAGGTTTAAGAATGACCCTGGCCGATTTGAATTTACCCGTGATCTCATGGGGTATTGTATCTCCTTTGGTCTGTATCTTGACATAGTTTGCCTTAGCGTCGTTAGTCCCCTTCATTATGGCGCCCACCACTTCATTGGATTTACCGAAACCAATACCTACTCTTCCCTTTCCGTCTCCGGCTATCACAAGCGCGTTAAAAGAAAAATTCTTTCCGCCTTTTACGACCTTAGATACCCTTTTGATCTTTACGACCTGCTCGATCGTGTCCGTTACCTGTTCCTTCTTGCCCCTTACAATATCAGATATCGGTCTTGGTTCTTCCTCGACGGGCGTTACTGAAGTTACCTCTTCTGTCTTGGGTTGCTCCGCCCCGGGGACGGGTGCCGGCTCGTCTTTACTCTGTTTCCCGGCGGGTTTATCCGCTCTTTTATCGCCAAATGCCATTACTACCTCCCTAAAATTCCAAACCGCTTTTCCTGGCTGAATCCGCAAACGCCTTCACCACGCCATGATATTTATTTCCGGCCCTGTCAAATACAACTTTTTTAATCCCTTTTTTCAACGCGCCTTTCGCCACCTCTTCTCCCAAAAGCATCGCCGAAGCGACGTTGCTTTTATTGGCTTTTTTCAGCTTCAAGGAAATATCCTTAGATAGTGTGCTGAGCCCGAAGATCGTCTTCCCTTCGTTATCGTCTATGATCTGCGTTGTCATGTTCTTAAGGCTTTTGGTAAGAAGCATTCTCGGACGCTCTACCGTCCCATGCACCTTTTTCCTGATTGTCATTTTACGTCTCGCTAACCTTTGATATTTGTCCATCTGAATTCCCTTTTTACCTTATTTTTTTCCAGACCTGTCGGCCAAAATCTTTACGCAATACTCTTACCCTGCTTCCTTCTTATGACTTCGCCCGAATATTTAATGCCTTTGCCCTTATATGGTTCCGGCGGGTAAATACCCCTTATTTCGGCGGCCACATGACCTACCAGCTGTTTATCGATCCCTTTTATTACTATCTCGGTCTGCGTCGGTGTTTCAATGGTTATCCCTTCCGGCGTATTGTAAATAACGGGATGAGTTTTCCCGATCTCAAGAGAAAGGTTCTTCCCCTTCATCTGGACACGGTATCCTACTCCATGTAATTCCAGTTTTTTCTGGAACCCGTCCTTAAGACCGATAAAGATGTTGTTTAAAAGGCTCCTGGTGGTCCCATGAAGTGACCTTGATTCCCGGTCATCAGCCGGCCTTATGATGCAAAGGCTTTTATCCTTAAGCTCAGCTTTAAAACCCTCAGGGATCAGGTGTTCGATCTTTTTTCCTTTTGATTCGATCTTGACCTGCCTTCCTATTATCTCGACCTTAACGGCGGCCGGAACTTCTATGACTTTTTTCCCTACTCTTGACATTTTTCCCTCTTTTTGGTGATTACAGATTACCAGACTTTACAGATCATCTCGCCGCCGATACCCTGTGCGACGGCTTCTTTGTCCGTCATGAGACCTTTGCTCGTCGAAATGATCGCTATCCCCGAACCTCCCATGACATTCGTGACCTTTTTCTTAACGACATAATTGCGACGCCCCGGGGTCGATGATTTTACCAGGCCCTCGAGAACAGATGTTCCATCCTCAAGAAATTTGAGGTACACCTTTATCTTCCCCTGCATTTTATCGGCGATCACCTGATAGTCCTCAATGAACCCTTCCTTTTTGATAATATCCAGTATCCCGACAAGCATGCCCGACCGCTTCAAAATAACGGTTTTTTTGCCTGACATTATACCATTCCTGATTACAGTAAGCTGATCAGCTATAAAATCCGTAACGCTCATTTGTTCTCCTCTTTAATTTCTCGGCCCGAGGGCCTTTTGTTACCAGCTCGCTTTCCTCACCCCGGGAATAACTCCCTTAGAGGCCAATTCCCTAAAACATATACGGCACAATTTAAAACGCCTCATATAACCTTTTTTTCTGCCGCAGATCTGGCACCGGGTTATGGTCCTTGTGCTGAATTTCGGTTTTCTTTGTGATTTCACTATCAAACTTTTTTTCGCCATAGTTATTCCCTTTCGATCATTTCTTGGAGAACGGCATTCCCAATTCCTCGAGGAGCGCGAATGACTCTTCCTTTGTCCCCGCCGAGGTGACTATACAAATATCCATACCATGCGATTTGGCTACCTTGTTGACGTCCAATTCCGGGAATATAGACTGTTCCTTTACCCCCAGTGTGTAGTTGCCGTCACCGTCGAATGCCGTCCTTGAAACTCCCCTGAAGTCCCTGATCCTGGGAATGCAGAAGTTTATCAGCTTATAGAGGAACTCGTACATCCGTTTTCCTCTGAGCGTTACCTTATATCCTACGGGAACTCCCTCGCGGATCTTGAAATTTGAAATCGCTTTTTTTGATCTCGCCAGCATCGGCTTCTGTCCGGTTATTATCGATAACTCTTCTCTCACAAGTTCGACAAGCTCCTTTTCATGGGCCATAGCTCCCATACCGACGTTAACGACTATCTTCTTAATACGAGGGACTTGCATAACGTTCTTGTATTTGAACTTCTGCATCAGATTTTTTACCGCCGCATCTTTATATACATCTATAAGACTCGCCATTTACAGTACCTCCTGGCACTTTTTACAGAACCTTGCTTTGCTCCCGTCAGCCAGAATATCCATGCCGATCCGCGTAGCCTTGTTGCACCTTTTGCAAATGAGTGCGAGGTTGGATATCGCTACAGGCGCTTCTTTAAGAACTATTCCGCCCTGCTGTTCCTTCTGTTTTTTTCTCACGTGCTTCTTGGCAAAGTTCACTCCCTGGACTAGAGCCCTCCTCTCAGAGTGCATCACGGTAATTACCTTACCGCTTTTGCCCTTGTCTTTCCCCGCTAGCACCTTAACTATATCGTTCTTCTTTATTTTCAGCATTAAAAACCTCCGGCTCTGCCGTTCATAGCCTATTGTTATACAACTTCGGGAGCAAGCGAAATGATCTTCATAAAATTCTTTTTTCTTAGCTCGCGTGCCACCGGACCGAAGACCCTGCTTCCCCTCGGATTGCCGTCTTTATCGATGATCACAACGGCATTCCTGTCAAAACGAAGCACTGTTCCGTCGTCACGCCTGATCGGGTTCGCGGTCCTGACTATCACGGCCTGAACAACTTCACCTTTCTTAACTTCCCCGTCGGGCGCCGCTTCCTTGATGTTACAAGTTATTACATCGCCTACCTCGGCTACCAGCGTACCGGATTTTTTTATAACGCCTATCATAGAGGCTTTTTTTGCCCCGGTGTTATCAGCTACATCCATTTTCGAATTCATCATCAACATGGCGACTATCCCCTTTCGGCCTTAACGATTATTTCAACTAATTTCCAGCATATTTCCCTGGAAAGCGGCCTTGTTTCCGCGATCTTAACTGTATCGCCTATGCCGGCTTCCTCTTTTTCGTCCCTGGCCTTAATTTTCTTATATCCTTTTACAAATTTCTGGTATTTGCTATGCCTTTTATGCTCTTCAACCTGTATGACTATAGCCTTGTCCATCTTATCGCTGGTGACGGTACCGACCATCGTTTTTGCCTTGATCTTATTTGCCACTTTTCTTCTCCTTTAATATTGTATAGCACCTGGCCAGATCTTTTTTCATTTGTCCAAGTCTGTGGGGCCTTTCGATCCTGCCGGTAGCGAACTCTGCCCGAAGCTCGAAGTATTTTTCCCTCAAAGTTCTAGCCGTATGTTCGATCTCGGCTTCCGTCATATTCCTTAATTCTATGGCCTTCACTTTTATGCCCCCCTGACTATAAATTTTGTCTGTATGGGAAGTTTATGAGATGATAGTCTAAAAGCTTCCCTTGCCATGTTGAGAGGAACTCCCTCAAGCTCGAAAAGTATCCTTCCTTTCCGTACGTTTGCCACCCAGCCTGACGGCGCACCCTTCCCTTTTCCCATCCTGGTCTCTGCGGGCCTTTGTGTTATAGGTTTATCAGGGAAGATCCTTATCCATAAATTACCGATCCTTCCTGTCTTCCTCTGTATCGCGACCCTCGCGGCCTCGATCTGCCTGTCTGTAACCCATGCGCTTTCAAGGGCTTTAAGGGCGAACTCACCGAAATTAATAGTGCTGGCGGCAAGGCTCATCCCTTTCCTCCGGCCTTTCTGCTGCTTTCTGTATTTCACTCTTTTGGGCATCATAGCCATGTCGCTTACCCCTTAACCTTGTTTTCTTCGGTTTCTTTTTTAGAACGGATTCCTCTGTTGAACTTTTCGCCCTTATATATCCAAACCTTTATGCCGATCAGGCCGAATGTGGTCTTTGCTTCGGTAAAACCATAATCAATATCAGCCCTAATGGTCTGAAGCGGTATTTTTCCGAACTTGTAGTTCTCAGCGCGCGCAATTTCCGCGCCTCCAAGGCGCCCCGCACATCGTATTTTTATCCCTTCACCGCCCGCGTCTTTAACTGATTGTATGGCCCTTTTCATGGCCCGCCTGAAAGGCATCCTTTTTACGAGCTGCAGAGCTATATTATCCGCAACGCATTTTGCATCCATAGCCGTATTGGGAACTTCCTTTATATCAATGACAAGTTTGTTCTCATCGCCGATTATATCCTGGATAGCCCCCCTCAAAAGTTCGATCTGAGTTCCTCCTCGGCCGATGATCATTCCGGGCCTTCCCGCGTGGATCACAACCCTTGTCCGTTTAGAAGCCCTCTCGATCTCTACCTGTGAGACCATAGCGGTAGTAATTTCTTTTTCAATGACCTTACGGATCAGGGAATCTTCAAGAATATTCTTCGCGAACGTTGACTTATCCGCGTACCATCTTGACTTCCAATCCTGTGTGGCGCCTAACCTGAAACTAATAGGATTAACTTTCTGCCCCATATTATTTTTTCTCCGATTTTTTTGTTGTACCTACGGCTTTTAATGGTTTTTTCACGGTATTTTCGGCCTTATCGGCTTTTTCAGTTTTTTCGTTTTTTTCAGTTTTTTCGATCTTTTCAACGGCCTCGAGTTGAACCGAAATATGTGCGGTTCTGTGCCGTATAGGCGTTGCTCTTCCCATCGTGGCGGCTCTATACCTTTTTAACATAGGGCCGTCATCTGCCTTAATGGTTTTGACAACAACCTCTTTTTCCAGAAGCTTTTCCTGCCGGTCGTGGTTGATATTCGCGAACGCCGACATGATGACCTTTCTGACGGGCACGGTAGCTCTTTTATTCGTAGCTTCAAGTATCGCGTTAGCTTTATCTACCGTTTTTCCTTTTATAAGCGCAAGTACCAACCCTACCTTGCGCCACGATATCCTGACCCATTTCGCTTTTGCTGTTGATGTAGCGAGCATTTTTTCTCCTAGTTACTAAGTTTTCTCAAGTGATATCTTCGTCGCGTTTCCGTGAGCTCTGAAAACCCTGGTAGGCGCGAATTCGCCGAGTTTATGACCTACCATATTCTCAGTTATAAAAACGGAATGGAATTTTTTGCCGTCGTGGATCATAATCGTCAACCCAACGAAATCAGGAAGGACCGTTGACCTTCTAGACCAAGTTTTAATAGGCTTCTTCGAACCTTTCTCGTTAAGCTTCATGATCTTTTCCATAAGGTTCTTATCGACGAACGGGCCTTTTTTTACCGACCTTGACATTTATCACTTCCTCCGTTTAATTATTTTGAAAGTAGAAGATTTCTTTTGTTTTCTGGTCTTCAAACCTTTGGTGATCTTTCCCCATGGAGTGGTCGGATGCCTTCCTCCGGAAGACTTCCCTTCGCCTCCGCCCATCGGATGGTCTACCGGGTTCTTCGCAACAGCTCTTGATTTCGGGCGTATGCCGAGATATCTGGATCTTCCCGCTTTTCCAAGGGATACTTTCTCATGGTCCAAATTCCCAACTTTACCGATAGTCGCATAACAATTATCTTTGACCAGCCGTATTTCACCGCTGGGCATCCTAAGATGAACGTTCCCCGCGTCTTTAGCGGCGACTATCCCCTCCATCCCGGCTGAACGCGCTATCTGAGCTCCCCTGCCGGGATTGAGTTCAATACATGAAACCGCAGTACCTAACGGTATATTCCGAAGTTCCGTGGAATTGCCTATCTCGATCTTAACTTCGGGTCCACTTTGAATAACACTTCCGGGTTTTATTCCCTGCGGAGCAATAAGATATTTTTTCTCTCCGTCATCATACTTTACAAGGGCTATGTTAGCTGACCTGTTGGGATCGTACTCTATCGCCTCGACAAGACCGTTAGTGCCTTTTTTAGAGTAATTAAAATCGATTATGCGGTAAAGACGTTTATGCCCGCCGCCCTTGCCCCTACAGGTAATTCGACCATAAAAATTACGACCTCCGGTCTTCTTGATATACATAACAAGGCTCTTTTCGGGCTTTGTCTTGGTTATATCTTCGTAGGTCAATTTCTCGTGAAATCTACTACCATCGGTAAACGGCTTACATTTTTTAATACCCATTTTAAGTTACCTCGATCTTGCTTCCGGGAGAGAGTGTTACAATGGCCTTCTTCCATGTGGGAGTCATGCCCTGATGTAACCTGACCCTGCGTTTTTTTCCCCTCATTGTGATCACATTGACAGACTTTACCTTTACCTTGTAAAGGTCTTCGACCGCGTTCCGTATCTCTATCTTATTTGACCGTTTATCAACTTTAAAATAATATTTGTTGAAAACGAGCATGTTCGACCCTTTTTCGGTGCGGATCAAATTAATTATTATGTTTTGTGCTGTTCTCATTTTACCCTTTCCGCAAGTTTTTCCAACGCTTCTTTTTCTATAAGGATATGTTCGTTCACAAGAACATCCCTCGCGTTGATATTACGCCCTTCCTTCATCGTAAGGTCCTGAAGGTTATGAGCCGCCCGCCTTACGTTCTCATCCACAACATCAACTACCAATAGGGTCTTACCGGTCAACTTAAGATTGTTAAGCACCTGCTTCATTTCTTTGGTCTTGGCTTCTTTGAGCTGAACTTTTACCACCGGCATGATCATTTCTTCCGAAAGCCTCGCGTTCAAGCTTGACAAAAGAGCTTTTCTCATTGCCTTTTTCGGCATCGTATACTCATAATCACGCGGTTTAGGTCCAAAAGTGATACCGCCATGACGCCATACCGGGTTTCTGGTGGAACCGACCCTCGCCCTTCCCGTGCCTTTCTGCCGCCACGGCTTTACTCCGCCTCCGGCAACCTCGGCCCTGGTGAGTGAAGAATGAGTTCCACGCCTGACATTGGCCTGGTACATCTTAACGACCTCGTAAAGCAGTGTCTTGTTGACCGTACCGTCAAAGAGTGTACCGTCAAGCTCGATCGAATCAACTACTTTACCTTTAAGGTCATAAACGGATAATCTGGTTTTAGTCGCTTCCATTATTATTACGCTTTTCCTTCTTTGTCGTTCCCTTCTTCTTTTTCCTTAACTTCCGCTTTTACCGCGCGCGGCGCTAACTTTTTCTTTTTAGCGAACTTGATCACAAGCACCGTGCCATTAGATCCCGGAATGGAACCCTTGACCAGGAGCGTATCCTGATCCGTGTCAACTTTAATTACCTTTAAATTTTGAATTGTTTTTTTATCGCTTCCCATATGTCCGGCGCCGCCGTGGCCTCTGTCAACTTTCGAAGGGAAAGAACTCGCGCCCACCGAACCCGGTGCCCTGTGCGACATCGAACCGTGAGTTTCACAGCCACCTAGCCATCCGCAGCGTTTCATACCACCCTGGTAACCCTTTCCCTTTGAAATGCCCTGTACATCGATATAATCACCTTCCTGGAACATCGAAACGGTCAGCTTATCTCCGATCTTTATATCCGGAAGCACATCGCACCTTATTTCCCTGACATGCCTTTTGGCAGGAAGACCTTTCGCTTTGATCTCGTCCCTTTGAGGCTTCCGTAGCTTTTTCTCTTTGACATCCATAAACCCGAGCTGAACGGCAAGATATCCGTTCTTTTCCTTGTCTCTGACGGCTTGTACAACGCAAGGACCTACCTCGATGACCGTAACCGGTACACTATCGCCTGATTCCGTGAATATCTGCGTCATTCCAAGTTTTTTACCGATCAATCCCTTAATCATTTTATCCTCTACTTTATTTCCACGTCAACGCCGGCCGGAAGATCCAATTTACGTAAGGAGTCTATAGTTTTAACGGTCGGTTCAAGTATATCCAACATTCTTTTGTGCGTTTTGAGCTCGAACTGTTCCCTGGATTTTTTATCCACATGCGGCGACCTTAACACCGTAAATATTTCATGCTTAGTAGGTAAAGGTATCGGCCCGACTATCGTCGCGCCGGTCTTTTTGACGGTGTCAACGATCTCCGCCATTGAAACATCCAACAGCTCGTGATCGAACGATTTTAATTTTAATCTTATTTTTTCCGACTGCTTCTTTTTTACCATTACTTTTACTCCTGTTTAGCTAACAGCTAACAGCTTTCAGCTGATGGCTGAGAGCTTATTCCAAAATCTCCGATATAACTCCGGCCCCTACCGTATGACCGCCTTCCCTTATCGCGAACCTCAGCTCTTTCTCGAGCGCGACGGGAGTTATCAACTCTATCTCGAGCGCTATGTTGTCGCCCGGCATTACCATCTCCACGCCCGCGGGCAGCTTCGTCATACCCGTCACGTCCGTCGTCCTTATGTAGAACTGCGGCCTGTATCCCGCGAAGAACGGCGTATGTCTTCCGCCTTCCTCTTTCGACAGTATGTATATCGACGCCTTGAACCTCTTGTGCGGCTTTATCGAACCCGGCGCGGCTAATACCTGCCCTCTTACCAGGTTCGTCTTATCTATACCCCTTAAAAGTATCCCGACATTATCTCCGGCCTGACCCGAGTCAAGTATCTTCCTGAACATCTCGACTCCCGTGACTACCGACTTGACCGTGTCCTTTATTCCTACTATCTCTATTTCCTCGCCGACCTTAACCTGGCCCCTCTCGATCCTGCCGGTGGCGACGGTGCCTCTTCCCGTTATGCTGAATATGTCCTCTATCGGCATCAGGAACGGCTTCTCTATTTCACGGACCGGCTGCGGTATGAACGCGTCGCACGCGTCCATCAGCTCCTGGATGAATTTGCAGTGCGGGCTGTCGACCGCTCCTTCAACCTCAAGCGCCTTTAGCGCGCTTCCCTTTATTATCGGAGTCGTGTCGCCGGGGAAACCGTACTTATTCAACAGTTCCCTCACCTCAAGCTCCACAAGGTCCAAAAGCTCCGGATCGTCTACCTGGTCCACTTTATTCATACACACGACTATCGCAGGCACGTTGACCTGCCTGGCAAGAAGTATGTGCTCCCTCGTCTGCGGCATCGGACCGTCCGCGGCCGACACTACCAGTATAGCCCCGTCCATCTGCGCCGCGCCCGTTATCATGTTCTTGATGTAGTCAGCGTGACCCGGACAATCTATGTGCGCATAATGCCTTTTCACGGTCTCATACTCAACATGCGCGACCGCGATCGTTATGCCTCTTTCCCTTTCTTCCGGAGCCTTGTCGATCGTGTCATAGTTCCTTCTTTCCGCCATGCCTTTATTGGCGAGATACATAGTTATCACGGATGTCAGCGATGTCTTCCCATGGTCAACATGTCCGATCGTCCCTATGTTCATA
Organism: Candidatus Omnitrophota bacterium; assembly: GCA_015231405.1. Taxonomy (GTDB): domain Bacteria; phylum Omnitrophota; class Gorgyraeia; order Tantalellales; family Tantalellaceae; genus JADGBR01. The sequence goes on along the minus strand of JADGBR010000001.1, from coordinate 32,036 downwards.
TGCGGTTTATTTCTTTCAAATTTCGCTTTTGCCATAACAAGTCCTCCTTGGGTTTTTACTGATATATATCGGGAAAAACCTTCTGTATGATATCCCTGGGAACTTCTTTGTAATAAGAAGGTTCCATTGTATATGTTGCGCGTCCTTGTGTCAAGCTCCTTAATGCGGTCGCGTACCCGAACATCTGCGCGAGTGGAGCGGCGCCTACGACTATCTTTGTCGTTCCCTTTTGATCTATGCTTTCGATCTTTATCCTTCTCGAATTCATATCACCGATGACATCCCCAAGATAATCGTCCGGGGTTGTCACTTCAAGTTTCATGATGGGCTCCAGAAGTATCGGCTTCGCTTTCTGCACTCCCTGTTTAAATCCTATACTTGACGCGTTAGAGAACGCTAGTTCCGAAGAATCAACTTCATGGAAAGATCCGTCATACAACGTTATTTTGACATCGGTAACCGGAAACCCTGCAACCACGCCTGTCGCAGCGGCTTGTCTTATTCCGGCCTCGATGGGCTTGAAATATTCTCTCGGGATAGCGCCGCCTTTTATCTCGTTCTCGAAAACTATACCCAGGCCTTTTTCTCCGGGTTCAAGCCTGAGCTCTACATGCCCATACTGACCTCTTCCGCCGGATTGTTGTATGAATTTCCCGGTTGACGAAACAGACTGCGTTATAGTTTCACGATAAGCGACCTGAGGGCTTCCTACTTTTGACTTAACATTGAACTCTCTCTTAAGCCGGTCCAAAATTATTTCAAGATGAAGTTCGCCCATCCCACTTATAATATTTTCACCGGTTTCATTGTCATACTTGACCTTAAATGTAGGATCTTCACTCTCGAGTTTTCTGAGCCCCATCCCCATTTTGTCCTGATCCGCCCTTGTCTCCGGCTCGATCGACATCGATATAACAGGTTCTGGATATTTTATTCTGTCTAACGCCACAGGATGCGCGGGATCGCATAAAGTGTGTCCTGTCGTTGTATGTTTTAGCCCTACCAAACCGACTATCATACCGGCCTCGGCATCACTGATTATTTCCTTCTGATCCGCGTGCATCCTAAGTATCTGTGCCAGCCTTTCCTTTTTGTCGGATGTCGTATTATGAACATAAGTCCCGGACTTCATGGATCCCGAATATATCCTGGTAAAGGTTATCGTCCCGACGAACGGATCCGTCATTATTTTATACGCGTACGCGCAAAGTGGTTTTTTCGGATCAGGAGTGATGTCGATCTCCTGCTCTGTTTCGGGATGCCTCGCTTTCGGAGGTTTGACGTCAAGAGGCGAAGGGAGATATTCGCACACGGCGTCGAGCGCGGGCTTAACGCCTTTATTCTTAAGGGCTGCGCCGCAGAAAACTGGCACAAAAAGATTCTTGCAGGTGACCCTCCGGATATAGCGTTTCAGATCTTCGGCCTCGATCTTAGCGTCGTGAAGATAAAGATCTTCAACTTCGGGATCAACATCGGCGATCTTTTCGACCAGGTTATGCCTCCAATGAGTGGCGACTTCCAGCATGTCAGCGGGAATTTCTTTCGGAAGGAATTTTCCGAGGTCCCCGTCTTCATCAAAAAAATAAGCCTTGAATTCAACGAGATCTATAACGCCGATAAATTTATCCTCACTCCCGATAGGGATCTGTATAGGAGTTGCGTTAGCGCCGAGTTTTTTGTGCATATCGATGAGCGTTTTGAAGAAATCGGCGCCTACCCTGTCCATTTTATTGACAAAAGCTATTTTAGGGACCTCATAATGATCAGCCTGCCGCCAAACGGTCTCAGTCTGCGGCTGAACACCGCCTACCGCGCAGAAGACGACCAGGGCACCGTCGAGAACTTTAAGAGAACGCTCGACCTCGATCGTAAAATCGACATGACCGGGCGTATCTATAATGTTGATCTTCTTGTCTTTCCAGTTACATGTCGTAACCGCGCTTGTAATGGTAATACCTCTTTCCTGTTCCTGCGCCATCCAGTCCATGACAGCCGTACCGTCATGCACCTCGCCAAGCTTGTAGGTTTTTCCCGTATAAAATAGGATCCTTTCCGTACAAGTCGTTTTACCGGCGTCAATGTGAGCTATGATCCCAATATTTCTTAGATTTTTAATATCTTCCATTTTTCCTCTTTTCTATGGTGTTACCACCTGTAATGCGCGAAAGCCTTATTAGCCTCGGCCATTTTGTGAGTATCTTCACGTTTTTTCACAGCGGCGCCTTCCTTATTATAGGCGGACAAAAGTTCAAAGGCCAGCTTCTCACCCATAGCCTTGCCTTTCTGTGTCCTCGCAAAATCCCTTATCCACCTCATGGCTATGAACCTACCGCGATCCTGTTTAACTTCCACTGGAACCTGATAAGTCGCGCCGCCTATCCTTCTTGATTTAACCTCTACAAGAGGCCGAACATTCTCAATAGCGGCTGTCAGGACCTCTAGGGGATCCTTGTCCTTGACCTTTTCCTTTATGGCGTCAAGGGCGCCGTATACTATATGTTCCGCGGTTGATTTTTTCCCCTGGAGCATTACCATGTTAATAAATTTCCCGAGCAGCTTGCTCCTGTATTTAGGATCTGGTAATGGTTCCCTTTTTTCGGCTTGTCGTCTTCTCATTATGCTCCCTTACCTTTCGTTATTGTTTTTTCGGCCTCTTCGCACCGTATTTGGATCTGCCCTGTCTTCTTGCCTCGACGCCTGAGGCGTCAAGAGTTCCCCTGATAATATGATAGCGTACGCCCGGAAGGTCCTTGACCCTTCCGCCTCTTATCGTAACAATGGAATGTTCCTGCAGGTTGTGCCCTTCACCCGGTATATATGCCGTTACTTCCATCCTGTTGGTGAGCCTTACCCTCGCTACCTTTCTGAGCGCCGAGTTCGGCTTCTTTGGCGTCCTCGTCCTGACCTGGAGACAAACACCCCTTCTCTGGGGGCAGGACATCAGCGCGGGCGACTTGCTTTTCCATTTTACCTGCTTTCTACCTTTCCTGATAAGCTGATTGATCGTAGGCATATTTCACTTCTTCCTTTTTTGTCTTATTCAGTTTCAATTTCTTTGGGGATCTTTTCTTTTTCTTTTTCTTTCTGGATATCCATCAATATTTCCCTGTCGATGTTTATATCCCTGTGACACTCAAACCCGGTACCTGCCGGGATAAGATGCCCCATTATGATATTTTCCTTGAGACCTACAAGATAATCCACCTTGCCCATTGTAGCCGCTTCCGTCAAAACGCGTGTCGTTTCCTGGAAACTAGCGGCGGAAATAAAACTTTCCGTCGTCAAAGAAGCTTTAGTTATGCCTTGCAGAATAGGTTCGGCCTGAGCGGGCCTTTTCTTTTTCTTTATAAGTTCCCTGTTGGCCCTTCTAAAAATGCATTTATCGACTTTATCCCCGAGAAGGAATTCCGAATCTCCCGGAACGGTTATGCGCACGTTCTTAAGCATCTGGCGGACAATTACCTCTATGTGCTTGTCATTAATATGCACGCCCTGAAGCCTGTAAACCTGCTGAACCTCGTTAACGAGATAATTCTGGAGTTGTTGCTCTCCGGACACTCTGAGAATATCCTGTAAAACAACCGGACCGTCCACAAGCTGCTCTCCTGACTTTACGGAATCTCCTCTATAGACGTTGAGATGTTTTCCGTGAGGAATTATGTATTCTTTTTTCATCCCGGTCTCGCTCTCAATGACTATGCGTTTCTGGCCTTTCTTGGTCTCACCGAACTCGACATGACCGTCGATCTCGCTGATTATAGACGGGTCTTTGGGCTTCCTTGCTTCGAAGAGTTCCGCGACACGAGGAAGACCACCGGTTATATCCTTCGTCTTGGTCATAACGCGCGGTGTCTTCGCAAGTATCTCGCCGGCCCTGACTGTCTGGTTGTCCTTTACCACGATATGCGCTCCGACGGGAAGAGGATATATCGCCTCTACATCTCCGTCAAGGGTAGTCAGAAGAAGCTGCGGGTGGAGGTCCTCTTTCGTGCTCACTACAACGAAACTGGAAAGGCCCGTAGCCTCATCCCTTTCTATCTTCACGGTCACGTTATCCTTAATGTCCTCATACTGGACCTTTCCGGGATGCTCCGTCAATATAGGTACGGTATAAGGTTCCCATTCCGCGTATTTATTGCCTTTCTTTACGATCTCCCCATCCTTGAAGAAAATCGTGGAACCCTGGGGTATCGCCTGTCTTTCGATCTCGCGACCGTCCTCCTCATTGATGCTTATCTGCCCATTCCTGTTGAGGACAACTATTTTACCGGGCTCAACCTCGACCGTCTTGAGGTTATGGAATTTCATGAACCCGTCCTCTTTCGTTTTATAGAAGGACTGTTCGACTATCCTCGAGGCAGTACCACCTATATGAAAAGTCCTCATGGTAAGCTGAGTACCGGGTTCGCCTATGGACTGCGCCGCCACGACCCCGACGGCCTCACCGAGCTCGGCAAGTTTACCGGACGCAAGGTTTCTGCCGTAACATTTCGAGCAAACTCCCTTCTCGGACTCGCATGTCAGTACGCTTCTTATCCTTATTTTTTCGAGTCCGGTTGCCATGACCTTCTTCGCCGTAATGTGGTCAATGACGTCACCGGCTTTGAGAATTACCTCGTCCGTAATAATATCGACCACGTTATCCAGCGCGACTCTCCCGACTATGCGCTCCTCGAGGGTTATTACCATTTCATCGCCCTCGACTATGGCTTCGGCGGTTATACCGTTCAATGTTCCGCAATCATCCTCGTTGATTATCACTTCCTGGGCGACATCCACAAGACGCCTTGTCAGATAACCTGAATCGGCCGTCTTAAGCGCCGTATCGGCAAGACCTTTACGGGCTCCGTGAGACGATATGAAATACTCCAGAACCGTAAGACCTTCACGGAAGTTAGCGATGATCGGCGTCTCGATAATGGCTCCCGAAGGCTTGGCCATGAGACCCCTCATGCCGGCAAGCTGACGTATCTGCTGCCTGGATCCCCTGGCGCCGGAATCCGCCATCATAAATACCGGGTTGAATGCGTCAAGATGTCTGAAAACCAGGTTAGAAATGTCTTCCGTAACATGCGTCCAGATATCTATGATCTTGTTGTAACGTTCGCCTTCCGTTATCAGACCTCTCTGGTACTGTGCCTGTATCTTATCAACTTCCTGCTGGGCCTTCTTGACCCTTTCCTTTTTCTCCTCAGGCACGCACACATCGCCTACGGACATTGACGCTCCGGAAAGTGTAGATTCCTCAAATCCAAGCGATTTCAGTTTATCGAGCAGATCCACGGTTATCATATGGCCTTTCAGCCTGTAACAGTCTGATATGACCCTGCTTATAGCACCTTTGGACATATTCTCGTTATAAAAATCCATTCCTTCGGGAAGTATGTCATTGAAGATCACCCTTCCAACTGTAGTCTCTATGATCTCGCCTTTAACCCTTACTTTGATCTTTGCGTGTTTCTCTACCTGTTTGTCCTGGAAAGCCATGATAACTTCCGGAAGGTCGGCAAACATGATACCTTCTCCCATGGCGCCTATCTTCATTTTCGTCAGATAATAAAGCCCGAGCACTATATCCTGTGACGGGGTCGCGATAGGCCGGCCGTTGGAAGCGCTGAAAATATTATTGGCCGCGTTCATTATTAGTCTAGCTTCCATCTGGGACTCGAACGATAAAGGCACATGCACGGCCATCTGGTCGCCGTCGAAGTCCGCGTTAAAAGCAGCGCAAACGAGAGGATGTATACGGATAGCCTTACCTTCTATAAGCCGCGGCTGGAATGCCTGGATACCCAACCTGTGAAGCGTTGGCGCCCTGTTGAGCAGGACGTGATGGTCCTGGATGACCTCATCAAGGATATCCCAAACCTCCGGATTTTCCTGTTGTACCATTTTTTTAGCGCTCTTAATGGTATGAACGAAACCCTTTTCACGGAGTTTACGGATAATGAAGGGCTGGAAAAGCTCCAGAGCCATGACCTTAGGAAGTCCGCATTCATGGAGTTTCAATTCAGGGCCTATAACGATAACGCTTCTTCCCGAATAATCCACCCTTTTTCCAAGAAGGTTCTGCCTGAAACGCCCCTGTTTTCCCTTAAGCATATCGGCAAGCGATTTTAACGGCCTTCCTCCGGACCCGAGCACCTCGCGCCCGTGACGGCCATTATCAAAAAGGGCGTCAACCGCTTCCTGGAGCATCCGTTTCTCGTTGCGAACTATGACCTCCGGGGCTTTCAGCTCCAGCAGTTTTTTCAAACGGTTATTCCTGTTGATGACCCTGCGGTACAGGTCGTTAAGGTCGCTTGTCGCGAACCTTCCTCCGTCAAGAGGCACCAGAGGACGGAGGTCAGGCGGTATAACCGGTATTATATCAAGTACCATCCACGCTGGATCGTTCCCGCTTTTCCTGAAACTCTCCACTATCTTCAACCTTTTTGTGATACGTTTCTGGGAGTTGATATCCCGTTTCTTTTCCATCTGCTCCTTGAGATCGGCGGATATGGATTCAAGGTCAAGGGCGGCAAGTATGTCGCGGATAGCCTCAGCGCCCATCCCTGCTTTGAACTTGTTGCCGTATTTTTCCCTCGCAGAATCGTACTGTTCCTCGGTCAGCATCTGCTGAACCTTAAAAGGGGTCTCTCCCGCATCTGTGACGACATACTGCTCGTAGTAGAGTATCCTCTCCATGTCACGCATTTTCATATCCAGGAGATTCGACATCCTGGAAGGGATAGCCTTAAAGAACCAGACATGAGAGACCGGGGCCGCAAGTTTGATGCAACCCATTCTTTCGCGCCTGACACTCGATTTCGTGACTTCGACGCCGCACCGGTCGCAGACTATCCCCTTATGTTTTATCCTCTTGTACTTGCCGCAATTACACTCAAAATCTTTTGTGGGGCCGAATATCCTTTCGCAGAAAAGTCCGTCCCTTTCCGGCTTCAGGGTCCTGTAATTAATGGTCTCGGGCTTCCTGACCTCAAAGAGGACGTTCTTATTACCTATCCTTCTGGTCGCCCATCCGGCGATAACATCAGGTGAGGCCAGCTGTATCTTAACGAGATCGAACTTATTAGGTCTTCTTATCATCGTTTACCTCAATATTGGATTAGGTTGTTCTAAATCGCCTCTGTTTTTTCCAATTGCTGGAGCTGGACGTCAAGGCCCAGGCTCTGGAGTTCTTTTATCAAGACGTTGAAGGACTCGGGAGTGCTGGTTTGCACCATATTCTCTCCCTTGACGATAGCCTCATATATCTTGGTCCTGCCCTGTACGTCGTCGCTTTTCACCGTCAAGAGTTCCTGAAGCGTATAAGCCGCGCCGTAAGCCTCCAGCGCCCAGACTTCCATTTCTCCGAACCTCTGGCCTCCGAACTGCGCCTTACCACCGAGGGGCTGCTGGGTGACGAGCGAATAAGGCCCAATACTTCTTGCGTGCATCTTATCATCGGCCAGATGGGCAAGCTTAAGAAGATATATGAAACCGACCGTAACTTCCTGATCGAAAGGCTCCCCGGTAAAACCGTCGCGAAGCCTTATTTTGCCTGATTCAGGAAGCCCCGCTTCCTTCATGGCTTTCCTTATATCATCTTCCGAAGCGCCGTCAAAAACGTTCGTTGTAACTTTCTTCCCCAGCACCTTCGCGGCCCAACCCAGCTGTGTCTCAAGAAGCTGTCCTATGTTCATCCTGCTCGGTACGCCAAGGGGGTTCAGCACTATGTCAAGAGGGGTTCCGTCAGGAAGGAAAGGCATATCCTGCTCGGGAACTATTTTGGCTATTACGCCTTTGTTCCCGTGCCTTCCGGCCATCTTATCACCGGCCTGGAGCTTCCTCTTAGTGGCTACGAAAACCGTGATACGTCTCAAGACGCCCGCCGGAAGTTCGTCGCCGTGCTCTATCCTGTCTATCTCCCTTTCAAGCTCGGCATTGGTCTGTTCTATCTGCCCCTCGATGGTCATTACAACGCTGTTTATTTTAGACTGCAGTTTTTCATCCTCGACGCAGATCTCCTCGAGATCGGCCTTTTTGAATTTCTCCAAGTCGGATTCGACGATCGTCTTTCCGCCTTTTAGCAACACCTTGCCGGTCTCTATCTCCAAAAGGTCGTTGACCAGCTTCGAGCCGATCAGTTTCTGATGGACCCTCTCGGCCTTTTTCCCCTCGAGGTTTTCGAGGATCATGTCATAACCTTCTTTGACCGCTTTCTTCTCTTTCGAGTCCTGCCTCTTCTGATCTTTAGAAAGGGTTTTTCCAGTTTTCCTCGTAAGCTCTTTTATGCCTACTACAATGCCTTTAACTCCGGAAGGTACCCGAAGGGACACGTCTTTCACGTCACCGGCTTTTTCGCCGAAAATGGCCCTTAAAAGCTTCTCTTCAGGAGAAAGTTCCGTCTCGGATTTCGGCGCTACTTTACCGACCAGAATGCTGTTCGGACCGACTTCGGCGCCGATCCGGATAATGCCGTTCTCGTCCAGGTTCTTAAGCGCGTCCTCGGAAACATTCGGTATATCTCGCGTAACTTCCTCGTTGCCCAACCTTGTGTCTCTGGCTTCAAGTTCAAATTTATAGACGTGCACGGAAGTGAACGCGTCCTCTTTCAGTACCTTTTCGCTGATGAGAATGGCGTCCTCGAAGTTATACCCCCTCCACGACATAAATCCCACCAGGATATTCCGGCCAAGGGCTAATTCACCGTTCTTCGTCGAAATACCATCCGCTATGGACTGCCCTTCCTTGACCTCGTCACCGATCTTAACAAGCGGGCGCTGGTTTATCGAAGTTCGCGCGTTGGTCCGGTCAAACTTCTTCAGCGGATATTTCTCCCCGGCGATCACTATCTCCAGGGCGTCAACCTTAGTCACTTTCCCTTCTTTCCTGGCAACTTCTACCGCGCCCGAATCCACCGCCACTCTACCCTCGATGCCTGTACCGACCAGCGGCTCTTGGGGAAATAAAAGAGGAACAGCCTGTCTCTGCATGTTTGAACCCATCAGCGCCCTGTTGGCGTCGTCATGTTCAAGGAACGGGATAAGGCCTGCGCAAACGCTTACGAGCTGTATCGGAGACACGTCCATGTACTGGACGTCGTTCTTATCGGCAACAAGGAAATCGTCCTTAAAACGCGAAAATATCTTGCTGCTCTTAAAAGAACCTTCTTCGTCGACCAGGGAATTAGCCTGTGCGATGATGTAATTATCTTCTATATCTGCGGAAAGATATTCGATCTTTCCGGTAACTTTCCCGTCAACGACTTTTTTGTATGGAGTGACAAGGAACCCAAACTCATCTACACCCGCGTAAGTGCTCAAAGAGTTTATAAGTCCTATGTTAGGCCCTTCCGGGGTTTCTATGGGACAAAGCCTTCCGTAATGGGAATAATGTACGTCCCTTACTTCAAATCCGGCTCTTTCTCTGTTCAAACCTCCGGGGCCCAGGGCGCTGAGCCTCCTCAAATGTGTAAGCTCGGCGAGAGGATTTGTCTGGTCCATGAACTGAGATAATCTCCCCCTCGCGAAAAAGTCATGGATACAGCTAGCTATAAGTTTTGTATTAACCAGGTTGTGGGGCATGACATCTTCCATGTCATAAACTCCCATCCTTTCCCGGGTGACCCTCTCAACCCTGGCCATACCTATGCGTATCTGATTGATGAGCTGTTCTCCTACGCTTCTCACACGCCTGTTACCCAAGTGGTCTATATCGTCGGTACTCTTTTCGCCCGTCTTTATGGCGAGAAGATAATTGACGGCTTTGACCAGGGTTTCGGCGTCCAGGAGTTGAACGTCCAGAGACCTGTCCATACCAAGCTTGCGGTTTATCATGCGGACGCCGACATGGGTAAGATCGTATCTTCTCTTGTCGAAGAACATCTGGTTGATAAGCTCTGTGGCGGATTCAAGCGTCGGCGGGTCGCCGGGGCGGAGCCTTTTATAAATATCGAGATAGGCTTCCTCCCTTGTCTTCGTGCTGTCATGTTCAAGAGTGTTGACCACTTCTTTCGGGACATTCCTGAGTAATTTAACTTCCCTGATTTTCCCGTCCCACAGTCTGTCGGCTACGGACTGTGTTATTTTCTCGGTTTTCTGCGCCAGGATCGAATTTGAGACCGTGTCAATTATGTCTTCCGCCAGAACCCTCCCGACAAGATCTTCGCACTGTTTCTGCCTCGTCAGGATCACCTGATCGACCCCTCCGAACGCTGCGAGTATTTCCTCATCCTTGGACAGACCGAAAATACGAAGAAAAGTCGTGGCAAGGAATTTTCTTTTTCTATCAATAAAAACGTACAAGAGGTCGTTCCTGTCGTAAAGGAACTCGATCCACGCCCCCCTGTCCGGTATAAGCCTGGCCGCGAAAGATATCTTCCCGGTAGGCGTTCCGGTCTCCTCGAAAGAAACACCGGGTGACCTGTGAAGCTGGTTCACTACCACCCTTTCATCCCCGTTGATGACGAAGGTTCCCTTGTTGGACATGAGCGGTATTTCCCCGACATAAACTTCCTGCTCCTTGACCTCCTTTACGGATTTAAGCCTGAGCTTTATCCTAAGAGGAGCCCCGAACGTCATGGACCTGTTCTTGCATTCATCTATGTCGTACTTTGGCTTACCGATGTCGTAATACAGGTATTCAAGAGAATACTGGCCGTCAGGACTATCGATAGGGAAAACCTCGCAGAGAACGCCTTCCAGGCCCTGCTTTTTCCTTTTTGTCCTGGAAGCCTCTATCTGGAGAAAATCCTTGTATGAATCGACCTGAATCTTAATAAGATTTGGCAATTCAAACACGTTTGTAAGCCTAGCGTATGTTTGCCGCTTATTCTTTAGAACCATTGGGTATTTACCCTCCGTTTTGGCGTAAAAGAGATATCACGCTTCGATCGCACCGAACAAGTGAATTACTTAAGTTCGACTTTCGCGCCGACCGCTTCAAGCTGCTTCTTGATCTTCTGAGCCTCTTCCTTCTGGACATCGGTCTTGATCTCCTTAGGAGCGGACTCGACCAGATCTTTAGCTTCCTTGAGGCCGAGATTTGTAAGCGCGCGTATCTCTTTGATCACCTGGATCTTCTGAGCGCCGGCATCGGCAAGAACGACCGTGAAAATGGTCTTTTCCTCTTCCTGCGCCGCCGCACCCGCCGCCGCGCCCGGAACACCAGCGGCCTGAACAGCCACCGGAGCCGCCGCCGAAACGCCAAATCTCTGTTCGAGAGCCTTGACGAGATCTGAAAGCTCGAGGACCGTCATCTGTTCGACGGACTTAATTATGTTCTCCAGCTTATCGGAAACCTTGACCTTCGCTTTTGGCGCATCCTCGGTCGCCGTAGCCCCTTCACCCACACCCTGTTTTTTTTCTTCGCTCATCTTATTTCCTCCCTTATTTACCGCTTTCCTTTTTATCCTTGATCGCGTTGATCGTATAACAAACACTCCTCAGCAACGAGGACAAAACACCCACAAAACTTGTGACCGGCGCGTTCATAGTCCCAAGCACCTTCGCTATAAGCACCTCTCTGCTCGGAAGATCGGCAAGATCTTTTACTCGATCCGGACCGAGCACGTTACCCTCAAGACAACCGCCTGAAACGGTGAAATTCTTATTGAGCTTCGCGAATTCCTTGAGCAGTTTCGCTATCTCAACGGGATCGTTCTCTATGGTCGTTATCCCGACATGCTTCTTATCCTTGAACATCTCGTCAAGGCCGCTTATTCCTTTTTTCTCCAGGGCTTTTTTTCCGAGCCTCTTTTTCACCACAAAGTACTTGGACCCCTTCGCTCTCACCTTCTTCCTGAAAGCTGTGATATCCGAAGCTTTGATATCGGAATAGCTTGAAAAGATGAACCCCTTCTTCCCGAAAGCGGTCTCCATCTCCTTGATCATTAACGCCCTGACTTTCTTTCCGTATTTTTCAGCCATGATCTTTTCACCTCTTATTTAACGAATTGGTTCTTGTCCAGCATAATTCCAGGGCCCATTGTCGAGGATATCGATATGGACTTGATGTTCTGTATACGCTGTAGTTTCGGGTTTGAGTTCATCACGGTCTCAATGAACATCCGTATATTCTCGGCGAGCGACTGTGAGTTAAAAGACAGCTTCCCTACGGGCCCTTTAACTTCGGACTGCTTATCCATCTTGAACTCTATCTTTCCGGCCTTGAGCTCCTTTATTATCTTCGCCAATTCCGTAGTGACCGTCCCCAGTTTTGGGTTAGGCATAAGCCCTCTGGGACCCAACACTTTTCCGAGCTTCGCCATGTCCCTCATCATATCCGGAGTCGCCACAGCCACGTCGAAATCAAGCCAGCCTTCCTGTATCTTAAGGATGAGATCGTCGCTGCCGACATGGTCCGCACCGGCTTTTTTCGCCGCGGTCTCATGGTCTCCCTTACAGAAAACCGCTACCCTGACCTTTTTACCGGTACCATTCGGCAGGCTGACAGTTCCCCTGATGGGGTTGGTGGATTGCTCGAGGTCAAGGTGCATAGATATCTCGACGGTCTGGTCGAACTTCACGGCCGGGGCTTTCTTAAGTACCGCGATCGCGTCATCCAGGCCGCTATCATTTTTCCCTGCCACAAGGGCGTTCATCGCCTTCTTACGTTTCGAAAACTTTACCATTTTAATTCCCTCTCTATTGATTATTTTTAACGGAGTTATTTATTCCTTGACCTCTATTCCCATACTTCTGGCGGAGCCTTTGATCATCTTGACGGCTTGTTCCATGTCCTCGGTGTTGAGGTCTTCCTTTTTGTCCTTGGCAATTTCCCTAACCTGCTGCATCGTAACGCTACCGCACTTTTCCGCTTTGGGATTACTGCTTGCCTTTGCGAGACCTGCGGCCTTCTTCAGCAATACGCTGGCCGGCGGGCTTTTGATGATGAACGTGAAAGTCCTGTCCTCATATACGGTAATGAGAGCGGGAAGCAGCATGCCAGGCCTGTCTTTCGTTCTTTCGTTGAACTGCTTGCAAAAATCCATGATCTGCAACCCGTGCTGGCCGAGAGCCGGTCCTACCGGGGGCGCCGGGTTAGCCTGTCCGCCCGGGCAATATAACTTAATGGTAGTTTTTACTTTTTTTGCCATGTTATTTCCTTTTTTCTTTTACATTTTCTCGACTTGCCACGTTTCCAGATCAACGGGCGTCGCCCTTCCGAAAATAGATATCATAACCTTAATTTTGCCTTTCTCGAGGTTCGTCTCCTCGATAGTCCCTGAAAAATTCTTGAACGGCCCTTCCTTAACCCTTACCACCTCTCCCGTCCTGAAGAGGATCTTCGGCACAGGTTTCGCCTTCGATTCTTTTGTTTGCTCCAGGATCTCAGCTACCTCGTCTTCCCGGAGCGCCACGGGCTTGGTTTTCGACCCTACGAAACCAACCACCCCTGCCGTTTTTTTGATTATATACCAGCTTTTGTCATTAAGCTCCATCTCGACCAACAGGTACCCCGGGAAGAATTTTCTTTCGGATATTTTCTTTTCTCCCGATCTGACCTCGGCCACTTTTTCGGTAGGGATCAACACCCTCGATATGAACTCCTTTCCCTCCGGCTCTCTTTCTAGTATTTTTTCCAGACTTTTTTTAGCCGAATTCTCCCGGCCCGTCTGAGTATGGATGACATACCATTTCTTAGCCATTAAATTACCCCGCCTATTAAAAAATTTACGACCCGGGCCAGGACTACGTCACATATCCCTATAAAGATTCCCAGGAGAATGGTTGAGATGATAACAACGATCGTGGATGTGGTAAGCTCATCTTTTGACGGCCACGCCACTTTTTCCATTTCGGTCTTTACCTGCCCTAAAAATTGATTTACTCTTTTCATTTTCCACCCTCTCGGTAGTTGAGAATAACCTGGCAGGAGAGACAGGCTTCGAACCTGCAACAACCGGTTTTGGAGACCGGTGCTCTGCCAATTGAGCTACTCTCCTGCGTCACTTTTTTATCTCCTTGTGCTTTTTATGCACTCGTTCAAATGGGCAGTATTTGCTGACTTCCATCCTGTCAGGGTTCTTTTTCCTGTTCTTGCGTATCGAATAATTCCGCTGTTTGCAGGATTCGCACTGCAATTGGACGTTTTCGATTACTCCTTTTTTTTTAGCCATGTTTGCTCCGTATCTTTTTAGCTTTCAGCTGATGGCTGAGAGCTTATTCCAAAATCTCCGATATAACTCCGGCCCCTACCGTATGACCGCCTTCCCTTATCGCGAACCTCAGCTCTTTCTCGAGCGCGACGGGAGTTATCAACTCTATCTCGAGCGCTATGTTGTCGCCCGGCATTACCATCTCCACGCCCGCGGGCAGCTTCGTCATACCCGTCACGTCCGTCGTCCTTATGTAGAACTGCGGCCTGTATCCCGCGAAGAACGGCGTATGTCTTCCGCCTTCCTCTTTCGACAGTATGTATATCGACGCCTTGAACCTCTTGTGCGGCTTTATCGAACCCGGCGCGGCTAATACCTGCCCTCTTACCAGGTTCGTCTTATCTATACCCCTTAAAAGTATCCCGACATTATCTCCGGCCTGACCCGAGTCAAGTATCTTCCTGAACATCTCGACTCCCGTGACTACCGACTTGACCGTGTCCTTTATTCCTACTATCTCTATTTCCTCGCCGACCTTAACCTGGCCCCTCTCGATCCTGCCGGTGGCGACGGTGCCTCTTCCCGTTATGCTGAATATGTCCTCTATCGGCATCAGGAACGGCTTCTCTATTTCACGGACCGGCTGCGGTATGAACGCGTCGCACGCGTCCATCAGCTCCTGGATGAATTTGCAGTGCGGGCTGTCGACCGCTCCTTCAACCTCAAGCGCCTTTAGCGCGCTTCCCTTTATTATCGGAGTCGTGTCGCCGGGGAAACCGTACTTATTCAACAGCTCCCTCACCTCAAGCTCCACAAGGTCCAAAAGCTCCGGATCGTCTACCTGGTCCACTTTATTCATACACACGACTATCGCAGGCACGTTGACCTGCCTGGCAAGAAGTATGTGCTCCCTCGTCTGCGGCATCGGACCGTCCGCGGCCGACACTACCAGTATAGCCCCGTCCATCTGCGCCGCGCCCGTTATCATGTTCTTGATGTAGTCAGCGTGACCCGGACAATCTATGTGCGCATAATGCCTTTTCACGGTCTCATACTCAACATGCGCGACCGCGATCGTTATGCCTCTTTCCCTTTCTTCCGGAGCCTTGTCGATCGTGTCATAGTTCCTTCTTTCCGCCATGCCTTTATTGGCGAGATACATAGTTATCACGGATGTCAGCGATGTCTTCCCATGGTCAACATGTCCGATCGTCCCTATGTTCATATGCGGTTTATTTCTTTCAAATTTCGCTTTTGCCATAACTTTGTCCTCCTAAAAAATAGCGACCACTGAAAATACTCCCAACAACTTTTAGGTTAAATGGAGCCCACGGCCAGAATCGAACTGGCGACCCCATCCTTACCATGGATGTGCTCTACCAGCTGAGCTACATGGGCCGGCGGTTTTAAAAAAAGAATATCTTTTATTAAAACTAAACTTCTCCCATAGCCCGAATCGATCGGGCTTTGTATTGTTGGGAGTTTCTTAATTTAACCTTTATATAGATATGTTGAGCTTTAGATTTTATCAAAAAAAAAGTTTCTGTCAAGAAAATAATGGAAAATAATATTTTATGAAAGAGCGGATCATAGAAAATTATTTTTTTGAGGGTTAAAAACTGGAGCGAGCGAAGGGAATCGAACCCTCGTAGGAAGCTTGGAAGGCTTCTGCACTACCACTGTGCTACGCTCGCTTTCACTGCACGAAGGGGCGGTGCGATCATTCCTTTTTGTAAGCTTCCTGAAGGCCTTCTTTATATCCTGCCGTATAACCCGCCTTATAACCGTTGCTGTACCCATCCTCGTACCCAGTCGAATACGCGTCTTTGGACTGCTGATACGGGGCCTGCTGCTGGTATTGTACCGGCGCCTGCTGGTACTGTACCGGGGCTTGCTGATAAACTACGGGAGCCTGCTGGTATTGAGGCTGGGGCGCGGGTTTGTTGGTTATGCTGTCTAAAACAGTGTTCCCAAGAATTCCGACGCCGGCTCCGACAAGAGCGCCTGTCCCTGCATTACCTTTACCTACGGCGCTGGCCGCGGCGCCCGTACCCGCTCCAAGCAGTCCCTGCTTCAGAAGATCCGCCGCGTCCCCGAAAGAAGAAGTCGCCGCGACGAACGGTAAACACAAGACCATGACAAGCACAACGATAAGACCGAATTTCATAGATATCACCCTCCTGACTAGCTTGTTATTTATGATACGAAATCAGTTCTATATGATACATTAAAAATAATTATTTCTCAAATAAAAAAACACTTCATTAAATATAACAGATATGGTATGAAAAAAGTTCCAGAAGATATCAATTTTTCTGCTGTTTACCCATGTATTCGCCAAAGCTGAACTCACCTTCGAATTTCTCGCCGGAAATATCGAAGTAAACGCCCTTGCCATGGAAACGGTTATCCCTGAACTCGCCGTCGTACCTTGTCCCGTCTATACCTATATAAACACCCTTGCCGTTCTGTTTCCCTTCGCTGAACTGGCCTTCGTATATGTCGCCGTTCTCCCAGATGAGGATACCCCTGCCGTGAGGAAGGCCGTTAATAAAATCGCCCTCGTAAACGCTCTTATTCTTCCAGGTATACGAACCTTTCCCCCACATAACTCCGTTCTTGAAAATTCCTTTATAAACGTCCCCGTTCATACTGGTCAACTCGCCTGACCCGTTGGGATACCCCTTGGAGAAATCGCCTACATACGTGTTACCATTCTTTGAAATGTATCTACCCCTGCCCTCTATTACCCCGTCGACAAAATCACCCTCGTAAACGTCCCCGCCTTGAAGCTCCAAACGCCCCTTTCCGTTCATGAGCCAGTTCTTTAAAGGCCCTTTGTAAACGTCCCCGTTCCCTCTGGTCAACTTAGCGTCGCCTTTTCTCTCGCCCTTATCGAAATCAGCCTCGTATTTGTCCCCATCCTGTTTGGTGAGGATCCCCTTACCCTGGGGCAGATCGTTCTCGATCCTTCCTTTGAATTTTCCGCCGTTCATGAGGAACAGGGTCTTTTGCCCCAGGAGCGTACCATCCCTGAATTCTCCCTCATACCGTTCGCCGTTAGCCCCCTGCCAGATACATGTCCCGTTGGGCTTCCCATTCTTAATTTCACCTATGTAAACGTCACCGCTTTTTATCGTGAGCTTCCCCCTGTTATTTGCGAAGATCCCCCTAAGAAATTTTCCTTCGTAGCGGTTGCCTTCTGTATCGGTGTAGACACCCTCGCCGGTCATAAAGCCCCTTTGGAACTCCCCTTCATACCTGTCGCCGTTCTCCTTAACGAGAACTCCTCTGCCGTCGGGCGCGCCGTCTTCGAAATCCCCTTCATATCTTTCACCTGAAGGAGAAATGTAAACCCCTTTTCCTTTCCCCGCCATCTCGTCTAGAGCGAACTCTCCCTCATAAAGGCCGCCATTTTTCCATTTATAGGTCCCTCGCCCCTGGGCCACGCCCTCCTTGAATTCGCCTTCGTAGACGTCACCTCCTGGCCAGGAATATTTTCCCTTGCCTTCGTATACCCCGTCCCTGGTGTTCCCTTCATAGACTGAGCCGTCCGGAAGCTGGATCTTGCCGGGAGTCCCTTCGATCGCGTACACGCATGGCCCCTGGAATGACCATAAGATCACCGGGAGAATAAAAAAAACATACCTGAGCGATACTGATTTTTCCATGTATTAGTGTGGTTCGCTACCACATGTAAATATATATGAAGAACGCGCAATTATCAAGTATTCCCATCCCCGACACTAGAATAATCCATCGACTATCCCCGCGACCCTAAGGGCGATGACCGGAGAAGCGGTGAGCCCGGGCGACTCGATACCTATGAGATCTATGAACCCTTCCATACCTTTCGGAGCCTCGTGTGAGATAATAAAATCCCTAAAACTCCCGTCGTTAGGATATTTCAATTGCGGGCGTATACCCGCAATATCGGGCGACAGCCACTCTTCCTCGATCGAAGGGATGAACCTCTTAACGGAATCGTAAAAAGCCTTTCTCTTATTCGCATCTACTGTATGATCTATCTTTGGTACCACCGTCTCGTCCGGCCCCAGCCTCACGCCGCCTCTTATGTCGAGGACCGTATGTATGCCCAGACTTTTTTCCAGAGGGACGGGATACACAAGCCGTTTTGTCCTATTCAGGAATTTGTCCGACACCCTGAAATATTCTCCCTTTGAGTAGATCTGCTCATACCCGCACTTGCCGATATCTATGCCTGCCATGGACGCTATCTTACCGGCATTATTACCGGCGGAGTTAATAACGACCCTCGCCGATATCTCGACCTCTTCACCTGAGTTGTCGACTTTGACAACATACCCTCCCGCCGAACGCTCTATACCGGTCACTTCCGCCAGTGTGACCAGCTCCGCGCCTAAGCTCCGGGCTTTACGCAAAAAATATTTCATCAGCTCGTGGGTATCGATTATACCCGTTTCCGGGGAAAATAGCGCCGCCCGGCATTTCACGGCGGGTTCCATCCGCCTCGCCTCTTTCTCGTCCAGCATTATCGCGACGACGTTATTATCGGCTGCGTTCTTCATGAGCGACTCGAGGTATCCGGTCTCGCCTTCGTTAACAGCCACGATGAGCTTGCCGGTCTTTTTGAACGGGATGCCGTTCTCCTCTGCCAAGGCGTATATTCTTTCCCTTCCGGATCGAGAGGCCTCGGCTTTCAAGGATCCGGGGCGGTAATAAAGTCCTCCGTGAACTACCTCGCTGTTGCGGCTCGAAGTTTCCATGCCCCATTGCGGGTTCTTTTCAAGGATAAGAACATCCCTTGATGCGCGGCTCACTTCGGAGGCGATAGCCAGCCCCACCACGCCTGCCCCGATAATTACTATATCCGCCCTTTCCATAGGAATATCCCCTATACCCTGATAAGATGTAGCTGGTATTTCTTTATTTTTCTGTTCAGCTCTTTCGCGTCCGGCAGGACCTTTTTGAACTCATCCCAGAACACCGCCGAATGGTCTTTCACCCTCGTGTGAATAAGCTCATGGAGGATAACGTAGTCCAGAAGCTCATCGGGAAGCCTCGCCAGGGTCCTGTTCAAGGTTATGTTATTCCTTGGGGAACAGGTCCCCCAGGCTCGGTTGAGATTTTTGACATAGATCTTCCGGAATGAAAAACCGAATTTATCCGCCAGAACCACCGACCTGGATATCAGCCTGCGGGAGGCCTCGACCGGCGTGATCTCCAGAAGTTCAAGGGAGCTATGCGCCTTTTCTGCCCTGTCCACTTTCGACAGGAATCTCATTATCCAGTCAGTGTTCCTGGAAAGAATGTTCTTTGTCTCCTCGAACGATAACCTGGCCGGGACCTTAACTCTTGTCTCCCCCGGATTTTTCCGGGTGAGAACGATACGTTTCACCCGTTTATTCCTTTCGAGAACAAGCGGACCTATTTTCTCAAGATTGAGTATTTGCATATGCGGGGTAATGGACGCGAAGAACTAGAAATTTTCCCTTGATTTGATCTCAATACCGGTATTGTATGCTTTATTTCCGTCAGGGGTGTCGGTTTCCTCTACCCAGGCTACCTGAGCTTTGCAGAATATCGGCTCTTCGTCAAAGTATATCTCCAGGTATATCCTCGAACCGACCGCAAGTTTCTCGTCAATGATCACTCTTACGCCTTTCTCTGAAATATCCTCGGTATGAGAATAGATTATTTTGTCTCCGTGAGGGACTACCATTATATTGCAGGGTAACTCTCTCCTAGTATGCTTTCTTCTATCCTTCCCGTTCCATCCGCTGTTTTGGTCCATATCAGAGCGCCATCCCCTTTGATTTTCTGCCGACAAGCACGTCCAGGAGATCTCTTCTCGAGGTAATGCCCACCAGTTTATTCCTGTCCATAATTACCAGGTGCCTGAACTTCATTTCGCACAGCGTCTTGTAGATGTTGTTAAGACCGTCTTTGATCTCAACCGAGACCACTTCCCTGGTCATGAAGCTATCCGCCATAGTATTTTCAGCTGACAGGTTATTTGCGCAGACCCGCCTGGCGATATCCCTCTCGCTGACTATCCCGACGACCAGGCTGTCTTTCATTATGACCACTACGCCTATGTCATGCTGGCCCATGAGCCGGCATATGTCCGCCGCTGAACTTTTCTCGTCGGCTGTGACAACATCTCCGGTAATTATACCCAAATACTTTTTCTTAAACACTGGATCCCTCGATATTTAATTACGAATAACTATCGTTACAAAGATTATACCTCAATATCGGTCTTATGCAAAAAAATAATGTCTATCATTCCGGATGATCCTCTCCTGGACGTTGCTAAATTGTCCCGTTTGTGCCGATATTCTTTTTTTCTATTATACCGGTATGCGCGGACCCTATTTCGGCCATTGTATGGGCTTCCTTCCAGAGATAGTCCAAAAACCCAGGGTCTGCGGCTGTCATTTGTCCGGGTTCCTCATACTTTACGGCCTTTCGCGCATATCCCTCGTTGATCCATATTTCATTTTCGGAAAGGTCGCCGTACTGGTCCAGTGGGCGGTAATAGACATTATGCTCAAAAGCGGTGATGTGGTCCTCGTGGCCGTTCGTCGTCATATACCAGCCGGTGCCCCTGGCTCCGCAGGCCCCGACGGGAGTTTTGATCATGAATTGTTCGCCGGGTTGAAGATTCCCGAGCCTTGTCAATAGCCCACCCGTAGAAAGTTCCATCCAGAAAGGCTGCCCATCCCTTATCTGGACGAGCGTATTCTCGGATATCTTGGCGTTGAAAGATGATCTTGAAACATACCCGATGGTTGCCGAGGACCCGGGACCGGTATGTATGATGTCCCCCGGGTCTACCCCCATGTTGTTGAAACACTGCACCCCGGTATTTGTGCCTTGTCTGACTACCTTAACGTCTCCTTTAAAATCAATAACATAAACTCCGTCAGATACGGCAAATATATGCGTAAGCGAACTGTTTATGAGCAATGTCACAAATACAATGGGGATTAAAAGCCTACCCACCTACACCTCCCGAATATTCTGGCTTTATCTTATTCTAATTTAATTATACACTACAATCATCGGAAAGTCAAATTTTACTTTTATTTTTTTTAACATTAGGTTCAAATGTTTCACCTAAAAGTTTCTTATCGAAATCTGGATCGAATGGCTGTATCCAGCCGTTCAAGAACCCAAGTTCATCGATCTTATGCTTAACGGCCAGATATTCCGGCTCATTTATCCTCCGGGATATTTTGGCGAATTTACCGGATCTGTAAACCGGATAATACTGGCTCATTACGCTCAGATGGACATCTGTCCCAATTTCTTTTTTTATGAATTCGAGCGTCCCGGATACTCCTGCTATGTCATTGGGAAGTATCAGTATCCTTATGATGAGCCCCCTCGTGGCAATTCCGTTATCGATCACAAGTCCGCCCACCTGTTCATGCATAGCCTTGACGGCTTTACGATTGAGTTCGGGATAAGATGCTATCCCGGAATATTCATAAGCCTCTCTTTCGCCAGAATACTTCATATCGGCGAGATAAATATCGACCTTCCCTTTCAGCGAAAGCACCGTTCTGAGACTGTCATACCCGCCGGTATTGTACACAAGAGGGACGCTTAATCCGTTTTCCCTAGCCAGATCTATAGCCTGGACGATCAAATGGGCGTAATGGGTCGGTGAGACCAGATTCACATTGTGGCAGCCCCGTGACTCCAGCTCCAGCATGATCCCGGAAAGTTCAGTTACGCTCACTTCCGCCCCTTCACCTTCCTGGCTGAACCTGTAGTTCTGGCAATAAACGCATGCCATCGGGCAATGGGAGAAAAATATCGTCCCGGACCCCATGGTGCCGCTTATCGGAGGCTCCTCGCCCGGATGCGCCTGGTAGCTGTGAACGGCCATGAGACGCCCCGTCCCGCACGCACCGGGCTCTCCAATGAGCCTGTCCACGCCGCATTTCCTGTTACAGAGTCCGCAATGCCGAGCGATATTCTTCATTGTGTTTTTTTCAGTCTCATCTTAAGGCTTCAGTATCGACCGCCAACCGGTTTGCATCGCTGAAAAACTATGATATACTAAAAAAAAAGATATTGTAAATTAAATTAACCCCGAGATCGCATAAAAGGCCAAATGGACGATGATCATGTAAGAAAACATAAACGGGTCCATACGGAATTCACCATGAGTTGCGCCATGGGGCCCAACCTCGAGATCGTAGTGCCCATGACAGCCCTTGACATCTCAGAATCAGGTCTCAGGATGCTGACTTCCAGGGAACCGATAACCGGCACGCAGGTAATGATCATCGTGGAAGTACCCATTTACAAAAAATGTATTACGACTATGGCCGAGGTTAAATGGTCGCGCCCCTCAACCGACAGAAAAGGATATTATGAATCCGGGCTGATATTCATGATATTGTCGGATGATATGAGAGATCTGATCAGGGATTACGTTTTTTTCCACTCCTAAGAGGGCCCGGCACTGATCTTTTTCCTGACTCCTTTTCCACGATGCCGTTGATCTCTTTACGGCTCTTCTCATTGATCCTATGGAAAAGCACCGCGGTGAGGAACATAGAAGGTTTCTTTATTTCCATTATCCTGAGGACCTTCGCCCCGGAGATTATTCTTTTTTTTGTCTCCCCGATGACCATCATCACCTCGAGCTCGGTATTCACTCCGAGATCGGTGTTTGAGTAGAAAAGAGCTCCGCCAGCCCCCATATCCACTATCGCAGCCATATTCCATTCCGAAGCCTTACCCCTACCCGCGATAAGTCTGTAGCTCAAAAGAGACGGACCTTTTATCCGCTTGAATTTTCTTCTCTCGACAAATGTCTTTACCATAAACATCTCCTCTTAGCGTTCACGTATTGTGTAGATTCTACCTGATTAACCCGGGGGTTTCAAGTAAATCGTGAAAATAACAGCGGACAGCGGTTAGCGGTTAGCGTTTAGTAAAAGTATCAACGGTTCCTATATCCGCTATCGGGTAAATCACTGAAAACCCGACAGTATAACGTCGATGATCGGCTTATATTTCTTGAACGGGTACTCTTTATAATAGCTGATAACGGCTCCGGTTATCTTTTCCTTCGTGCTATTGGAATAATAACGCGCCATAAGATCGGGATCCATTTTTATCGCGCAATCTATTACCCCGCATACATAACTCGATATCTCGATATGCCCCGACGAAGAATTGAGTTTATTCTCTACCCATACCCCGTTATAAGCGCCCTGCGTCGTCTGATTGAGCTGGGCGTCCGCGCTCCGGGACAAAGCCACAGCCAATAAAAAGAATAAAATAAAATTGACCTTCCTCACTGATTACCTCCGGTTGTAGAAACTACCGCGCGCCTCGAGCCCCCGAACCGCGCCCTGGCTTTCTTCATCTCATCGGCGAAACCCCATTTTTCGACCAGGTCCGCGGCTTCCCTTTCATATTTTTCGGTACTCGCCGGATCCGCCGAGACCCTCATGCCGTTATCGAGCAGATAATGCGCCATCTCGTGGGCCACGATGCTCTCTATCTCATCGACGGAATCCGCGCCTTCAAGCTCAGTCGAGAGCTTCACTATCCAGAGACCTTCCGTGCATGTGGGTGGGTCGCCTTTAAAAGATCTCATATCCGTAGAATTGGCTATACGACCTGGGCCGTCTGAATGGTTCTCGACGAAAACTACGGGCCGTTTCCTGTTAGTAAGTACCAGTACATCTTTCCATGGAAGGCTCGTAAGCACGTTAAGGATGGCCTTTCCGGTCAGTGAATTCGCGTTCCGGTAATAGCCGGAAGCGAATTCGCCCACGTATTCGCGGATGAATTCATGACGGTCGTCCAGATCCCATCCCTCGACCTTTCCGTCCACGAGCCGGAAAGTTATTATCTCGCCGGGTGAGCTATCTTCCTTGTTATTGAAGGTTATCCATTCCTTATTGGGTTCTGTCCGGTAAGTCAGCTTATCCGGCTCGGGATAAACGCCCAGAAGCTCTTCTCTCGTCATGCCCGCAACGATCCCTGAGGGAAAAGCCTGACGCGCGTAAAACGAGACCAAACCCGCCATTAATACCGCGCAAAATATAATACGGAAATACCTCATCATCGAACACGCCCCTCCCACTGGATATTCTATAATCCTCACGGGGAAAAAGCCACAACAACTTGCGGTGAAAATGGCGGGCACGAAGTGGGATAGATCACAACGACACGGCTACCTGTTCCATGGATTCGAGATGTGATTCTATATCGCGCCAGATGCCGGTGGCGTTGATAGGCGTATCTCCTTCAAGAAGTTTCGACATGTACCTTGCGAGTTCAGAGGACTTCATCCGGGATACCTCATCGTCGGTTATTCCGGAAATGACCCTTTGGGCGAAAGAGCTCAGAATTCCCTTCGAGTATTCACGCATCTCGTCGCTTTCCGGGTCGAGCTTAAAATCCTCGGTCAACCTTTTGTAATTCAAAAGATGCGTCCCGGCCCGTTCGAGGGACGGGACGTCTATTAAGAGGTTGCTTTTATCTGCATCGGGCACATCCTCGGAATGGTTAACGATAATAACTCTTCCCTTGATATCCGGGTACCTTTCGAGCTCACCTGCTACGCGTTTTTTCTCGTCGGAGGAAAGACAAACTATAAAAGCCATCGACGAAGCGCCTTTGGCCATATCTTTCGTTATGTTCTTTGCGATATTGGCCACCCTCTCCTCAAGATTCGTCCCGTCAAAAAAGTTGATAGTGGTGCCCGTGCCTTTTTCCGTATATTCACGGGCTACCTTCCTGCCGAGCCTGGAGGCGTCCTGGTCAAGTTCTAAGTTATAACCCGGCAATAGCAGGTAATTCTGGCAACCTTTCCGCAGCTCGTCATCCAGCTTCTTTATCTTCGCGGTGAAGGCGAGATTACCCGCCATATCGAGCCGGCCCTGGAATCCCTCAAGCATCATGGCGTTCAAGTCCATGCCGGTCTCGGCGGCACGCGCGGCGAATGAACCCTTCTTACCGAAATTCAGGTAAATAAGCGTCTTTTCGGCGGCGGTCAATTTATTCGAACTGTTTACCCTTTTAAGCGATGCTTCCAGGCCTTTAATAAATTCGACGCACGACATTGACGATATCTGTTCTGTTCCTACCTTCACGGAGAACTCCCTGTACGCTTCACGTACTTTTTCCCCAACACCGCGCATGAACGTATGCGCGAAACCGGATAATATCCCGGTCCCAGAAACATCCTTTATGATATCACTGAGGGGCCGCGTCTCGTCTTTAAGTTCTTCTATCCCGGTATCGGCTCCTTTAATATCGAGGAAAGAATTATCGATCATGGACTCAGGTCTGAATACTCCCCCTTCACCTAACTCATGTATTAACGCAAGATAACCATGCTCGCTTTCAGAGGCCAGACTTTCACTGAGGAAAACCGCGTCCTCACCGCCGAGCCGCCCAAATCCTCCTTTTATCTCCCTGTCATCTTTCAAGAGAACTATTTTCCTGCCTTTAAGGCCCTTTAGAACATCTTTCTCTTTATCGGTGAGAAAAGTAGATTTGGCGGAGGAAGCCATTTCAATCGCTTTAGCAACGCTCCCGGCCATGCCTTTTTTGGCTGAAATTCTGACCTCGACAGGCGCCCTGAGCCCTTCATGCCGGAACTCTACAATATCACCAGAGACTTTTACGCTAAAACCCGAGGTCAGGCGTTTGCCAAAATGAACGCTGCCTGGCTTATCCCCGACGACATTACCTATCAAACCTTCTCCTATGGTTTTATCTACCGTGGCAGTATCAGTTCCAGAAATAGGGGTATCGATCCCCGGCAACTTATCCGGAGCTGTTTCATTAAGGAATTTACCGAAATCTGCCGCCGGGATATAAGTCCCGGAATACCTGCCTTTTACCTTGTCAAGAAGCTCCCGAACCTTACCCGGATCCCTGATCAGGAAGTCAGCCATCTTTTTCCACTCCTCGAAAAATGTAGGGTCATGGGTCCAATCCTGGGTCCTTTCGAGCGCGTGGACGGTTTCATGCGTCTGGACAAACAAGAGAATATGTAACATTGCTTCAATGTCAACCTTTTCGCCTTTTAAATATCCGGAGAATATCTCGACCGCACTCTGAGTTTTGCCGGAAGCGAGATTCCAGCTTATCTCGCCTGTCTCCTGGAAACAATGCGCTACCCCCTCATCTCCCCAATAATAACCGAACGGAGTCGATGGTTTTCGTTTATCCGGAAAATGATCCAACAAGAGATCGGATAACCCCTCGACAAATTCAATAAATGCCCAGTAAGTATCGAACTCTTCCCTTTTTCCGAAAAGTGACATTTTTGTGTCTTTCAACTGGATACTTCCGGACGCTATTTCTCCGGCTCCATCAGTCGCGGCACCGATACCGTTTTTTTCCAGCATTCTCCTGAAGATCGGACGTATTTTTTCTTCCAGGTCATCGAGCTCAAGCGCATTCACGGACAAAGCCACGAAAATCATAGCAAAAGACATCATCTTATCCTTAACAACGACGAACGGCATATTAAGTATCAATTTGCCGAGAGCCCTTTCATCGCCGTTATACCTGGAATAATCTATCAATTCTCCGCTCATTATACGCGCGGCGTCGTCTAAGATATATTTCTCCTCTCCGTTGGGTAAGAGCATCCAGCTCTTGCTGTTACTTAAAAAATCATAAGGCAGGATTGACAATCCGGCCTTCCCCTCGGCGAATTTCTTTATTAGCGCCTTTAAACAAAGGTCCATGAGCCTCGGCCGAAGCTTCTCAAGCACCTCATCCTTGTCAGCTATATCCGCGCGGTCACTTACCAGCGCTATCTTTTCGGGGATATCTATGGTCACCCCGGAGGCGATCAGAGTGTCAAAAATGAATTTCGGCATTATATCCCTCAGATGATGATCGATATCCTTGATGTAAAGGCCTTTCTGCGTAAAGGCGTTTTCCCTTGAAGGCGAATCGAAGATCGAGAGAGTCCCGATACCCTCAATTTCCTCGGACACCAGCTTGTACTTCTCTTTATTAATGGCGCTGTCGCCCTCTCCCCACAATATCCTCATCTGAGAAGGATCCACACATCCGCCGTATGTCAATGTCCTGGATTTCAGTATCCCAGCCTCTATCTCGGGCATATTGGATATCTTGCTCCACCTAATGCTTGTGCCTTTGAAAGAACCGGTATTGTCCTGTACGCTGATCTTGATCTTGACGTCGGTGATAAGAGCGCCTACCCTTACGGGAGTGAACTCGATAAGCGTCAATTTATCCCCTTTCGCCGTCTTCAGGAACACACTTTCAGATTCCCGTAGTATGGTGAAAAAACCCTGGCCGAACTGGCCTACCGCGTCCTTCATATTCTCTTTTCCGGTATTATCTGGAATTAGAAGGAAGTTAACCACCTCTTCAGGGGTCATCCCGGTCTCGTCGATAAAATCCATATTGAGCCTGTCCCCCTCCCTTGAACCCAGGACCCTGAAAGCCCCGCTTTTGGCGTCAAGGCCGTTCTGTATCATCTCCCTGATGAATACGTAATCGTCGGCGCTCTCGTAGTTGATGCTTTCAACCAGCGAGTTCCTGGCGGAATCCATCGCATGACCGTTATATGGGATATCAGCTTCCTGTTTCCCGACAACGTCACCTATGAAGCCCATGGGATCGATCCCTGACGCGTCCCCGCTCATGTAAGCCGCGACAAGCCGCGAAAGATCGAATTCACGCCTGTCCGCGAATTCCGACCTGAGCGCATCGTTCTTTATGCCGTCCGTCAGGAATTCCAGGGCTTTACCGTCCTCCGACAGATAATAGAGATAAGGCCTCACAAGCGGATGCTTTTCAGATATGTTGGCTATACCGTCCAAAGTAAGAAATTCCTGGGCAACGAACTCGTACATTGTCTGGGGGTCCTGGTATAATTTTTCGTAATTTCCCTTTGCCGGCCGTAACGCCGCTTCCGGCCTGTATTCAGCGGATCTCAGATGTTCCAGCATAAATCTGAAGAATACGATCTTTTTCATAAAATCCAATTTAGCGAAAGCCCTATTGCCAGTGCCGAATATCGAAAGGAAATCGCGAAGATATTTTTCGGCGTTCTTATCATCGGATATTTCAGCGAAAAGTTCCAAGACCGGGAGCCGATGGAAACTTTCCATCCCTGATTGATATATTTCGTAAAGATTGATAGTATCGATGCCGGATGAATTCATCCCGCCGTGAAAAATGTACACGAACTTCTCTGAAAGTATACGCATCCGCTCCATGAAAGCATTGTCGGAAAGTTCTTTTCCCGGGCTGCCGGCAAATATGTCCCTGTCACGGCTATCCAGGAGAAGACGCCTGTAAAGATCAATGAATTCCAAAAAATATTTTACGGTTATTTTCCCGCTCTCGAGCTCCCCGGTCTTATCACGAACCACCGCCATTATGGCTTCGGGGATACCGGAAGATCCCAGACCGTCGTATTCCAGAGTCCCAAGGAATCCGGCAGTATGCTCCAGGGCCAGCAAATATAAATACAAATACTCGTTCCCGTCACCTCTATCCTCAAAATCAAAAGAGAGGCCGATCTTTACCTTGCCGATCCCTGATCTCCCTATCTTGGCTTCCCGGGCTTCACGCCAGAAATCCTTTTCCGATCTCATCACTTTCCTCTCGAGTTTTTGCAGCGCTTTGAAATCGATCATGTTCTTACCCGGAAAATTGTTCAGAACCCTGACATAGTATTTAAGCTGGCTGGACACATGATCGACGCATTCTCCCCTTCTTTCCCTGTTCCTCTCTTCTTTTTCCCCGTGAACTACGGCACTGAGCGACCCGCTTATAGCTCCTGTCAAAAAGAACTGTATATCACCATCGCTGTAGCCTTTGTCCCTCATTGCTTTTATCACGCCGCCAACCTCTTTTTCAAGTTCGGCGTCATGAAGGATATAACTGGCAAGGCTGTTATCTTCCGGAAGAAGACATACTATGATCATATCGGCGAAAAATACGCCGGCATTCCCTGCGTCCGCGGTGACTTTCGGGATATTTTCCGCCAGGAACTGTTTTACGCCGGAATCCAGCGGATTCACTATTCGCCTAAAAGCGCGCATTACATTTTCCGGAGTTAATTCTGTCCCGGGCATTCCGGGAGCCACTCCGGACGCGCACTCTTTCCTTATCTGTTCCATGAATGCCGGATACTTCGCGGCTATTTCCATTGCCACCCCGCCCGAATCCAGATAGAGCCTGCCGCGATACTGATCCAGGGCATTCCTCAGATAAGATTTGTCCGCCTGAGCCCAAACATCGTCCTTTGAGCGGATAAGTCCCAGAGCTTCGAAGTTCTGCCCTATCTCTCTGCCTAAATTCTCGCCAAGATAACACAAAAGCGGTTCGCTTTCAGGATTTATCTCGCCGTCCGTTACCCTGGGCCCCATGCCACGCTTATCGGCGCTTTTGGAGGCGCCTTCGGCGGTATCCTCACCTGCTTCTTCCGAGGCCGGAGCTAAAAAATCAGCGGAGATATCGTCCAGTTGAAGCCTGACCTTCAGAACGGCTCTTTCTATATCGTTTTTAGGGATATACTCCCGGTTAATTACTACAAGATTCCCATAGGCCGCGAATATCCTGTCCTTATCCTTAAAATCAGCGACAAGTATCTCTTTATCGGAATTTACCTCCCAGTATCTCTCGAGGCCGGCGACAAAGTCGCTTAAAACGCCAAATAAGCGTTGATTGATCCTAAAAACGTTCGCGTCCGCCGAAACAATGGACATATCCTTAGTATCCGGAAGAACCTGTATCCCCTTATCCCCGAAGCATTTTTTAAGGTCCTTGATGAAATCCCCCTCGAGCCGGATCTCGCTGCTTGAAGCGGTTTTTTGAAGTTCAGCGACTACTTCATAGAATACGTTCAATACCTCAAGGCCATCTTCGCCCGCCATTGCCTGTCCCCATAGATCTTGCAGAAAAGCCTTTTCTTTCTCGCCGCAAAGTATCCTGTCCCTTGCCTTTTTAAGCGCGGTATCTTTGGGTAGATCGAACACCGTAATTTTAGGGATATTGCGCCCCTCGACCGCGATCTTTTTTATCACTACACCGTTAACAGTGAGGAATATCTCACCTTCCCCGTTTTCAGCTTTTTCGCGCGAATAATGGACGCCGCCCCCGTCACCTTCGTACCTCGCGAATAAACCAGGATCGGAAAGGCTCATATCGTTGATCATGCCGCCGTTGACCTTGATCACGGCGCCCTGATTGAACCGCATGAAATCATTTATCACATCGCCGCTCTCAGCAGGATCGAAATCGGAATCTTTTTTCTCAAAACGCACGGTAGTCCCCTTCACCCTGTTATCGGTCTTCGTAACACTGACCTTGACCACCCCTTTACCGTTCTCCATTACCAGGTGAAAAACCGCACTTGTTCCCTCTAAGCCGTTACTGGTTTCAACCACAAGCCTGTCATCTTCGGTCTTCAGGTAATTGAGAACGGAATAGAAACCGACGCCGAACCTGCCGATAGTCGACTCTCCTGGAGTTCTTTTGGATGACCTTGAAGGGATCATAAGATCGGTTATGACCTGATATAAACTCATTCCCTTCCCCCTGTCTACCACCTCAAAACCCTGCGAGTCCAACCTGACATCGACATCCCTGGCTGACGGAACGGTACCGGCAGAATACGCGTCTATCGAGTTGGCAATTATCTCGACTATTGGCCTATTGATGCCGCTGAACTGGTGCTGCCTGACCTTTCTGATTTTATTTTTGAAAAGCGCCACCTGCTCCTGTTTTACATCGCCGAAATACTCCTTGATCTTTCCCGATGCCACCATGTTCGCCAGGGCGTCCTTTTCAGTAGAGATATCCCCGCCTTTAGCCGAGTGGAGCAAAGCCAGGAAAGTGGCCAGATCCATATCCTGAGCGTCGCCATAATCCGTCATTCTCCCCGAATTTTGCGCGGGCGTCCCCGGCTCACCAATGACACGGCGAAATATCGTTTTCAATTCCTCGGGCTCGGTCGAGTATGTCACCACGTTTGTCCCGGCCATCTCCAACGCATAACCGTCTGCGCTATCAGACAACCGGAAATACGGTATGCCGTCGGTTCCTATTCCCGCTAGAAAGTATTTTATGGCTCCTCCCTGGGACTTTACCCTGAAGGCAGCCGGGATAGTTTCTTTTTTTTCAAACATGCGCGATATAACATCTACGCCCATCGCCAAAAGCTCCCGGCCTTTCTCCGACATTACCTCCACTCCCAGCTCGTTCAACAGGCTTACCACCTGCATCGCGTTCATGCCGGCTTCCAGCTCCTCTTCCACGGGGCTTTTACCCCCGGAAAGGATCCTGAAATATGGAGACCCATATCCTTCGGGCGACCTGAAATTAGGCATGACGGATACATAACCGTACCCGGCGCTTTCCACGACCTCTTTCAGGTTCTCTGCGTGAAAACCTCCCGTCATAAGAACGGCCGTGCCGTTAGGCGAGAATTCCAGATTCTCAATAAAGGCTCTGTCCCTCTCGAAAGAAACCTCGTAAAAACCCTCGAACAGCTTAAGGTACTCGTCAAGGTGCGATAACCCGCGCGGGAGATCTACCCCGGCCTTCGCGACCAAGGCTTTGCCGAAAGCCTCGCGCCACGCGGCGCTGGAGAATGCCGCGACACCCGTCCTATATTCCCTGTAATCCCCCGGAGTGAACGCCAGATCGAAATACTTTTTTAACTTCACCATTTTCTCGCCAAGTTCGGCTATCTTTCTAGACTCCGAGTCAGGACATTTCGAATAAAGCAGATCACGCGATATATCCTCGAGCTCTTTCCAACATCCTGATTTATCCATTTTCGAGTATTTACCTATGTACCCGAGGTATTCTTTCAGGACATCATATCCGGCCAGATCGATTTTGGTCCGGAATACAAGTTTTTCAAGATACTCATAAAGGCTTGCTTCGTTCAGCTTTTTCCCCTTGAAGAGAAGCATTTTTTCCG
>JADGBR010000019.1 GCA_015231405.1 Candidatus Omnitrophota bacterium | reverse complement strand
TCCACGGGCCGGGGATATCCGGTCGCCCAGTATTCCGGTGACAATGGGTACAACGCCACAGCGGAACTTTACATCCCTCCCTACTTTGTCCCGAAGGACCTGCAAGTACCTTATACAAAGAACACATTTTACGATTCTTTACGTTTTGTCCCGTTCTTCGATTGGGGCCTTGTGACGCTCCATAAACCCCAGGTGGGCGAGAAGAGGGATCAGGATCTGTATTCCACGGGGTCCTTAGAGTCAAGACCGCCCATAAAACCGGGTATACCCCAGCCGAAATCCTGGGTGACGATGTTCCTGCCCCCGAGGGGGTCGGAAAGATCGACGTCGAAACCGATCTTCGCCGTTCTCGTATTGTCTTCACTGAGAACGGAACCGAGGATCCTATTTTCGATCTCTTTAACCTCGAAACCCGGATTCAGGGATAACGAGAAATTTTCACTGGAATAAATTTTGCGCGAATAAAATGCGGATATGATATCTCCGCGGCCCTTGATCTCCAGGTTCTTGAGCGTTCCTCCGAGTTCCTGGTCAACGTGGACATAACCCGCTCCAACCTTGTCACGGGGAGTTAACGGGGCCATATACCTTCCTGACCAAAGATAAAATTCCCCGTAAGGCCCTATCTGGAACTCTCCCGAAACCTGGTGATCCAGGCCCCAAAGGTTCGTCGCCTTGATCTCGGTTATGAACTTGTGGTAATCCAGATACCTGGAGTTGTAGTTATTATAGGAAAGGGTCGCGTGCAGCGGGAGTCTATCTTTAACATTCACGTTGACGTCCGTCTCGCCCTTCTCTTCGCCGCGCGAGAGGACGACGCTGGCGTTACGATCGGGGTGCTGGTTCATGTAGTTCACGTTGTCCCGAAGCGCGTCGTAGTTGAACACCTGTTCCTTGGTAAGGTCCAGATACCTGCAGATAAGCTTTTCGCTGACACATTTATTACCTTCGATATTGACCTTCCCTACCTTCCCTTCGAGCACCTCGATCTTCAGGGTCTTATTCTCTATTTTTTGCGGAGGGAGATAGGCTAGAGTAGTAACGTATCCTTTGGTCCTGTAGAGATCGGTGATCTTTTTGGTTATCTCGCTGAAATCTGCCAAGGATAATTCCTTACCTTCATAAAAAGAGACGAGCGAACGTACAACTGCCGGCTTAAAAGCAGTGACCCCGGTTACTTCAACTTTTTCGATCAGAACTTTAGTCCCGACTCCGGGGAGTTGTCCATCGGGTGCCGCCGGCGTTATCCCTTTTTCCTCTATTGCCGCTTCCTGAGACTTTGCCCCGAGTTTTTTCTCCTCGGCATTTTTTATCTTTTCCTGGGTACGGGCGCGTTCCTGCCCGCCGAGATCCTGTCCCATGGGGATAGTTTGAGCCTGAACAAAGCTGTGGTCGGTTAAAAATATGAAGGATATTGTTAATAACACCAAACCAGCAAATACACATCCCTTTCGTTTTTCCATTACCGCCCCCCCCCTTAATTTAATTCAGGCCTATACCACTTAAAACGTTTTATGAAAATTGCGGAATTATACTGAAGTTTTTGTGTCGGTTTTTATGCACAGGAGTGTTGATATTTTTAAACATTTGGCCATTCCTAACTTTTGGTATTATAACTCAAAAGGTAAAAATGTCAAACTTTATCTTCCAAGGTTGAAAAAAAAGGGCGCGTCAGTCTCCTGACGCGCCCTTTTTTGGGGATCGAACTATTAATCGCCTTCCTGTATACGGAGAGTGCTGAACGAACGGTATACGTATATTACGGAAATAGTGAAGAAAACGACCGCAAGCATAAGGTTTTGTTTGCGGGTGAGCTCTATAGCTATCTCTATGGCCAGCAACCCGAACAAGGTCGTGAACTTAATGAGCGGATTAATAGCTACCGAAGAAGTGTCCTTAAAAGGATCTCCGACCGTGTCGCCGACAACACAAGCGGCATGAAGAGGCGTCCCTTTCTGGTCCCTGTACTTAACCTCGACCAGTTTCTTAGCGTTATCCCACGCACCTCCGGCATTGGCCATGAATATCGCCTGGTAAAGGCCGAATATAGCTATGGAGATAAGGTACCCGATGAAGAAATACGGGTTAAGACATGCGAACGCGAGAGTACTGAAAAGAATGACAAGAAAAATATTGACCATGCCTTTCTGCACGAACTTCGTGCAGATCTCGACGACTTTTTTGCTGTCTTCTATCGAAGCCTTCTTCATGGTACCGTCAAGTTTGATCTTATCCTTAATGAAAGCCACGGCGTGATACGCCCCGGCCGTAACGGCATGGATGGAAGCTCCGGTGAACCAGTATATCACCGCGCCTCCGGCTATGAGCCCTAAAAAGAAAGGCGGATATAATATCGATATCTTATCGATATGCTCCGTTAATCCTTTGGTAAGAATGGCTATGATCGAAAAGATCATAGTGGTGGCTCCCACGACGGCCGTACCTATAAGTACGGGTTTCGCCGTAGCCTTAAAGGTGTTACCGGCGCCGTCGTTACATTCGAGGTTGTACTTGGCCCTTTCAAAGTCGGGCGTGAACCCGAAATCCTTCTTTATTTCATCTTTGATCCCGGGTATTTTCTCTATAAGGGACAACTCGTATATGGACTGCGCGTTATCCGCTACCGGGCCGTAGGAATCTACCGCTATGGTCACCGGGCCCATACCGAGAAAACCGAACGCCACTAGACCGAACGCGAAAACTGACGGAGCCAGCATCAGGCTCGAAAGCCCCAGAGTGCTTATAAGATATGCCAAGCCCATAAGGAATATTATTACCAGGCCCATCCAGTAAGCGCTGAAATTACCGGTCGTAAGTCCGGCCAGTATGTTCAGGGAAGCCCCTCCCTTCTTAGAGAACTGGTATATATTCTGTACGAAGGCCGATTCCGTCGAAGTGAAAAGTTTGACGAACTCGGGTATCACCGCTCCGGCTATGGTACCGCATGTTATTATCCCGGCAAGTTTCCACCACATTGTCCCGTCACCCAAAGTGGGGATAAGAAGATACGAAAAAACAAAAGTGAGGGCTACGGAGATAAGAGATGTCACCCACACAAGCGATGTGAGCGGTATCTCAAAATTCATTTCCTTGACGTCCTTGTATTTCGCCGACGCCCAGATGCCGTTCAGCCAGTACGCTACGCCCGAAGCCAGGATCATGATGATCCTCATCATGAATATCCACACAAGGAGCTGTACCTGCAAAATCGGATTTTGAATTGCGACCAGAATAAAAGTGATGAGAGCGACACCTGTAACGCCGTAGGTCTCGAAACCGTCCGCGGTAGGGCCGACCGAATCACCGGCATTATCTCCGACGCAATCCGCTATGACACCGGGGTTACGCGCGTCGTCTTCCTCTATCTTGAAGACTATCTTCATGAGGTCAGAGCCTATATCCGCTATCTTGGTGAATATACCGCCGGCTATCCTGAGGACCGAGGCCCCGAGAGACTCGCCTATCGCGAACCCTATGAAACACGGTCCAGCGTACCTTGGATCGATAAATAGCAGTACACACAACATTATGAACAGCTCAACGCTGACCAAGAGCATGCCTATGCTCATTCCGGCTTTGAGAGGAATATCGAAAACCGGGAAAGGCTTACCTTCGAGACTGGCGAATGCCGAAGCCGAGTTGGCCATCGTATTTATCCGCATTCCGAACCAGGCCACGAAATAGCTGCCTGAAATACCCAGGAGGCTAGCCATGAGCACAATAAACACTTTAAAAGGTTCAAAATGTTTCAACCCTCCGTAATACCCTATGATAACGAGGCCGATAATACATTCCAGAAGGAGTATGAATTTTCCCTGCTCGATGAGATACGTTTTGCAAGTCTCGAAGATCAGCTCCGATATCTCTTTCATAGAAGAGTGTGTCCTGATCTTTTTAACCTGCATGAACTGCACGATCCCGAACACGAAACCCAGTACGCAGATGAAAAGGCCCCAGAAAAGGAGGTTATGCCCGGTAATGTTGAAGAATTTTACGCTGGACATATCCGGGATGATCAGATCAGCCTCCCCCGCGAAGGCCGGCCTCGCAAAAATTAACGACGCGAACAGCGCCGCGAAAAGCCGGAACCCGCCCCCCCAAATACTTTTCCCCGCTCTAGCCACTTTACTCCCCATCATGATAACCTCCGTTCTTTAGACAAGAGACCCAATTCCCCGCGATACTCGAACGGGAAAACGCCCTTGCCGATGTTAATCAACAGGTATGTATTAAGAGTATAATGCGATTTGCGGGGATGTCAAGGTGCTGTTACGATAATTGGTTCGAACTAAGGGTCAAGGGGAAAGGGTTTAGGGTCAAGGAAAGGGGAAGGTTGGATAACAAACTCCAGGCAAACAAATACCCATGACCCTTGACCCTACAAGGATCTGAGCGTCTCCTGCTCAGCCTCGTGGAATTCCGCGATCTCTTCGGTATCGACCGGCCGGATATCCACGGTCAAAATAACGGATGCAAGCCCTTTTTCAAGTATACGCTTGATCACCTCTTCCTTGGGCATAGGATCGTTGAATTCAGTACCGGAAATCTCCCACGCGGCGTTAACGAACCTGGTCACGGCTTCTTTTTGATCATCCGGGTCGACAGCGAACCCGGGGGTCCCTTTTTTGTAATTAATATCGAGCACATTCAACGCCTCAATGCCTGCCCTAAAACATTTTATTACGGGCGTCACGACCGTTGTTCCTTCCGGGACCTTATCCGCTCCAGACAGAAAAACGGGGTACGACCATTCCGATAACATCTCTTTCTTCTCGTTGTTATCCTCCGCGCCCCGGTGGATGATCGTGACAACCCGTCCTTTCATCTTCGAATACTTCCCTTTTCGATCCTCACGATTTTCCGGGGTATCCTCGAATATGTCAACTGTGATATTATTCTTTTTCGCCAGTAAAAGAAGATGGTTAAGCCTCGCTTTGACGCCGTTAATAGCGTTCGCTTCCATCCATTCCCCGGACGGTATCCCTATGGCGATGACTCCCTTCTCCCCATGGAACAGATTATTGTTCAGCTCATACATGGTCTCGCTTGAAAGGGCCCTGACCACTTCATCCAAACCCCATTTGTCACGGCCTTTGTCTATTTTACCGGCGCTTCCCAACGACAGGTCCGCGTAAAGGATATCTTTTTCCTCCCGGACATTGATCTTACCGGGTGCCTTTTCAACGTCCTGAGCGGCTCTCTCCGTCACCGTGGCCGAGGCGTCACCGGGCGAGCGCTTCATATTATCAACACATTTCCCTACGTCGTCGATCACCCTCCGGAGAACTTCCCCGTCATTATCCGTGAATCCGTTCTTAGCTATGCCGCCGGCCATGGCCCTCCCGCCCGACCCTTTGTAAAAATCCGGGTCCATGACGGAAAGCCCGTCGGTGACAGCCTTGATGTCGACAAAATCTCCGTACCCTTCGCTGTTCCGGTCAGTAAAGAACGATCGGAGCTTAACGAACCTTTTATCCCCTTCCTTATAGGTGACCAGTATCAACCGCGCGTTCTTGAGCATATCGGCATCTTTCTCCCTTATGGTCTCCAGGACCCTTACCGTATCCACGTTGCTAGCGCTCGATTCATACACTATGACTTCCCCTTTCGCATACAGCATATTGCCGCTCTTTGTCCTCTCACCGGAAATTTTTA
Source organism: Candidatus Omnitrophota bacterium (assembly GCA_015231405.1). Taxonomy (GTDB): domain Bacteria; phylum Omnitrophota; class Gorgyraeia; order Tantalellales; family Tantalellaceae; genus JADGBR01. Next base: position 56,331 of record JADGBR010000019.1, on the reverse strand, counting down.
CAGCTTCCGCTATCGCTCTCTTTCCGTCGAGAGAATTCCTGTACCCCAGGCTGAAACATTCCCAGGGAGGCGATAACCCTCTCATATCTTTACCCGCCTTTCTCTGGAGGGCGTCAAAGTTCTCCTTCCCGGCCAGAGCAAGGCCTTCTTTGATGATCTCCATAGCGGCGTTAAAATCGACCTCGCCGGACGATAATTTCTTTTCCAGCCCCAGCATTATGTATTTAAGTATTTCAGCCTGCTCTTTCACTCCTTCCCTGGGTTCCTTGGCGTGATCGTTCATGAGCGCGGTCTCCTTCATGAGATCCCCGTAGTCATTCAGCATTCCCGCGTCATCGGCGTGCCTGGCGACGAAATTGGCCAGAAGGATATCAGCGTCGCAATGGTCGGCGAAGAATATGCCGTTCTTCATTTGCTCTAAGATGTCCCTCCCGTTATTGTCATGGAGATACCGCGCGAGATCCACAGCGAGAACGGTCGTGCTCATAAGCGTAAGTATCGCCGAGCCGTAATGATGGTCGATATGGAACGGGGCCTTATTCCCTTTTATCGCGGCCGCGTATCCGCTCATGATCTCAACCCTCCTTTCCTCCGAATTGTTGTACGTGACAGGCGTATCCGCGTCTAACCCCGGGGGAACTATGTTAAGAGCCTCCTGCCGGCCGGCATCCCAGTTGAAATCCATCCATAACTGCTTTCTATCGGGCGAACGCCTGGAATATATGGTCTCCATGGAATTCAAAAGCGCCTTGTAAACATAGCCGTCGATCTTACTGGCCCTGTCCATGAATATCCCGTCATCGGTTATTTCCAGCCTCGCTTCGGGCATCACGGCCAGGAGGTCCTCGCCCATGCCTTTAAGCGGGATATCCCGGTCGGAGTACACGCTGACCAGCATGGACATAAGCCTCGCCACGATATCTTCCCTGTGCTCCGCGAATTTTTGTCTAAAAGCGTTTTCATTCTTCCTGACCAAAAGCTCCGGCAGGGCGAAATATCTCGCGACGGCTTTCAGGTCGTTCCCGTCGGTCTCCAAGGCCAGACGGCAGTTCAGAAGGAAAGCTTCGCGTATGGAAACGGCCCACGCGCTCCGGGGAGCGCCCGGAGCCGCGGACTCGACCTTAAAGATCAACTTACGTATCTTTCCCCCGCCCTCGACATCACTTACCAGTTCCTGTAAAGAAAGATCGGCATTACCGTCCACTCCGGGCACATACTCGCTCACCGCGTCGACCATCCTTTTCTGGACTGTCCACAACCCCAGCATGCATGAAAGCGCCTCAAAATCCGGGCTCCTTGTATGGGTGATCGCCAAAACACCGTCGGACACGGCGGCAGAACTCACGGATCTCTGCATGCCCAGAGCATCAAGAGCCCTCCTCCCCGTCAGAAGGGTAAGATCTAACCTTATCGCGAGGATATACGCGTTACGCTGCACGGCGCTGATAAGACCGGCCGATTCCGCGCGGGCTATATTATCCTCCATTTCCCTGCTAAGCGGCGACAGGAGTTCCTCGGGGTCTTCTTTCAGGTCCCCGAAAAGCGAATTGAGATAATTCAGTTTGAGAGCCACCTTTTCATTGCCGGGGACTTTCGTGAAAGCTTCTATGACCTTCTCCTCGGACGCGGAATTATCGCTTAAACCCGCGACGCTGACAAGCGTTTCGTCCGCGGTATTGAACGAAAGCTTTCCGGTATCGTGGTCTTTCATGATGGCGGCTATCCGTTTGAAGGCGCCGTTCCCGAAACAATGTTCAATATCGTCTTTGCGTTCTGCCAGATACTTTATCGCCGCTGTCTGGTGCCCCTCCTTGAGGGCTATGGTCTGTCCCATGGCCCAGAGCTTGCTCCCTGTATTGGCCTCCTGGGCGCTCGCCGTGTTCGCGTCGTGCCACAACATGGCAATATAGAATAGCGGCAAATAATCCATAATGTCCGAATGTTCGGTTCTTAAAGCCGCCATGAGGGCCTTGCCTCGCTCGCAATCCGCGATAAGGTGCGTGATCCCGTTAGAACCACGCAGCCTGTTCGCTCCAGAACCGTATCCCCACAAAGTGCCGTTATCCAGTGTGACCGCACCGCCCTGCTGAAAGACCATGACCTCGATGGTATCAAAAATTATCCTTTTGAAAGCTTCCCTCCTCCCGCTCGCCGTTTTAACATAGAACGAATCTATCAATTCCCGGATCATTTCCTTGACCGCTTCGATCTCACGGGACCCCTCCACATAAAGAAAACCCGCATTGACGGCCTCGTCGATGAATATGTCGCAGCTGTTCTTTAGCACGTCCCTGACAGGCCTGCCAATATTATCCCCGGCCTTTTCCTGTTCGTCGAATATGACCGCCGGCCTGCGGATATGACGGGAGTTGCGCTCGTCGAATAACACCTCGTCCCTCATCTGCCGATTCTCATCTTCCCTGCACGTCTCCACATTTATGACCCGCTCAAGGTCCCGAACGGCACCTTTTTTCTTCGGATCGATGGTATTCTCCCCTACCTTCACGGTAAGACGCCCCGAATCGATAAGCTTTATTATTTTGGTTACGACCGATATCTTATCCACACCGTAATTTTTCATCAGCCCCTCGGGGTCGTACCCGGCGGCATCCTGTTCGTCCACCAGGCCAATAAGCTGCGAATAGCCAAGCGACGCCCCGCCGGAGCTGAAACTTAAATGCACCTTGCTCATTTTACCGTCCGGCCTAAAATCCCCGTCCCATACCATTCCCCTGTTCACGTCAATTATTTTCCTCAAAGCGGCGCACTGGATAAGGTCGAGGTTGTCCACGCCGATCTGCATGGCTTCCCTCCGGGCGCCGGCCCTCAAAGCCGAAGTTTTATCCAAACCGGCCTCCAAGCCCGGAACGTTCCTTATCATTTGATCCAGCGCTGCTTTTGGTATCTTCAAAACGGTTGCCCCTTTCTCTCCGGCCTTGACTGTGGCCGAGGCCGGTCTCCCGCTCCTCGCAGAAGTGAACGATACCGTGTTCCCGGGGAAAAGTTCTCCGCCGGAGATATCGTCATCGAACGAATAAAAGAAACTGGCGCCGCCTTCCAGGATGAGATAACCCGTATCGCTTTGCTTCCCGGCCTCGGCGATGAGATCTCCTTTCATTTTTTTCTGTATCTCAACACCTAACCTGGAATAATCCATGTCCTTATCCGATCTAACTTGCAACCTACCGTCATAAAGCAATTCTTTTTTTATTTCCCTGGCAATATCCTCTTCTCCAACCACCAGCCTTTTCCCTTTACCCGCGGCTTCAATGACATCCCTGCCGACATTGAGGAGCCTGGTCCTGTTAAGGGGATCGGCCAGAGCCCTACCCGTGGATATCCCGTTCTTAGGTACCCTGGCCATAAAATCGTTAATTATCTTTTCCGCCGGCGACACTTCTTTCTCGCTTTTCCTGAAAAGATCATCGTACTGGGTGAGAGCGAGCCTCCTCATCCCGTCCGTAAAGGCTTCCCGGAGACCGGCGTGAAGTTTATAGCCAGGCTGCACCATATGTTTTTCGAGAATAGCGTTCAGCACGGAGTTGTATTTCATGAATTCTTTCAAGGCTCTGAACTTCGCCTCTACCATATCAGCGGCTTCACCGGGATTATCTTTTACAAAAGCCGATATTATCTCTTCAAGTAAAGGGTCATATTCTCCGGTGAGGATCACAAGATCGATGTAATTTCCCAGGAGTCTCGCCTTCATCGGAACGTTATCCCTCCCGGCGACCAACGCCCCTATCACCCCGGCTTTGAGCTTTTTCCTTATATACTCCCTCTCATCCTCAGGCCTCATGAGGAAAAGCTTCCATCCGTCGCTGATGTTCTGCGCTTTTTCCGCGAGAACTATGCCCTGGAGGACGGGCGAAGCCTTCAGCCTTTCGGCGTATCTCAGTGCCCCTTCTTCCCTGTCTTTCCTCTCCCCGGAAACGGGAGATATCTCCCTTACGCGATCGGCCGTCGCTTTAGCGCAACCGGCCTTAGCGAGAGCCTTCCTTAAAACATTGAAATCCGCTGTGCCTCTCTCCAGCGAGTCGTGTAAAAGAGCTACGATCACGTTCTCTTCCTGAGAGTCGCCGGCATCCTCCGCATTTTCGGCATAGATCACCGCCGTTTCGAGCGCATGCTGGTAAAAGAGGGATCCGTCCTTCCTTATGCGTTCTCCGTAAGACGATCTTATCAAAGGCATAAGCTTTTGTATTTTTCCATCCGGTATATTTTTCGCCCGGAGAATATCGTAGAGACGGTTCCATGTCACTTCTTCCGAGAACACATTCTTATTCTCTCCAATATCGTGCCTTACTCGCTCAAGTATCTCTTTCCCGTCCTCCCCGAGATCGAGGCTCAAAACATACATGTTATAGAAATCCGCATCTTCCATCTCAGTCCGCCCCTGGGCCCGGAGCTTTCCGTTGATCACAGGCCGCGCGACGCCGATGACCTCCATAGTATCACGCCCCTCATCTATCGCCTTCCGTAGCGACCATTCAAGGTACTTTTTTGCCTGAGCGGTTATCGGCGGCGGAAAATCGTCGTTCGGAGCCTCTGTGAACCAGGCTATCTCTTCCGGGGTATCGGCTTCGACAAAACCATTGTTCATTGCCGAGACCATCCAGCCCCTCTTCAGCAGCTCGTCGTTATATCTCATCTCCACCAGTTCCATCCTGGACTTATGCAATTCCGAAAAAACGCTATAGCTGAAAACGTTCAGAAAAAACGTCACGAAAGCGTCTACGGACCCCTTGATCGTCCCGATCGATGACATACCGGAGTCCAAGAGGCCCTTCCCCCCGGAGCTCACTAACAATTCAATGGCAATGCTTCCGGCTAATAGGGCCGTCGCCGTCACGCTGAGGGAATTCGAGAACACTGTCAGTATCTTCCTGTTCCGAGCGGCCTTTGTGTCGTTCAGATTCTTCCTGAGATTCCTGAAGCTGTAATACAGCACCGGGACGATACCGACAAGAATGACCGGAACGGGTATCGCCACGCCTAATTTCGAGAGCATGAGCATGGCCGCGAAAATATTCTTGCTAAGGAAAGATTTTTTGTCGAGCCCGGCGCCGTTCCGCCAATCCGACAGGTACGCCCAAAGCGTGATCTTTTTATCGTCTGTCTCGCGCCTTATGTCCGCCGCTTTTTTAACCAACGTCACGGCCAGAGACACCATCGACAATGCGACCCCAGGAATGGGAAGCGCTACGAAATACGCGGATAACGAAAAAAGGAAGCATCCCAGCGCAACAAGGTCAAGGGATGTCATGAATTTTTTCTCAACATTTTCAGTTTTTCGGGATCTTTCGTAGGAGTCGGAGAATTCACCCATATCCGTGGCAGGCGCCACTAATCGGCGGACGTTCTTTTTGCCCGAGGCTCTTTCGAGTACGGACCGGAGCGCCGCGCCCGCCGTAGACGCGAAACCTTTCCTGCCGGCATACGCCAGCGCCGCGATATCTACGCAAAGATAATTCCCGGCCGTTAAAAATATATTGTCGGACAGCGCTCTTTTCGGGCCTTCGAGAACTACTGCGAGACGCACAGCCCCTAAAACCCTTCCATGAGAGGCCCCTTTCTCCGTATCCCTGCGCAGCTGCCTGAGCTGTGCCAACAATGAGCCAAGCGCCACTTTTATAAAATCTCCTCTTTTCAAGAACAACACCTCGAGTTTACGCCAATCGTTGTTCTCATACTTGCCGACAGTTTCGGCCGCTTCTTTGTAGGACTTCTTGGATATAAGCGCGAGCATGGAGGAAATGATCTCAATTTTTTCGTCGAGCGGCATCTCTTCGGGCAGTATAAATGCCCTGCCCTCCCTGGCCGTCTCCCTTATACCCAGGTTCTCCGCCCCGAACTTCGACCCCGCTTCCCGCCTCACGTCCTTTTCCTTAACGGTCATTTTCGCGCCATGCCTGGCTGTCCCCCGGGTGTCGAGATAGGAGGTCACTATTTTTCTCACTTCGCTCTCGGTGAGTTTCGTTCCGACGCTCCTGGGACTGCCGCCCCTGTCCTTGTGCCCGCCCCACCCCTCGCCTATCAAGTCCCGGCCCTTTCCTTGTTCTGCCGCGTTAAGAAGCGCCCAAAGAGGCTCGAGATCCACCGCCCTTTTGCCCGGAGCTACAGCGATAGAATACCCTTCGCCGACGGGCCGAAGCACCGACCTCGTGTCCTCGCCGACGACCGGGCTGTACTGGGTGTATTTCATCACGAGTAGAGGTGTCGTTGTCCCCTCGAAAGATGTGCTTGGACTGAAAGCCTTCCCTCTCAAATATCCCGGGATCCCCGGATCGAACTTAGTCGTGTCCAGGAACGACATCCTGCCGTCGATATTTTCCGTGCACGTCACGGCCCATTCCGACTCCTCGATGTCGAGATAGAGCCCGCTCTTCCAGATCTCAGGCGATCTTTCCAGTACGGACGGGTCTCCCAGCACTCTGCCGATATTCTCAAGCGTCAACCGGGTCACCAGTGAATTCTCAGCGGCCAAAGCGGCCTCCAGCATATACGATATGGTCGACTCCAGCTTGAGGAGCTGGCTCATTTTATATCCGTCGGGAACGACGCCAGTCTGACTGAATCCCGCGACAGCCCGGGCCATTGGAAAACTCTTTTTATCCACGTAGCCCAGCGCCACAGCCGCGGCTACGTACCTGTCGACATTAGGCGTGACCACGTCGATAAATACCCTGTCAGCCTTCTTGAATTCACTGATGGCTTTTATCGTAGCGGCGGTGGTAGTGCCGTTCTTACCCTCCCTGGCCGTCTGGTAAACCTTCCGCCCTCCCACGGTACCGGAAGACCTTTTTTTTCCGTCGGCGACGAACCCGTCGGGGACAAAGCCCACAGAAACGTTCACTTTTCCGTCATCCGAAATGCCCGGCAGCACCTTATCGGATAATTCTTTCCTCGTCATGAAATGAACTGACCTACGCGAAAACGCGATGTCCCTCAGATATCCGGTCGCCGTTATCCCCCCACCAGAGCCTCCTCTCTCTATCCTGCCCATAATACGGTTAACCAGGTCTTCTCTTTCCGCCGCGCCGGAGTGACGATACAGCCCCCGAAGAGCCGCCCCGGCCCTTTCACCTTTCCTCAGGATGGGGAGTTCTCTACGGAACGCGGCGCCCGTAACAAGCCCGACGAGCCCTATGGCGAGCTTATTCAGGTCACCTTTCAGGAATTCTCCCGACAAAGCCATGGATTGCCCGTCCCAATAATTGAGAACACCGCTCCCGGAAAGACCTCCGCGGTCTTCTATGACGAAAAACGAACGGGTATTACCGTCCCGGATCAGATCCTTCAGAAAAGGTATTATGTCCCCAAGGACGGAAGCGGCTAGCTCGTCCCCTTCTTCCCGCCTTTTATCCCTCATTTCCCTCAAGAGGCCTTTTACCTGATCTTTCGGGGACGTGATCTCTTTTCTGGATCCGATGACTTTAACGATCTTAGCCTTTTCGTCTTCGGTAAGGGGCCTTAACACAAGATCCGACGTATTTTTGTCCAGGCCCGCCATGTCCTTCCCGTCCGCTAATAGCGGCTTGTACTCGACATGCGCGATGCATCCTTTTTCGCCGTGATCTGTGACGGATATCCTTTTCACGTCTGCTTCCGGCAGGAACTGTCCGGCTAAACGCTCAGCCGCGTATTCTTTATCGTCCGAGGCTTTCCCCCGGATGAGCCGCTTCAAACCTTTCATCAGCGACTGATAATCCCTTTCCATTTCGGCCCTTTCCGCGTCGCTCCTTACCCAGAGAGGCTTAGACGAATTGACAGTACCGACCGCGGCCGCTGTTCGGTCAGGGGTAAGGCTGTCTATCTCTTCGTCATCCGGGATATTCTCTAAGTGTTTCACCCCGTAAGAAGCGAAGATCTCGTGTAAAAGCAACGTCTGCTGTTCCGGAAAAGAAGTACCGACGGCGTCTATATAGATACCCTGAGCTCCCGCGTGGTTTAAATGGACATTCACGCCTGTTATGAAATTCCTGTGAGGATGGGCTGTATCAGGCTTCGTCACCCTTTCTCTTATCTCGTCGATTATTTTTTTATCTACCTTGAGATCCGCTAATTTCCTTAGGACCGGCTCAACGACTTTTTCCTCGTCGAGTTCGCTGAAATCCCCCTCTTCCAGTGAATCGATGACCCCGTCGATCATTATCTGGCCGACCTCCTCGTCTATGATCTTCCGAATGCTTATTACCGCCATACTCTCCGGCGTCTGTTCTCCCTGGAACAGACCACGGATGGAAATATCACCGCCCCTCTTCTCATATATGGTCCGCTTTCCGTCAAGCCCTTCCACCACAGCCGGTCCGCGTTCGACTACTCTCAAGAGCGCTACCAGCATCTGGAATGAGCTTACGCCGTAATCTTTGTAAATCTCGACGGATATTGCGCTGTCGAGATGAGTGGCGAGCTGGATAAGGCTTTCAGCCGGCATGAGCGGTTTAATGATAGGGCTTTCACCTCCGGCCAAGAGACGAAAATACGGGCTTTCATACCCTTCATCGTTCCTGAAATTCGGCATTATGGAAACATAGGATATTCCGCCGCTTTCAAAAAGTGTTTCGAGGTTCTCCGTGTGGAACCCGCCCGTGACAAGTATCGAGGCCTCATGTGCGCTTTCCGGAACGGCCTTGGCCGGAGCTTGCGAGATATTCCTGAGAAAAGCTTCGTCCCTTTTAAAAGAATATTCGAAGAACTTCTCCATTTTCACGCGGCTTTCGTCTATCATGGCAAGGACCGGGCCGATATCCGCAGGCGCCGTGATAATATCCCCCATTCTGCCGAAGAACATAAGGTAGTTATCCGCGGAAAATGACCGTTTATTCCCGAGATAATATTTATAATCGTTCTTCGTCAACGAAAGCCCGAAGATATTCTTTGTCAACGCAAGCGAACCGGCGAGCTTATTAAGGGTCCTCTGGTCGTCGTTCACGCAAAGTTTATCCATAACGGCCTCTTCCATGCGGGCCATTTCATCCATGATCTTATTCCTGTCCGTCCCCGAATAGACAGTTATATACTCCATATATTTCGCGAGCTCAGGGAACTCATCCGCGCCCACCCCCGCGGTTTTTGCTTTATCGAAAAGACAGGAGTAATATTTCTCATCGGGAAGTTCGTTCTTTTTCAAAGCGATCGTCATAAGCGCTATCTCATCCATATTCTTTCTGGAGAGGTTATCGCTTAATTTGTCCAGGAACCTGTCCCTCTGCTTGTTTACCGCGTTGAAATCAATATTCTTCTCTAGGCTCATGGTCGTATTGACCTTATTGACGTTCGGGAAACCGTCCATGTTCAGGTTTATTGACGCGGCTCGTGAGATCAAATATGAAAGATAATCCCTGAACTCGATATCTCCGGATTTATAGCCCGAATATTTTGAATCGAATTCCAGGAGTTCCTGAGTATAGATCTTCGTTTTAATGGAATTGAGAAGACCCGAGAGAGTTTCTAGCCCCTTGTCGATCTCTTTTTTATTTTTCAGGGAGTCTTTGTAAACTGCCAGGTTCGATAGGTACAGGTCAACATCTTCCACGCCCCAAAGCCGCACCTTGCCAGGCTGGTCGATGGCAAAAGACTCGGCCCCGTTCACCAGACCCTCCCTCACAAGCTGGTCCGCTATCCATTCACGGGTCCCGGGATCCTCGATGCTCTCGAATATCGAGAGATCATATCCTTTGGAACCGCCTTCAAGGTTGATCACACTCACGTTGTATTCTTTAGCCACGTACTCGATGATATCGCTGATCTTTTTCTGGCACTCGTAATTACAGTGGGCGTCCTGTATATAAATAACTGTTTTCCCGGAAGAAGCCCCCCGGAACCTGCCCTTAACCTGGCCCAGATATTCCGGAAGAGAGAACATTTCCGGGTCAAGGCCTTTAGCCGCGCTGACCGAACTATTTAATATCGGCAAAGACGGCCCGGCCCATGCCAATTCACCAATCGTTGAATTGACTAAGAATCCCAAAGCCGTAATAACGCTTATGAATGATTTGACCATTTTTTCCATAACATACTCTTGTTAAAAGTCTTAAATATCTAAACAAAAAAAACAGAGACAATCATCTGTTAGCCCATAACTTTCTGAGTTTTCATTTTCTTAATATTATATAATTAAATATATACTATTAAAACCGAAATGGAAGTAATAATATCTTGATTTTTTTTCGCTAACTTTTTTTCTCCAGAGAACGTGGACATGATCGGTTATGGCGTGAAGGATCTGGGGTTCTTCATGCCATCGGTGAGACAGACGCTTTTTAGAGGGATTTGCGACCTAAGCAGCCTGCAGATAAGTCTTGTACATATCCCTGAGTTTACGTATCTCGGCTATGGAGTTGACTATGACGGGCGGAAGAGCGAGGTCTATCGCGCGGCTGATCTTATGTCCGGCGTCTATCAGATAACCCAGCATTTCGGGGGTAAAAGGCTCGTCCCCCCGGAGTTTTTTGTATAAATCATTCATTTTAAGCATTATACGGGTTTTGATATCCTCAGAACCCCGGGGTTCATTATTCAATTTGATAATGGCAAGCGCGGCTTTACAGAGGCCCACCGATAAAGCGCCTTCATAATTACGGATCTGAGCCAAACCTTCTTCCTCGGAGTTGAAACCTACCACCGCTACGGGGTATTCGTTCTCGTTCACGGTTACCCCGTGCGACCTGGCCCAGATAAGAAGTTTTTCCGAGACTACCGGGATGATCACCGGATCTTTACCTTCATGCGCTTGGGGAACCTCACCCGCCTCGACTATCCTGGAGTTTATTATCGCCTCAACTTCTTCGGGCGTGACCCCAGCGTAAACCGCTCCTCTCCTTAAAGCTTTAATCAGTTCTTCGATCACATACCCGGCTTTCGGAGCCGCGGATCTTTCCTTTTCGAGATCACCGGCCGCCTGAGCTTTGGAATAAAGCCCGGAAAGTCCGAAACTGAAACTGACGTTCTTTAGATCCCTGGCCGAAAGAATAAGCGAGGCCCATATACCCATATCGGCTTTCAGGTCTTCATCCGAAATAGCAGAAAGGAGCGCCGTATCCACGGATATTTCCACGGGCGTCCCGAGGGTATTCAGCACCTCAATTTCCGGATATATCCCGCGGGTGAAAGCGGCGAGCCTCTCATTCTCCCGATGGATATCGCGAACTTTATTTTCGCCGGATACAGTGTCCCGCGCGCTCTCTGCCCGGGCTGTCCCTCCCGGCAAGGGAGCGTCCGACGCGTTCCCGGAAAATTTTTCCTCAAGGGCCGTTACATACTCGACCGTTCCCTCGAATATTTTTTTCGCTCGCCGGAGCGTTTCGGCCCTTTCACCCGTCTTTGCCGCCTGACCGTTACGAAGAGGAGTAAGAGTATGTGTGAAATCCCCTATAACGCTCATTTTCTGGCGGGCCCTCGAAAAAGCTACGGTTAGGCGCTGAAGCCCTTCTTCCGTCCCCATAAAACCTATCTCGCCGTCGCGGTTGCTCCGAACAAGAGATAAAATAACGGCCTTATTCTCCGAACCCTGCATCGAATCCACAGTCTCGACCTCAAAAAGGCCCAGCTTTTTAAGTTCGTCGTAAGTGAAATACCGTTCGCCCCTCGTAAAATTCAAACGACATGGCAATGCAGAAACGATATCGCCAATGAGCCGCGCTGTCCTAAGCTTGTCCTCGTACGCGTTTTTAAGGCTTTCTAGAGCGGCGATAGCCTTATTCCTTTGGATGCCGTAGGAATGGGCGTTAATGAACCTTTCGATCTTTTCAAGCTTCTCCTGCGCGAATATTTCCGCGGCGCCCGGCTCTCCAGCGAAAATATCGTTCAAAACAGCCTTAACCTCAAATAGTTTACGGATAAAAGCTTTCTGCATCTTGTACGGGGTTACGACGGTTATGTCCCCAACGCCGTACCTGAAATTGCCAGAAGCCTCTCTCTGTGACAGGTACCTTTCGAATTCCTCGATCACTAGTCCCGCTTCCCTGGTATTCCTGAACGAGGTAGTCGTCTTCTCCTCGTATATTTCCCTCCCGGCCCCGACGTCCCGTACATCCTCGTTCCGGGTGTAATCTATAAGTTTAATGGTATCTTTCTCTAACGGAAGGTGGCTCGCCGGATCGTCAGCCAATATCTCGCCTCCGTAAAAAAGCCTGCTCACAAGCCCTGTGATGAAAGGGTGCGATCGCCGATTGACGCGCAGAAGATGTTTCTCCTCGCCGTCACGGAATAGCGGCATCTCTTCCCACAAGGTCTGAAAAAGCGATCTTTTATACTCTTTCACCCTTTCCCTGGAGAAAACTTTTCTTAGCCATACCTCGGACATCGTACCCAAAGCCGGCAACGTCTCGATAATGTCATCTATCTTCTCGTCGTCTATACCGTAAGCCGGGAGCTGTTTATGGTCGCCGACAAGAACGACCTTCCCGGACCATGGTCTGGCCTTGCTCACAGGTAAAAGCGTTTCCGCGACCGTGGCCCTACCCGCCTCTTCGACTATTACGAGATCATAACCATCTGAATAATAACCGCTCGTATTGATATCGGTATCCAGGAGAAAACCGTTCGTCGTCCCGAGAACGATACAACCGCTTCCCGCCTTCTGCATGTCGCTGAGTATCTCTTTTTTCTTTTCCCATACGTGCCTTAACGCCGGATCTATCGAATCCGGATTTCTCCCGACCCTCGCGAACTTTATCCCGGCTCCGGACTTATTCATCTCCTCGAACCTTATCCCGACATTATCCACGCCGGCATTGGACTGGGAAACTATGAGCACTTTCTTACCCCTTAGCGAATACTGCCTGGCCAGCTCTATGATAACGCTGGTTTTGCCTGTGCCGGGGGGGCCTTGTATCAGGTTGAAAGGTTTTTTGGGATCGAGCGCAGCTTTAACGGCCGCGTTCTGGGCCGGATCGGACTTTATCCTCTTATCCAAAAATTCGATCGGATTTTCCGCGCCAGTTGCCGGAGCTCCCCTTACCGGAGCCCTGAACCCGAGCGCCATATCGAGGAGATCGGTACCCGCTTCCGGCTCTTCCTCGATCTTCCCGTTATCCGCGGACCGTTCTATATTCCTTCGCATTTTAGCGAGGAGGTCCCTCCGGAGCCTGAGGCTCGGGTCGGAAACCTTCCTTAACTTGCCTTTTTCGGGGATCAGTTTCAGCTCGCGGTCGATATCGGCGGTATCCGTTATTTCGAATACGGCGTGTTCGTCCCTCACATCCACGGCCCTGAGATAGACAAGTACATTACTCCCCCCGGACGAGTCAACTACCACATAACTTTCACCTTTAGTCACGGCGTTTTTCGGTGACAGGCTTACCGGTTCTCCTCCCCTGGGACCGTTTTTGGCCGACAAGAAAGAAAACCCCCTTATCGTTACCATCCCAGTATCCGGATCCTTGTCAACCCTGTCATAATCGTACTCAAGGAAGTTCCTATCCCTTCGTTTTATTCCGTATTCCTGTGTTTTTCTTGCCGTCCTCAGGTTGTCGGTCTCGAACTCGGCCGATATTATGTTCTGGTGATGAGATAACCTTTCGGCGGCGAGAGCGCCTTTGGCCTTTTTGCCGATCGCCAAAAGCTTATTCTTTAAGGCGTTACCCTGGTCCATTAAGAGAAGACCCTGTTTCACAAGTTTAAGCGCCGTTTCAAAACGCCCGCTCCCTGCGGCCTTACCGGCGGCGTCGATAAGAAGGATCATAGCGTCCCTGTTATATCCGTAAGCGAGTATCTCGTCCAAAAGCCGGGACGCGTCATCAAGTTTATTCAAGGCTAAATACTGGCGTATTTCCTCCAACTTCTCCAGAAATGATCTTTCCCTGGCCTCAACGGCCTTTAATGCCCCGGCGCAACTAGCTTTAACCTCATCAAGATGCGGGTCGTTCGGGTTTTTCGAGCTCAATTCCGCCGCCATCCTTATGGCCCTAGTGACATCCCTGCGAATAGGCGAACCTCCTATGAGCCCGAGTATTTTCCTGACCTCGGCTATCGTTTTAATGAAACGTTCACTTGCGGCGTCGTTGATCCCACCGGCGATCGTCTCCGCCTCGTCATAGTGGTCAAGTCTGTATTGGGCGAAAGCCCGCAACATAGTCTCGGCCTTGCCTATCCTGAGATCGATCTTTTGGGTATCGCATGGATTCCCCTCATTCGCCGCGCGAAGGGCTTCAAGATATTTTTCCCAGGCAATATCGAATTCACCCTTAGAGTATTTGTCGTCAGCCTCCAGGACAAGGCTCGAGGCCTTCATGTATTTTTCCAGATCCGTTCTTACATCGACCTCCTCATCGCCGAGCCTTCCCACAACTTTTCCGGCGTTGGCGATAACGTCTTTATACATCCCGTCCTCGAAAAGGGTCTTTACCTTCGCCGTTTTTACGGCGGGCGACAAAGCTTCCTCAAGTTCTTTCGCGATCTCTCCGGCCTTTTTCGAAGACGACCGGTCAACGTAAGCGTCGAGCATGCTTAAGAGTTTTTCGGCTTCCAGTCCAGGCCGGTCCTCAAGTTTCAGGAAAGCTATCATGTTCAATTTCATTGCCGCCGTAATGGCCGGATCATCCGACTTTATGGCCGCCACAAGAAAAGCGGTAAAAATATCCTTATCCCTGGAAGGATACCACGCGTACTCGGCTTCGATCGTCACGGCGCAAAAATATTTCTCAACAAAACCGGCAAGAAGGTCTTTAAGCCAGCCTGTGGCCGCGGCTTCCACAACGCATTCATCCGGCGTCATCCCCCGGGCCTGGGCACGCGCGGCGTAAGCGAATATCATCTTCGTGGATGGCACGGCGACATAAACCTCTTCGGCCAGACATTTTCGGAGAGTCGACCTGAAAGCGTCGGCCATATCCCCGTAGCCTTTAAGGGCGGCGTTCAGGCAATCGCCCGTTATGTCAAGCACCCTGTCAAGCTTTTCAGACGCCATAACTTCCTGCCTATCGGCAATGGTCTTTTCCATAGCAGAAAACTTCCCGAACATGGCTATGATCCTCTCCCAGAGAGCTTCTTTACCGGGCATTTTTGAGGCGTAAGCCGCTCCGGTGTACAGCTGTATCGCCATGAGAGAACTCCGTCTTCCCACTCCAAGAACGGTGATCTTTTCGAGCGACCCGACGGCCCCTTCGATATCGCCTTTTTCAAAAGCCAGCCACCCGGTGAGCGTTTCAAGCTCTTCGGAAGCCGGGCTCAATTTCAGCGCCTTGTAAAGATACCCTTCCGCCGCGGTTAAACTGTCCCTGGAGAACCTCGCGCATCTTATGTGGATCTCGGAAGCAAGACGGTATATTTCCAGGGAAAGCTCTTTATCCCGGAACATCTGTTTCTCTTCCATGTATTCCGTCAGTTTATCTATCTCATGCCTGGCTTCCGCAAATTTAGAATATGGAATATAGTGGTTGGCGAGGCACTGCCATCCTTTAAGAAGATCGCCCTGGGCCATTTCAGTCTCTTCGGTAAAACCTTCCTTCTCCAGGTACTCTTTCAGGGTCCGCACGGCAGACCCCGCGAATCCTTCCACTTTATCGGGATGACCGGCGCGGTAAGCCGCCTGTGCCTTTGCGGCTAATATATTCCCTTTTAAAGGGCGCATATCTACCCTTGTTCTCTTCTGGTAATTTTCGGCGAGCTCCATAGCCCAATCGGCTATTTTGAGGCCTTCCTCATATTTCCCTGTACCAAACTTGATCATACAAGCCTTCCAAAGTAGATAACAATCCGGGAAAGCCTCCAGGTGAAATTTCCACATCTTAGGCTCCCTGATAAGGGTTACGGCCCTGTCGAACATCGCCTCCATAATGTCCATATCACCGGTCTTCTGCATGACTTCCACTGCTTTAGCCGCTATGGAGTGTTCAACCCTGGTTAAAGCCTGGAACATTCTTCTGTCATAATCCTGCCACTCAGGGTCAGCCATTTTCTCCCTTATGAGCGCCATAAAATATTCGACGTACGCGATACATTCTTCCAGCGTACGCGGATCATCTTTCGGTTTAGGGGGTAATATATCTTCTCTCTCGCCCTTACGCCCGTCCTTTCTCTGCGGCGGCCTTTTTCTCCTTTTATCAACTCCCCCTTTCTTTACTGCCTCTTTTTTTCGTTTGGCTTCTCCGTGACCGGCGCCTTTCAGTCGAAGCTCTAGAGGACGGACATTCTCCCCCTTCACTATTTTATCCATTAAATCTCGTATCTCTGACCCTTCCCGGGTTTCCTCGATAATAAAAGTATCATTCCTGAACCCTGCTCTCTCTATAAGCTTCACAAATTTGTCCAGCCTCGGCGTCCTGTAGCGGGCTTCGTCTTCCCATGGGAAACGGTTAAAAGTGAAACGCCTCAACGGGCCTTCAAGGGGGAAAAGATCTTTAAGACATGCTGCCATCAAAACGACAAGCGCTTTTGATCCGTAACCCTTCCCCGAATGGTCTTCTTTACCGGAGGTTTCTTCCAGCCCGTGAATATCGTATCTGACAGCGACCGTACCTTCGGAAATAAAATTCAGCAACCCTCCGTGTCCTATGACTCCCTTATCTTCCTGGGTGATGCTGAAACAATATTTCACGGCACCCTGCAATTTTTTCTTCGCCCTGAATATATTTATCGTGAGGTCGCCGAGAGTCGCGGATGTGCTTTCTTTATCGTCCAGGACGGATATATAATTCAATTTACTGTTCGTTTCAGCGTCCATAAGATACCAGCCGCCTTTCTCCGAACTCTCGGCCAGATCCATGATCAATCGATGCGCTATTCTTCTCTCGTTCTTTACAACGGTAACGGGGACATTCTTCAAATAACCCGGCGTGAAGGGAAATTCCAGAACAAAACCTTTATCCAATAGTTCCGCCGAAAGCTCTTTAGCCTTGGGGCTGTATCCCGGATGACGGATCACCCTTTCGAAACCTGAAAGCCCCGTATTCTTTTTCCTCGCGGCGTCAAAAAATTCCAGCGCACGGAAAGTATCCCCGAAAAAGTCGCTCATGGAAGCGGTATTCTTACGGGCCGGATCATCCGTCAAATAAACGGCGTTAGGGCTCAAGCGATCCCTTATCGCGAACGGGAATGTCCTCTGAGAAACTGTTTTTTTATTCCTCGAGATGACCACGTCGATCGCGTCGCCGGTTATCCCAGCCATATCGTTATCGATGAACCGCACCGTCCGGTCTTTTACCGCGGAGCCCGGGTACGCCCATTTGAACGTTACCGTAGAGATGCTTGTAGACCGGCTAATTGTCAGCGACTCTTTTTTGAGACCTAGCGCCTTTAGCGCCGCAAGGAAACCCGGATCTTCCTCGCTGAAAGGAACGTCGAGCATCATCGTTATCTCTGTCGAGTCCGTGGCGATGAGGGGGTAGTACATATCGCTAGAACCCGAAACGTCCAGGGTCCTTTTCCCCGTATCCGGGAACTTTTTTTCTATAACCTCGCCGTAGATCGCCATGAGGCTATCCCTTTTCCTTGAGCCCAGGGACGCGCCTGTATCGATGAAAATCCTAAGGACTTCGCTTAATACGCCTTCGCCTTCTCCGGTATAATTTTCGGGAAAAACCGATCTCTGCATATCCCTGGCCTTCCCATGGGCAACGCCATCGGCCGTACCGCCCGAAGAAAGAACATACTCAAGCGCCTCGTGAAAAATATATTCGGCAGCGAGACTTGACCGTAAGCCGCCCGCTATCCGCCTTCTATCGATCCCCTCAAGAAAAGCAAGAAGATCTTTGGAATAGCCTATAACGTCCTTCTCCCCGAGCCCGATCGACCCCAGTTCTTTTAAATCGCCACGAACAGTGGCGATCCCGAGAAGGAAATCGTCCTCTCCCGTGATATTTTTCGACCCTTCGATAATTGACGGGAACAGGATCATGTCTAACTCACCCAAGGAAAGAAGATCTTTGACGAAAACGGCTTCGTCTGACAGAATTTTCCCGGTTAACGCGTTCGCGACTGCATCCGTGAAAGGCTTTTGGTCCGTTACACGTTCGACTTTCCCCTCTTTGATAGCTGCCTTGAATTTCTCCTTCCACTTTTCGCCCTTATTAATAAAGGCCGAAGCTCCGGTCATTTTCTCGATCCTTCCTTTGATCTCAGCCCCCAGCTGTATCCTCCTCACGAGCGACGGCTCATCCAGGAACAAACAAAATCCCTTGCGTCTGCCATCGAGAGTTATTTCGTCAGTTACCGAAAGCGGGATCATAACTTCCCCTCCTTCGCTCCGCCAGGGTGCCGTAAGGTCCAGATACCTCTTGCCGCCACTTTTAAGCACCCTTTCATCAAGCAACGCATTTATGCGCGTATGTGATTCGCCTTTTGCGACCATATCCAGAACAAGAAAGATCTCAAGCATTAACTGTCTATGGTAAACACCGGTAACTTCATCCATTAAAGGCTTTAACATCAACTGCGGCTGAAGATTCTGCTTGAGAACAGTCGGCAGCCCACCCGGAAAGGCATCAGAAACATTGCTAACGACAAAACTCGCTGTTAACAAAATAGAAAGAAATTTGACTTTAAAATTCCGCATTTTTCGATATGTTAAGCAATAACCAAGTAATGGCGTAACCACTTAGAATGTGAATTGGCAAAAGCCTTTTCATCGATTAACATTTCAAGGGTTGACACTGTTGATTTTTATTATTATAACACACCGGCTCTGATTAGGTCAATAAATATGTGCATATACTTGCCTGGGTTATAGGGATGTGGCTATTTCGGTCATGGCATCCTGCCATTCTGTGATCTCTTTAAAGTCAACGGGTTTGATCATAAGGATAATGTTGAACAGATCTTCGATGTTATTGATGGAATTTCCGGCGGTAACCTGCGAAAGGACCTTATTTATAGCTGCCAAAGCGTCATCTTGCGCGTTGGTATTGTAATAAACGAAAATATTCCTGGCAATGGCGTATCTTGACATGATGTCAGGAAACCTATTGCTATCAAGATCAGAATCGGTATATCCGTCCTTTATCACTTTAACAGTATTTAAGAGACCGTTTCCCGCTACAAAAGCGCTGATCTCAGCTGATATTATTTCGGGCGCGAAAACCGTCACCGCCATGTTCTTCCCATCAGCAGGGAGAGATCGCTCGGCTTTTCTCACCTCTTCCATAAGTTTATCCTTATAAGTCTCGTCATCGCCGTTAATAAGACATATTTCCCGTTTACATTTTTTATCGGCTGAACCGAATCCGTTCGCCGCGAGACCTTTATTTATGGTTCTTTCCATTTTTTCGATCTCCTCATCCGTACGGCCATTGACGACCATTATAGCGCGAATGGGTGAACTCTTCTTTTTCTCGCCGGCCATAAGTGCCTCCAGGGTCGCTACTACCCGGTCTTCCTTCCGGTCAGTAACTATATCTCCGGGCAATCTGCCGAATTTATCACTTACTTCCTTGTCTATCTTTTCTATCATTTTCCTCTCAAGCAATTTTCCCAATTCAGATTCACCAGCACCGGAGATCCCTCGCACCAGCTTAATGTGATCTAAAACCCCTTTTACGGGAACATAGTATTTTAAGATGTAGTCGATGACATCGTTCCTGTATTTGCCTATCCGTCCCAACAGCCGCATGATCTTTATTATACTGAACGGCCCTACTCCCTGATTGATGATAATATCCTGGATAGATCTTATCATCTCCCTGATATCCTCATATTTTTCCCTTTCGCTTTTATCCATTTTCATTTTCATAAGCGTCCCGCTATCGACATAGTAGCTGATTATCCCGTCGCAAAGGTCCACAACATCCGCGACCTGTGGGAAAGGCGTGACTATAGTCGACCAATACCTCATTTGTTTCAGCCTATCCAGCTCTATCTTTGCCTTTTGCAAAGTTTCAATATTAAAAGTTATTTCAAGGCCTTCATCCTCTGTTCCAACCTCCGTTACCGCGGGAGAATCCATCCCACCAAAATTTTTACGTACTTCTTGCGTTAACTCGACAGCTCCGCGTTTAAGCTCATCGATATTCGCGGGGAAAAATCTTTTTTTCAGCATTTCAAGCATCTTATCCGTAAAAAGATACTCCGACGCTTTTAAAAACCTGATAACCGAGTAAAATTCCCTGAATTCGCCTTTAAAATCTATACCGTTCTTCTCAAGCATCCCGAATAGGACTATGAGCTTCTGCACGGGATTGAGCTCGGAATCCACAATACTTCTCAACTCCAGCTCCAGCGGTTGGTTCCCGGCGAATTGCGGGAAGTACTCATATATGATCTGCTTACCTATATCCCATTTATCTTTATCCCACAGAGCGCTCAACATACCTATAAGCCTCATCCTGTTATCCTCGCTTATCACCGCGGCCGCGCCGATATCTATTATGCGGATAAAGGTCTTTTCCGCGGTCTTATCGACAAGAACGTTGCCGCTATGCAGGTCCGCGTGATAAAAGCCGTCGACGAAGAACTGCATGAGGAGCTCCTCCATGATAAGCTCCTGGACCTTATCGGTCTCTACTCCACTAGCGCGAAGTTCATCCGTCTTCTTGAGCGGTACGCCCATAGCGAACTCCTCGACCATCAACGCGTTGTCGTAGACCTCAACCGAGTTCGGGACCGAGAATTCGTATATCGCACCATCCGCTTCCCGAGTCTTTCTCGACTCCATATTACGCCTCATCCTGACCTGGTTATTCGCCTCTCCGGCCCCTTCTTTGTCCATTGTGCCGAAATTCAGTTCCTCGTTGATTATCCCTTTCAGCCTTTCCTCGAGCCCCGGTGGGATGGTAAGCCCTTCTTTTTCAAGCATCGGTCCGAACCTGTTCAGCATGTCCGAAAGGAACTTAAGGTCCCTGTCTATCAGCTTATCGACCTCGGGGCGTTTTATCTTAATAACGACCTTTTTCCCGTCTTTCCGGGTGGCTTTGTAAACGACCTTAATGGACGCGCTCCCCAATATCTCGTCCAGCGACTCAAAATGTTCCTCGAACGCCTTCCCTTTATAGATCTTCTCCAGCATGTCGAAAACGATACCTTTATTTATGGGCGCTACCGAGTCTTTGAGCTTATCGAGCTCTTTCTGGAGAATAGTCCCTTTTTCGACAAAAGCCGAATGCACAAGGAACTGGCCCAACTTTATCCCGACCAGCCCGTTAGCCTCGAGGAACACTCTTACCGCAACCGCTTCCTGTTCTTCCGTCGACTCTATTTTGCTCAAACCGTCATAATTCTTAAGAACGCCCATAAGGACCTTCATGCGCCGTCCGGGATCACCTGTGGTAAGGACGCCTTTCAGAAGTTCCTTCAAAGCGTTTTTGGAAGGCCGTATAAGTTTTGAAACTATTTTTTCCACAAATTCATCATAGGACGCCGGGTCAGAGAAGATACCATTGTCGCCGAGGAACAGGCTGTTCAATATCTCTTCTTGGTTCTTTCTTCCTACCCCTTTATAGAACTCGCCCTCAAAAAGGCCGAACGAATTCTTAAACCCGTCGAAATTTACGCCCAGCCGGAATTCATAATTTTTCAGGCTAAGAGGCAATCCCTTAATATCCATAAGCCACAGCAAAAGGTCTTTTTTCTCGGTAACATCCATATTTAGGATGATAGTCTGCATTTGCTCTTTCCAGAACAGATACTCTGAACTACCTTTGTCCCTTACATTATCGGGGTCCTGAACGAATAGATGCGCTATTTCCGCGTATTCTCGGCTGGTCTTTACCTGCCGGTTAGTGAACTGGGTTAAAACTTCGTCCCTAACGTAGCTGTGGCCAGATAAAAACCTTTTTATCTCATCAAGCTCTTCTTTAAAGGATACCGGCGAATTCTTTTTTTTACTTATATCTTTAAGGCTTTCTTCCAGCGCCTGAACGGCGAATTTTTCCATGGAAGAGATATTCTGGAACTCTTTCAATGCCCTCTCCATCTCCGGGGCCGACGCGCTAAAGTCGGCATTGCCGGAGCGTATATCCCTGATCGTCCCCGAAAAGATATTTGCAAGATATTTATCCCTGGCCAAGGACCTTAACGGATAGTATTCCAATACGATATCCAGCTGGTCCTTGATATTTCTACCAACCAACGAATCCGCGATATGCCCGCTATCCAAACCCGCCAGGTTCAGGCTAAGCTGCGACTCCCTGCCTCCGATATCGTAATACTCAATGTCCGTATACCCGGGTCTTTCAAGCGCGTATGCGGCATCGTCAACGGTATAAGGATCTTTCGACGACTGGGCCAGATATCGAACGTTAAGTCTTTGTATATTACTGTCCCAGGCCATGTATTTTAGAAGATACTTCAGATCGTCCCGAATATCAGCCTCGTGCCCGCGGATCTGGTTCTCCATCCACGGGAAGTCGAACATCTCCCCCGAAGGCACATCTATCCCCAGTTTTTCGTTAAGGATCTTTTTTATAAAGATCGAATAAAGCATCATATTCCTGAAAAAACCTTCCTGGAAAACAACCGCTATTTCATCCGCAGATTCCTTGAATGACCTGCCCTCAAATATCTCCGGCAGGAACGCGAAATAGCCGATATGGTCCTTGTCCCCCTCATGCATGATGTCCCACCGGGCAAAACGCTGAACCCGGCTGCCGTTGAGCCTCGACACCATTTCATCCGCGGAAAAACCTTGATCAGAGTCGGCCTTGCTTGCCATACCGAATACTTTTGTATTAAATTCAGCCTGGAGATCATCCTGATAACGCATCAGGAGTTCCCCGAAGAACATCGAGAAAGTACCCATCTCCCGGGTATATTGTTCTCCTTTAGGCATGCCTGACCCTAAGGCTTCATCAAAATCGATATTACGCAAGAATCTCCCGATAATGTCTTCCCGCCCTTTCTCCTCAAGGAAGCGGAATAACCGTAATAATAGCGCAAGCTGCCGACGCGAGTCGAATTTTACAAGCGTCAGGGAAAAAGAAAAACTCTTCTCCGTTTTACTGACATCCGCTTCCAGAAACTCACGTAACGCGTCCATATCTTCAGCGTTCATCCTAAGCCTTTGGCCCGCCCTATCGTATATCTCGAACAATAGCCCCACCTCAGCGTCAAAGGTGCCGAGATAAGTGAGAACGACCAGCCTTTTCACGATTGGCGACGCCTCTCGCAGGAAAGACAATGAGCCTTGTTTACCGGTTATTTCGCTTATGTAACAATCAGTAAAAGCGTCGCTTTCCCCGCTATTGTCGTTCATGATCACGCCCTTGAGGTCCCAGAACGACCGCCCGTCCTCGCCAAGCTCGACAAGCATGTCGAGCTTCGTGCGTAGCCCTTTATGTTTGTCATTGTTCAATAAGCTGAAAAAAGAATCCTTAAGGCCGGTAACCAGCTTATTGTGTTTTCTGAAAAGTCCGACGACCGCGTCCTTTGTATCGTATGACTGATAGGCGTCGTATAACACCGCCGCTACTTCTTCTTTCATGCCATCCACGCTCTTATCCGCGTCTCGCCAATATGTATTTGCCCCTTCGAGTAGCTTCATTTTATCCAATAACTGGACGAACTCTTCTATCTCCCGTGCACCTATCCGCCCGCTATCGGCACGTAATCCCCTTACTATCGCCGTTAGAACTTTAAGTTTGACGTCGCTGATCCCGCCGCGCATCCTGTAAGCGACTTTTCCGGCTTTCTCCATGGCGATGGCAAACTTTATCAAGGTCTCCCGAGATTCGTCGCCCCTCTCGACACGGGCTATTATTTCACCCGCCACGGCGTCTATGAATTCCGTGTAATCCCCGCGGACAAAATACGGTTCCCTAACTTCCTGACCTTCAAGCGTCTCTTTAAACTCATGGTATTCTCTCTCGCATGCCCATGGAACTCCGTCCAACGAGATCCAAACAGGTAACAGACCCTCTACGGCGCTGATAAGTTTAGCCGTAGGATACTCTCCGACAAACCTCTGGAACTCGCTTCTGTCCGCGATCGCTACCTTATTATCTTTGATTTTCCGTGTATACCGGTTGAACTCCGTCTTTGTCTCCTCGGCCCTTTCCGAAAATTTTTCAGACCGGAAAAGATATTTTTTGAACATTTCCTCATAGAACTTGAGTTGCGCTTCTTTGTCGGGATCCGCTTCTATTAAAGCATTTATACGTTCGGATATAGCTTTTAACAGTGTTAAAGGCGGAGATATTCTGGCCTTTTCCTTAAGGATAGTTGCTTTACGGTACCGAAACAGGTCCTTTAATGGGATCAATACTGTATCACCCGGGGAAGATATCTGCACGGTAACTATCTCTTCATTTGCCGTCAAAGCGGAGCTAACTACCATGTAAGCCGATCCGGCATAAGTCAGAATATCTGCGCATACCACTCCGCTATCTATAAATACCATTTTTTCACCCCAAGGCATCGGCATGCCCTGTGTGCCCCATCCGCCAACTGTATCGAACTTCACGTTCTGGGTATTCCTGGACGCTTCGATCTCAGCCAATATCGGGCCGATAGCTTCTAGCTCCTTTTTAACCGACATTGCCGCGGCCTCCCTGTTCTTTTTATAACCTTCTTTGGTAACTTCCTTCCTTGCTGAATTATCCCATGCTCTAACGCTATCCGAAGCGCGATGGAGAGTCAACCAAGCCGCTGCCTCGGGGTCACCCAGAGGGACCTCAACCTCATACCCGGGTTCAGATCTACGGCTCTTCCCCATGGAGACAGCTAGAGAGAGCTCTCTTATATCCCTGGCTTCTTTAATGAAGAGCGCGAAATCCTTATCTGAAGATACGTTGATAGCCCTTTTCTGAAAACCCCGGAACCGTGAAGTTTTAACCATAAGATCGTCCGGGAACATGGAGATATCACGGGAGCTATTAGGCCAGTAACGGTTATTAACCAGTTCCTCCAGCTCCAATGTCCTCGGCTCAAGTTGCGGATGGGCTCCGAACGGCACATAGATATTTTGTTTAGACGTGTCGCCCGAGGTCATCTCTTTCAACAATAACCTGAATATAGCCGACGCTTCCGTAACGTTAAAACCGGCTTCGCTCATCAGCGATACAGCCTTCCAGTCGGCGTCATTCTCCTTGGCGTACGCTTTCTTCTGTTCCTCTGTCATCGTATCCCAGCCCGACCACCTGGGCTTCAGTTCAGCATTCGGATCAATTTTGCCGGATCCCACATCGCCGTAATATTGTCTGAGATGCTGCAATTCATGGGCCAGTATAAAGGCTATCGCGTCTTTACTGAATTTCACTTTGCCGTTCTCAGACGAAAGCTTTAAAAGCCCCAGATTGACAACAAAGACATTAGAACCGTTCAGATAGAACGCGTTAGCTTCTTCCTCATCTGAAAAATATAGGTGGAAGAATTTAGGATTGTACCCAGCCGTTTCAAGCAGTTTGTCGAACACGGCCCTTATTTCCCCGTAAACATCCATATATTCCGGGTCTGCCCCGTCGATAAGATGGTTCTTAAGATCATATTCCGCAAGGAATTCCCTTACACGTGATCGGAGCCTCTTATTCCCGTGAAAGCTGAGACCCGCGAGAAAACCGTCATTCGGGGATAAAATCCCCTCGTTGGCAAGAGCAAGCGCCTCCTCATAACTCATTCCCAGATCGATAGCCTTATCGATATCGAGCTCGAACAGGTCGCCCTCCATAAGATCCTTAAGCTGGGGAGTTAGCGCGGTTATGATCTCCTCGGCGCTCAAATTGTCGATATCCTCGGAACTTTTACCGGTATTTTTCACGAGTATCGCCCTTTCCCCGATCAGGGCCTCATGCGATAATTCATGCGCGAAACCAATCTGAAGCGTCTTACCGATAGTGCCTGGAGATATCTTTTTATTAAAGAGCTTCCCATTGACCCCTATGAACCCGTTCGCGGTATGATCCTCGAAGAGGTGTTTTGACCCGTCAAGTATAGTCACAAGTATAGGCTTCAGCCCTTCCTTCCTCTTACCCTGGGCCTCCAATAAACGCGCGAAATCCCTTTCGTCCATCTCTCCTAATGCCATGGTCACAGCGTTCTTAACGATATCGAGGTATTCCTTCTCCATGTCCTTATCCGGGAAGTCTATGACAAGTTCCACGCCTTTGACTGTAAATGCCCTTTCGGTCCCGGCGGCCCCGATCACCGCCAGTTTTTTATACCTTCCCATATTTCCATGCGCCGAAAGGTCCTCTCCCCTTACCCACGATCCATTTACCCCGCCCTGCACTTGCATGCTTTCGATATTGGACACCGCGTTCGTTACCATTCTAGGGGATACTCCCCTTTCCCGGTTTGATAATTCCGCGCAGAGACTCTCAAGTGTCATTTCGTTTATCTTATCGCCGTTACCGAGCTCGATGACCTCACCGCCGGGTACAAGAAGCCTGATCTTTTCGCTTCCCAGGCGCTCGCGTATCAACACCGCGGCCTCGAACGCGGTTATCCTCTCCTCTTCCCACACCCGCGCGGCGATCTTTTCAGATAAGATAGAAGCTATCTGCATATTCGAAGCCGGGACTAAAGCCTTGTACAAACTCTCCTGGATGCCCGACCACTTCCCGGCAAGGAGATCGAAATAACGGTTCACGTCATCCTTCCCTATAATAAATTCCGGCATTATCGTCGCGTAAGAGATCCCGTTATCCCTGAAAATACGTCCCAAATTCTCACCGTGAAAACCGCCTGTCACTACCACCGCTATACGTTTCAGTTCCCCGCTTCCGGACGGAGAGAACCTTATGTTGCGCATGAAAGCTTCGTCCCTTTCGAACCCCAAACTGTAGAATTCCGAAGCTTTATCCAAATGCCCCTCCATACCGTAAATATCTTCGGGTATCCCGTGAACGATGCCGTATTTTGGACATTCCCGCCTTATAAAACGCATGAACCGTCCGATATTGAACGTTTCTCTGTTATCCCTGAAATGAACATATTCCTCAACCGTAAGCTTGAACTCCGCCAGCTTCGATATGGTTTCGATATTCCCCGAAAGAATATCCAGCTCTTTTTCCTCCGCGGATGACGCGATAATACTTTTTATTCTATTCTCCAGCTCCCTTATCTCCCTGCTCACCTCGTACTTATCAATACTCTTATAGGCTGAAACATATTCGGTGTATTTTACCAATTCCTGATATTTGGCCATATCGAGGGCAAGGTATTTCGCTTTATCGGTAAGTTCACCGTAAAACTTTTCCTCGCTTATTTTGCCTTCCTTAAGCTCTACCGTCATTTGCAAAAGTGTTTTCAAGTCGCCTTTTGAAAGGTCATTTTTCAGGGTATCTATGAGAGTGTCCCTTTCGATACCGGCTTTTTTAAAATCAAGTTTTGATTCACCCTGAATGGTCTCGGATAAAAGCGCCAGATTGGGGTATTCCGGGATCGGTATTTTTTTTGAGGACGCGGTTCCGTATAGGTACTCAATGTATTCCTTGAATGATATTTTTTCGGACCTGTATTGAAGATTTTTGGAATCCAATGCCAGAAACTCTCCCGAATAAATATGTTCCTTCAGCCCGTTAAGCGCCGACTGTATCTTTTCTATCTTGCCCGAGACTTCTCGCCTTTCATTGAGAGTGCCCCGGTAAGCCGCAAGGTTTTTCATATAAAGGTCCACATCCTCTATCCCCCACAGTTCGATCCCTGTTACGCTGTTCACCGCGAAGAATTCAGAGCCGGATAGTGTCCCGTCCCTGACGAACTGGTCCGACACTTTGTGCCTTACGGTCTTATCCCTGATCCCGGTAAAAATTGAAAGATCGTAATTCTCGCTCCCGCCTTCCAGGTTAACCCGGTCTACCCCGAATCCGGAGTTCAGGTATTCCAGTAGGCCTGCGATCTTTTGCTGGCAGGAGTATTCGCAGTGGGCGTCCTGAATAAGTATGACGGATCTATCCGAAGGCCCTTTATACATATCTTTTACGGAACCAAGGCCATATGGGATAACCAATTGATCAATATCGTTCAATTTCCCGATAGCATCAGATTTTACAATTGGAAGTGCAATTGCCCGGGCATTATCTACAATAATACAATTAAGGGCGAACACGAGCGTCGTGAACACCGCCTGGGTTTTCCTAAAAAATATACTCGTTACACGGACTTTCCCCATGACCCTCACTATGAGTTATATATTTTCTTAATGTTTTTTGTGCT
Source organism: Candidatus Omnitrophota bacterium (assembly GCA_015231405.1). Lineage (GTDB taxonomy): Bacteria > Omnitrophota > Gorgyraeia > Tantalellales > Tantalellaceae > JADGBR01. The sequence goes on along the minus strand of JADGBR010000019.1, from coordinate 28,308 downwards.
AACAAATAAAGTATATTGACACAATGGGTAAAGACAAGCTTCTATATCTGAGTATTTTTTGTTTTACGTGAGGATATGAGACGTCATCCCCGCGAAAGCGGGGATCATATGAAAATACTTTGTACCGTAGGACGTAGGACGTGGGATGTAGGACGTCCAACGTCCCACATCCCACGTCCCACGGAAATTATGCGGACCACATGGTTTTCTTTATCGCTTCGAACTTCTGGCGGAGTTCCTGGATGAGCGGCTTCATCTCTCCGAGCATGTCGTTGATCTTCCGGACGAGGTCATTCTGCCATCCGCTCAATTGACCGAGCGCGTTCTCGACCCATTTGAATTTCGTCTCAGTTTTGATCTTGTCGAATTCAATACCTTTAAATTCACTGTGCGGGATGAATAGGAACAGCTTGTGCCTTTCGCTCTCCTTTGTCAGGTCCTTATCGTATATCTGCGCGATAACACTGCAGAAATCGGCGGCGTATTGATTACCGGTGTCGAGGATCTTATCTGACGTCAGGCTCGCCTGCATTATCGCCGTCGCCGTCATCTCTATGAGGTTGCAGTTCTCGCCCTTGGATATCTCGCTCATCGCCCGGAACGGCAATACACTGAAATCTCCCAACTTCTCCGATAATGCTTTAATTCCATCTCCCTGTTTATCTACCGGCATGCCTATTACGCCCTTCGCGCCCGGCCTGATCTTAAACTCGGTTTTCTCTGGTTCCCTGGTGTCGAACGCGTGGATATTGACCATATCGTCGCCAAGGATCTCATTGAACATCTTCTGGAGCCTTCTAACTATCGGCGCCGCTTCGACGCTTAGGTCGGACTTATCCCTTTCTTCAGCGGTGGCTATATCCGACTTGCCGATGCCTTCGACCGGGAGGTAGATATCCACTTTCTGGCCCTTCAGCTCGTCCAGGTTCTTCGCGAACATGGCGAACGCGGTGTAGGCGGTTTCTTCATCGTTAGTCCGGGTATAATCCATTCTTATTTCAACGCCCGTTTCATCCGCTGCCGTTATCCGCCATTCGTCCATGACCTTGTCGAATTCATCGCTCTTGATCACGTCTCTTTCTTCACCCTTCGCGATCACTATTGTTCTCTGCTCGAAGTTAACCCCGACATAATTGCATTCCCGGTTGTTCAGCTTTAAAGGTTTTTTATCAGCGATCAAAACAACGCTTTTTTCCACCTGCCCAAGCACATCTTTTAGAAGAGGAGCATTCGCGGCTTCCTGTGTGAATACCTTTAAGATCCAATTCGCTCTGACTTTGCCCGAGGCGTTCTGTGTCAGCTTAATTTCCCGTTTGAAGGGATAAACGTCCTCGGTCACTCCCATTATCCCTTTAAGCTCGCCCACTTTATCCCCGCCGTATATCGTAACGGTCTTGATCTCCTCTTCAGGCGTAGTGACTGAAGACGCGTATACTCCGACAGTCACGGGCTCCTGAACATCACCGGTTGAATACTCCACGCGATTTAATAACGCTAACTGCTCGGGATATCTCTCTAATATGGCTTGACGCATTTCAGTTTGGATATTTGAAACGTCAAATTCCCCGGCCTCCTTATCGAAATCCAGTTTCAGCACGTGGTTTATATATTCCTCCTGGGCCTCATAAACGGGCCTGCCGGCCAGGTTCCATTTGGCCCATGTAATTACCATAAGTTGGGCTATGTCCGGGGTCATTACAGGTATTTTCAAATTATTTATATCGACTCCGGTTGATGTTAAAGCGTCTTTTAGAACGGGATCTGAATCTTTCCCCTCACCAAGAGCCTTCGCCAGATTACTATGGTCTTCAGTGATAACCGAATTGACATACGCACTTAAGTTCCTCATATCCGTCAATAACTCTGTCGGTATCGATTGTATCCCGTGGTCTTTCATTGCTCTTACCGTTGCCGGATACTTTGACGCGAAATACTTTCTGGCCAATCTCTCGACGGTAACGATATCAAGATGAGCTATCTCATGTTTGGCCCAGATCCCTCTCCCTTCGATACCAACGGTGTTGAGAAGCTTATTCCACAGGAATGATACCTGATGCACCTGCTGCAACGCTCTTTTTAACAGTTCGCCTCCCGTCCCGGGATGAGTATTAATGGGAATGCGCGCCTTATTATAAGCGTCAGCTAACTTGTCATCATATACATTGACCGTCAACTCTCTATTAACGGTTATGAATTGCCCGTCCAATCCGTTAAAAGAATACCTAACATCAACCGATCTCACTTCTTTTCGTTCACCCCGTCCGTTGGCTTCTCTGATCAATCTATCAGCCGCTGTCGCCTGGTTAGGCGTAAGAGGTTTCCCGACAGCCTGCCTTCCGGCAGTCGGGGCGAACTTCGCGGCGGCCAGGTCTATCTCCCTTATTACGGCATCGGCGTTCTCGAGAGTAGCTTCGTCTATACCTATTAACAGTGTGTCGAGCACCTCGGTTATCATCGCCTCGATCAGTTCGAATTTAGCTTCGCCCTGAGGATTGGCTGCCATGAAGCTCTCCTTGGCCTTAGCAACGACGGCGTCAATAAGCCCCCTCTTAAGAATTCCTTCCGTCGCGCTGTTCCAGTAACCGGCCGCGACCTTCGCGGGATCTTTCTGGGCACCTTTCGTCTGGGCGTCGGCTCTCTTTTTCTCTTCTGCGACTAATGCGCGCCACGTTTGCTGCAAAGAAACCGCGACATACCTTGTCGCGAATTGGCTCCTAAGATCATCGCTGACCGCTATGAAATCTTCTCCCTCCTTGCCTAACCCTCCGATCAGCTCTTCCATGACCTGATTGAGCTCTTGATTTTCATCGAGAGTCGCGCCCCAAGTCCTTAATAAGGGCGAGAGGTAATCGATAGTTTTAGCGACAAGATCCATCCGCGCGTCGCCATATGAGAGATTAGTTAATGAAAAAGTGATCAATACAAATATTGAAAAACACTTCTTCATTAATTTCACGAAATAAACAGTATTCATTTTTTCCTCCATTTAATTTTCTCAACATTTATTTTGGTTAGTACTACTTTCTACTTTGTGTTATTATAACAGAAATGGGAAATATGTCAAGTGGTATCTGCCTATTTTTAAATTTACACTAAAAAAATGGAAAAAATGGAAATAAAAGGCGTCATTCCCGCGAAAGCGGGGATCACATGGGAATGTTATTATTATGTGGTTCCCGCTTTCGCGGGAATGACCGCTTTCGCGGGGATGACAGCTTTCGCAGGGATGACGGCTTTCGCGGAGACGACAGTTTAGTATTCCTAATAGACTTTACTGTTCGAAGTCCTCTCCCAATATCCAAGGAGCTCAGCGCATTTTTCAAAGAGGAATGACGGGACTATCTTTATCGGAGACTTACCAATATCTTTCATCGCCGCGGCGGGGATGGTGAGTTCGTTGAAACCGAGCTTACGGACATCGTCTATCGTCGTGCCGTAATATAAGGTATTTATCCTGGCCCAGTGTATCGCTGAAAAACACATCGGGCAGGGTTCGGTGGTCGAATAGATCTCACACCCGGAAAGGTCGAATGAACCAATTTTCCGGGAAGCTTTGGATATGGCCCTCACTTCGGCATGCTGAGTAGGGTCGTTGTCGAGGAGGACCGTATTGTGACATGTAGCCAACACAACGCCGTCCTTGACAATAACCGCCCCGAACGGCCCCCCGTCACCGGCGTCTACCCCGGAGCGGGCGTCGTCTATCGCGCGTTGCATGTATTGTTCTCTCACCGGATATCACCTATAATTTTACATGACCTATTCGGGCGCGATAAATCGCGCCCCTACGCCCCCACGGCACACGTCCTACATCCTACGTTACTCAGTCACCTTTCTCGATATCATAAGGCGTCACGATCTTATACCTGGCGGACAAGGCTTTGACTTCCTTGATGGCTTTCTCAGAATCTAACTTGCCCTGGGTGTCCTGGCTGATGAGGTAATATATTTTTCTGAAAGCCCAGTCCCTTTCTATTGACGCGTCACCCTCGTCGGCCTCGGCAAGTGCCCTTTTGAATATCATCTCCTTGGTCTCTCCGGCGATATCGCCCAATAACTGCATGGAAAATTCGTTCGCGTCATTATAATGTCCGTATATCGTCAGTTCCCGGCCGGCGAAAAAATCCGGCAGATATTTGGGATAAACTTCTTTTGAATCGAGGTTGCTCAGTCTGTATCTCAGGTTCAAAAGAAGAGGGTTATCTATCTCCTCATACAGTTTAACGAAATCGCCCCTTATGTTGAACGCCCTTTCGGCAAACCTGCTCCAGCCCCTGTTCTGATATGAAATAAAATCCAATAAGTACCTGTTGACCCTGTCTCCTCCGCCGAATGAGAAGATGGGCCGGTCGAGCTTGTTCTGCAGAGTAAGCTCCCTGATAATGCTTTTCGAGTCAACCACACCGGTGGTCGGACGCCCATCGGTTAGAAGAAGTATGTATGACGGGTCCCTGTCCAGGGCTGTATTGACCATATCGAGAAGAGACCTATTGACGTCGGTGACCCCTACGGCCTCAAGGCTCTTAATGAACATTTCGGCTCCGAGGAGGTTGGCGTTCGAGATCTCGACCGGCTCGGGCATAAATTTTAAAAGGCCGCTCCTGAAGGCTATGACGTTGAACTTATCGCCCGGGTTCATCTTCCATAGCGAGTTGATGACCCCTTCTTTCATGTACTCCAGTTTCGTTTCGGTTATACTTTTCGAGGAATCTATGAGAAAAATGACCTCTTTGGGTATGACCCTGAGGCGCCCGGGCTTGTCTATCTTTATTATGAGCTTGAAATATTTTTCCCCGGAGGACGGGTTCGTATATTTTAGCACCTTGATATCTATGAGCCCGGTTATATCGTCGTATTCCTTTATCCTTGTCTTCCCTCCGAAAAACCCCGAATCCGGACCCGATCCGCCGGACATGCCTCCTTTAAGGACGTTCATCATGCCCGTCACAGGAACGACCCATTTGTAGGCCTTCTTCTCGACGGCGTGTTCCATAACCTGAGCGCTGTCGTCAGAGTTAACCGACGAAGTTTTGGATATGGTCTTATCGGTCGCGGTCTTTTCTATGATCCTTTTCTCGGGCTCGGCGTCCTTCTCAAGCGCCTTCTCTTCCTGTAGCAGCGTTTCCTCGTCAGCAGTTCTGTCCGCCCTCTTTTCTTTGACATCCTCTTTTTTCAGATCGTCCTTTTTATTCTCGATCGGGACGTCCTCGTCCTGTTTGTCCTCTTCCATCATCTTGTCGAGCTCACGAAGTTCTTCCCGGACATCCCTTTCCTTTATCTGTTGGGGAAAAGGTTCTCCTCCGCCGTCGCCGGGCACTTCGCTGTCTCCCGGACCGGCATCCTTGACAACGTCCTTCAGCCTGAAAAGGTCTCCCTTCTTGTCGCTATTCGCGTTCATCCCCCAGAAATATATGAACCTGGAGGTCAAAAGCGCCCCGCTATGGACCAGCATGGAAAAGAGGATAAAGAAAGCTATCAGGTCCCTACTGCGTCTTCGCACGGAGCTCTCCCTCCAGTTTTTTTTCCGCCTCTAGCGCCATAGCGTCGTCAGGATACCGCTTGATGAGCTCGAGATAAACATCCCTGGCCTTATCCTGTTTTCCGATGACCTCGAAACAGGCTCCCGCGTTGAATAAAGACTTCGGGCACAGGTCCTTGTCGTCGTAAAGGATGGCCACCATCATGTACGCTTTCGCCGCCTCCTCGTATTTCTTCTGGAGACGTTTAATATTCCCAATCTCATACCTCGCCGAAGCCCCGGTCAAATTATCGGTATGCTGCCGGAGAGACTCCTCGAAAGCCGATAGCGCCTTCTCGTTATCGCCCGCCGCTAAGTGGCATCGCCCCATGCTGAGGTAAGCCTTATCCCGGTAAGCCCCCGGGAGACCATATTCCATAGCTTTACCGAGATCTTGAAGCGCCTCGCCAGTTCTCCCTTTCCGCCTTTCGTTCTCCGCCACGAGGAACATATGAACTCCGTTAGCGGCCGCGTCGGGGTTGGCCTTCTCGAGCGCGGAAAGAACTTCCAACGACAGGTCGCTTTCCTCCTTACTGAAATAGTATTCGGCCGTCCACTGGTATATATCCACGGACATCTCGTGATCAGGCGAGGTCCGGAGGATGTCAAGATAAGCCCCCGCGGCTTTTTTGAACTCTCCTTTTTTAAAATACGAGTAGCCGATAGACTCCCGGCTCCTATTGTAATATTCCCCGTCCTTCTTTGCTAATAGGCCGTTAAAGGCGTCTATCGCCTTGTCCCATTCTCCAAGCCCCTGGTAGGCGTGGCCTATCCAGAAAACAGCCGCCGTAGCAGCTTCCGACCCGGGGTATTCTCTGACGAAATTTCCGTAAAGTTCCACCAGCTCCTTGTTCTTACCGGCGGCCATATAAACCCTGCCGAGCTGGAACATGACCTTTTCCTTAAGAGGGTTCTTTCCGTAAGTGGAAAGGAAGAGCAGGTAATCCGATTCGGCGTCCGCGTATTTCTTTATCTTCATCTCGTCCTGGGCCACCTTGATAAGGACCTCCGGGCTCCTCGGATCCTCGGGAAAAGTCGCGACGAACCTTTTGCAGAATGTGACCGACTCATCGAGCTGTTTCCGGTTAGCGTAGAGCCACCCGAGATCGTAAAGCGCCTCTTTGTAGTACTCTGATCTGGCGTCGCCGCTCAAAACATCGAGATAGGCGGCGATCCCTTCCTCCTCTAACCCTTTCTTGACGAGCACCTTAGCTTTAATGTACGCGGCTTCCTCTTTTATCTCCCCGCCTCCGGCCAGATAACCGTTAACCCCGTTAAGAGCGCCGTCCAGGTCTCCGGACTTGAAAGAAGCCCAGAGGAGGTTAAGTGCTGATTTTTTTCCGTATTCTCCCGCCGGGTCGTCCTTGACAAGCTTCCCGTAAATATCCGCCGCCTCGGCGAACTTATCAAGGTTAAAGTAGCTGTTGCCGAGTATATATCTGGCCTTTTCCGCGAGCGTTCTGTCCTTGATCCTGGGGATAAGGGACGACGCCATCTCAAATATTTCAGGGTATCTTTCGTCCTTATAATAGGACGAGAAAAGCCCCAATATCGCTTCGTCGAGGAGTTCGCTCTTAACCGTAACGGTTATGGCTTTCGCAAAAAGGTCCGCAGAGGTCTTGTGGTCGCCCTTATCATAGTAGGCCTCGGCTTCGCCTATACTGGCCTCGGCCTTAAAGTCCTTATTATCGGTGGTATCCGCCGCCCGTTTATAAGCGGCTATGGCCTTATCGATCTCTTTCAGTTTGGCGTAAGTCTCGCCAAGTCTCATATACGAATACGCAGCGTACTCACTCGATGGATAATCGCTGGCGATCTTTTCCCAGTCGACGATCGCTTCGGGGTATTTCGCGGATTTAAAATTTATATTCGCGATGTAATACTTCGCGGCTGAAGCCACTTCGGGATATTTTACGACGAGGGACAATCTCTTGAACGTCGAGAGCGACTTCTCGAATTCGTTCTTGAAAAAGCCTATCTGCGCCAGGCGGAGCTGGGCTTTCGATAAAAGTTCTTCAGCGGGATCGCCGGCAAGGAAAGCCTCGAACCAGGTCTCCGCGGCGGAGTATTCCTTATCCATGAAAAAGCTCTCCCCGGCCCTGAAATCCGCCAGCTCCCGGTAAGAGCTGTCCGGATAAGCCTCGATGAATTTCTTGTATTCCTCGACGGCCATATCGTACATGCCGCGCGAAAAAAGGCCGTTGGCGAAATCGAATTCCTCCGCTTCGATGGAATTCTTATCCTGTAGGGCCCTGGCCGATACTACCGGAGCCCGGGAGACGGTGGTCGCCGCGGCCGTGACCAAAGGAACAGGTACATCCTCCGGAAAAGCCCGGGCGGCGGTAATGCTCAATACTATCAGCGAAATACACGCGATCTTCATAACGTTATCATTATACCATCAAAGGCCGCTCTTTTTAATCATATATACCTCGAGAGCGGTTATGAAAATTATGACAAAAACCGAGAAAAATATAAAAATGTCCCCATAGAAAGTGTAGAAGGTCCTAACGTTCGTAATTCCCAGCGTCTCTGCCAGGGAGCCCTCGACGAATATGTCGCTTCCTTCCGCCCTGACGCGTGACAAGACCTTGCCGGAAGCGTCGATAAAGCATGAAACCCCCGTGTTCGCGGCCCTGACTACCGGGACATGGTTCTCTACCGCCCTGAACACCGACGCCTGCACATGCTGCTCCTGGGCCCCAGACGGCCCGAACCACGCGTCATTGGTGATATTAACGAGAAAACTGGCCCCGCTTTTCGCCAATTTGCGCGATATGTACCCGAAACAATCCTCGAAACAGATCATAACCCCGAATTTCAGGAACCTGGTCTCGCGCTTCCTTCCTGCTTCAGTGGTGACCGACGTTTTTACGGAATTCAGGGGGAATAGCGTGTATCTCTCTCCGGGCAGAAAATTTCCTATGGGTTTGTCTATGATCCCGCGGAGAAAAAAGATGAAGTTCTCGAACGGGATGTATTCCCCGAAAGGGACAAGATGCGTTTTATCGTAAGTGTCCAGGACCGCGCCGTCATTGCCGACGAGTAAAGCGCTGTTGAAATAATGCCCATCACGGTCGTCCCTGACCACCCCAGCGAGAAGAGGGATACCGATCTCCGTCGCCAGTACCGAAACATCCTCCAGGCCCTCTTCGCCGCTCACCAGATACGGATAGGAAGTTTCGGGCCAGATGACAATATCCGGACTGATATCGGCAAGCTCTTTTGTCAGTCGAGAGTACCTGTCGAATATGCTCCCGGAAGAGGCGGGATCGAATTTTTCCTCCTGCGGTATATTGCCCTGGACAACACCGGGCCTTATATCGCACCATGGCTCCAGGCTTTCAACCCTCTTGATCCCGTACCCAAGGGCGAATACCATTATGAAAAGCGTTATGGAGAGATACATCGTCCTTCTTTTCTCCCCCGTAAAAAAGGAGTACACCGACGTATTGAAGAGCATTACCAGGAACGACACACCGTAAACACCGGTGAAATCCGCTAACTGTATCAACGGCACGTTCTTGTACTGGGTGTAACCCAGGATCGCCCACGGGAAACCTCCGAATATGTGCGACCTCAAAAACTCAAGGACTATCCATATGAAAGGGAAAAGCAGCAGGTCCATCGAGTATTTTTTTATCCTGTTCGCGGCATAGCCGAAAAGACCGTGATAGATAGCGAGCATGAGTATAAGTAAAAGTCCTCCGGGGACCGTGACCCTGAAGATCCACCAGCCTGTTCCGAGATAGAACAGGACTCCGGACAGGTAGGCATAAAGGGCCGCGTCTTTAGCGCGCGTCTCTCCGGCCATTATCAGTAACGGCAAAAACGCCACCCAGGCGCAAAAGCTGTACCCGAAAGGCGGAAATGAGAATATTCCCAGGACTGCCGATAGTAACGCGAAACTTATATTACGCAAATTGAAAGTCATTAACTGATCCATCAAGTTGTTCGTTGCCAGTCGTTAGGGGGTTAGGCAAGAGTCGATAGTCGTTAGTGAGAACGGAAACTAAATGTTTCCTTCGTTCAACCCCTATCGACTAACGACTATCGACTAACGACTAACGCTTCAAACCCCGCAACACTTCTTATACTTCTTCCCGCTCCCGCAAGGGCATTCATCGTTACGCCCTACCTTAGGCGCATCCCTCTTGATCGTGACCGGGGCCTCCCCATGCGGCATGCCCGACGGGCGGCCCGGGCGGCCGCCTCCCGTTTCCCCGCCGTCCTCGTCCCGGGGCGCGCCGGGAGCGCTGAGCGCGGAGAACTCCTTGTGCTCGTAAACGGTCCGGTCCTGGCCCATCATCCGTTTTTTGAACTGTTCCTCCATGAGAGATATCTTCATGAGCCTCTCTGCCACCTGCTCGTCGATCTTCGACATAAGTTCCTGGAACATCCCGAACGCTTCGTGCTGGAATTCGACAAAGGGATCCTTCTGGGCATATGCCCTCCAGGATATGCCTTCCCGGAGGTCGTCTATCTCCCTAAGGTACTCTTTCCAGTTGGAATCTATCACCGAAAGCATTATCATTTTCTCGATATCACGGAGGCGATCCTTCCCAATGAGCTTTTCCCTCATGGAATAAAGATCTCCGGCTTTTTGCGTCAAAAGCGCGAGGATATCCTTGGCGTAAAGTTTCTCTATCTCGTCCTCTTTGACGCTCATCACGTACTTGTACATTATGTTCTTGATGAGCGTAGCGGTGTCGGGGTCCTCGTCCCATTTGAGCAGGAGGCTTTCCGCGCTCACCGAAAAGCACTCAAGGAATTCTTCCCGAAGATCTTCGCTCGTCAGTATCATCCTTCTCCTGGTATAAATGATCTCGCGCTGCCTGTTCATGATGTCGTCGTACTTGAGCAGATGTTTCCTTATCTCGAAGTTCTGTCCCTCCACCCTTTTCTGTGCGGTGGCCACGGCCCTTGTGACGAGAGGATTCTCTATTACTTCGCCTTCCTCCATTCCCAGGTGGTTCATAATCGCTTTGATCCTGTCCGACCCGAATATGCGCATAAGATCATCCTCGAGAGACAGATAGAACCTCGAGGATCCCGGGTCACCCTGCCTTCCGGAACGCCCCCTGAGCTGGTTATCTATTCTCCGGGACTCGTGCCTCTCGGTGCCGGTTACATGCAGGCCGCCGACATTAACGACTTTATCGTGTTCCGCCTGGTTATTATCCTTGAACTCCGCCAGATATTTCTCGAAAACCTTCGCCCTTTCGATCGGGTCCTCTATAGCGAGCTTCTCGACCTCGTCATGAGCGAGAGCCTCGGGACTGCCGCCGAGAAGTATATCCGTACCCCTTCCGGCCATGTTAGTCGCTATCGTAACCGCGCCGAACCTCCCGGCCTGCGCCACTATGCTCGCTTCCCTGGCGTGATGCTTCGCGTTAAGGACATTGTGTTTAACGCCTTTCTTAGACAACAGCCGGCTAAGCCTCTCGGATTTCTCGATCGATATGGTCCCGACCAGGACCGGCCTTCCCTTGGCGTTACATCCGGCGACATCGTCCCCAATAGCGTTGAATTTCTCCTCTTCGGTTTTGTATATCCTGTCCGGAAAGTTCTCCCTCCTAAGGCCTTTATTCGTGGGGATCTGTACGACTGACAGAAGATAGATGCTCTCGAACTCCATCTCTTCCGTCTTGGCCGTACCGGTCATGCCGGAAAGTTTATCGTACATACGGAAATAATTCTGCAGGGTTATGGTGGCGAGCGTCTGGCTCTCCCTCTGAACTTCCACCCTTTCCTTGGCTTCTATGGCCTCGTGGAGCCCGTCCGAGAAACGCCGGCCGGGCATCATCCTGCCGGTAAAGCTATCGACTATCACTATCTTGTTCTCGTTGATCACGTAATCTACGTCCCTTTCGAAAAGGATAAAGGCTTTTAAAAGCTGTTTTATGCTCTCGACGTTGCGCTGCTGAGCGGCGTAAGCTACCGTGAGGTCGTTCCTCTTTTTTATCTTTTCGTCTTCCGGTATTTCCTCTTCCGAGAGCTCCGCCAGTTTAGCTTCAAGATCCTCAAGCATGAACTCGAGGGAGAACTTGTCCTTCATGAGCTGGAGGCCTTTCGCGCTGAAAGTTGTGTCCCTGCTTTTCTCGTCAAAGACGTAGAACAGCTCCTGCAGGATATCATCCTTCTCCTTCTCCATCATTTTGCTGTCGAGGTTGGACTGTGCCCTGTCCAGAAGCCCCTTGGCTTTAAGGTCTTTAAGGATCAGGTCCAGGAACTCGCGGTTCTTGGGGTCGGCCTTGTGGACCAGGTAGAGAAGATTCCCGGCCTCGTCCTTCCCGGTATCGAGTATGGGCCGGAGCTTAGCCATATAATCCCTGACCAGCCTCTTCTGCTGTTTCACTATCTCCTCGACAATGGGCCTCATCTCGTTATAAGACTCGTTCGTCTCGTCCACCGGTCCGGAAATAATGAGCGGCGTCCTGGCCTCATCGATGAGAATGCTGTCGACCTCGTCGACTACGGCGTAGCCTAGATGCCCCTGGACCATATCATACGGGTCCACGACCATATTGTCCCGCAGGTAATCGAAACCAAACTCGTTATTAGTACCGTAAACTATGTCCGAAGCGTATTGGACCTTACGGATCTCGGGCCTCATGTCATGCTGTATGACGCCAACCGAAAGCCCAAGGAATCTGTAGATAGGACCCATCCAGTCGGAGTCTCTCTTCGCCAGGTAATCGTTGACCGTAACGACATGAACGCGTTCGCCGGCAAGAGCATTAAGAGACGCCGCGAGGGTCGCTACAAGCGTTTTACCCTCACCGGTGGTCATCTCGGTGATATTGCCTCCGTGCAGCACCATGCCGCCTATAAGCTGAACATCGAAATGCCTTAGCCCTATCGTTCTTCGCGACGCCTCCCTGACAAGCGCGAACACTTCGGAAAGTTTTTCGTCTATCACCTCGTTCTTGAGTTTCCTCAAAGCCTTTTTGTGCTTATTCCTTTCCTGCTGCGAGCTTGATACCGCTATGGCTTCCCTTACCGCTTTTTCCTCGGCCTCTATGCTTTTCATGCCGGCTTTCATTGCCGCGCTAAGCTCGAGAGCTCTCGCCTTTATCTCATCGTCGCGGAGTTTGGATATGCCGTCCTCAAGCCGGTTTATCTCTTCTATGATCGGACGCGTCTTACGTATCCTGCGCTCGTCCTGCGTGCCGAATATGCTTCGAAATAGACCCATTATCATCAGTAAGCTCCCTTCGTTAGACTTATTTGTCTACGGGACCATAGACTATGGACCATGTACTATGGACCTTCAACAATTGACTCTTTGGTCCGTCATTGCGAGCGAAGCGAAGCAATCTAAAAAATCATTAAATTATCCCCATATAGATTGCTTCGTCGCTATCGCTCCTCGCAATGACGGCATACTTCCCCATTCAAACTTTAACAACCCATGCACTATTTGTCATTACTCGCCATAAACTTCAGATACGCCTCGATAAATCCCTCGAGATTCCCGTCGAGCACTTTTTCGGCGCTCGAGGTCTCGTATTCCGTCCTGTGGTCTTTCACCATTTTATAGGGATGAAGGACATAAGACCTTATCTGGCTCCCCCACTCTATGCGTTTTTTCTGATCGTAAGCGGTCATCGCTTTTTCGTCGATCTTTTTCTTCTCAGCATCGTATATACGGGACCTGAGGAGCTTCATCGCCGTGGCCTTGTTCTTGTGCTGAGACCTTTCCTTCTGGCACTGGACCACGATACCCGTCGGAATATGTGTTATCCGGACGGCCGAATCCGTAGTGTTGACATGCTGGCCCCCGGCTCCGCTCGACCTGTAAGTATCTATCCTGAGGTCTGTTTCATTGATGTCCACTTTGATGTCGCTGTCTATTTCCGGGATAACGTCAACCGACGCGAATGATGTGTGCCTTCTTTTATTGGCGTCGAAAGGAGAGATCCTGACAAGCCTGTGAACGCCGGTCTCGCTTTTCAAATTACCGAAAACGTAGCTGCCCCTGATCACAAAAGTGGCGTTCTTCAGCCCCGCTTCTTCACCGGAAAGCTGGTCCATCACTTCTACCTGACACCCGCTCGCCTCCGCCCAGCGCATGTACATCCTGAAAAGCATCGAAGCCCAGTCGCATGATTCCGTCCCGCCGGCACCGGCGTTTATGCTCAGTATGGCAGTGCATTTATCCAGGGGTTCCCCCAGGAGGGATTTGAATTCGAGTTGTTCGGCCTGCTTTTTCAGCCCCCTGATCTCGGAAAGAAAACTCTCTATAGAGGACGAATCCCCCGGCTCGACTATCGCCGTAAGCTCTTTAACGGCGTGAAAATGCCCGTCGATCTCCCTGTAAGGCCCTATCAGCGACCGTAAAGACTTGAGCTCTTCGGACAGAGTATTAGCTTTTTCCTGGTTCTTCCATATCTCGGGCGCGTTGAGCTCGCTCTCGAGCTCTTTCATCCTGACACTATTTTTATCGAGGTCAAAGATACCCCCGGATCTCTTTTAACAGCGCTTCCATTTCCTTGACAGCCGTACAAAGTTCCTCCAGCATCGGTTCTCCTCCGGTTTATCGTTTTGGGCATTATATCAGCATATACCAGGGGTGTAAAGGATGAAGGACGCTTCCGTATGTAAGAAGTAGACAGAGTCCCGTGGGACGTAGGACGTAAGCCTCACCTCAAACGGAGTTTCACATCCCACGTCCCACGTCCCACGTCCCACGGGAACGAGGCTCCCTCTTACCCCGCCCCGGCCCGAACGCCTCTTTCGACCTCAGCGTCCGGTGATACGCTATCGCGAACCGGTGCGCCCCGTCGCGGACGCGCTGGATGAGAAAAAGCACCCTCGATCCCGGGGAAAGGCTGGCCGGACTTTACGGTGTAAAGATGGTCGAACTCTTTCGCTATGCTGACTATGTCCACATCCTCCATCCCCAGGGAATCCAGCACCTCTTTGGCCGAAGAAAGGTGCCCCTTCCCGCCGTCTATCATCACAAGGTCGGGTAGGGGTACACCCTCGGCAATGAGCCGAGTGTATCTACGCCGGACGACTTCCCTGATCATCGAGTAATCGTCGGCCCCGGGAACGGTCCTTATCCTGAACTTCCTGTATCCTTTCTTGAACGGTTTACCACCGGTGAATTTCACCATTGACCCGACGGCGCTGCGGCCGGATATATTCGAGATATCGAAACATTCTATATCGCGCGGGTCCTTATTCAGCCGGGCTATATTCCTAAGTTCCTCAAGCTCCCCGAAAACCGGATATCCAGACCGGTTATAGGCCGACCGTACGGCCGTAAGAGCTTCGATGCGCCCCTTGACCTTTAACGCTCTTTCGTATTCCATATCGGAAGAAGCGGCCTTCATCTCGTTTTCAAGAGAGCTGATAAGGCCGTCTTTCCTTGCCTCAAGAAATGATCTAAGCTGTTCGACTATCGAGATATATGCCTCCCTCGGCACTTTTCCTTCGCAGACGCCCGGGCATTGTTCCATGTGGTATTCGAGGCATACCTTCTTATGCAGCTTGACACAACTCCTCAGTGGGAACACTTTCCTCATGAACGACAGTGCTTTTTTGAGGAGGCCCGCGTTAGGATACGGCCCGTAATAAAGGGCTCCGTCCGGCGCTCTTTTTCTCGTAAGGACAAGGCGGGGGTATTCCTCGTTCACGGTCAATTTGAGATATGGATAGGATTTGTCGTCCTTCAGCTCGATATTGTACCGGGGCTTGTGGTCTTTAATAAGTCCGGCTTCGTATATGAAGGCTTCTTCTTCGGAGGCCGTTACGATATATTTGATGTCACGTATCTCGCCGACAAGGTTCTGTATCCGAGCGTCATGCGCCCGTGCGCGGTGGAAATAGGACGCCACACGTTTCTTAAGGCTTTTGGCCTTCCCGACGTATAGCAATGTCCCCAACTCGTCAAAATATTGGTAGACTCCCGGGGAGTCGGGGATCGATTTAAGTTTGTCGGTTAGGTTATTGACCATATGCTTTTGGGTGGAAGTAAGCAGCGATACTGGGAAATAAAAGTAGTAGACCCCGACCCCTGTGTCGGGGTATGATCGCGCCCCGCGGACTGATCCATGCGCGGACACAGGGGTCCGCGCCTACTATGTCTATTTCCATTCTCCCACTCCTCAAACAACCCGTGCACCCGGAACCCGTGCACACGTGCACTCTACTTCACACCCACACGCCTGAAACACCCCTTTACGAACCGCCGCACATCTCCTATCCCAAAAAGCCAGGCAAGCACGATGAAAAATATCCCGCTTAACGCGATGTCGCCGCCAAGCAGCGCGAGTTGTACGATATTGCTTTTAACGCCGCTTACGATGAGGTTACCCATTAAATGCGTCAGCACCCCCATCAAAACGCTGGAAACGGATATTTTCACAAGATCTCTCGCGAGGCCTTTCGTGCCGAAATCCCCTATCTTCTTTACCAGCATCACGTACAGTATACCGAAGTTCCAGATGGCCGCTACCGAAGTCGCGAGGGCGAGGCCGCCTATCTTAAGCTTCCACATAAATATCAGGATGAGTACGAAATTGATAAAAAGGGCCATGGACGCAGTTTTTACCGGGGTCTTCGTGTCACCCAGAGAAAAGAATGCGCTGACCAGTATCTTGATCCCCGCGAAAGCAGCCAGTCCGAAAGTGTAATAATACAGAGCGTTCGAAGTTATACTTGTCGAATACTCCGTGAACTCGCCCCGCTGGAACAACAGCCTGATAATGTGATCTGAAAGCACCATGAGCCCGACTGAGGCGGGTATCATAATAAGAAAAACGATCCCTAGGGAAAAAGCCATGGTCTTCTTCAACCCTTCATTGTCCCCGGCCGCAGCTTCCCGACTCATCCTCGGGAGGACCGCCGTCGCCAGCGATATGCCGAAAATAGCCAGCGGTAAATGAGTAAGCCTGTGCGCGTAGTACAAAGCCGCGACGCCGCCCGCGCCTACGACAACGCTCAGAGAGGCCATTACGGTATCTATGAGTATGCTCAGCTGGTAAACGGCCGACCCTACCATCCGCGGTATCAGAAGCCCCCACACCCTGACGGAAGCGGGATGTATGAGCTTAAAATCGTTTATCCACCTGAACCCTTTCTTATACATTTGAGGGACCTGGAGCAGCACTTCCGCGATGCCTCCGACATAAATACCTATGACCAGCCCTTTGACCCCGACTACGGGGCACACATAGACCAGAGCTACGACCATGCAAATATTTAGCAATACCGGCGACAGCGCGGGGGTAAGAAAATAATCGAACGAATTCAATATCCCGTTACAGTATGAGACCAGGCCCAGGAAAAAGATATAAGGCAACAGCAGTTTAGTGAGAAGAACGGTGTAAGAGAATTTCTCGGGCGATTCGACGAACCCCGGGGCGAGTATTTTGACAAGGAACGGCGCGAAAGTGAACCCAACGATTATAACTACCCCCATGACCAGGACAAGGTTGAGAAATATCGACCGCGCGCCCTGCCAGTATCTCTTTATCGGATAGCTGTGCCTGTACTTGCTAAGAACCGGCACTATCGCAGCGTTAGTGGCCCCTTCGCCTATCAGGTCCCGGAGCATGTTCGGCAGCCGGAAAGCCACGACAAACGCCTGGGCGTAAATATCCGTACCGAAGAGCCTCGCGAAAAGAACGTCCCTGGCGAAACCCAGTATCCTGCTCGCGAACGTCGATAGCCCTATGATACCGGTAAATTTGAGAAGCTTCTTATTCTGGCTCATATGCGTCATATTAACAGGGTCAAGGGTCAAGGGTCAAGGGATTTAGCCCGAGAACCATGTGACTTTCAAAATGTTTTTTCTTCTCGTGCCGATGGCGTAAAGGAGATGAAAATTTCAACTTGGCCAGAAAGGTTACAGATGCTATAATACCTTTTAGGGGGGGGGGAACACCTGTTGAGCCATTTCAGGCGATTATTTTTTGCTTTCGGCAAAAAAAGACTGCGTAAGGTGTTGTCCGCTTCCTTAATACTGATAATAAGCATTTCAAATCCTCCTGACTCTAACTGTACCCAGTCCTATTTGATCTCCGAATCGGATGAGGAAGGTATCCCTCTCAAATTATCCCGCGAACGGCTCCTGTATCACACTTTTTCCGATATGCGGGATGTTCTAGCGGCCTCCGTAGTGAGCGATCCCTATTACGGTTCTTCCGGCTCATGGGGGCAGAGTTTTGACGATCTCTGGGGGCTTAAGAGTCTGAAAATGAGCTCGGCCTGGGATCTGGCGACCGGTAAGGGGGTTCTTGTCGCGGTCGTTGATACCGGCCTAGATATTTCGCATATCGATATAGACGACAATGTTTTCGTCAACCAGACCGAACTCAACGGCCTTCCCGGAGTCGACGACGATGGAAACGGTTATGTCGACGATATTCACGGCTGGGATTTCGCTTTTATGGATAACGACCCTAACGACGGCGCCGGTCACGGCACTCACGTTTCCGGCACTATTGCCGCCGAAGCGAACAACGAAGGTGTCGTCGGGGTAGCTTATGACGCGAAGATCCTTCCCGCTCGCGCGCTGGACGGCGACGGTGAGGGATCTTATGAAGATGTGGCCGCCGCGATAAGATACGCCGCGGATATGGGGGCTAAGGTTATCAATATGTCTATTGGAGGACCGGCAGACTCTATACTGAAAGCCGCCATAGATTACGCCTTTAACAAGGGCTGTATCCTGATAGCCGCCGCAGGCAACAGCGGCGAAACGGTCTCCGCTAACACAATGGATTACCCGGCGAGATACTCCAACGTCATTTCGGTAGGAGCCATAGATCCCGATAACCAAAGGTCTTATTTCTCGTCCTACGGGGCCGAGCTTGACATAATGGCGCCAGGCAACGATATATTATCCCTTCTCTCCACCGGATCGTATTGGGAATTCCCCATAGAACTCGGTGTCGGAGCCAATACGGGATATACCGTATTCCCTGGAACCTCTATGGCTACACCCCACATAGCCGGCATCGTGGCGCTCATGTTCGAACAGGATCCCGACCTCTCCTTCGACGACGCGCTAAGAAGGCTTAAATTCTCCGCGGTTGACCTGGGCGACCCGGGCTGGGATAAATATTACGGCTGGGGCCGCGCGGACGCTTTCAGGGCTTTATCGAACGACTGGTACGATTCCGGACAGGTTAGAACATGGTGGCTGGCCGCGCCGGACCAGTGGGGCATGAAAAGGTACGACTATTACATGACCGGAGAGATCCAGTCGGAATGGCTGGCAGTCCCTGACGCGAACAAAGTCTACAGATACGATTATTTCAAGTCGGGCCTCGTCCAAAGCAAATGGCTGAGCTCCCCAGACTCCAAAGGAGCTATCCGGTATTTTTTCTACGAATCGGGTCGACTGAACGGGCTGTCCCTGGCGTCTACGGACACTTTCGGGAACATATCCTACCAATACTACGACGAGAATATGGCGGGCGTTGACCACGGAAGAGTACTCGTATCGGAAACATCCGGCGGAGCGGTCACTAAAGACCTGGGTTACTCTCTTGGAACTCCCACTAGCCTCATATCCGATTTTTCCGGCCCGAATTTTTACTCGATGAACGGCAGGGCATATTCGTTCCATAGCGACGCGGCGGGGACATTGCGGTCGAAGAAGATAAATCTTGCGAACGGAGACACTTCTTACGAGTTATTCACGGACAATAAACTTTCATCTTTGAAATATGTGCCATCGCAGGGAAAAACAACGTGGTTGTTCTGGGGAGACAATATCTACGACTCCTTTGACAATGTCGCGGTGGAATACCTGTCACACCCAATAGTCACAGGGAACACCAAAGTCGGGAGTTCTCCCATGGACATAGTCCTTTCCCCCGACGGCGCTTACGCGTATACCGCGAATTATTCCGGGAATTCCGTTAGCGTGATAAGGACATCTGACAATACTGTCATAAAGACGGTCCCTGTAGGCAGCCTCCCTTACGATGTAGCTATTAGCCCGGACGGACAGTTCGTTTACGCGGCAAATTATGTTAGCAATACCATGTCCGTGATACGGTCATCCGATAACACTGTAATTAAGACCGTTACCGTAAATAACCTGGGCATCAATTCAACCCCTCTTTCCATAACGCCTGACGGAGCGTATGTCTATGTCGCTAACGGATTGGGAAATAGTGTCAGCGTAGTGAGAACTTCTGATAACACTATCACAAGAACCGTCAGCGTGGGTTCCTACCCATCGTTCATCGCGATAACCCCGAACGGTTCGACCGCCTATGTTTCAAACAAGTCAGCCGGCACCGTAAGCGTGATAAGGCTTTCGGATAATACCGTTATTAAAACAGTGACCGTGGGGACTGACCCCAGATTTATCACTGTCAGCCCGGACGGGGCTTACGCTTACGCACTCAATTATTCAGGCAATTCCGTCGCTGTAATAAGAACATCCGATAATTCGGTCATAAAGACCGTCTCTACCGGCAAGAACCCGATCCATATGACCATAACTTCAGACGGCGCTTACGCCTATGTCGTGAACAGTTATGGCTCCTCCATAAGCGTAATAAGAACATCGGACAATATTGTCATTAAGACGGTCTCTGTGGGATCGACTCCCGTCAATTCGTGCTTGAACCCGGCCGGGACTTACCTGTATGTATCCAACTCGTCGGATGATACAGTAAGCGTCATAAGGACCTCCGACAATACGGTTACGGAAACAATAAAAGCCGGAGACTTGCCGACTAAACTCGCGGTCACGCCTGACGGGAATAAACTTCTGGTACTCGGACAGACCTCAAGCGACATTTCCAGCATAGATACGGCCACCGGATATAAGGCGTTTACTTTTAACCCCGCAACCGGTGATCTCTTGTCCATCCGGGCAAGTTTTAGTTATCTCGGGATGCTCCCGGACCCCTCCTGGCTTGACCTCCCTTTCCCGGCATCCGGTGACTGGTGGAAATGGTGTTTCGATAACGGGACCGTCCCCGAGTTCCCTCCCCTTTCGAGCGCGTATGTTAAAGACGGTTCGGGCAAAGTGCTAACCCGGACCGACCATAACGACTACCTGGATACGGAATATACCTATACTTGGGACTACAATGTACCGGGACAGGTAAAGATCGACATGAAATACGACCATGACAGTGACGGACAAAAGGAGCTTATCCGCACGGAAATATACGCGAACGCCGCCGATACCGATATTTCACATACCGGATCATGGCCGCTGGTCTCATCCGAAACATACGGTTTGGACGGTAACTCACTATCCCGGTTCGATTACACCTACTATCCCGGAAGCGGAAGGATCATGACGATGACGTCCAAAGGGGCCGTGAAAAATGACCCTCTTATCGGCTCATTCGATCCTAACGTTAAATACGTAAAGAAATATTATCTGGACGAATCCGGCGAGAACGGCCTGGGCAGGGTTTACAGGTTAGACGCCCCGCTGGCAAACTGGGAACTCTCTTTCGACGGGGACGGCGATAAGATAGACTGCGGCAGGTGCCAGGACCTCGACCTTAAAGCGGTGTCCGTTTCCGCCTGGGTGAAATTCTCGCCCGAAGCCATGGGCACCTGGCAGCCGATCTTCGTTAAAAGGGACTCACTCGGCGGAAAAACTTTCGAGATATGGAAAAACTCTTCCGACAGGCTGTACTTCATGGCCAACGACGGAACGGGTTACGCTTATTTCACCGAGACCGGGTTCAGCCTGACGTCCCAAGCCAAATGGTACAATGTCATAATGACCTTCGACGGCGCCGTTATGAAAGGATACATCAACGGGATCATGGCCTTTTCAGTGAATTACGCCGGCATCGGAATGGACTTCGCCGCGAATATCCTTCTCGGCGGAAGGGATCCCGGCAGCGACAGCCTCTCTGGCGCATTAAAAGACGTACGCGTATACAATTCGGCTCTTAGCGGCGCGGATATCATGAACGTGTATAACGGATCGACCGGCGTCGGAGGATCCGTAGCTAGGTGGGCGCTGGATGAAGGTTCCGGGAATGCCGTTTCCGACGGCGTCGGCGGTAATAACGGGACCATTTACGGGTCACAGTGGACAGACGCGGGCCTTTCAGAGAAAAGCTGGTATTACCAATACACTTATCTGAACCCTCTTGACCCTATGGACACCTCTCTCTTAAAGAGAGAGAAAATGAGCCTTAACGGCGGAAAGCTCCTGGATACAGCGTCCTACTTCCAGGGAACGAACATGAGGATAGCGACCCTCGAGGTGTACAGCGAAACAACGTCCGGGGAATTCGAGGGTAAACACGTTAAATATCATTACATGAACGAGGATACCGCCGGCCAGCCGGCCCGTGTACGAAAGGCCGAGGTCATAGAACCCCTCGGGGAACTGCTTTTTCACGGCTCAGGAAATTACGTGAACCTCGGAAGCGGACCGTCCCTTGAACTTCCGGTCTTCAGCCTTTCCCTGGATGTTAATTTTTCGGCCGATCTCCTTGATCAATGGCAGCCTCTTTTCACCAAGCGTACAGCCGACGGCAAAGATCTTGAGATCTGGCGGGACGATAAAGGGCGCCTGTATTTCATGGGCTCTAACGCCGCCGGGTTCGTTTACGCGAGGGAATTGTCAGCGTCACTCACTCGATCCGACAGATGGTATAACATCGTCTTCACTTACGACGGGACCGTCTTAAAAGGATACCTCGACGGGCGTCCGGTGATCAGCTCGAACCTTGACCTTTACGGCCTGGACTTCGGCGGCGATATTTTCCTGGGATACAGGGCATCGGACGGGTCCGGAATGAGCGGGAAAATGAGGAACGTCAGTCTTTTCTCCCGCGGCCTAACCGGGCCCGAAGCTGCCGCCGTCTCGTCCGGGGCGGATATACCGGACGGGCTCGTTTCCAGATGGAATATCGACGACGGTTCGGGGACGGTCGTCATGGACTCCTACGGGAACAATAACGGGATCGCCTCGGGAGCGCTCTGGATAACTACCGGCGTCAAAGATACGAGCTGGAATTACGAATATGAGTACTTAAGCCCGCTCGACCCGTCCAACGCCGCGCTAGCCGTAAAGACAAAAAGATACACGAATACCGGCGAAGAAATAGAATCCGCCGTTCATTACACCGACCTTTCGAACCGCGTTAAGACCCTCGAAGTTTTCAGGGAATCAATTCCCGGAGAGTTCTCCGGCAAGCGCGTCAAATACTATTACCGGAACGAAGACTCCGGGAACGGAAAGGGACGTCTGGACCGGACGGACGTTATTATGTACGATCATGCCCTGCAGTTCGGCGCGAACGGGGATTCCGTAAACTGCGCGGCGTCGGCATCCACAAACCTCTCTTCTCTCACAGTTTCCCAGGAGGTCAATTTTTCCGAAAGCGCCCTTCTCTCCTGGCAGCCGATATTCGTTAAACGGACGGACGATTCCTCGAGGTCTTTCGAACTATGGAAAACCGACGACAATAGAGTTTATTTATCAGGGACTGACGGCGCAGGGAATTACACGGGTTTCAAAACAGGGGCTCTTTCCTTTTCTAAAGACACCTGGTACGACATCGCCGCGACATATGACGGTACGTCGGTCACGATATATCTTAACGGCACGGCGATCTACTCGAGATCCATTCGGTTCGACGCGATGGATTTCTACGCCGACATCCAGATCGGTTACCGCCGCTCATCCGATACCAGCATTAACGGAATGATGCGGGACGTGAACCTGTATTCAAGAGCGCTTTCCGCGTCCGAAATAAACTCACTCCACAATAATACCGATATCTCCACAGGGCTCGTATCCCGCTGGGAGCTCACCGAAGGCTCTGGGCTAACGGCTTACGATTCGGCCGGATCGAATAACGGCGTTATCCTCGGCGCCGGCTGGGCCGAGACCGGGATATCCGACGCAAGCTATTACTACGAATACTCCTACGTCAACGAGAACGACCCGAAGGACGGAACCATCCTTTCCAGAATAAAAAGGAACTATAATAACGGCGCGATCATTACAGGCGCCAGCCTCCGTAGCATAGCCTCACCTTCCGTAAAGAAGAGAAGGATCCACGACCCGGGGATCCTATCGGAGTTAACTTCTATGCAGAGAGCTGGATCGAAGAAACACAAAGAGTTCACGGGATATTCGATAAGAATCCAGAATACTGAAGCCAGAATCCAGAATAAAACTACCGGGATCTAGCCTTAAACTTCTGGATTCTATATTCTGGCTTCTGTATTCAGCTTTTTAGCTATTGTCTTTCCTTGACAAACCCACTGTCTTATGCTATTTTAATCCCTTAACTCATTCAAGGAGAAGAAGATATGCCCCAGATCAAATCAGCGTTCAAGAGTTTAAAACAGAGCAAGAAAAGACACGAGGCCAATAAAGCGGCCATGTCTGAAATACGTACGCTTGCCAAAAAGATCCAGGAGATCATTACCGAGAAGGATAAGGACGGAGCTGAACCTCTCTTAAGGCTTTACGAATCGAAGCTGTGCAAAGCCGCCAAAACCAAGTTAATAAAGAAAGAGAACGCTTCCCGCAAGATCGCCAGGATTCGTAAGGCGGTCAATAAGATCGTCAAATAATAATGGTGTTTCGTGTTTCGTGGATCGAGGTTCGGCCCAAACAAACAAAAAAGGATACCTTAAATTAAGGTATCCTTTTTTGTTTAAAAATCAAACCCGGTCTAAACGAACCCCGAATCGCGCCTGCCCGCCGTAACCTTGACGAAGGCGGGAACCACAATTATCTCAATAGTTCCGCGATGAGCGTATCCATAGCGAGCGCCGGCTGCTTGAACCCTGTCTTGATATCCTGATCGGCCGCGAAAAGCGCGGCTTCCCATTTCTTTATCTTTTTAACGCTGAACGCCTTTGCCTGGGAATATCTCTTCTTTATCTCCCAGGGACTCCGTTTAAGCTCACGGGCTATCGCGTCCGCGTCCATGCCCAGAAGCGAAAGGCATTTTACGTTCTTAATGAGCTTTATATACCATCCCAGATAGCCTATTATCTCCACAGGCTGCTTTTTCTGACCTTCGAGATTATCCATGATGCCGAAGACCTTCTTCGGGTCTTTCCCGTTTATAGAATCGGCAAGCGAGAAAACGCTGTCCAGGACGCTGGAACCCACTAACTCCTCGACCGCTTCCACCTTGATCTCCTCACCTCCGGAAAAGACAAGAAGCTTCTCGATGTCTGTCCTGATACCCGTAGTGTCGTCGCCTTTAAGCCTGACGATAAGGTCCAGGGCATCCTCGGTGATCTTCACTTTTTCTTTCGCGAAAAAAGACCTTATCCTTACCTTGAGCTCCGCGGGAGTCGGCTTATCGGCTTTAATAACGGCTGAACTTCCGGCTATTTCCTTATACCCCGGGATCCTCTCTACAGAAGACCGTCCTGAAATAACAAAAACGGCTCCGGGTGCGGGATTAGCCATATACCTGGTAATCTCTCCCATCCGGTCGACGGTAAGTTTTTCCGCTTCAAGAAGAAGTACTACACGTTTGTCGGAAATAAAGGGAACGGTAGAAAGCGCGTCGATGAGACCGTCCGTGAGAGGGGCCGTGAATTCCGAAAAGTTCAGTTCCGATGTACCAACTGTAAGATGGGCCTTCTTGATCCTATCGATCTCCCTGGCCCTTATATAGTCGTCTTCGCCGATTATGATGTAATTATCAGCTTTTTTCACCATTTTTCCACAGTCCGCTCAACGATCCTGTCCGCCATATCCTGGACCGTGGAACGTTGGGCCTGACCCAAAGTCTTCCTGTTAGACCCGGCGACTATGTAGCTCGACTGCCCCATGAAATTCTTTTCTTTCCAGAGCATCTGTTTCGCGTTATTGTCATAAACTTCGACGTCAACGTAAATTTCCATCCTAAATTCCTCTATGCTGTCTCTTCCCTGGTAGCTCAAAGGATACTGCCTGCAGTCAACAAGCTTCCCCGAAAGCGTTATATCGGCGCCGTCCTCCCTGGTGACCTCGATGTGCCTGTCCTTGATGAAAGCGTCTATTACCGCTCTCGTTATTTCACTCTCGAGACCCGGTCTGTACGAATAGCTGTTCCTCCTGTCCGATATCTCACGGGTCGGATCTATGCCGTTGGTAAAATTCTGTATGTGAATGGTCTTTATGTTATCCGGGAGCAAAGACTTGGAGGAATATCCGCAACCGGCGAGAACAAAAGCCGCCAAAAAAGGCAATAGAAGAACGAAAAAGATTTTCTTCAATTCTGTGTCCTTTGTTGAAGTTCGGTCACTTTCTGATCGGCCACCATGGCTGCGCTGGTCTCCGGATATGTCCCGGAAACCTCTTTGTAATAAACGACGGCGCTTTTATACTTTTTCTGTTTTTCGTAGAACTCCGCCACTTTAAGCAAGCTGTCGGCTTTTCTCTCTTTAAGGACCCCGATAGCTTTATCGGCTTCCTGGGCGATATTCGGTATGGGGGTCGTCTGGGCTATGGTCCTGAATTTTTCCAGGGCCTTATCGGTGCTGAGCTGGTCGTAATCCGGGTCAAGCGACGCCTCATAAGTCGTGTAGGCCAGCTGGTATTTGGATTCATCGATGAGCGGGCTCCTGGGATAATCGGTTATCAGCTGGTTGTAGGCATCCATAGCTTCAGAATATTTGAGCATGCGCCGGTAGCATTCGGCCATATTGTAAAGGGCTTTGTCGGCAAATTCCCCGAAGGTCCTGTTCTCAACGACTTTTCTGTAAATTTCAACCGCTTTCATCAATGCGTCGTTCAGTTCAAGCTCCATGAGCCTGGGTGCTTCCTTGTACTGGAATATTTTAGCAATATTAAATTCCCTTTCCACTATCTCTTTGAGCCTGTTAGTAAAAGGGTACTTCTCCACGGTTTTTTGATAGTTCTGGAAAGCGAAATAATATTTCCCGAGTTCCTCGAATGACCTTCCCGCGTAATACTGCGCCTCAGGGGCGACGTCGGAGTCCTTATAAGCTTCGGTAAGCCGGACGAATTCCTCGGCGGCCCTTTTAAAATCCTGGTTGTTAAAAAATCTCATAGCCCAATCGAACTGCTCTTCCGGAGTGTCTTTGACTGCATACTTCGGATTAACCACGGATTTATCTCCGGGCGAGAATATCCAAAATGCTGAAGAAACATCCTCAAACGCGAACAGCGAGATCGAAAACACTGCTATTACCGGGAAGAAAAAGAAAGGATTAAAGACTTTTTTCATATTATAATTCTGCCCTGTGGATAAAACTGAACAACAAAAAAGCTTTTTATCGTTCAATTCTATCCCAGAGCGACCGGACCTGTCAACCAAAACCGTTCTTACGCCCGGAAGGGCCATATCATAAACCAAAGTTCATGAATGGGCTTCCGACGTTTCACCGGCTTTTGGCTGAGGCGCGTTGTACAATGACAGGCTGTTCACATACTCATTGATCAGCTCTCGATCTTTCTTGGATATTTCCAGGAATTGATTACCTATCTCGTAATCGTTTCCGGCCCCGGTTTTCTTGATCCAGGCTACCTTTGAGATAGCCTTGATGGGCCTTGTAAGCATTGGAATATCCAATTCTAAGATCAGCCTGCATGCCATTGAAATGAACTCTTGGGCCCTGAAATGAACCCCGCCCTGGCTCAGATCCCTGCTCAAAGAACCGGTACCAATAATTCCGGCCCCATCCCGCAACTTGCGGTACTTTACAGGAATGTGAGTTTTCACTCTCTCAAACCTTCTCCTATCAGAATTGTTCATAACTTCAATTACCTCCATTTAATAATTTTAACTTATTATATCATAACTCACTTTTATTACAAGCATTTTTTTGTTTTTACAGTAGTTTTATTTTTTTAATTTTTTTTCTCAATTTCATTCTTTAATCTATTAACTTTTTCTTTAAACTTCCTCAGCATATACTCTTTCATCAATTGATCGGCAAAACCATTGATGTTATATGCGCCCTTTTCCACATTTACATTTGCTATCGGGTTAAAAGGTGATATAGGTACTATCGTGCTCTTCCCCTGTTTCAAAAGATCGAACTTTTCCATGATCATAGGGTTACCGGTGAATTCCGACTCTTTTTGCCGCTGAATATCCTGCTTTGATGTCACTTCATTAATGTTGCCGCTCCACCTCTTTTTGCGCGGCACAGGGCGCGTAATATTCTTTATCGCGGACATATTAACCTCAGTGCTCGCGTCCATGCTGACAAGCGGGACAGCCTCGTCTTTATTCCCCATTATCTCCCTATACTCTTGGGGAGTTATCGCCTTTGTTATCTCCTCGAGCTGGT
This sequence comes from Candidatus Omnitrophota bacterium, assembly GCA_015231405.1. Classification (GTDB taxonomy): domain Bacteria; phylum Omnitrophota; class Gorgyraeia; order Tantalellales; family Tantalellaceae; genus JADGBR01. The sequence continues at coordinate 557 of JADGBR010000019.1, read as the reverse complement.
AAAGTACTTCCGTCGCCGTCATGCCAGGATTATCCTCGAGTATCAGCGCCGCTAGGCCCGTTATAAAGGCCGCGGAATAGGACGTTCCGGCCTCTCCCAACGCTCCTCCGACCGCGACGACATCCCAAGGCGCGTACAGATCCAACTCGCTGCCGTAATTGCTCCACGCGGAGAAACTGCCGTTATTGTCCACGGACCCAACCGTTATTATCCCGTCCTGCGCGGCAAGAGAGTCGTACGTTATTTCACTACCCTCATTTCCCGCCGCCGCTATTATGAGCACGTTCCTGCTGAGCGCGTAATCTATCGCGCCGAGTATGAGCGGGTTCATGGGATACAGGCTGAACGAAAGGTTCAGTATATTCGCCCCGTTATCCACCGCGTACCTTATCGCCTCGGCGACTATGTCCGTCGTCGTCTGCCCGCTATCATCGAATATCTTAAGCGCCATGATCTCTGCGTCGGGGGCGACTCCTTCCTCGTCACTCGTACCCGTTATTACGCTCGCCACCTGGGTGCCGTGGCCCAGCTCATCCGAATAATCCCCGTCTCCGGAT
>JADGBR010000018.1 GCA_015231405.1 Candidatus Omnitrophota bacterium | reverse complement strand
TTTGGGAACAGGGCAGGAAGCTGAGGGACGGATACAATGTTCTCGCCCGGGAATATGGGTTGAGCGCCCTCACGGGATGCTTAGGTCCCGCGCCTAGGACGGTGATAAGTTTCAAGGATAAGACAGGGGAAGATGACCTGCTCTTAAAAAGTCTTTTTCAGCAGGAGTGCATAAAAAGAGGAGTGCTGTTCTCGGGCGGGCACAATATGAGTTTCAGCCATACCGGCCGGGATATAGACTATACGCTCTCGGTGTACAAGACCGCACTCGGAGTGATAAAAAAAGGCATTGACCGCGGTAACGCCTCCGGTTTATTGGAGGGGCGGCCGATAAGCCCGGTATTCCGCAAGCCGTAAAGCGAGGAGCGCATTTGAAAAAGAGAACCAAAAAAGATCTTGTGATCGGTGGCCGGTATTTGGAACCGCTGGATAAAGAGGACATATGGCTGATAAAAGACTGGCGGAATTCGAGGATGGACGTTCTCAGGCAGAACGAGCCTTTGACCGACGAAGATCAGAGAAAGTGGCTCAAAAAAATAAAGTCGGATAAAAACCAGCGGCTGTTCATGGTCTTGCATGGAAAAGGCCGCGGAGCCGCGAAAAAAATAGGATATTGCGGTATCGTGCATATGGACCAGTACAATAAAAGGGGTGAATTGTCGATATTGTTCGATCCCTCCAGGGAAAATGACACCTTCGGCTACAGGGACGATTTCATTTCGACCCTGGGCCTCCTATGCGCCGAAGGTTTTAAAGAACTCGGGTTACACAAACTTCACGCCGAGATATTTGAGTTCCGCGGGGACGTGATGTCATATTTTAAGGAGTTCGGAATGATATCCGAAGGAGTGCTGAGGGAACACCAGTTCAAGCGGGGAAGATATTACGATTCCGTCATTTACTCCATGCTCAGGGAAGAATGGGTATCGTCAGGAAAAAAGGCTGGGCTGACGGAATGAACATTCTGATAACAAGCGGTTCCAGGAAGGTCTGGCTCGTGAAAGCGTTCAAGGACGCATTGAAGAGTCTCGGCATGAAAGGCAAGGTCATGACCGTGGATAAAGATCCGTTGTCGGCGAGCTTATATAAAAGCGACGGCGGATTTGTGGTCCCGGCATCGACTTCGCCAGGATTTTTGCGGGCGATCATGGATATTTGCGAAAAGAAAAAGATCGGGCTTTTAGTGCCGGCCCGTGACGGCGAGCTTATGCTTTTCGCCGAGAATAAAGCGTTATTCCAAAAGCGCGGCGTTCTGGTCGCGGTATCCGACAAGGAAGTTATCGAGAAGAGCGGAGATAAATACGCCTTTCACGCGTTCTTGAGCGGCATCGGGCTTAAGACGCCACGCACGGGCCTTTTATCGGACCGGGCCAGAGCGGATATCGGGTTCCCTATGATGCTGAAGCCCCGTTACGGGAGCGGATCCAGAGGCGTAAGGATGCTCATGGGTCCGGCTGACTTATCCCGCGTGTCGACAGACCCCGGCGGATGGATATTGCAGGAATACATCGCAGGCCGGGAATTCACGGTAGATGTTTTTTCAGATATCGGCCGTAACGTGATCTCGGTGATACCCAGGGAAAGGATAGAGGTGGTTTCCGGGGAGTCTTACAAGGCGCGTACCGTCAAGTCGGATGATATTTCGTCGGCCGCTATAAGACTGGTGAAAAAAATAAGGTCCTTCGGACAGGTGACCATCCAATGTATCCGGAACGATTCGGGGGTGTATTTCATCGACATGAACCCCAGGCCCGGGGGGGGGTCGGCTCTAAGCATAAAGGCCGGAGGGGATTACCCCCGGTTCCTGATCGAGCAGGCGTCGGGGAAGAGGACGGTCCCGATCCTCGGGAACTACGAGATCGGGCTGGTGATGCTGAGATATTCCGAAGATATTATCATAAAAGAGGGCGATGTCTTACCCGAATGTCCTTAAATTAACCAAGCCGCGCGCGTACGAAAAGTCCGAGGCGTACAGGCGGAAAGTGACCCGCGGGGAATACGCTTTGGCCATGATCGAGCTGGCGTACAGGTACGAGTGCAATCTCGCGTGCGGGCATTGTTACGCCAGCCGTCTGGGAGGCGGGCCACGCAGATTGCGGGTAGAAGACGTGAAAAGGATATCCGCCGAGGCCGATCAAGCCGGGGTTTTCCAGTTCAACCTGCAGGGAGGAGAGCCTTTAATGTGGGAGGACCTGGACGAGGTCATAAAAGCGATAAGGCCGGAATTTTTCCATATAACGGTCACGACCAACGCTAAATTACTCGACCGCGGAACCGCGGCCAGGCTGAAAGGCCTGGGGGTAGATAAGATATCGTGCAGCCTTGACAGTTTTAACGAGGAAAAGAATGATCTGTCCAGGGGTGAAAAAGGTATTTACCGGAAAGTTTTGCGCGGTCTTTCCCTTGTAAAGGAGGCGGGCTTACAGGTTTGCATTAATACTGTGGCGGTTAAGGGCGGCGTTAAGACCCCCGAGACTCTGGAACTGGCGGAGTTCGCCCAGAAAAACGGTTTCACGGTGCTTTTTCTTCCGGCTGTCCCGATAGGGGAATGGGAGGGGCGGTACGATGTCCTGATAACGGACGAAGAGGCCGGGTACATAAAAGAACTGTCGGAAAAATATCCGGCCGTCAGGAGGGACGTGTTCCCGGCATACGGGATAAATTACGGCTGCAGGACAATGAACGGGCTTGTTTACATAACGGAGAATGGGGATCTTCTCGGTTGTCCCTTCATACATGTATCGATCGGAAATGTCCTGGACGAGCCGCTCGCAGATATCCTCAAAAAAGGATGGAAAGTGAAGTTCTTCAGGGACCACAACCCGAAATGCCTGGCCGCGGAAGACAGGGAGTTTATCGGTAAGATCATCGCTAAAACTTTCGGAAAAAAAGGGCCTATCGGTATGGAAGAGGCCTTTGATCGGGACGACCTATACAGGGAATGACGCCAATGTCGACGGTGCTGTTGATAAATACATATTTCGCAACGAAGGAACGGTATTCCGGGTGTTTGCCGGCATACGGATTATACGCGATATCCAGGGCCCTGCTCGACAAAGGGTACAAGGTCGCGCTTGTTGAGCAGGATATGGAGGAAGACCCCATCGGCAGGATAAAAGGCCTGGTGGAGGACGGGGTCATATTCGCGGGTATGACCGTTTACATGGGAAGCAATATAACCAACGCCGTCCGGCTTTCGCGAATGATAAAGGAGATCTCACCAAAAACCCCTGTTGTTTGGGGCGGGCCGTTGGCGACATCCTCTCCGGAGATGTGTTTTCTCCAGGCTCCGGTAGATTACATCGCCATGGGAATGGGGGAAGAAAGCTCCGTTCTGCTCGCCGACAAGCTAAGGGAAACGGGGCGGGCAGACGAGCTCGAAAATGTCAGCAGTCACATAAACGGAAAAATGATCATCAGGGACAAATATTTTTTCAGAGGCGAGCTCGACGACCTTCCGTACGTCAGCCTCGAGAATTCGCCTGCGAGAGTATATCGCGACAGAAAAATCCCATTATTATCCTCAAGAGGGTGCCCGAGGAGCTGCGCTTTCTGCTATAACGGCACTTTCGCTGGAAGCAAGAAATGGTATTATAGAAGCGCCGGCTCGGTCCTGGATGAAATGGGCCACTGGTCGCGGCATTTCGGGCTGAATAGTTTTTACTTTATAGACGATAATCTGCTGGTAGACCCCGGCAGGGCTCAGGCGATATTGGAAGGCGCCATGTCCAGGGGCTACTCGATAGAAGCGGTGAGAGGGCATATCGGTGATTACAGCGGCGATCTCCTGGAAATAATAGCGCGTTCCGTGGATAAGCTTAGCTTTTCGATAGAATCAGCCTCTCCCAGGATTCAGGGGTTGATCAACAAGTCGATAAACATGGAGAAGGCCAGGAGGCTCTTCGGGTATTTTACCGGCCAAGGCGTCGAGACCCTCACCACGAATTTCATGTTCGGGTTCCCTTCTGAAACTGATGAAGACATCTCTCTCAACATACAGGCAGCGGTCGAGCTCAGGGCCCTCAGCCGAAATTTGAGGATAGTCCCGTACATTTATACTCCTCAGCCTGGCGATACCCTAATGAGATCGTTCCCGGAGTATCTTGCGAAGATAAATTTCACTCTGGATAATCTTTCGACCAGTGATTTCGCACCTAACAGGACAAAGTATATCAGCCATGAGCTGCGGCCCTGGATGAGCGGGAAAGATATAGAGTTTTATCTTAACCTGGTTCTGGTATGGTTCTACCATTTTGACGCGGTCACAAGGCGGACGCAGTTAATCGATGTTCCCGCTATTATGAGGTCGGATGACAGGCTCAGCCGGCTTTTTGCGGGCGTGAGGGAACCCGAATAGGGAGTGCTATGGGATCGTACGATATCGGGGCGCATGTAGGCAGTAAAAAAAAAATAGGGTACGGGACCGGGCAGGCTTTTTTTGCTACGGACGGGGGGAATGTGGCTGATATAAGTTATTTTGTCGATGACAGGCCCGGTGTCCAGGGTACAACGCTGAAAGGGGTCCCGGTTTTTCCGGTCGAAAAGTTATTGGAAGAGGAAAAAGACGGGATATTCATTGTGATCTACGCGTACAGGGCGGAAGTTATTAACCTTGTGTCGGCGAAACTTAGAGCGATGGGGTTTCGGGAAGGAGAACATTACGCGGATTGCTCATTCCAGCACGCGGCGGCGATAGCGCAGAGGCTCGCGAAAGAGTTCGGAGCGGACGTCGTACTTGGCACGTTCGACGCAGTTCGGGACCTTTTCCTGTCATGCGGGGTACCCGACCATTCCTACGCATCCGGAACATGGCTATTTATCGAGCTTTTGGAAAATTTCTCCTTGAAGGTCAAAGGGGAAATAGCCGAATGCGGGGTTTATAAGGGAGGTAACGCGTTCATCACGTTATCCCTGGCGGCAGGGATAGATAAAAAAGAATATCTCCTGTTCGACAGCTTTAAAGGGTTCCCCGAACTTTCTGAACATGATCCCGCCGCCAGGGGAGGGGATTTCGTCGGCTCCGGCAGCCGTGAGGTCAAAGAACTGCTCGGGAAATTCCGAAATGCTGCCGTGCATGAGGGTTTTTTTAGGGATTCGTTCAGGCACCTTGAGGACAGGAATTACTCGATGGTATACATAGACTGCGATCTTTACGTCCCGGCGCTCGAGTGCGGCAATTATTTTTACGGGCGGCTCAATAACGGCGGAGTGATGATGTTTCACGATTATCATATACCCGAGGGCGCGGACTCCCCAGGCACAGGGTTCCGGGGGATAAAAAAAGCCGTGGATGAATTCCTGTCGGATAAGGATGAGGAATTGATAGTTATCCCGGAAACATCGCACGCGTTTTTCGTCAAAGGGAAGGGGAAGCGTAAATGAGGAAAAAGGTTCTCATCGTGGCAGAGATATCGTCGAACCACGCTCAGGAGATTTCAAGGGCGTTTAAGATGATCAAGCGCGCCGCCCGGGCAGGCGCCGACGCCGTCAAGTTCCAGGCCTTCACCCCCGATGATATCACGCTCGATTCGGGGAACAGGTATTTTATTCTCGAACATCCCAAATGGGGGGGGGAACGCCTTTACGACCTTTATAAAAAAGCCTATTTGCCCTATGAGTGGCTGGGTGCGCTCCAGAAGTGCGCCGCGAAAGAGGACCTGGTGTTCTTTGCCACGGCGTTCAGCAAAAGAGGGGTAGATGAACTGGAAAAAATAAATGTTCCGATGCATAAAATATCGTCTTTTGAGCTCAACGACCCGTCGCTCATAGAATATGCCGCCGCGACCGGTAAACCGATCATATTGTCGACGGGTATGGCAACTTTTTCCGAGATAGAGTCTGCCGTCCGCGCGGCGCGCCGGGCGGGTTCGGGACGCATCACGTTATTGAAGTGCACGAGCGCTTATCCCGCGTCACCTCTAAACATGAATTTGAGGACTATCCCTGATATGAAGAGAAAGTTCGGCTGCGAAGTGGGGCTTTCGGACCATACCATAGGCATCGCGGCGCCTCTGGCCGCGGTTTCATTGGGCGCTACGGTCATAGAAAAGCATTTCACTATCGGGGGCAGAAAAGATACGCCTGACGAGTTCTTCTCGATAAAGCCCGAAGAGTTAAAGGAACTGGTCTCTTCGATAAGGGCCATAGAGTCTGTTCTGGGCGAAGTGTCGTACCGCCCGGCCGGTGCCGAGCTAAATATGAGGAAATACAGGAGGTCGCTCTTTGTTTCGGAGGACGTCGGGAAGGGTGAGGTCTTTACGGAGATAAATATCAGGTCGGTGCGTCCGGGGTACGGGATGCCGCCGGCGACGCTGGGTGAGGTGCTGGGGAAAAGGGCAAAAAAGGCGATAAAAAAAGGCAGTCCGCTGAATGCCGGAATGATACTCTTAGCCGGTCCCGTAAGAACAGGGAAGAAAAAATGAGAAAGAAGATAGAGCTAGGCTCGAAAAGAGTTTTACTAAGGACATTAAGACCCGGGGATGTGAACAGTGATTATGTGGACGGGCTTAATGACCCCGAGGTCAACAGGTACCTTGGTGCCGGGAACTCGAGGAATACGGCAAAAAGCGTGAAAGCTTATGTTGAAAAGGACCTTCGGAGCGCGGATTCCGTCCTTTTCGGGATCTTCCCGAAAAAAGAAAAAAAACTGGTCGGAACTTTACGGATCCACGGGATATCCAGGTATCATTATTCCTGTTCTGTAGGCATATGCATTTTCAATAAAGACCACTGGGGGAAGGGGCTGGCTTACGAAGCCTTAAAAAGGGTGGTCGTGTATCTGTTCGTGGAGCTGGGGCTCCATTACGTTGAGGCAGGGTGTTTTAAAGCGAATAAGGCGTCGGTAATTTTATTTCAAAAAGCCGGGTTCAAGGTACAGGCCCGGTACAGGGATAAATATCGGCATGGGGACAGATTCAGGGAAGCCGTATTTTTTTCTCTGGTGAACAGGCGTTTCGACACAAGGGCGCTCAATAAGTGAGATATGAAAAAGACGCCTAAAAAGACAGTTGTTTTTGAGGAAGTTTCATGCCGTGACCGGTTGTTGATAAGGTTCTATGCGGCTCGCGGGACGGACGTTCTTTATCTCAGGGTGTCGGATGATACCGCCGATAAAACCTGGTTCCGGGAATATTGCAGGAAGGGACTGATCGTCCACGACGACACCGAGACCGGGCTATACGCCGTGAGGGGTAGAAATTACTCGAAGGCCTTTGACGTTATCGAGGAGTATTCCCGCTCTCATATAGAGGGTAACGCGACGGTAAAGGCCATTGAAGAGCTTTACATGAGCAAAGAAGTGCTCCTGGCGTTCAAAAAAAGGATAAATGAGCGGTTGTCCAGGTTTTTTTATCTCAGGGAGGTCTCGTCCAGGCTGGCGGAGAGATACAGCGGCCGGATAGTTTTTCTCATTCCCGCCAGAGGCGTTAAGTTTTACAGGACTTACGGGCAGGAGATCTTCATGTACCGGTATTTTCACCGCACTGTCGGAAAACTTGCGGGAAGTTCCGGCCGGGCATATCCCAGGTTCACGTTATTCTCGCTGATAGTCTCCGGCATGAGATATTTTTCCGCAAAAGCGGCCCTTCTCGGGAAATACACTTTATTCTCCGTGTGGATGACAGCGCGATGGATCTTATCTTTGACCGTGAAAAACTCCGGGAAAATGTCTTACAAATACGCCGTAGCGATAATCTGTCCGGTCCGGCAATTTGCCAATAACATCCGCAAAATTGATTTCCTGGTTGACGGGAGCAGCATAAAGAAGAGTGAGACGGTTTTCATCTCCTCTATCAAGCTCGACGCGGCACATGAGGCATATTTCAGGGCGAACGGGTTGAACTACGTTAATATAAAAAGCCATTTTTATCCCATGCCTTCACGGGTTTTTTTCGATTGCACGAAGGCCCTTTTCAGGGTATGCGCCGGGTTCTTTTCACATGATAATACGGCGCTTGAAACGGCGTTAATAGCTCTTTATTACCGCTCTTTATGGGGAAGCGTTCTCGGCGCGGTGGAATTGAGCAACTTCATAACGCACGTAGATATAGAACCGCAGAGCATATTGCGTAATATCCTGCTCAGGAGGAACGGGGTTAAGACATGGTATTACATAGATTCGCAGAATTTCGCAGTTTCCATGACTAAAAGCCATTTTATGGATTACAGGTTCAACGATTTCGGGTTCCTGAACCATGATTATTTCATATCATGGAACATGAGCCTCATAGAATATTTCAAGGCGTCCCATACCGCTTTCAGGGAACACTATGACGTGGGCTGCTTATGGGCGCAGCATATCAGGGAGATAAATGAGGGGAAGATAAAGAGCCGGGCGAGGGAAGCGTTACTCGCTTCAGGATGCGGGGAAGGCATGAAAGTAGTGGCGGTCTTCGACTCGACATACCACAGCTCGAACGTAACGCCTAAAATAACGACGACATACGAGTGCGGCATGCGTTTCCTTTCGGATATCGAAAGGCTTCTTGAGGAAACGGATAAGATATTCATCGTCTTTAAGGAAAAAAAGATAAGGGAAAAGATCGAGGACAGGTGCCCGGAAATGGCAAGAAAGATGGAAAAACTTGACGGGCATACCAGATTTCTATCGATCGGCGCGAATACCGACGTTGCCGAAGTTGTGGCCGTGAGCGACCTTGTCATTTCTTTCCCGTTCAGTTCTCCGACTTTTGAGGCGCTCAGCGCAGGGAAAAGGGGTATTTGGCACGACCCTCTCGGGGTATTCGGCGATTCGCCGTACGCCGAAATAGAAGACCTGGTAAGCTCGGGTTATGAAGAGCTGAAGTCGATAACGAAGTCGCTGTTATGGGAGATATCCGACAGCGTTTATAAGGTATATCTCCGGGAAAAGATAAGGGGAAAGGTGGAATCGTTCCTGGATGGAAGGGCGATCGACCGTTTCAGGGACCTTCTTTCAAATGTTAAATAAAGTTTTCGGGCCGTTTTCGATCTATACAGTTTCCGGATTGATCACCCAGGCGATCCCGGTTTTACTGTTGCCCGTGATGACAAGGTTCCTCTCCCCCGATGAATTCGGGAAATGGAATATTTTCTCGGCAATACTCGGCGTCGCCATAATCCTGGGAGGGTTGGGGAACAACGCCGTGGTGAGGGGATATTTTGACAGGCACAAGGAAGGATATGACTATCCGCGGTTCATTTTTAACGGCATACTTGTCAATTTCGGCGTAACGGCGGCGGTATTCGTTTTCATTGTACTTGCCGGACGGTTTTTCGCCGTGGCGTTCCGGGATATGTTCGGGAGCATATACCTTGTGCCGCTTTTGGCTATCAACGCCGCTGTTTACACCATTCCCCTTAAGCTGATGGTGTATAAACGGGAAGCGTTGAAATACTCTTTTCTGAATATATCCGAAAGAGCGCTGGAATTTTCTTTATCGGTCTATTTTGTGGCCATACTTGGTTTTGACTGGAGGGGCAGGCTTTTGGGGCTAGTATGCACTAACCTGCTTTTCCTGTTCATCGGGCTGTACTTCGTCATAAAGAACGGGATAAAGGTAAAAGTGGATACCGTTCATATTAGGGAGATACTGGGCTTCGGCGTGCCGATGGTCTTCCACTCGCTGGGTTTTGTGGTTATACCGCTCATAGACAGGGTATTCCTGAAATGGTTTTCCGGATACCGTGAGGTCGGTTTATATAGCGTAGCGAGCGCGGTCACAGCCATAATAGGGTTCACGGTAAGCGCTTTCAGCCTCTCTTACGGCCCGGTATTTTTTGAGCAGATGAATAGGATGGATCCCCGGAAAAAAGCCGGGCTGGTAAGGTTGACGTACGCGATCTATATTATCATAGCGGCGGGAGCCGTCGGTTTTCTGGCGGTTTCGGAGAAAATGATGGCTCTTTTGGGGGGCGAAGACTATACCGGTTCATCGAATTATATCCCCTGGCTCGTGATAGGGCAGATATTTTACGGGATGTACCTTTTCATGGTGAATTATATCGTTTTCGCGAAGAAGACGTTTTCAATGGCCCGTATAAGCCTGATCACGGTGTTGTGTGCGTTATTTTTCGATTATGTCCTGGTGAGGGCGAACGGGCCGATCGGCATAGCGCAGGCCGGGGCTATCGTATATTTTCTGAGATTTTTGCTGACCTGGTATTATGGCAACAAGGCGTTCCCAATGCCTTGGTTTTCCTGTACCAGAGCGGCTTAATTATGGGATTATCGCCATGAACGCGCTTTTTGTCTATTCCACATACGATGTTGTTTCTTTCAGGAAACCGTTCCTGGTCCCTGAAGAAATGCATCTGGGGATCTCTTACATAGCGGCCGTGTTGAAGCGCGCGGGACACAGGGTGGATCTTGCCGTTTTGAGCAGGATGCTTGGGGCGGGGAACGAACGTATCCTCGACGAAAGCGTTTCGCGTAATTCCCCGGCGATGATATTGTTCACTGCCGTTACGAGTGAGTACGATCTCATAAAAAGGATGGCCCGGTATATGAGGGGGAAGAGGAATGATATCTATTTGGTCATCGGCGGGCCCCACGCCTCGCTGAACCCGGAAGAGGTCATAATGGACGGGTTTGACGCGGCATGCGTCGGTGAGGGCGAATACCCCGTGCTCGAGTTGGCAGGAGAACTGGAGAAAGGGAAGAGGCCTTCGGGCATACGGAATTTTTATTTCAGGGACGGCTCCGGGGTGGAGAGGAACCCGACCCGCCCGTTCCTTGAGGATATAGACGGTCTCCCTTTTCCTCGGAGGGATATCTGGGAAGGATGGATAGCCGAAAGGGAGGCCGCTTACCACACGGTCCTCCTGGCCAGAGGCTGCCCGTTCGAGTGCACTTACTGCAGCAACCACGCCCTTAAAGGCCTGGCCGAAGGGAAATATGTCAGGATGAGGAGCGCCGGTAACATATTGACCGAAATAAGCGGATTGTGCGAGCGGGGTCCCGGCATCAGGAACATATATCTCGAGGTGGAGACCATCGGCGTTAATATCGCGTGGATGCTCGATCTTTGCGAAAAACTCCGAGCGTTAAACGCCTCCCGGGCGAATGCCCTGTCATTCGGTACCAATCTGCGCGTCACCCCCGTACTGGACACCGATCTTTTGTTCGAGGCTTTCGGGAAGAGCGGGTTCAGGGTCGTCAATATCGGGGTTGAGTCCGGGAGCGAGAGGGTGAGGAAAAATATCCTTAAGAGAAAATACTCGAACGGCGATATTATCCGCACGGTTAAAAGCGCGAGGAAGTATGGGATAAAGATCAATTTTTATAATCTGATAGGCGTCCCCGGCGAGACCGAGGACGATATCAAAAAGACGATAGCTCTTAACAGGGAATGTCAGCCGGACAAGGCCCTGACCCATATTTTCGCCCCGTATCCCGGGACAGCGCTTCACCGGGCCTGTGAGGAAAAGGGGATCCTTAATAAGGCCCGGTCCTCAGGGCTTGAAAGGACAAGCTCGACGCTTGAGCTCGACGGGCTTTCGAGGGGAAAGATACAGAAATATTTCACGCTTTTCGACTATTACGTTTACAGTGGGAAAAGGCCCATGGCCTCGATCATGGCGATAGTCCTGGTCAAGTACATAAGGTCAAAACCCCTTTTGCACGGCCTTTACAGGCGGATAACCGGGCTCCCGTGGATAAAGGCCGTAAAAGGACGGCTCAATGGGAGTCTGACCGGTAAAACCAAGGGAGTGACGATTGAAGATACTTCTCATTAATCCGCCGATGGTCCTGGATCAGGACCCCCGCCATTATTCCATAGGGATAGGGTATATAGACCGCACTCTCCGGGACCTGGGCCATGACGTTGAGATCCTCGATATTGACGGGTACCGGTTTGAAAAGGAAGAAGTTTCCGCCCGTATAAGATCAAGCGGCCCGGACATCGTGGGCATAGGGGGTCTCGTCACGGTATACCCCTATCTTCATTGGCTCGTACCGGAGATCCGGAGGTTAACCAAAGGCGGTAAAATAATACTCGGCGGCGCGGTGGCGTCGTCGCTTAAAGAGACATGTTTGGGCAAACTCGACATAGATTTCGCGGTGATAGGCGAGGGCGAGGTGACGATAAAAGAACTTATGGAGGCCCTTGAAGGCAGGCGCGAGATCTCTTCGGTGAAGGGCATAGGGTACAGGGATAAAGATAAGGCCGTATTCACCCCAAAAAGAGAGCTGATGCCGACGCTTGACGGGGTCGCTTCGATCGATTACGGGAAGTTCCCTATCGCAAAACTTTTGGTTAATTCCGGCGGCGTTATGCAGGTGCATGTCCAGAGGGGATGTCCCTGGAGCTGCACTTTTTGTTTCAATTGTTACAGGGTGGTCGCGAATGGGGTCAGGTACAGGAAGGTCCGCGACGTGGTGGAAGAGATAGAATATTTAAAACGGACCTATCGGGTAAGCATATTCGCGCTTTCCGGGGAATGTATATTGTCCGACAAGGGCTGGGTCGCCGAGTTTTGCCGTGAGATCACTTCGAGGCGGCTGGGCATAAAATACCGCGTGACTTCGAGGGTGGATACACTTGATGAGGAAAGTCTCAAGCGGCTAAGGGACAGCGGGTGCGTTATCATTTCTCTGGGGCTTGAATCTGGCAGTGATAAGATACTCAAGGTGATGGCAAAGGGAGCGACGCGCGAAGACAATAAGAGGGCGGCCATCTTGGCCAAAAGGTACATACCGACCATAGAGGCAAGCCTTATGTTCGGTTATATAGGGGAAACGGAGGAGACCGTCCGCGAGTCCGTTGAGTTTTTCAAGGAAATAGGGATAAAACCCTATATATTTTTCGCTACACCTTTTCCCGGGACTAAACTTTTCGATATGGCCGTTTCTAAAGGCCGCATAAAGGACGTCGATGACTATTTAATTGGTTTGGACAGGGCGTCGGTGATGGAGCTCACTATAAATCTGACAGATATGCCCGACGACGTGTACCGCGACGTCATATATGCCGGGGTGAATAGCCTCAGAAGGCATTTTTTGAAAAGGAATATCCTGAACTTTTCCGTGTTCCGGAGTATATCCGCGCATATGAGGCAGTCCGGGATAAAAGACACGGCCTGGAAAATAATTAAGGACTTAGGGATGCTGGGGAATAAGGGATGAAGAAAAGAATTGTTATTTCGAACAGGCTTCGGTCTATAAAGGCGGCGGTAAAAGAAGGGCCCGGAGGCATAGCGCCGTTCTTTATCGACGAGGTCCGGGAAAGCTCCGCGATAAGGGGTTACCTTGGCTCTGTCGGGAGCGCCGAAGAGGCCAGAGCCCGGGACCTGGTTGACCGCGACGCGTTCGCCGCGGCATACAGCAGGCTTATATACCGGCTGAACAAAGAGAACTCTTTCCGCGGCTGGTGGGCGATGGACTTTACAAGCAAGAACCCGCTGCACGCGTCTCTTTGCAAGGACGTATTCGATTTTCTGTGCGTGAAAAAATTAATGGAAAAGAACCCGGCTCTATGCGTCCTCGTCGTGACGGACAATGTCAGGCTTGCGTGTTTTATCCGCTCATGGGCGGCCGGGAGGGGTATACATGCGTTGGCGGAGGTCGGTCGTTCATCCTGCATGCTTTCGCGCGTCAAGTCCATACCGTTCGTTACCGTCGCGTGGAGGTTTGTTACGCTGGGGCTCAGGCAGTTAGCGGCCGCTGTTTTCTTTAACCCCCGTCCGGGCAGGGTGGATACGGCCATAATAGAGCATTTCATCGATGGCTCTTTTGACAAAGACGGAGCTTTCAGAAATTTCTATTTCGGCGGGTTATCCAGGTTCCTCGATTCCGCCGGCAAAAAACACATTTCCTGCGGTTATACGGTATGCCGGTTCTCCAGGATACTGAGAAAGAAAAGGATATTCTCGGGGGGGACGGATTATCCCTTGGAATATTTCGCTTCGGCCGGGGCCTTACCGGGAAGTTTATTGTATACGGCTTCATGTTACCGTCGTATCGCGGGAAAACGTATCGCGTTCGATATCGACGGTGAGGATATAAGCCCTCTGCTTTATGCCCAGATCGCCGAGTCCTTTAGCTCGGGGCAGGTCCTTTTGAATAATTTCATTTACCATTGTGTCCTGGGATTATCGAAGCGTGTCCGGCCGGCGAAAATACTTTATCCATTCGAGAACCGGTCATGGGAAAAAATGGTCGCGCTGGCCGCGGGGCGGAACAATATCCCGATATACGGGTATCAGCACGCGGCGCTCATTCCCAAACATGTCAATTTCATCATGGAACAGGGCGAGGAAGAGATAACGCCTTTACCGCTTAAGATCATATCGACGGGTAAAATTACCGGTGATATGTTTGTTGAGAAGTTCGGGTTCCGGAGAGAGAAGGTCATTACCGGTTGCGCGCTGAGGCAGGTGATAGGCTCCCCGGAAGATGGGGTTAAGTCCCGCGGCGCGGCGCCCGTGAACCTGCTCGTTACACTCGCTTCCAACCTTGACGAATATGTCCGGGCTTTCAGGTTCCTGGACTCAGCCGGGATAGCTGAAGGGTATAATGTCACAATAAGGCCGCATCCCGGTGTCGATATCAATAAAGCGTTTAGGATATATACTCCGGTAAATTTCAGATTCACCCTGGATACCGGGAATAAACTCGGGAGATCGCTCGGAGAATGCGATATCGTCGTCTACGCCTCCTCGACTTGCGCGTTGGAAGCCGTGGCCGTCGGCGTACCGGCCATCTATCTCGATTTCGGGAATTTCCTGGATACCGATCCCATGTTCGGGCTCGGAGAGAATAAATGGATATGCCGTGACCCACGGATATTCAAAGGGTTGATAAAGGACATCATGCTCCTTGACCCGGAGCTCGCCTCGCGTAAAAAGGAGAAAGGGATAGCGTATGCCCGCGAATATTTCAGGGAAGCTACCGCGGAGAACATGAAAGTCTTCATCCAAACATCATGAAAAAGATCATAGGGCATTTGGGGACCATATTAAGGTCGTATATAGCGGCGAAGGCGCCATCAGTCTATTCCTCGGCAAAGCCCGCGTTTGACACACTGGTGATAATGGTCACCTCCAGGTGCAATGCGCGTTGCGTGATGTGCAAACTGTGGCGTGAACATGCGGGAAGCGAACTCCGGCCCGAGACATGGGAGCGGGTCATCCGCGAGGCCCGGGACACGGGTTTTACGAGTGTGCATTTTACCGGAGGCGAGCCACTTTTATATAAAGGGGTATACGAACTCGCATCTTACTCCTCGGGTATAGGGATGACTCCCGCGTTCACGACCAACGGCCTTCTTATAGACGAACGGGCGGTCGATAAGTTCATAAAAGGCGGGGTGTATTCCGTCGGAGTATCCCTGGACGCTGTCGGGGAAGAATATGAAAGGATCAGGAACGTCCCGGGCGGTTTCCCGCATGTCAAGAACGCCATTGAGCTTTTGGGTAAGGCCAGAAAAGCGGCAAAGCTGAAGCCCTATATTAATTTTACGGTGATGAAGGACACCCTCAGTACTTTTACGGGGGTCAGGGATCTGGCCGGCGAGAACGGCCTTCCTATCGCCTTATGCCTTTTAGACAGGAGTTCTTCCATTTTCGATATCGAGGAAAATAAGAGCGTCCATTGGATAGATAGTTCCGGCGATAAGGCCGCCCTGGTGAGGCTTATGGAAGAGATCAGGTCAGCTGAAAAGGAACGCCCGGGGTCGGTTATCTTAGCGGGCTCCGGCGCCGGGTACGCCGTTTCGTATTTCGGCGATCCCGTTCAAAAGGGCGTGCCGTGCATATCCTCTCAAAAAAGGTTATACATAAGCCCGGAAGGCGGTGTTCTCGGGGGGTGCCTCTCCATGGGAAGTTTTGGCGATATCACCTCCCGGCCTTTACGGGATATTTTGGATGATAAAGAGTTCCTGAAAGCCGAGAGAAAAATGTTCTTCAAAGAATGCGCCGGGTGTTCATGCGGGTTCTCCTTCAATGTCAGCCACCATCTGCCTTATCTGATAAAAGATGCCTTATTCGGGTGGCGGGAACACATTTCCGGCTGCGGGAGTGAAAATGGTATTTAATTCCTGTCAATTCTTCGTGTTCATGGGTGTTTTTTACCTGCTTTATCTCGCGGTCAACGGCAAGGTGCGGGTGCAGAACGCGCTATTACTGATAGCCAGCTATGTTTTTTACGGGTCATGGGACTGGCGCTTCCTGTCGTTGTTATTAGCGTCGACGGTCCTCGACTATATTTGCGGCATGCAAATTTACATGGCGGACGGGGAAAGGCGGCGGAAGGTCATCCTGGGGTGCGCGATGTTCGGGAACCTGTTCATCCTCGGGATCTTTAAATATTTCAATTTCTTTTCGGCCAATCTGCATTTATTGCTCAGCCGGTTCGGTTTACCCGGGGACCCCGTTCTTTTTAATATCATACTTCCTTTAGGTATATCTTTTTATACATTTCAAACGATGAGCTACAGCATAGACATTTACCGCGGGGAGATGAAACCCGTCCGCAATTTCCTGGATTTTGCGGTATTTGTGGCGTTTTTCCCGCACCTTGTCGCGGGGCCGATATTGAGGGCCAAGACGATGATGCCGCAGATAATGAGCCCCAGACGCCTACGGTTCAGCAGGTTCTACGAGGGGTGCCACCTTATGGTCTGGGGGTTCTTCCTTAAGGTTTTTGTTGCGGACAATCTGGCCATGATAGTTGACCCGGTCTTTTCCTCGTCCGGCAATTATAACGGGGTGATGGTCCTCTTAAGCCTTTATGCCTTTGCCTTTCAGATATTCGGCGATTTCGCTGGGTATTCATGCATAGCTATGGGGCTCGGCAAATGGATGGGGTTCGATATCCCAGTCAACTTCAACCTCCCTTATTTTGCCACTAACCCTCAGGGTTTCTGGAAAAGATGGCACATGTCTTTGTCGACATGGTTCATGGATTACCTTTTCATGCCGCTGTCTTTCGCCTGGAGAGGGTTGGGAGGGCTGGGGGTGATGGCGGCTTTGATGGTGACGTTCACTCTCTGCGGGTTCTGGCACGGCGCCAGCTGGACATTCATATTGTGGGGGGTATATCATGGAGCTCTTCTTTCAGGATACAGGATATTGCAGCCGGTCCTCGCAGGAATAGGCGAGCCCCGGAACAGGATCTTGCGGAACGCATGGCTCATTCTAAGGATGGTCTTCTGCTTCCATCTGGTCTGTCTGGGATGGCTCTTCTTCAGGGCCGGGTCCATTGCTCAGGCGAAGAGCATGATCGAAGCCGTTTTATTTAATTTCAGGGTATTGCCGGGGATAGGGATACAGCACTATTTCTTGTCGCTGTTATTCTACACAGCCTTTCTTCTGGGGGTACAGGTGCTTCAATATCGAAAGAACGATCTGGAGGCGGTCAGGAAATATTCTTTTCCTGTCAGGGCAGCGTTTTATTACACGTGTCTTTTATTCATAATGTTCTTCGGGGTCATGAAACAAAATGGTTTCATCTATTTTCAGTTCTAAAAGCGCCGCGCACAGGGAAAGGGTGCGCGGACTGACAGTCGGGCTTATCGCGAGAGCGGCCGTTTTTTTACCGCTGGTGATACTTCTCGTCCTGGTGAACTACATTGTCGATCCGGCGGCTATTTTCACCTCCGATGATACGATGAGGGATATAGCCTCCCGGTTATTGCGGAATGAAAATGTCGCTATCTTATCGGATCATAATGACAGGCTGCTTCAAAAGTTCTATATAGAAGGGTTAACGGAAAGGAACGAAGTGGTGGTTTTCGGGTCCAGCAGGTCCCATCAGATAGGCGAGCGGCTATTCCCCGGCAGGACATTCCATAATAACTCCGTAATGGCTTCCACGCTGGGAGACTACATCGGGCTGCTGGAACTATACAGGGAAAAAGGATTGCTTCCGCGTACGGTCGTATTGGGAGTCGACCCGTGGATATTCAATGAACACAACCATGTGGAGACGTGGAGGACCCTGGACATATACACGTATAACTTCTTTTCTTTCGTCGGCCTGTATGCCGGCAGTCCGGCCTCATCGCTCTTGAACGATATTAACACCCGGGTCTTTAAGATATATAAGTATTCGCAGCTGTTATCCATAAGTTATTTCCAGTCCGCGCTCCAGAGGTTAAGGTCACTGGCGCGCGATGATCATAAAGGAAGCCTTCTTCGGGTGAGGTATTATCCTACCGGACGGACGGACCTGGACGCCGACGTCGAGCTTTCGGACGGGTCCATGCTAGCCTCCAGGAGCTCGAGGATGAGAGAGAACGACGAGATACTCCGGAACGTTAAAGCCGCTTTCATCCTGGGCCATTTTGCCAGGCAGGCATTCAGCCGTAGAGATCCTAAGCTTACCCATGAATTCGAGGTGTTCGTGAAGTATCTGCTTCGCGAAAAAATACAAGTCGTTATATGGCTGGCGCCATACCATCCGTACGCTTACGATATCCTGTCCGCGAGCGATAAATATTCCGTTATAAATGAAGTTGAGAATTATGTCAGGGATTTCGCGGACGGGAACGGTATACCGGTCATAGGGTCATACGGCCCGAAGGCGTGCGGCATGACAGAGTCCGACTTTTCAGATGCCATACATCTGAAGAGGGAGTCTGTTAACAAGATGTTCGCCTCTGACTTGGGGGGCGCCGGATCCGGCACGGCGCGATTAGGGTGATCACCGGGCGTCGGCCATTTTCCTGTCCACAAGCGCCTGGAGGTCGCCGATGTTAGAGAGGGGCAGCACTTCATGCGACCTGAAACGCAAATTATATTCTTTTTCTATGGCCGCCAGGACGACGACGTGGTTCAAAGAGTCCCAGCCCGGGACCTCATAGGCGCGCGTCTCATCCCTGAGATCGAACTCTTTGAGTCTCAGCGCTCTTAAGATGACTTTTTTCATCCGCTCCGATATCATGTTCCTCCTCGAGTAATATCGCCGGACAGTATCCGAGCCATGTTGGTCTTACGGCTCGGTTTCCCGGACGAGCTTTTTATCAGCCACCTGGGCGGGACAAGGTATACCTCTTGAATGGTCACGTCGACCGCCATGCCGGCTATTTTGACGGCAAGTTTAAGTGCTTCTTTCTCTTTTTCGGTCAAATACGGGGTTTCCGCGGCCAGGCAGACCTTCTCGGTGCCTGTCGCTGCATCCTCGACGCCGAACGCTACGACACGTCCCGGAATGACCCCAGGTACCGTGTTCACGGCATCCTCCACGTCTTCGGGAAAAATATTCCTTCCGGCATTTATTATGACATCATCCTCTCTGCCTATGACAAAACATTCGCCGTCATGGATGAACCCGAGGTCGCCGCTTATATACCACCCGTCGCGTTTGGACAGGCGGGTCTTTTCCGGGTCGTTCATATAGCCGTCGAACAGGGAGTCCGATCTTATGAGCACCGTTCCGATTCGGTCGTCAGGCATTTCCGTTCCGTCCTTGTCGGAGATCTTTACCGAACATCCGGGTATGGGTTTTCCCGAAGATACGCATAACTTCGACGGGCCGACGCCGCGCGCGGGAAGGACCTTCCTTTTGGCCAGGGCTTGACTGTCGACCGCCAGCGAAACGGCGTCGGAACCTGGAGGTGTCTGGGTAACGGCGAATGTCGCTTCGGCCATGGCGTAGCAGGTCGAAAGGGCCGAGCGCCGGAATCCGTATTTCACGAAACGGTTGAAGAATTTCTCGTGGCTTTCCCCGCGTACCACTTCACTCGAATTAATGAGCATCCTTATGCTGGAAAGGTCCACGCCATCCAGTTCATCGTCTGGTATCCTGTCGGCCAAGAAAACATATGCGAAATTAGGCATCCAGGCCAGGGTAGCTTTTTCCCTTGTGACGGCATGTAACAGGATCGACGGGGCGGTGACCCACTGGAAAGGGTCCAATTGGATCGAAGGTATCCCGAAAGCGAGAGGCAGAATGAACGCCGCTATGAGGCCCATGTCATGGTAAAGGGGCAGCCAGTTCACTACCTTGTCATGTTGAGACAGCCCTATCGCCGCGGAATAATTATTAACATGGTCAAGGATGGCCTTATTGGACATGACTACGGCTTTTTGCAGGCCTGTAGTGCCCGAGGAGTGCTGAAGTAAGAACGGCGACGCGTTATCCAGCGTATCCCGTCTTTTTCCGATCGGTAGAGAATTCCTGTTCCCTGTCCGGGCCGAGCCGGTCCATTCCAGGGGGAAAAGGATGCCTTTTATCCTGTTTTGCCCGGCCGCGGTAAGCGGGTCGATAACAGGCGCGAGGTCCTTTTCCGTCAATATCCAATCAAGCCCGGACCGTTCGAGCATTCCAGACATGCCGTGGACGAACTTATCCGGATGAAGCCGCGCGTTCGGATATGCCAGCACCGCCGGGATGGCCCCGATAGCGGCTATGGCTAAGTAAGTCGGGTAGAAGAACTTATTGTGCCTTAAAATGAGAGCGCATACATCGCCTGTCTCTATTCCGCTCCGGATAAGGCTGCAGGCGATAGTATCGGATACGTCAAGTAAGCTGCCATATGTCCAACGAAAAGGTTCACCAAGCGCGTCCCAATGGACTATTGCCTCATTCCCGGGATAACGTATAGCGTGGTTCTGCCAGCAATGATATACTAATTTATCACGCACGGTACATTCTTTCCGGGTTCCCATGGATGATAATATAACAACGATGTGTGTTAATTAAAAGGTAAATATTCCGTTAATATGAAATAAGGTGCAACAGAAGCACTCAGAGTATATAATAACCTGGCGCTATAGAAATACTGTAATAATTTTCCGGAGCTTTTTTGAAGTATATTATCTTCAGTAAAAAATGGCCTGCGGGGGTTTTGATCGCTATTTGCCTGGCAAGCGTCTTGCTTGCCCTGCCGACGATCGGGAATAATATTAGCGATCCCAATATGATCGTGTACATGGATACCGACGAAGGCAGCAGCATGGACACCATATGGTCATATTATTCCGGCCAGAGGAGCGCCTCCTTCCAATGGGATTATGATTACGGGCTGTTCTGGATGTATGTCGCCGATATATGGCGTATGTTCCTGTCAAAATATTTTGTATGCACTCCGGGAACGCTGGTGTTTTTTTTGCGATGGGTGCATCTTTTGTCATGGGTCGGGGCTCTGGTAGCGTTATGGAATTTAGTCGGGCGGCATTTCAGGACAGGGTGGCCTCAGGTTTTGTGCGTGGGGCTTTTAGCGTCAAGGCCGGATTACGCGTATCTGTTGAATAACCTGAAGCCCGATCCGCTCTTTTTGCTTATCGAGATGATCGGCCTGGATTATGCCCTGCGGGTGATCGGGAAACCGTCGACCCGG
Source organism: Candidatus Omnitrophota bacterium (assembly GCA_015231405.1). Taxonomy (GTDB): domain Bacteria; phylum Omnitrophota; class Gorgyraeia; order Tantalellales; family Tantalellaceae; genus JADGBR01. The sequence continues at coordinate 41,236 of JADGBR010000018.1, read as the reverse complement.
GATCTTTTGACGGCCGTATGGTGCGGTTCGGCCGCGGCGGTGATCAAATATTTTCTGGGCGTTTTTCTGATCGTCCCGGCTGTCAGCTCGATATACCTGTCGAAAAGGCTGTTCGCGCGAAACGGATCCGGGCGCTTAGGGAAAGTATTTATTTACCGAGAGATAAAACAGGCTTTCTTACTGCCTGCCATTATCGGAGGCATTGTTCTTGCGGCGTTAGCGGGGAGCATGGCGTTCTACGTGCGTAAATCGACCGGTATGACATGGTGCGCGGAATTCGGAGTAATGGGAACGCTCCGGAATAACGTTCTAATGAGATATATCCTGTTCGCCGGGGTGTTATTAACGGCGGTTTCGGCTTTATTATGGTCTCTCAATCGGATCAAAAGAGAAAGTGTTAGGGTACTGATGGCCAGGATCAGCGAGGTTAATTCATATTTTTTTCTGGTCAGCGCCTTATTTATCGGCGGTATCGCCGTATTCGGGTTCAGATGGCTTATCGTTCCGAAACAGATAATACAGGTCTATGTGCCTCTTTGCTGGGTGCTTTTGGGCCAGGGGGCTTTAAGGCTTATTCCAGAGGAGGGACTTTTAAAGGCGTTCATCGGGAATGTTGCCGGACAGATAATGGCGTTCGGGCCCATCATTTTGCTGCTTTTTATCACCTACTGTTCGGCGGAAATAACGCTTTGGAGGAAGGGGATTATCCCGGACAGGACCGCGGCTTATAAACGGTACGTCCTGGCGTCCTTTCTTGCCGTGCCTTTCGCGATAATGTTCTCGATGCTGCATATGGCGCACCATCACATGCTGCCGTTCTACACCGTCGCGTCTATCCTGGCCGTCGAAGGCGCTATGATCATGGCCTGGCTTTTGAGCGGGAATACATTCGCGAGGAACGCCGTGATCGGACTTATAGCGATATGTTTCGCCGCCCATCTCGCCGGCGATTCATACGCTATGGTGGGCGCCAGGCTAAGCCAGTACAAACAGGGTGAGGACGCGGCGTTCGAGATCGGTAAATGGTTCAAGACCAATGTTCCGTCCGGGGCGAAGATAGCGGCCAGTCATTATATAGACGTTTATATCCCCCCCGGATATAATAACGTCAGGACGGTCAGGCATCATACGCCGACCGAAAAAGAGGATTTCCGCGAACTTATAAATGAGTACGATCCGGACATAGTGTACTACAACGAAAAGGACCATGGGATATCTCTTGAGGATGTACTGCCGGCGGGAAGAAGCGAGCTGGTCAAGGTATTTGATTCGAGGGACTACGGATATGTGAGAAGGAAGGGGGATAGGTTCCTTATTTACAGGATTAAACACTGAGGCGATGTTCCGTAGGACGTAGGATGTAGGACGTGGTACGTCAACGTCCTGCGTCCCACGTTAAAAGAAGATGGCATGTACTACGACATGGGCGAGACAGGGAGAGCGCATGAATGATCTATTTGGCAAACGAATACTCGTAACAGGAGGCGCCGGTTTTATCGGGTCTTTTATCGTCGACCGGCTGATCGAAGAAGGCGCGGGAAAGGTCATTATCCTTGATAACCTTATCCGGGGGTCAGAGCGGAATATCGAAGGCGCTTTGAGGACCGGGAAGGCGGCACTTGTAAAGGGCGACATACGCGATCTCGGTCTTTTGTCGGATTGCGTTAAAGGCGCCGAGTACTGTTTCCATATGGCGGCGCTCAGGATAACGCATTGCAGCCAGGAACCCAGGGAGGCTTTCGGTGTCATGTATGAAGGGACATTTAACGTCCTGGAAGCGTGCGTTAAGCATTCCGTTAAGAAAATCGTCGCGGCGTCCTCAGCGTCGATATATGGCATGGCCGATATTTTCCCGACGAGAGAAGATCACCATCCGTATAATAATTTTACTCTCTACGGCGCGGCCAAAGCGTCGAATGAGCTCATGCTCCGTTCGTTCAGAGAGATGTACGGCCTGGAGTACGTCGCGCTCAGATTCTTTAACGTATACGGGCCGCGGATGGACATATTCGGCAAATACACCGAAGTGCTTATAAAATGGTATCACATGCTTAAGGAGGGTAAACAGCCCCTCATCTACGGCGACGGGAAACAGACGATGGATTTCATATATGTCGAGGATATAGCGCGAGCCGCCGTGGTGGCTTTAAAGTCCGATGTAACCGACGAGGCCTTTAACATCGCCGGCGGGAGGGAAACGTCGCTTGAGGATTTGTGCGGGACAATGATGAAAGTGATGGGCAAAGGATCGACCTCTCCGGCATATATTCCCGTTCCGCCCTACCGAGGCAAGGTCGAAGTCAGAAGAAGGCTGGCCGATGTCGTTAAGGCGCGCGAGATACTGGGTTTCAAGGTTGAAGTCTCTTTAGAAAAAGGGCTGGAGAGACTGGTGGAGTGGCTAAAAAGCAATGAGGGGTTGCCGGGAACATGTTGAACGTTCTACTCATATCGCTTCAGGAAAACCTTTGCACTTTCGGGATAAGGTATATTTTTCATTCCGTGCGTAAGGCCGGGCACAATCCTTTTCTCTTATATCCCAACCTGAAGGACGGCATTGTCGATGACGCCGCTTACACTGTGTTCCAGGAGGAAGCTGACAGATTTCTGAAGGGAAAATCCGTCGATATCGTCGGGATAAGTTTTATGTCATATCAGAACCCGATCGTCAGAAAAATGGCGAAACACATAAAGGAATATCACGCGAGCGTCGTTACGGTAGGAGGCGGTATTCATGTCACCGCGTATCCGGAGGATTCGCTCGAGTATCTCGACGCGGTATGCGTCGGTGAAGGGGAAATATCGTTTAACAAGTTCCTGGATGAATTTTCGGAGCGAAAAGACCTGGAAAGGATCGATGTCCCGGGGATTTTTACACAAGCCTCATTAAGAAGAGGTGACGCCAGAGAGCTGCCGTTCCTGGATGATCTTGACATGCTGGAGGTCCTGCCTGTCCTGGATGAGCCAGCTTACGTGTTCGCCGGTGGCAAAATAAGACCGCTTTCGGTGAATATGCTGGGTAAATACCACCGTTACAACGGGAACAGTTACGATATCACGACCTCAAGAGGATGCCCCCTGAATTGTTCTTATTGCGCCGATAATATTTTTCAGGGTCTTTACGGGAGCAAGTGGAAGAAGGTCAGGGTCCGGAGCGTCGATCATGTCATGGCCGAACTCCGCGGTGCGGTCCGCGCGAGACCTACCATAAGTTTCATCAATTTTCACGACGATACTTTTTTATCGCGCCCTCGCGCATGGCTCGAGGAGTTCGCCCTGAAATATAAAGCCGAGATAAAATTGCCTCTCATGTTCCGCACCATTCCCGGGAGCTTTGTAACGGAAAAACTCGGCACTCTGTCAGGCCTGGATATAATCAGCGCGGGGATAGGGCTGCAATCAGGGAGCTTCAGGGTATTAAAGGAGATATACTCAAGGCCCATAAAGACGGAAGTGTTCGCGGATTCTATCGCGGCTTTCAACGCCAGAAAAATCATACCCGTTATCGACGTAATGCTGAACAACCCTTACGAAAAAAAAGAGGATATACTTGAATCCGTGAGATTGCTTGCGAGTATAAAAAAGCCGTATTTACTTGAGCTTTACGGGTTCACGTTCTACCCCGGCACAGAAATGACGGTAAGAGCGTTGCATGACGGGATAATTGGTGAAAGCGACACCGTCAGGACCCAGGCTTACGTGGAAAAGAACGACGAAAAAAGTTATCTGAATAACGTCATATTCGTCGCGCCTCATTTCCCTAAGGGGTTCATATATTTTCTTGTCAGGCGGGAAAAGACGAGGATGGTCCGCGCATTATTCCCGTTTGTGGTCTTCGCGGGATCATTCCTGAATTTATTCACTTTTCTCAGGATGATCTCGAGGGCTCATGGGCATAACCCGATAAAAAGCGGAAGGTTCTTGTATAGGACATTGGATATAGTTATTTCGGTATATCACGTTCTTCCATTTTTAAGGCATTTAACTCCAGCGAGGAAGAATTCGGACGGATGACGCGTGACGACGCAAAGGCCCGGAAGGGAGAATAATAGATGATACCCATAGCAAAACCATTTATGGACGGGAAAGAGGCCGAAGCTGCCGCCGCGGCTATTTCTTCGGGATGGGTAGCTGGGGGGCCTAAAGTGCTGGAGTTTGAGTCCGAATTCGCGGCATATGTCGGATCCAAATACGCGGTCGCTGTCTCGAACTGCACGACTGCTTTACACCTCGCCCTAATTGCGGTAGGGGTCGGCGGGGGAGATGTCGTTATCACGGTCAGCCATTCGTTCATAGCGACGGCTAGCAGCGTGAGGCACGCCGGGGCTGAGCCGGTATTTATCGACATAGACCCGGGGACTTATAACATGACGGCCGAAGCGTTACAGGCCTGTCTGGAAAACGAATGCGCAAAGAAGGGCGGCGAATTTTTCCATAAAAAAGGCCGCGTCGCGGCGGTACTATTAGTACATCAGATGGGTATGCCGTGCGATATGTCGGCGATATTGAGGGTGACTGAAAAATACAGGATACCGGTCGTCGAGGACGCGGCCTGTGCAATAGGGAGCAGGATATCGTTGGATAATGGCGCATCCTGGGACATGATAGGTAAGCCGCACGGGGATATAGCCTGTTTCAGCTTTCACCCCAGAAAGGTGATAACTACGGGCGAGGGCGGGATGATAACGACCGGTGATGCCGAGCGCGATAGAAGGATGAGACTTCTTAGACAGCACGGGATGAGCGTATCCGATCTTGCCAGGCACGGTTCCAAGAAGGTCGTTTTCGAGGAGTATCTTGAAACCGGATACAACTACAGGATGACCGATATACAAGCCGCTATAGGGATCGAGCAATTGAGGAAAATGCCGCGGATCATACGGAGAAGAAGAGAGATAGGGGCTCTCTATTCGGAGCTGCTCGGCAAAATATCGTGGCTTGGGACGGAAAAAGAACCCGCCGGTCGGGAAACAAATTGGCAGAGCTATCCCGTACGCGTGCTCAAGGGCGCGCCCGCTACGCGGGACAAGATAATGCAGATATTGCTGGACAGGGGCGTCTCGACCCGGCGAGGGATAATGAACGCACACGAGGAGATCCCGTACCGGGATGGGACGGTGCTTGTAAATTCCGAAGAGGCAAAGAATTCGGTCATTCTTTTGCCCATATTCCACGAGCTCACCGATAAGGACTTAATGTCAGTCGCGGATATTCTTAAGGGGATGTGAGATATGAAAGCGAAAATTCTGTTCATAGGAGGCACCCCGCGCGGATATGAACTTCTCAAAGCGCTTACGGAAGACGGGCAAAATGTGGCGTTCGCGTTCATCCTTAAAGAGGACGGGCATGAAAAAAATAAAGCCTCGCGGGATATAATGGCTCTATGCGGGGAACGCTCGATACGTTTCAAGCTAGCGCGAAAGATATCCTTAGAGGATATCCCGGCGATATCCAAATTAAAGCCCGATGTTGTCTTTGTTTGCGGATGGCGGACGATCATACCCGCGGAAGTTTACACAAAGGTCCCTCTAGGGTGTTTAGCCGCGCATGATTCATTGCTGCCCAAGTACCGGGGCTTCTCTCCGCTGAACTGGGCGATAATTAACGGGGAAAAGGTCACGGGAGTGACTCTTTTTAAGATAAGCGACGGCCCCGTCGACGGTGGGGACATTTTTCGGCAAAAAAAGGTGAAGATAGCGCAGAACTGTACCGCGGAAGACGTATATCGCGGAATAATCGGAGCGACGATAGACCTGTATTTTCTTTTCCTCGAGGCTATCGGATCCGGAAATATAAAATGGAAAAAGCAAGACGAGAAAAAGGCTACGTATACCTGCAAAAGAACTCCGGAGGATGGGAAGGTAGACTGGACGAGAAGCGCCAAAAAAGTTTTTGATCTGATAAGGGCTCTCGCTCCTCCCTATCCATGCGCCTGGACAGTATTTTCCGGTGAAAAGTTATACATAGAAGAAGCGTCATTTCCGGCCCGGCAGTTTAATTATTCCGGTAACATCCCGGGACGGATAATTTCCATAACGGATAAAGGCATTTTGGTGCTGTGCGGGAAAGGGCAGGTATTGCTTTCGGGAATAAGCGATCCATCCGGCCGCAGGATAGACCTTAAAAGGTATTTTTTATCTATAAAAGATACCCTTGGCGGATAGCCCGGGTAAAGGAGAACATAGAATGAAATTGTCCATAGTTATGCCGGCGTACAATGAGGCGGAAAATATCCCGGGGACCGTTCAGGAAATACGGGATATCATCGTCCGAACGAAGAAAGTCACGGATTACGAGATAATTATCGCGGATGACCACTCCTCGGACGGGACTTTTGATATCGTTAAAGAAATGTCCGGGAATAATGTCCGTTGCGTGCGGCTTTCCAGACGAGGCGGAAGCCATATAGCTATCAGGGCCGGTCTGGGGAACTCCTCCGGGGACGCGGTCTTATGCATGTCGGCTGACGGGCAGGAAAATCCTTCATGCCTTAACGAGATGCTGGATAAGTGGGAGAAAGGGGCGGGAGTGGTCTGGGGCTTAAGAAAGGACCGGGCCACGGATACCTGGCATATTCGCAAAACGGCCCAGGTATTTTACGCCGTGCTGTCGTGGATGACCGGAACGGAATATAGAGGGATAGACCTATCAAGGGCGGATTTTTTCCTTTTGGACCGGAAAGCCGTGGACGCGATGGGACAGTGCAGGGAAAAGAACACGTCTATCTTCGGCCTCATAGCCTGGATAGGGTTCGATCAGGATCTTGTCGAATACGAACGGCGCTATCGTAAGGCGGGAAAATCTAAATGGAGTTTTAAGAGCCGTCTGAGTCTGGCTAAGGACTGGATCTTCGCTTTTTCGGAATTGCCCTTATTCGTTATGATGATATTCGGTTTTTTCATGGTACTTTCGGGAGGCTCTTACGGGGTTTTGCTTGCCGTTAAAAAGTTCGGCGGGGACCTTGTTCCGGGATGGGAGATGGTCCTGGCCGCCAGTGTCGTGCTGAGCGGTATCCAGATGGGGATGATAGGCGTGGCAGGCGAATATATATGGAGAAATTTGGATGAGTCCAGGAAAAGGCCGCTTTATTTCATAGAAAAAGAGACCGGCGGGGCGGGAAAGAAAAGAATGGCCGGGTGATGAAGATGACATGGGTTCTTTTCAAATTAGAGAAAGGCGCTCTCTTTCCGAGAGGAGGTTACTGGCCCGAGGGGTTGGATGCGGTCATCCCCTTATCGGACGGTGTTCTTTTTAAAGTGCCGATGGCCGCGCCGGCAAAAGAGAAAGTTGTGTTGTATCAACGAGATATCGTCTCAGGCGTTCTGTCTGCGTTGGTATGGCTGAACGCACGTGGCGAGCGTGAAAGCTCCCTGAATTATGGCGCCTTCCGAGAAGCCATGATATCTGAGAGCTACAGGGAAGAGCATAAAAGGCCCCTCATGTCGGCGCTCCCGTTCAATTATCATCTAATCCCGGAAATAATGCGGTATTTCGTGATCTCCTCGCGGATAAAAATAAGGGAATATTTCAAAGCCGGCAAGAAAAGTTTTCCGTTCTCTATGTTCAACGCCGGGTGCGAGATCCTTTTCTCTCTTTTCGGGAACGATAGCCCGACGAACGGGGCAATGCCTTCCCTTGTCCTGACGCATGACGTCGAAAGCGCGGGCGGACTTCTTCGTGTTCAGGAGATAGCCGGGATAGAGGAGACATACGGTTTCAAGTCGTCATGGAACATCATTCCCAAAAGGGACGCCATCGACATGAAAAAAATTGCCGCGATAGCGGAGACGGGCCATGAGATAGGCCTGCACGGGATCTGGCATAATAACAGGGAAGCTTTTTTAGCCGAGGACGAAATGCGGTCACAGTTCAGGTCCATAGCGCCGTTCATCCGTGAATTTTCCGTTACAGGTTATAGGTCTCCCGCCTGGAATAGGACAACGAGGATGTTCAAGGTGTTATCGGAGTTCTTTGTATATGATTCGAGCTGCCTGGACCTGGACCTTATGAGCCTTTCAGGGAATGGCGGTGTTGGGTTCATGCGTCCGTTAATCCTTGACTCCGGGCTCATAGAGCTTCCGTGCACTTTGCCGTTCGAGGTCCCGCTTTATTACGGGATACGCCCGGAGGACCTTATCGCGTATTGGGCTCCGAAGATAGACCTCGTCAGGAACGTGAAAGGCATGCTTCTGGTCAACACCCATCCCGAGCCGAATTATCTCGGGACTAAAAAGATGATGAGGGTATACGGTAAACTGCTTTCCCGGCTTTCTAAGGAGGGGTGGAAGCCCGAACTTCCCGGACGGCTCGCCGTGGAGGTGAGAAAATGCGCGCAAATATCTACGACCAGCTTGCCAAGATAGACGAGTCGCATTGGTGGGTCTTATACAGAAGAAAACTTACCGCAGGGTTTCTGAAGCGGCTGGGCGTCGACGATGTAAAGGGGACGAGGGCCCTCGATATGGGGTGCGGTACCGGAGGGAATACGGCGTTTTTAAAGATGTTCGCGCCGGATGTGACAGGGGTCGATATAAGCGAGAACGCTCTGGGGTACGCGAAAGTGAATTATCCGGGATGTAATTTCGTCCGGGGGGATATAAGGAGAGTATCGGAGATGTTCCGGGAGGGCACTTTTAAGCTGGTCACGATATTCAATGTCCTTTATCATGAGTGGGTACCTGACGAGGCGGAGGCTATACGGGAAGCCTACAGGGTATTGTCACCCGGAGGGTTCCTTGTGATGACAGAGCCGGCGTTCAACTTTCTTTACAGGGCACATGATCGCGAGACGATGACAAAAAAGCGGTACAGGCTCGGCGAATTCACCGGGATACTGGAAAGGACTGGGTTCAAGGTCAAGGTCTGGACATATTTCGGCATATTTAATTTTTTCCCGGCGCTCGTTCTTTCCCTTCTCGACCGCGTTAGAGGCGCGGTCACGGGACACGGCGGGAATAACAGGAAAATAGCTGAATTAGGCCTGCCGGGCAAAAGAACGAATTCTTTTTTATTGGCGCTCATGATGGCTGAGGGGTCGGCTATTCAAGCCGGGTTAAAGGTCCCGTTCGGGGTTACAATACTATGTATCGCTCAAAAACCCGCGGGAGAGGCCAGGAAGGTATGAAAAACAACGTTTTGCTGATCAATCCGGCCGTTAATCCCGCCTCTCAGAACAGGATCATTAACGAGTCCATTACTAAGGTCATTCCCACCAGCCTCGGGTATTTGGCCGGGTACCTGGAGAAAATAGGGACAAAGGGCGTCAGCATTATCGACGAGCAGATAAGATATATGACGGACCTGGAACTCGAAGCAACGGTCCGCGCACTTTCCGCACCGAAAATAGTCGGGATATCTGTCCTTACCATTACGTGTAAACGTGCGCATGAGATCGCCACAAAGGTCAAACGCTGCGACCGCGGCGCTACAGTGGTGTTCGGGGGAATACATGCCACCGTGCTTCCAGAAGAGGCGCTTAATAATGAGAACGTAGATGTTGTGGTGCGGGGCGAAGGCGAAGAGACGTTGAATGAACTGGCTGACCTGATGCTTAAGGGAAAGGATTTCAGGCACATCCAGGGTATTTCTTTCAAACGTAGCGGGAGCGTCATACATAATCCGGACAGACCGCTAATGCCGGATCTTAACCGTATACCTTTATTCCCGTATCATCTTTTCGAGAAAGACATAGCTGAATATACCTCTTTCAATCTTGTGTTCACTTCGAGGGGGTGCCCGTATAACTGCAAGTTCTGCTCTTCGCGCAATGTCGCCGGGAAGAGATACAGGTACTTTGAAGTGGAGAGGATCATAGCGGAGATCCGGCTGCTCATCGATAAGTACGCCCAGAGGATGATATGGCTTGTGGACGATAACCCGGCGGCGCATAGGGCGCGGTTCTCGGAGCTCCTGGACCGTATAATTTCCGGAGGACTTAATAAGAAAGCGGAATTCCTCTGTTCTATGCGTGGGGACAACTTGGACGACGGTCTTCTTGATAAGCTTAAAGAAGCCAATTTCAGGTTGGTCGGGTTCGGACTTGAGACGGGGAGCGAAGAGCTAATGAAGATCATCGACAAAGGTGAGACGGTCATTGAGGTCGCCGACAGCATCAGAAAGACCTCGGCAAAAGGAATAGAGACCGCCGCGACCCTTATCTTCGGACTTCCCACCGAGACCAGAAAAGACAGGCGTGATACCATGAAACTTGTCGGGTCCCTGCCTCTTTCGAGTGTCAGGTATAACATACTTACGCCTTATCCAGGCACTGAGATTTTCGAAGAGCTTTACCGCTCGGGAAAATTGTTGATAAAAGAACACTGGGAGAATTTTGCGGTCCAGTATATGTGGGAATCCGACGACATTCCATATGTGCCGGAAGGTAATTCCAGGTACGAGCTCCTGTTCGACACTATGTTCGCCAATCTGTCGTTCTATTTCAGTTTCAACGGGTTAAAGCAGATGCTGAGGTCGTCGAAGGCCGGAGGGAACGTCATAGATCTTAAGGATAAATGGTATTTATCATTCAGTACGGTGTTCAAATTAACCAGGATATTCTTGTATATCAGCCGGAGATTTCTTGTAGTCTCGGTGAAACTCATAGCGGAAAAGAGGCTTTCGCCGTATCTGCGTTCCAGAGTGAAGGAGGGAAAATGAAGGTATTTTTACTGAACCCGCCGCCCGTTAGGATCAGGAAAAAGACGGACGCGCCGGACGACCAGCACCTGGGTCTCGGATATCTTGTAAGCGCCGTCGAGCAGAGCGGGTATCCCGTTAAGGCGGTGGATGCGAAACTGGACCGTCTGACCATTAAGGATACGATGGGCGTGATAGCCGCATTTGCGCCGGATGTTCTCGGGATAACAGCTATGACACAGGATATGAACATAGCGGCCATGATGGCGAAAGCATATAAGGATATCAGTCCCGGCGTTAAGATAGTTCTCGGAGGCGTCCATGTCACGGCTTTGCCGAAAGAGACCCTTGAACAGTATCCCGTGATAGACGCGGGCGTGGCCGGGGAAGGCGAGATCGCTTTCATAGAGATCCTAAAGAACATTGAAAAAAATAAGACGGATATGGCTGGTATTCCCGGAGCCGTTTACAGGTCAGGCGAAGAAATAATGTCTGCCCCTTACGAAAGGATCTCCGATATCGACGCCCTGCCATACCCCGGCTGGAAACATTTCGGGAATGCCAGGTCCTATAGTATCCTATCGGCTCGCGGGTGCCCTTTTTCGTGTAAATTCTGTATGCAGGCTATGGGTAGGACCGTAAGGAAGCGTTCAGTTGGAAGCGTCGTAGAGGAACTGGAAAGAGTTGTGATCGAAAGATGCCCGGATAGTTTTACGTTTTACGACGAGACCTTTACCATCGATAAGGAGCGCGCCCATAAGCTATGCGACGAGCTTATACGTAAAGGCATAGGACGGAAGATGAAATGGACCGTTACCACCAGGGTCGATACCGTGAACGAAGATATTCTCCGCAAAATGTACGAGGCCGGGTGCCGGAGGGTCGATTTCGGCGTCGAGTCGGGGAGTCAGGAGGTGCTTGACCGTGTCAATAAAAAGATAACGAAAGAACAGGTAAGACAAGCTGTCGCCCTGGCCAAACGGGTCGGGTTCCGGACGGAATGTGCTTTTATCCTGGGGCATCCTTACGAGAACATGAAGACAGGGGTCGAGACCGTATTGTTCAGCGCGGAGCTCAACCCTGACAGGACCCAGATCGGGATAATGGTCCCTTACCCGGGGACGGAGATAAGGAAGATGGCGCTAGCCGGGGAAGGAGGGTATAAAGTGCTTTCGAACGACTGGTCGGAGTACAGCACTTACCTGGGCAATGCTCTCGAACTCGATGAGCTTTCGAGGTCCGACCTTGAGAGGCTGCAGCTCATAGGTTTCCTCAGGCTGTTCGTATACAACAGGCGTTATCTTGACCTTGCAAGCTTCTTCTTTAAGTATAAACGTGAAATGTTCTGGTACCTTGTGAACCTTTTCAGAAAACGGGAAAAGACGAAGAAGACGAGGATATCGGTGGCGGAGACCCTGCGGCTGGTGTTCACAAGAAAACCCGGGTGAGAAATATATCCCGCGCGGGCGATAGGTATCTTTTAAGGAGAAAAGGAAATGAATGTATGCCGGAAATTAGCGGTGATCGTGCCGACGCTCGATAGGCCGGAACAACTCGATGCTTTTTTGAGGTCAGTGCGGGCGTCACGGGTGGCGCCTTCCAGAGTGATAATCGTGGAAAGCGGGAGCGCCAGGTCAAAGGATGTCGCCGCGAGGTACGGGGAGCTGGATATAGTGCATGTTATGTCCGATCGGGGAATTACCGTGCAGAGGAATATAGGGATAAAGAACCTTGGCGCCGGGCACGGTCTGGTGGCTTTTTTTGATGATGACATAGAGCTTTTTCCCGATACGCTGGAGAAAGCCGTCGAGTATTTCGATAAGGCCCCCGCGGGTACCGCCGGGGCGTCTTGTAATATCGTTAACCATCCAAGACCGAAGACGACGTTCTTCGAGCGGTTCTTTCTTCTGGGTACGGACGAGGTCGGACGCGTGCTCCGGTCCGGATTTTTCGGGAAAATATGTTCCGCGGATCGGGACTATAAGGTCGAATGGCTCGTGGGATGCGCGACTTTTTGGAGGCGCGAAGTGCTCGAAAGAGGGTTTGACGAATGGTTCAGGGGGTACGGCCATTATGAGGATGTGGATTTCAGCTACGGCGTATCAAGAGAACAAGACCTTTTCGTCCTCGCGGGGGCCAGGGTCCTTCACAATACGGCTCATATAGAAGAGAGCGCGCAATTTTACATGGGGAAGATGCAGGCGGCCAACAGGATCTATTTCGTGAAAAAACACGAAGAGCTGTCGATACCGCTCTGTTATTGGGCCTGCCTGGGATTATTCCTGAAAAATATATTATTTGGCCTGTTCCTGGCCAGGAAAAAATACCTGGTAAGGGCAGGGGGGGTGCTTGCGGGGATAATTTCAGCCTTTTTTAGAGCTGAAAGCTCAACTGCCAGGATCAAAAAATAGTGACGTGAGTCAGACTTATGAACGTTTGAAAAATCTAAACCATGATGTATAATATGACGTTATCAACAAGGAAGGCGAGGAATGCCCCGGATCCTTTTGGGTAGCCATGCGAGAACAGTCGGAGGTCGGTATCCGTAGCTTTTGTTTAATGAGCGGCTATTTATGAAATATCTCGTTTGTTTCGCATTATCTTTGACAATATCCTTAATGGCTACGCCGCTGGTAAGGGCCCTGGCTCTCCGGCAAAAGAACCTTTATAAGGGCGATGCCGAAAGATGGAGCGGGCGCTATGTCAGTCGAAGCGGAGGTATAGCTATTTTTGCCGCTATAATCCTTCCAGTATCATTCCTTGTTCCGCTAAGCTTGAATTTCGTTGTCCTTATATTGGCCGCGCTTGCCGTTTTTTTGCTGGGACTTGTAGATGATCTTGTAGGCTTAAGGCCTTACGTTAAGCTTATAGGGCAGCTTGTCGCGTCATCGGTGCTGGTTTCCGTATGGATAAATACCGGGCTTCTAAGCGACATCAGGGGGCCGGTTTTTTATTTCGTCTATATTATCTGGATCACGGGGATGACTAATGCTTTCAACCTGCTCGATAACATGGACGGCCTCGCCGCTGGGATAGCCTTAATAACATCGCTATTCCTATTCGCTTATAACTACCTGGTCGATCCCGGCAACCATCTGGCGGCGATGCTGCCTCTGGCCCTTGGCGGCGCGACGCTGGGGTTTCTGAAATACAACTCGAAGCCCGCTAAGATATACATGGGGGATTGCGGGAGCCTGACGCTGGGGTTCCTTATGAGCATTTGCGCTATAGCCAATACGACGAGGACCACGGCGGCGACGGCGAATACCATGTTCATAATGCTCGTTCCGGTGCTGATCCTGGCAGTGCCTATCTTCGACACCACGTTCGTGATGATACTCAGGAAACTGAATAAGATATCTATTTTCCAGGGCGGGAGCGACCATACCTCGCACAGGGTGGTAAGGCTCGGACTTTCGGAGAAGAAGGCCGTGATCTTTTTTTACGCGATAAGCGCGTTCTTCGGGGTTCTCGGGATAGTGGCCATAACGGCGCCGTACCCTTATCTTTACATCGTGGTCGGTATCTCATTTATATTGCTGGTCATGTTTGGTGTGTTCCTTGGCAAACTTAAAGTCTACAGGACGGGCGAGAACGGGGTGCTTATCAAAAAGGAAGAAGGCAACGGGCATGGGATGCCGCTTCTGACGGAGCTTCTTTATAAAAGGCAGTTCCTCGAAGTGTTGATAGATTTCTTTCTCATCTTCCTATCGTATCTCTCGGCGTTCTATTTGTTGTACGATAAGGACCATATAACAGCTGATAAAGATTTGATCATCAGGTCATTGCCCGTGATAGTGCTGGTAAAACTGATGGTGTTCTATTTCACCCATATTTACAGGGGCATCTGGCAGTATATAGGGTACAATGACCTGAAAAAGCTTTTTAACGCGACGGTTATAAGTTCGGCCGTGGCGGCGTTCGCTATAAAATTCGCGGGTGGGATGGATATCTCTTACAAGATATTCCTGATCGACTGGATGGTCTTTTTCCTTCTTGCCGAGATCACCCGGAGCATGGAAAAAACTTTTTCCAATTTTTTCGATTCACATCTGGACAAAGAAAAAAGCGTTCTTATCTACGGTGCCGGGGATAAAGGGGTAATGGTTCTCCATGAGCTAAGGGGCGACAAGTTGCTCAGCTGTAAAGTGGACGGTTTCATAGACGATGATCCGGGTAAACAGGGCAAGACCATAGACGGTGTCAGGATAATAAGTTCCGGCCGCGAACTTTCCCTTGTCCTTAAGGAAAAAAGGATAGACGAAATAATAATCTCCTCGGCGCGCGTCTCGGACGCCGCGGTTAGAACGGTAGAGCTTTTATGCGCGGGTTACAATGTTCTGATAAGGCGAGTGAATAAACTGGTAAGCTAGGCAGGCGCGTCGTAAACTTCTGAATATTCGTGACAATATGCCTCGAGGGCGATAGAATAGGCATGTTATGCGGAATGCCAGATATGGCGCATGGAGCGATCAAAGCTTGAATTTAGTTACCGGGCAGAAGTATAACAGCTCCAGCCTCAATAGATATGCGGAGAGATGTCCGAGTGGTTTAAGGAGCACGCTTGGAAAGCGTGTGTGCGGCAACGTACCTAGGGTTCGAATCCCTATCTCTCCGCCAAATTTTGCGAAGCAGAATTTGGCAAAACCAGCCGAAGACGGGAGACCGGATCTTGGTCCTCGATCTTCAAGAACCGCGTTATCCCTCGCCTAAAAAGAGGAAAAATGGCAAAACTGATGTTCGTCCAGAACGTCTGGCATGAATGTGCCGGGCTTATGTCTATATCCGCCGTTCTTAAAAAGAACGGGCATGAGACCGCGGCCGCGATAGGCAGGGAGCCCCGGGATTTTTACGCCGATATAGAGAAAGAGAAGCCCGATGTCGTAGGCGTACCCGTTCTCATAGGAAGTCAGGAATGGGCGCTTAGAGTTTCGAGCGATCTTAAGAAGAGATACGGCGTGAAGATAATGTTCGGCAACCTGTACGCAACCTTATTCCCGGGAATAATGGATGAGAACGGGTTCGTCGATTACATATGCAGGGGAGAGGGTGAAACACCCGTTCTAAGGCTTATGGACGGGATAAGGGATAATGATGTAAGATCGGATATCCCTAATATGTGGATAAGGAAGAACGGGGCCATCCATAAAAATGAGATAGGTCCGATGGAAGATCTGGATCAATTGCCTTTTTACGACAGGGAATTGTATTCCAAATATGATTTTTTCAGGATGTTGCCGATGGTCGTCCCGGTAGACAGATACTGTCCCGGCAATTGCACGTTTTGCTATGAACCTGTTTTGAAAGAACTGTACAAAGGTAAGGGTAAATTTTACAGGAAACGGGACCCCGAGCTTGTTATCAAAGAACTGCAGGTCATTAAAGACAAATATTACATGAAGACCCGCAAGAACCCGCTGATCACGTTCGGGTCGGATAATATAAACGCCGACAGGGAATGGTTCAGGCGATTTTTCAGGATGTATAGGGAGCAGATAGGCTTCCCGTATTTTTGCGGCATAACCGCGGCTTTTGTGGATGAAGAGCAGGCGAGTCTTTTAAAGGCATCGAATTGTTATATGGCCGCGTTCGGCCTGGAAAGCGGAAATGAGCGGATAAGGCAGCAAGTTCTGAAAAAGGGTCTGAGGACAGAACAGATACTCGAAGCCGGAAGGCTTTTGAATAAGTACAAGGTCGATTTCTACACCGGGAATATGTTCGGTATCCCCGGAGAGACGACAGCCGAAGCCCTTGAAACGGTCGAGTTAAATATAAAGATCAAGCCTACCACCGTGGTCGCGTTCATACTGCAGCCGTATCCCGGCACAGCCATTGAACGGTACGCTATAGACAACAGTTATATGCCGGGGTCTGACGCCGACAGGTTCCTGAAAACAATGCACCGGGAAAGCCTTATCAAACAGGGGAATATCGATGAGCTGTTAAATTTGCATAAATTGTTCATTGTCGCGGTAAAAGCCCCCTTTCTTTTTCCGTTAATAAAAAGGCTCATTAAGCTTCGCCCGAATGTCTTTTTCGACATGGTCTTTTTATTCACTCACGCGGTGCTTTATATGAAAAAATTCCACAGGCTTTCGTTCGTCAGCCTGGTGAAATATTCCTGGAGATATTTTTATTTTTTTAGGAAGTGAGAGATCGATTCATGGATACCGATCCGATAACATTTATTAAATCTAGGCTGCCTTTCGGGGTAGTATCGTTTTTTTTTCCGCAGGATAGGGAGATAATAAAATTTCTCGGACGGGAACTTAAGAAAGGGCCGCTCGGGATGCTGGTACTGGACGCCGGATGCGGGCTGGGGCAATACAGAAAGCTGGTGAAAGGCGGGTATATAGCCTTAGACCTGTCGCGGAGGGCGGGGTGTAATATAGATGTGGTGGGGGACCTCCTGAACATCCCGGCGAAAGATTCCGCCTTTGACAGGATATTATGCTTACAGGTCCTTGAGCACGTAAAAGAACCCATCACTTTACTTAAGGAACTGAGACGTGTCTTAAAACCGGGCGGCGATCTGCTTTTGACCGCGCCCCAGGGATGGGGAGAACACATGAAGCCCGAAGATTATTTCAGGTTCACTTCATACGGACTAAGGCATCTTGCGGGCCAGGCCGGGATGGAGGTCTCAAGTATCGAGCCTCTGGGAGGTTTTTTTAATTACCTCGGCAACAGGATCCAATATATACCCCTCGTGGCTTTTTCCAGAGTAAAGAACGGATTTTGGCGTTTGATGGTATTGCCTTTCAAATTAGCAGGGGCCGTTATTTTCTCTTTGCTTCTGGGCCCTTTAACAAGCTTATTAGACATACTCGACGGGGAACGCGACTTCACTTTAAATTACGGATGTGTTTTTAAAAAAAAAGGAGCCGATCGCTCGGCTCCTCTTGGTCTTTTATAACCCCTCTGACAACATCATTATACAAAAAACGCGGCAAACAGTCAACTTTTATTGGACTAACATTATTTTAGTATAAATTTTCCATAAGCGGTGCAGACAGTGTACATAAACATATATAGGATATGGAATTCCGCAACAAATACGGGTAAGCCGTACGGTAGAGCGTTGATCAGTCTGAAGATTTATGGGGTGAACACGGACAGGTAACGGAATACCCGTATTTGTTGCAGTAATAATTTAGTAGCATGTTGTTTTGAAAAGCGTCTGGAATAATAAAGCGGTGAGATGTTGTCAGCGTTGATGAGTCGCTAATATGAAAATTTTAAACTTTAATGATGCCTCTCAATTGAACCCCTTGAACGATCTGATCCACGATGAGTATTTCAGTTTGGATGAGGTCAAAAAAGACGGCAGCGCGCTTGAGATCCCTTTTCGCAGGATCTTCCATTACTACAGCTCTCCGCGGATCATTAAACGCGGGCTATTGTCCGAAGTTGGCGAGGTCGATTGCCTAAGGTGCGTCCTAAAGATCTCTAATGTCCAAAAATATGAAGTTATCGATAAGTCCGGGATCGGCACGTATTCCTTCGATGGCGCGGAATATGATCCGGCCTCGCGAATATTAAGATTTCTCGCGCACCAATCATGCGAAATTAATGTTACTATATCAGCTATTGCCGTTGAATACAGGGAAATAGAATATCGGGGCAAAGCTCATATACGATATTGGATATTTGGTGAAAGCAATGATTCAAAGGTTTACGAATAAGAGATAGTAAATGAGTCGTTATTTTTTATTCAACATTCCCACTAATTGCGGACGCGAGCTCTAGATATCGAAGAGGACCGATATGCGAGGAATACGGCTACGCAACTGGTTCTTCATACCGTCGGCATTTATAGCTGACGTGATATTGTTGTGGCTCGTCGTTCATTACGAATGGGTCCCGGGTTCCCGAGAGGGTTTTTCCTTTATTGCAACCATGATCTTCAGCTGTATCGTTCTTTTTTCCATTCTTTGCCTGGTCATTATGGGTATATTGCGTCTTTTTTCAAAGAAAGCGCACATTGTTATCCGGCAATTTGCCTATTTAGGTCCGGCGATGATACTGATCTGGATCCTGGTCGGACGTTATTTCCCGCATCATTTGCCTACAGGGTCTGATCTGCTTGGGTTTGATTCAGTCTCGTGGAGAAATGACGGATCAAAGCCTTTGCCCGAAGACCTTGTTACGGTCAGGCAAAAAATGCTGAAGGATGTCGTTTGTGCGGTGCTTCCCGGCAAATCAAAACAAGAGATCGAGAATATTTTGGGACCTTCAACCAGGACCGATCATTTCAAAGGGCAATATGACTTGATCTATGTTTTGGGGCCTGAGCGGGATAGTTATTTCGGCCTCGATTATGAATGGTTGCTGATCCGCCTTGAAGACGGAAAATTCAGTAGTTTTGAGATCGTCAATGATTGAGGCTGGGAAAGTCCCGATCATAATAGGGAACCGCTTATGAAGACGAGGGCTACTTGATGAAGCCGTGACGGTCGCTGCTGTCGGTGAAATTAACGGTTCGGGAATATTCAGGGAGTAAAAAAAAAGAGCTGATTTCTCAGCTCCTCTAGGTCTTCTAGCCCCTCTGACGATATCATTATATGACAAACCCGGGAAATAGTCAACTTTTATTGCACTAACGGTGTAGTGAGTTCGACTTATGCCAGGCAGAGTAAATAAGGCCTTTTGCATGCTAACCTGAAAGCTTGTCACATTCAACAGGGTTTCTGATATAATAAAACTTAATTTTCGGAAGGAGCAGTTTGTGGGTATAGTGCGCGTTACGGAAGAAGAGAATGTTCTCTCCGGTATCCGGGATATCGTAGTGATGGGGGACCCGGGGTGTTCGGGGCTCGACGGGAACGCGAGCCGGGTTTACGGGACGCTTCTCGGTACGCCAGGGGACATCTTCATCGTGAACGGCGATATAGTCCGGATGGGCACGGAAGAAGAGTATTCGGAGTTCAGCCGGTTCACGGGATGCGCGACAGCGAAGCCGGTGTACTGTTCGCGCGGCAACCACGATATGCGCGATTACGACAGGTTCTTCGGCCTGCACAATTACATCATCCTCTCGGGCGCATTCGCGGCGGCCGTCCTGGATACTGCCTCGCGCGTTTTTGAGCCCAAGGCGCTCGACTTTCTCGGCGCGATGCTCGATAAACACCGGGACAAGCGGTTCATCGTCCTCTTCCATATACCTCCCAAGAACGAGCTCACCGGCAGAGGGATAGCGGATGAGGAATGGGCGAAACTGAAACGGGTCATGGATCCCCACATGGGAAGAATAGACTGTGTTATCACCGGCCACATACACGCGTATTACCAATATGAACTCGACGGATACAGGATATTCATTTCGGGCGGAGCCGGAGCGGAACTGGACGAGGTCGGATCACCTGAAGCGCGGGTTTTTCACGCGCTTAAGATAGCCGTCCGGGACGGGAAACCGTCCGGGGTAGATGTAGTAAAGGCTTAACAAGTAAGAGGCATATGGAACAGGTCCTGGGAGAGACGGTAACGTTTTTGTACACGGTCTGCTACATCCCGCAAATGGTAAAGACCTATCGTATTAAGACGATCGACGGCATAAGTTCCAGGTTTCTCATCATTTTCTATTTCCAAAATAGGGACCGGCGTAGTCCCTGATACCACTCGCGTATCATATGAACAATATGGAACAACAGGGCATTCCTCTGGAAATTAGACCGAGATATGCTAGAATATCAAATATGGGCAGGATCCCGGAGATAGCTTTGGTGTTGGTGATAGCGCTATTCGCTATGGCCGGGGTCTCTTACGGGCTTGATATCGATAAACTTTCCGCGGATGATATCGCGGGGGTCAAGAACCTTCTCGTCAAGCTGGGGCCCGTGATAAAAGAGCGGCAAAAGGAGGCCACTCTCGCTACGCTTTCCATGGAGGACCTTTACAATCCGCTTTCGGACGGCGAGAAAAAATTTTTACGGTCTTTCCTGGAACTGGACCCCAAAGAAGTCGGGGTGAAGATACCTTATAGGGGCATAGCGACAGGCAAGGAGGAGCTGGTAAAGATCACCGGCCAGGTGATAAAAGTCCCGCCTAAAGAACGCGCGAAGTTCCCGAAAGATACCAGAGAACTCCCTCCCGTTTTTATCCCGCCGGATGTTTTTAAGAAATATACTTCCATGATGGGCGCCATGGAACGCGATATCGGGCGGAGGCTCTACATAGAATCGGGGTATCGCTCAAGCGCATACCAGCTGTACCTGTTCATCTTTTATCTCAGTAATCACGATCACTCGATCCGTGAAACCGCGCGGTGGGTGGCGCTTCCCGGGTTCAGCGAGCACGGATCCCCGGCGCATCAGGCGGTAGACTTCATAAACGCCGACGGCGTCAACGGTGAGGATAATACGAGCGAGTTCGACAGCCTTCAGGAATACGCGTGGCTCGCCGCCAACGCCGGCCGGTACGGTTTCACGCTTTCCTATCCGGACACGGTTAACAATAACATTACCTACGAGCCATGGCACTGGCGGTCGGACCGAAAGTTCCATGAAACCGTCCTTGAAGCCATTAGGGGGCTTAAGCACGCTTTTTTCCCGCGGTAATGACGATACAGGGTTTTTGGGCCCGGTGGGGAGAAAAGCGCTTGACTGGCGCCGGTATTAATAATATAAATAAAGGATCGTTCGGTATTGCTTTTGGTGTGAAGGCATGGGGTATGACTATGAAAAGGCCTGTTCTTCTGGGCATCTTGATAATTGCGGTCACGGTAGGGCATACGGCGTCGGGAGAAGGTCCGGCGGAAGCGCCGCGGATGATAACGCGCCAAGAGGCGCTTAAGGCGGCTTTGCGTAATAATTTCGATATCCGTCTCGCCAAGATCGATTATCTCGCCGCGTTCACGGATATCAAGTACAGTAACGCGATATTCGATACCTTTCTTACGGGAGGGACGTCCTATTCCGAGGATAGGAGGAAACCGCTTTCCGTCTTCGGTTCCCAAAGAGCCCAGGGCAACACTTACCGGGGCGGCGTCTCCAAAAAACTTCCGTTCGGTACGGACCTCGTGGCTTCGTTCTCCGATAACCGGGCGTGGTCGGATTCCGTCTACGTGGTCAATAACCCTTCGCATACGACCGAATCGAGCGTGGGTTTCAGGCAGGCCGTCGGAAAGAATTTCTTCGGTTACGTCGACAGGCGGACCATCAGTGTGACTCAGCTGGCGGTCGAGAACGCCGATCTTGCCGCGAAGGACAGGATAGAGGCGTCGCTCGCGGATACGGAAAAAGCGTATCTCGGCTGGATGTTCTCCGTGGAGAGCCTCGAGATCATTAAGGATATGCTTGGGAAGGCCGAGGAGCTTTACTCGTCGGCTAAGAAGAACTTCGAGATAGGTCGGCTCGAACGCGCGGACCTGTACGCTTCGGAAGCGAATGTCCTTTCGCGGAAAAGCGAGGTCGTGGCGGCCGAGAACAGGGTTAAAAGGTCGGCCGAGGAGCTCAAGTTCCGGATGGATATGGATACACGATCGGAGATAGCCACAAATGAAAAACTCGCCTATCTTCCCGTAAGGGTTAAGTTGGAAGAGGCCCTAAAAAAGGCTTTTTCCAGCCGGCGCGATCAGATGGAAGCCGCAAGAATCGTTAAAATGATGGAAATGACCGTCGAGATGAGAGCCAACGAAATGTGGCCCGAGATGGATCTCGTCGGGACCATGGCGGTTAACGGGATAGATTCGTCGGTCGACGAGGCTTTTTCCTCGATGGCCTCCAAGAACAATTCGTACTATTACGGGGGAGTGGAATTCTCTTACCCCTTCGAGAATAGCCTGGCGGAAAGCCGGCTGGAGAGGGCCGGTTACGAGCGGGAAGCGGCGATAATCGCTCTAGCGATGACCGAACGCAGAATAATAACGGAGGTAGGGAACGCGTGGCGCGAATACGCGACGCTCGAAAATGTCCTTTCATCCATAATGGAAGCCGCCGATATAACTTCCCGGAAACTGGACGAGGAGGAGAGGATGTTCCTCGCCGGACGGTCCAGCACGAAGAACCTCATAGATTATCAGCGCGAGGTCCTCTCCGCGCGCCACGAAGTGGCGCGCGCGGTCATGGAGCTCGAGAAGGCGAGGATAGATCTCGAAAGGTCCATGAACACCCTTTTCGATAAACATAAAGAGTCGTTATGAGCTTAGCCCGATTCAGCGTTAACCAGTCCCTTTTCGTGAATCTTCTGTCGGTAATTATCGTTATCGTCGGGGGTTTCACTCTTATGGGAATGAACCGCGAGGTGTTCCCGAACGTCGAATTCGACATAGTGAGCGTTACGGCGGCTTATCCCGGAGCTACTCCCGCCGACGTGGAAAAGCTGATCACGACGCCCATCGAAAAAGAGCTGAGAGAAGTGGACGGCATCAAGGAGATCTCTTCCACGTCCGCGGCTAACATATCGAGCATATACGTCAAGATAGAGCCTGACGAGGATAATAAGCAGAAGGTCATAAGGGACATACAGAACGCCGTGGATAAAGTGTCGGGCCTACCCGATGACGTGGAAGACCCGGAAGTGGTCGAGATCACGAGTAAGCAGTACCCGATCATCGAGGTATCGCTTTCGGGGGCCATGCCGGAGGCGAGCCTGCGCGCCCACGCCGATACTCTCGAGGATGTCCTTGAAGAGATCCGTGGAGTGGCCAGGGTAAGGAAGTCAGGATACCGGGAACGCGAGATACAGATACTTCTCGACCCTGAAAAGATGAGGACATATTACGTGTCCATAGACGAGATCGAGCGGGCCCTAGCGTCGCGGAATGTCAGCATGCCCGCCGGCAAGATCAGTACCGATACGAGCGAATTCAGTATACGTACGACCGGGGAGTTCGCTTCAGCCGACGATATCCTCGACGTGATAATTAGGGCGAACGATTCGGGTAACTGGCTCGCCATCCGCGATATCGCCGCCGTGGCCGACGATTTTAAGGACGAGGACGTGATCAACAAGACCCGCGGGACGAGGTCGGTTAATCTCGTCGTACTTAAAAAAGAGTCGGGTGACGCCATATCCATAGTCAGCGATATAAAAAAACGGTGCGATGAATATCAGAAAAGCGGCGCGGGGGGCCTTGAGATAGCGTATGTCAACGATTACTCCTATTACGCTAAACGCCGGCTTAATGTCCTTACATCGAACGCCTGGGGATCCGTTATCATCGTTATGGGCATGCTGCTCATATTTCTTGAGAAGAGGGTGGCGTTCTTCACTTTTCTGGGTATTCCAATAGCGTTTTGCGTGACTTTTATCGTTATGAGCCAGATGGGCATAACCATCAACCTCATAAGCATGTTCGGGCTTATCATTGTTCTGGGGATGCTGGTGGATGACGGTATCATCGTCGCCGAGAATGTGTACAGGTACATGGAGGAAGGAATGCCGCCCAGGGAAGCCGCGGTTAAAGGGACGGAGGAAGTGCTGGGGTCGGTTTGCGCCGCCGTTTTTACGACCGTGGCGTCGTTCCTGCCGCTATTAATGATGACTGGTATTATCGGCAAGTTCATAAGGGATATCCCCATGGTCGTTATCGTGGCCCTTCTCGCCAGCCTCGCCGAGGCGTTCATCGTACTGCCGTCGCATCTGGCGGATTTTGTCAAGATCAAGCTGAATAAGAACGGAAGGGCAATAGGGTCTACCAGGGAACTTCCGTGGTACCGGACGCTGGTGTTCCGCTACACGGTCTTTTTGAGGTCGGCCATGAACAGGCCGTACGTGGTGTCGTTCATACTGGTCGTAGTTTTTATCCTGACGATTTTCGCGGCCGCGACCAAGATAAAATTCGTGCTCTTCCCGAGTTCGGGCATCAATTACTTCTTTATTAGGGCCGAGACCCCCGTAGGAACGCCGCTCGAAAAGACGAGGGATCTGCTACTGCCGATAGAAGAGCTGGTTTCTAAACTCCCGAAAGAAGAGCTCGATACTTATGTGACAACGGTCGGCCAGATCCAGGAGGACAGGAACGACCCGTTCACGGGTATAGGTAGTAACGTAGCGCAGATATCCGTGTATCTCACGCAGGAACAGGACAGGAAGCGTAAGGTTGAAGCCATTATCGAGGATCTCAGGGCCGGGGTGAAGGACCTTAAAGGTTTTACGGACCTCAGGTTCGATAAACCCCAGACCGGGCCGCCTGTCGGGAAACCGGTCGAGGTGAAGATAAGGGGGGAGCATTTCAACGTCCTTGACACGATCGCGAAAGAATACATGGACCACCTTAACACGATAGACGGCACTTCCGATGTTACATGGGATAATAAGCCCGGCAAGGAGGAGATCCGGGTCGATATAGACATGAAAAAAGCGGCGCTCGCGGGCCTGAATGTCGGGCAGATAGCCAGGACGGTGAGGGCCGTATTCTCCGGAGGGATAGCCACCAAGATCAAGCCGGTCAAGGCCGAGGAAGAGACCGATGTAACGGTGCGGTTCGATAAGAGTGAAGCCTCTAAATTATCGGTTTTTGGCGAGGTCACAGTCAGTAACAGCGAGGGTAAGCTGATCCCGCTATCCAAGGTCTCGACGATCGAAAGGGTGAGCGGCTCGACGCCTATCCACCACCTTGAGGGGAAACGGGTCGTCACGGTGTCATGCAACGTCGATACCGACAAAGTTACCTCGGTCAAAATAAACGCCGACCTGGCTAAACGGTTCAGCGATATCGGGAAACGGTACCGGGGATATTTCGTCAAATACGGCGGCGAGCAGGAGGAATCCATCGAATCGCTTAAAAGCCTTTTAAAGGCTTTTTTCGTCGCGTTCCTGATAGTTTATCTCATTCTCGCGTATACGTTCAAGTCGCTCCTCCAGCCGTTCATAGTGATGCTTGCCATACCGTTCGGCATTATAGGCGTCGTGGTAGCGTTCATCCTGCATAGCCAACCTTTTTCTTTCATGGCCATCATGGGCATCGTCGGGCTTAACGGGATAGTTGTCAACGATTCCATCGTTCTCGTGGATTTTATAAACAAGTTCCGCGCTGAGGGCAGGGCTCCCCGCGCCGCTATCGTAAAAGCGTGCAGGATGCGGATACGTCCCGTCATACTTACGACTGTCACTACGGTCGGCGGGCTTGTGACCGTCGCCTACGGCATCGGGGGAAGTGACCCGTTCCTCGTGCCGATGGCGCTCGCTATCTCGTGGGGTCTCTTATTTTCGACGGTCCTGACACTTATCGTTATCCCGTGCATTTACGTTATCCTCGAGAGCTGGACGAAAAAGTTTACCCGGCGGACGATCCGGGTTGATCCTGAAATGGCCGTTTAGATGCGCGTATTTATGAGAAAGGGCTATTCACGCATGAACAAAAAGTATTTAAGATGGCTTTACTCGGAACTTCCCGGGATGGTCGATAAAGGGGTGATCTCGCCCGCGGCGTCGGACGATATCCGGGCCTATTACGGGGAGGTTAAGACCCCGGACAGGCGGTGGTTCTCCGTTATCCTATGCGCGGCTGCCGGGACGCTTATGATAGGGCTTGGGATCATCTCGTTGTTCGGGCACAACTGGGAGGAATTGTCCAGGCCCTTCCGGGCCGGCCTCTTGATGGCGCTTTTATTCGCGGCGCAGTCCGTCTGTTTTTGGGTTCTGTTGAAAAGACCGGATTCGCACGCTTTTGGGGAAGGTGCCGGAGTATTTCTCTCGCTGGCCGTAGGCGCGGCAATGGCGCTTATCGGTCAGACGTACAATATCCCGGGGGATACCGGCGAATTCATGTTCTCCTGGATGATGCTCATTCTTCCGGTTGTTTATTTCATGGAAGCAACGATCCCGGCCGCTATTTATGTCGCCGGTGTGACCGCCTGGACCGGCGGATCCTGGGACGATCCTTTCAAAGCTTTTCTTTTCTGGCCGCTTCTTCTTTTGGCGGTGCCGCATCTAATATGGGCCATGCGCCGGGCGGAGTATACGGTGCGGGCGGCCATTCTGGCGCTTGTAATGGCCTTATGCGTTTTTATTGGGACAGGCTTTACGCTCGGCCGTACATGGTACGGGTCAGGGATAGTGGTATACCCGGCGCTTATCACGCTTGTATATCTCATAGGGACGCGCGAATTCGGAGGGAGCACGGCTCTTTGGCAGAAACCTTTCCGGTTCTTTGGAGGGATCGGGGTTTTTATCGCTATGTTCGTCCTCAGTTTCCGGGAACCGTGGGAATCTTTGACAGGGAAGTATGCGAACGAGCTCCCCGGAGCTTTTACTTTTCAAGCTGTACCCGATCATATCCTTACGGCCTCTTTTATCGGGATGGCGCTGTTTTTTTTCTTTGAGAGCGTCCGGAGGCGGGAAACGATGAGAGCGTTTTTCGGCGCTCTTTCTATCACTGCCGTCCTGGGGTATATTCTCGGTATATTGGCCGCTTCCCTCGCAATGGTTTTATTCAATCTGTTCCTACTGTGCGTAAGTGTGGGGCGTATAGTTGTCGGGATGAAGTCTTTTGACCTCAGGGTGATCAATACAGGGATGTTCATGCTGGCGGCGCTTATCCTGGCGAGGTTCTTTGACAGTCAAATAGGCATGGCCGTTAAAGGGATCGCGTTCATAATTATCGGTATCGGTTTTCTAGCGGCGAATCTGGTTATCATCAGGCGGAAGGGATCTCTGTTATGCGAAAAGAACTGACCTTGGGACTATTTATATGCCTTATTATCGCGCAGGCGTCGGTGCCTCTCTCGATGATCTTCCACCGGGAGTCTATCCTCAAGAACGGAGCGGTTTTCCTTTTCCGGGGGGCTCCGGTAGACCCTTTCGACGCGTTTCGCGGGAGATACGTGACTTTGAGCGTGGAAGAAGAGAAAGCGCCGAGACCTGAAGGGATAGAGCTCAGGCTCGGGAATAAAATTTACGGCGTTCTCGAAAAGGATGCCGGTGGATTCGCGCGGATAGCTCGCGTATCTGTCCGGGCGCCTGATGGCGCGGAGTATATAACCGCCAGAGTCGCTTATCTGGCCGGGGAACATGTTTTCATGGATCTTGGCATAAATCGATACTACATGGAAGAAAGTAAAGCGCCGCTTGCTGAAAAAGCCTATAGGGAAAACATCGTTTCCGGTAAAAGTGACGTTTACGTGAAAGTCCGCGTATTGGACGGCGAGGCTGTTGTTGAGGGTTTGTACATCGGCGGCGAAAGGATAGAGGAAATTCTAGAAGGCGCGAAAAAAACGGTATGAGAAAAATACTGAAAAAAGTGTTTATGATCGCCGCTTTGGTTCCCGCGGCGGGAAGCTCTTTCGCCGCGGGGGAGAAGGTCGAGATCGTCGCTACGATCTTTCCGGTATACGATATCGCGAAAGCCGTAGGCGGCGCGAGGGTCAACGTCTCGCTTTTACTCCCTCCAGGCGTCGAGGCTCACGCGTTCGATCCGAGTCCCAGGGATATGGTCAGGGTTAATAAGGCGGATATGTTCGTCTACACAAGCCGTCATATGGAGCCATGGGCTGAGGATATCATTAAGGGGCTGACAAATACAAATATCTCGGTGGTCGATACCAGCGTTGGGATAGAATTTATGTCCGCGCTTGGGGCGGGTGCTCTCGGGGGGCGTGCCGGCGGTCTGGACCCGCATATCTGGCTGGACCCGGATAACGCCTCCAAAATGGCCGATAATATCGCGAAAGCCATGTTGGCAAAAGATCCCGCCGGAAAAGATATGTACACCGGGAACGCCCGAGCCTATAAGGAAAAGCTCATGGACCTGGACAGGCGTACCAGGGAAATGTTAGCCCGGTGCGAAAATAAGACCATAATATACGGCGGGCATTTCGCGTTCGGGTATTTCGCGAAGAGATACGGCCTGGATCATGTCTCGCCATACTCTGGCTTTTCGCCGGACGCTGAACCGACTCCTAAAGCTATCGCCGGGATCATTGATAAAATAAGGGCTACGGGCGCGAAATACGTATTTTTCGAGGAATTGCTTGACCCAAAGATGGCTCGTTCTATCGCCGGGGAAACCGGAGCGAAGATAGAACTCCTCTCGGCCGGCCATAACGTGACTAAGAACGAGCTTGAGCAAGGCGTCACGTTTTTTGACATAATGGAGCGGAACATGGAAAAACTGAAAAGCGCGCTGGGGTATAAATGAGAATGATCGAAGTCGAGGACCTTTCGGTCAAATATCTCGATATCGAGGCCCTTTCCGGCGTCACTTTCGCCGCGGAGGCCGGGGATTATATCGGCATAGTCGGGCCGAACGGCTCGGGGAAAACGACGCTCATAAAGGCACTGTTGGGCCTCGTGCCGTTCACCGGCAAGGTCTTTTTTAACGGCAAAGCTTTTTCGGAATTCACGCATAATAGGCATGTCGGGTATCTTCCGCAGAAGATGTCGTTTTACGATCCCAGATTTCCGGCAGTCGCACGCGAGATAGTGGCTTCGGGGGCGTATTGCTGCAAGAAGTTCCCTAAGCGCCTTTTCGCCTCTGATCACTCTCGGGCCATGGAAGCCATGGAGATGCTCGGCATTGCCGAGCTTGCCGGGCGGCCGATAGGGAAGCTCTCCGGCGGCGAGCAGCAGAGGGTGCTTCTCGCGCGGTCGCTTGTCCATTCGCCGGAAGTGCTCATCCTCGACGAGCCGACCGCGGCCCTCGACCCTTCTTCGCGCGAGACTTTTTATAAAACTGTACGGGATCTGAACAGGGAAAAGGGCGTCACGGTCCTTCTCGTCTCGCATGACGCCGCGACTATCGGCGAATACGCGGGAAAACTTCTTTACCTGGACGGCAAGGTCATATTTTACGGCTCTTTCGGCGAATTCTGCGGTTCGGAAACTATGACCAGGCATTTTGGAGCGGGGCAGCATATAATTTGCCATAGGCATTAGTAGTGTCGCTGAATGGGGAATTGAAGATATAATAACGTAGGACGCGGGACGTAGGATGTGGGGCGTTTTAGGAGATAGCTAAGTAGTATTCACGTCCTACGTCCCACGCCTTACGTCCTACGGAACAGGTAAAAATGGCAATGGACATATTGAACCAAATAACCGAGGCGCTAAGCTACGCTTTCATACAGCGGGCTGTAATAGCCGGGTGTTTCATGGCGCTTGGGTGTTCGTTCCTCGGGATATTCCTCGTCCTGAAAAGGTTCTCGATGATAGGCGACGGGCTGGCGCATGTGAGTTTCGCGACGGTCGCGCTCGCCCTCCTTTTTCACGCACAGCCGATGGCCCTTTCGATACCGCTCGTTGGGCTCGCGTCGCTGGTCATCCTCGAACTGAACGAAAAGACCAGGGTTTACGGCGACGCGGCCATAGGGCTTGTGTCGTCTTTCGGGATAGCCCTTGGCGTCATTATAGCGAGCACCGCCGGGGGGTTCAACGTCGACCTTTTCAGCTATCTTTTCGGCAATATCCTTTCCGTGAGCGATAGCGAGGTATGGATGACGGCCCTCATCTCGGTTACGGTGGCCCTCGTCGTCGTTCTGTTTTATCACGATCTTTTCGCCATCACGTTCGACGAGGAATACGCGCGGGTTTCAGGGATAAAGGTACGGATGGTGAACAGGATACTTGTGCTTTTGACCTCGTTCACAGTGGTTCTGGGAATAAAGATAGCCGGCACCATGCTGGTATCCAGCCTTATCATATTGCCCGGCATATCGGCGCTTCAAGTGGTAAAAAGTTTCCGCTCGACGATCGCCCTTGCCGGCGTATTCGCGGTGTCTTCGGTCATCCTGGGTATCTTCATCTCGTACGTCCTCGACCTCCCGTCGGGAGCGGTGATAGTGATGGTCAATTTCGTTTTCTTCACGGCGGCGTTCCTTTATCGCAGGGTCAAAGGGTAGCGCAATTCAGTCTCATCAACGCCGAGCCAGAAATACTCAGCATTCTTTCAGAGTTCCTAGAGGGATCGAAGAGAGGAAATTAAATCGGATCCCGCGTATCTGCAGCTTTAACATACTTACCGCGTTCAAGCTTTGAGAAAACTTCATAGGCACAGGGCACGACAAAAAGAGTGAGGAGCGTCGAGAGCGCTACTCCGCCCACTATAGAGACCGCCATGGGGACCATGGCTTCGGCGCCGGGGCCTATGGCGAGTGCCATGGGCAGCGCGGAAGCGATCATGGCTATGGATGTCATGAGTATCGGTCTTAAGCGGATAGGGCAGGCATCGAGGAGCGCTTCACGGACGCCAAGGCCCTGGCGTCTCCTCTCATTAGTGAAATCGACGAGGAGGATCGAGTTCTTTTTAACTATCCCCATAAGCAGTATGAGCCCTATCATGCTGTAAAGGTTTATCGTGTTACCGCTAATGTATAGGGCGATAAAAGCCCCCGAGATGCTGAAAGGCAGAGCGAGAAGCACCGTGAAGGGGTGGACGAAGCTGTTGAACTGGGTCGCCAGGACCATGTAGGCGACGAATATTCCGAGGACGAGAGCGAATTTCAGGCCATCGAAAGATTCCTGGAAAGCCTCGGACCCTCCGGAAAAGAATATGTGGTAACCTGACGGCAAGGCCTCCTTCGCGATCTTAGTTACCGCGGACAGCGCTTCATCCTGTGAATAGCCCTTGGCCGGGTTAGCGGTGATGCCTATCGCGCGTTCACGGTTCTTGCGGGTTATGGAGAAGAGAGACAGCTCTTCTTTTACTGTTATGACATCTCCGAGCGGCACGATCTCGCCGAACCCGTTGCGGACCCACATCTTCGAAATGTCGGTGGGGCCGGAGCGGTCTTTTTCGGCGAGCCTGACGCGGATATCGTACCTTTTACCGTTACTGGTGTACTTGCCGATGCGCACCCCGCCGACGGTAGCGTTAATAGTGTTGGCTACGGAGAGTACGCTGACGCCGTGCTTCGAGGCTTTGATCCTGTCGGGGAATACCTGAAGCTCCGGCATGCCCGGGCGGTAATCCGTGTCTATGTCGGTCATGAGGCCGGTCTCTTTCATGCGTTCCATCATTAAATGGCTGAGTTCCCCGAGTTTAGCCCAGTCCGGGCCGCGTATGGTGAATTCGACGGGGAAGCCGCGCTGGGCGGAGAAACCCGTGAGAGATAGATCCTGTATGGCCGCGCGCTGTATCTCGGGGATCTCCTTACAGGCTTTCCTGACGATATCCATGAACTCCGCCTGGGTTTCGGGCCGGCCGTCGACCAGAGGGCGCTCTTTTTTCGGTTTCATTGTGATGAACATACTGCCCTGGTTGACCTGCCCGCCGGAAAAACCGCCTATGGCGCAGAAAGTGTTCAGTACCTCGGGCCGCGAGGCCATGAAAGCCTCTATTTTCCTGAACGCCTGGTCGGTTTTCTCGATCGACGATCCTAAGGGGAGCGTCACGGTCATGCGGAAACGGCTCTGGTCCTGGGAAGGGACGAACTCTTTTTTAAGTACATTGGCGAGATATATCGACCCCGCAAAAAAGGCCAGAGATAAGATGAGCACCGCTACGCGGAAACGTAGGAAAAAAACTAGGCTCGAACGGTAGCCCGACGATAAGCCTCGCATCATCTTATCGACGAGCCTGCCGATGAGCGAAGAGTGCCCGACCGAGAGGAACTGGGAGCATCTCATAGGCGCGATCGTCAGCGCTTCAAGCAGCGAGAACATCACCGCTACCGATATGGTTATGCCGAACTGGTAAAAGAATTTACCGACGACCCCCCGCATGAAAACGACCGGCACGAAGATCGCGAGGATCGCGACGGAGGCCGCCATCGCGGCGAAGGTTATCTCCCTGGCCCCTGTCAAAGCCGCGTTCACGCGGTCGAGCCCTTTTTCCTGGTACCGGGATATATTCTCAAGGACCATAATGGCGTCGTCCACGACTATTCCGATCACGAGGGACAGCCCGAGCATCGTGAAAGTGTTGATAGTGAATCCGAAGAAATACAGCACTATGAAAGCGCCCATGAGAGAGGTAGGTATGGCTAGAAGCACGTTAAGCGTCGCGCTCCACGACCCGAGAAAGAAGAAACAGACGATCGACGTCAGGAGTACCGCGAGGAGGAGGTTGAATTTCAGCTCGCCCACGGAATCTTCAATGAACCCGGTCGTGTCAAAGACCACTTTGAGCTCCGTCCCCGCCGGCAGTCTTTTCTCGACCTCTTTGATCCTGGCTTTGACCGCGGAGGCCACCTTGACGGCGTTAGTGCCTCTCTGTTTAACTATTCCCATCCCGATCGCCGTTTTGCCGAGACTTCGCGAGATCCGGCGTATATCGGCGAGGCCGTCCTCCACAGTTCCGACGTCGCCTATTTTTAAAGGCGTCCATATGGGCCCGCCGCGGATGCGGGAGGGTATGACGATATCGGCGAATTCTTCCGGGGTGGAGGCCTCGCCGTAGACACGGACATTGGTCTCCTTCGGGCCGTTGTCGATATACCCGGCCGGGAGGTCGGCGTGCTGACTGCCTACGGCGGCGATGATATCCTCGACCGACAGTTCCTTTTCACGCATTTTATCCGCGTCGAGCCAGATCCTGAGATTAGGAGCTACATACCCGCCGAGAAATATGTTTCCCACGCCGGGGACGGTCGTTATGATGTCTTTTAAGGTATCGTTAACGTAACGGTTCATTTCGACTAGAGGCCTGTCGCCGGAGAAGGCGACCCACATTATGGGCTGGTCTTCGGGGTTGGATTTACTGACGATCGGCGGGTCGATGTCCATGGGGAGGTTCCGCTGGGCCTGGGCTATCTTTGTCTGGACTTCCTGGAGCGATACGTCGATGTCGCGTTCGAGGTCCAGCTCTATGGATATCCGGCTTTGTCCCTGCCTTGATTCGGAAGTGACCTCTTTGATGCCTTCGACGCTCATTATGGCGTCTTCGATGACGTCGGTAACCTGGGTCTCAATGACTTCGGGAGCCGCGCCTTCCCAGGTTATCGATACGGTGACGACGTTAAAATCGACGTCCGGGAGCTGGCTGACGCCGAGGCCCGTGAACCCCATCCAGCCGAATACTAGTATCCCAAGCATCAGCATCCAGGCGAAAACAGGGTTTTTTATCGAGATATCCGATAAGGTCATTGTATTTCTCCGTTGATGGCGACTGAGTCTGCTACATCTAGTATACCACAGCTGTCCGGCATAGGGGCAACTGCCCCCATGATCAATTATTTTTCGCGGCTATTTCCTTGCGATGCAGACAAGCGAAACGCCGGCCGGAAGGTCGAATTTCCTCAATAAGTGTTTTTCGGCTAAAAATATTCCAGTGAACAATCGGTTTATGATCCGCGGTAAAGGCTTAAAATATTCTTGTTGCTTTAGCCTCAAGAGCTTCCCAAGCGAACGCATTAGGAGGATCGGGACAAAAAAGAAGAAATTAAAATATGAGACCCGCTCGATCTTGAATCCTGCCTCCGTAATTAACTTACTCAAACTTTTTCTTGAATATCTGCGTAAATGCCCCAGTGTAATGTCATGCTGGCTCCACAAGAAACCGTTCGCGGGGACCGTAACCAGTAAAGTCCCGCGGGCACTCATAATGCCGTGAATTTTTTCAAGTGTGCCTTTGTCACTCTTTAAATGTTCCAAAATATCAGCCGCTATGACAATATCAAAATCCCTATAATCGCCATCCCCCTCAAAAGAAAAGGTCTCTATATCGGCATTTAGGATCTTTTTGTATCCCTTTTTAAGCGCACATTCTGATTCACCTTTTAAAATGTCTATGCCGTAAATGCCCCTACTCAGGGAAAGATCCGAGAAAAAAACGCTATTGCAGCCCATTCCGCTGCCGACATCGAGGACCTTGTTATCACCCGTTAAGATATATTTGTTCAACAATGCCCTTAAAATTTCACCCCTTGCGATTATCCACCAGAATTTTTCCAGCTCTTTTTCTTTAGACTCAAGCATTGTCCTCAAAATACGGTTAGTTTTTGTCGACTACCAGATCCCTTCGCGATCATACCAGAAAAAACGCGATCATTCAAATTGTTAACATATGCGTAGCGCCTATAAGGTCATTGTATTTCTCCGTTGATCGCGCCGGAGTCTACCAGAAGTTTCCAGTAGGAACGTTTGGTTTCGAACCGGGCGTGCAGGTAATTCCTTTCCGTGTCGCCCTGGTTACCGATAGCGGTAAGGACCTCGAGGTTGCTGACGAGATTCTGCTGGTAGTCTTTTTTCTGAAGTTCGAAATTCGCGGCGGCTGAATCCCGCGCTTTTTTGTACGCGTCCCGCATGGAGATGACCGACCGGAGGTTGATGTAATCGTCGTAAATTTCCTGAATGGCTAACCTTTTTACGCGCCTGTAATACAGTTCCTTCACTTTAGCGGCGGCGATAGCTTCCTGGACCTCTCCGAGCGTGGTATTTTTCTCGAAAATTGGGATGTCTACGCTGATGAGGGTATCCCACCGGGAATCCTCTGGCGACGAAGACTTATGCCCGTAGCGGTTCACGTCAAGGCTTACCGTAGGTAGAAAACCGCTTTGGACGTATAGGATATTTTCTTTGGCCGCTTTCCACTCGAAATAAGCGGCGAGGACGTCCTCGCGTTTAGCGGACCTGGAGAGGTATTCGGATGACGTCTTTAAGTGAAAGTCGAATTCCGGATCGGTAACTTTGTCTATATATCTGCCAGTCAGGAACTGAAGCAGTTCCCGCGCGACGAGTTCCTGGCTTTTAACGCTTTCGATGTTCGCGAGGAGGGTATAAAGCTGTGTTTCGGTATTCACGACTTCGCTGGTCCTGGACCGACCGATATCGACCCTCGCGTTCAGGTCTTTTATCCTTTCCTCAAGGGCCCCTTTGATCGTAAGAAGGACCTTTTGGTCCTCCTGTTTTTCGAGGAGCAGGTAGAACGCGTCTGAAACGTCCCTTAGAAGTAGCTCTTCGGCCCTTTTCTTCTCGCTCTTCCGCTGCTCGGTCTCGTAATGGCTCTTCGTCATCCCGGCGAATTCTTTAAAGCCCGTGAATATAGGCTGGGAAAAAACGAATTTCTGGTCAAAGCCGCGGTTCGAAGCCGGAGAGCGTGAGGAATGCAGCCTTTTATCCTCGCGGTGGAAAGAGACTTCGGGGAAGAGATCCTCGAACGCGCTTAGAAAATGCGCCCGGGCCTGTTCAATGGTCTGGGCGTCGATCGCTATGATCTCGCTTTCGGCCAGCGCGAGCCTGTAGCATTCCATGAGGGTCAACGATCTCTCTTCAGCCGGCGTTATGCGCACCTCCGGATCTTCCTGTCCGAACGCGAGTGATGGAAAGATCAACCAGGAGAGCAGTAAACATATAAGTATTCGTTTGCGCATAGGCAAGTAGTATACAGCATCAAGCGGTAAAATTAATAATAAAAATCAAAAACGTAGGGAGGCGATTTATCGCGCCCGAACCCGGTGCCTGACCTTGAAATGTGAAATTCTATCCACACCTTGACCTGATACCGTCATGAAACATCCCGGGTAACTTCCAGGTTTTCGTGATAGGGGGTGAGGGCGTGAAGGAGATGGGGTTCTTCGTACGGCACTTTGCCTGTCCCAACAACCAAAATAGCCTTGTGCGTGGACCATGCAAATATTGCAATGAAGGCCGCAAGCCGAACTAGAAGTTTGCAAAGTGCCGGTAGAAGGTTCCCATCTCCTGCACGCCTTCGTCACAAGAAGCAACGAACACTTCGAAAATCAGTATGATTTTTTCCGCGATAATTTATCATGTGTATGGTGAAAGCCTTAGAGAAAAGCCTCGGCCGATCGCGGATCTCGGGTATCAGATAGATAGCGGAAAGGCTGAGAATTACGCCGCGACAAGTGCCTTGAGAGCGCGCAGGTATTCGTCGTGAAGGACTTTAATGTCGCCGTCGATGGACCTCACGGGGTCGAGTATACAGAGCCATCCTCCGCGGCCTTCGTTGGTATTTATGTTCATCGCGGCGGCCACGGCTTCGGCCAGCGAATAGATCGATCTCGATCCGCCGCGGTTATCCGCGCCGACAAGTACCACCGGGACTTTCAGTTCGCCCGCCATTTTGGCCAGTTTTTCGGGCTCGTCGCCTGTATCCCTTATGACGCCGAGGAGCCTGCCGCCTGTCGAAGATATCTCGCTCCTGACTTTCCTGACAAGCGCTTCCATAACCTCGGCTTCCCCGGCAAGGTGTCTTCTTCCCTCGGAAAGTTCGGCGGAAGTAACCGTCACCGTCGCGGTATCGGGGCTGAAAAGGCGGATGAACCTGACCAGGATCTCGGTTTTTACGGGGTCTCGACCGTAGATATACACTTTCCCGCCATTAAGGATATCCTGCCTGTAGTTCCTGAGAACATTACGGAACGCCGTCCCAAGGTCCGCGATCATCGTGTTGTCGAATATATCGTCCGCATAAAGGATGAGGCTCTCGCCTGTATTGTAATAATTCTCCGCGCCGGCCTCGGCTCTGCCAATAACATCGAAATACCGGTCGTTCTTCTCGTTCAGCGTCTTAACGCTGTTCAAAAGATCGTTCCATTCGACGCCGTCTTCACTCCCTGATATAAAATCTCTCAGGACCCAGAGCTCTTTCAGCCTTTCTTTAAGAGCGTCGCTCCACCCTTCGGCGGCGGCTCGGGCACGTAGAGGATATATATCTCTTGATTTGTTGTCCACGATCCTGAGCGCTTCATCTTCATTCAGTTGTATCACACTCTCAAGGTCAGAAGTAAGCTCCCACAAAAACCTCTCCGCGAGACTAGCTTCGGAGATGTCTGTAACGGACATCAGCGAACTCTGTACATCCTTAATGTCGGCGTAAATCTTGCCGGCAACGCCTTTCACCCTCTTAATGGCCTCGTCTTTACTTATCCCTTCCGATACGCTTATCGCCATGGCTATAGAGTAGGCCCTGGCTTCTATGCCAAGTCTCATCTCTATTTGCCCGCTTGAGTCATAAGAAACTATCGTGTCCATAAGATCACGCGCGATGGCGCTTTCCCCGTTCGTAACACCCAAACCTTCCAGGACGGCCTTGCCGATAACATAATTCATGGCAAGATATCCCGCCGATACCCCGGGCAAAACCTCCCTCGACAGTTTTTCAGGTGTGAATTTATCTTTCAGGGCATTTTCGATATCCACAAGCTTCCCGGCATCGATGATATCGACTGGATTAAGGCCTTTTGTCAATTCACCGAGTTCCACCATGGTATCAACGGGGATAAGCTTTATCATTCGGAAAAAAAGCTGTTTAGCTCCCAGGGCCATAACGGCTTCGGCGGTCTCTCTGAACGCTATCGCCTCCTTTGTTCTGCCGGCATTTTCGGTTGAGATATCTGCCAGGACGTCTTTGACCGGCGGCATCCTCATGTTCTCAAGTTTATCGATATATTCCGCGGCGGACGAAGCCGCGTCCATGCCGGATACCAGGAACTCAGGAGAAAAAGGATCGAGTACCATGAGTTCAGACATACCGAGCTCCCTGGCCAATGCAAGGCTCAGAAAATCGTCCGGGTCGTCGCTTGCGCCGAACATCTCATCGACTTCTTTCCCGGCCTCCTTCGCCAATTCCGCGCACACATCGGGGCAGCCGAGCTTGGGTAAAAGGATATTGCAGGCGAATATAACGTTATTGATCTCTATATTCGCTCCCCGCGGGTGCATCATGCGTAGAAGCGCCTCCCTAAGCTCCGGCGATACATGGAGAAGGAACGTATTGAACATCTTCTCAAGCTGTGCCGTTACCGAAAGGTTAAGCTTGGCGTAATAGCTCCAGATATCGACAGCCGACTGGATCTCTTCGGGGCTTAGTTGCGCGTTTATGGGATCGATAATGTCATCATCCATAGGGAAACCCCATTTTGTCCGGGGTTCGACGCCTGTTTGCGGCTCGGGCAGTCCTCGCATAGTTTCTCTCTGTCCTTCCAGTATGAAGTCCGCCCACGCGGAACGTTTATTGAAAGAAATGTTCCCTACCGCATCGAACCTCGCAAAAGTGATCTCCCCAAGCTCATAATCCTTGCCGCGATCCTCTCCGGGCTTAAAATAATGTTTGAAATCCATATTTGCCCCGGGTTCGGCTATGAACAAGAACGTCTGCTCGAATTCCAGACCTTCACCGAATTCCGTGAACTTATCGGTCTTACAGGCATGCCATATCCTGAAAAGGACGTCTTTATCAATTCCGGGCACGTTCCATGAAACGTTCTTGATGATCACAAGCTCAGGTTTGTCCTTTCCTCTGGCAAGTATTTTCTTGAAGAGGACATCACCTGAAAAATCGTTACCCATGCGTGCCAGGTCCCTGAAATCATATATCTCGCATTTTTTATCAGCCGCTCTTGCCAAAGCGCCTTCAATGGCTCCAACTATTGTTCCGGGCCCACGCTGGACCCCATCCGGGACAACTAGCCCTTCACCCATGGTATCATGTCTACGCATTCCGGCCAGCTTTCCGACCAGATCCTCCGAACTTTCCCTGTCAAGGCCTTCCACTACCATGAACGGCTTGACCTTCACAGTGGAAGAGATCTTCCGGAGGGTCCTGTATCCCGTCTTTTTGCCGAGGTCCATATGCCTCGGGAACATACCGTGGCTAAGGATATCCTCGGCCGTCGATAGAGGGTCGGCGAGGGCGGGGTTATACTTGATAAATCTCTCGATATCCAGCGCCCGGACCCATTCGGCAAGATAGAATTTCCCTTCATCCGTCCTTCGCGCCAGTCCCGTCTTCGAAAGCACCGAACATTCCTTCTCGATATCTGCCAAAGTCACCCCGGCGCCGCGCTGGTCCCGTCCCATAGCGTATATTTCCTCCGCGCTCCGGGGAGAGTCGGCGAACATTAATCCGCGGTACATGTCAGATAAAAGCCTGAGCGGGGAGCT
Source organism: Candidatus Omnitrophota bacterium (assembly GCA_015231405.1). Taxonomy (GTDB): domain Bacteria; phylum Omnitrophota; class Gorgyraeia; order Tantalellales; family Tantalellaceae; genus JADGBR01. Next base: position 1,882 of record JADGBR010000018.1, on the reverse strand, counting down.
AGCGGGTTTTGTTTCGGCGGATCCTTTCTCTTTCCCGAGAATGTCTTTGCGGTATATTTTTCCATAATAAGCGGCCTGGCGTATCAGTATCTCCCGGGCCTTCCATTCCCAGAAAATGGGAGTGAAATAATGCTCTCTATTTTCATTTACAGCAGGCCTTACGGCCTCAAGAAAGGCGATCTCTTCCGGTCTTAGTTCGCTAATGGCCAGGAGTCCCTGGTCTACCGGTATCAAAAGCTCGAAAGCCGAAGCGAACATCCCGTCGACGAAACCGGGCGAATCTATGGCCGGTCTCTTTTCAGGGGCGAACATGGAAAGATATTTAGCGGTAATATCCGGGCAAGACGCGATGATCTCCCTTGATACCTTGTGTTTGTAGGGCGAACTTTTTGACCATACTCCGAGTAAAGCGATCACCTGGGCCCTGACAATAGCCCGGAGAAGAAGAACATCATCTGATTTCAGCTCCTCGGAAACGACTATCTCGCCGTTATCCCTGAAATAAACGTTCACCTCGTTATCAGCGAGAAGAGCGGTATCGGCCGGGCTATTTTGACGGACTATTCTCGTGGCCGAGAGTAGATCAGTGAGCATGTCACGCCTTACACTGATCTGGGTATTCCCGGGCATGGGAGAAAGAGCGCCGGAATAAGGCAGATCGATACAGTTGAGTATCATAGCGCAAATCGATATTGCTACGAAAACTCTGTGAAATATTTTTCTTTTCATCATTGTTTGGCCGGTCATATTGAAATGAAGTATACCTAATAAACAATTGTTAGTCAAATACAAGCCCTGATATTTTTTCATTTAAGCCTTCAGGTGTTTATCAATCAAGCATTAAAATATTAAAAAGCAAGCATATCGGGATTCTGTGTTATAATAACGAAGTTTAAGTGTCCTGAATAGTTGAAAGAACATGGCAGCAATAAAACCGTGGGCGCGGGGTGTGGAATATGAAAAATAGGACGTGGGCCGTGGAACGAAGGACTTGGAGGGGATCAGTAGACCCCGCATATCCCATATTATCCTTTTTTTCGCGTTTTCGGTCATTGACCCGTCGAATATTCGCCTCGCTTTTATCTTTTGTTATCGCTCTTTCCCCGGTTGATGTCTCGTTTTCTTATTCCGCGTTAAACGTCAGCAATCTCCAGGTCCAAAGCCGGTTCAAGCTCATTGTTGAGATGGTAGGGGAAGAATACCGCGAAAGGGCCGAGATGGAATTCGGCCTGATCATGAGGATGGCTATAAAGGGGCTTGCGGAGGATGACGGAGCCGGCGAGTACAGGAGCAAGCTTAACATCAACGCTGCGCTCGATAAACAGGCGGCAGGCTTCGCTCGGGCCGAAGCGGCGCCCGAAGAAAAAATATTCACGGTCCTCGATAACCCCGTCTTCACAAAAGACAAGATGATACAGATAAGCCTCTCGTCCAGGCTGAATCCAGGCCCCCAAGAGTGTTTTACGGTCGTATTTGGCGGAAGGACGCTGGAGGAGCTTGAAGTATCGGATAAAATAAAGGTCATCACAAAGAGCCTTGACCATAAAGACCTGAGGAAGAGCCTGGGTGTGGAATGGTTCGGGCTTTTAGAAAGCGCTATAGAAAAGGTAACCGGGCTGGAGCTCAGGAAAAACGATATCCAGAGACTGATCGGTTCGGTCACGGATGTCGAGTACCTAAAAGCTAAAAGGCAGGTAGAGAGTCTCTATAAGTATTCAAGAGTTAAAGTCACGAATTTTAACGAACAGGCCGCTATGCGCATGATCTTTCTTCACGCCATGGGAAATGTATTTGGCAGAGAGAACGGTATAATGCTCGAAGGGATAACAAGAGGGAACACTATTTTTTATAACTCGTCTACCGGGAGCGCCCAGCTGAGCGC
>JADGBR010000017.1:65530-66011 GCA_015231405.1 Candidatus Omnitrophota bacterium | reverse complement strand
CAAATAAAAATATTATAATGATCATGAAGATCAAGAAGCCATACCTAGAAAAAATCGTAAGCATATTACTAACCCTTTTCATTGGGATCGGTAATTGTTCCTATGCCGACGCCGTGGGGGGTATAGCGCCCGGTGGAAAAACAACCCTTTCCCCGGAGCTTATGTTCGGGAATATGTCCAGAGAAGAGGTCCTTTACGCGAAACTTGTATGCGAAGCTATCGAAAAAAGATTCAAACGAGGAGAAAATCTCGAGGCCCTCGGCGATTGGGTGATCCAAAATCCCAATTTAGAAGGCTTCGATAAGGTCAGCTATTATTTGCTCGCGGATGAAGTTCATATCGTGATCGGGGATAAGCTGCTGGTGAGGTATTTCCCGAAAAAGAGCGGCGGGATGGGTTTCCTATTCTCGGGGGATAAGGATAAAAAAAGCCTTATATCGGATAATGCCGTTACCGGCGAGATAGAAAAAGAGCTCTACAG
>JADGBR010000017.1:1650-65482 GCA_015231405.1 Candidatus Omnitrophota bacterium | reverse complement strand
AACTGACTACGGAAGGAATATTCGAGCGCATCAGGGATAAAGGCGCGGAAAAATACAATGTGCCGGCGCTTGCAGCGAAGGTAGAGATCGGAATAAACAGCTTTCCGACGCTCGAAGAGCAGTACAGGATATCGAGGCTGGTCGACGGCGGAAAAAAACTTCTTCTTCACCCCGGGTTCATCGAAGATATCAAGGACCTCCGGAACGCGAGGCTTAAATTCGGATACGCGTTCGGGGACGGTAAGACCAGGGTAATAGACCTGGCCGATTCGATCTGCTACCGCGCGGCCATGCATGAGTTCGATCTCAGGGACCGTGACGGCGAGGGGCACGTGCATTACGGCGAGGACGGCGCGGTCAAGATGAGATACGGAGCGGAAAGCGAACTCATGGCGAATCTTGTCGGCAGGCGCTACAGCGTCGTCGACGACGCTATGTGGCTGTGGTTCCTCCACTCATATCTAGCGAGCGACGGGATCAGGTACGACAATGACGTGTTCGAAAGGAGGCTAAGGCTCTGGCTTTTCGTCGACGGGGAGCTCGTCGGGAAAATGAGGAACACCGAAAGGAAAGAGAAGCTCCTGGAGGCCAGAGGTGAGTTCCCGGCGCTAATTAACGATCCCGGAAGAAGGGAAGAAGCCATCAAGCTGGCGCTTCTGATCAATAAACAGTATTTCGAAAGGCGCTGGAAAGCGGGCGTGGATACCACTCCCGCTTATGAGAAATACGAATTCGACAGTTCGGATATCTTCGGGGAGATGCCGGGAATAGACGCTTCCTCCCAGATCGGGAAGAGGGCGAAAGCCGTTCAGCTCAGAGAAGAGGACGGAGTAAAATATTTCACTATCGTAAGTACTGAGCCCGCTGGCGAGCCGGAAGGCCATAAGGTCTTAAAGGAAAAGGTCGAGCTTTTTCCGGCCGATACGGCGAGGGATCTTCCGGTAATAAAGCCTGTTTTAGAGGCATTGATCGCCAGGCACCCCGAACATGAGCGGATACTTAATATTTTTCTTAAACTGCTCCTAAATTCTCCTCCGGAATTCTACGAGTTCGGCGAGACTTCCGGGGACCTGTTCGGGTTCACGGCGGAACAAAACAATATCGTTTGCCTGTACTGCGACTACAAGGAAAAACCCGTACTTCTATTTCACGAGGTGCTCGAATACCTGCAGAAGAAAGGTCTTATTCTCATATCCTCTGACAGGAAAAAAATAACTGTTATTTTTTCGGAAGTGCCGGGCGTCCAGGCCGATGAGAGCGTCGATATCGATGTGTCTTCGGGGTTATTCAGCGGTTTGGAGACGGAGTCCTGGTGGGTCGACACAGGGGGCCGTATAAAAGGCCTGTCGAAAGAGGCCCGGTCGGATGACGAACACTATTATTCCCGCGTATTCCAGCGCGAAGCGTTCGGCGACGAGGATATAGATTTTTCAAGGTATCTGCATCTTAGCCGCGTCGAGGAGCTCACCGAGGGGACAAGGTACGCCGGTCTTTTTAAGACCCTTAAAGGGTACATAGAGAGACTTCCACCCCGGGGGTATCACGACCTTATCAGGCGCGGCCATTTCGGGTTCAGCCTGCCTAGGACCAAGGTGAAGGACCTTATGAACAATCCGCTGGCCTTATTCGCTTTCATGCTGGATAGGCTGATAGATGACAGATATGTAAATGTCCGGCTGGAAACAAGCAATGTGTCAGGTTCGGCGGATATGGTCATAGATATCGATGGGGCCGAGTCCGGAAGGATAAAGGCTGTGCCTTTCGGCGCGTTCGAAAAATATGAGTGGTGGGATAAAGAGAAAAAAAACGTCAGAAAGGAACATTTTTCCAGGAAAGACGGGGTCTATTTACTCGAGGCCGTTTTCGGGATGATCTTTACTTCGGACGCTGCCGGCGAGTTCATTGGGAAAGCGTTCGTGAAAGACCGGGAGGTGTATACCTACGTCCACGCTTCGATGGGTTCGATATCGGACAAGGACGACCCCTATGAGGACGAGTACGAGATCTCGGAGTTTCCTGACAAGTCGCAGAAGGACCGCAACACAAAACCGGCTGACCTTGACAAATACGGCTATCTGGTCGCGGAAGTCCCGGTCTCAAAACATGGATATCTAAGCGTTTACGGGGAGCCCGTATATCACGCCGACGATCATCGCGGCAGGAGGGTGCTAGTCGAGTATAAGGACGGCGCGAAATACCGTGTTTTTTATCTGGAGGACGACGGGGAGCATGGCCGTAAAATAAAACTTTTGAGGAATTTTCTGGCGCTTGATATCTATAGGGATTCCGAGCTTTTCGACGAATGGGGCTTGAGGCTCGCCAGAGGAAATGAAGGAAATGAGAGAAAAAGCCGTGTGTACAAGAAAGATCTAGGGGCCATATTCGCTAATAGCGCTAAGGGGTCGCTTTATATCGGCACCACCGTCCCGGCAAACGGCACACTGACGATGGGCGGAGGGCACCTGATGGAGAACGACCAGAGCGCGAAGGGCCGGAGGGTCCTTGTCCAGATACTTGGCGTGGACGAGAACGAATACAGGGCAAAGATATATATCAGGAAGGAAGAGCCTAACGCGGAAGAGCGGGACGAGAGGAACGACGAACAGGTGGTATGGGAACTTTACAAGGACGAGACCGTAGTCGAAACCAAAGAATCCGAAAAGAAGGAAGGCACGGCTCGGACGAGAAGGAACGCGAGAGGCCCGGCCTGGGGCGCGGAAAGCGAAAAAAAACACCGACCTGACGGCGATGAGAACGGCTCCGGGCTTTTGGCCGTGGATAGTGAAAACGGGAACGGCCATCCCGGGGAAAAGAACTACAATTTTTTAAAAGGGTGGATATTCGAGGAGCTGGTCTGGCGGCTTTACGTTTCCGTATATGGAGCCCGGGAGAACGGGGGCGTGGAGTTCAATAAGGTGTTCCCCGTGAACGCGTTCACGACCGACATACGCTATCCCGATCTTTTCAGGCGCGGGATGTTCTTCGCGGATACTAAATGGGGGTTACTCGTGGAGGATGTCGTTGAGACGGTGAAGAAATACAAGAGGTTGATGAAAATGCACAGCCGGGAAGATATAAGGGGCATGAACATACCCAGCATAGAAAGGCTGTGGAACCTGAATATAAAGGACAGGAACGGGCGTCTGGTGATAGGCGAGAATTACCGGCTACCGGATAAGCTGACGATAATACTTCGTGACCCAGGGAAGCTTAACGAGATAAAGGCCCAGCTGGGGGAGGACCTTTTAAGGAACGTGGAATTCGTTACGGTCGGACAGGTCGTAAAACAGCTCATGAAAATAAAGAGAGATCAGGCGTCCGGGGCGGCCGGAAAAAATCTGCTCGCTAAATATAACCTGTCAGAAATAAATGGGAAGTCGGCCGTCGATATCCTCGCCGACGCTCTTCCTCGCATGAAAGAAAGGATACCCTCGGCAACGCGTTTCGGGGCGATAAAGAAGGCCGAACGCGAAAAGATGGCCAGGCAGACCGCCCAAGAGGAATACGTTCTGGAGGTGGATGCCCTAATGGAAGAGTTCACGGCCATGAAAGACGAGCTGGACTCGACGTTAAAATGGCTGGATGCGCGCCTTGCCGGCCTTAGTAACGGTAAAGAAGCCAAAGACAAAGTGCTCGAGGAAATGAACGATAAGGTCAAAGAGCTGAGGGCGAAAAGAGCCGAGCTCGAAAGGGCGGCGGGGATAGTGAAATGGCCGCATGAAGGCAGTATAACGATAGATCGTCCCGCGGATTGGCAGAAAAGGCTTAAAGAATATTTCATAGATAAGACGGACTCGGAGGGTAAACACTCGGAGCTTATTACGGCCATGAAGATACTCGTGCTCTCCCACGAGGCATATTACGAGAGCGCCCATCACGACAGGATAAAAGCTTTTGTCTCTTATGTATGCCAGGAAATGGATATAGACCCTTCCGGCGCCGTTCGGGTCCAGGAGGACCGAGACAGGGCCGAGATACAGGAACTCATAATGGCGCTCAATTCGCGAGCCATATACGACGGCGAGATAACTAAGAACGCGTGGCGGTCCCTAGTCGACAGGTATAAGAACCCGAAAGATAACGGTAAGGGCAGGAACGGTACGGGTGGCATCGGGACAAAAAACGCGGCAGGTGAGATTGCCGGAGATAAAGAGACAGGAATGGAAGAGGATAGAGATGAAGTTGTTGAAGATGGAAATCCCGAAAAAGACATGCCTGGAGAAGTGACGTACATTCTGAGGCCTGTGGAAGAGGTTTTTTTCGGGGATGATTTCGCGGAAATTAATGATGACCTTGCCGACGGAACGGCGACAACCCTGTACGATGATCTTTTAGGGGTTTATCAGGCTCCGGAGGAAGGATATGTAAGGCTGGTAAGCGATGATGTGATCATGGAGTTCTCCGCTTTGGCGGAGGAGGCGGGATTTGGTTTCTTGCTGGACCGCGATATAGGCCATTCGCGTTTGAGGAAGAAGATAGAGACCGTCGAAGCCGGAAGGATAATGGAATACGTGAACGTCGGCACCGATCGGCGGCCGTTAAGAGGCGAGGGCGAAGAAACGCGGATAGCCGGAAAAATAGTCACGTACGATATCGCTATTAAGGATCCCCGCGAAGAATACCTGAACTACGAACACGCGTTGGATGAGATCATCGAGAACGCGTCTATGAGGGATAAGATCGTCTATGATCTATATCGCGGGATGGGGAGTATTATCTTAGAGGCATTGCGTGCGAAGGCACAGAACGGCGATATGAGGGCAACGGGCCTCATTTACAGGCTCAACAGTGCCGCCGAGAGGGTAAAAGTGAAAGATCGCGGCATGGTTTCGGACCAGAAGGAAGGATCCGGCGATATCGACAAAGTCAGAAAAGGGCAGGACGCCTTCATGGGCGGCTTCTTCCCATTATACGCGTTAAGAGATGACGGTATCATGCTTAAGGTCCGGGCCGCGAAGCGGGAATATACCAGGATAAGTGATGAGGAAGCGAAGCTGTTTGAAGAGATACGGGATCTTCTTGAAGACGAATACGAATCGCATGGTTACGCCTTCCGTATAAGTGAAAAAATAACGGGTGAAGCGACGAATGAGGCCAAACGGAAATCTGAGACAGAGGCTTCAGCCGAAGGGCCTGGGGTATCCGGGGAGGAAGAAAGCGGCAAGTATCCTTTTAGCCCGGCCCCGGCCGTTTTCGGAGGCGTTCCGTTCGGGTCGGATTCCGACTACGGCGACCTGGAGGAGCCGCTCAAGGCCGATATCGCCGGAAGCGTAACGTTCGCCGGCGGAAAGTATTCCCGCGAGGAAGGATGGCAGAGGACCGTGCCGGACGGCGTTGTTGGCGAAATATCGGATCTAGTCAATAACGCCGGGTTCGGGTTCCTGTTCGAGAAAGACATGGCTTACTCCAGGGCAAAAAAGAAAGGGGAAGGCGCGGACAGGAAGCAGCTCATCTTTGGCAGCGCCGTGTACGCGGAAGAATTCGGTAAAGAAGAAGACGGAAGCGGCAGGGAGTTAAATAAGTTCGTCTTTTACGATTATGACAAAGCTGCTTTCGACGCATATTATCGGAGAATAGTCGAAAATAATATTTATGGAGATGAGCCGATAATAAACCCGAAGAAGGCTAAGCGCGCGGGTACAAGGGACGACGGGTTCACGAGCGAAGCATACAACATCATCATAAAATACAAGGTGCTAATGAACATCGGCGAGACTATATATAACATGCTTGTCCGAAAAGGTAATAGAGGCGATATAGCCGCTTTCCTCCTGGTGTCCGAGATCAGCGGTATATTCGCGAAGGGCATTAATAAAAGGCGGGAAGGGTGGTATGACGTCGAGGGGGTGGAGCAGAGAGAGCTTTTCAGTAAAGCCTTCGCTTTTCATCTGGACCCTTCGCTCTCCGAATGGATCGACGGCCCGGTAAATACGGGTATCCTGCCGCTGCCCGGTAAAGTAAGGGATTTTCTGTCTTCAGAACGCGACAGCTACGGGAGCGCTTTCTTTCTCTTGTCCCAAGAGAGCCGCGCCCGGGAGCTAAGGGATACGATCGATCGGGGGATACTTGAGTATGTCAACGTAATGAAGAAAACACCAAGGCTCGAGCAGCAGCTTAACAGAATATTGAAAGGGCTGGGGTCCGTTTCCGGCGAAAGACAGCGGGTCATTTCGGTGTTCATCAAAAAAAATCAGACGTTCGAAAGTTTCTCCGCATTGAAAGCCGAACTGGTAAAGGTAATGACGGAAGGCGGCGCTAACCGGTTATTAAATGTCCTTGAAACGACCCGTGAGGTCAGGTCTTTTATCGTCAGGGTGGCGGGCGAGAGCCTTAAAGTCCCCAAAAATGGGTCCGCCGGGACGAGCATGTCCGGGCCTCAGGAAGAAGCGCCGAAACTAAAGCCCGCACCGGTGATTTTCGCGGGCTCCGATTTCGCGCGTGATGATAGTTACGGCGCCGATAGCGCGGCGCGTTTGAATGTGTTGGGGTCCGTCATCGTCGAACAAATACGGTATGATGAAAAAAGCAACAGCTACCCCCCTCTGGAAGGATATAAAAGACCGGTGTCGGACGAAACCGTTCGTGCGGTATCGGACCTGGTGGATAAAAGCGGGTTCGGGGTATTTCTGGATAAGGCCATAGCGTTCACGAGGGCCAAAGGAAAGGGTTACAGGGGATCAGGGGTCAATAAGGACTATCAGGGACTTTTCACTCTCATCGGGGAGCAGGAACCCGTATACGGGCAGTCCGAGTTCAAAAGGCATATGATAAAACTGAACCTCCTGGACTATCCCGATGAAGTGTTTTACGAATTATTTACCGTGGATAACTTAAGTGCGGGTATCCCTTTCTTTAACGGGAATGTTTATAAGGGCAATCTGATCAAAGGGACCCCGCGAAGCCTTGAAGATTACGCCAGGTTCGAACTTCTCCGGGAGATAGGCGAGACTTTATCCAGGTTGACGGTCAATGATTCCGTCGATCTCAGAAAACACCAGTTGCTGGTCAATATCATGCTCGAATACAGAAAGGCCAGGCAAAAACACAATATTCCCGAAACGCCCGGCGGGATGGAAATGTTCGTGGGCATATGTTTCGCCGCATACGCCGATCCGTCGCTCCTGGAATTGATCGATATGCCCGCCGGAATGACCAATGTTTTCCGGAGAATGAGCGAATTCGTCAGAAGGGAATACGCCGGGGAAAAGTATTTTATATCCCGGCCGAAAACAAAAGACGCTGAATTCATGGCGGTAGACGAGGTATTTAACGGCGCTTTCGTGAAACTTGTAAATAATACCCCGAAAGACAGGCTGGAGATCTTATTGAACCAGGCGCTTAAGACGCAATGCCCGGGTTACGGAAACGCTTCCCTAAGACACGATATGGTGGAACTGATATTACGAAAAAAACCGTTCGCATCGTTCAGGGAATTCAGGGATGTTTTTAAGTGTTACGACCACAACGACCTTCCTTTTCTTGTCTGGCATTTGACGGGCGGCGACCAGATATGGCAATACATGCCCGAAAATCCGGGGAGGGTGGACTATGATAAATTAAGGGAGAAAACCGGAAAGAGAAGGGGCCAGGAAGGGTCTGTCTATCCGGCGATGGCCCCGGCGAGAACCCTATTCAGCGGGACAGATTTCGCCGCGGACGATAATTTCGGGAACATGACGGCCGAGATAGGCGCCCTTGGGCTCGAGACCGTTCCATTCGACGCCGCAAAAGGGGGCTACGAAGAATGCCGGTCCGGATACGTACGGGTGGTAAGCGACGGGGAAATAGAAAATATAGCGGCATTAATGTCGGGAGCGGGGTTCGGGGCGGTTCTGGACCATGACATGGGGTTTGCCAGGGTGGAAAAAAATAACCCCGGCACCGGCCCCGTACAGGGATTTTCGAATATAGCGCTCCTAGCGGGTGAGGCGCCTGACGGAGGAAAGTTTTGGGTCGACGGGAAGCTTATATTGTACGACTGTGTCCGGGACGTATACGAGGCCATTGTCGGGAAGCTATACGGCGGGAGTGGATATGTCGGGCATCTTGTGAACGTGAAAGCTGTCAGGGGGAGACCTGAAACTGAAAAGAAAGCTTTCGAGACGTGGGTACGGTATGAACTTCTGTATCAGGCCGGCGGCGCGGTATACAGCGTTCTCAGCCAGAAAGCCTCAAGAGGCGGAGAGAGAGCGGGCAAATTGACCAGAAAGGCCTTTCAGCTGGCCGTAAAACGTTTCGCCGACACTCCGGGAATACGGCGACGGGACTGGTATTCATGGCCAAAGTCGGTACGGGAAAGGGACGAGTTCCTTGGGGTATTCATTAGAGCCGTGTTCCCCGTATTCGTCGATCCCGCCCTGAAGATAGATACCGGGGCTATTAGCCCTGAGGAGAAGGTGTTCTTCAAGGAGTTGGCGGAATTTTACCGGGACGAAGCCCGGGAGCACGGCCGCGCATTTTATCTGCCGTTAAAAGGCGAATTGACGGGACCGGAGCAGATAAAAGCGATCGGGTCGACGCTGACGGATTTTTTGAACGGCCACGCTCCGGACCGCGTGGCTAAGCTATATGAAGCCATAAAGGAGATCAAAGGATCCGGTGACGAGGCGAAACGAAGGGACGCCGTAATGAAGTTATGCGTAAACGGCCCGTATAGCGGGATAGACGGTATATCCCGGAAAAGCGGCCTTACGGAAGACGTCCTTGTGGAATTAACGTTCAGGGCTATAGATAAAGGGATAATAGTCCCGTGGCAGAGCGCTCTGGAACAGGAAAACCCGGAGGATGGCGGAGGCGCCGGAACAGGTGACCTGTTCCTCCCGGCCCCGGTGCTTTATAAGGGGATACCGCTTGGCGCGGACACGAATTACGGTACGGGTGGCGAGATCAATCCTCTTATTGAAGGCCCGGTCGTTTTTGACGGTAAGTATAATGACCCTGAACCGGGCTACAAAAGGCTGATGAGCGACGGAACCCTTAGGGAGGTTTGGGCTAAGGTCGAAGGTAAGGGGTTCGGCCCTATTTTGCGGAAAGTCATCGGGTATTCGCGCGTGAAAGCCGCCGATAGAAAAGAGGTCTGTTTGTCAAGCATATCGGTCGTTAAGGACGCTGTCTCATCCCCCGGAAAGCCCCAAGAAGAAAGGGCCATAGCTAAACTTATCCTGTACGATCTGGTCGAAGGGCGTTACGACGGATTGGTAAACACGTTAGGAACTAACCCGGGGTCTCTTTTGACCGGTCTGGGCTTCAAGGAGATCATTACGGATGTTCCTCCTGACCTGGTTTCGTTCGTAAAATATAAAGCGTTTACCGATATCGCGAGGGTACTGGAGGTTTTTCTGGATGATCCCCGGAACAGGAAGGGCTTAAAACTGGCGAGGAAATTATACTTTGAGTTCGGAAAGGTCGCCGAGCAGGGGGGCTTTGACGTGGCCCGTGCCAGGGAGTATTTCACTACAGCGTTCGCGGCTTACGCCGATCCTGATCTCGCTTCATGGATAAAAGTGCCGTTGTCGATGACGCGTTTTCTGGATGAACTGGCGGCGTTCATAAGGGAAAACTACCGGGATGAAGAATATCTTAAATATGAGGAATTTACGGCCGAGAAAAGGGCCGAAGTGAACGCATGTTTCGCTAAAGCCGTAGTCGATTATCTGAACAAAACCCCGGAGGATAAGTTGAAGGCCGGTCTAAAGCCTATATTAAAACAGGTTGCCCCCGTTTTTGAGAGCGCCGGAGAACGTGACAAGGTGATAAACGATATAATTACGAAACGGAGAACGCCGTTCACCGGGATCGAAGACGCTAAACGAAGGCTGCCAAAATTTCAGGGTAATGAGTTCGTAATGACGCTGATGGCGCTGGAGGGGTCGAGACTCATAGACCCCTACCTGGTCTTCCCGGGAGACGAAGCAAGCCGGCCTGGATCCCGCGGCCAGGAACCGGTCCTTCTTCGCCAAGGCTTCGGAGGGCATGCAACTTATGACATACGCCCCGCTCCCGCAGTTTTTGAAGGTATGCCGTTCGCCGAAGACGGCAACTACGGCGACAGCCATGATGAAGTGCAAAAAAGGGTGAGCGGGGTCATAGGCTATGAAAATGGGACGTATGAAGGGCCGGAGGAAGGGTACGTGAGGATCATAGGCGATGAAGAACTGCGAATGGCCTCCGGTCTTTTTAAGAAAGCGGGATTGGATTTTCTCTTCGATAAAGATATGGGCTTCCTAAGGGTGAAAAAGGACGCGAATACCGGCAGTACCGCCGACGTGGTTATCGGGACGGCTGGCACGGACCAAATGTCTCCGGAGAACGGACGGTCCAGAAAACTCTATAAGTTCATGTTATGCGATTATCCCCGGGATTTGCACCTGAAAAATTACGAGGATTTTCTGGCGAAACATGTCTACTCGGAAAGGCCTTTCTTCTCGGCGGGGATTGTCAGTAAGCCGGCCGCTAAAGACCCTGTTTTCGAAAAAGAGGCGTACGCCGCCATTAACCGCATGAATTTACTGTCCAATATCGGCGTTGCCGTATTCCTGTCGATGGGCAGGAAGGCGAGGTCCGGGAATATGGAGGCAATGATATTCGGGCAAAAAGCGGTGGAAGAATATCTTGAGTCCGCGGGAAAGAGCCATTCCTCGGATATGAAAAAAGAATGGCCGAACGTGACCCAGTATTTCAATAAATGTTTCGCTTTGTACGTCGACAGGAGCCTTGAGAAATGGTATGGGAAACTGCCGGAGCGGATGGAAAAGCTGATAAGGGATGAAGCCGGATTTCTGGAGGAGGAGTATAAGGAAAACGGTCATTCTCTCGGATACATAGAAGGCGCTGACAGAAGAGACGCTTTGAACGAGAGGATCGAGAGGGCGATAGCCGATTGCTTAAGGGAAGCGCCGAAAGAAAGGCTTAAGAACGAACTTATTAACGGCGTGCTCCGCGGAGTGTTCAAGGGGAAGGGCGCTGAGAAAAGGCGGCCGAGGATCGCCTCGGAAATAATCGAAAACCGTGGGTCCTGGGAAGGAATGAGTATAAAAAGGATATCTCAGGACCTTTCTATGGACCAGAACGAGTTCAGCCTGTTCATAAGGGTAATGACGGTGAGCGATATCCTCACGCCGTATCTTATGGATGACGAAGAGGAGTTCAAAGGGTTCCTGTTGAGGCCGGCGCCGGCCGTTTTTGAAGGCGGGCCTTTTGCGGGCATGCCCGGGTTTGACACTAAGACCGGGAGGTATGGACCCGTGAGTACGGAATATTTCAGGGTTTGGGGAGATAAAGAGATCTTCGGCCTTTCAAGGCTTTTCAAGGACAGCGGGTTCGGATTTCTTTTGGATAAGGATATCGCTTATACTAGGGTCAATGAGCCTCCAAAGGGCAAGGCTTTTGTCTTATCAACGTGCCAGAAACATGAAAGCCGGCCTGTCTCCGGAGGGTCCAGGCCAAGATATATGATAGAGCTCGTATTAAGCGACCTGGAAAAAACCGTTTGGAAAATTTTCAATGATTTTTATAAGAGCGGGGATAAAGCGATAGACGAAATATTCTCGAGCGGGATCATTAAAAAACGACCGGACGAGATAAAGGACCAACTGCGATACGGGATCATAGAGGAGGTAGGCGAAAAAATATTCGAGATAATGGAGATAAGGTCCGAAAAAGGAGATGTGATGGCGGCCCGGTGTGCCAAAAAGGCCGCGAAGGAGTTCAGAAGGTACTTTAGGGGAGAGAGGATCAAAGGCGACGGCAGGCAGCTTTTACGCAAGTTTTTCGGCATAGCGTTCGCCGCTGAGATAGACCCTTCGTTGGGGAGTTGGATATCCGTTCCTCCCGGGATGAAAGAGCTGGTGGAAGAAGTTAAGGGTTATCTTCAGAAAGAGTATGCCAGGACCGGCACGGCCTTCCCGATAGCGGAACGGGAAGAGCCGGTCTCCAGAGGGAAGATGAACGCCGTTTTTAGCGACGCCGTTGCCGCGTACCTCAATACGGCCCGGGAAGAGGATCTCGCCGAGACCTTGAGGGTCGCGCTCCCCGGGGTACACCCGCGGTTAATGGCAGACGAAGGGCTTATTTCAAGAGTTATAGCCGCTATTGTCCGTGAAAGGTCCGAAAAACAATTTGCCGGGATAAAAGATTTTACGGAGAGAATTCGGGACCTCCGGCACGGGGAACTGGTGGATCTCATCGATATTCTCGCGACGCGCGAAGAAGTCATACCGTATCTAGAAACAACCGTGACCTCGGAACAGCCGGCTACCCTGACGACCCAGCTTTTCTTTCCAGGGATGGGACCGGAAGAAAGCGCGCCGCCCGCCGATATGCCTGAGAAAAGCGATAAAGTCAAAACACCCGGTCTTCCCGGACAGACAGCGGCCCGCCAGACTCAGCTTTTATTGCCCGGAATGGGACCTAATGAAGAGGTTACGGGGCCGGTGGTTTATGAACATAAGAAAGAAACGGCGGCCGTTCAGACGGCCGATGCAGGAGGAGGAGGGACTTATCGCAACTACGGTCCGGGAGGCAAAAATTACCGGGAGACGGGAGAGCTTTACCGTATCGCTCTTGACGGATTTATCGATTCGAGCCGGGACTTTCTCCCGCGGGTCATAGGGTCGGGGCGTAAACCGGTAGTGATCAGGGTCCCTGTCGAGGAGTTGGACCTTATCGGCGAGGAGAACGCGCGGGATTTTCTCACGGCCTTTAAGCCGGGGAACGGGTCTAACCTGAAACTGGCTCTTTATAGTTCGAACGGGCGAGGGTCCGTTACGGACCGGGATTATGCCCGATACGGCATGACGCGCGAAGAATTCGATATCGTGCCGTCGAGATCCAACACGGTCACGCTGTTCATCACCGGCAAGGACGAGGATCTGGGCTCAAATATCGACATGATGGAAAGGATAGGCATGATGGATCCGGAGGACACCATTCTTATCCCTGTCGGGATGTACGACGAGGGGAAGGACATGGCGGGGCTTATTAGGAGCACGCTCCTGGGTTTAAGGCTGGTGCATATAGCTAACGGCGAGTATAATAAAACTTTTATCGGGGAGACCATCGATACTTTAGGGGACCTTGCCGGAGTTTCGACGATATCCGGGTTCGACCTGGATGAAAAGGACATTATGGCCCTGGTGAGGAGCGATTACAATAAGGTGAGGTTCGCGCTCGATAAACTAAAAAAGATACTTCCGATCATCCCGCTTGACGAGGAAGAGCTGAGGCGCGTTTATCAGTATGATAAGGAAGCGATGTTAGCGGCGTAATCGTGTCACGTGTCATGTGTCACGTGTTACGTTAATGTATGATGTGGGATTTAGGAAAAGTAGGGAGTAAGAAGTAAGCAGTAGGCAGAGAGATTTAAGTAAGTAGGGAGTTTGCGGGAAAAATGACGGGTAGGCCTAACCCACTGCTTACTGCATACTTCTTACTACCTACTATTCTGAGGGTCGCATGGATAACTATACGGAAAAACGTAAGTACAAGAGGGCGCCTTGCGAGACTGAGAGCGTCACTTTCCAGGGGAAAGATCTCGCAATAACTATCCGGGGCTTGAAAAGCGTCGATATCTCGGAAGGCGGGCTTAAACTAGTTTCACCCAGATGTCTTATCACCGGCCAGAAACTCCTGGTCAAACTGACATTGCCCGAAGCCGATATCGAGGTCGAAATATTCGCCGAAGCTATATGGTGCGAACCGAACCGCGATTCCCCGGGCGAATTCCTCGTAGGCCTCCAGTTCATATCCCTATCCGCGTGGCAGACGGCGGTTATTCGTAAGTACGTAGACAAGCATTGAGGTCCCGTAGGACGTAGGATGTAGGACGTTCCACGGCATGGATCAGTTCCGGGAATTTTCAGGTTTTTGCGCGAGGGGTGAGGGCGTGAAGGAGATGGGGTTCTTCGCACGGCACCTTGCCGTCCCACCGCCCAAAGTAGCCTTGTGCGTGGACCTTGCAAATAACACAGTGCAGGACACAAACCGAACTAGAAGTTTGCAAGGTGCCGGTAGAAGGTTCCCATCTCCTTCACGCCATCGGCAAGAGAAGCAATGGACACTTTGGAAGGCAGCATGTTTATTACACAATTCCGCATAATCTAAATCTGGACACGCAATTCCCGAAGCTATATAATGATAAACGCCATGCCCGGGAAAAAGAAAACCAATACAAAAAAAAAGATACTTTTTGTCGCTTCAGAAGCGGTTC
Source organism: Candidatus Omnitrophota bacterium (assembly GCA_015231405.1). Classification (GTDB taxonomy): domain Bacteria; phylum Omnitrophota; class Gorgyraeia; order Tantalellales; family Tantalellaceae; genus JADGBR01. The sequence continues at coordinate 51,276 of JADGBR010000017.1, read as the reverse complement.
CTTTCGCCAAGACCGGAGGCATGGGCGACGTCTGCGGCGCGCTCCCGAAGGTCCTTAAGAAAATGGGCCATGACGTGAGACTCGTCCTTCCTCGCTATTGGAACATCAATAAATCACAGCATGCCCCGAAAAAGGCCGTATCTCCCATGGGCGTACAGATGGGGTTAGGCACGGTCTGGTGCGAGGTACTCGAGGGCGAGCTAGAAGGCGTTCCCGTGTATTTTATAGAGCATGAGGGTTATTTCGGCCGGGCCGGATATTACGATGACGGTATCGACGAATTCTTCGACAATGCCGAGCGGTTCGGGTTCTTTTGCCACGCCGCGCTCCAGCTCGCGAAGGATATCGGTTTCCAGCCGGATGTAGTCCATTGCAACGACTGGCAGACCGGGCTCATCCCGGGCTATCTTAAGATAAAATACCTTTATGACCCGTTTTTCGCTAACACCGCTTCCGTTTTCACGATACACAATATCGGATACCAGGGGGTTTTCCCCATGGAATTCTATCCTTTCATGGGCCTCGGCGCCGAGAATTTTACCGAACCGAAATTCGAGAGCTACGAGAAGATGCATTTTATGAAAGGGGCAATATTCTATGCCGACAATGTCACCACCGTCAGCGATTCCTATAGGGACGAGCTCTTAACCCCTGACGGCGCCAAAGGTCTCGCGCCATATCTTGAGCGTCGGAGGGACGACTTTTACGGGATCCTGAACGGCGCCGATTATGACCATTGGGACCCGGCTAAAGATAAGCTTATACCCGCGAATTACAGCATTTCGGATATTTCCGGGAAATCCATATGTAAGAGAGCTCTTCAGAAGGAGTTCCTTCTCAAGGAAAGGACCGATATCCCCGTTATAGGTATAATCACGCGTTTCGCCGAGCAGAAAGGATTCCAGCACGTGGCGCCTATCATAAGATCCATCGTCAATAACATGATGGTACAATTCGCGATAGTGGGCAGCGGCGAAAAATCCCAAGAGGATTTCTTCGGCGGGCTACCCGCCGAATATCCCGGCGTCATCGGCACCTGGATAGGGTACGAGAACAGGAAAGCTCATTTGATCGAGGCCGGAGCGGACTTCTTTCTAATGCCGTCGCTTTACGAGCCCTGCGGCCTCAGCCAGATCTACAGCATGAAATACGGGACTCTTCCGATAGTGAGGTCGATCGGCGGGCTCCGCGACACGGTCTTCAATTATGACGAAGCCACCGGCTCAGGCACGGGCTTCGCGTTCTATTCGCCGGACCCCATATCGATATACTACACGGTCGGCTGGGCGGTCAGCACCTACTACGACAGGCCACACCACATCGCCAAACTCCGCATGCAGGCCATGCACGAGGATTATACCTGGGAAAAGGCCGCCAAAAAATACGAGCGCGTCTACGACCACGCTATTGCCCGCCGTAATTCCTGGAAGTGAAACCGGGTGTTCGACCCATATGTACCCGCGCGCCAAACTAAACCCGTGCACTGATTATTCGCGAAGCTGCTTTTCCGCGTCGACCACATCGCGGTTGATGAGAGTGATGGCTTCCTTGATCTTGTGTTTCAGCGGGGCGGGGGCGTTCGTGTCCAGGATCTCGCGGAATATCTGGAGCGACATCCTGAAATATCTTATTATCTCGCCTTCGTCGGCGTCGGTGGCCTCGAGTATTTTTTCGAAAGGCTCATTTCGCATCCACCCTTCAACCGCAGACGAGAGGTTGTAGGCGTATTCTTTGCTGTTATCCCAGAGGCCGCATTTTTTCTCCTGCCGGTGTATCTCCGCGACGGTTCTATCGGTGATGTCTCTCAGATATTTGGCGGTCCTCGTCAGCTTCGGGGGTTCGGCTGTTTTCCTCGGCTCGAATACCAGCGCCGTTATCAGTACTCCTAGCTCGAGCGCCGACAGGGCGTCAAGATGGGCTTTTTCGTAAAGCTCGGTCAGCGAAAGCTCGTATCCGTAAAGTTTCCCGGCGAAAATCCCTTTTCCGGTAAGGCCTTTATCGTCGATGTAACCTAGCGACGCCAGAAGAGCTACCTTGTTCCGCATCTGTTGTAGGGCCTTTGCCCGGCGGTTTTTCTCGACCTGGAACCAGTGGAAAGACCTGGGGTAGATATCGTACAGGTTCTCGCCGAATCTCGAGTAAAGGTTGAGTATGGTCGCGTATGAGGCGTTGAACCTCGAGGATACGTTCTCCGGATCGCCGTAGATCATCCTTTTAAGTTCGCCGGGGTTGGTGTATCGGGTATTGACCCGGCTGTAAACGAAACCCGCGGTATCTATGCCGCGCCTTCCGGCCCGTCCGGCCATCTGGTAAAAATCGCGTGTTTTAAGCGTGGCGAAACTGCTCCCGTAATATTTTCTGAGCTCGTCGAAAACGACGGTGCGCGCGGGCATGTTTATCCCAAGAGCGAAAGTCTCTGTAGTGAATATCATTTTAATGAGCCTGCTCGTGAAAAGCCTTTCCACGACCTCCTTTAAGGTCGGGAGCATTCCGGCATGGTGATACGCTATGCCTCTTCTGACAAGCGGTCTCAGGTTCTCGGCGCTTTTCTCTCCCGTGAGCGAGAAACGCTCGCATAGCCGGTCAAAAAGCGAGACGATCTCGTCCTTTTCTGCTTCGTCGAGAAAATCGAAACACGATATCTCGTCGGCGAGTATCTCGCAGCGTTTGCGGCTGAAAACGAAATATATCGATGGGAGCCTGTTGTTCTCGTCGAGCTCGGTTATGAGCGTCGAGAGCTTGTTGGGTTTCGTGTTCTCGTCCGTCATCATCCTTCGGGGGCGACCCTTGTGATAATAGTTTTTCCTGACCTCGGGGCGTATCTTCCTGAAATTGTCGACGATCCTGTTATTGTGCTGGAAAAGAAAAGACAACGGCACGGGCCTCGTTTTTTCGACGACCACTTTCATGTGTTTCGAGTGGATGGAGCTTATCCACTCGGCGAATTGTTCTATGTTCGGGACCGTTGCTGAGAGGCCGAGGAGTTTCATATGGTCCGGGAGGAAAATAAGCGACTCTTCCCAAACCGTGCCGCGCTCATAGTCGTCGAGGTAATGTATCTCGTCGAATATCACCCATGAGTAGCCTTCGAGCTCCGGCTTTTCCGAAAGGACCTTATTGCGGAATATTTCCGTGGTCATTATGAGTACAGGCGCGTGCGGGTTGATGCTGACGTCTCCGGTCAATATCCCGATCTTATCCCCGTATATCCCCTGGAAGTCACGGAATTTCTGGTTCGAAAGAGCTTTAATGGGCGCTGTGTATACGACCTTCACCCCTTTCGCGAGCGAGTCGTTTATGACATGTTCCGCGATGACCGTTTTTCCCGCTCCCGTAGGAGCGGAGACAAGCACGGAAAACCCCTTATTGATGTATTCTATCGCCTGTTCCTGGAAAGGATCGAGTTTCATTTAGGACGATTATAGCATCTCAGTGGGGAAAAGGGAAATGAAGTTGGACTATAGACCATGGACCATAGACCATGGACCTTGTTGAATGGAATGGCTATTGCTTTGAAGGTCTATAGTCTATGGTCCATAGTCCATGGTCCCATTGGTCCGCCCATCGAACCGAATACCCTTGTGTTTAAAGCACCAACCGATTAAAATATTATCGAACCAAGGAGGAACAAATGTCGCTCAAGATACGGATGTATTTACTGCTTTCGATTTTATTCGCGATCATCTACGCGGTGTTCTCTATGATCGGGGCCTATTTCGGGGTCGCCAATTTTTATTTTTATATTCTTCTGTCGCTGGGAATGATGGCCATACAGTACATGATCGGGCCTAAGCTCGTCGAATGGTCGATGCGGGTCAAATATGTCGGGAAGAACGAGTATCCCGAGCTTCACCGCGTGGTCGAGTCCCTCGCCGCGAGGGCCGGGATACCGGTACCGAGGGTGGGCATAGCCGAGATGAGCCTGCCGAACGCTTTCGCTTTTGGGCGGGGCCTCGGGGACGGGAGGGTATGCGTAACGACCGGCATAATGGGCCTATTGAGCCAAGAAGAGCTTGCTGCCGTCTTGGGGCACGAGATCTCGCATATAAAGAACAGGGACGTCCTTACCATAACGCTCCTTTCCGTGATACCCATGATCCTCTACCGGATAGCCTGGCATTTTCTCTGGTACGGCGGGGACCGCAGGAGGGAGGGAGGGGGGAATACGGCTGTCATAGGTATAGCGGCGTTCCTTTTCTATTTTTTGACGAATATTCTGGTCCTCTACGGTTCGCGCATACGCGAGTATTTCGCCGATAAGGGCTCCGTCGAGCTGGGGAATAAGCCGAGCGCCCTCGCGTCGGCGCTTTACAAACTGGTTTACGGCGCGGCCAGGATGGACAGGGAAAAGATCAAGGACGTCGAGGGCATGAAAGCCTTCTTCGCGAACGACCCGTCGAGGGCTCAATCTGAGATAAAAGAGCTGAGGTACCTCGACCTGGACAAAAGCGGAACGATCGACACCGCGGAGCTTGACCAGCTGCGCCGGAAAAATGTGACTCTCGGTTTCGGCGATAAGCTTATGGAAGTTCTCAGCACTCATCCCAATATGCTGAAAAGAATAAAACGTTTGTCGGAATACGGCGCGTGATTTTATAGATTCCGAGTTCCTGAGGGAGAATGGTGAAGATCCATCTGAGCCTTACCCGGAAAATTATAGGCACTCTCCTGTTAGTCCTCATTACGGCGTTCTATCTATCCTATTACGCCGGCAGGAACGTGATCAGGCAGTTCTTTGTGGAGAACGCACTCGATAACGCCATATCGGCTACCAAGCTCGAGGGGCAGTGGATCGAAAGGTTCTTCAAGGAAAGGGAACGGGTAGGGCTAAGGTCGGTAAGGTTCGTTAAAAACCTTTTATCGGAAGATAAGATATCACGTCAGGGGCTTGACGGTTTTGACTCCAGGTACAGGGTGATAGACGGAGCCGTGCGGACAGATCTCGGGGCTTTCCCGGACAAAGACGTTTCGGCCGTTTTTCTGTCGAACCTTGTTCCGCTTGACGACGAGATAAAAAAGATCATTCTACTCACCGAGAACGGGTTCGACGATTACGCCAAAGGCGTCATGGGGACCGTCTACAACATGTACCTCATAACATGGCACCAGCTCCTAAGGACTTACGAGAAAGACTGGGCTGTGGAGATAGAGGCCAGCCACGACTTTAACAGCGATTTTTCATTTTATTCCGGCGATCCCAGGCATGACCGCGCCAAGAAACCCGTGTGGACGCCGGCGTATTACAATTCGATCTGGGGCCACTGGATGACGAGCGTTATAGTTCCCATGTATATGGGCACGAAATTCTTCGGGGTAGTCGGGCACGACGTTATTCTCGATGATATTTACAACAGGGTCCTCAATAAAAGGTACTTCCGCACCGGGTACGGCTTCATTTTCGACAGCGACGAGAATATCATCGTCCACCCCGGATATCTGGAAAAGCTCGTCCAGAAAGCCGATATGGGCGAGTACCTGAATTTCAAGGAGCTTAAGGAAAAGGGCCTGAAAGAAGCCATAACGGCCGTTATCAAGGACAGGTACTCTAAGCCCGTGCTTTTTTCGAGGAACGGAGGTAATTACTATCTCATCACGTACCAAATTAATTTTCTGAACTGGTATTTCGGAATGGTCATACCCGAGATGGAAATACTCAAATTCATGCCCGAGATGATGAGGACTTTCCTGCTTCTGGCGGTCTTCATAGCGGGGTTTCTCATGATAGCGCTCCCGCTCATTGTGTGGCTACTGGTGCTACGGCCTCTTAAGATCGTGATCTCCGGGATAAAGGAGCTGGGACGCGGCAACCTCGGATACCGGACCGGGTACAGGTCGGGGGACGAGATGGGGACCCTGTCCGATTCTTTCGACAGGATGGCGGCCAGCCTCAAACAGGAATCGGACAAACGGATGAAGATGGAGAAGGAGATAATCGACAAGAACCTGGAAATGGAGTCGTTCCTCTACACGGTATCGCATGACCTTAAATCTCCGCTATTCGCCATACAGGGTTTTATCAACCTTGTCCTCGAGGAGTTAAAGGGGACCCTGAGCGAGAAAAGCACGCATTATTTCGAGAGGATGCGTTCCAACATCAGGAAAATGAATAAGCTCATAAACGATCTTCTTGAGCTGTCCCGGATAGGCCGTATAACCGGCGAAGCGGCCGACATAGACATGAGGAGCTTTTTCGGCGATATCAAAGAGGCGCTCAAGGAAATAATGAAGGCGAAAAATATAGATTTGACCGTCAAGGTGTCCGGAAAAGGAGTGTTCAGGGCCGATCCTAACAGGGTAAAGCAGATCTTCGATAACCTGATAGGGAACGCGATAAAGTACATAGGTCCAGGGAAAAATAAACGGATAGAGCTTTCCTCGGACGACGTCGGGCCCGATGTGATCAGGTTCGGCGTAAAAGATAACGGCATCGGGATAGACCCGAAATTCCATGAAAAGATATTCGAGGTATTCTTCAGGGTCGGGAAGGAAAGCGGCGCGGAGGAAGGTACGGGCGTGGGGCTCACATCGGTCAAGAAGATAGTCGAGAACATGGGCGGCAGGATATGGCTCAAGTCCGCGCTCGGTGAAGGCTCGGAGTTTTTCATAGAAGTTCCTTTGGGGGCAGGACAGAAAGCAGTAAGTAGTTAGACTTAGGCGCAATTAGAATATTAGCCTATCTGTCATTGCGAGGAGACAGCGACGAAGGAGCGAACGACGCAGCGATCCCCGCAACAATAAGTCACAGAGATCCGGAGTAAGTTCGCGTCAAGGTTTCATGAGTTTCGGGTTGGGCTTAAAGGTGATCTTCGTGCCGTCGGCGAGTTCCGCAATAACATCGGTGAGCTGGCGGCTCGACGGGTCGATGGGGACGCGGTAGTCCAGTTTTAGGCTATCATCCCGGGCGACGACCAGGTTCTCCGCGGCCGAGCTTTTCCGGGCAACGCGTATGAACTCCATGTCATATTTCAAGCCCTTTTCGTCCAGTGCGTAGACTTTCATATCGTTCAAGTCGAGCTGTTTACCCGTCCCGTTAAGGACGAGGATCTCCGCCCTGTATTCTCTGGGGGATCTGACGGAAAAGAATTTGACGAGCCCGGCGATGGACGCGTTATCGTAGCACGAAAAATCCATTTCGAGCGACACCTTGTTCTCCTCCGCGAAAATTAGAGGGTTAGGGGAAGACAACATAAGGGACGATAAAAGGACTAGAATAAAGAAATATTTCATAATTACCTCCTGCTCATATCTTACCATAAATTAGCCCGACCAAGGGAATTATACCCCGACACGGGGGTCGGGGTGTACTATTCCTATTTTGATTCCTCACCAGCATGGCTTCTTCTTGCCCGCTTTGAGAGGATCTGTGATAGAATAAGACCAGTGAGAGCCGATATTAGAGGCCTTACAAAAAGGAGCGAAGCCGTGAAACATCTTATCGTGTATTGTCATCCGAACCCGGCGAGTTTTAACCATGCCATTCTCGAGAAAGTGAAGGAAACGTTCGAGAACGGAAAAAACGAGGTCAGGATCAGGGACCTTTACCAGCTGGATCTCGACCCGGTGCTTAAAGGTAAGGATCTCATGCTCATGAAAGAGGGAAAGGTCGAAAAAGATGTCGAGGAAGAACAGAAGAATATAGTATGGGCGGATACTATTACGTTCATATATCCCATATGGTGGACGGGTCTGCCGGCCAGGCTTAAAGGGTATATCGAGCGTGTATTTACCCCAGGCTTCGCTTACGCTTATACCGAAAAAGGCCCTGAGGGATTATTGAAAAGTAAAAAAGTCCTCATCCTGAACACAACAGGCTCTCCCCGGGAACGTTACGAAGCCATGGGAATGTTCAAAAGTTTTTACAATACGATGGATACCGGGATCTTCGAGTTTTGCGGGATGAAAGTTATCGGGCATGAGTTCTTTTCCGCGGTGCCTTTCGTGTCCCAGGATCATAGAGCAGATATGCTTGACGAAGTTGAGCAAATAGCCGAAAGGATAGCTTGAAATGCGGGGTAAAGAGTGGATAGACATAAGTCTTCCGGTTTTCAACGGAATGGTCGGCTGGCCCGGGGACCCGGTCTTTAAAAGGACCCTATTCAAGGATATGGGTAAAGGGGATACGGTGTACGGTTCAAAACTGGAGCTATCCGCCCATACCGGCACGCATCTGGACGCGCCGCTGCATTTTTTGGAGAATGGCCCGTCCGTGGATAAACTTCCGATAGGTTCGATGGTAGGCCCGTCCAGGGTCGTAGTGATAAAAGATGCACGAGCGATAAAGCCTGAAGAACTCGCGAAGCATTCCATAAGGAAAGGGGAGCGGCTGCTTCTTAAGACAGTTAATTCCGGGATCATCGGTAAAATTAGGCATTTTAGAAAAGATTATGTATACTTGACTCTTGACGGGGCCAGGTATCTGGCGGAGAAAAAGGTCCGGCTCGTGGGTATCGATTACTATTCCATAGGCGGGATCGATAAGGCGGCGAAAGGCCGCGGGACGCACAAAGTCCTTATGAGCGCGAATATCCCCATAATCGAAGGGCTTGACCTTTCCGGCGTGAAAGAGGGAAGATACGACCTGATAGTCCTTCCCCTAAGGTTGGCCGGATCCGAAGCCTCGCCGGTGAGAGCAGTAGTAAGGAGACGTTAAAAAAAAGGAGGAAAGGAATGGAAATGAGCAAATTGAAGAAAGTTCTGGCAGGGATAAGCCTCGCGGTCTTTTTGTCGGTTTTCATGGCCGCTAGCGCTTACGCGGGATGCGGCGCTTGCGGTCCGAGCGCCGGAGAAGGCGGAGAAAAGGCCGCCGACACGGCGAGCGCGAAAGCCGGTAAAAAAGCAGCCGCGGAAGGCGAGGGAACCGCCGCCGAAGGCGAAGGCGCTGCTGGTTCTTGCGGGTCATCGAGTTCTTGCGGTAAATGATCATGCGTTGAAAAAAAGGGGGTCTAATGGTTTCTCTTTTACGACATTAGGCCCCCTTTTTTCCTTTTATTAAAATCCAAATTAGTCTTTTCGGGTGTTCCGGCCATCTTCTTATGCCAGTTCTTTCTGTTCGGGACAACTACAAGAATCCTTATGAAAAAAAATGTTTACAAATATCCTGTGTTATACTAAAATAAAGCTATCTTTTTGTTGGATTATCAATAAAATTGGGTGGGCTCCATAAGAATGCGTAAGATAATATCTTCATTACTTATATTTACCCTTTTGATCGAACCATTGTCTTTCGGGCTTGGAGCGGACACTCTGTCTCCATGGACCGGCATGGCCGAACCCGAGTTCAAGCGGTCAGTATGGCTTAAGGAACTTGAGGAGACCAGGCTTGTCAGGGAGAATACCGAACTTGACAGGAAGAAACTGGAATACTTCGGGAAGGGGATCCTCTTCAACGGGCACGGGAAGATCCTGGCGTCCGAACAATTGAGAAGCGATCCAAAGCGCCTCATGAAAGAATTGGCCTACGAAGAGATACGGATGGCACTTTCTTATCTCGCCGGAACGCGGTCCGGAATTTATACTCTCGTCAGGGACGAAACGCTGAAAAAGCGCGAAATAATATCGGCTTATTACCGCTTCATTCCTGAAGCGAGAAAATATCGCTCTAAAAAGGACATATTCTTCATTCGAATGATGGCTGAGGCTATCAGTTTAGTATCGCTCACCGGGGACGGGAAGGGTTATATTCTCGACGCGGAGCTTTCTCCGGAAGAAAAATGCTTCGTGGAGGCGGTAAGTCCCGTGATAACGTTTTATCGTGATACGTTCTTTACGGATCTGTTATTTTCGGGGAACGCCCGCGAGATATTGGTCAGGAGCCTTCTTACGACCAGGGGCGAGGAAGTCCAGTTCGATATTCCCGTTACGGCTAAAAACGGCAGGCATGACGAGTACCTCGAGCTTTTGAGGAACGAGGTAACGAAGGAATACGACTACTTCAAGACTTTCTTCGACGCCTCAAAGGACCTGATGCCGCATATCATTGTTTACGAACTCATCCGATTGTTCGTCGAACAGGGGTCACTCGGAGACCATGATTTCAGCATATATGCGTATAAGCTGTCGCTTATAATCAAAAAGCGTCCGGACCTCATAATGCCTAATATGGTGAATGTTTTTTGCGATATGCTCGAGAGCGTGAATAAAGCCAAGGCCCTCGCGGCCATGGGCCTTATAGGCGACATAGCCGCGGTCAAGCCGGAACTGATAGGTGATAATGTGGTGAGCCGTGTTCTTGATAAACTTTACGACGTCGAGATGATAGGTAAAGATAAAACGCGCGTCCAGAACACTATAGCGAAGATCGCCGGAGCCAAACCGGCAAGAGCCCGTGAATTCATGGATATTCTCGCCTCCACTATGACGTTATCTGGCGGAGAGCTCAAATATGAACAGGATGATATGGAAGTGTATACCGTCATATATGGCGCGGATCCAGGCCAGGTGGACGACGGTATATTCAAGAATCTTTTTAGGGCCCTCATGATGAAAATGGATAGCCGTGCCAATGTCCACGCGATAGTCAGGCTGTACGCCGAAAAGCCGGAATACCGCGATAAGATCATTGAAAAAATATTCTCGACCCTGCATTCCGAACATTACAGGAGTATGGAAAATTACGGGCGTATCCTAGCGCTTATCGCTAAGAGGTACCCCGAGAGGAGAGAGGAGGTCATAAGGAGATTGTCCGCGGCTCTCGATGTTAAGGGTGACAGGAATCTTCCCGACGATCCGAATATCTGGGTGAGCGGATCGGTCTACCATGTTTTGGAGGGATCTTTTGATATTAACTTCGATATCATCGACAGAAAGTTCTTTAATAAAATATTGAAATTGCTGTTGATCACAGGGCAGTCAAGGGTTTCGGACCTCGGTTTCAGGGAAATATGCCAGGCTTATATCGTCGAAAAACCGGGCGATTTGAAAAAGAGCGACCTTCTCGACATGATAGAAGGGATGAAAAAAGGCGAAGCCTTCAAGAAACAGGATATAGCCCGGGTTTTCAGCGTAGCGGCCGAGAAAAGGGGAGATCTATTGGACAGGGACATGATAAACGAAGTGCGTAAACTCCTGGACGACGATATGCCGAGGGAAGATGTCGTGGTCGACAGCTCGTCGCATACGAAAGGCGCGGCTTGTCTGGCGTATATCGGGGCTTACCGGTCGAGGCCTGAACTTTTTACCCCCGACCTTAAAGACCTGGTGGAAAGGGCTATCGGTATGGAGAGATACGGCTTGGCCGGGGATGTATCGCTTCTTCTCGCCGAATTTGTGAAAGGCGCGGATAAAGCTTACGGTGAAAGAATCATAGGTAAAATGTTCGAGCATTTAGAAGGGCACGCATCGACGAATGATATTATTGACGCGCTCACGGTCATCATAACCAATGACAGGTCTTACATAACCCCTGCTTTGGTCGAAAAGATATTGCCGTATCTTAAAGTGACGTTTAACCAGATCGCCGAATCGACCAGGGGATTTCTTATAACCGTGGCGGCGCTCGACCCTTACGGCGAGGGCAAAAAGGTGCTTTCCGATCTCGTTGACAGATTGCGTAAGGGCGTTAACCCGGTGGAGGAACACGATATACTGGACGTAGCCGAGGGGGTGGCGCTCAAAACCCCGGCGACTAAGAGCGAGGAGATCTACGATCTTCTTAAAAGCCTGGGAGGGGGGTTCGGGGTCAGCGACGAGGATATGATCTACGGTTTCGGTTTCCTTTTCGGTCTTGCCGAGAAGCGCGACATCATGGCGCTGGACACGGTATTTGAAATGGCCTCAAAAAGCGTCGATAGCGACGCGATAGGCGAATTGTTCAGACTTGCTTTCGCGTATCTCCGTAAAGGAGAATTCGACAGTTTCTTAGGCTTCTTATCCGAGCGGGAAGGAGGACTCGCGGACTCATCGGACACAGCGGCGACAAATTCGATCGAGGCGGTAGTTACCGAGGCGAGGAACGGTCTTGTAAACATAAATCCGGCCGTGCGCGAGCAGATGGACAGGAGGCTCACCGGCGGCTGGAACGGTGTCCAGGCTTTTGTGGAAGAAGCCGTCGCCCATCCCGTCCTGGGAGAGATGCTTCTCGATAAGATCATAGTGTCGCTACGGTTCCTCCGCCAGGGGGTAGGGGACGATGTCGGCTTCGGGACATGGGCGGACGTGGAGGACAGGCTCCCGCGGATAAGGAACGCGGTAGTCAATCTCCTGCCTGTACGCGATATAAGTTTTCTGACTAAACGCCAGCTTATGAAAGTAATGCCCCTCGGGGACGAGGATTTCCTGAATACTATGAGGGAGCAGGCGAGACAAATGGTCATAGCGCGGAGCGGCAGCGACAGAAGGGATGGCCTGATAGGAAATCTCCGGAACGACATTCATAACAGGCCTTCGCCGCTGCAGCTTGAGACGATGAAAGTCCTCATGGACTGGCTCCGGGCAGAATGCTCGGACCCGGCACTGGAGTCGAGGCTGTCCCGTATGGGTTATCCGGTCGACGATAGCGATAGAATAACAGATCCGGAGCGAAGGGAAAGAGTGCTCGCGGCCTGCGAACCGTTGCTTATCTCTCTTGAGGAAGTTTACGGAGAAGGTAACGAGAATAAACTCGATGAAATGTTCACCGAGTGGTCAAGATCACTTGAAAATATGGCCGAAGAGAAGGAGTTTATCCAGGGCGCTATCCGCGATTCCCGGGCGGGCGGAAAACCTTCCATCGAGGTCCTTGACCGTTTAAGCACGGCCAGGCTCAAGCTGAAACAAATAATAATCAATTCGCCGGGCCAGTCGGCTCTTCCCGGGATGAAGCTTCTTAACGCTCTCGAGGTCCTTTTTTTTAGGCTGTATACAGGAATGGATAAGAACTATGACGACATACACGGGGACATGGATATTTTAAGGATACTTTCCAATAACGTCATAGCCAACGGATACGATCCCGGGGCTTTGGAGTACATGATGAAAGAGCTCGCGGCTATGTCGGCTTCCGGAAAGGGAACGGACCTCGGGAAGTTGTACTCTATCATTAAACGCATGGAACGTTACATTAACCTGAAAGCCATGCACGGCGTCCGGAGATATCAGGAACTCGCGGAACATACAGCTGTGGGTATCAATGTCTCCGAGGACGACAAAATTTGGGTCGAGAATTTCTCGTCGAATATTTTCCGTTCGGACAACATCTATCTTTTCGCGCTCGCGCTAAAGGACATAAAACGTAAGGTCATGGAGAAGGGTAATATCTCTATGTGGCAGGTGGTAGTCCCCGGGAAAATGCGCGGAAAATTCAAAATGATAAAAGACCCCGCCGAACTTGCCATGTGCGGGAAGGGCGATATAATCGTCGCGGATAATATCCCGGCCGATAGTCCTCCTCTCAAGGACGTGGGCGGTATAATCGTGTTCTCGGAAGACAGCCTTTTATCCCACCCCGCCATAAGGGCCAGGCAGTACGGCGTTCCTTTCGCCGTATGCCCTGACGAGAGGGTCATGGATGAGATCATTGAGGAGTACCAGGGTAAAAATATCGAGGCGGATATCGCCGGGAATAAGCTCGTGGTCGTTCCCGAGGGTGACGAGTCCGGCGGAGCCGAGACAAAAATACAGTGGAAAGATTATGTTGAGATACCCGATCCGGACCTGTCGAACGGCGGGATAATTTTGCCCGGAGATTACCGCCCGGGTAATGTCGGAAATAAGGCGATGAGGCTGGGAGAGATAACGCGCGGGGATAAGATGTCCAAACATCTCGCGCTCGGTTTCGGGTTCTATGAAAAGATCCTCGGTGTTTTCGAGAATAAACGTTCGGCGGGGATGATACGCGGTCTTTCTTCGAGACTGAGAACCGCAGGGGAAAAGGATATTCCCATCCTTTTAAGGCTTGTTCAGCGGAAGATAAAAGGGCTCACGATCCCGAGGGAGACGCTTAAAGACATAAGCGAGGCCATAAGGCGCGAGGTAGGGGATAAACCTGTCTTTTTCAGGTCTTCGACCAACGCCGAGGACCTTTTCGGTTATGCCGGGGCGGGATTATACGATTCGTACGGGATGATCGACCCGACAGATCTGGACGATATCGATAAATACGTAAAAGCGGTCTGGGCGTCGGTTTGGAATCCCAGGGCTTTTTATGACCGCGAAGCGAACAATATAGACCACGATTCCGTGAGGATGGCGGTCCTTGTGCATGAACTGATACCCGCCGATTACGGTTTTGTCGTTCATACGAGGGACCCCTCGGCTTCTGATAACGAAGAGATGATAATAGAACTTGTCCAGGGGCAGGGCGAGACGCTCGTGAGCGGCAAAACGCGATACGAAGGCCTGCCCCACAGGTTCGCGGTGAATAGGCTGACCAAAGAGATCAGAAGGCTCGCTTTCGCCAACAAGGACCTTAAGATAGTGGTCGAGGGAAGGAGGCTCGTCGAGAAGGAAGCGGACTATTCGAACGATATATTCGATGCCGAAGACGGCTCGGTTGACGGGATACTCAGGCGGATAATGGGATATGCCCTGGATATTGAAAAGGACCTCGGGATGGCGCAGGATATCGAAGGGTGTCTGGTCGGAAGAGCAGATAAAACTTTGGATGTCATTTTCGTCCAGGCCAGGGACCAGCAGGGGCAGGAAGGATCACTGATCGCGGCGGAAAATGAGAGCGCGGTATCGTGGTATCCGGATGATGACGCGGCTTTGGACGAGGCTTTCGGCGGGTTCGGTAAAGCAGGCAAGGATCTGGGCTCGGACGCGAAAGGCATATATTCCGCGGAAGCATCTTCCGTTAAGAAGAAGATATCCGGGTATGAGTCCGACGGCGAGAGCATGATACTTTTCGCGGACGATATAGTGAATAACGCTTTTATGACGGATATCGGGCCCGTTATGAAGATTATATCGAAGAAGAATAATATTTTCCGTAACGGAAAAATAGTCATTTACGCCGAAGTCCCCGAGAACGCGCTCCTATTGGAGAAGATGATAAAGACCGCCGGAACTACGTTCGAGACGGTCGTGATCCTTAGCTCCGACGTATCGATGAGGAAGGAGATAAGTTCCGAGACGGAGCTTGTCAGGGCGCTCATAAAAATATCCAGGGCCCGCGGCGCCCGTGAGATCCTGGGCGTTTTTAAGGGCGCCACAAAAGACCCGGAAAGGCTTGCCGGACTTTCACGCAAAATGGAAGTGCCCGTCGTCGTTTTCGGCATGGAAAAGGCGATATATTCTTTCGCCATGGCTTTAAGGCTGGCGATGGATGTCCGGGAGAAGGCCGGGAGCGAGGGGTGGCTGGTCATCCTGCCCGCGGTAAGGAAGATATCGCTGGATATGGAAGAACGTTATCAGGAATACCTCCAATCGCTCCGGACCATGGTCGCCGCTTAAGCGGTCGGTATAACGCGTATCGCCCTTTGCGGCCGGACGGGGCATTTGGTCTGGCAGATCCCGCAGCCTATACAGAGTGTTTTATCAACTATCGGACGGCGGATGCCGCTGGTGTCAATTTCCATTTTTATGGCTTTGTCCGGCGTGGGGCAGTGTTCCTCGCATACTATGCAGTCCTTGCCTTTGACCCAGGGTAAACAGATGGTCTTATCGACTACGGCGAGCCCGAGTATCTGTTTTTTCTTTTCCGGTAACGGGAGGGACGGTATGGCTCCCGTTGGGCAGACCTGCCCGCAGAGGTTGCAATTGTATTCGCAGTAACCGAGCTCAGGGACCAGGCGCGGCGACCAGAGCCCTTCCAACCCCGATTCGAACATTACCGGATGCAGTGCCCCTGTTATGCAGACTTTCATGCAGTTTCCGCATCTTACGCAGAGGTTGAGAAATTTTTTCTCGTTCTGGGCTCCGGGCGGGCGTATCACCGCGGCGTCAATGAGCCCGATATCCGGCATTCCGGCAGTTTCGTCCTTGTTCTTAAAGCCGGCTACGAGGGGAATAATGAAGAATAAAAGAAAATCTTTCCGCGACATCCCCCGGGCGTCTTTCGCCTGGGCTCTGTCCCGGCGTTTTGCCTTGTGCCAGTTGAAAGAAGTGCCCGGCCGGCAGTCATAAACGCAGTCCATGCAAAGGACGCATTCGGCTTTATTGTACGCGCCGGTATCCTTGATGGCGCCCATACGGCAATTTTTCGAACATACCCCGCAACGCGTGCACTTTTCGGAGCGCCGTTCCAATAGCGACAGTTTCGCGGGGAGGGAATAGAGAGCTCCGAGCGGGCATAATGTCCGGCACCAAAGGCGTGGGACACGGCCGGAGGCGAGAAGTAAGAGCGCGAACGAGGCGAAGATCACTCCGGAGTTCTCGGGCATGTTTATGTTTATACCGAGGAAAGACGATCTAAGGTCCCTGTAAAGATCGTAGAAAGGGCCGTAGAGATCGAACCTTTGGATAGCGAAGACCATAGATCTTTCAACTCCCATCGTGACCCATGGGATCAGGTTGAGCGACACGAACCGCGCGGCGATGACGATCGGGTCGAACACCCACGCGCACTGGACGCCGAGAACGGCGAAGAGGAAGATCGTCCCAAGAACGATGTACTTGATTCGCCGGATACGCTCTCCCGCTGCTTCCCGGAGCACGGTCTTTCTCTTCTTTCCGAAAGCCGTGAGGTCGAGGCATGTCCCCAGAGGGCAGACCCATCCGCAGAAAAATCTTCCAAAGACGAGGGTGAGAGCCAACATAAGGAGCGATATAATAAATCCCGGGAGAAATACCCTTTCGCTTAAGGAAGTGAACATGACCGTCAAAGGGTCGATCTTGAAGAAGGCGTCTGACGGGAACAAGCCCTTAAGAGGGTACGTCGTGGACCACAAAATATAAACGAAAAGCCCCAAAAAGACCATCTGCGACGCTTTTCGCGTGAGGACCAGCTTCTTCATACGGATGTGAGCGCGTGTATGCTCGCCGACGCGGGATCAAATATGCCGAATTTCCTGGCCACGGCCGCCTTGATGTATGGAACGCTCATCGGGTCTTTGTCCACGAGTTTCGCGGCGTGGATGTCGGCGAGCGTCGGGTCGGTCGATGCTATGACTTTATTCATGGTCACTACGTCCTTCACGTTGCCGCCGCTCGGACCGTTCTTTGTGAGGTGCCTGGTCGCGTCGATGACAGTGAGGTCCGGGTTCATGAAATCGGTGATGTCCACGAGCTTATTGTCGATGCCGACGTGCATAAGGCCTCTGGTCCCGGAACAGACTCCCATCAGGTTCTTCATCGAGAGCGTTAAACCCGTGAGCATGTGGTGCTTAAGAACGGGAACGTTTATGAAGGTGTCGCATTCCACGGCGTCGCGGAGTATGGGCCAGTTCTCCATATCGCTCTTATATGGGAATTTGGCTTTAACGACGTTCCAATGGTCGACGAACGTGACTTTGGCGCCTTTTTCTTCCGCCGCTTTTTTTATGCCGCTATTTTCCTGGCATCGCCTTTCGTCGTTGCAGGGGACGTCGAACACTGTCACCTTTTTTGCGCCCGCCTGATAGGCCATTTCTACAAGAGCCGCCACTACCATAGGATCTGTGTTGGCGGCCTGGTCCGGGGTCCTGTCCCAGCCCATGTTAGGTTTGATCACGACGACGGCGCCTTTTTTGACGAACTTTTCCATGCCGCCGAGGGCGGCTACCGCCTGGACGGTGTTTTTATACGGGTCAGGCCCTTCGGCCGTTACGAGGTCGTAGTTACCTTTGACCTTGTTCTTTGGTCTGCCGGTCGAATCCTCCGCTTTCGCGAAGGCGAGTTTCAGGAACCGGTTGTTCGCGATGAAGAGCGTCAATCCCCCCAGCGCGAATTTCAGAAAAGCTTTTCGTGAGATCTGTTTCTTCAGGTAAGTTTCGAGCTTGTATAGGACATTTTCCATAGGGATCTCTCTCCTTGTTATCGCTCTTGAAGATATTAAGCACCTTCTATTTTACACCGTTGCGTTATGAATTGCAAATGGGTTAGGTCATGGATAATGTAACCATTTATGCAGACGATGATCACGCGATCGGTGAGGTGTGGACATCCTCTTCAAGCCTTCCCCAGGGAATTTCTTAACGCCTTTAACATGCCGTTTTTAGAACTTGCGCATTCACCCTCCTCCGCCTTCGGCTTCGGGGGGCGAGCCGCAAGAAAGGTGGTTGTCATAAAAAGGCATGTTAAAGGCTGAAATTCCCAAAGGTGCCCCTTTGCTTAAAGAGGATATCCACACCTTGACCCGTCCCTGTCATGAATCAGGGAGGGGTTTTCAGGTTTTTGCGTGAGTGGTGAGGGCGTGAAGGAGATGGGGTTCTTCGTACGGCACCTTGCTGTCCCACCAATTGTAATCGCCTTGTGCGTGGACCTTGGAAATATTACAGTGAAGGCGGTATGCCGAGCTAGAAGTTTGCAAGGTGCCGGTAGAAGGTTCCCATCTCCTTTACGCCATCGGCACGATAAGCAAGGAACTCTTTAAAAGTCAGCATACTTTTTTACACTAACAGGTCATATTAACTTGGAATCTTTACTCTTTTCTTTTGTCCGCGATAGATGTATCCTTTTACCGATGATCGCGATGTCCGGAATACAACAGAAGCTTGACCGCTACCCTTTCCTGGTATACTTACCCGTCATCCTGACGGGGATGATCATGATCTCGCTCGGGTGGAGGAAGTGGCCTGATATACTGATCGATTTCGGCAGAGAGCTGTACGTGCCGTGGCAGCTCTCCGAGGGAAAGGTCCTGTACAGGGACATAGCTTATTTCAGGGGGCCTTTTTCGGCTTATTTCAACGCTTTCCTTTTCAGGGTCTTTTCCCCGGGGGTGATCACTCTCGCGGCCGCTAATTTTTTGCTCGCGATGTCCCTGTTCTTCGGTATCGACCGGATCTTCAGGAAGGCTTATGGCAGGCTCGCCGCTTTCATTGCCGGGATGAGCTTCGTCTCGGTGTTCGCTTTCAGCCAGTACGTCAAGGTAGGCAATTACAATTTTCTTTCCCCTTATTCCCATGAGCTTACGCACGGGATAATATTTTCGGTGCTGCTCATTTACGTATACTCCGTGTATCTCGACAGGAAAAAAGACGCGCTGTGGGCCGTGATAGGGCTCATTTACGGTATCGTGGCCCTGACAAAGCTGGAAGTGACGATCGCCCTAACGCCGGCGGTGTTATTGGGTCTGGTGGGAGCGGCATATCGCGTAAAGATGGGCGTTCCGGGGATATTGAAAATTTCCGGATATCTCGTTATCGGCGCGGCCGTTCCGATGGTTCTGTTTTCCCTCTATCTGTCGAGGTATATGCCTTTAAGCACCGCCGTTCCATGGATATTTTTCCAGTTCGCCCAGGCGCTCAATCCCAATATGGTCGACCTGGTCTTTTACATGAAGGTTGCCGGAAGGGACGATGTGCCGGGGAATCTCATGGTGATGATGAAATGTCTCGGAGCCTACGCGGGTATCCTGGCTTTCTTTGGGGCCGGGACGTACGCGCTCAAGAAGACCGAACCCGGAGCCCGGACGCTTGTCACGGCCGCGGCCGCCATTATCGCGGCGGGCATGGCCTTTTTTCTCGCGGGTAAATACTGGGCGTATTCCCTCAGGCCTATGGCGTTAGTTTTGGGGGTTTATTCGGTATCCATCGCCGCCAGGGCCGCTCGGGTCTCGAGGAACGGCGGAGATATCAAAAAAGAACTTATCATTTTGGTATTCTCGGTCTTCGCGTGTTTTCTTCTCATTAAGATCGTTCTCAACACCAACCTGTATCATTACGGTTTCGCCCTGGCGATGCCGGGCTTCCTGGTCATGACGGCTATCCTGGCGGCCGAGGTCCCGACCTTAGCGGGGAGATACGCCGGCGCTTTTTTCGAGGCCAGGGTGTGGGTCGTAGCGTTCCTCGCGGCGCTTTTGTTCCAGTTCGCCGTATCGGGCAGCAGATATTACGGGATCAAAGACTATACGGTCGGAAGCGGAGGAGACGCTGTCGTCACATATTCCGCTAAGATGTCCTCCAAGGGGTACTGGCTCGGCCAGTTCATCAAATTCCACGGCTATCTCATGCCCGAAAAAGCGACGGTCACGGTATTTCCCGAAGGGATAATGCTGAATTACATGACGAGGAAGGTCAACCCGACCGGGCATATAGATTTCATCCCGCCGGAGGTGATCATGTTCTCCGAGGAGGTCATGCTCTCTACCCTTAAGGAGAAAAGCCCGGATTATGCCGTGATAATGGACAGGAACACAAAAGAGTACGGGAGCGAGTATTTCGGGCGCGATTACGCGAAAGAGCTCGGGAGCTGGATAGATAAGAACTATACGGACATATTTGTTTTCGGCAAAACACCGCTAAAAGGGAAGGGGTTCGGGATCCTCGTCAAAAAGAGGAACGATATCCCGGATGATGCATCTTCTCTCAATAAGCGCGGGGAGTTGTACGTCATCTCCGGCAACGGCGCGGAAGCTCTGTCCCTTTTCAGCGCCGCCATAAAGCTCGACCCTTCTTACGGCAAAACGTATTATAATTCCGGGTACGCTTATTATAAAGCCAAAGATTACGCGAAAGCCGTAGAGAATTTCCGGAAGGCGATCGAGATAGATCCCGGCGACCTGAAAGCGGAGAAGGGGCTACGCGCTGCGGAGAAAGCTGCTTCATTAAAGAACGTTTAACCCGCCCCCCCATTCTGAATTCTATATTCTGAATTCTGGATTCTGTATCCTGAACTCTGTATTCTGTTAACTGAACTCCATGGAATCCAGTGCGCTAAGGATCTTTTTCAGGGTATTTCCGTAGTCGATCCGGTCGTTAAGCCAGTACGAGACCGCATAAAATCTTTTACCCCGGGCGAAAAACCAGCTTTTACCCTCGACTTTTGACCCTCCGGGCAAAAATGTCGAAAGCTTAAGATCGGCTTCGAACGCCGGCATCCCGTTAAATTTGTCCTCCTTCTTCCCGGATATTTCGAAGAATCCCGTGTCGAAGGTCTTTAGCGTCCAGTCCATATAATCGACAAGTTTGAAACGGGTAAACCGGAAATAAGCCTGGACGAGGGGCGAAGGGCCGGTAATTATGATCCCGGCGTCGGAGGAATTGTTCCGGGAAATAGTTACGGAATCAAAAAAAACGGCCTTTTTCGATTCCGCGGTCCATCCGGCCGGGATATCCATCCTTATGCCTAGCGGCCGGTATTCCCAACCCCCTTTACCCGTTGTTCCTGCGGAGCCTGAGGAACAACCGGAGAGGGCGATAAGAAAAGAAATCAGCGGGAATATTGTCAGGAGCCGTCTCATTTGACATCAAGTATATCATTTAAACCCGAAATAACAAAACGGGTTGGAAAATTTACTATTGCTGGTTTTATAATGTATATTTGATCAATACCGGGAGAGAGAGCAAGGCCGGAGGGATTTTTCGGCTGGCATCGGGGGGAATGCATGAATATAAGGTCCAAAATACGGGCATATTTCGCCATATTCGCCGTTATAGCCATACTGTCGGGGATAGCCGGGGCTTTGAGCCTGGGGCATTTCAGGGATATGGCTGAGTTCAGCAGGATATCTTCGGAGCTGGGTAAAAAGATGATCGACCAGCACGTGCTCGAACAGGGGCTGTTCCTTGGCAAAGAAGGGCTAATGGCCCGGGCCCAGTGGGTAAAGATGAACGATGAGATAGGGGAGCTCCTGGAGTCGGCTGTTTTCGATAAGGACAGGGAGATTAAGGGTTCCATCGAGGGGATGAGGAGGGACAACGGCATAATACAGGGCCTCTTTCATGAAATGGCCGGGATTTCTTCCGGGGCTGAGGGAAAAGTACTTTCGGACGAGGCCGCTTCGAAACGGCAAATACTTTTCGAACAGATACTGGCCTGTACGCGTCTTCTTTTAGACGATATGTCGCGCGTGACCAGCTCGTCCTGGAAAAAGACGGACATAGCGGGTAAGGGCCTCGGGGTTGTTTTTATTCTCCTCACAGCTCTGCTTTTTGGGATGATGGCCTATTTGACCATCCTGGTAAAGACCTTCATGGACAGGCTCATCGGCGAGCTTCTGAATTTTTCGAAAAGGGTGAAACAGGGTGACCTGGATTTCCGGTTGGACGATTCAAGGCCGGGCGAGTTGGGGGATATAGCTCTCTTTCTGAACGACATGTTGGGCAAATTGAGGGAAACCAGGGAAATGCAGGCGGGTTACGGAGTCGTGATGAGATCTGAAGTCATCGATAAGACAAAAGAGCTGAACGAAAAAATAGCCGAACTCGAGAGGTTCCGGCGGGCGACCATAGGCCGGGAGATACGGATGAAAGAGCTGTCCGATGAAATAGAACTTTTGAGGAAAAATGAGAAGGGATGAGGATATTACATTGAGTCTCAGGGCCAAAACGGCCATACTGGTGTTCCTTATCACCTTGTTCATGGTCGCGCTCCCGGTCACTGTGTTAATGTTCGCCGGGATGGACCGCGCCCGGAACGAGATATATAAACGTTATGAGACCATCACCGCCATGCTTGCCGGGCACATAGGCGAGACCCTGGACGAGGAACTTCTTGACACTAAAGTGCTTCTGTCTTCGTTCATGTTCATAAATGAAGCGGAAGGAGCGAACGCTTCTTATGCGGGCATGAAAGACGCTGATATGCCCGGATTCTTCGCGGATATGGACAGGATGTGGTCCGAAAAAGAGTTGGTTAACGATAAACTGAAGCGTATCCTCGACACCGGAGCGAGCAAAGAGCTGGCTGACCTGACTAAGACCCTCGCCGATATCAGGGAAATATTCCTGACTGACAGGTACGGGGGCCTGGTCGCGGCCTCGGGGAAGACATCCGATTTTTATCAGGCCGACGAGGAATGGTGGCAGGAGGCTTTTAACGGCGGCAAAGGAGCGAGTTATGTCGGTAAGGTCGAGTATGACGAATCGATCCGGTCCATGTCGATCCCTTTGGCGGTACCCATAAAAAGCGCCGACGGCTCCGTGATAGGGGTATGCAAGAATGTCGTCGCGGTAGGCAAGGTCATGGAGTCCCTGGAGAAGTTCCGGTACGGCAAGACAGGGTTCGCGTTCCTCATCGACGAGAAGGCAGAGGTCCTGTTCGCCCCCTCGTTTTTTCCTAAAGGTAAAAAGTTCGTTTCCGGGGAGAACGTAAAAAAGATATATTTCAAGGAGACGGGTACGATAGTGATGCTCGATGAAAAGGACATTAAGGTGTTCGCGCTCGTGAAGAACCCTGTATTGGCAAAAAAAGGGATCAGATGGATAGTTGTTTTTGAGCAGGACAAGGACGAGATCTATAGTCCGCTGAAAAGTTATTTCAGGATAGCGCTCTTCTTGATGGCCCTGACGATCGTTATTTCCGCGTTAGCCTCGCGCTACGTGGGCGGGGTGCTCTCTCAGCCGGTGGAATCCATCGTGAGGGCCGTTGGAAAAATAGCTGAAGGGGATCTGGACCATCCTGTACGGGTTGATACCGGCGACGAGCTTCAGGTCCTGGCGGAAGTTACCAACGATATGGCGGCTAAACTCAAGAGGTCCCGCCAGGAAATGCTGGGCTACAGCGCGCGGCTCGAATCCGAAGTAAAGGCGAGGACCTCCGAGCTCGAGGAATTGAAGGTGAAGCTCGAGAATGAGGTGGATGAGAGGGCCGGGGAACTCCGGGAGAAGAATGAAGACCTTTTACTGGACCAGAAGGCCATGCTCTTCATGATCGAGGATCTCAACAAACAGGCGGACGAGCTCCGGGAGGCTTATGACAGGATCGGGAAGTCGGAGAGGCTGGCGGCTCTGGGGGAACTTTCCGGGATGCTCGGGCATGAGCTGCGCAATCCCTTATCTGCCATATTGACCTCCGTATATTTTCTCAGGATGAAGAAGGACGTATTCGCCTCGGATCCCATGGTCCTAAAACACGTGGGCATGATCGAATCGGAAGCGAAGAGGAGCAATGGCATAATAACCAACATACTTTCTTTCGCGAGTCCGAAGCTTCCGATCCTTAAGAGAGTGATCGTCCACGATATCGTCAAGGAGGTTATTATCACAAAAGCCTTCCCGGTCCCGGACAAGATACGGATCGAACTGGACTCAGCCGGGCTTGCCAAAGAGATAATGGGTGACGCCGGCCAGCTGAAACAGGTGTTCACGAATGTGCTCACTAACGCCATCGAAGCCATGCCGGATGGAGGGAAAATAAACGTTACGGGCCATGAAGACGGCGCGAATGTGGTCGTGGCGGTAAAGGATGAAGGAGTAGGGATACCGGAAGAGAATATCGAAAAGATATTCCAGCCCTTGTTCACGGGGAAACCCAGGGGTACGGGGCTGGGCCTTTCGGTCACGTCGAAGATAATGAAGGCCCATAAAGGCTCGATCGAGGTTGAGAGCGTAGAGGGAAAGGGGACGACGATGATACTAAAATTTCCCGCCGCGATCGGGGCGAGGGATCTGATAAATCTTGACAATATTCCGTAGGGCGGGTAGAATCTGGAAATGTCTACCAAAATTGTAGAGTATAAAATGTAGAGAACCGGAAGAGGAGGAAATTGCGATGAGAAGGATCGTTCTATTGGCGGCGGTGTTCCTTGCCGCGGTGGGGGTATTGCCGGTCCGGGCGGACGACGTGTCGGATATGAAGGTCGAGATGCTGAAAATGAGGGAAGAGCAGGAAAAGCAGCTTAAGCTCATCGGCGACCAGGACAGGATGATAAGGGCTCTCGTTGAGAAAGTGGCGGCTTTGGAAAAGGCCGGCCCGGCCAAGGAAGCCCCGGAAGACTCCAAGGAGACAGCGCCGAAGGCGGCCGCACCGAACGATCTCAAAGTATGTTACAAGGACGGCGTATGTTTCGCGACCGAGGATAAGAAATTCGACCTAAAAGTGGGCGGAAGGTTGAACTATGACGTGGTAGCTCTGGACGAGGACGCAAGGATGCGCGGCCGGTTTGGGAAGGTAAAGGACGACGGAGAGATGAGGCGCGCGCGATTCTCGATGTCGGGCAACGCGTATAAGGATTTTTTCTATAAGCTGGAATACGATTTTGTGTCCGATCCGGTTTCGCTTAAGGACGCCTACATCGGTTATAAAGGTATCCCTTATCTGGGGAGCGTCCAGGCGGGTCATTTCTACGAGCCGTTCGGGTTCGAGAATATAGTGAGCACTAATTATCTCCAGTTCGTGGAGTATGGGCTCCCCGTGGCTTTCTCGCCTGTCCGCAACGCCGGCATAATGCTCTTTAACGACGCGTTCGAGCAGAGGATGACCTGGGCGACAGGGGTGTTCCGCGACGCCGACGACACGGGGCGCCTGACCTCGAACGAGAGCAACTGGACGAGCCGCGTCACGGCTCTTCCGTGGTACGAGGATGAAGGAGCGAAACTCCTGCACGTGGGAGGATCATACAGCCTGAGGTATCCGGAGGATACTGTCCGTTACGCTTCACGGCCCGAATCGCATCTTTCGCCGAACTTTGTCGATACGGGGAACATAAAGGCGAGATCCGTCAACCTTTACGGCACCGAAGCGGCGGTTGTCCTCGGCCCGCTCTCTTTCGTGTCGGAGTATCAGGGATCGGTCGTCGACCAGAGCGGCTTCGGATCGCACCGCGATCTTCACGGGCTTTACGCGTACGGGAGTTTTTTTCTTACCGGGGAACATATGCCTTACTCGAAGACGCAGGGGTTATTCACGAGGCTGAAGCCGCACCATAATTTTTCGATATCGGACGGAACTTTCGGGGCGGTCGAGCTCGTGGCCAGATACTCATACCTTGATCTTAAGGATGAAGGCGTCTCGGGAGGTATACTGTCCGATTCGACGATAGGAATTAACTGGTACCTGACGCCGAATGTCAAGGCCATGATCAATTACATACATGCCAACCTGAACGGTGTGGGGAGAGCGGACATCGCACTCACGAGGATACAGGTGGATTTTTAGTCATGCCTTTCACTCCGTTCCATTTTGGCCCGCTTTCTCTCATAGCGGCTGTCTTCCGGGGGAAGATCTGTCCCAGAGCGTTCATCGTTTCCGGGGTCGTGTCGGATATAGAGCCCCTTATTGTCATGGTCTTCGGCCTGAATTCAAACCTTCATGGTTTTTTCCATACTTTTATCGGCGCGTCGATCGCGGCGATCTGCCTTTGGGCTTTGTTGTTTCGCTCGCGGAAAGGGATGATAAGCTGCGTCGCCGGCGCGTATTCGCATGTTTTACTGGATTCATTTTTGTATACCGACATCCGCCCGTTTTTCCCTTCCGCCGTTAACCCTTTTTACGGGTTATTTTCAGCCAGAGGAGTGTATACGTCCTGTGTTATAGCTTTAGTGTGCGCCCTTAGCGTATATTTTTTTTCGTCTCTCAGGGGACAGTCCCAAAAGGGACACCCTTGAGCATGAGAAACGATCTTTTCGGCAATAATTTGTTCCGGCAAAGTCACAGGCGTTCCATAGGCTAATAAATTCAAATAGCCAGTTTGTCGATCGTCACATCAAATGTCCTGGTATGTGAATTGCTGGTTTGCAGATAATCCAGATAAATGTTTCTCCGCTTAGCAGGTGTTCCGGCCAGTTCAAGATAAGCCGGGTTTGGCGTAATTAGAGTATTTTTTTCATTCTTTACATAAAAGTTACAGCTTGACCATTCGTATCCGATAAACTTGGGGATAGGGACATCTTTGAAATGATTTCTATCGATATATCTCGCGGTGCACAACAGTTGAGAATCACATGTTATGGGGATACTTTTAAACCTGTTCTGATATAAATGGCCGACGTAGGAGTATTTTTTCCGATAATGGTACTGGTAAACCTGAAATATGCCCTGAAAAATTTTTGGTAATACGCCGTTGAGCGCTTTTATCAGCAGATGGATGTGGTTTGACATGAGAGAGTAATTATACAGTTCAAAAGAGTATTTTCTTTTGTATCGCAAGACAAGATCCATGAATACTTCGTAATCCTCCTTGTCCCAAAATAACCCTAGTTTATTAGTTCCCCTTTGAACGATATGGTAATAAGGCCCTTCGAGTAAAAATCTTGGTTTACGCGGCATAATTCCCCCTTTCTTATTATAGACACAGGAAAAAGGAAAAATGTTTCAAAAAATATTAAATTATTTTTTTTTTAGAGATTTTGGTCATTTTTGTGCGCAGGGGTGTCCCTTTTGGGACTGTCCCCCGGAACATGCAATAATTGCTTGATTCGATGAAGTTTGCGGTTATACTTGGATTATCGGATCACGCGATGAAGGGGGAGGGAAATGGCTAAGCTTTCGGAAATGTTCAGGAAAATGTGGGCGCTTGGGGCGTCGGATCTTCATTTGGGGGCGGAGCGTAAACCTTTTTTCAGGGTGGACGGGGATCTTGAGGAAGTCGAGGGGTACGGGATTCTCGGGGCGGAAGAAGTCCGAGCATATCTGGAGGAAATAGCTCCGGTAGAGAATTGGAAGGAATTTACGGAGCGTTGGGATACGGATTTCGCGTATAAGGAAGATGGAGTGGGAAGGTTGAGGGCGAACTATTTTTACGATATTAACGGCCCGGGAGCGGTTTTTAGGCTGATACCTTCAAAAGTGATAACGATGGAGGAATTGAAACTTCCCCAGGGTGTCGTTAACCTATGCCATCTGACAAAAGGGCTGGTCCTCATCACGGGCCCGACCGGGAGCGGTAAATCCACGACGCTCGCCGCGATGATAGACTATATAATCAGGAAAAGGACCGACCACATAATAACCATTGAAGACCCCGTGGAATTCGTTCATGAGAGCAAGGGCTGTCTTATCAATCACAGGGAAGTCCACAAGAACACTAAAAGTTTCAAGAACGCTTTAAGGGCGGCTTTGAGGGAGGATCCGGATATCATACTGATAGGGGAGCTCCGCGACCTGGAGACCGTTGAGATAGCGCTCGAGGTCGCTGAAACGGGGCATCTCGTCTTCGGAACTCTTCACACTACTTCGGCTTACGCCACGGTCGACAGGATAATCGACCAGTTCCCGGCCGACAAGCAGTCGCAGATAAGGACGATGCTAGCCGGGGCTCTTTGCGGGGTCGTGTCGCAGAACCTGTGCAAACGGAAGAACAAAGGGCGCGTCGCCGCCTTCGAGATAATGCTGGCCACGACCGCCGTATTCTCGAACATAAGGGAAGGCAAAACCTTCCAGCTCCCGTCCGTTATTCAGACCGGAAAAAAAGCCGGGATGAAACTCATGAACGAGTCGCTTTTCGAACTTGTCCGGGACGGGATAATCGAACCCCGCGAGGCCTTCGCGAAAAGTTTCGACAAGGAAGATATCATGAGAAGATTCCAGGTCGGCGCTATCTCTTTTGAGCCCGATATCAGGCCGTGAAATGAAACGATTTGAAAAAAAACGCCATTAAGTGTAAACTGTAGGCTGATAATTCGGGGGGAGGCCGTGATCCGATCAAAACGCGGCCGTAATATTTTAACAAAGGAGAAGAGATGAAAAAGGTTTTAGCTCTGGTCGTTCTGGCCGTCATGTTCCTGGGTTCGGCTGTCCCGTCCTACGCGGGCGAGTTAGGCGCGCCGAGTAATCCTACGGCTAAACTCGGAAGAGGCATACTCAACATATTCGACGGGCTTGTAGAGGTGCCGGGTACGATGATAAGGGATACGAAGAAGGATAATCTCGCGGTCGGAATGACCAAAGGGATAGTACACGGTATGGCCAACACCTGCATGAGGCTTCTCGGGGGAGCATATGAAATAGTTACTTTCCCTGTCCCTGTTCCGGCCAACTACGCGCAGATGATGGAAGATCCGAAGTTCCTGAAGTCGGAGTGATAGAGCGCTCGCGTGTGCCTGTAGCTCAGCTGGATAGAGTACCGGCCTACGAAGCCGTTGGTCGCGCGTTCGAATCGCGCCAGGCACGCCAGTGAAAATATATAGGGACAGCTTCCTTAGAAAGCTATTTAACTCGGATAGGGAGCTGTCCCTATGTTTTTATAAAATAACGTCTTTTGTACGGTGAAAGGGATGTCCGGGTGCGCAGAGCATCCGTGTATTATTAGACGTGCCGATCTATGGATGCAAAGCGGGATTTATGGTCGAGAAAAACAAAAAACAGATCAAAGATTATTATAATGATCCGGAAGTTGTTCGGAGATGGGGGAAAATATACAATATATGGCAAAAGCAGGAATTTGAGTTAATTTTAGAACTTGTGCCATGTAAAGGTAAATCTGTTCTTGATATAGGATGCGCATGCGGGGTATTCTCTATGTTAGCGGTCAAGGAAGGGGCCATTGTTACGGCGGTCGATAACTCTCCAGCGATGATCCGGGCAGCACGGCAAAACTCGGACGATCAGGCGGAAAAGATCGAATATGTTTTATCGGAAGCCGAAAAGATGCCTTTTGGAAATGGCAGTTTTGACATGGTTTATTTACTGCACACGATGCCCTTTATCAGAGATAAAAAACAAATATTGTCGGAGATAAGCAGGATCTTGAAAAAGAACGGGCATTTTATTATCAGTATGCCCAACCCTTTTTCAATAACCGGTATTTTAGGGATCATTTTACCTTTTTTGTACAAAAGGTATGTAAAGAGAGATGAGGATATATGTTTTTTGAACCCCTTTGAGATCCGAAGAGATATCATAAGATCAGGTTATGAAAATATTCATTTCCGGGGGTTAGAACTTTTAGGCGGAGAAGCCGCGGTTGCATACCGGAGGCGAAAGAGTATTTCCCTTTGGCCGGAGAAAATAAGCTATTATTTAGGCAGGTTCGAGAAATATACCGATCTTGGCAGAACGTTCTTGAAATATATTATGTTCAGGACCGTTTTTGCGTTCAGAAAACAGATATGAATAAGATCAAGGCTAAATAAATACTACTTCCTTTTTACGTTACGCACCCAAGTTTGGAGAAGATCTTTATGGAGATCACTTCTCCCAGAGGCCGAAAGGATAGGGGATCGGGCGCTATCACGAGATCATGCGGGACGCGCTGATCGCGGCGTGATATTGTTTTAAGCTTTTAGCCCGGGATATCTCGAGGAAAAGAGTTTCACCGTCTTTCATCGCGCCTGACCAGTATTCCCATGCTTCTTTCATTTTGCCTATTAGGTGCGAGGGGCCTGAAAGCGTTTTCTGGTATTCTTCGAGAAGCGCGTCGTGGAAAGACTTAAAGCGTTTTTCCTTTTCATGGAGCGGGACGCTCTTTTGGGCCTTTATCTCTTCCGGGAGGAACGGGTTCGTTATGCCTCCCCGGCCGATCATCCAGCGTGTTATGGACGGTAAACGTTCCGAAAGAGTTTGATATTTTTCGAGGGAATCGATGTCCCCGTTGTAAACGAAGGCGTGTTTCGACAGCGAAAGGCATTCCTCGAATGCGGATATGTCGGCTTTACCGGAATACATCTCGACGCCTGTCCTGGGATGGACGATGATCTCTTCCAGATCGAACCGGTCCAATTGCGGCAGAAGTACGGCGAGATCGGATCTTTCTTCCGAGCCGAGCCTGACTTTAAGGGATACCCGGTTGGGGATAACGGAAATGGTCTTATCCAGGAAAGAGACTATGTCGGCGTGATAAGGGAGCATGCCCGAGCCTCTTCTTTTATTTCGTATCATTCTCATGGGGCAGCCCAGGTTCCAGTTGACGGTACCGTAGCCCATATCGTAAAGCTTTTTAGCGAGTTTAATGAAATTTGCCGGTTGATCGTCAAGGATCTGAGGCACGAGCGCGAACCCGGCGCGGTTATTTTCAGGGAGGACATCCTTCAAGGACGATCTTCTTCCCTTGGTATTGCCGATGAAGGGCGTTACGGCTTTGTCATAGCCGGTGAAGAACCGGGAGTAGACGTTACGATAGATACACCCTGTTACGCCCATTATAGGGGCCATGTATAGAATAGTGTTCATGATCTTCCATTAAAGCGAGTATTCTATCCAGAATGGTAACGCTTAGCAAGCGTATTACGATAGCGCGAAGGATATGGGAACCTTCTACCGGCACCTTGCGAACTTCTAGTTCGGTATGTTGTCTGCAATGGTATATTTGCAAGGTCAATGCACAAGGCGATTTCGGTCGGTGGGACAGCAAGATGCCGTACGAAGAACCCCATCTCCTTCACGCCAACGAGTACGCTCGACATAGAACCTTATACATCTTTGTGATACAATAAAATAATCTTTCCGGTTTACTGCTTACCTGGAGCGTGTGGTGAAGAATGGTTCATTCCGTAAAAGCGCAGGCCTGGCTTTTGGGATTTTGGGGGTTTTGGCTGTTCTGTCTTTTGTTTCGGCGGGGCGGGATGTTCCGCTTCTGTTAGCTAAGCTCTCGTGGTCAACGGTCGTGGCTTTTCTTGGTTTTCGGATATATCGGGACGGGGTAATTTCGAGATACAGGGCCATACTGTTCATCCTTACGGCTTTTTTATTTTTTCTGGAATTCAAATTTTTCAGGTTCATATCCTTCGGGAATACGCCGTCCGCCCCGTATTGTCATATAGCGGAGGCGTCAACCCTGTCGAATTTCGTTCATAGCCAGGTCCTGGCCATAAAGAGCGGCGATTGGCGGGTTTGGGGGGTGCTGACCATGGGGTTCCTGTGGCTTCTCATCATCTTTACGATAGGCCAGGGGATCTGCTCATGGGTGTGTTTTTTCGGCGGGATAGACGAAGGGTTCTCGAAGATAGCGAAAAGGCCGATCCTGAAATTCAAGGCTCCCGGACGGTGGCGCGATCTTCCGATAGCTTTTCTTATATTCATCCTAGTCGTGACCTTTTTGCAGGGACTTCCGGTATTTTGCTCGTGGTTCTGTCCTTTTAAGATGACGGAAGCTTTCTGGGCCGCGGATCCCGTGACGCGGAAAGCCCAGGCTGTACTCTTCTGGTCGATCCTCGCGGGGGCCGTGATAATTATCCCGATCCTTACCGGAAAAAGGATATTCTGTTCTTTTATCTGCCCTTTCGGGGCGCTTGTAAGTATCTCAGGCAAGGCGAGCCCGTACGCGGTGACGATCGATAAGGAGAAATGCTCGCGCTGCGGGAAATGCATGGAAGTCTGCCCCTCATTGGCGGTAGAAACCACGGCCTCCGGGGAGTATAAAACAACTAATTTCTGTACAAGGTGCTCTAAGTGTATCGATATATGCCCGTCTGACGCTATAAGCATATTTTCCGGGCCGTCCGGGGCGAGGATAGATACGAGGGATATCTTTATTTTTCTTTCGCTCCTTGTCGCCGGGGCGCTGTCGGGGTCTTTTGTTCCGAATGTTTTTTTGCGGCTAGCGGGTCTCAGATGACGCGGATATTACTGGAAGGGTTCGCCTTAGGGCTCTCCGCCGGTATTTACTGCGCGGGGTCATGCCTTGCCTTCTTTATGCCTTATCTCATGGCCGAGGGTGAGAGGAAGATCCCTTCGAATGTGAGGAAAATAACGTCGTTCCTAGCCGGCCGGTTCATAGCGTATATAGCTTTCGCGCTGATCATAGGTCTTATCGGGAACGCGTACAGGGACGTCTTCACGTCCGGGGCATCGCATATTTGTCTGATTGGGGCGTCATTACTGATGCTGGGTTATTCTGTCGCCAATCTTATTAAGGGGCGGCACGACGGAGCTTGTTCCTCTTATGTCTCCCGTTCACGTCTGGCCCGTGTGCCTTTTTTTCTGGGGCTATTCACGGGACTGAACCCGTGTCCGCCGTTTCTCCTTGGCGCCAGCAGGATATTAACGATGGCGGATGTATCCGGAGGCGCGGTATTCTTCGCCGCGTTCTTCGCCGGAACGTCCGTTTATATGGCCCCTTTGATCTTTGTCCCGTACCTGGCCCGGGGCGAAAGGATAAAACAAATAGGGATGATGGTGGCTTTTCTTTCGGGGGTTTGGTTCCTGGTAGTAGGAATAGCGGGTTTATTGCGATGAGTAAATGGCGTTGTCATAGCGAGGAGGAAATGACGGCGTCATTGCGAGGAGGCCGAAGGCCGACGAAGCGATCCATATAGAGATTGCTTCGCTTCGCTCGCAATGACGGTCTTATGCGTAACACGCAATGACGGGCTTACTCTTGGCCCACAATGGCGGGGACAATAAGAACATGTATAACCTTACGGTCATCTATTACGGTTTTTTGGCGATGATCGCCCAGCTCATCGTCTTCAGGGAGCTCGCCGTGCTCTTTTACGGTAACGAGCTTTTTCTCGGGACATTTCTCGCCTCATGGCTATTTTGGGTGGGCATGGGGAGCTTCGCCGCGCGCCGTTTGCCTGTCCGCGCACGTCGGGTCCCGGAATATTTTTCATACGGGTTTTTGGCGGTATCTTTGTTATTCCCGGCGATAGTGCTCTTAATAAGGGCGAGTAAAAGCGTCTTCAGCTTCGGGGAATTTATCGGGCCGGTCGGGACGGTGATCTACACCTTCGCCGTGATGAGCGTTCTTTGCGCGGTGATAGGAAGTCTCTTCAGTTTAGCTTCAGCCGCGGCGCCGTATACGGCAAAAAGAGGAACGGCTGTGGGCCGGGTATATCTATTCGAGTCCCTTGGCGCGGTTATAGGGGGAGTGATATTCACTTATCTTCTTATCGGGCGCGTGCCTCAGTTTGCCATGGTCCTGGCATTGTCACTGGGATGTATTTTAGTGAGTTTCGCGCTTATGCCGAAAAAAATATTCCCGCTACGCGTTCTGCCTGTCCTGGCGGCTCTTTTGGGATTATTCGTTTTACAGAGGATTGAGCCGGCGGTGAACAGGTTTGAATGGAATAAATATGAGTTCATCGCCGGGAAAGAGGCGAGGAACGCGACGCTTGCCGTCGTTAAGATGGGAAGCATAACGACTGTTTTCTCGGACGGCATGCTCTCGGCGAGTTTCCCCGACCCCGAGGGGTATGAGCCGGCGGCCCACTGGCCGCTTCTCGCGAACGCGAAACCGGTCCGTGTACTGATAATAGGCGATTCATCTCCCGGTATCGTCAAAGAAGTCCTCAAGCACGGACCTCTACGCGTGGATCATGCCGCGGCCGACAATTCATTCGACGCCGTGGCCGGACAATTTCTCGAGCATGAGGATATCCGGGCTTTAAAGGACCCGGCCGTCCATATCCATTACGGTGATCCCCGTATTTTCATAAGGGATACGAAAGAGAAATACGACGCCGTGATCATCAATATCCCGGGTGTGCCGAACCTTAAAATGAACCGGTATTTCACAAGAGAATTCTACGGCCGGATAAGTGACATCCTGGCTCCGGGCGGCATCCTCGGGTTAAGCGTTGTCTCCTCGGAAAATTATCTTTCCATGGCGACCAGGATATTCAACGCCTCGGTTTACAATACGTTAAAGTCGGTGTTCAGGTTTGTGGAGGTCATTCCCGGAGATAACCTCATGTTCCTTTCGGGGAGGGAAGCGATAGATACGGATAATAAGACATTTCTTGAACGGTTCGGGACTAGATCCATAATAAATGAGTACTTTATCCCGTCATATATCGAATATAAGCTCGATCCGGCGCGGCGCGCGGAACTCAAAGAGCTTTTGGGTAAGACACCCGAGGCCCGCGTTAACCGGGACCTGAAACCGACCGCCTCGTACTATTTTGCCGGGCACTGGCTGGACAAATTCGCTTCGCCGTACCGGGACCTGATGGCGGGCGCCGTTCTCGTTCTGGCCGTGTTCGCGGCCTTTAAAAAAAGAAGAGCGTTCGGCGCGTTTTTAATGGAAAAAGAAGCTGTCCTCATTTTTGTTCTGGGTTTCATCGGGATGCTCCTCGAACTGACGTTCTTACTTTCGTACCAGATAATTTCGGGCAATGTTTATTGGCGTATGGGCGTCCTTTTCGCGTCATTCATGGTCGGAGCGTCCGCTGGGTCGTTTGTAGGCGGGTTTTTCAATAATGATTCCCGGCGCGGGAATTTTCTCGTCCTCGAGGGATTGACCCTGGCCATAACGGGGTTGTCGCTTCTCGCGGCGCGTCTTTTGCCGGGACTTTTAGACTTACCGGCGCTTTGGGACCTGGCGGTGTTCATAACGCTTATGGCTCTTACCGGAGGCATTCTCGGCGCGGCTTTTGTCATTGCGGGTTTCGCGTCGCGCGGGGAAGATGTAATGAGAAATGCGGGGAATATTTACGCTTCTGACCTCTGGGGCGCGGCGCTCGGAGCGTTATTCATAGCTAATTTCATAACGCCTTATTGCGGCGTTATAGGGGTGCTCTATGTGTCGGCGGTTATCGGCGTGACAGGAGTGGCCGCCGTCATTGCGAGGAGGCCCAGAGGACGACGAAGCGATCTATATAGAGATTGCTTCACCCCGCTTGCGCGGGGTTCGCAATGACGGGCTTTCGCTTCCGAGCATTGACGGGTTCGGGTTTAGCTTAGAGTCAGTCGTCATGAACGAACCATTAAAGGAAAGAAGATATGAACGGTAAGATCAGGACATATACCGTACTGGCTTTAAATATCACGTTCACCATAGCGTGTGTCATCCTTATCGCGGCGTATCCTCCGCCCGGTACGGCGAGAGGGATATTCCCCGTCGACGCGGCGCGTGTGAGAACCGCTGACTGGCAGAGACGGGATTGTTTAGGCGTCGAGTGCGAGCTATGCCCTTTCCGCTGTTTTCTTCCGGAGGGAAGCCGGGGGCTTTGCAAGGTGCGAATGAACTCAGGCGGCGAGCTGAGGACCCTTGTTTACGCCCAGCCCATAAGCGTCCACATCGACCCCATCGAGAAAAAGCCGGTCTATCACATGCTTCCGGGAAGCCGCATCTTCTCTCTCGCTACCGTCGGCTGCAATTTAAAATGCAGTTTCTGCCAGAACTGGGAGATCTCCCAGACCTATCCCGAGCAGGCGGGAAAACACGCCGAGATATTAAGCCCCAAAGAGATAGTGGACGCCGCTATCCGCAATAAATGCGGATCCATAGCTTACACCTATTCGGAACCCGTGGTATTTTACGAATACGTGCTGGATATCGCCAAACTCGCGAAAGAAAAGGGTCTTAGGAATGTCATGGTAAGCGCGGGTTATATAAATCCCGAGCCCTTAAAAAAGCTCGCGCCGTATATGGACGTCGTTAAAATAGACCTTAAAGGCTTTAACGAACGGTTTTATCGGAAAGTGACCGGAGGCGATCTTAAATACGTCCTCGCGGCGCTAAAGGAATTACATGAACTCGGCGTAATGGTGGAAGTGGTGAACCTTGTCGTCCCGGGACTGAACGACGATATTGAAGAGATAGAGCGGATGTGTAAATGGCTCTATGAAAATATGGGGCCAGACACCCCGGTCTTTTTCTCTAAATTCACCCCCCAGTACCGGCTGGCGAATCTCCCGGCGACCCCCATAGAGACGCTCGAGAAGGCGAGAAAGATAGCTATGACTGCCGGGTTAAAATATGTTTATATCGGTAATGTGTCCGGTCATCCGGCCGAGAACACTTATTGCCCGAAATGCGGCAAAACGCTTATCCGCCGGTACGGGTATTCGATACAGGAAAAAAATATGAAGAACGGCGCCTGCGGGACCTGCGGTGAGAAGATCCCGGGTATATGGAAGAATTAACGCCTGGCCAGAGGGGGAATGAGGCGTCGGGTTAGCATAAAATCGTGCAGCAGTCTTCCCGCTATCAGGTGGCCGTTCATGCCCCAATGGCCGTCAAAAGGCGCTCCGTCGGTCTGTATCCCTTTTTTTTTGGCGTCGTACATGACATTCTGCATATTCGGGATGTAGAACATCCTCTGGCCGCGGCAAATATTCGCGTAAGTATCCTCCGGCCAGTTCTCCAGCCACCGGCCTCCCAGGAAAGCCACGATAGGTATATTCCCGGACCTTTTCCGGACAAGAGCCATTATTTCACCGGTCGTCCTTGCCGCCTCGTCAAAAAGTTTGTCGCCTTTTGTTATTTTGCTCTCGATCGTGCCAAGCTCTTTGAATTTCTGATAATCAAGCTTCATATTGATGTTCTTCGCCACATGGGAATATCTGCTTAAACGCGCGAGAAGCCCTTTTTTGTGGTAAGGGTACAAATACTCGATCTTTCCATCCCTGAGATATGGCCTCCAGTTGAGGTTGTTGTTCTTATAGCTTCTTATTTCCAGGTCATATGAATTGTTCACGAGATCGTTATAGTGGAACTGCCATATGATGATATCCGGTTTTATCTCGTCAAAATACCTGTCCAGGACCAGGTATTCCTGGAGAGATCCGTACCCGCCTTCCCCGTAAGCGAATATCTCGACATTAGGGTTCAGTTTAGCGATAGTTTCGTAATAAGTGTACCCGTCCGAAACATTCCCGGCTTCGGTATATGAATCCCCAAGAACAAGGATCTTTGTCTTTTTCGTGCCCGGATCCCCGAATACCCTGAATCCGTATTTGTCGGTGGTTCTTTTCACTATGCCGTACCCCGGGATGGGTGTTTCAGAATCTATAAAAGGTTCCTGCGCCCACCCGAGATAATTGTCCATCTTCGTCGAGCGTATTGATGATTTCGTTCTGGTTTCGTAATAGGCACGATAGCAAAGTTCAAGCGATACAAGCAAGACCAGAAAGAAAGTGATAGCCACCAGCGAAAGCAGTATTTTTCTTAACATGTTTGATTATCATTTTAAGGGTAAAAGGGTTTTATGCAAGGAAGAAGATATGTCTTCGCAAAGAGAAAGAAAGAACGTAATAGTTCAGTTGTGGGACGAACCGTCGTGATCGCCCGAAGCGATCTCAACAAATAACCTAAATTTCAAAATACAGGCGCGTTCATGTCTGGGTGCCGCCCGAGCGAGCTTTCCGGGAAGGGCATGACGAGAGATGTCGAGGAAAACTAAGTGAATTTTGTTCGAATTTGTGCGTAAGGGTGTCCCTTCTGGGACTGTCCCCATTATCATCTATTCTGTGGAAAGGAATGTTTGACATTGGTGGGATAAAAGGGGGATAATGGGCTGGATAGGGAGCTGGTTATCCGGCCTAAAAAAACGGCGATCGATGATGAAGAAAGAGCCGAAAACTTTTAAAAAGAGAGATCCCGCTAAAAGGCGTGTTTGTAGCGGTTTGCCTGCGGTTGATAAGGCCCTTCCGTTAGATAATATCCCGGTCGTTTGTATCGGCGCTTCCGCGGGGGGCCTCGCGGCGTTCAAGGCTTTCTTTTCCGGGATGCCTGCCGATACAGATACCGGGATGGCTTTTGTCATTGTCCAGCACCTCGCCCCCGAGCATAAGAGCATATTGAGCGAGCTGGTCGGACGTTATACGCGGATGAAGGTGGAAGACGTCAGGAACGGAATGGCTGTCGAGCCGGACCGCGTTTACATAATACCTCCCAACCATAACATGTCGCTTTCGAACGGGAAGTTGATGCTCGAGGAGCCGGATATCCCCCGGGGGCAGAGACTGCCTATCGATCATTTCTTCCGTTCGGTTTCCGGGGAGAAAGGTGAGCGCGCGATAGCGGTCATCCTTTCGGGAACGGGGATGGACGGCACGCTCGGCGCGCGCGCGGTTAAAGGGGAAGGAGGCCTCGTCATTGCCCAGGATCCCGGTACATGTGAGTATGACGGCATGCCTAAAAGCGTTATCGATACGGGTCTCGTGGATTATGTGCTCGCTCCGGAAAAGATGCCGGCCAGGCTCGTTAGCTATATGAAGCGGTCGTTCGATAAAACGGGTCTCCCCGGACCGTGCCTGTCGGAGACGTGCGAGAACGAGCTCAAAAAGATATTCATCCTCCTCGAAACGCGGACGGGACACGATTTTTCGCAATACAAATATAATACGGTCATCCGGCGCATCGAACGGCGGATGGCTATCCAGCAGATAGGATCACTGGCAGAGTACAGGAAATATCTGAAAGTGACTGAGGCCGAGGCGGACGGGCTTTTCAGGGACCTTTTGATAGGCGTCACGAATTTTTTTCGTGACCGCGAAGTGTTCAAGACATTAGAGGGAACCGTCATTCCCCGCCTTTTTGAGGCTAAGCCCCATGGGTCGTCGATACGGGTATGGGTGCCGGGATGCTCTACCGGCGAGGAAGCTTATTCGATAGCCATTTTACTTCATGAACGGCATGAGGCGCTTAAGAGGAATTTTAAGATACAGGTGTTCGCGACCGATATCGACGGCTTGGCTATCGATCAGGCCCGTTCCGGTAAATATCTCGCCGCGATCGCCGCGGACGTCACTCCGGAACGCCTCGCGCGATTCTTCATAAGGGAACAGGACGGATCCTACCGCGTCAATAAGAATATCCGCGATATGCTGGTCTTTTCCGAGCAGGACGTTATCAAAGACCCTCCTTTTTCGAAGCTGGACATGATAAGCTGCCGGAACCTCCTCATATATCTTAACGGCGATCTCCAGAAAAAACTTATGCCTTTATTCAACTACGCGCTTAACCCCAGGGGTATACTTTTTTTGGGAACGGCCGAGACGGTCGGCGAGTCCCATGACCTTTTCACGGCGCTTGACCGGAAGGCTAAGATATACGAGCGGAAAGAGAGTATCCGCAGGATGCTTCTTCCGGAGATAAGGATGAACGTAAAAGTTCATTCCGAGGGGGCCGGGCGCCTCACCGGGAAAACCAGGGATGAAGTGAAGACAAAACTCAGGGAGCTGACTGAACGCGCGATAGTAAGACTGTATAACCCGGCGGCGCTTTTACTCGCCGAAAACGGCGAGATCCTGTATCTCCACGGGAGGGTCGGTAAATATTTCGAGCTCGCGCCGGGCGAGTCAAGCATGGATATTCTGAAGATGTCCAGGGAAGGGCTGCGCCAGGATCTCGCGCTCGCGCTCCGAAAAGCCGCCGGCCAGGCCGGCCCGGTACGGCATAGAGGACTACGGGTCAAGACCAACGGAGGGTACACGCCGGTCGACCTTACGGTACAGGTGTTATCCGCGGATCTCGGAGCGCCTGCCGGTTCGAAACTGCTCCTCGTCGTACTGGAAGAATGTCCCGACGCGGGAGAGAAACGCCGGGGGAAAGAGACCCCGGGGAAAATAGGGAAGAAGGTCCCTGGCGGGGATACCACCGTCGTGGCCCTGAAAAAAGAGCTTAGGGATAAGGAAGAATATCTCCGGGCGGCCAACGAGGAGCTCGAGACGGCCAATGAGGAGCTCATGAGCTCGAACGAGGAGATGCAGTCCATCAACGAGGAGTTCCAGTCCACCAACGAGGAGTTGGAGACATCCAAGGAAGAGCTGCAGTCCGTGAACGAAGAGCTATCGACCGTCAACGCCGAGCTCCAGACGAAGGTGGCGGATCTCGGACAGGCCAATAACGACCTCTCTAACCTCCTGGCCGCGACCGGCATAGGTACGATATTTGTGGATAGGGCGCTTCGCATCAAGAGGTACACCCAGGCCGTAATAAAGGTGATCAACCTGATCCCGGCCGATGTGGGAAGGCCGGTCGGGAATATATCGTTCAATATCGACGGATATGACTCTCTGGAGACGGATATCCGGGAAGTACTTGAAACGCTGATACCCAAAGAGATAGAGGTCCGGGCCAAGGCGGGTGCGTGGTATCTGCTCAATATCCGGCCGTATCGCACGCTCGAGAACGTTATAGACGGCGCGGTCGTGACATTCGTCGACATAACCGACATGAAGAAGGCCAGGGAAGCGGTCGCCGAATCCATGGCGCTCAGGCATCTCGCGGCTGTGGTCCGCGACTCTTCGGACGCTATTATAACGCATTCCCTTGAGGGGCGGATACTGGCATGGAACCCAAGGGCGGTTAAAATGTACGGCTATACCGAGGCCGAGGCGGTCAAGATGGATATCCGGGAACTTATCCCGGAGTCAGACCGGGGGGAAGCTATATCCAGGGTAAAACAGCTGAGCCGCGCCGAAAAGCTCGCCCCATACCCCGCCGAACGCGTCCATAAAGACGGCCGCATAGTCAAAGTTCAGCTGACAGCCACGGCGCTAGTCGACGGGAAGGGGAAGATGTACGGGGTGAGTACGGTGGAGAGGGAGGTTAGCGAGTGACGTCGTCTTTGCGAGAAGCGAGAGACGACCGTCATTGTGAGAAGCGAGAGACGACCGTCATTGCGAGGAGGCCAGAGGCCGACGAAGCAATCCCTATAGAGATTGGCTCGCAATGACGGACTAATAAAAGGAAACCATGCCCGGCAAGATCGACCCGCGCAAGAAGAAACGGCTCCTTCGCGAGAAGGCGGAGGCGAAGCTTCGGAAGAAAGGAGACAAGGATAAAGAAGCCCCGGAAAAGATGACGCCGGCGGCTATGAAGGACGCTATCCACGAGCTCAAGGTTCACCAGATCGAGCTCGAGATGCAGAACGAAGAGCTCCGGCGGACCCAAGAAGAGCTGGAAACGGCGCGGGCGAACTATTTCGACCTGTACGATCTCGCTCCGGTGGGGTATGTTACCATAAGCGAAAAAGGGCTGGTCAACGAAGCCAATTTCGTCGCCGCGGAATTGTTATGCGCGGGGAGGGCGGATATCGTCAAACACCCTTTCACCGGGTTCATCATCCCCGAAGATCAGGACATTTATTATCTGCATCGCAATGAACTGTTCAAAACAGGCCAGCCCCAGGTATGCGAACTCCGGATGACGCGTGCCGGCAAAGATAATGTCTGGGTGCGGCTCTTCGCCACGCGCGCCGTTGATACCCATGGCGCTCCGGTATGCCGCGCCGTCATGGTCAATATAACAGACCGGAAGCTCGCGGAGGACGAGGCGAAAAGGCTGTTCGGATACGTCATTTCCGAAAAAGACAGGCTCAGGTCCCTCGTGAACAGCATACCCGACGAGGTCTGGTTCACCGATATGAATAAGAAATTCATCCTGGCTAATCCCGTGGCGCGTGCCAGGTTCGGGGTCGACACATCTAACGGGATAGATATAGAAATGAAAAATCTGGCCGGGAGCGTGGAAGTGTTCCGTCCCGACATGAGCCTCAGGCCGCCTGAAGAAGCCCAGCCGCTACGCGCCCTCTCCGGAGAGGTTATATACTGCGAAGAGGAGATAGTCCGGACACCCGCTACCGGAGAACTCAGGCACCGTCTCGTGAGCTCGGCCCCCGTCCATGACGCCTCGGGGGATATCATCGGGGCGGTGTCGGTAGTCCGGGACATCACCGAGCTTAAACGCGGGGAAGAGAAGACCAGGGTGAGCGAGGAGAAGTTCCGCCTCATTGCGCAGCTGGCTCCGGCCGGTATCTACTTGACCGCGCCTAATGGGGAGTGCCATTATGTCAATGAACGCTGGATCGAGATGGCCGGGCTTACGATCGAAGAAGCGCTTGGAAATGGATGGGTGAACGGTATCCATCCCGAAGACCGTGCTATGGTCCTTGAAAGCTGGGACAGGATGGTATCATCCCGCGGACATTGGGGCAGGGAATACAGGTTTATGGATAAAGAAGGGAGAACGACCTGGGTTTACGGTCTGGCCGCGCCTCAGATCGGATCCGATGGGAATATTATCGGGTATGTAGGAATGAATATTGACATCACAGCGCGTATGCGTTCGGATGAAGAGCTCCGGGTGGCTTTACGGGAAGCTGTAGAAGCGAGGGTCAAGACCGAGACTATCATCGCGGCGATCAGAGACGGGATAAGCATACACGACAGGGAGTTCAGGATAGTCTACCAGAACGAGATCCTGGAAAAAACTTTCGGCAGGCACGTGGGCGAACATTGTTACCGGGTCTATGAGTCCAAGGAAAGCCGCTGTGAAGGATGTCCTGTTCAGATGGCGTTCGAGGACGGCAAAGTCCATCATTCTGAAAGGGTTGTTACCGTCGGAGGAGAGACGCGCTATTATGAGAACATAGCGTCTCCTCTCAGGGACGCCGACGGCACCGTTATCGCTGGAATAGAATTCGTGCGCGACATCACTGCCCGTAAACGCGCGGATGATGCTCTTCGGGAAAGCCAATTCCGGCTGGAACTGACCCAGCGCGCGGCCGGAGCGGGGATGTGGGATTGGGAGTTTTCCAGCGGGGAACTTAAATGGTCGAATGAACTATACAGGATGTTCGGGAGGGTCCCTGACGAGACAACAGCGAGTTTCGAGAGT
Source organism: Candidatus Omnitrophota bacterium (assembly GCA_015231405.1). Taxonomy (GTDB): domain Bacteria; phylum Omnitrophota; class Gorgyraeia; order Tantalellales; family Tantalellaceae; genus JADGBR01. Next base: position 8,333 of record JADGBR010000017.1, on the reverse strand, counting down.
TGGCGGCAAGTGGTGCATCCGGAAGACCTGAAGGGAGCCGAATATCGCATCGAGGAAGCGGTTAAGACAGGGAAACCTCTCGAGAACGAATATCGGGTGATCCTCTCTTCCGGGGAGACACGCTGGATAAACGCCCTGGGGTCCGTTGTCTATGACGCTGAACGACGGCCTGTCCGCATGACAGGCATATGTCTGGATATCACCGAGAGGAAGAGGTCGGAGGAGGCCATTAAGGAAAGCGAAGAACGGTTCAGGAGCCTGTTCGATAATGCCTTGAACGCGGTGGCTATCCACGAGATCATTCTTGACGACAAAGGGCGTCCCGTAGACTATGTCTTTCTTCAGGCCAATCCCGGTTTTGACAAACATACCGGAACGCGTGCCGCGGATATCATAGGTAAACGCGTTACAGAGACCCACCCTGGCATTGAGAGAACCGGTCTAATAGAAAAATACGGGAAGGTCGCGCTCACCGGCGAGCCGATCTCGTTCGAGATGTTCGTCGAACCGTCGAACCGGTATTTCAATATCAGCGCGTACCGGGTCGCGAAACTCCGTTTCGCGGCGGTTTTTGAGGACATAACGGAACGCAAGATCGCGGAAGAAGAGCTGAAAGAGAGCGAAAAGCGGTTCAGGGATATAACGTTCAGCATGGCCGATTGGGTGTGGGAAGTTGACCGGAACGGAGTGTACACCTTTAGCTCTCATAAGGATGCGGACCTTTTGGGAAGATCCAGCGAAGAGGTCCTGGGCAAAACGCCGTTAGATTTTATGGAGCCGGGCGAAGCGAAGAGGGTTGGGGAGATATTTTCCGGGATAACGTCCAGGAAGGAACCCATAATCGACATAGAGAATTGGAATATACATAAGAACGGCGAAAAGGTATGTATTCTTACGAACGGTGTGCCCATACTCGATAAGGATGGGGCGCTCAAAGGCTATCGGGGCGTGGATAAAGACATTACCGAAAGCAAACGCGCCGAGGAAGCGATGCGCTTCCAGGCCGAGATAACGAAGAACCTAAATGAAGGCATTTATCTTTACAGGTTAGCGGACAGGGTGATCTTTTACGCGAACCCGAATTTTGAAAAAATGTTCGGCTATGGACCCGGGGAATTGAACGGCAGGGAAGTTTCCGTCCTTAACGAGCCGGACCATAAAACGCCCGGAGAGAAGAGGGACGGGATCGTCGATGCGCTGGACAAGAAAAGTGAATGGCACGGTGAGGTCAGGAATATCAGGAAGGACGGCACTCCGTTCTGGTGTTACGCGAACGTTGCGGTCTTCGACCACCCTGAATACGGGAAGGTGTGTATCTCGGTCCATACGGATATCACCGAGCGTAAGATCATGGAGGACGCGCAAGCATTCCTTTCGGTATGCGGCTACACCTCCCCGCATGAGGATTTTTTCCAGCTCCTGGCCCAGTACCTCGCGCGGACGCTGGGGATGGACTATATCTGTATCGACCAGCTGGAAGGCGACGGGCTTAACGCGCGGACGCTGGCCGTTTACCATAACGGCAAGTTCGAGGATAATGTGGAATACACACTCAAGGATACCCCTTGCGGCGACGTGGTCGGGAAGGATATATGCTGTTTCGAGAGGGATGTGTGCCGTTTATTCCCGAACGACGCGGCGCTCCGCGAGCTCGAGGCCGAAAGTTATATAGGCACCACATTGTATGGTTTTGAAGGTAAACCGATAGGCCTTATAGCCGTTATCGGAAAAAAGCCCATGGGGAATAAGCGCGTCTCCGAGATGATATTGAAACTGGTCGCCGTGCGGGCAGCCGGAGAGCTCGAGCGCATGCGCGCGGAAGAGGCGCTGGAAAGGTCCAGGGACGCCGCGGAAGCGGCGGCAAAAGCTAAAAGCGAGTTCCTGACGAATATCGCCCATGATTTCCGGACGCCTGTACACATCATCCAGGGATTCAGCCTGCAGCTCCTTTCCCGGGAGCTTTCCGGGGAAGAGATGGAATGGGCCAGGATAATCGATAGGACCGCCGGCGGACTTATCGGGCTTGTAGAGGAGCTTCTGGACGTTTCAAGGCTTGAGTCCGGCAAGGCCGAGCTCAGGCAAGTCGGATTCGATATGAATAAGTCCGTGGCTGAGGCTGTCGCGAACGCTAAACTGGAATTGGGGGGTAAAGAGGTCGCGGTATCCTGTTCGGTAGATGACGGTATCCCGCTTCTTAAGGGAGACTCACCGAGGATAAGCCAGATCCTCGCGAATATCCTGGGTAACGCGGTTAAATATACCGATAAGGGGGAAATAACCGTGAACCTGAGCCGGGACCGCGAAAAAGAGCCCACGGGCAAATGCAGGGTGAAGATATCTGTCAGGGATACGGGGCTGGGCATACCCGCCGAGAAATTACCCAGGATATACGACGCTTTCACGCGGTTCCATGAATTTGATGGCGGGAAAGCCAGAAAAGGAGAGGGTCTGGGGCTTTATATAACCAGAACGCTCATCGATATGATGCGCGGAGAGATAAGCGTTAAATCTGAGGTCGGGGTCGGCAGTGAGTTCGTGGTAACGCTGGATCTGGATATAGCGTAGGCTGATTTGGCATGGGGCATGGCGCAGAGCGCATAGCGTAAAGGAGAAATGTCTATAACGGAATACAAATACGCCATGCGCTCTGCGCTTTGCCGCTCAAGGAGGGGGCAATGAACGAAGAGTTACTCGCCAATAAAAAAATACTTATCGTGGACGATCACCCTGACAGCAGGCTTCTTCTTGAGGTGATACTGAAGAAGATGGGCGGGGCGTTCGATACTGCGGTGAACGGGAAGGAAGCCGTTGAGAAGGTTAAACATGGCGGGATAGATCTTGTTTTGATGGACGTCCGTATGCCTGTCATGAACGGGTATGAAGCGGCGATTGCCATTCGGGAGATCAATAAGGAAGTCCCTATCGTCGCCTTGACGGCCCATGTGATGGACTGGGTCGAGGGAAAATGTCTCAAAGCCGGCATGAACGACTACATGATGAAACCCTTTCGCCAGGAACAGCTGGTCCAGATGTTACGTAAGTGGATCGGGAAGACCATAGACCCTGGACCATTGACTAGGGACCATAGACCATAGACCATGGACCTTTCGGTTATTATTTTTTCGGGGGCGATTGTCAAATAGGAAAACCCTTGTATAATATGAAGTGTTCGGGGCAACAGGGGAGCTGCTATGGGGAAAGATGAGATAAAGAAGAAAATATTGAAAAATATTGAGATCGCAAAAAAATATAAGATCAAATCGCTCGCTTTATTCGGGTCATTCGTCAGGGAAGACGCGAACGAAGAAAGCGATATAGATCTTCTCGTAGAATTCACGGAACCGACCTTTCGCAACTATATAGGCTCCTTGCGCGCGTATGAAGCCTTATTCGAGCACAAAGTCGACCTTGTCTGCAAAGATTCGCTGAAAGAAAAGATGAAAGCCTCCATTTTCGAGGAAGCGGAAGATCTTATATGAGCAAAAGAAATCACGAGCTTTACTTGGATGAGATAAAAGAGGCTATCGCCAGTATCTTCGAATATACTCGCGGTATTTCGTTCAATGCCTTTATCAGCGACAAGAAAACAAGGGACGCCGTTATTAGGAATTTCGAGATACTCTGAGAAGCCGCCAATCAGCTTCCGGAAGAGATCAGATCAAAATGCCCCGAAATACCCTGGAGGGACATGACAGATTTTCGCAATGTCATAATCCATGAATACTTCGGGGTAAACAATAAGATCCTCTGGGACATAATTACCAACGAACTGCCAGCGCTTAAGGAAAAGATCGCTCAGGAGTTCTAATCCCCCCTTTTCGACCCACGAATCACGGTAGTTACCCGATCGCCTGCGGCCCCGTCTCCCCGGTCCTTATCCGAATACACTCCGGCAGATCCGTTATGAAGATCTTGCCGTCGCCTATCTCGCCCGTACGCGCGCCTCTAATGATGGCGTCGACGGTGGGTTTAACGAAATTGTCGTTCACGGCTATCTCGAGCTTTATCTTCGACAGAAGTATGACCTTGAAAATGGCGCCCCTGTAAGTTTCCGTGTACCCCTTTTGCTGGCCGCAACCCTTAACACGGCTCACCGTCATCTTGAACACGTCTGCCTTGTACAGTTCTTCCTTAACCGCGTCCAGCCTCTCCGGCTGTATGATCGCCTCAATTTTTTTCATTAGCTCCTCCTGGTATACTTTATTTTATGTAAATACATTTCGCGGAAGTTCGTCATTGCGAGGGCGCATCAGCGCCCGAAGCAATCCCTATAGAGATTGCTTCGTCGTTCCGCCACCTTCGGTGGCGAGACTCCTCGCAATGATGACGTCTCTTGCTCCTCGCATTGACGGGGAATTCATCACAACGCCTCCTCCGGATACGCCTCAATATGATGTATCGACAGATCCGGCCCCATTATCTCTTCATGCGCCGTTAGCCTTATTCCGAACAGCTTTTTGAACGCCGAATAAAGCGCTGCCGACGAGAGAAGCGCGAAACAAAGCGCCGCTAAAGAGCCTATTATCTGCGCTCTGAGGCTTACTCCGCCCGTGCCGCCCAGGAGCCTTTGCCCGAAAATGCCGCATGCGAGTCCGCCCCATGTGCCCGCGACGCCGTGAAGAGGCCATACGCCGAGGACGTCGTCTATTTTCATTATTTCAGTCTCTATGTGGAACAGTTTCACGAAAAGGAACGCGGCAATGCCGCCGGTTACGAGGGCCCCCATCGGATGCATTACGTCGGAACCCGAGCAGACCGCGATAAGTCCGGCGAGGGCGCCGTTATGAATAAAAGTCACGTCGTTCTTGGAAACGACCAAAGCGGCGATAGTTCCGCCGACCATCGCCATAAGCGAGTTGACAGCTACGAGGGCCGAGATATCCGCGAGTTTGCCGGCGCTCATGACGTTAAACCCGAACCACCCCACGCATAAGAGCCAGCTTCCGAGCCCGAGGAATGGGATATTGCTGACCTTAATAGGCTGGCTTCGGCCGTTAGAATATCTTTTTAACCGGGGCCCGAGGATGATGATGGCCGGGAGCGCCATCCAACCTCCCATCGAGTGGACGACAATAGATCCTGCGTAATCGTGAAAAGGGACCCCGCCGGTCTGGGAAGCGAGCCATGAGCCCGCTTGCCCCAAAAGCGGTATCCGCCCCCAAACAAGCGCCTCGAAGAATGGATAAGCGAAAGCGACAAGTATCCCGCCCGCGAGCGCCTGGGTCCAGAAACGAGCTCTTTCAGCTATGCCGCCTGAAATGATGGCGGGTATACATGCCGCGAAAGTGAGGAGGAAAAAGAAATGGATCAGGTCGAACCCTTTGTCCGGGCCGATGAGCTCGGCCGCGGGTTTAAGGAAAGATATGCCGTAGGCGATAGGAAAACCAATTAGAAAATACGCTATCGTCGAAAAACCCCAGTCGGTGAGTATCTTCACCATCGCGTTCACCTGGCTTTTCTTCCTGACCGACCCCACTTCGAGGAACGCGAACCCCGCGTGCATCGAGAACACGAACATCGCTCCCAGTAAAAGGAACAGCACGTTCCCGCTCGACACCATTTTGTCGAGACTTATAGCCAAAGCCGATTCGTTCATTTCCGCCTCCTTGCGTTAAAAAAAAAGAGGCGCCCAACTACAAAAGCCACTTGGCTTCATGTAAATTGAACGCCTCTATGTTCAAACTCGATCTACGTCAGTGTACAACCCTATACGTCAGTGTATTCCCGAAATTATACAGTTTTTCAAGCCTTTGGTCAAGGGGGACAGTCCCAAAAGGGACACCCCTCCGCATAAAAAAACTAAAAATCGTCAAAAATTTCAGCTGAGTCCTATTGGCTTGCTTATCAGGCCCAAAACGCTTTTTCTCAACTTATAAGTGATCCCCAAAGACGCTGTTCTCTCCCTTTACTTCAGGCACCTTCTTAAGTATACTCAAATTAAACCAATTCGGGGGATATTATGAAAGAGTGGAGAGATATACATTTCGCGCTGGCGCTGGTCATGGCGTTCTTTGTTTCAAGGCTCATGTTCTTCGCGTCCGGCATAAGGTTCTTTTCGGATAGTGTGATGTATTACATACAATATATCGACGCGGATCTCCTTAAGCATGATCTCCTCCGGAGCGTGTTCTATTTCCACTACCAGCCGCCTTTATTCAATCTGATGCTCGGAACGGTACTTAAAGCATTACCGGAGCATTACGGAGCGTTTTTCGGCCTTGCTTACTGGGTGATGGGTCTGGCCATGCTCTTATCCCTGTACTTTTTGATGAGGGCGATGAGCGTTCCAAAACCTTTGTCCGCGGTTCTTGCCGGGATATTTTCAATAAGCCCCTCATGCGCCGCTTATGAGAAGACGCTTTTCTACACGTACCCGATAACCCTTTTACTGTGCCTCGCCGCGCTAGCCCTGTATAAGTATCTGTCGACGAAGAAAATATTTTTCGTCGCGGCGTTTTTCTCTCTGCTCGCGGCCATTATACTGACCGGGAGTATGTTCCATCTGGTATGGTTCCTATTCGCTCTCGGCGCTGTCATGGTCCGGGATAAGACGGCCTGGAAACGGGTATTAGCTGCGGCGGCAGTACCGTTTCTACTGGTGGCGGCCGTCTATATCAAAAATTACGCTGTTTTCGGGATACCTGGTACGAGTTCGCTCGCGGGTTTCCAGCTCGCCATGATTA
>JADGBR010000017.1:0-1455 GCA_015231405.1 Candidatus Omnitrophota bacterium | reverse complement strand
GCTTCCAGGCCGAGATAACGAAGAACGAGCCCGGGTACAATATGAACCATTCTTCGTACCTTTATGCCTCCGACCGGTACTACGCCGACGCCCTTTACGTACTTTCGCATTATCCGGGGTATTATCTTCAGGGCGTCAGGCAGGCGCTGTTCTCCTACCTTGTCCCAGGCCCTTTAAAGGACCACGGCGAGGGGGTGAATTACCGCTATATGCGCATGATAGCACCGTTCGAGACCATCTATAACAAACTTATCCTATGGCAATGGATGCCGCGCGTCAAGAACTGGACGTTCTATTTCGGGAACAAGAACTTCGAGACGGGGTCTTCGCTTTTCTGGATCGTATTTTTTCCTTTCATCATGACCTGGTCCGGGATAGAGCTTGCCGGAAGTATAAGGAGACGGGAGTTCAGCGAAACTTCATTCATCATAACGCTTTTCATGTGGGCGACGGCGATGTATGTTACCCTGATATCGGTCTTTTTCGGGACATGGATGGGGCCGGGGAGATACCGCTTTTACATTGAACCGTTCTTCGTATGTCTAGTCGGGATGTACCTCCCGGGGATCGTGACAAAGATCGCCGAAAAGGTCAAGAAAGAAGGGACGCTGGTATTGAATAACATGGGGCCGGGTTCTACGGCTAAAGCGGCGGTTCTGTCTGTCGGAACTTTCGGTATATTTTTCATTTTGCTGTCGGCGGGAGGCGCGGTATATCCCCAAAACAGGCCTCTTCCCTCGGAAGAGGAGATAGGGATAGCCCCCGTATACAACGCTATGGGTAAATTCTTCATCGAGAGGAATGACGCCGGAAGGGCCGTTAAATATTTTGAAAAAGCCGAGACAGCCGACCCGGGAGCGCCGGCCGCGGCGGAACACCTGGAAAAGGCTAGGGAGATGGACCCGGGAGGCCCGACCTATGTTACGGGCGATACGGAATACAGGCTGCTCAAGGTCCTTGGGATATACCAGTACCTGAAAGGGAGCATCCGGATTTCCGCGGACCTTTTCGAGGATGCCGTGGCGCTTGAACCCCGGGACGTGAAGACGCTTTACCGACTCGGCCGGATATATAAGAGAACAGGCGATTATAAAAAAGCCGAGGAGAAGTTTATAAAGGTCGATGAGCTTATGCCCGGCAACCCAGCCGTCAGCGAAAAGCTCAAGGAGCTGGCCGAAGGCAAGAGCGATATGGTCAAAACCCTGAATAAGAAGGGGTCCGCCGCTATTCGCGGCAAGGACTTTGATAAAGCCATCTCATTTTTCGGGAAGGCGCTGGAGCTGGACCCGGCGAGTTCAACGACATACAACAACCTCGGATACGCGTGTTATTTGAACGGGGATAATGAACAAGCGATGAAATATCTCGAAGAAGCCCTAAAAATAGACCCGGATAACGCGAAAGCCAGGCAGAACCTGGAATATATCAAAAACCCGGCGGCGGCAAGAGCGGCGG
>JADGBR010000016.1:4516-67669 GCA_015231405.1 Candidatus Omnitrophota bacterium | reverse complement strand
TGGTGGGGAGAGAAGGATTTGAACCTTCGTAGGCATAAGCCGACAGATTTACAGTCTGTTGCGATTGGCCACTCCGCCATCTCCCCGAGTGAGACTGCTGTTTCAGAAGCGAAGCGCGCTGGAACAGCTAGTCGAACTCGTCCGCCGTAGCCAGATAATATCAAAATAATTTGGCGAAGGCGGACTATAAAAATAAATATTATCTCAAATCCAAAGAACAATGAATATTGCCCGCCTTCGCCAAATCATATAAAGAACTTATTCGGCTACGTCGGGCAGTTTTAAATTTCTGTCGAAATTTAAAACTGGAGCCACCGGAGGGAGTCGAACCCCCGACCAGATGATTACAAGTCAACTGCTCTACCAACTGAGCTACGGTGGCGCAATGTCGTTAGGGTCCCTCAAAATGAAAGAACAGCTAATACTATGGTTCCGGTACTGCTCAAAGATATCAGATTTCGGGGTAAAAATCAAGTTTAACGTTGGGATTGCTTCGTCGGCCTTTCGGCCTCCTCGCAATGACGGTCGCTAAAACTTTACAATGACCGTAAAACCTCGTCCTGGGCGTCTTTCCAATCGCGGAAATTCTCCCAGTCGATCTTCGTTATTTCGAGAGCGCGGATGCCTTTACATAATTCGACCATTATCTGCTCGAGCTCTTCCGGCAGCATGGCCTCTATATTATCCTCTTCGCTCAGGCCGCATATGCCGTTATTCCCGAAGAAACGGAGCATGCGCTTACGTTCGCCGACTATAAGCTCATTGTCCGGGGCGAGCTTGAAATCGGACCTCAGCCTTTTATCGTTCATTATCAAAGTTCCGACGGATAATACCTTAACCTCGTCGACAAGGGCATCCTGTTCCAGGGTGTCTTTACCTGTCAGAAAAAGGTTGTCAAGGTCGACATCGGGCCTTTGCCGTTTTTTATCTTCGAGGAACCTTCCGAGCGAAGAGACGTGAGCGGGGGTCGGGCAATAGACGAATATTTTGGGGAACAGCTTTTCGGTCTGGGCCCTGGATTTACCATCTTCCGGAACCGCTTTTTTAAAGGCCTCTTCAAGCCTGTCCAGAAATTCTTTCTCATCGTATTCCTGGCCGTAATAATATATTTCGGTATTGTTCCCGTATTTTTTGCGGTATTCCCTCTCCATCTGGTTGCCGTTATTGGTCAGTTTTGTATCGAACCCGGGCCGCGGCGAACACGGCATGAGGAAAATATTCAGGACGTTCTGCCTGAGGTCACGGTTCATGATGCTTATCTCCTCTGTAAAACGAGCGTTGCCGGCCGGGTCAAGATGGTCCTCAAGGCCGAAAAGGGCCCTTTTACCTTTTAAACCAATTTTGTAATTACTCCTGATAAGAGACCTCTCCGAAGCGGTCATAAATGTTCCGTTCCTTTCCTTATTGACTTTCCTTGCCGCAGATACCCGGCCGTCTTTTGCCAGTTTTTCGAGAGCCATTTCAATCTCCGTTATGAGATCTTCCTCGATATCCGAAGTCTTTATAACGTTCTCATTGTACGCTATCCTCACATCCCTCCCCGCGCCTCTCAGAAATGTATGCTTTGTAATGTCATCCCCCCATCCCCCGGGAATCTCTATAAAACCTTCACCAAGCTCATGGATAAGGGCTAAAGGGTTCACGGCAAGCTGTTTGTCCAGATAAAGTCTTTTCTTCAGCTCACCCGCGCCGTCCCTGTACTCCGAGATCATACCTTTCATGCCGGGGTTGTGTTCTATAAGGGTTATCTCATCGATATTTTCTTCCAACTTACTTAGAAGCGGACCGACACTCACGGTGACCAGATCCGTCACTTCTGGAGAGATGTTTTTTTTCCTCGTCTCATAATAGCTGTAGAGCCCTTTTATAAAGTCACGTTTTTCAACCGCCCCGTCTTTCGAAAGCGGCACCTCGATCGGAAGCATTTCGGCGTTACTGTTGGTTACGGTTATTTTACCGTTCGTCTCGATTATAACAAAACCTCCTGTAAGGACATTGCCGTATATATCGGTCATTTTACCGATCGCTCCGGCAGTCCCGTATGAATTAAGGACAACTCCAGGAACGGTTCCAAGAGCGTTAAAAGCCATGTAACCCTGCCCGAAAGGCGTGGTCAACAAGTCATCTGACATGAGTGCCGGATCTTCGAGGCCCATGCCGGGAAGAAAATCGGAGCTCAATCTCATGTCTCCGGGCAGCGGGCCTTTAAGGTCGGGAACAACTATATTTATTTCCTGTCCGGTTGAGAGTTCGGCTATCCATCTCATTTTCTTCGCGAAAGCCCCGCTCTTACCGTCGAATTTCCCGGCCATTTCTGTTTCAGTTCTTCCCATCTCTTTCTGCAGCTTGAGCGCGTCGGCTACGGTGAATTTTCCTTTGCCGCCGGTCACCCTGAATAAAGCGTTCATCATGGCCATAGGCTCGTCCTTAACTCCTACTCCTACATTCCCTTCATTAGTGGCGGTAACGACAAGCGGGATGACGTTCGTTGCGGCGTCTTTGCGGGCTGCCGCCAGGTATGCCCTGAGATTTGACGTAAAACCCCCGCTATCGCATGAGAACAATACCATTTTCGCGATATGCCTGTCCGAACGGTATTCATCCTGCGCGCTGCCCCAAGCGATCAGCTGGTCTCCCAGCTCTTTCCATCCGATCGACGCGCTTTCGATATTGGCTTTGTCAGCTTTCTCCTCGGGCGTCAGGTCCCTTAACCAGAGATGGTCCTCATCGCCGTGCCCGTCAAAAACAAAAACCATTTCCGGGCCGGCCACCCTGAGATCGCTGAAGAACTTTTCCTTCATTTCGCGCGTCTTCCGGGGGGAACTCTGGTCTCCTTTGTAATACTCCGCTTTCCCGGCCTTAAGCGTATCGCATATTTTCTTCCCGTATTCCGTCTTGAAATCGTCCGAAGCGTGGCTGACAAAATATACCTCCTGGTCCGGGCCTATGATCTCCATGCCGGTCACTTCGGTGTCTTCCCTCATGGAAATGACAGTGCCGATACGCGCCGAAATATTTTCTTCATTAACCCCTCCGGCGTCGTTTTTATCGAGTATTTCCCCTACCGCGGCGAAAGCGACGGCGAACTGGTCTTCGGTATCCATGTCTTTGGTTTTCGCTCTGAAAGAAGGGCTTTCATATACGGATAGCAAATGCCCGACGGGCATCCTGGGGTTAAAGCCGGTACCGTTGTCTGCTACGAATGCCTTTAACCGCAGATGATCGTAAAAAAGCCGTCTTTCGAGAGAATCGGGCATTGTTTCATAGATCCGCGCAAGGGACTTCACTGCTACTGGCACCGTCTTAGCGTTATTCGGCCTTGTACGGATAATATCCACCAGCGCCGGGATCATACGATCAGTGACCACTTCCTTATCGGATGAACTTCTGCCATATTCCCCGATAAGCGTCGATCCCGCCGCGACCATCTCATCTTTATCCGAACCAATGACCTTTAATAGTTTTCCGGCTACATCTCCCGGTAAACTATTTACGGAGATCCCGCTGGACATCTTCGAGAGCTCTTTTATGACACCCAGAGACATCTTCGGATCTGGATCGTCAGAATATGCCCAGAGCCCTTTGGCGATATCGTCCTTTGTAACGGATGCGGCATCATTTGGGGTATTCACCGTTAAGATCGCGGCGTCAAATGTCGTATTATCTTTGTTCTCAAGGCCGAGATTCGACCCTATCTTTCCAAGGATATACACCGCCGACAGTCGCACCCTGATATCATCCCCGCCCATGCATTTGATTAGTTCCCCGACAACTTTATTGTCCAGAATATCGGCGCCGACATTATCGATATTGGCGTATAGGATCTTGAAGACCGCTCCTTTGATATTTGGCCCGCTTGTTCCTTCCATAGCCAGTTTAAGGAGCGTCCGCATGACTCTCGCCTGATAGACCGCCATTTTACCGCCGAATTTACCGTATGCTTCGATGAATAAGACCCTCCTGTTTTCTGGACCATCGACAAGGCCTTTCTCGAGATCATCGACGATAAGGTCCGTAGCCGCCGTATCCATTAAAAGCAAAAAATCCAGGTTCTCGAACACATCGGCGATACCCTTACCCGCTATTTTCGCGTGGGCAATTTCCCCGTTCCTCAAAACGGCCAGAAGCGCGGTTATAATTTTCCGCTGCTTATCGGCATCAAGGTATTTGCCTTTTTCACCCAGTGCTTCTATCGCTTTCATCTTTTCCTCGTTTTTCCCGTTCTCAACTATCCCGATAAGCCGGTCCAACAAGGGTCCTTTTTCCTCGTCCGTAAGAGAGCTGAGTTCGCCGCGCATTACCTCTATTGCCTGAATACCGTTAATTTCCTGACCGGCACCCTGTTTCGGACCAAGAGCTTCAGCTCCCCATGAAGGGACTGAGCCATAAAATGACCCCAGAAGAATGGACGGGATGAGGACCGAAAGAATAGCGCCTGCCAGTTTCGACCTGATCCGGCTTAGCAGTCTATTCCAGGATTTATGAGGCGCTTTTGCCTCATCCTCGGCTATATTCGTGTTCCCTTCGGTATCCTCGACGCTGTCTGAACTTAAAGCGTTGATCAGGCTTTGGGTATCCCCTTTAAAGACCATGCCGTAACGGACAACGCATCCGGAAGGGATCTTGTCTTTAGTATCCGTAAAATAACAAAGCGGACCTTCCGGCGTAACATCAAAAACGATATATCCGTCCCTTCCTTCCCCTTTCACCTCGTACGCTTCAGCCTTGCCGGACAGATAAACACGTTCAAGCGCCTCTACCGCTATCCCCGCCAATTGGCGGAATTCATAACCATGGACGGTCATTCCGAGCTCATTACAAAGGCTGGCTATCATGATCATCGATAAAGCGCTTTTTATCGAGCCCAGATAAGGACTTTTCCCCCCGGAGAGAAGTGTGTAATAATTTGACCTTTCGCCTTCTTCATTAAAAGAGGGCATTATAGATATGTAAGAGATCCCTCTTTCCCTCATGAGATCACTGAGGTTCTCCGAGTGGAACCCTCCGGTCATAAGGATGGCCCCTTTAACGGCATTTCTCCCGCGGACTCCCGGGAGCTCTCTGAACCTCATATTATCCAGGAACGCTTCATCCCTCCGGAACGATATCCCGTAAAAGGCCAGCATCCTGTCAAGATACGGCTCGAGGGCGAGGATCTCTGCCGACATATCCTTCATCCCGGAAGAAAGACATTCCTCCCTGATAAGACGTGCGTATCGGACAATTTCTTCCCGGAACACCGTCCCGTCGAATTTCCCGAATTCCTCCCTGGTCAGCTTAACTTCTATTAGAGCCTTGAACAAGGCAAGCGCTTCGGAAAAACCCGCAATTTCCCGATCACGCCCTCCGGTAAAAAGGGTATCGCATACCGCATTTTTCAGTTCTTTTATCTCGACCATTAAAGCCGTTCTATCGGTGCTCTCGTATTTTCTCGAATACTCCAGATATTTAAAAAGGTCCGGAAGCGCTTCTTTCCCTATGCCTAGAGAAAGCGCTTTTTCCCCAAGATAAGCGTAAAACACTGACTGATTAAACGGATCGAGCTTGAAAGCCGTCGCCTTCGCCACGAGCTCGTCCAATTCAGTCCTAGACAGCCTTTTACCCATATCTTCAAGGAGCGTCTCTTTCTCATCATTGACTTTCTTGAAATCCATGCCGGCCTCGTCGGATATCACGTCCTTGAGTATCGACACATTCGGAAAGCGCTCGAGGTCTATCCCTTTGTCCAGGGCTTTCATTACAAGGTATCTCAGATACATTTCAAGCCCGATCTGACCTTTATCGTAAAGCCGGCATTGCCCGTCCATCGCCTGAAGTTCACGGGAATAAACGTGTTTTTTGATCCGTCTTAAAGCCCTATCGATAACCCTGAGATGCCTCATAAGTCCCGGTCTTGACGCGGTGTGGTCCCTGTACGCTTCCAGGTTGGAAAGATACAGCTCCGCCGATTCGACTCCCCAAAGCCCGGCTTTCTCGGGGTTATTCACGGCAAAATCCTCCGCGCCGTTCATGAGCCCCTCCTTTAAAAAAAAGTCCGATATTTTCCGCCGTATCCGGGGATCGGCTATATCCGTGAACATGGACAGGTCGTATCCGCCTTTCCCTCCTTCAAGATCGACCGCGTATATCCCGTATTCTCCGTTCAGATAACCGATGATCTCGGATATTTTCTTTTCGGCATCGTAAGCGCAATGCGCGTCCTGGATATGGAATATGACCCTGTCCGATGTACCCGAAAACCGGTCGGTGATCGTTCCCATCGACTCCGGCAATATAAAAGTCCTTACGTTAAGGGTCCTGTATTTATCTATTGGGAGCTTTCTTCGGTATGTATCTTCAATTGAGATGGTCTGGGGCATTCCGATATCAGCCGCTATCGGGGAAATTATTAGTGTGATGACAGATATTGCGACGGTTATTTTCTTAATCATATTATAAATAAGAAGTTTATAAAAATAGTATCGTTAGTCTACAATAAAGTCTGCACTGAGGAATATTTTTCCGCAAATAAATATTAATAGCTTTTTTATTATTTACAGGGAGTTAGTACAGGCCTGCTTTCTCGAAAGCCTGTGGAAAATATTCCAGGAGATCCGACGCTATCATGCTGAACGGGCCTTTTTTCTGCGCGGCGATGTCGCCTGCCAGGCCGTGGATATAGACAGCTGTAACCGTCGCCCCGAACGGATCCAAGCCCTGGCCGATGAAAGACGCTATCATCCCCGTCAGCACGTCGCCTGTTCCGCCTGTGGCCATACCGGAGTTGCCGGTTTCATTGACATAAAATTGTCCGTCATTCGAAGCGACTACCGTCCTAGAGCCTTTCAGGCAAACGACCGCTCCGGTATCTTTCGCGAGGTCTTTGGCGGCCTGTTCCCTGTTAGCCTGTATGAAGGCGATGTCTTTTTTAATGAGACGGGACATTTCCCCGGGATGCGGAGTGATGACAGTCGGATATTTCCTTTTTCTCAGATACGCAAGTTTATCGCCGATCGCGTTCAATCCGTCCGCGTCAAGCACCAGGGGTTTCTCTATACGCTTCGTAAGCTCTCTGGCGAGCCTTTGGGTCTCGGAGAAAGAGCCTAGCCCGGGGCCCAGAGCGACAACGTCGCATTTGTTAGAGTATTCAAGAACGGGTTTCAACGCTCTTATCCCGAGACATCCTAACTTCTTCTTCCCTTCGGGAAGCGGGAGCGTTATCACTTCCGTAAGCTTGATCTCCATTATCGGGTTCAAAAGATCAGGGACGCCGTTAACGACCAGGCCCGAACCCGATCTCAAAGCCGCCTGGGAGGCCAGGTACGCCGCGCCTGTCATCCCGGTCGAACCGGCTACAACGAACACTCTTCCGTAATCGCCTTTATTGGAATCCTCTCTTCTTGAACGCATCTTATCCATATGTTTACGATACATGAGTCACCGCCACTGCGTTAGAGACCGCTACGGTCTCGGAATGAGATATACTGACGAATATTTCGGCCACATTGTGTAAGAGGGCCACTTCTTTCGCCTTTCCGTGAAGCCTTACATAAGGTTTCCCGTCATCATGGTTCAATATTTCTATTTCAGGCCATGCCAGCCCTATTTCGGAGCCACATGGCATGGATTTCTTTACCGCTTCTTTAGCGGAGAATTTCCCGGCGAGATGAACGTTCCTTTCCTTGTATTTCTCCGAAAAGGAGAGCTCTTCCATGGTGAATATCTTCATCAGGAATTTTTCGCCCCTTTCGTTCGCGGCTTTATCGAACCTCGATATCTCGACCGCGTCTATCCCTATCCCGGCGATGTTCATTTTATGAGCCCCTTCATTTCTTTGACCGCTTTAGCCATCCCTACAAATACGGACCTCGACACGATCGAATGGCCGATATTGAGCTCATATATACCTTTTATCGCGGCGACGTTCTTCACGTTCTGGTACGTAAGGCCGTGCCCGGCGCACACAGTGATCCCCTGGCCGCGGGCAAGCGCCGTCATTTCGGCGAGAGCCTCTATCTCTTTCGAATATTTCCCTCCTGAGTTAAAAAGCTCGGCATACCTGCCGGTGTGGAACTCAATGATATTGGCCCCGGCCTCATGAGAAGCGATAACCTGTTCTTTTTCCGTGTCGATAAAAAGGCTCACTTCGATACCGAGCGATGATAGGCGTTCCACCACTTCTTTAACTCGTGAAAAATTACGCGCCACGTCCAGCCCGCCCTCCGTAGTTACCTCTTTCCTCGCCTCGGGAACGATGGTCGCCTGCTCAGGACGAACAAATGACGCTATATCAACGATCTCAGGATCGACTGACATCTCCATATTCAGCTTTTTTCTGACGGCTTTCTTAACGGCGTAAAGATCCCTGTCCTGTATGTGCCTGCGGTCCTTCCTCAAATGACAGACTATTCCGTCCGCTCCGGCCTTTTCGGCCTCGATGGCGGCTTTTACCGGGTCTGGCTCGAAGGTCTTTCGGGCTTCCCTCACCGTAGCAACATGGTCTATATTTACTCCCAGCTTCATCTAAAACTCTCCAGTGGTCGATCGTAGCTGACCGGCTATTTTTCCAATGGGACCGCTTTTTTCACCTCGTCCGCGACTATCTTTTCCACAGGAAGATAAACATCGGTGTAATCTGAACCCATTTTAAGCGACCTGAAACGGGAATGAAGGCCCAGCTTCATCCTGACGGGACGTGTGAATTCCGAAATATCGACCTGGTCGGTCCTGATATCCTTTATCCCCGTTATTATGTTCTCGGGCCCGGCTATTGAGATCGACGCGGGTGTTATCTCGACCTTTTCAGGGTCGATAAAATAGCCGAGAGGGCTCTTTCCCCTTAGGTCCAGCCTGACCGGAACATCTTTCACGATGATATCTTCTCTGGACAGAACGTTCTCTACGGATTCTTTGATCATCGGTTCGATATTCACGAGGTCATAAACATAGAACCATGTAGCTATGGCCAGCGCCAGCGACAGCACCTTTATCCAGATATTGTTGACGATGATGTCTACTATTTTCATTAACCCTGGTCCTGTTTTTTACCGATGAACTTAAATAACGATCCAAGGAAAGTCCTTTTCGCGGTTCTCGGGGCGAACAACCCCGAGAGAAAAGCCGAAAGGTCCCTGGGCTCTATATCCCTCGTCATCCTGCCGCCCGTAGCCACCGAGATAGTTCCCGTCTCTTCGCTGACCACTACCACCACAGCGTCGGCCTCTTCCGAGAGGCCTATGGCGGCTCTGTGCCTTGTCCCCAGGGTCTTCGGAACGTTCGGGTTCTGCGTCAGAGGAAAAAGACACGCGGCGGCTTCTATAAGCTGTTCCGAAACTATTATCCCTCCGTCGTGGAGCGGAGAATTGAGAGTGAAAATGGTGTTAATAAGTTCGCTTGTCACGGTCGCGTCAACTCCGACCCCGCTCTCGACGTATTTACGGAGACCGGTCTCGCGCTCTATGGCTATCAGGGCGCCTATCTTCTTCTTTGACATAACGACGGCCGCCTTGGATATCTCCTCAAGCGTTTCGCTATCCGCGGAAAACACCCCGATGCGGCCGAGCTTGGCCAGGCCCCTCCTTATCTCAGGCTGAAAAATTATCAGGAACGCGATGACGGATATTGCTAAGAGCCTGGTAAGGAGCCAGTTGATTATCACAAGATCCAACGTCCCGGTCAGCACCACTATTACCGAGACCACTATAAGGCCTTTAAGGACCTGTTCGGCAACGGTGCCCTTGATCAGCATGAACACCATGTAATACACCCACCAGAGGATCAGTATCTCGAGTATGGTGTCCCAATTATTTACAAAAAAGTTCATTTCCATCATTTTCTGATCACGCCGTCCATAAATGCCGCGACGTCCTTCATTTCCCTGACATCATGCACGCGCACTATGTCCGCGCCGTTCATTATGGATAAAGCCACCCCGGCTGCCGTGCCGAAAACCCGGTCGTGGACATCTTTCCCGGTAAGTGTGCCTATGAGGGATTTTCTTGAGAGCCCTACCATAACCGGCTTCCCCAGAGCCCTAAACTCCCGGAGGTTCCTGAGTATGTGGATATTCTGAGCCGTCGTCTTGCCGAACCCTATTCCCGGGTCTACTATGATCCTGTCAGGAGATATACCGGCGTTCTCCGCTATCTCGATAGAACCTCTCAGATGATCGGAGATCTCCCCGACAATATCGGAATAAACCGGTGAATCCTGCATTGTGCGCGGCTCGCCCTTAATATGCATAAGTATGACCCCGGCGCCGTATGACGCGATCACTCCCGCCATCACGGGATCATGCCTCAGGGCGGTGATATCATTTATCCAGCTCGCGCCTTCATCGAGAGCCCTCCGGGCCACCCCGGACTTATAAGTATCGACTGAGACGGGGACGGCTATTTTACCTTTCAGTTTTTTTAGGACCGGGAGGATACGCCCCAATTCCTCGTCGGCGGATACGGGCATCGAGCCCGGCCTGGTTGATTCGCCGCCGACATCGATAATATCAGCGCCCCAGGATACCATTTTACCGGCGTATTCCTCGGCAAGGAATGGATCTATGAACATCGCGCCGTCGGAGAATGAATCCGGGGTTATGTTGAGTATCCCCATGATCAGGGTTCGACCGGCTCCGTATATTTTGGAACCGTCATGTGAAGCCAGAACTTCAGTAAAGGGTTTACTGTCCATTTAGCCGGATCGTCACTCCTTATTAAGGGCGTTCCATATTTCGTCGTTCTTTATATCCATGGCGTCCGTCTCTTTTATCCCTAAAAGCTCCCGGACCTCGCCTTCATCCATAGTTTCCTTCTCGAAAAGGGCCTTGCCGAGCAGCACAAGCCTTTCTCTGTTCTCCGAGAGCTTTTTCTTCGTGAGTTCATAACACCTGTCGACGATATTACGAACCTCGTCGTCGATGATCTTGGCCGTCTCTTCGGAATAATTCCTTTCTTCGGTGAGATCACGCCCCAGGAACACGGGCCCGTGCCTTCGGCCGAAAGTCAGGTGTCCGAGGCGTTTGCTCATCCCGTACAGGGTGACCATATCCCTCGCCAGCTCCGTAGCCCTTTTTATGTCGTTCTGGGCTCCGGTCGAAACGTCGTCGAACATCAGCTCCTCACTCACCCTTCCGCCGAGCATGACCGCTATCTGGCTTAGGAACTGGCTTCTTTTGTGTATATACTGGTCCCCCTTAGGCAGATGCATCGTATATCCGAGCGCCATACCCCTCGAAATGATCGTGACCTTATGCAAAGGGTCGGTGTCTTTGATCAGATAGGACATAAGCGCGTGCCCCGTTTCGTGATAAGCGATGATCATTTTCTCGTCATCACCGATCTTCCGTGACCGTCGTTCCGGACCGGCCATTACCCTCTCCATCGATTCCTGGAGCTCGGACATGGTTATCGCGTTAATGTTCCTCCTGGCGCCAAGGAGCGCCGCCTCGTTGATCAGGTTCGCGAGGTCAGCCCCCGAAAAACCGGCGGTCTGTTTCGCAATTTTTTCGAGGTCCACTTCCTTGCCGAGCTTGACTCCCTTCGCGTGCACTTTCAAAATGGATAATCTGCCGGCGATATCCGGGCGGTCGACGACTATCTGCCGGTCGAACCTTCCGGGTCTGAGAAGCGCCGGATCCAGCACATCCGGACGGTTGGTGGCGGCTATGAGGATAACTCCCGTCCCCGTGTCAAAACCGTCCATCTCGGAAAGTAACGCGTTAAGCGTCTGCTCCCTTTCGTCATGCCCTCCGCCGATACCCGCGAACCTTTGCCTGCCGACGGCGTCGATCTCGTCGATGAAAATGATACTTCCTTTCTGCGTCATTTTAGCCGTTTTAGTGGCCTGACCGAAAAGGTCCCTGACCCTGGAAGCGCCTACCCCGACGAACATCTCCACAAAATCCGAACCCGAAATACTAAAAAAAGACGCTTCAGCTTCGCCGGCGACGGCTTTCGCCAGAAGCGTTTTACCCGTCCCCGGAGGCCCCATAAGAAGCACGCCCTTAGGCATTTTCCCGCCCAATCTCTGAAATTTCTTAGGGTCCTTAAGGAACTCTATAACCTCTTTCAGCTCCTCTTTCGCCTCTTCGATCCCGGCCACATCGTCAAAAGTGACGGTCATTTTATCTTTGCCGGCGAGGCGCGCCCTGGATTTTCCGAATGAAAGCATCTTACCGCCGCCGACCGCCGAGCCCCTGTATACGAAGAACCAGAGGAACCCTATGAAAAGGACCATGGGCCCAAGCGTATAGAACAGGTTCGAGAAGAACGTCTGGGGAGGCTTGATATCGAATTCCGGTATCTGTTTACGCATAAGGTCCAGCAGTATCTGGTCATCTTCGGGTACTGTTACTTCGAAGAATTTATTGTCTTTCAATTTTCCCGAAACCCGCTCAAGCGTCTTGGCCGCCGAAAGGATCTGCCCGGTACGGTCGTTGGTCTCGACCATATCGTAAAAGTCCTTATATGTCACCTGGCTGAGCGTGGTTTCATAGGATGTAAATATCCAGTGATACACATAAAAAAGCCCCATCGCGACAAGCACCCATACAAGCATGTTCTTACCGTTCTTAATAGGCAGTTTAGGATCGTTTTTCTCTTCATTTTTCACTTCAGGAACGTTTTTGTTATCTTTATCAGTCATGGTTCGGGCCTTGTGGGTTTATTATTGCTTAATTTTACATACACTATAAATATAAGGACAATTTCACCTCGTGCGCTATTGTAACATAGTAGTCAATCGAGGTCAACGAAGGTTCTTTTCTTGTGCAAAAAGGATGATGGCTTTCAAAGTGTTCCTTGTTTGTCGCGACGATGGCGTGAAGAAGATGGGAACCTTCTACCGGCACTTTGCAAACTTCTAGTTCGGATTGTGGCCTTCATTGCAATATTTGCAAGGTCCACCGACAAGGCTACTTTGGTTGTTGGGACGTGCAAAGTCCCGTACGAAGAACCCCATCTCCTTCACGCCCTCACCCCTCGCGCAAAAACATGCAGATTCCAATGCTGATCCATGACGGGAACAGGTCAAGGTGTGTATATCCTCTTTAAGCAAAGGGGGCCCATTGAGAATTTTAGCATTTAATATGCCGTTTTTTATGACAACCACCTTTCTTGCGGCTCACCCTCCGAAGCCCTGTACCCGAGCAGCAAAGCGAGTGGTTCAGGGCGGAGGAGGGTGAATGCGCAAGGTCTAAAAACTGCATGTTAAATGCGTTAAGAAATTCCCAGGGGAAGGCTTGAAGAGGATGTCCACACCTCGCCGATCGCAGAATGGAAGTCATCTTGATTATTTCGTTAACCTTTCCCAATAAAAATAATTGAACTTCTTTCCCTTCTAACCAGGACATTGCCGGGGAGATCCAGGGATTTGCCTTTGGTGCCTCTGAGGGTGAGCCTGTTCAGGAAAAGCCAATGGTCATAGGTGAGTTTTTTAAGATTGCCGCCCGCGCGGCCGAGCATGTCCCTGAAGACTTCTTTCCTTACAGCTTCAGGCTGGAGAACGAGTTCCTTTATCGGCGCGGATATCGAACCGTCGGAATTCTTTACAGGAAGAGCCAACGCTTTATTCCTGACCCATCCTATGAGTTCAAGGTCCTCCCTGACATTCGCCGACAAATTGGATAAAGCTTTATTTATCTTCGGATTATACTTGGACAGGAACGGCAGTATCTCGATCCTGACCTTGTTCCTCAGATATTTCGTTTCGTCATTTGTCCGGTCATGCCTGGACTTGATCCCTTTACGCGAAAGATAATTCAGTATGTCCTTTTTACCGACATCGATAAGAGGCCTTATCACCTTGATCCCTTTTTCAAGCCTAAGGGGCGGTATACCGCCCAGACCCTTTAAAGACGAGCCGGTCAGCACCCTCATCATCACGGTCTCGGCCTGGTCGTCAAGGGTGTGAGCCGTGGCGATGGCCGATGAGCCTTCTTTCCGAGCGGCCCGGACGAAAAACTTATAACGCTCCTCGCGGGCCCGCTCCTCAAAAGATATTTTCGACGGGCTCGAAACGCCTAGCCTCAATTTTTTATAAGCGCACCTGATCCCCAGCTCTTTTGACGTTCTTTTCACATGGTCCGAATCTTCCCGAGATTCCTCTCCCCTGGTCCCGTGATCTATGGTGGCGACGGAAATATCGATACCTATAGACTTACGTATCGAGTGAAGGACGTAAAGCAAACACATAGAGTCCGCACCGCCTGAAACCGCGACAAGCACCTTATCGCCTTTTTTAAGCATGCAGTTGTCCCTGATGGTATCCTTGACCCTTTTGATGAGATCCGTCTCGTTAAGATTTTTTTCAGTCATGTTTGGAAAACTCGCATCCGCAATAGTTCTGGCGGTAAAGGCCCATCTCCTTGGCTATCGCCAAAGACCTCTGATATCCGCCTTTTTTTTTGAAATCCGCCCTTAAAAACTTATCACCCGCTATTTCCTCGCCGATACCGTTCACAACATCCTTATCCTTGACCGGGCTCACAGTAAGAGTGGTCGTAAAAACATCATATCCGCCTTTCCGGAATATTTCGAAAGTTCTATTAAGCCTCATCCTGAAACATTCCCCGCAGCGTTTACCGCCTTCCGGGCCGCCCTCCATGCCCTTAACGCGTCCAAGCCAGATATCATGCTCATAAACACCTTCGTGCAGCGTAAAATCCATCTCCCGCGATACCGCACGCGCGATATCGAGCCGTTTCAGGTATTCTTCGGGAGGCCAAATATTGGGGTTATAGAAATACCCCGTAACAGTATGCCCTTCCGACTTCAGCCTTTCAACGACCGAAGCGGAACAAACGCCGCAGCAGATGTGTAAGAGAATATTCATGTTATGACGAAAACCTACACCTTTTGACCATGGACTATGGACCTTAGACCATGGACCTTGAAATGGGGGCTTGGTTACTTATTAAACTTCAGAGCCCAACTGCGCGCAGTTTTCCTTAACCCTTCGACAGTCGATACAGAAGGCGAATAGCCTAACACATTCACGGCGCGAGAAGTATCGAAAGTTCTGTTCTTGAATATGCGGTCGTATTTTATTTTGACGGCCGGTATAATAAAAGCGATCTTGAACATCCATCCAGGTATCACGACCGGGCCCGGGACGGCGAGCTCTTCGGAGGCTATTTTCACGAATTCCCTTATCGTTATGATCTCTTTATCGGCGATAGTAAAAGTTCCTGTTAACGCTTCTTCCTTTTCCATTGCAAGGAACATGGCATGAACCAGATTATCTATATGGACCAGCTGCAATTTATCTGTGACATCCCTAAGCCCCGGGATAGGGATCAGCCTTTTCCGGATAAAACCAAATATTTTATCCAAAGCGTGCGGCTCTCCCGGGCCGTAGACCATGCATGGCCTGAGGATAGCGGCCGGAAGGCCTTTTTCGCGGTATTCAACGGCTATCTTCTCCGCCTCAAGCTTCGTTTCTCCGTATAAGTTATGGGCTTTATACTCCATTTCATCCGTGAGCTCGACATTGTTGTGTCCGCATACCACCGCAATACTGCTGATATATACCAGCCTTTTAACATCGTATTTCAAAGATGCCTCGCATATGTTCCTTGTGCCCGCGATATTCGATGAAATGATATCCGCCTTGTCCCTATCGCTAACCCTGGCGGCCGAATGCACGACTATCTCGGGTCTCTCCGAGGAAAAAATGGCTGAAAGGCCCTTAAGATCGGATATTTCTGAATAAACGACCTTTAAACCCGCTTTAAGAAGATGCTCCGTTTTACTTGTTTTCCTGGCAAGGCATACAGGCGACACCCCGCCTTCGATCAGCTTTTCGACGAACCTCTTCCCGATAAACCCTGTCGCCCCCGTAACGAGTATCTTCATGCCGTAATCCTAATTATAACGGATCTTCGCCCAAATAAGATAACCACAGAAATTGATAGTGACCAGATTAGCGATAATGATCGGCGCCTTATTGATGATAAAACCGTATACCAGCCAAAGCGCCACTCCTACCGTAAAAATAAGGAACATCGAAAGAGACAGATCCCGCGTCCGTTTGGTAGTATGTATCTTAACGATCTGAGGCACCAGCGATAAAGTAGTGCATATCCCAGCGACAATACCTAAAAGATCGATAATAGTCAGATTCCCCATTAAATCCTTTCGTTGCTTTAATAGTGATGGGTGATGGGTAAAGAACAATACAATAAACCCATCACCCATCACCCATCACCCGTCACCCATCACTAGCTGTCGCCCTGCTTAATATCACAAAGTATACCCTATTCTCTTCAGCGCCTTGCTCATCCGTTCGAGAGCCACCGACACCGTCGGCCCTTCGGTGAGATTTTCCATGCACACCGCGGCGTAGCCTTTGCGGTTCCTGATCTTGAATGTCATGAGTTGCGAGCCCGGAACTTTTGCCAGAGGTTTATCTTGTTTCGCCATGGTCTCCCCCCTTGTCGTTTTCCTATTTTACCGGCTTCGGCTTTCAGGACATCGAATCCTTTACGGGCTTCGTCGAAAATCACGATGGCCTGTTTCTTGATTATCTCCGCCCTGTATCTGACATCGTTCATGTCGGGCTTAAAATACACAAGCGCGGCGGCAAGAGCCGCGACGGAAACAAGTAAAGTCATTCGCCTCGCCAAAAACCATTTCACTGGCTTGAAACAGTACCTGCATACCGTAGCGTCGTCATACAGTTCCTGTTTGCAATACGGGCAATTCTTCATGAATTCTTTCCAATTAGGTCTATAGACCATGGACTATGGACTATGGACCTTTAATTTGTGTTTTTTAGCTTTGCTCCAAGTTTGCGCCTGAACCGCGCATAACACTCTCCCAGCACCTCATCACCCGACGCGCCCGATCCCTTTATGATCTCGAAACAAAGCACCGCGAGGTCTCCGGTCTCTATGACCGCGTGAAGATCACCTTTCGCGAAAAGTTCCTTGATCTCGAGGATATGTTCTTCGGCCATGAGAAGCAATTTTTCCAGATGTTTCCCTCCCGGGCCGCCGTTAGCCTTTTCCGACAGAGCGTGGATCGCATCTAACTCTTTCCTCGAGAAAGAAGTAAGGGATTTTTTCATATCTAATATTTAGGGATCAGGCTTTTTTCCTGATGATTGAGGGCCTCGGTGATGATATCGTCGGACGCGTACCCGAGGTCGCTTATCACTTTCCCAAGATACGCCCCTTTCCGCCAATGGATCTTAAGCGCCTTGTCCAACTGTTCAATGGTTATCCACTTACGCTCTATCAGTATCTGCCCGAGCGGCATATAGGATTTAAGGAGCGAATCGTCGTTATTGAAAACCTGTAGCGTAAGATGGTCCTCGTTATTGATTATCCGCCTGTCGGCCATGTATTTGCTGGCGGGGATTTTTTTCAGATACTGTTTGACCTCCGCGATCCTTTCGTTAAGCTCTATGGCGTTATTGAGCTCGGCGGGATTATTTTTTATTACCAGCGCCACGGTAACGCTCATGAGCGGTATCTTTCTGGTGCGGTTGGTCCTGCCCTTCGACATGATATATCCGCGCTTCCGGTCTTCTTTCGCGTAATGGAAGGGGGTTATAGTATCGAACATGCATATGAAATTCTGGCAGAATTCCTTATACTTGTCGGGCGTGCTTATGAGAACGAAATCATCACCGCCGATATGGCCTATGAAATCGTTCTTATTTCCCCATACCCTTCGCGCGGTGGAAAGCATGTAAGCGGTCTGCATTATGATACGGTCTCCGTTCAAATACCCGTATTTGTCGTTGTATGCCTTGAAATTGTCTATGTCGATATGCCCGGTGACGAAAGATTCGCCCAGATCCACCCTTTCCCGGATCATATCCTCTATTACAGGCCCGCCGGGAAGCCCCGTAAGGGGATTGGCGAAAAGGCTGTGCTGCGATCTTTTCATCGCCATTTCGATCCTGACCCTTAGGTCAAGCGCGTCCGGTGGTTTAATAAGGTAATCGTCCACGCCTTCCTTGAGAGCGAGCAGCTTCCCGCGAAGATGTTCTTTCTCCATAAGCGTTATGACAGGAATATACGCCGTAGCGAAATCCCTTTTCAGCCTGTCACAGAGCTCGAACCTGGCTCGCTCTCCGGCGTTAATATCGATGAGTATTAGATCCGGAGCCCTGTCCACGATCGCGGATATTTCAGGGTCGGATGAACTTTCAAAAAACACCTGGTATCCCCAGCCGTCCAGAGTGAATCCCAAAAGGTTTTTCAGTTCATTGTCGCTTGTAACAACAAGTATTTTTTTAGTTCGTTCCATTATTATACAATCGTACCTGCAGAGATCGGTTTTGGCAAGTGACTTTTTTATAATCGGTATTAAGAATGAAAAAGGAACATAGCTTTTGTAGCTTTAACTTTTCCAATTTGTTACAATAGTTTATCTCTAAGCTTACATACAGTTAACATATGTATAAAAGAATTTGCGAAAATAGATTCCTTTTGCGAAGTATAGCTTTGGTTGTCGCTTGTTTATATGTGGCCAATCTAGCTATTCCGGCTTATTCCCTTCAGCCTCCCCTAAAGACCTGGGAAATGTCCGATAGATTTCTTATTGAGGCGGCTGTCAAATTATCTTCTTCCCTTTTTATGGCAAGCGAGGCGTCTCACATTTACCCTGTGATATCCGGAAAACGGGTCGATATTACCCTGGATCCAGTGATCATTTCGGATAATGTTCATCGTTTTCTCTGCCGGATAGGCGAAAATGGGTATACCGCTTACTATTCAGCCTCTTCCGGTCAAGTATTAGCTATTATCTGCGAAAAAGACGATAACCTTTTCATCTCCCGGGGATTAAAATTCAGGATAGCGGAAAGACCTTTATCGAACCCCGTAGAGATTTCGCCTGACAGAGCTTATATTCTCATAGATCCGGCGTTCCTTGCCTTTACCGAAGGGCCGGAAGCGATCCTCTCACGCGAAGAAGCTGATCTCATAATAGGAGCGTATTTAAAAGCTTTCAGCGTAATGTCCTTTTTCCACTGGGGCAATAAGGAATATTCAGGGCAGCCTACATCCGCCGCCTCCGGGTATGTCGCCATATTGAAAGCACTGGCAAATGACCTCGATACGTTTTTATCCGCATCCGCCAAAATTAAGGGCAAATACGGAATATTCGATACTTACGAAACTATCCTCGATCTCTATTCCGGCCAATTGAAAGGGACCGATACAGCGTATGAAACGTTTAAAGATATAGGAAAACTTTTACGGGCGAACTCTCCGGAGGCAGCGGAAACACTATCAAAAGGGGACGGATCTGATTTCCTGAGTTGGGATACCGCCCAGGCCATGGTCGACCTTTCCGAAGATATCGCCTCCGGCAAAGCCGTAACTGATGTACGGCGGATAATGCTCATATCTAGATACTCTCCCGACAAACTTACCTCCGAGATGATATTCACGATGCTTAAGCAGGACCCTAAGACCCTTTCCGATCTTTTCTACAGGCTCAAAGACCTCGAACTCGGCAGGAGGCTTGTATCAAAAAGGTACGCCGAATATGTGGAGAACGGTATCAGACGCGCATGGACCGATGAGGACGACGACGGCATAATTACCTTCGTCGAGAGATATGCCGATGTTATCAAATACCGTCCGGATCTGATAAAAAGGAACATTATTGACCGTTTCTTCAGAAAAGCCGGAAAGATCCGCGTGAGCACGCGTGAAGGCGGCGGCGAGACGACTTTCCTGCCTCCAGCTGGGATCTTACTGAAAGATTTCTTTAAAGAGTGCCTTCCGGATATAGGCGAGGATATTTACAACTTCGACCTTGCCGGTTCGGTGATAAAAACGGCTATCGAACCAGCTATTTACGCGAGGCCGGACCTGTTCACGAAAAAGGACCTCGATAATATCATATTTTTCATCGCCAGGAACATCGGGAACGGAGATCCCCGCGACGGCGCGCTAACAGCCTTCACCGCACTTTGCTTAAAAAGACCTTCCCTTCTCTCTTCAAAAGCGATCGACTCACTGCTCAAAGACCTCATCCGGGAAGGAAAGTTCTATGATACCAGACAGGCATTTTTCGCCGTGAACAGAAGTGCCGCAAACGCTCTTAGGGTAGCGGCGAGATCAAAGCCGGGTGTTTACACATCGGAACATATTATAACGCTGCTTAAGTGCTATCAGGCGCCGCATGACAACGATGAAAAGAAGATCATTGGCGATATCCTTACGGAGGTGCTTGATAATTCAAATGTCTCTCTTAAAGAAGAACACTTCGCCGTCTTTTTTGAACGCGCCGATAGCCTTTATCAAAGGAATTCTGGAACAGCCCAGGCCATTTTCGAGAAAATGCTGGCAAAACAGCCCTCTCAATTCGTCAAAACTATCGCCCGGAAACTGTTCTGTACTATACTCGGTAAAACCTCGAATGACGCACAGCCCAAAGAAGCCGCCAAAGACGACAGATACCCTGTTCTATCCGAAACGGCCAATGAGTATCTCAAGATCGCCGCCAAGCTCGTTCCCGGGATCTACGACGATACCCTGGTGAACGAAGTTTTTTGCGCATATCTGTCGCTCACGGATAATGAGGACCGTTTTATCGATCTTGACCGTACGCGACTGCTGCTTCTTCTTTTGAACGCCGTTCAGAGCGGCCAAGTTAAAATAACGGATAAAACGTCCGGGGTTCTCCTTGAGCGGCTCTCAGCCGACGAGAAACGCCTGATATCCGACGAGAGCAAAGTCCTGGCTGAATTATACGGTATCTTTATAAAAAATAAACCTCAAGCTATTACCCCGGAGATCTTCAAAAAATGTTATTCCCTCGTCAGGGCCTGCCCGATCGAACCAAAGAACGGGATAGATAAGCCGCTTTACGATATGTCCTCGGACCTCATAGATGTTTTTTCATCTTATTCCGATGATGAAAAGGCCATTCTATCCGAAACTATCGTTTCCGAGCTGGCGCCCGACATCATCCAAAGGACCTCTCGCCACGATAAAGCTCTGGCGCTCGTCATGAAGGCGGTCCAGAAGCTATGTTCTCCCCGGAAGCCTATCCCCTCAAAACTGGGAGAGATCATAACCGCGAGCAAAACTCGAAAAGACCTCCCTGACAGGAACAATGAGATACAATACGGCCAGGCATTCAACTTATTTCTTTCGTCAGGATACATAGAGTTCACGAAGGACAACATCGATCGCATTTTGCTTAAACTTGAAAGCTCAGAATATCTTTTCTACAACTCTGGCCCTTTCGACGAATATTTAAAAGCCCCGGGGTACGACGAAGAATATGTCATACGCGAACTCAGCGGCAAGGTCCTCGCCGAAAAACCGTCGTCTTCATCCGCGATACATTCAGCATTCGCGATATACATATCGCGCGGGAAGGTCACTCTCTCTTCCGATGACATCCTGAAGCTCATATCTTTGTACGCTACCGACAACAAACCGGCGATCGGCACCAATAAAGTCACCCGTTTAGGGGTGGTTTTGCGCGAAGTATTTAAAACACATCCGGAATTCCTGTATGACCCTGAAATATCAAAACAACTTAAAACGGCTATAGACCTTAAGAGTAACTCCCCTGTCGGAACTAACATCTGGATACTTGACTCGATATTATCCAGCAAGGTCCCCGACGCGGACACGGCTATCAAAAGATTCGTCGACAACAAAACGGCAAAAGACCTTATAGAAATCATACTTAAGGACAAAACCCCCGATAACCGATCCGGAGCGGTCATCGCCGGACGGATATACGGCGATGAGGCCGGTACCGCTTTCAACTGCATTATGTCTTTAAAAAACCGTCATCTTGACCCAAGGGTGTTCAATAAAGACCTGTTCCTTTCACTTACCGCCAGCCTTCTTGATCCCCAAACGAGAGAGAGCGCGGCAATTGTTTTACTTTATATAGGGGAAGCTTTCACCCGGCACATAGACGAAAGGTTGATGGTGAGCGTGCTCGGCATGCTTGGAACGACGGAGGATCGGAACGTTGAAAAGAGCGAAACCCGGAATTTACAACGTCTATTCATGATGCTTGCGAAAAACAACGAAACCGCGCTCTCCGATAACGTGACGGACAGGATAACCGCCCTCATAAGGACCGCGAGCGGGATCTCTTCTTTCTGGATAGATGTCTACATCGAGATGGTACGTCACGGAAGCGCTTCTTTTCTTGGCGCTAAAACAGCCGATATGCTGAACTTTCTTTCGGATAGTCAATACGGGTCTTCGAACTTCGTCAGTCTTTTGAAGATCGCGATCAAGCAATATCCCGGGATCCTCTCAAAAAATATCTTCGAACATCTTGTATCGCTCGGCCTTTCGGGAAGTCATCTTGACGAGGAATTCCTTTCGGTTTTCGGGATGTTCCTCCGAAGAGATCAAGAATGGCTGAACTCCCCAACCGTGAGCGAAACGGCTAAAAAGATGATAAATAAACTCCGTGCAGGATCCGGAGAACATGATCTTAGATCCGCGATAGGCGATGACCGGGGCCAATATTTCGGTGAGCGCGACATACGCGGCAGGGTTTTATCGATGCTGAGCATGCTGATAGAGAACCACGGGAAGTTTCTCCTCTCAGAAGATATTGCGCAATTACTACCCGTCGTCGAACAGATCCTTGATAACCGCGATAAACATTTGTCGGGGTACGCGCTTCGCGCCGCCAGGACCATTATAAAGTCATTCCCTGAACTAATAGGTAACGACCTTGAGAGAACGGTTCGGGGTTTTTTCGAGTCGGAGCTGGACATAAACACTTCCGAAGCGGTCGACGCATACAGGGAGATCTACCTGAAACGTCCGGAGCTGATCAGGCCTCTCAGCCTTCAAAAGTTACAGAACGTCCTTTATAAAAAGCCCTTGGATGATAAATGCGGTTCTTATGACCCTATTGACCAAAGGATCGTGAGCTTTTTCAACTTCGCCAAGATATGCCCCGCGATATTGGCCCCTAAAGCGTTCGACAGATTATACCGGATACTGGTCTCTGACTCCCGACGCAATGACCCGCTTGCCCGGGAACGTTTCCTCATATACAGAGGCCTTTCGGAAACCGCATCAGGCAGCGATTTTAAGGCGCCGCAAAAGATCATATTGGAAGCCATCTCGACGCGGCATTATGATCAGGGCGCGGATTTCCTAAAAGCATTGATTGACGCTCATCCTTCAACTATCACCGAGAGGATCATTCAAAGCGCAATAAAAAGCGTTCTATCCAACGACCGTTATAATTTCGCCTTCATGAGCTCGGGTGCCTATTTTCTGAACATTATCATGGAGCACCTTCCACTGTCGGAAAAATATCTTGCCGCCCGATCTTACACTAAAGCGCTCGGAAGCCGTAACAGCTTTATCCGCGCGAACGCGCTCAGCGCCCTCTCCGGGCTTACAAAAGAGTTCGGCCTCCTGCCGGAAAGCGCCGTAATTGAAGTTACTCTAAAACTTCTTTTCAGTGAGACCACCCATGAAAAAATAGCATCGCTGGAAATGATATCTATACTTCTTGAAGAACAGAACATATCCTTAACCGACGCTTCCGTAACCCGAGTGATCGAACTAACTCGGGATACAGACAAGGAAGTGGCCCGTTCAGCAGCTCGCCTCGCTTCCTCCGCCACAAACCTTTTACAAGAATCAGAGCTCGCCAGCCTGGCCGAGCTGCTTCTCGCCCTGCCCGAGGAACAAGAAGGATGGTTGACACACTCCCTAAAAGAATATGTGCTGGACACTCTTGATAAGTCGCTTGATGACCCTACGGCATCGCTCACTGCAAACTGGGTGAATACTTTCCTAGGTTACGCTAACGACAGACAATACGGCCTGGGTCCCAGAAAGATATTATCGGTCCTGTCCATAACAAGAAAAATTCTCGCGGGAGATACAGCTCCTAAAGACCTCCGGTCTTTTCTGGGAATTATTGACAGGGTGGACTGGTCAATTAAGGCTCAGTCCGCAATGGCCGAAGAGATATTCTCGCTGTTATACCCCGGGCGTGAGTCCGGTGTTTCAGGTCTGATCACTTACCTGGGCAAAGACCTCGATATTACCCCGGCTATCAACCGCCGGATAGTTTCCGGCGATACCGTCGATCCCGCGCGTTTACAGGCCATATCAAGGTCTTTATCCGCGCTTAAGGGGACAAGAAGCACGAAGGCATTCAACGCTTTCTATTCCCCTTCCAGGGATACGGTCGATGATATTATTTCTTTCCTTGAAACATTATATTTTACGGGACTTTACGAGAACAGGTCCGCTCTTTCGAATTTTCTGGAAATTTGCGCCATAAATAACTGGACATTGTCCGGAGCCTCCCTTGAATTGAACGCCCTCGCCGAGGAACTGAAAAAGAACCGTTTCAGCTGGTGGGTTTTGTCCAGAGAAATACTGGACGGATATGATCCCGAGCTCCTATCCGTTCAATGGGACATTCTCATCCTTCTATTGCGAAATGGGCTATTCCCCTCCCAGGCACTCCTTAACAGCCTATACGGGCTGGAAGATCCGGCCCGAGAGATCTCGCGTCTGGGGAACCTCTTAAAATCGATCGATTCCGGGGAAACGGATTTTAACCCCTATAACCCCGCTCATGCCGAGCTCGGCTATACGCTTTACCGGAGGCTGCTAGACCACGCCACGAAGAAAAAAAACGAATACATGTACGCCGACTACAGAAAGACCCTACTTGAGGCCGACACTGACGATGTTTATTCATATGACAGGTTCAGACCTGACGACGATAATAAGGCGGAACTGCAATATGCCGCCTATGAAAGCTTTCAGCTCGTCGAACTTATCAGGGACCTCAAGGATAAAAGAAAAAAAGACATCGTCGTCATCCCTAACCTGAGCTACGGGGGTTTTATCATCGATCCGGTAAAAACAAGGATCGAAGGCCTTGGAGCGAAAGTGACATACGCGCGGATAGGCTCAACGGAATGCCATGAAAACCCCTATTACATCAACCCCGATCTTTTCAGCCGCGAAGACATGGAGTACATGATACGGAACAAGCCCGATATGATCGTAGTGGACGGCACCGTTCACATAGACCCCAGGGATAGAGAGAACAAGGGCGGCAGATATCCCGATGCCTACACAGGTTACCGTAATTTCCTCATCATTCTCGAAGATTTCCTTACCGGAGGAAAAGCAGATGAGTCTGCCCAGCTTTTCGGCGTAGACGGGGAATTCGTTCGCGCTTTAAGGATAGAACCGGAATACCGGAGGGTCTTAAGATCACTTCTGGAAGCTTCAGGCGAAACGCCCGAGCTAACCCGAGGTCCGTCATTTTCCCTCGAGTTCTGGAACCCGGCGGGGCTCACCCTCTCGATAAGAGAGAAACGCATGGAATTCCGGACTGTCGAGTCATATAAACCCCGGCCTTCGGACGGCCCGGTAATGATCATAGCGAACAGCGTACTCCCCGACGACAATATCCCGTTAGAGCTTAAACGCTCAGCCGGCGGCAAACCCCATAAACCCGCGATATTCGACGATAACCCGTTCATCCAAAAATTCAAATTCAAAATAGACCCGAGAGGAATACGGCACAATACGGAAATTTCCGACTACATATCAGCCGTATATGAACGAATGGAATCAGATTTCAATCAGTGGCCTGTCCCGCTCACGGAACAAGCTCACTCTATCAACGATCTTGACCCCGTAACGATAAATAAACTTAAAGCGTCCGTATCTATAGAATTCAACGCCGTAGTTTTCGACTATGATAATACAGTGGCCGTTGATGCTTCCATAGACCCGGTGATACTCGGCGACTTGATCGGACTTCTCCGGAAAGGCGTACATGTAGGCGTTATCTCGGGAAGAGGAAGGGCTCTTAACCGTAAGTTTCTGCATAAAATATCCGGCATGCTGGGGTCGGATAAAAAAGCCCTGAAATACCTCCACATCTATCCACATAACGGGGCGAAGGGGTACAACGCTTTCTCCGGAGAATCCGAACCTTACTATAAAAAAGGGATGCTGAAAGATGAAGCTCTTCAAATAGAGCGTCTTATGCGGGATAAATTCAATTTGTTCGATTCAATAGGCCATTTCAGGTGGAGTTCCGATATGATGAACATTTACCCAGTCTCTTCCGCAGATATCGGCCTTACGGAACTTGCCGGACACATCAATTCGTTCTTCGTTTCGGAAGGACTCCCATTTGAGGCGGCGACATCAAAACTCACCATAGATATTCTACCCCGGAACATAGGCAAACTTACGGCGCTCATGGACTTTTCCAAACGGACAGGTATCCCCTTGGACAGAATAGCAAAAATAGGCGACCAGGGCCAAAAAGGAGGCAATGACCACTCAATGCTCATAGGCCGCGGCGCTTTCAGCGTCGACGAATCGGACAGGTATAGCTCCCAGATATCGATGGTCAAAGCAACAGGCCTCACGAACGTACAAGCGGCCAGATGGTTATTCCGCAATCTCAAATTCGCACCAGGTCCAATGGGAGAGAGACCCGAGGGCAGTCCGGGAAATAGCATACTGAGGCAGATCGAGGATCCATCCGAAGCGGCGGTGTGCCTCTTAGAAGAGATGCTTTCATTCTCGTTCAGCAAAAAGATCGTCCTACTATTCGAGGACAGTCTCGCCCTGGAACATCCCGAAAGCCCGCTCGCTCATTTTACCGAGGCCATCGAGTTCCTTAAAGGCAACGAGAAGTACAAGAACATATCGCGGAATATCGAGATAAGAACATCTTCGATCGAAGGGCTATTCTCTGCCGCTAAAGAATACTCGACCCGTGAGGATACGGAACTTTTCACATTCAGTTCCATGGGATCCAGGGATGGTTTAAATGATCTGGAACAGAGGAGGAACGTCCACACCTCGTACCTTGACGATGACAACTTCCCAATGGAAGCTTATTATCCCTTAACCGAGATCGTGGTCATATCCATCGCCGAAAGCCTGAGTCCTTCGATCTTAGGGGCTGGAGCAACAAAAGAGCTTAGGATCCCAGGGTCTTCTGTACTTCTCGATAAGATAAACATCGGATCGATCAAAAGGGACAGGAACTCTCTTATATTCACACTGCTTCCGGACGCCGTCACTTTCGACAGGAACGAACTTCTTGGTAAATACGCCTATCTTAAAAGGTTCCTTAAGGCAGCGTAGCGCCGGAGCCTCAAAGGCTGTCTATGAAACTTTTTATCACCCGAGAGAATTCCCTGCCGCCGTCCCACGAAATATCGTTATGGTAACCGTGTGTTTTAGCGAAAAATTTAGGGGGTTTGGCCGCGGCGTAAAGTTTCTCGCCCATCGATATGGGGACTACCTCGTCATCGGCGCTGTGCATAAATAGTTTCGGACAGGATATATCCTTAATTTTAGATATCGAATCGAATTTTGCCGATATTACAACTGGCGGGATGACGGGATAGTACATCGCGGCCATATCCTTTACCGAGCTGAAGGCCCCGTCGGCTATCAGGGCTTTTACCTCTTTTTTCGAGGCAAGCTCGACCGCAACCGCAGCCCCGATCGAACCTCCTAAAAGGATGATCTCCATGCCGGTGCTCTTTTTCACGTCTATCAGATACTTATAAGCCGCTTCGGCATCGAGATAGAACCCTTTCTCCCCCGGAACGCCTCCGCTGTAGCCGTATCCCCTGTAATCGACGATAAAAACGTTAACTCCCATAGCCGAGAGGGCTGTAAGTTTCGGGATCCTATTACTGATATTACCGGCGTTCCCGTGAAAAAAGAGTATCGTATCTTTCGCGCCGGGCGATGATATGTACCACCCGTTGAGCCTGACCCCGTCCCCGGTAGTTAAATAAACATCCTCATACTTAAAGGACGGAGCCGGCATATCCGGGTCGAATCCCTTTTTAGGGAAGAACATGCTCTTCTGCTCGAACTTCCTTACCGAGAAGAACAAAACAAGAAAGGCTACAAGAATAACTATCCAGAAATTATGTCCCATATATTTGATCATTTGATTTGCGCCAAGGCTTCGTCATTGCGGGGTTCGAAAGCTACGAAGCAAACCCTCCAGAGATTTCTTCACCCCGCTTTCGAGGGGGTTCGCAATGACGGACTTCACTTCTTGTTCTTTAGTTTATAGTAATCCTGAAGAGGCTTGACAGTAATATCTTTCCTGAGGCGTGACTCAATGCCGTTCACGGACGCCTGGGCGCCGGCGATAGTGGTTATACAGGGAATGCCTTTCATGGTAGCTTTGCTCCTGATCGAGGCGGCGTCCTTAGAGTGCTTATGCCTGGAAGAAGGGGTATTGATTATGAGGGCTATGCTCCTCGCTTCGACCCGTTCCATTATGTTCGGGCTGCCTTCATGGACTTTTTTTACTACTTCAACGTCGATATTGCTGTTCCTGAGTATTTTTGCGGTCCCTTCGGTAGCGACTATCTTGAACCCCATATCGTAAAGTTTTTTAGCGGGAAATACTATGCTCCGTTTATCGTTATCCTGGACGGATATGAATACGCTGCCTTTTAGAGGAAGCTGCTGCCCCGCGCCTTCCTCCGCCTTAAAAAAAGCCGTGCCAAAATTGTCCGATATCCCCATGACCTCACCGGTCGACATCATCTCCGGTCCCAAAAGAATGTCCACTCCGGAGAATCTCGTAAAAGGAAGTACTGATTCCTTAACGCTGGTGTAGGTCAGTCCTTCCATCGGCTCCGTTATCCCCTGTTTTTTGAGCGTCACCCCTGCCATTACCTTCGCCGCTATCTTGGCGAGCGGCACTCCCGTGGCTTTAGACACGAAAGGAACGGTCCTCGAGGCCCTTGGATTGACTTCCAGCACGTAAACGTCATCGCCCTGCACGGCGAACTGGATGTTCATAAGGCCTTTTATTTTAAGGGATTCCGCCAGAAGAACGGTCTGTCTTCGTATCTCGTGTATTATGTCTTCTGATAACGTATGCGGCGGAAGGGCGCAGGCCGAATCCCCTGAGTGTATCCCGGCCTCCTCGATATGTTCCATTATGCCGCCGATAATCACTGTCTCGCCGTCACCGAGCGCGTCCACGTCCACCTCGATCGCGTTCTGCAGGAACTTATCCAATAATACCGGATGCCCCGGAGAGACCTCGACAGCCTCGTCCATGAACTCGTCCAAAAGCTCGTCGTTGTATATGATCCTCATCGCGCGTCCGCCAAGGACAAAAGAGGGCCTCACCACGATCGGATAGCCTATTATCGAGGCTTTACGGTTGGCTTCCTCCACGGAATTTGCCGTATCATTCAGCGGCTGCTTCAGCTTCATGGAATTCAATAGCTGTTTGAATTTTTCCCTGTCCTCCGCAAGCGCTATCGACTCGACTGAAGTGCCGATGATCGGAACCCCCGCCTTTAAAAGCCTCTCCGCGAGGTTAAGAGGGGTCTGGCCGCCGAACTGCACTATCACCCCGTCCGGCTTCTCCCGGTCGACGATGTTCATCACATCCTCGAAAGTGAGCGGCTCGAAATAAAGTTTGTCGGACGTGTCATAATCCGTGCTCACTGTCTCGGGATTGGAGTTGACCATTATCGTCTCGTATCCCAGCTCTTTAAGCGCGAAAGAAGCGTGGCAGCAGCAATAATCGAACTCGATACCCTGACCTATGCGGTTAGGTCCTCCGCCGAGTATCATTATCTTCTTCTTATTCGACGGCACAGATTCGCATTCGTCCTCGTAAGTTGAATAATAATAAGGCGTATACGCCTCAAATTCCGCGGCGCAGGTATCTACCAACTTATAAGTAGCTATGATACCCAGCTTTTTCCGTAACCCTCTCAAGTTTTGTTCATCCAAACCCGATATCCTGGCGAGCTGTGCGTCGCTGAAACCGTTTTTCTTGGCTTTTAGGAGGAGTTCCCTCGTATCCGGAGGCACGGAAGCCGGATCTGTACGGAGCCCCCTCAACTTATTCTCAAGTATCTTTTCCAGTTCAACTATTTCTCCCATATTCACGAGGAACCACGGGTCGATGCCGGAAAGTTTGAATATCTCTTCGACGGCGAAGCCCCGCCGGAGAGCCTCTTTTACCTGGAAGATCCTATCAGCGGTCGGAATGGAAACGGCCTTTTTAAGGTCCTCGTCGGAAAGGGCCTCGACCTTTTTAACGTTATCAAGCCCGTTCTTCCCGGTCTCCAGGCCCCTTAAACCCTTCTGTAAAGCCTCTTTAAAGGTCCTTCCTATGGCCATGGTCTCGCCTACGGATTTCATCGATATTCCGAGAGTGGGATCCGCGGCCCGGAATTTCTCGAAAGTGAACCTCGGGATCTTGACGACGCAGTAATCTATAGAAGGCTCGAAGCTCGCCGGGGTCTTTTTCGTTATGTCGTTAGGTAATTCATCAAGGGTATAACCTACGGCCAGCTTGGCCGCGAATTTGGCTATCGGAAACCCGGTGGCCTTACTGGCCAGAGCCGAGCTTCTCGACACCCTCGGGTTCATCTCGATCACTACCATACGGCCGTCTTTGGGGTTGACCGCGAACTGGATATTCGACCCCCCGGTCTCAACTCCTATTTCCCGGATTATGGCGATAGATGCGTCCCTCATTTTCTGATACTGTTTGTCGGAGAGTGTCTGCTGGGGGGCTACCGTTATACTGTCTCCTGTATGTACACCCATGGGATCGAAATTCTCTATAGAGCATATTATGACGACGTTATCTTTTTTATCCCTCATCACCTCAAGTTCGTATTCCTTCCACCCGACGATCGATTCCTCGATGAGGATCTCGCTTATCATGCTGTTCCTAAGCCCAAGCTCCGCTATCTTAAGGAATTCTTCCCTCGTCTTCACTATCCCGCCGCCTGTGCCTCCAAGAGTGAAACTCGGACGGATTATAAGCGGAAAACCTATTTTTTTCGCGGCTGTTTCGGCTTCTTCCATATTATGGGCGAGCCCGCTAACAGGGAGGTCCAGGCCGATGCTAAGCATGGCCTTTTTAAACTCATCCCTATTCTCCGCTTTTTTTATAACGTTGTGGTCCGCCGCCAGCATTTTTACGTTATACTTATCAAGGATACCCATTTCTTTAAGCTTCATCGCGGTATTCAGCCCCGTTTGTCCTCCGAGAGTAGGAAGGATCGCGTCGGGCCTTTCCGCTTCGATTATCTTGGCTACGGTCTCGGGCGTCACGGGTTCCACGTATGTCCTGTCGGCCATTTCAGGGTCCGTCATTATGGTCGCCGGATTTGAATTAACAAGGATGACCTTATACCCTTCCTGCTTCAAAGCCTTGCAAGCCTGTGACCCGGAATAGTCGAATTCACAGGCCTGACCGATTATGATCGGGCCCGCGCCGATTATAAGAATGCTTTTTATATCATCTCGTTTTGGCATTGTAAATTCCCGGATCTTCGTCATTGCGAGCGAAACGAAGCAATCTCTATAGGGATTGCTTCGTCGGCCTATGGCCTCCTCGCAATGACAGGTCACCTTTTCATCTTATCTATGAACCTGTCGAACAGATACGTCGCGTCATTCGGACCGGGCCCGGCTTCGGGATGGAACTGAACGCTCGTAAAGTTCAATTTATCGCTTTTCATACCTTCAAGCGTCTGGTCGTTCAGGTTAACATGGGTCACCTCGACTCCCTTCCCCTTCACCGAATCGAGATCCACACAGAAACCGTGGTTCTGCGACGTGATGCTCACCTTGCCGGTGGACAGTTCCTTGACAGGCTGGTTCCCGCCGTGATGACCGAATTTGAGCTTAAAGGTCCTTCCGCCGAGCGCGAGGCCGAGTATCTGCTGGCCTAGGCATATCCCGAAAATGGGCTTCTTACCGAGCAGCTTCGCTACCGTGGCATAAACATAAGTGACGGCTTCCGGGTCGCCCGGGCCGTTGGATAAAAATATCCCGTCGGGAGCCCAGTCCAGGATCGTCTTATGGTCCACGTCCGCCGGAAATACCCTCTGGCGGCAACCGCGCGCCGCTAGATGCCTTAGAATATTGAATTTAACCCCGCAATCTATGACCGCGACCTTGTATTTCCCTTCGGTGTTCCAGTCATATTCCCTGGACGATGTCACTTCCCTGACCAGGTCACGACCCACAAGCCCTTCGGAATCACTGGCTTTCTTCACAAGAGTCGCATTGTCGGACTCGACCGTAGAAATGACCGCTTTCATAGCGCCCTTTACACGGATATGTTTTGTGAGAGCCCTCGTATCAATATCCTCGAGTCCGATTATCCCGTTCGACCGCAAATAATCTCCGAGTCCGCCTTCCGAGGCCCAGTTTGAGGCTATGGAGCTATTTTCCTTAACAATAAATCCCTCAACGAACATCCGGGCGGATTCCGCATCATTTTTGTTAACCCCGTAATTTCCGATAAGCGGATATGTCATAAGGACTATCTGCCCCTTATACGACGGGTCGGTAAGTATCTCCTGGTAACCGCTCATGCTGGTATTGAAAACGACTTCCCCGTACCTTTCCCCGTCGGCGCCGAAAGAAAGCCCCTCGAAGACCCTTCCGTCCTCTAACGCTATCTTTGCTTTTTTACGAACCTCGCTCATCTGATTTTTAACCCCGGTTTTAGTGCGTATATTATTACCACAAATGTGGGAACTAGTCAAACTATGTCATCCCCGAGAAAGCGGGGAACACATAAAAATAATACTTTCATTTGGTCCCCGCTTTCGCGGGGATGACGCCCTTTTGCTGCGTCCTGCCTACCGGCAGGCAGGCATGCGCCATGCGCTATGCCCTAGCTAATTCCTATACAAATTCGTTATCGGCAGCCGCCTGTCCTTCCCGAAGGCTTTCGGAGTGATCCGTATGCCCGGAGGTCCCTGCCGGCGTTTATATTCGCTCCTGTCGACCATATTGATGATCTTTCTGGCGGTATTTCGTGAATCTTTTCCCGACGCTATCCGGCTTATGCTTTTATCGTCCTCGATATACGCCTTCAATACGGGGTCAAGTATATCGTAAGGAGGCAACGAATCCGTGTCCCGCTGCCCGTGTTTAAGCTCTGCCGTAGGCGGCCTTTTAATAATGGAAACGGGGATGATATCTTTGCCGGCAAGTTCGTTCACCAATTCCGATACCTCGTAGACCATGGTCTTAAAAAGATCCTTAATTATCCCGAAACCGCCCGCCATATCGCCGTAGAGAGTGCAATAACCTACGGCGACCTCACTCTTATTGCCCGTCGTGAGAACAAGCCAGCCGTACTGGTTAGAAAGCGCCATCAGTATATTACCGCGTATACGCGCCTGGATATTCTGGTCCACTATGTTAACCCTTTTAGCGCCGATCACTTTCGCGAACATACCGGTATATTCCCGGAACAGCTTCTCGATCGGGATCTCGTAAAATTTTATCCCGAGGTTACACGCCAACTCATAAGCGTCGTTTTTTGTCCCCTTCGAAGTATAGCCCGAAGGCATCGACACACCGATAACGTTCTCTTTTCCCAGCGCTTCTTCCGCTATGGCCGCGGTAAGCGCCGAATCTATGCCTCCGGATAGACCTAAGACCACTTTCTTAAATCCGTTCTTCCTGACATAATCCCTTGTACCGAGGATAAGAGCCCTGTATACCTCTTCTTTACCGCTATATGTTTTGTGTCCGGGCACATACCTCTTGAGTCT
This sequence comes from Candidatus Omnitrophota bacterium, assembly GCA_015231405.1. GTDB lineage: Bacteria > Omnitrophota > Gorgyraeia > Tantalellales > Tantalellaceae > JADGBR01. The sequence continues at coordinate 34,138 of JADGBR010000016.1, read as the reverse complement.
TTTTAAAGGATCATTATCCAGGTCATGAACCACAAGATCTTCCTCAAACTGTTTCCCTGAAGCCAGTATCCTGCCTCTTTGATCCAGGATCACGCTCGCGCCGTCAAAGACCAGTTCATCCTGCCCTCCCACGATATTGACATAGGCTATACAGCTCCCGGTGGAAACCGCCCTTTCCCTTAAAAGCTTCAACCTTTCACCGACCTTACCCGCATTAAAAGGCGAGGCGGAAAGGTTCAGTATCAGCTTCGCGCCGGCCCTGGCCTGCGCTTTATAAGGCCCATTCTCGTCCCATATATCCTCGCAAATATTGACCGCGAAAGGGATATCACCGGACTTTAAAATGCGGACCTTTTCCCCGGCACCGGGAGTAAAATAGCGTTTCTCGTCGAAAACGGAATAATTAGGGAGAGCCCTTTTATGGTAGACATAGACCGTCTTACCGTCACGGATGACCGCGGCCGCGTTAAAGATAGCCTTTCCAGGCACACCGTCCACGAACCCTATTACTGCGGTGATCCCCTTAACCCGTTGTACAATGCTATCTAGCGCTTTCTTATTGTCCTCTATGAAATGGCCTTTGAGCAGCAGATCTTCCGGGGGATAGCCCGTAAGCGCGAGTTCCGGGAAAACGATAAGAGCCACCCCCCTGGCCCGGGCTTTAGCTATATACTTCTCTATCTTATCCCGGTTACCGGTGAGGTCGCCTACGGTAGGATCTATCTGCGCGAGGGCTATTCTCAGCATAAATCTCAATTCTGGATCTCATAGGCCAGTATTATGGCTTCAGCTATCTCTTTCATATTGACACGCTTGTCCATGCTGGCTTTTCGCATCACGTTGTATGCCTTATCCTCGTTGATGCCCTGGGTCTTCATGAGTATCCCCTTGGCTTTCTCTATCTTTTTCCTCGACTCAAGCTCTTCCTGGATTATTCGGGTCTTTATGAGAAGTTCCGTGTTGTGCATAGCCACGGCAGCCTGGTTCGCCACTGTGCTAAAAAGGTCGATATCTTTCTTCGTAAAGGCATATTCCTTAGTTGTGTAACAGCTCATAACACCTATCACCTCGTCTTTTACGAGCATAGGCACCGACAACATGGAGACCAGACTCTCTTTTTTCGCGAGTTCTTTCTCTTTATACCTCTTATCCAGAGTGACATCGAGGATGGAGATAGCCTTCCTTTCCTGGGCGACAAGGCCGACTATCCCCTCCCCGATCTTAAGCGATCGTTCCTTCAGATACTCCTGGCTCATCGCCTGGGTAGCGCGTATCTTGAGCTCTTTCGTCTTCTCTTCGAGAAGCCAAACGGCGCAGATCTTCGCGTTCATCATGCTGGCCGTAAGATTTACTATCAGCTTCAATATATCCTCGATATAGAGATCTGACGTTATGGCTTGGCTGATCTTATTAAGAGCCACAAGATAATCGCTAGTCTGTTTCATTTTACGCGTCACCCCTTTTAAAGCATGAACATCATTTCGGCGTATGTCGGCAGAGGCCAAAGCTCGTCAGGGAGAAGTCCCTCTAAAGAGTCCGCCGCCTTCCTGAGTTCGGTCATATCCTGTAACAGGTCTTTTGCATGAGCACCGTTTAGTATCGCTTTTTCTAAGCTATCAGCCGTCGAGATCGCCTTTTCAGTAAGAGAAGAAACGTCCGAAAGAAGGCCGATCGCAGAGGACTGCGAGATCTTCTTACTGACCCCAGTCACCATGGATATCTTTTCAGCCAACATCGTCTCGTACTGCACCGCAGCGGGTATGACGAGCGTCCTGGCCATGGTCAAAGCGCAGTTCGCTTCCATTATAACGGTTTTCTCGTATGTCTCCTTGTAGACCTCATTACGAGAGTGGTATTCCTCTTTAGAGAGGACCCCATGCTTCTGGAACATTTTGAATATCCTCTCGTCGTGTTCGATAGCGTCGATAGCTTCCGGGGTCTTAAGAAGGTTCGGAAGTCCGCGCTTCTTGGCCTCGTTCTTCCATTCATCGGTGTAGTTATCGCCGTTAAAAAGGATCCTTTTATGTTTCTTTATTATCCCCTGGAGAAGCGACTGTAATCCCTTATTGAAATCCTTTCCGGATTTTCGTACTCTCTCAAGTTCATCGCATATCTCATCAAGAGCGTCAGCTACGATCGTGTTTATTACAACATTCGACCCTGCGCAGCTCTGACTTGACCCGACTGCCCTGAACTCGAATTTGTTGCCTGTAAATGCAAAGGGACTGGTCCTATTACGGTCGGTCACATCCTTCGGAAGTTTAGGCAGCGAAGAGACGCCAAGTTCCAGAACGCCTCCTTTTTTGGACGATTTCGCGCCGCCCTTCTCTATCTGGTCCATTATTTCGGTAAGCTGCTCACCGAGGAATATGGAAATAATGGCCGGTGGAGCTTCGTTAGCCCCGAGCCTATGATCATTTCCCGCGGACGCCACCGACGCCCTTAGAAGAGCGGCGTTAGTATCAACAGCCTTAATGAGCGCGCAAATTATGGTAAGGAATTTCGCGTTCTCATGCGGCGTCTCACCCGGCGTGAGCCAATTCTTCCCGTCCGGTCCGGCTATAGCCCAGTTGTTGTGTTTTCCGGAACCGTTCACTCCGGCATACGGTTTTTCGTGAAGAAGACATTTAAATCCATGCCTTTCAGCTACATCTTTCAGGACCTGCATTACCAGCATATTATGATCCACAGCGAGGTTAAGCTCCTCGAATACCGGAGCCAACTCGAACTGCGCGGGACATACCTCGTTATGCTGTGTCTTCGCGGGTATACCCAGCTTCCACAGGTCCCTGTTGACCTCCTCCATGAAGGCGAGTATCCTCGGCTTTATCGCTCCGAAATAATGGTCTTCCATCTGCTGGTGTTTCGCAGGCTTCTTCCCGAAAAGTGTCCTGCCGGTCTGTATCAGGTCAAGCCTCGCCGAATACATCGCTTCATCGATGAGGAAATATTCCTGCTCGGGGCCCAATGTGGCATAAGCCCTTTTTCCCTTGGATTTTACGCCGAATATCTCTCCAAGTCTGCAAACCTGTTTGGACAAAGCATCCATGGACCTTAAGAGAGGCGCCTTCTTGTCCAGCGCTTCGCCGTGGTAGCCGATAAAAGCGCAGGGTATACATAAGGTCGCACCGTTCGCACCCTTTTTGATAAAAGCCGGTGACGTCGGATCCCATGCGGTATAGCCTCTCGCTTCAAAAGTAGCCCTTAAACCTCCCGAAGGAAAACTGGACGCGTCCGGTTCTCCCTGGGTGAGTTCCTTGCCGGAGAACCTGAGTATAACCCCACCCTCGTAATCCGGCTGTATGAAAGAATCGTGTTTTTCGGCGGTAGTGCCCGTAAGAGGCTGGAACCAATGCGAGAAATGGGTTGCCCCTCTAGCGACCGCCCAGTTCTTCATGGCGTCAGCGACTTCGTCGGCTATCCCCGGATCAAGAGGGCTCCTTTCCTTTATCGTGGCGCTCAATGACCTATAGGCCTTTTCGGAAAGATAATTCCTCATCGTTTTCAAGTTGAAAACATCCTGCCCGTAGATATCGGCGAATGTCTGCTCATCCAACCCCCCTAAATTCCTTTCCATATTCTTTCTCCTTTTTAGTGTTATTTTAACCCTTTTCCAGCCTATTTCAACTACAATCACCTTCCATGGACAAAAAAAAATCCTTCCCGGCATACGTCGCCGAAAAGGACTTCTTCATCCTTAAGAGAACACAACTTTGTGTGCTGAGATTCTACAAAAAAATCTAACAAATGTCAAACACAAAAAGGGCAAGTGTCAGGTTCTGTCATCCCGGACGCGAGCAAAGCGAGCGAGCCGGGATCACATAAAAATAACATTTTCATGGGATCTCCGCTTTCGCGGGGATGACGTACTCTTCCGCTAGCCCGACCATTAATCAATATTTAACGCCGATCTTTATCCCTCCGTAAATCTCGTTATCCTGAAGATCGTTGTAAGTATCTCTGTCCAGTATCATGCTATACGAAACCAAGGGTCTGATCGTGAAGTATTTAAAGCAAGTTATATTCACCCCGCCTGACAGATTAAGGTCGCTCCAACCCGACTTGTCGGTCCACTGTTCGTCGTTATAGGCCGCCGTAAGACCCAAGTCAGCGCTTATACCGCTTTCCCCGAACTCGAAAGTATGCCCTATCCCGGCCAGGTAATATGATCCTCTTCCGGAATCTCCGGCTATACCTTTACCGCTATCGACATCCCAATACCACTTAAAGAAGGGCTTTAACAGTATATCATACGAAACGCCCAGATACGGTTCGTGAGTGTCGAATGTTTCAAGGTCCCAGTTCAAATTCGGGAACGTATAATAGGTATAGCCAGCGGAAAAGCTCAGCTTATCCAAAACGTCCGGACTATCGACATTAAATGTTTCCGACATTGTTCCGACTGAAACTGTATAGTCCAGATACAGATCGCTTTCAGTGAATTCCTGATACCGTCCGGCATCCCTTGTTTTATCGTTATTCATGGAATAATTCGACCACCACCCTACCGTAAAACCTTTAAGAGCCATCGATATGTCGGATTGCATTACCGGTTCATTACCGAGGTTCTGCCCCCTCCAGATATATTTGGTCACGAACGCGGACGAAGCCGAGAAATCGGGCATGTACTCGGGTTTCCCCTCAGGAACTTCCCCGGCGCCTACACGCGACACGACCTGGACCGCAAAAAAACACGACAGAACCACTGTTTTGAATTTTTTCCTTAACATGTCCATCCTCCTTCCTTGTAAAAAAAAAGGCGCCTCGCCATCCCACATGGGATCACAAGACGCCCTCGTCGATCACTAAAAGTACCTCTAAAACAGAAGAGGCGTTCGGTATCGAACGCCTCTTCGCATCACATACAACAACGTATGCGTTTATGTTACACCATCAAAGACTTATTGTCAATTATTTTTTTAAGCCTTCAAAATATTCTTCGCCACATCGTCGGCGACGTCAGTGATGAACGGGACCTTCGTCTCGGCCTCGGTTTCCCTGTTGCACGAGAAGATCTCGCCCCTTGTTATCTCGGTGACCTTGAACTTACGCGCGCCGGCAAGGAGCTGCTGAAGCCCGGCGGCGAGCTTATCGGCTAGAGTCCATGAAGCTATAGCCCCTAAAGGTATATTCTTCATTTCGCCCTTACCGACTTTTTTCTGAACATCGTAATAACCGGAGAATATTTCATCGGCTGAACTCCCGAGTTCTTTCACGTTGGATGGAAGCTCGTCCCAGTTACCGTTAAGCTTCACTTTCTGCGACGGGTCCATTACGCCCTGCACGTTAGCGCCTAAATACGCGGGTATCATTAGGGCCCTGCCCATGCAGACCAGCTTCGTGAAAGGAGCGCCGAGCGCGAGAGCCTTGAATATCTGGTCTTCCTTCGCGAGCCCGCCCGCGAAGGCCATGTCGACGACCTTAACGCCTTTTTTCTTCGACAGTATCTTCGCGTATTCATAAGCCTTCGCGTGAAGAAGGAGCGAGGGAACGCCCCATGATTCCATCATGTTCCACGGGCTCATACCTGTACCGCCGCCGGAACCGTCTATCGTCAGAAGATCAAGTTTGGCTTCCGTCGCGTATTTAATGGACATAGCCAGGGCTTCCATACCGTATGAGCCGGTCTTTAGAGATATCCGGTTATAACCGATCTTTCTGAGATACGCCACCGACTTCATGAAGGAGTCGTGGACCTGGGATTCGGAAGAAAGGCTGGTATAGCCGAGCCTTGAATGCCGGGCGAAAGACCTGATGGTCTTATGTTTGAACGCTTCCTGCACTTCAGGCTTCGTCGGATCGGGATCGACAACATAACCCCTATTCTTCAGAAAAAGCGCGTATTCGAGACTTGTTACCTGTATTTCACCGCCTATACATTTAGCCCCCTGGCCCCATTTCAGCTCGATGATCACTTTATCGCCGTATTTCCCGATAACGTATTCCGCAACGCCGTTCCTGGTGTCCTCAACGTTAAGCTGGACTATGATCGCGCCGTAACCGTCATAATACTTCAGAAAAGTATCGATCCTCCTGTCGAGTTCCGGAGCTTTTGATATCTTTCCCTTATTAATGACCGATTCTTTGTCCACGCCAACGACATTCTCTCCGATGACGATCGGATACCCCACGAGAGCGGCCCCTATGGCGAAAGATTCCCAGTATTTCGCGGCTATAAAAGTCGATCCTAGAGCGCCTGTCATCATGGGCACACGGCATTTTGTTTTTACTTTTGAGCCGAATTCGGTTTCAAGGCTGACGTTCGGGAATATGCAATCGTCTTCCGCCGTCGAGAGCCCTTTCGAAAGGCCGTTGGCGCCGTAGTTATAACCGTTGATCCTGAGGGAATTATATGACACTCCTATATGACTCGTATTCGAGCTTCCCGCTGTGATAGAACCGAAATCTCTGGGATATAGGAGTTTTCGCCCGACCATGCTGGACATCCAGGTTTCGCATTTCCCCTTACATTTTGACTCGCACAAAGTGCAGAGCCCCGACTCGCAGGGATTACCCCTGTTAACGGTCCCCAACGCGTCATTCGATTTTTGCCAATGGATCATGTTCCCCCCTCCTTGTTATTTTTCATTTCACGATTAATAACTATAAATCGCCCATAAAAATAAAAAAAGCGCTCGACCGGACATCGAAATACCGTAAATTACGCTAACGGAAATTTAGATCAACCGATAAGAACGCCTTTGTTCTAATCAGATACTGCCTTGTATCTAATCACAGATTATGCGATTTATTGTCCATATTGTCAATATTTTTCCCGGAGTGTTCACATATTTCCGGCAATATGTACCGGGGTCAGAAACCTGTAGAGAGGTGCCTCAAGCGGTCAAGTATGGCAAGAGAAGCTTTTTTGGCCATTCCCATGGCCTCTATGACGGTGCCCTCGCCGCCGACGATGTCGCCTCCGGCGTAAACACCTTTAATGGAAGTCTCCATTGTCTCAGGGTCAACGATCACGTCCCCGTATTTATCGATCTTTATCCCGGGTGTTACCCCGGTCAGAATGGTATTAGCGCCAAGGCCTATGGCTATTATCGCAAGGTCACAATCCGCCTCGAACGCGCTCGATGGAATGACTACCGGCTTTCGCCTGCCGGAGGCATCGGGCTCCCCAAGCTCGCACCTTGAGGCCCGCATCCTCATCACGAACCCCCTTTCGCCGCCTATGAATTCCTCGGGCTTGGTCAAAAGCTCGAATTTAACTCCTTCCTCTTTAGCGTGCTCTATCTCAAGCCGGCGCGCCGGCATCTCTACTTCCGTGCGCCTGTAAGATATCGTCGTATCCGGTTTGATCCCGTTCATATTCTGAAGCCTGATAGCGACCCTGGCCGCGTCCATGGCGGTATTACCGCCTCCGATAACTATGATGTGCTTACCTATGTTAACAGGCGTGTGATATTCGGGGAATTTATGAGCCGACATCAAGTTGACCCTGGTAAGAAACTCGTTGGCGGAATAGACATTGCAAAGATTTTCACCCGGGATATTCATAAAAGAAGGAATTCCCGCCCCAAGCCCAAGGAATATTGCCGAATATCCTTCGGCGAAAAGCTCGTCTATGGTACGCGCCCTCCCTACGATAAAATTGGTCCGTATCTCTACACCGAGCTTTTTGAGCGAGTCGATCTCGCCGTCAAGTATATTCCTGGGAAGCCTGAAAGGAGGTATACCGTATCTAAGCACCCCGCCTGTCGTATGCAACCCTTCAAAAACAACGACTTTAACTCCCCGCCGGGCCAGTTCTCCCGCTGCGCATAGCCCGGCCGGGCCAGACCCGACAACTGCTACCTTATGTCCGGCCAGGTCACTAGCCTCAGCCGCTTTCAATTCTATCCCTTTAGCGGCCCCGTGATCGCCGATAAACCGTTCGAGGAAATGTATATTGATAGCCTTCTCCGACGCAAAAGGCTCACCTTTTTTTGTGAAGACACAAAGTTTACGGCATTGATATTCGGCGGGGCACACCCTGCCGCAAATCGACGGGAAATTGTTCTTATGGCGTATCGTTAAATACGCTCCGTCGTAATCCTTTTTTGACAATCTCGATATGAATTCCTTGATATCTATACCGACGGGACAACCGTTCACGCATTTGGGGTCTTTGCACTGGATACATCTGGACGCTTCCGCGAGCGCCTCCGTCTCAGAAAATCCCAATACCACTTCGCCGAAATTCATTACCCTCGACGACCTGTCCTCTTCTTTCGCTGTGACCGGTTCATTTTTCATAATAACCCGTTAAGCCTTATTCAGGCGGCAAATATGTTTTTCCTGCTCGGCGTAAATGCCATTGCGGATCGACAGTTCCTGCCAGTCAACTTGCCAGGCCTCGAACTCAGGACCGTCAACGCAGCTGAATTTCATATCGTTGCCCACTTTCACCCTGCAACAACCGCACATTCCTGTCCCGTCGACCATAATAGCGTTCAGTGAAACAAGGGTCACTACAGCGAAAGACTTCGACAAATCGGAGACCGCTCTCATCATAGGGATCGGCCCAACCGCATACGCCAGATCGTATTTCTCTCTTCCGAGTAGCTGTTTGAGCGCGTCCGTTACGAATCCTTTTCGTCCATACGAGCCGTCATCGGTCATTACAACCATTTCGTCGGCGATACCCGTTAATTCTTTCTCAAGGATCAACAGATCTTTTGACCTGGCCCCTATGATGATCGCGACATAGTTCCCTCTGTCTTTCATCGCCTTCGCGACAGGATATATTTCCGCTATCCCGACCCCTCCGCCGATAAGCGCGACCTTTCCATATTTTTTCACATCCGTCGGATGCCCTAAGGGACCAACTATCGAATAGAGCGTATCACCTTCGTTCATTCCGGCAAGCAGCGATGAGGTGAACCCGGCTGCTTGTACAATGATCGTTATTAACCCATTGGAGGCATCGGCTTCGACGATCGTAAGGGGGATCCTCTCGCCTTTTTCTTCCACCATCAGGACGACAAACTGTCCTGCTTTAGCTTTCGAAGCTATTTCCGGGGATTTGACCGCCAATTTAGCTATGCGCATCCCGTGACCGTCCACCAGGAACTCCTTACTCACTATCCTCATGCCTATTCCACCCCCGATACTGTCCGCGATATATGATCCGCGGTTAAATTCCCGAACTCACAGTGGTTGTTACTCGCGCATTTAAAGAAATTATTCGGTTGGCAAGAGATCATCAGCTCGATCACCGTCCCTCATGTCGCACTGTACCAGGACAATGCCGAGGTTACCCTCTAAGACCTTCCGCTATTCGACAAACTTGATATTTCGGGAATTATCTTATCTTTTGCCATAAGATGTTTCGCGCCTTTCCGAATAACTTGTATGCAAAAGATGATGGGACAACTCACCCAAAGGTTCTCCCAAGAACTCCTTGTACAGAGCTGTGACCGCGGGATTCTGGTGAGATTTCCGTAATTTTTTGCCGTGATCCTCCCGGTAGATCGCTTCCATGCGCATTTTTTTTACCGTATTGTCCAATGCATGGGGCTGTCCCCCGCCTCCTATGCATCCTCCAGGACAAGTCATGATCTCAATAAAGGCGTAAGGAGATCTCCCTTCCTGAACTTCTTCAAGAAGTTTACGCGCGTTCTTAAGGCTATTCGCTACAGCCACTTTCAGGACCGATCCGGATATCTCCACGTCACACACCTTAATCCCTTCCAAACCCCTCAAATCCATAAAATCCAGTTTTTCCAGCTCTTTACCCGTCAGGACCTCATATGCAGTCCTCAATGCGGCCTCCATAACACCCCCGGTTGCTCCGAATATTACCGCCGCACCGGTCGATATACCTAAAGGCTCATCGAAATCCCCGCCCTTCAGGCTCACAAAATCTATACCAGCTTCCTTGATCATCCTGGCCGCTTCACGCGTCGTCAGAACATGATCCACGTCGTAAAAGGCTTCTTTTTCACTCAATTTCATCTCTTCTTGCCAATAATCGAATGCCGATCTCATCTCAGGGCGTCTTGCCTCGAACTTTTTCGCGGTGCAAGGCATTATTGAAACAACGACTATTTTTCTTGGATCGATATTGAACTTTTTAGCGTAATAGCTCTTCGCGACCGCGCCAAACATCTGCTGGGGTGATTTACAGGTTGATATATTAGGGATGATCCCCGGAAAAAAATGTTCCGCGAACTTTACCCACCCGGGTGAGCATGATGTTATCATCGGAAGCGTACCTTTATTTTTGATCCTGGAGATAAGCTCATGTCCTTCCTCCATGATCGTAAGGTCCGCGGTGAACTGCGTGTCAAATACCTTGTAGAACCCCACCTTCTTCAAGGCTTCCGCCAGCTTAGCGGTTACCAAGCTGCCCGCCGGCATCTGGAACTCCTCTCCTAAAGCCGCCCTGACCGCAGGCGCTACTTCGACCACCACGAATTTTCCGGGATCCGATAACGCTTTCCATACGTCGTCAACGGCGTTTTGTTCGACTATCGCCCCTGTCGGACAAACCGCGGCGCATTGGCCGCAGTTCACGCAAACGCTATTCGCCAATCCTTCCTCAAAAAATGTCGAGACTTTGGAGTTCTTTCCCCGGCCCGTAAAGGCAATAGCTTCCACACCCTGCACGGAAGAGCACATCGAAACGCATCTCCCGCACAAAATACATTTATTCGGGTCCCTGACTATCGATACAGAGGTCCTGTCTATTTGATGTTCCGTCTTTTGCACTTTTGGGAACCTGACCTCTCTTATGCCCATATCAGCGGCCATTTTCCTCAATTCACAGGTCTCGTTCCTGCCGCATGCCAGGCAATCTTTAGGGTGCCCGGCGAGGAGCAGTTCGAGATTGACCCGTCTTGCCTCTCTAACCCTTTGCGTATGGGTATAGATCTCCATTTTATCCGTTATATTGGTCACACAGGAACGTATCAATGTCCTCGCTCCTTTCACCTCAACAACACAAATAGAACAGGCCGCTTCCTTGTTCAAACCCTCCATAAAGCACAGCGCGGGGATTTCTATAGAGGCACTTTTACAAGCCTCCAGGATGGTCTGAGGACCTGAGAAGACATAGTCTTTACCGTCTATTTTTACGCTTATCTTGATATCGCTCATGGTCAATTCTCTTTAATATCGCAGCGCAAACATCTATCGGCCTCAAAAACAGCCTGGCCTGATGAAAGTCCGACCGATATTTCTTTGAAATTATTAATTCGTTTGCCCGTTCCCATCATTTTTATCACCTGTCTCTTTGAAGATTTGGAATTTTGAGGCGCTTTCTGGCTATAATCATACACTTTATGGAGCTTTCCGAACCTGTCCTCTCCCATCAAAGCCCGGTCGATCGCCCGCGCCGCCTTTTTCCCGTTAGACATAGCCTCAACGGCGGTCGACGGCCCCATTACAACATCTCCCCCGGCGTAAACCTTTTTAAGGTTCGTCTTAAATAATACGTTGTCAACATTGACCTTCCCGTCTTCTTTGAGTTCAATGCCGCACGCTTTCATGAACGAAGCGTCCACCTTTTCTCCTATGGCCAGGAGCAGAGTATCGCATTCTATTTCCACTAGCTCCCCCGTGGCCACAGGTTTCCTCCTGCCTGAAAGGTCGTAATCGCCCAATTTCATTTTTTCCGCGATCAAAGCCCGGACCCTTCCCTTCTGGTCGCCCAGTATCTCTTTGGGAGCGGACAAGAACATGAAATTGATCCCCTCTTCCTTTGCCTGCCGGATCTCCTCTTTATTCGCAGGCATATCTTCCTCCATCCGTCTATACACTATCGTTACAACGCTGCCGAAACGCAGGGCAGTACGCGCCGCGTCTATCGCGACATTGCCGGCGCCTATAACTGCTACTTTGCCTCCTACAGGCGTTCTCTTCTTTTCGGAGGCATCTTCGAGGAACTTTGTGCCGTGTATTACCCCTAGAAGGCCCTCCCCGGGAATACCCAGTGATATGCTTTTATAGGCGCCTGTGGCTATGAACACTGAGTCATAAGACTTTATTATCGCCTTAAGCCCCTCGGCATCTATCCTTTTACCTGTCATTATCTTGACGCCGAACTTCTTTATAGAAGATATTTCCTTATCCAACACTTTTTTAGGAAGGCGGTACTCAGGGATCCCATACTGTAACACTCCGCCTGCTTTGGGAAGCGCTTCAAAAATAGTAACATCGTGCCCTGATCTGCTTAAGTAAAAACCGCAGGTCAACCCGCTGGGGCCGGCTCCGATCACTGCTATTTTCTTGCCTGTCGCCGGCAATTTTTCTTTTACAAGCTCCCTTATGATCGCTCCTTCTTTTTTATTTTGATAGATCTTGTCCGCTATGAATCTGTGAACCTCGCCCTGAGAGACAGGATAGTCTATCTCCTCCCGGCGGCAACGCATCTTGCAATGGAAATGACATATCCTTCCGCTTGTTGCCGGCATAGGGTTCTCCCTAATGACGCAATCAAAAGCGTCAGCTAACCTGCCGGCCTTTAACAATTCCAGGAACCCGGGGATATTCATATGTAGCGGGCAACTATTCTCGCATGGAGAGATGAATAGGCTGCCGCATACCCCCCCGTCACAACGTTTCTCTCTCACATGCTGATCATACTCGATCTTAAAATATCTTAACGTGGTCAAAACGGGATTGGGTCCGGTCTGTCCAAGGCCGCATAATGCCGAATCTTTAATGACTGAAGCCAGTGTGGAAAGATCTCTCATCTCTTTTTCTCCGGCCTCGCCGCGAGTGATCTTATCGAGGATATTCAAGCTCTGCGTCAACCCCTCACGGCAGGGAGTACATTTGCCACAGGATTCTGATGTCGTGAATTCCGTAAAGTAACGCGCCACATCCACCATGCAGTTATCGTCATCCATCACGACCATACCGCCCGAACCCATTATCGCCCCAAGAGAAGCCAAAGTCTCGTAGTCGATCGGCGTGTTAACCAGATCGTTGGGTATACACCCGCCTGAAGGGCCTCCGCTTTGCAAAGCCTTCACCTTTTTTTTCGTCCCGGTCCCTCCGCCGATATTGTAGATAAGCGTGCTCAAAGTCGATCCTAACGGAAGTTCGACAAGACCCGTGTTCTTTATCTTTCCCACAAGAGAAAACACCTTTGTGCCTGAACTTTTCTCGGTCCCTGTCCGGGTGAACCACTCCGCCCCCTTAGCTATGATCACAGGGATATTACACCATGTCTCGACATTATTTATGTTAGTAGGCATACCTTTGTAGCCTTTTTCAGCCGGGTAAGGCGGCCTGGGAGACGGACGACCCGAAGCACCCTCAAGAGAGGATATCAGGGCCGTCTCTTCGCCGCAAACGAACGCTCCGGCGCCCTCGACGATGTCCAGTTCGAAAGAAAAACCGCTGCCGAAGATATCTTTTCCTATAAGCCCGTATTTCCCGGCATCGGAGACCGCCTTCTTTAATCTTGCCACCGCAAGAGGATATTCGGCTCGAACGTATATTATCCCGGATGAAGCTCCCATAGCATACGCCCCTATGATCATCCCTTCTATAAGCATATGCGGATCGCTCTCGCTCTCATTACGGTTCATGTAAGCACCCGGATCGCCCTCATCCGCATTACAGATGATCAATTTAGGATCACCGCTTTTAAACTTACGCATCAATTCCCATTTTATTCCGGTCGGGAAGCCCGCTCCGCCTCTGCCCCTCAACTTGGACCTTTTAACTTCGTCTATCACTTGTTCCGGAACCATTCCCGTCAATGCTTTCATAAGCCCCTGGTATCCGCCTATGGCGATATATTCCTCGATATCTTCCGGATCTATGATCCCGCAATCACGTAAAACGATCTTTTTCTGCCCTTTAAAGAATTCCACCTGGTCCCACAATGGGATTTCGGGAAACCCTTTTCCATACTCTATCTGAGCGGTTATATGGTCCCATGAGTCTATCCTGCATAAAGCCATTCTTGAGTCGATGATCCCGTCGGAAAGGCCTTTCACGATCTTATCGGCATCACTTGGCAAAACATTTTTCAGGATGACAAGGGGTTTTCCCGGAAGCCAAATATTTACCAAAGGTTCCGCCGCACAGAACCCGAAACAACCGGTCTGCGTAAGGAGTAACGGTGATCTTCTCTTAGCGAGGGCTTTTTTGAATGCCAGGAAGACCTCCTGTGCGTCATTTCCGATACCGCAAGTCCCCATACCGACGGCTATCCTGCCATTTTTAGGCAGAATCTTCTTTAGCCCTTTTGCCTGTAATACTTTCAAATCATCGATCGCTTGTATTTTCATTTTTTCTTTTTTTTGTTATCCATGCCCTTGATTATCGCCTTAAGCTTCTCCTGGGTCATCCTGCTGTATATCTTCCCGTCGATCTCTACCACGGGAGCTAAAGCACATTGACCGAAACACGCCACGGTCTTTAAAGTGAACTTATTGTCTTTTGTCGTCAAAGACGCCTGCTGTCCCTCGACACCGTCGCCGAAACCAAAATACCTGAGAAGAAAATCCTGGATATCTTTGGACCCGCGGGTATGACATGCCGTCCCGCGGCAAACTACTATGGAATGTTCTCCCTGAGGAAAGAGATTGAAAAAGGCGTAAAAAGTTATTATATTGTAAATTTTCGAAACCGATGTTCGGGTCTTTCTGGCGATATATTCAAGAACATCCCGTTCAAGATATTTCCGGGGTTCAATCTTCTGCGCATCCTCAATGATACAAAGGAGCCTGCCGGGTTTTCCCTCGTACTTCTTTATGATCGCGTCAAGTTCTTTCATTGTTCCGTCTTTGCTTGTGCCTTCACAAAACAAACAAGATCTAAGTATCTAATTTACATCAGATAGCTGTTTTGTCAAGTTTTTTGCTCCAGAAGGCGTTCCCGGTGACTGTTCATGTATCTATCCGGTATTCGTCGATAACATACAACTTGAATTTCTGATCAAAAGCGGCAATATCCTCGCTGAAAAGATCTTCGATCGATCGGATCAGCCCCTTGCCTTCACCCAACTCTTTCAGTATTTCACGTATCCCGCTTTGCCCTTTCCTCTCCTGTATGAAACTTACGACCAGATACGCCTGTATGTACATCAGCGTGGCTTTATGGACATCCTTTATAGAGCCTAATTTATCAGGCATATTTCTTACCGGGACAAGTCCGAATTTTTTGACATACTTCCCGATCAGCTCTTTATCCCGTACCGTTACCAAGTCCTCAGCTTTTGAGGCTATCCCCTCGCTGAACCAGTTTGGACACCTGCCGCCCGAAATAGAAAGAACCAGTGCATGGGCGTATTCGTGGTATAGGGCTCTCGCCACTTTTTCGTTCGTGTACTCGAAATTCGCTTCGGGGATGCGTATCTTACCGTCAAATACGGCCATGCTCCATGTAGGACGTGCCCCTACCAGTTCTTTGTATTCCTCGGGTGTGTATATCAGCACGTTCGTCCGCTGTTCAGGGTAGCGGTCAAGATACATTCCAACCTGACCGTAAGCCTCCTCAAGATAGGTCCTAATATAGGTAACCTTTTCGATCGATGTAAGATCGGAATACGTCACTATAAAATGCATCGTATCAAATTTGTGGAAATCGTTCTCCACCCCATGTTCCTTACCGGCCTTATCCCTGAGTTCACGTAATCCCCTGATATTGGGATTTATTCTATAAGCCTGTTCCAGGTTTTCGGCGGCCTTCGGCATATTCTGCATCATATAGTAGGTCTGGCCCAAACTATAATACGGGTACGCTGAATCGCTTTTGTAAGCAACCGCGCTCTCTAACTGGTCTATGGCCCCCGAAAGGTCGCCTTCATCCCTCAGCTTAATGCCATAGTTGTTATATGCCACCATCAGGTTGTTCCTCACGACCTTGTTCCCCGGGGAATAACTATCGGCTTCCTTGAACTCGTTTATGGCTTCCCTGAATTTGCCCTGTTCTAGATATTTTCGCCCCTCCTGGTTATGTTCATAAACGGCCTTATCGGAAGCATATGAAGGATAAGCCATCGCCGAAATAACGGCTATCCCAAGGATCAACCGAAAAAAGTGTCGTTTCTGGGCCATATTAGGATTAATTATTCCCCTCCGATGAGATATAATGATTATATACGATCGACGTCACAAAGGGAACTTCAGGAAAATGTTTTTTATTATTCTAGTCTTATTGAGCGCGGTCCTTATCCTCTTCACGGTTTTAGCCGTACCGAACATTTTCCGGCTCAGGATCATATCTAAAAGCCCTAAACAGCTGCCGGCTCTGTCCACCGGTTTACCCGTAAAAAAAACGCTGGTACAGATATTCGTTATCATGCTGACCCTTACTTTGATATCTTTTCTGATAATCCAGCGTTCCGGTAAAACCGCCGGAAATAACCCCGCATCCGGTTCCCCGGCAGGGACTGGCGATACTTCGCTGGAAACGACCGTTGAAAACCCCGGAAAGGACGCCCCTCCCGCGCGCTCAACAGGAAGCGTCGTCTACAAACCCACAGCACGCGATCTATCGGGCGCCTCTGCCGGACCTGGAGGGAAGAACGTAACTCCACGGTCCGGACCATCTAACGGAGGCCAGCCAAACCATAACTCCCCTGCCGGCAACGATAATGCCGGGGCCATGACAATGAATTCAGGATACGGGGTTTTTCCCGGAAAAGCCAGCGCCCCAGAGTCAAATCCTGACATTTTAAAAAGGCCGAAAGAGCCGGAGATCGAACCTCTAACTCCGGCCAAAATGAAAGACCTTGAAAAGTCCCTTATCCCTTCCTCGTTCGAATATCACGATGTAACAAGGTCGACCGGCCCCGTCAAACGCGCAAGATCAAGCATTCGCCCTTATATTTTCGCGCATGTTTCAGGATCGAGGCCCGGCGACTTTTTTGTTTATTCCTATTATGACACGATGGAGAACGGAATATTCATTAAGTCCGTCAACTGCCAGCTGATACCGCCAAGAGGCAAACGGAATGTTGACCAGCCCGATAGAGGCGAACCCGCGTATGTCAGGGTCGCCCTTGAGCTCCCGCCGCTGGACAGATCAGGATCTGTACAGGTACCATTCCTCCTGACCGGCCGCGTTGACACCTCATCATCAGGAGAAAACAATCTGACCATTGACGCCTTAGGAACGGTATCCGCCGACGAGAATATTAAAAAACAGCGTTTTACCTATGTCATACACAGGACCGAAGACAAGGCCATTCTGAAATCCTATTTTTATGAGCTGTCATGGCTTGATAAGGAATATCCCGATATCCCTTATCCGATCCTTAAGGAACTTCAGAAAGCCTACGATAAAAACGATATGGAAAAGCTCGGGATAGCGGCCGGGATATTCTCGCGATATTTCGCGTACAAGCCCGGCTTATTCGATATCTCACCCGACGAAAGATTCACATGGAACGCGTTCCTCGAGAATAAGCTCAGGACGACCGGCAAGCTCCACTGTGACTGCGACATATTATCCACCTACGCTTTTATCTACCTGAAATATCTGGGCCTGAAACCTTTCCTTATCCTTGGATTTCTGAAAACCGGACCTGACCCGAACATACTATCCAGCGATGAGCTCCATGCCACTATCTACGTTAAGGCCGACAATGAATGGATGATATTTGAGCCAACACTTTTCACCGATGTCAGCTCCGATAAAGTTGCGGCAAAGAAAGGACCCGTAAAAACCGACGAAAACCCGATCATGGCCGACGTGCTGATATACAAAAACTCTACAATGAGCATAAGAAAAGGGATCACATCCTCCGGGCTGCGTTATTTCACTCTGCCGGGATATGACAAAATATCCGGCGAATATACCGCGCTGGCCGAAGCCCAACCGGCCTTAAAAAGTTTACGCCTCATCAGGGAAAGGATAAACTTAACTAAACTGTCCGGATTCGAGAACGCCCTTAAGTCTAAACAACTCATCTCTCTTATGATCCTTTTCTCCGTTTATTCGTATGTTATATTTACGGTTTTTATCCAATTTTTACTGGTTTTTAAACACAGGCATAGATCCGCCCTGCATCTTCCTCCGTTGCATTACTTGGTCCTATCGGGATCGATCGCCGTTTATGTTGTCTCCATATTGATAAGACTGAGCGCTGCGTCGAAAGTTCCCGGTTTTGGCCAGAGCCCCGTCGAAAGCATTACCTCCGTCCTGTGTTTTCTGGCCGCTATTTTATCGCTATTCACACTCATGAGCTTTTTCTCACCCGATATCCCGGGCTCGAATGCCCCCAACAAAATTGCCGCTTTTCTCGGAACCAGGAACATATTTTTATCCGCCCTAGCCGTAAACGCCGCCGCCGCGATATTTGCCCCTTCTTTCCCCGTATTCGCCTCAACCATCCTCGTCATTAAAATCCTTTATGACCACCTCAATAACGACTATAAATAGATATCCGGCTCGAATTACGGATCACGGACCGGGAACTACAAGTTTTCCATTGCTTCATCAATCCCCGAATGTTATATTTATACTTTAAAGCCCTAAACCGTACCAGTGAGGTGAATTCAAAATGAAAGCTTATGAAGGCCTTACAGCTTTTCGATACAAGTTCGTAATTATCTTCCTTTTTACTTTAGCGGCTTCCATACTCCTCGTATCTTTCGCTCCGGGGCTTCTCACCCCTGGGGAACCCGATTTTTACAGGCCTTATATGGAATTCCTCGAGAAGATTTATAAGACCATGGACGATGGTTATTACATGCCGATTTCAAGGTACAGATATGACGAATTCGTTAAAAAATACAAAGACCAGGTACTGAGTAAATTAACGGTTACCGATCACGTCGTGCCAATGGTCGCGTGGCGCGGAGCGGGTCTTCTCACTATAGCGCTTCGAGACACTAAGGATAAGTTCACTAATTTTATTCCCCCCCAAGGAAGCTAAGGAATATTCCAAGGAGATCTACGGTTATCGCCAGGATATCGGCATAACAGGCCGGATGGTCAAAGACGGCTTCGAGATAACTTTTGTTGAAAAAAGGTCGGATTCTTTTAAAAAAGGAATACGTCCGGGTTATGTGATAACCTCGATCAACGCCAAACCTGTCTCCGGCCTCGCTGAAAAGGAAATCGTAGATTTCCTCACGCCCGAAATTAACGCGAAGATCATATTGATCGTTCTAGTACCCCTGGAGAATATTGAACGTACTTTCGAAGTCGTCTCCGAAGAGTATTTTAAGGAAACCGTCAGGGAAACCCCGACCGGAGTGGCTAACATAAAATGCCTTAAGATCGAGAAATTCAACAAGGACACCAACACCGACCTGGCCGACTACCTTAAACAATATGCCGGGACGAATATCCCTAAAATGCTCATTATCGATATCAGGGACAATCCCGGAGGACCACCGCTCGCCGTCCGCGAAATTATGGGGTACTTTATCGGTCCGGACCGGAACCTCTGCTACTACAAAAAAAAGAACGCCCCGGTTTTCGGCCTGACATCGCCGAAACAGAATGTATATTACGGTGGCCCCCTCGCCCTTTTGATCAATAAAAAAAGCGGCAGCGCATCCGAATTAATGGCGGGCGTTCTTAAGGAATATAAACGGGCCATAGTAGTCGGCCGGGAAGATACCGCGGGCATGTCATTCCTTAAGGGCACTAACAAATTCGACGACGATTCGATGCTGGTCATGATAACGGCCATGAGCTACCTTTTCAACGGCAAAGAGATGGGCTTTAAGACCGTCGAACCTAATTTCCGGATACCCGCCGACGCCAAAGACGAACTTGAATTCCTCGTTCATGAGATCAATAAATAACTACATTAAAACCCGCTACTTTTCTATCCTTTTGGCGGGTATCGTTATTGCCCTGGGGATCTATTTCAGGGTGTATCCTGCCATACAGAACCTGGACCGGGTGAACAACGCTCTCTACAGGCAAGTAGCGCTCATTAATCTCCAGAAACTGATAATCGGCTCGGTCGAAAGATCAAGCCCATGGCTCCCCGAACAAGCTAAGATCTCCGCCGCGGCAAAACAGTTCCAGGAGCTCATTAAGAATGATACCGGCCAGATCGATATAGCCGCGAAAAAGGTCCGCGCCGCTAACGCGAACAATAAACCCTTCACTTTCCACCTCCTTGAATCCGACCCGTACTATTATCTGTACCTTACGGAGAATATAGCGAGAACCGGGAGATTATCCTCCATAATTAAGGACGGGAAATATTTTGACCCTTTTATGATGGCCCCCGGGGGACACTGGCGCGCGTTCGAGATACACCCCTATATCGGCTTTTTAACTTACAAAGCGCTTTCCCTGGTCTCTTTTGGACGTATAAGCCTCCTCATGGCCGTTTCAGCGCTGCCCCTCATCCTTTTCGCTTTAACAGTGATCCTTTTCTTCATGGCCATGGCTCACATGGGCATAGCACGCGTCCCGTCTTTCATCGGTTGCGTTTTTTTTGCCCTGTCACCCATATACATACAGAGGAGCTCATTCGGATGGTACGACACCGACCCCTACAATATCATGTTCGTTCTCTTGACCCTGATATTATTCACGGCCATCTCGGGAAAAGATCATATCCCCGTAAAGACGTCTTTTTTCCTGGCCCTTTCCGCCGCTTTTTATTCCATGCTATGGCAGGGGTGGATACTCCTGCCTGTCTTAACCTCCCTACTGTTCTTCATCGGCTTCTCGGCCAGCTCGGGTGACCGGGAGTCGCGACTTAAATTCACCGTATCCTTTTCGATTTACGCGGTTTCCCTCGCGGCGCTATCAGCCCTTTTCCTTACACCGCGCGGACTGGCGGATTCGTTAAAGGACATAAAGGATATCTTTTCCGGATTCCTTTTCATGGACTCTAACCTCTGGCCAGACATTCTCTTATCCGTCGGGGAACTCAAGTCCCCGTCCCTCCTGAAAATACTATATGTCCTCGGTGGCTTTATCTTTTTTCCTTTGTCCCTGGCGGGGGCACTTCTCATGCTACTCACTAAGCCCGGCAAGTATTCCGCATGCCCGAGGGGCATCGCGTCGGTTTACATTGTCACGCTATTGATGGCCCTTAACGCACAGAGATTCATCTTGTTTTTACTGCCCGTCGCCTCGGCCTGTTTCGCCTATTTCCTTGACGTTTTAGTTAAAGGCCTCGGCTTATTAGCCCGGTCGGCGATCAAGAACGTCAGACTAGCCTCCATAAGCGTGAATGCGCTAATCCTCCCTGCGGTCCTATTACCGGTGGTAACGGGCCACCTAAGCGCTTCTATCCAGAACCCTCTTTATAATTCCGTCTGGGACAGGTCCCTCAACAAGATCAAGGAGTTCACCCCTACCAGCTCAATAATAAACACATGGTGGCCGCCCGGTCATTTCATTAAGGCCATAGCCCATAGAGCCGTTACATTCGACGGTGCTACGATAAATACTCCCCAGGCATACTGGCTAGCGAGGGCTTTTTTATCACCGGACGAGCAATACTCGATGGGAGTTTTAAAGATGCTCAACACTTCGGGCAACCGCCCGGCCGAACTTCTCCTCTCGAATATGGTCCCGCTTGACATGACTATAGAGCTCCTCAACCGCCTCATTCTTACGCCGCCCTCAAAAGCTAAGGAGCTTCTTAGCGGGTATGTCGACAATGATACAGCCGAGAAGATAACCGGTATGCTCAACGCGTCACCGCCGCCCTCGTATTTTTTCATATACGACGAACTCGCGACGAATGTCCTGGGCCTGTATTATGTCATGAACTGGGATTTCCAGAAAGCCATGAAGATCGATCGGAAGCGCCAGGAAGAGCTTAAGAAAGGCGTTCTCTTCTTTAGAGGCTCAAAGAACAACATAGAAACCATATGGTCGATATCCGGCGGAATGCCTTATATCGGGACCGAATCAGGGCTTTCCGAGAAAAAGGGCGCAGTGTATAGGTTCGAGAACGGAGTTCTTCTGAACACGGACCTCAAAGATATCTATATTAACAATCTGGAGAACATGCTTTCGGGTACTCCGGAATACCTGTTATACCTTGACGCGGACGGTAAATTCATCGAAAAACATTTTCAGAACTCCAATTTAAAACTCTCAGTGATGATAACAGGAAAAATATCCGGTCCTAAGGGCTGCCTGGTCGGCCCGACGGGAGTAATAAGATCGGTACTCTATAAGATGTACTATTTCGAAGGCGCGGGGCTTAAACACTTTAAGCCGGTATTCCGGGAAGAAAGCCCGCTCGTTCCCACAAAAGCGGCATTATTCAAGATCGAATGGCCTGGGGAAAAACCCAGATAGAAGTCACTCCCTCTTTGTCGCCCTAGACTCCTGTTCGTTGTACAAGAGAGCTATTTCGTCGGTCGTTATCGTGACCCCGGTCGAGCTCCGTTTCAGGTAATCCTCAAGGACTGCCGACAGATACTGGTTGCCAAGCGCCCGAAGACCGGTCACGCATTCCATGGCGAGAAGATTTTTACCGGAAAGAAGATAGCAAGCCCCTTTAAAATAAAGATATTTTGGGTCATCCTTGTATTTCCCGGAAAGCTTATTGAAATACTCAAAGGCCTTCTGGTGGTCTTTCTTTTTTAAAAAATATATTAATCCAAGTTTATCGTAATATGATGCCAGATCCCCGTTCCTCAGACTGACGCTTTCCTCAAGACAGCGTATGGTTTTATCGGTATCGCCGAGTTTGTCGTAGAGGAAAGCCAGCTTGTCGTAAACATCGGGCTGAGAGGGGTTAAGACCGATCGACTTTTCAAATGCCCTCGCTGCCTGTTCTTCCCTGTTAGACGACCCGTAAATATTCCCCAGGAGATTGTAAGCTGGAAAAAGTTTCGGGTTAAGGTTGATGGCCTCCTCGCACTTACCTTCGGCGGCGTAATAATCCTTTTTAAAGAACAGGGTTTCCGCTTCTTTAAGTAAAATGATGAAAGAAGTATCTTTTGACAAGGCCCGCCCTGGCAGGGCATTGATGAACGAAAAGATCATAATGAGAACTATTATACGTCTCATGGCCCGCGTTCACTTTAGGAGAATATATCCTTGCTCAACGGGTAAATTACTTTCTTTACGATCGTGAGGGAGGCTTTGACCTGATATTCTTCCCTGCTTTTAGGGGATATCGTATATGAAACCACTTTTAACATTTTCTGTGAGCTTTCCAGTGCGTAAACGAACTCTACCAGCGACTGCATCTTCCCCGTGCATTCAACTACCAGGCTATAAACAAGATCTTTTCCCTGCTCGGACGCGTTCACCGGATTTATATTAGTGAGCGCCACCGACGACTTTTTCGCGGCTTCCTCGACTTCGCTAAGGAATTTCGATATCCTTTCCTCCTGTGTCAGATTCTCGGGCTCGAAATACTTGTCGCGCTTTAAATAGCGGTCAACTATACTGTCCCTGTACGCCAGTATCCTGAGGTTGTCCTTTATAACCCCGGTCTCGATCCTGATCTTTTCCTCGACTTTCCCCATTTCCCCCTGAACGGGCCCGAGGATGAGCCTGTCGAAAAGAGCTAGGCACGCCACCACGCACGCTATATAAAGCATCCTCTTTTCATTAGAGTTAAGTCCGGAAAAGAACGCCGTGATAATGTCTTTCATTTACGATCAGTCTCCTACGGATAAGGTTAAATTAAAATCAGCCAATTCTTTATCCTCTACGCGCCTCGTGCGGGTGGAATCGACCTTGACGTTAGAAAAACGAGGGTGGTTCTCGAGATCGGTGACAAGGGTAAAGACCCTTGACATACTGTCCGCCGTGCCGCTGAAAACAAGCGTACTATCCTCGCCGAAAGAGACGTTATTCATAAAAACCTCTTTCGGGATGGCGTTAAAAAGCTCCGTGAGTACCTTTAAAGATCTCCCCTTCCCCCGGAGGAACAGGTCAACGTCATCGGTTTTCGAGATCACCTGCTTGAGAATATTCGCTTCCTTGATCTCGCCGGCATACCTCGCTTTCAGCCTTTGAAAATACAACTTTTTAAACATCATGTTCGTTAAAAATACGCTGCAAAAGAGAAGCAGACTGGCCATGGCAAACGTCCCGATCATGATCATGAGCTTTGCCTTATTCTTGATCTCGTTCCTCATTTTAACGTCTTCGGGTATCAGATTGAGCTGCAGGTCGTCGATCACTGACGGAATGGCCAACACGGAAAGCACTGAGACATTCTCGTCCGTCTTAAATACCGCGGCGTTCGCCACCTTCCCCGATTCTATCAGCTTATTCTGGGGAATGATGGAACAATTGCTCATGGACATTTTAGACCTGACCTCGGATTCCATCCCCTGCATCCTGCGCGTCGCCCCGGTAAAGTAAATGCTGTCGGGAAGTATCTCTATGTTCTCGGACTGATACGACTCAACAGAGCCTTTAAGCCCCTCGAAAATCCTCTTTTTTATGTCTGTATCCCCGGAGGTTTTTTCCGGGTCCATGATCGCTACCGACCTTATATAAAGATTCTCTCCGCCGTGCTCCACGATAAAATCCATATTAGCCCTGTCCATATTGACAAGGGCCAGCGGACCGCCGCTCTGCTTTTTGAGCGATGACTTATTATAGAACTTTGAGATTATTTCAGCGGAAAGCGCGGCAAAATTCGACTTGTATCCGGCCGCCTTTATGATATCGTATCGCTTCGTGACTACATCCCTTTTAACTATTACAAGGAGCACCTTCGTATAAGAACTATGGGCTATCCCGAGGTTCACGTAATCGAGGATTATCTCCTCCCTGGCATACGGGGTATGACGTCCGGCCTGCAGATCGATTATATCCTTTATTTCTTTTTCGTCTGTCGAAGGTATCTCGATATTTTTGAAGATGACAAAGTTGGTCGGGATGACGTTAACTACTGTCGGGCTCCGGAGACCTTCGAACCCGCTAATTATGCCGGTAAGCTCCTGTATTATCCTGTCCTCTAGAAAACGGGATATATCTACCACTTTCAGGTCCAGTACATCTATTTCATCTCCTCGCCGCTCTATTCTGGCTACTTTTAGGTCGTTTGTACCAATTTCGACGGTCAAAAATTCGTTTTTTTTGTTCAGGAACGAGGAAATAAATTCTTCCATTGACTACCTCTTTGAGGGTATTAGTAATATTAATATTCCAAATAAGAGCTATACTTAACTATTCCGCTCCTATCGAAGACGACCACCAATCTTCCGGTGGAACTACTGCCGCTATCAGAGCTTACGCACGTCGTTCTGAACAAAGACGATTTGATATCAAGTATATTGCTAAAAACCACTTCTGTCAACTTTTCTTTCTGGGTTTGATCCAGGCCTATGGTCCTGGAAAGCGATTCGACTATAAGGTTCCTCGTCTTAAAATAATTATCGTCGGCCGTACCTTCCACACCGTCCGGACCGGCCCTATAAGCGATGATCTTATTGACCAGCGGCTGATCGAGCCCGATGGCCTCGAGTACGTCGGACGTAACAGTATTTATGTTCAATAGCCCGTACCCGAACACTGTGACACGGTCCCTTACCGCCAAAAAGGTTTTCATATCCATCCCTTTCACGAGGAGCAGCTCCTCCACGGACTCGAACGGGGCATTCTTAGGCGAATATTTGTATCCCGAGCTCTTATATCCCGCCCTCTCGCTGCCTGAAGAGACCTCGTCGCCCGCCATATCGTCGACATCACGCCAGTCGACGACATTTGTGGCAAGCGCCCGTGCTATCTCCGGGTCCAACCCGGACACACGCCTGAAAAAAGGCCCTAAGAATCTCTTATCAACTGTATTCACGTTGATCAGGCTCTCCTCATCCGTTAGGCCGTACCGTGTCTCCTTCTTCCCGGGATATCCGGATACGTATTCGTACCTGGCCGAAACCTTAATGTCACCTATTGGTTTGTCCTTGAAAAGTCCGGGATTGGAGGCCAAAAGATTGTTAAGGGTAAAGCCTTCATGCGGGTCCCTGTCCTTATAGTACGACCTGACATTATCTATGGCCCAAAGCGCTCCGGAATACGCCGCCCGGTAAAGGCGCGTTTTCGTTTCGACTTTTTTGACAAGAAATATTTCCTGTCTTACAAGCGCCCCGCAAGCGAACGCTATCACGGTCAAAAAAAGCAAAGCCCATACGGCGAGGATAAGAACGCTGCCCTTTGAGGCCGCCGGCGTACTAATATCACGCTGAAAAAGGTTTTTCGAATACCCTCTTGTGAGCATCAGTAGTGTTCCCCTTGCTTTCTACCACGATCGATATCTCTACGTCGAAAGGAACTTTCCCTTCCCATTTATCTTCCCTGACAAGGGAGGGCTTTCCTCCGTCGGGAACATAGTAAGCGAATATTACGGACTCAACCCCGTCAAGGACGGCTATATCGCTCTGGGGCTCATCCGAGCCGAATGCGTAGATCTTCCTTCTAATTTCCTTTTTCACCTCGATAAAATCGTATTCCACGGTCCTTATCGCCTCGCCTTTAGTTATGCCTATAGACGACATTTCATCAGCCCGCATTAAATATAGATCGGGATTAGCTAGAAACATTCTGAAAGTTCCGTCATCGCCTTTGAACCCTTTATCCCCCAAGTCGATGCTGTTAGCCATGTCCTGCTCAAATCTGGCGAAAAAGACCGCCAGCTCACCCTTATTTTTATTAGCCCTCATCCATTGCCAGAGATCTATCCCTCCGGAAAAAGCGCCGTAAACGCCCATAAGCACCGACAAAGCAAGCGCCACCGATACTACCATCTCCAACAAAGTAAAACCTTTTTTATCGGATATCCCCATCCTCTCGACCACTCCTAGGAACCTCGGATCACGAACCACGCTTGTTATCTAAATTATAAACAACGTTCAACTGGCTATGACCTGTCTCAAATATGAAACCCGATTAAGGACCATATCCTTTTTTCCCTCGATCCATGCAGCGCTGACATCCATCTCGTATAAGCTGATAGACCCCGGCACCGGACACATTTTCACGGTTAAGTGGAATTGCGTGTCAGCTCCGACCACCTTTGTCTCTTTTATCTCGCTCATGACATAGGATTTCCCGAAAATGGACATTTTCCTCTGGTCTATCTCCCGGTCCATAAAAAGGCCGGCCTCGATTCGGTTAGACACGTAACGAACCGCAGAAACCGAAAAAAAGAATGACTGGAATATGACGGCTATCCCTGCGGAAAGTATGACTACGGCGACAAGGACCTCGAAGAAAGTGAATCCCCTCTTCTCCAAAATATCAGGCGGGATGGTGTATGCGTTTATTTTTACCAATTTTTTATGTTCTTTTCGTCTTCCTTACCTGACTGGCCCAGGGAATAAAGGTCATAATCGATCCCATGGCTCCCGGGGTACCTGTAAACATAAGGTTTGCCCCATGGGTCAAGTATACTGCGCGTTTCAACGTATGGTCCGTTCCAGGTTTCGGGAACCGGAGCCGCTTGAGGCTTGGTCACTAAAGCGTTAAGACCCTGCTCCGAAGAAGGGTACCTTCCATTATCGAGCTCGTAGAGCTTAAGGGCTGTAGGGATATTGACTTTTACATCAACGCCGGCTATGGCCTCTTTAGCCTGTTCCGTACGTCCGGTAAGGCGCGGGATCACCATCGCGGCGAGCGCGCTTATGATAACCACTACCATCAATATCTCGATAAGGGTGAACCCTTTCTTTGAAGACAGCATTGAGACCTCCCGTTATGGATTTTATTTTATCAAAATATTAAGATTCAATATCGGCAAGAGCACCGCGAAAACTATAAAAGCCACTATGAGTCCAATGATCAACACCAGAACCGGCTCAAGGAGATTGGTCATTACCTTAATGATCTCCTCGCAGTCGGATTCATAGGTATCAGCGATGTTAGAAAGCGCCCCGTCAAGCGCCCCTGTTTCCTCGCCCACCTTTACCAGATTATAGACGAAAGGAGGGAACGTCCTTGTCCCTTTTAGCGATTCACCCAGGGAATTTCCGGACTCTAATTTCCTAACGCTGGACCTTACATCGTCGATTATACCATATTCGTTTATGATTGGAACAGAAATATTGATGGCCTTAATGACGGGTATCCCGGCCTCAAGGGCCATAGCTACCGCCCTAGCGAACTGCGCGATCTCCGATTTCAACACGACTTCACCGTATAGAGGCAGGGTCAGCTTTATCCTGGAGAAATAACCCTGAAATACCTTGTTCGATAGCGCCCTTTTGAAAATTATCCCGAAAACGACGGCCGAGCCGAGGAGCCACATCCAGGTCCTCTCGAGGACGATGGTAAAAGCTATCAGGACCTTCGTTATGAGGGGCAGTTCCACATGGAGGTTTAGAAGGATCGGTAATATCTTCGGGATGACGCTTGTGAACACAAATATCAGCGTCCCGACGCCTGCCAGCAGTATAAGGGCGGGATAGGCTACGGCTACCCTGACCTTGGATATCAGCTCATATTTCTTCTGGAAGTAATCCGCTGTCCTTTTAAGCGCTATATGAAGAGACCCGCTGTCCTCTCCTGCGCCGACCATCGCTATATAAAAATCGTTGAATACTCGGGGATACATCCTGAGCCCAAGGCTGAGCTTGTACCCGTTCCTGACATTTTCGGAGACATTCTCGATTATTGTCCTGAAATACGCGTCGCTGGTGCCGTCGGCAAGTATCGTTAGAGCCTTTAATATGGGTACTCCCGAGGAAATAAGGTTACCAAGCTGGCGGGTGAATATGATAAGCTCCCTGAGTTTAACTCCAAACACAGCCCGGATACCGGAAGAAACAGCGCTTTTCCCGTCGTCGGATGAGTCCTCCCGGATGGACGTGGCAAAATATCCCTTGCGGACTATCTTATCAACGGCCTCCTGCTTGCTGTTCGCGTAAAGAGCGCCTTCGATCGCCTCACGAGGGCCTTTTTTGGCTTTATAGATGTATCTTTTCATTGGCAGACGTTCAAGATCTCATCCGGTGTCGTTATTCCGCCAGTGACCTTTATCCACCCATCCTGGATAAGGGTCCTCATTCCGTTCCTCTCAACTGCGACCTTGTTTATCTCAGACGCGGGGCTCCCAAGAGAGATCATTCTCCTTATCTCGTCGGTGAGGACGAGTATCTCAAAGATAGCTGTCCTCCCATGGAAACCCGTAAATGAGCATTTTTCACAACCGCGGCCTTTGTAAATCTTGATCGCACCGGCCGACCCTGAACCCATCGAACGGACGATCTTTTCTTTGACCGAAAGCTGGTCATCGCGATCCTCTTCCCTGCATCCGTCGCATATTACCCTGACAAGCCGCTGTGCGATAAAAGCCTTAACGGTCGATTCAAGAAGATAAGGAGGGATGCCTATATCCACAAGCCTTGTGACGCCCGAAGCGGCGTCATTGGTATGCAGCGTCGACAGCACCAGGTGACCGGTCAAGGCAACTCTTATGGCTATTTCCGCGGTCTCTTTGTCCCTTATCTCACCGACCATCATAACATCCGGGTCCTGACGAAGCATGCTGCGTAGTCCCCTCGCGAAAGTCAGTCCGACATCCGGGTTAACCTGTATCTGGGTTATCCCGCCTATCTCGTATTCGATAGGATCTTCGATGGAAAGGATTTTACGGTCCTTCGTGTTTATCTTATCGATACAGGAATACAGAGTTGTGGTCTTACCAGAGCCCGTAGGCCCCGTTACGAGGAGGATACCGCTCGTGTTCCTTAAAAGGGCGTCGAACTTCGAGACATCATCCTTTAACAGCCCCAGATTCGCGAGGTCCCACCTCACTTTCGC
>JADGBR010000016.1:1222-4467 GCA_015231405.1 Candidatus Omnitrophota bacterium | reverse complement strand
AAGATACCCTTAGGTCCAGGACCTGGTCGGTGATCTTTACTATGGCCTTGCCGTCCTGGGGGACCCTCCGCTCGACTATGTTGAGGTTCGCTATGATCTTCACTCTCGACAGTATCGGAGGGAGGAACCTCATGAAATCCTCCGAGACCGGCTGATCATGGAGTTTTCCGTCTATCCTATACCGGAGGGACACCTTGCCCCTGTAGGGTTCTATATGGATGTCCGTGGCTCTTTTCTTATATGCCTCAAGTATAATCTGATTGACAAGGCGCGCTACGGAAGCCTCTTCGGCTTTTTTTTCGATATCCTCTATGCCTGAATACGAGAAAACCTGGTCGCCAAAATCGGTCCTACCGTAGCCCATCATCTTGTCTACAGTATCCGCTGCAAGTCCGTAATGCTTCTTGAGCGAATCCAGTATCTGGTCCTTCCTGGCCAGGACCATGTTGATCTCGCAACCAAGGCTGAGGCGTATCTCGTCCTCAGCCCTGATCGACAAGGGGATATTAACAGCTATCGAAAGAGTTTTTCCCGAGAAAGATAACGGCATGAACTCATAATGCCACGCTACTCTTACATGCACCTTATCAAGCGCGGCTTTCTCGACGACGATATCGTTCATATCGACATACCGGATATTCAATACCGCGGAAAGGATCAGGAGGAGTTCTCGTTCCTCCAGCAGGTTCTTTACAAGTATCTCTTTTAGAAGCGGTGTTTTGGAAACCTGGGACTCTCTTACTATATCATCCAGTTGTTCCTTGCCCAGAAGCTGCTTATCGAGGATGCGGTCATATACTTCCTTCTCTATACTGTTCATCGCCCCTTTGCCTTGCCGATCATATAAAAATCCTTTGATTCCATATCATCAAACTCACCGTCCATGATCTTTTGGGCGCCTTCGATCGCGTCTTCGATACTCACGTATTCGCCTTTTATCCCGGTAAAGACCTCAGAAACAAAGAAAGGCTGTGTCATGAACTGGAGTACCTTGTCACCTCTTCTGTAGGCTACCTGGTCCTCCGGCTTTAACTCCTCAATTCCTATGACCTGTACTATCTTGTCCAGCGATTTAAATTTACTTATCATGCCTATGACGTCCTGCGCGACCTGATAATGTTTACGCCCTACTATCGCCGGGTCCATATTGGAACTCGAACTGCTTAAAGGGTCCACAGCCGGATAGAAACCCTGGGCTGCCAGGTCTCTGGAAAGCTTAAGCGCGGAATCAAGGTAGCTGAAAATAGCGACAACTGCCGGATCTGTCATATCGTCGGCAGGCACATATACCGCCTGGAACGAAGTAATGGACCCTCCGCCCCTTATGGATCGTATCCTTTCCTGGATGCCGGCGACCTCGGACGCCATCGTCGGCTGATATCCTGTTTCCGAAGGCACTCTTCCCAGAAGGGTGGACACTTCCTGTCCGCCCTGGACGAACCTGAAAATATTATCCATGAAGAGCAGAACATCCTTACCCTTACTTTGCAGGAACTCCGCCGAGGTCAAACCCGTATTTACAACTTCGAACCTTGCTCCCGGAGGCTCGTTCATCTGGCCGAAGACCATCATGACGTTCTTTAGGAGGTTGTGCATTTCCAGCTCGTAATATAGATCGTTCCCTTCCCTTATCCTTTCACCTATGCCGGTAAAAACGCAGGCACCCTGATGCTTTGTAACAATATTGTTGATGAGCTCAAGCAGAACGACGGTCTTACCGCATCCCGCGCCTCCTAATATGCCTGTTTTGCTGCCCTTTGTCAGGGGAAATAAAAGATCGATTATTTTTATCCCGGTCTCGAAGAACTGAGGTTTCTCGATCTCATCCGACGTCAGGTCATATTCCGGCCTGTGGGCTACCCTGCGAGTTTCCCAATATTCGGCGGTCTTTACCTCGGGCTTGTTATCCAGTGGTTTCCCGTAAACGTTCATTATCCTCCCGTACAACTCATCACCTACGGGTACGGTGATAGACCTGTTCGTCCTTTCAACCCGGGAATTGTTCTGAAGGTTCAAGGTCGAATCGAGTGAAATGCACCTTACTATGCCTCCCGGCAAATGTTCGGCTACCTCGAGAAGAACTTCGACGCCGTCAAAGGTCTTTGACTTGATGACCTCGTACAGACCGGGAGAAGTCGTGGCATGGTCGAATTTTACGTCAACCACCGGACCCTGGACAGCGAAGATCCTGCCTATCTTCTCGTTATCGCTCGTCATATCAACGGAATATTTTTCTTTATCGTCTGAAGTCGCCATACAATCGTCCTTCTCACTCAGCTTCTTTAGCCATCAAAGTACTGCAATAAGCTTCCCTGAGGCTTTTGTCGATCTCCGCCCTTTTCGCTTTTCTGTAAGTAAGTAAAAGTTTTTTCCCGATCTTTTCCATAGTATCAAGGCTGTTCTCCAGCTGCTGGGCCTGAGCGGCGTACCCGGCTATGGCGCTCTCTATAAGCATGACGGTTATTTTGTAAACCAGCCATATTCCTGACATGGACCCGAGAATAGCCGCCGGATCCGATTCGAATATCACCTTTTCAACCTTCCCCGGCTTGGCTTCGGCGCACATCTTAATGAGCTCTTCCGGAGGAAAGAGCTGCTCACGTTCATATTTTATGACATTCAGGCTTACGGCCTTAGGATAAAAGGCCACAAACTTGCTGATCTTCTTATCCGCTAAAAGCTTAAGGACATGATCTTTCACCCTGAGCGCTATCATATAAAAACTTTCCTCGCTCACATTGCTCACGGACACTATCGTTTTGTCGGTCAACGGCTTAAGTTTTTCAACGCCTTTTTTCCCGATAAGGATGAATTCGTATATATCTAGGTCGGACGATTCTTTAAGCATTGAACCGATAACCCGTGTTGTCAGGCTTCCCATAAAACCGCCGTCAGCGGTGAACCCCAGCACGGCCGCTCTCGAGTTCTCTTTTAACGAAAACAGCTCTTTGCCGGATTCCGAAGCGTAGGCCACCCGAAAGAAATCATTTATCGCCGATTCTACCTCGGTAGTGTCCTTCCTTTCCCCGTGTTTCTTATAGAACCTGTTAGCGGCGATATTCTTAAGTATCTCCAGAAGGTCCAAAAGATACTGATGGTCCTCTAATGCCAGCTTCGCCGCCGTAGCTTTAGACATTTGTTAAACCACCTTATCCTGGAGTTTTTCCATTATCTTCGCAGCGACGCTCCCGTCAAGAACAAGATTGCCGAACTTAAGCACTATTCCTCCAAGGATCTTGCCGTCA
>JADGBR010000016.1:0-1185 GCA_015231405.1 Candidatus Omnitrophota bacterium | reverse complement strand
TCTCATCCAGCTGCTTGGAATATACCACCTCGACGAAATCTAATTTGTTGGATATATGCGCCGAATCGACCTTCGCGAAATCCTGGAGAAATTCGTCTATCAGGGACGCTTCGAATTTTTCCCGTATGACATCCTTGAACACCATATTAAGAAGCTCCGAACATTTGACATACATGTTATTCTCTTCTTCTTTCCTTATATCGGTCCTGATCTTGTCGCGCATGCGCTGAGCGTCGGTGATTATCCTTTCGGCCTCGTTCTTCGCCCTTTTAAGCATATCGTCCTTTCTCGAGGTAATATCTTTTTCCGCCGCTTCTTTCAGATCAAAGATAATATTTGAGGCCTGCTTTTTCTTTTCGTCGATATCGGCCTGTACCTTGATGAGTTCTTCCAGAAGTTCCTGTTTTTTATTGAGCTGGTCCTTATAGGTGTTGTCCAGCCGGTTAACTGCCGTCTCGGTATCGCCGGAAAGAAGCTTTTTGAGCCAGTAAAAAACCATTCCGAATATCACTACCTGTACTATTATCAGCTGCAGCAAGAACATAAATCGCACTCTCCCGGTGACTTTATGTCGCGAATAAATGGAATATTACCAATAAAGCTATTATTGAAATAGCTTCAACGAAAACAAGGAACACGATCGTCCCCATGAATATCTTCGACGCCGACGAAGGGTTCCTTCCAAGAGCCGTTATCGTGGCGTGGCCCAATACCGCTATTACAGCGGAGGGGCCCAAGACAACGATCGCCATTATAAGCATCAGAACTAAAGTCTGCATAAAGATCCATCCTGTTTTACTATCATTAATCCGTCAGGATCAAACACTCATTCTCGGAGAATTTAAGTATCCCGTTCTTAATAGGCATGTATTCTTTCCAGTCCACTATTATCTTTCCGCCCTTAAAAACGCTCATCACGGGATAATGGAACGCGAGTATCTCGAACTCCGTCGAATCCCCCTGGACGAAAACGCTTTCAACCGGTTTTCTCAGTATTACACCCTCGGTATTCATCACCTTGAGCTCAAATTTACGCGCCCCGGCCATAGTTAACCTTTCTTCTTTTTTTCCTTTAGTTTAGCCAGATAGCTGGCGTAAAGCTGATCTATACCTTTTTCGATGGTTTCCGTGAGGTCCTTTTTCTCGTTAAGCATTTTTACAAGATCAGGGAAATTCTCTTCGGCG
>JADGBR010000015.1:48809-69855 GCA_015231405.1 Candidatus Omnitrophota bacterium | reverse complement strand
GGGTCGTAGGTAAAGTGATATCCTATAAGTACGACCATGTGACCATAGACGGCATTCAGACCTATTTTTATTCGACCACCTCTTCGATGATCCCCGACTTTGACTACAATAACGATGGGTTAACGGATATGCATGATTATGACCATGACGTGGACGACGGAGTTGTTGTCAACGGCAAGTACACGGCATGGAACGCTTATGACCTGGATTATGTGATAAATACAGATAGGTTCGGGACGAAGCGCGGTGTAACGATCTATACGGGAGAAAAATCGGACGAAGTCGTTTACCAGTCTGTAGGATATAAGAGGGGCGGCGGTATAGATACCATAACTACTTACGGCTATAGGCCGGATGGATACACAAGGGCCACCGCGGTACAAGACAAGATATACGACCAGGCCGCAGGCCTACGAAGGCTGTTCAGCGAGATGGAATATGTGGGATATTCGGGTAGAGAAAAAGTTAGGGTCAGGACATCTTATGAGCGAGATGGCGTGACCGTATCCGGAATAACGGACTATACCTATAACTCGACTACCGGCCAGATGCTTGAGTCCAGGCTTAAGGTCAAGCTTGGCAGCGGCCAGGAAGTTCTCCAGAATATTACCTACTATTCGGGTAAAAAAGGTGAGGAACAGGTAGACAAGATAGAGCATTACGAGGGAATACCCGGCGGAATGCTTCAGCAGACTGAACAATATCAGTACGATGAGGAAACAAGGGCACTTTTGAGGACGGAGACTTACGATAAAATCGGCATACTGGAGAAAATAGTCAAATATGGCAGTCTCCCGCAGACAGGGACAGGACTGCCTTCTCCGCTTACGGTCCAGGGTGAGGAGATAATGAGCGAGATCATAACCTACTTCATGGACGGAACCATAAACAGCCGCGTAGTTTACGCCTATACGAGTTTTGCGGTAGATTTTACCAAAACATACGGCCCTGCGGACGACCTTCTTTTATACACTGAATATGAGGGAGATGAAGGCGATGAGCGGATGATGTGGACGCAGAATTTCGAGATGGAGACAAAGACTGTTTACTACTATGATTATTCTACCGTGACATACGCCTGTGATGCCCCGTTGCTGCGCACGGTTGACATTGATACGAGTCCCACCGGTGGGTACACCACTTCCGAAACCTATTATGCCGGTAAGAGAGGGATGGAGGTCAAGGACTATACGATCCAGCTCGAGCCGGACGGGCAAAGAGCGAACAGGACGGATTATTTTTACGGGATATATTCGACCCTGTCGATAGCTCTTCCGTCCGGTGGGTTCACGACCACGACCACCTATACAACTTCGGGTGCTGCCCTGGCCGGAAAATACGACCCGATGGTGAGGTCAGACCTTCGGTATTATTACTACAGCGCTAACCCTGCTTTGCAGCCTCTTAGCCCTCTCGTTTCTCAGACATGGTACAAAGGGCCTAAGGGCTATGAGATAAGGGATTACGGGAGATCATATGAACTTGACGGAAAGACGGTCAGGGAGACTATAACATATGTTTACGATGACTTCGGCGCCCTGGACAAGGTCATAAATACCATAGGAAAGTCACAGGTGGTTTCTTCAGAAACCGATTATTTCGGGGTCAAGGGGAAAGAAAAGATAAACACGGTCGTTACTTATGGTCCGGTAAGCGATACAGGAGAATTGCCGCCAGGGCTTAAGATGGATATTAACAAGGATGGAAAAATAGACGATGTCGATGTCCATCTCCTGTCCGAGAGTATTAGCACCAACCTGGATATCAACAATGACGGGAAATATGACTACAACGATATCGAGTATGTGAACTCAATAGTAGAGGCGATGATTTATGCCGGAGATAATCAGGCTATACTCGCCGCGGGGATCTACAGCGCCGACACTAACAGCGACGGTACGGTCGACGATACGGAAATATCCGCGATGAGGACGAAGATCGATAAACTCGCCGACGTGGACCTTGACGGGCAATATACCGGAAAGGATATTGACGCTATCCAGCGGATAATAACCTTCCTTTCGAATTTCGATTCGGACGGTGACGGAGAAAGCGACCAGGACGAATACGCTAACGGGAGCGACCCGTTCAATCAGTATTCCAATTCAGGAACTTCACTGCTCGCGGGAGTTAATATGTTCGCCGCGAGCACCGAAGCCATTAAGGCCTATTTCGCTTCCGGAAATTATACAAGCGGAAGCTACGGGATAGCTGGCGGCGCTACAATGACGGTGCTCCCCAGCGGGGAGGTATCGATACTCACGGCTAACGGGAATAATTACAACGTTCTACCGTCAGGAACTATAATATGGGTGAGCGGCAGCGGAGAAGGAGAGGCTCCGACCGGGCTTATGCCGGCACAGGATGTCCTTACCCCTCAGTTCGTGAAGTCAATGGTCGATTGGATCAAGTCGCAGGAAGCCCCGGAATTCAATATTGTTGAAACGGTACGGGCATTTCTTGATAATGTCCAGAGCGAGTATTCGAATAACTATGGCGACCAGACGTTCAATGCGGCCGCGACGATACTGGCGGCGACGAATCCGGTTCTTTTGACCAGCGCCGGTATTACATCAATATGCGGCTGGTTAGTAACCCAAACCGCTCAACTTGTTAATTGCGCGGCGCATGTCGCGGCCGGATATCTCGCTTCGAAAGGCAAACCTCAAGAGATAGAAAAGGTTGCCGCTTCGCTCATCCTTGAGGACATATTGTCAGGGGTGTACGGGCCCCAGACCCAGGGCGATTTAAGCTCGTCACTTTACGCGATATCAAAATTCACAGAGTCGATAGGACTCCCGATGGTGCCGGTATCCACGGACTTAAACAGCCTGAGAACATTGACGCCTCCATACTTAGCGGTAATTGACTCAGATGGAAGGGACCACTCGGTGCTAGTGAAGAAGATTGTGTCAAATACTGTCATTATTGAATCGGATGGCGTTGCGACGGCGATGGACGTGACGGAATTCGCTTCACGCTACAAGGGGTACGCTCTTTTGCCGCTTTCCAGTGTAAGGAACATGACCGCCGGGGTCAAGACCGTTACCACGACACCTTCGGGATCCGAAATAGGCATAACAAGGGACGGGGCCGGTAACGTTACCGATATTACTTTTAACCTTGTTCCGGGTGAAAATAAGATCGTCGTGATCAACGAAATGATCTCCAGGGCGATGAGCACCAAAACTGAGCTTGAGAATTACGCCATAGAGCTTAGTCGGCTAGGCGATAACGTTAAAACGCTCGAAATGAAGAATATGCTCAATGAACAGCGGCAGAAGGCCGAGAACGACATTGCTAAGATCTCAAATTACATCGTTTCAATGAACGCATTTAGAGGCCTTGTCGATACTTCAAGGATAACCCTGCAGGGGGCGGTAACGAGGAGCACGGAAATTGTTTCTGAATTGTCAGGTCTTAAGAACGAAATAGCCGCTTTACAGTACTCTATGCAGGGTAAGAACATAAGGGAACAGAAAGTCCTGATGTCGAACATAGTTGAAAAGAAACGGGAAATGGAGATCCTTATAAATGAGATAAACCTTATAACCCCGAAGATCGACCCGACGGAGACAGGGAGTCGTGACGAAATTAACGCGAAGGTCTACGTAGCTAAAAGCCTTATGAAAGACGCTGTGTCGAAATCCGATGGCGCGTCCATCCTGCTGGGGGCTACCCCGGACGCGGACGGCGACGGCTACAGCGACGAGGAGGAGATCACGGCGAAGACCAACGCGATGGACCATAAGGACACGCCTATAGCGACAAAGGATACGGACGGGGACGGCTACAGCGATTCTTTAGAGATATTGAAAAGTTCCAACCCGAGCGACCAGTCGATGAACCCTGCGAATAAGGGCGAGTTCAATTACGAGGCGGACGGGCGGACAGATTCCGACGGAGACGGATCCCCGGACTGGATAGAGGCTATAGCAGGAACGGATCCGTTCATCGCGGATTCTGACTCCGATGGTTTTACGGATTACGAAGAACTTCGCCTGAAGACCGATCCATTGATAGCTTCGAGCAATCCGGGTTCTCCTGAAATGAAAGCTCTTGCGCATACTCCCACATGGAAGGTGGGTATGCTATCGCTTGATTCAATAGAGAAGGCGGACATCAATGCTGATGGAGAACTCAACATTAATGACATCATTGACCTTAGTAGTATGATGAACAACTTTGCCGACCTTAACGGTGACCGGAAGCTTAATGGCGCCGACCTGACCAGAATGGAGAATATATTGTATTTCGCTTCTCTCAATATCAGTATGCAGGACATAGATCAAGCCGACATAAGCGGGCCTAACGGCGTGCCTGACGGCAGGGTTGACAGCTGGGACCTTAACGCTATGTCTGATAGCCTTGAATATTACAAAGATGTGACCGGTAACGGAGTGGTCGATGAGGAAGATATCGCAATTGTACGCCAGCTCAAAACGCTCGGGTTGAGCACTGTTGATATAAGTGCGGCCGACATAGATAATAACGGGATAGTAAATAGCGCCGATATCGATATGCTTGAAAGGGTCCTCGCGTTCAGCCAGGGCATAATAGACGATCCCTGGAAGCATATTGATTACCTTGACAAAGTTATCGAGTACCTTAACCTGAGCGATGTGCTGTTCAGCGGAATAATCGAGCATATGGATATCGACGGGAACGGAACTACGGATATAAACGACTTGCATAAACTGAGCGATGTACTCGCTGATATTTCCGACGTCAATATGGACGGAGAGATCTCGAGGGACGACTGTGACAGGATCCTTCAGATAATAGGTCCGGGAAGGTTCGAACAATTAATAAACGCCGAAGAGATCAGAAGAGCTAATGTCGATAATGTCGGCGAAGTGACCATAAACGATCATGAGTTCATCCAGATGATGTACCAGCGCCTTCATACGGCTGACGTGAACGGAGACGGGAAGGTGTCGAATACAGGGCCGGGTAATGATCTTGATGCCATACAGAAGATAATACAGTATAACGGGATCATCGATCAGTGGGATATAACGCCGGCTGTTATTGATTCAGTGGATTTTAACCATAACGGCAAAGTAGATTCTTCGGATAAGAACTTTTACGATACGGCGTTCAACATCCTTTATTCGGACGTTACCAGAAGGGTCAACGGTGTGACATGGACATATGCCGCGGCCGATTTTAATTACGACGGTAAAGTGGACGATTCCGACGGCGAATATCTGAGGCTGATGATCGAAAAACTGAAGAACAGGAATGACAACATAACCGATGCGAAATGGGCGGATATCATTAACGGCATCAAATCGGCCGATTTTAACGGCGACCACCTGCTTGACGATACAGATAAACTCTGTATCACGACCACTATGGATAAATTGAAGGACGTGGACGGAAATATGGCGATAGGCGACGACAGCTACCGGTATGATTACGCGACGGGGCTTATACTTCTCGGAGGTAACGGCGTCGCCGATGATATAGACAAGATCAGATTAGTCATGAACCAGGACCTTTATCATTTTACGAACGCCGAGGTTGAAAGGGCCGATGTTGCCGGCGGTAATAACCCGAACATGCCTTACGGCGGCCCTGACGGAAAAGTCGACCAGAACGATGTTGTGGCGTTCCATGACGCAGTGGATAATTATCAGTGGCGCGATCTAGACGGTACATACGGAATAGACGCACGCGATATCGGCTTGATCAACACTATCAGTCAGTATCAACTTTTTAAGGACTCGTTAGGGGATGTTGACTCTTCAAGGCTGGATGTGGACGGCGAGGATGGTACCGGTGTTATCAGGGGCAATAGTTTTATAAACCAGTCTGACGTCGACGCCATGACAAGGCATATGACCAACCTGGTCGATATCGTCAAAGATAATACAATCGACCAGAAAGACAAGGACCTGTTCCTCTCTATTGGGAACGACGCGGTTAACGGATATCTGCCCGTAAACTTCTTCGGAATATCATCCGCAATGGTAGTCAAGGCCGATGTGAACGGTGACGGAAGGATAAGCGTCGCTGACAGGACACTTATGATTGCCCGCGGTAGCGATACCGACCAGGCAAATGACGTGAACATCGACGGTGATTCCGCGGGTTATCCGGCGGATAGCGACGAAATGAGCCTGTTCGATATTATTCAGAAATACATCAACGACTACAAATGGTCGATAGCGAACATTAACGGCGACAACAAAGTGGATATAGCGGACTACAATAATTTCAGAGATAATTTTACGTCTTACCAGACGTCAGGTGACCTGGGGAAATACGACATAAACGGTGATGACCAAATAACCCAGGACGACGTGGCGGAGCTTAAACACATTGTCGAAGACTACGACCAGAAAGGGATAACGAAGGCCATGTACGATAAGTGCGATACTCAGGCTAATACCCCGGAAACTATCGTAAAAGTCGACATTAACGATATTAACGCATTTAAAAGAAGCTACGGCTATGATTCATGGGGTAACTGCAACGGCTCAAACCTTGGCAAACTCGACGTCAACGACGACGGGAATGTCAATGCCGATGATCTCAAATTCATTAAGGCGAAGGTCACCGCTGGGCTCAATATACAGGTGTTCTCGGACGAAATAATGAGGAGGGCCGACGCCACCGGCGACCTGACCGTCGATTACAGGGACGGAGAGAGGCTGCAATGGGCTATCGACACCGCGGGGAACCTCTACGCGGCGCATGGTAGGGAAGCTGTTTCACGGATAATAACTTACCTTACCTATAAAGAGGCCAAGACCATACTCGAAACGTATGATTTTGATAATGCTAACGGCCAGGTTGATACCGCCGCCGAGATATCGGCCATGAAAGGGCACTACACCACGCTCACTGACCAGCAGGCGGTAGATAAGATCGGTTGGGCCAACAGGAACGGCGTTCTCGCCCAGCACAAGGTGAGAGCTAATGTTGACGGCGATCTGAATATCGACGGGGACGACATCACCAGGATGCAGGGCGGGCTCAACGACATATCCAAGTATAACATAGTCCATGAGGCCGCCGATGACAATAAGGGGATAGCGACGATCAATGATAAGGACCTGGCGAGGATGGTTGAGCTCATAGGCTATATTCAGGACGGCGCCTTCGGTGGGAACATTTACGACCGGACCGGTAAGCTCATCGGCGTCGGTGATCTTTTGTCCGTGATCTATTCCGGGAACCTCGATGGCGAAGGAGAAGGCGTCGGGATCGAGGAGAATGACCTCCTCACATTCACTGATTCAAGAGGATATGTCAAGGATGTTTTCTGGACGCCTTCCGAAGCCGGCAACAACCTGATCAATCGTTCCGACCTTGAAAAGGTCAACGTTATGGCCTCTCTGGAAAGCCTGGGAGTTGATCCTATATGGCTGTCGGAATTACGGGGCGATCTTGACGGGAATAAGATCATTGAGTCGAACGACATCACGCTCATCAACGACATAATAACCAAGCAGTTGCAGTACGACGTCAATGACGATGAATATTTCACGCAGGAAGACGTTGATATAGTCGAAGAAATAATGATAAAAAGGCTCACTGCCGAAGGGTTGGCCAAGGCAGATATCAACGGCGACCAGAAGATCGACCGAGTAGACTGGAAGATGCTTGATGACGCAATAACGGTCGCGACCGGAACAAACCCGGACGGGTCACGAGTTCCTGGTATGCTGGGTATCGATGTTAACGGCGATGGAAAGTGGGATACCTATGACGTGGCGATGTGGCTGAAAGGGCAGCGTTTCAATGAGCTCGAGCAATTCCTCGACGATGCCGGTATAAATATACAGGGTCGTCTTTTTGACGTTGTGGATGCTAACGGGCATCTTGTGCCGGACGGAAAGATAGACGAGCATGACAGGAAAGCACTTGCCGACGCTTTGTCAAAATTGAAGGTCGATATAACCGGCGACCAGCAGATGACCGATGACGATATGACTAAGGCGCGGGACATAATCGACTTGATGGGCACTTACGGGCTATCCGTTGAAATGCTCACAAGGGCCGATGTGGACGGCGACGAACATATCACGATCAATGACGTCACAAAGATAACCAACGCGGTTAGTGCCGTCAAGGACGTTAACGGCGACGGGAAATATGATATCGCAGATATGAAAAAGGTCAAGGAAGTTGCCGATTACATGAGGCTTAAAAAGATCTACGGCAAGGACCAGCTTATGACTGCCGACAGGGACGGCGACGGGCTTATAAGTGATACGGAAAGGTCCGAGCTCCTGGCGGTCATGAACTATTATGTCGATGTCGACGGTGATAAGGTCGTGACGGACGCCGATATCACGGAATTGACGGATGCTTTAACGTACATGAGGCTAGACGTTACGAGCGATGAGTTCGCTCGTGCTAACTTGAACGGGGAGGGGAATGTTGACGACGACGATCTCAACGTCATGACCGTCGCC
This sequence comes from Candidatus Omnitrophota bacterium, assembly GCA_015231405.1. Classification (GTDB taxonomy): domain Bacteria; phylum Omnitrophota; class Gorgyraeia; order Tantalellales; family Tantalellaceae; genus JADGBR01. The sequence continues at coordinate 61,426 of JADGBR010000015.1, read as the reverse complement.
GTCGAGATGTTCGATAAATGCGACATAAACGGGGACGGAAAGGTTACGGACGCGGATAAGGAAGCCATTACCAATATCGCCCGGTTCATGTCCAGCGAATATTCGAACGCGCTCACATACAATCTCGCGGCTATTAAGAAAGTCGACCTCAATAACGACGGCGTTGTGGATCAGGCTGACGTGAACATAATCGACTATTATCTTAGCGCCAAGTGGGATCTCGGCGGGACAAAAGGTATGTGGGACACCGAGGATATCAGCATAATGACCAAGATAGTCGATTATTTTAGGAAAAAGGTCGATAACCAGGTCAGGCTTTACGCCGACGTAGACGGCGACGGGATAATAACCGGTACGGATATACAGCTTTTGGGCAGTTATCTTGACGACATTAAGAAAGGTGATTTTAAAGGTAACGGACCGGTAACCGAAATAGCTTTCGCGTCCTACGAGAACGGCGTAAGAAAGATCACGCTTACAGAGGAAAACAGCTATGACACCGAGATCTCCAACGGGGTTTACACGACCGTAATTAGCGATATAGTCGGTACCGAGCAGGTGGATATAAAAATATGCATTGAAGCTTCCACCAAAACAATATGGACCGTTGTTCATGATACTTCCAGGGGGATGTCAAAACACCTGTTGCTAGCCGACAGGATGTGAAGGAGCTTGGCAACGGCCAGTTAGGGCTACTATTCGAGGCCGGATCAATGATGACGATCTCCCGAGCTGGTGATGGGATCATCGACCAGTATGATATTCAGAAGATCCAGAAAATAGTCAATCTGACGAACTACGATTTTACTTATAACGTTGAGACCATCCTCAATACAACGCCTTTGACCGGCAACGCCGAATATTCCAATATAAGTTCCGGTTACACGCTCCTTACGGTCAAATACAGGGACAGCTCGAAAGACAAGATCAAGCTCGACTCTGGCGGCAATATAAAAGAATTCACTGTGGTCGACCGTTACGGACAGTCCGTTAAAAAGACCATTAATTCCTCCAATAGTAAGGAAACCGGCGATGGTATCGAGATAACCGCTTTCCCTGAGTATAAGATCATAGTCAATATGACGAATAAAGCGATAACTTCGATCGAAAGGGTTAAAAAAATAGATGTCGTATACGAAGATATTAAGCGCGGTTACAAGCAGGACGCTAACGGCAATGTTCTTCTGGACACGAACGGCCAGCCTGTGCCCAATGATACCGCGATCGCCACGAAGAGGATATCCAACGCTATTATTCTCAGGGCCGATGTCAACCGCGACGGATACGTGACTAAGGAAGATAAGGATGTCATACAAGGAGTGCTCGATAAGGCCCTGGACGTGAACGGAGACGGCGATATAAGCGACCTGGATTTTGAAAATATAGCCGGTGTTGTCGAGGCCATAAAAAAGAATCTGACAGAAGACGATATCAGGAAAGCTGATATCGATCTTGACGGCGATATCGATGCCGATGATATCGAACAGTTCGAGAGGCTTTTCGGCGTGCTTTCAAGGGCGGACATTGACGGTCTGGACGGAGCGACGCAGAAAGACGTCGATTACATAAAAGGCGTGTTCCAGTTCGCCGCCAGAAGCGAAGAAATTATTCCTCTCGCTGAGATAGAGATGGCGGACGTAAGCGGCGACGGCAGGGTCGATAAAGCTGACAGGGTCATGCTACTTGACGTTCTGGAAAAACTCAAGGACGTGAACGGCGACGGAACTGTCGATTCCGACGATGCCGCCAGGATACTCGATATCGTTAAGGCTCAAAGCCTTGGCGTGGACCTGACCATGGATGATATACGGAAAGCCGATCTTGACGGTGACGGAGAATGGAACGCGGAGGACACGACCCTTCTCGCTGAAGCCCGCGCTGCTTACGCGAGGCCATTGGTCGAGGGTTATCATCCTCTCGATGTGAACAGGGACCACCTCATAAACTCGGACGACATCGCGGAACTCCAGACGATATACAGTTCTCTCCCGAAAGATGAGGCACTGGATATGTCAAAACTGGCGATCTATGATGTTAATACCGACGGTGCGTTGAATCAGGTGGATTTGGACGATATGCGCAAAGTGTTGAAGGGCTACATTGACGTCAATGGCGACGGTGTCATCGACGGAGATGATGACACGTTCATGAAGATGGTCATCGAATATCAGAAATTCGGCGTAACGGACCACGAACGCGCGATATCCGACCTGAACGGTGACGGAAGGGTAACGCCGGACGACGAGTTCAGGATGAGCCAGCTTATAAAAGTGTATGAGAAAGGCGATGTGGACGGTGACCTCGAGATAACGACAAAAGATCTTGAGGAACTGAACTATATATTGAGCTATCTCGAGAATGTTCAGACATACCTCCCCGAAGACGTGGAGAAGGCGGATATCAACAAGGACGGAATAGTCAATAAGAACGACATCGATCAGCTCAGCATGCTTATAGGGCATTCGGTCGACGTGGACAATAGCGGTAAGGTGGATTCGTTCGATGTCACACTGGTATACGATATCATAGAGGCGCTGAAGCACGGGATGGACAGGGTCAGCGATCTCGGACTGGACCTGACGCCCGAGACGGCGGCGATAATGACCCAGGCAATTAATGTGTTCTCGAACACGGATATAAACGGCGACGGCATCGTCAATTACCATGATATAGAACTTTTCGAAAGCGTAATAATGCTTATGGACGTGAAAGGCGCGGTTTATGATGAGGATCTTGCCGGGGCCGATCTTAACAATGACGGCACGGTGGACATTAACGACTATAACATTGTTAACGCGGCTAAAGATTCAATAACCATAATCACGGACGGCAGCGCGACTGACGCCGTGAACGGACGTTTCGGATTCCAGGGCGTCGGCAGTACCGTCTATTCCAGAGAGAACGGTTCGTATGTTAAATACAAGGTTACGACCGTCAGCACCTCGAATTATGACATTCAAGTTGACGCGAGAGGTTTTAATTACCAGCAGCCGCCTTATGTCGGGTATAAATACGAATTCGAGCTTTATGTTGACAACGTATTCCAGGGCAATATGGAGATCGATGCCACAAGGGATATTTATAAGACCGGAAGCATGAATATGGACCTCGGTCCGGGCGAACATTCCATCCAGCTCGTATGGGTCAACGCTCCGTCAAATAATTCAGCAAGCGTCCAAATCGGTGAGTTCCGTATGGTCAATACCAGAGATATAGACGGCTCCGGGATGGTCACCATTCTGGACAGGAAACAGATAAACGATGTCTGGACCGGTTTCAAGATCATAGACCTTGACGGGAGCGGGCATTTTGATATCAATGACAAGGAATATCTGGAATCAAGGGTAGCCTTATTCGATGTTAACTCTGACGGCAAGGTAGGCAGGGGGGAAGGAGGCGTTGACGACGCCGAGTTCAACACGCTCAATATTAGCCATGTCCTCGAACCTACCCAGGCTGATGATGATCTCATAGACGCGAACGACGTTACCCAATTCGAGAATATAATGCTGTCGATATACCAGGTGAGCAGGCTCAAGCAAAGCGATATAGCGAGCCGCAATCCCGACGGCTCTTTGAGTTACACTCCTGACGGACTCATTACCGAGGCTGACGTCGCTGCCGGCGAGATACTTTGCCAGGGTTACGTTGACGTCAATAACGATGGTATCGTTGACGACCAGGACGAGGCGTACATCCAGAGCATAATCAATTTTAACAGGTATTCGGTGTCCGAAGATGAGTTTGCCGCGGCCGATCTCGATAAGAGCGGGACGATAGACGAAGAAGACAGGAAGGCGCTCCAGAAGAATCTCGCTCTTTTTGACGAGCTTGACATTAACGGAGACCTCGTTACGGACGAGAAAGACCTGGCGCTCATCGTTTCTATATTCAAGATGTTCGAGATCGATAAGGATACGATCTCCCGAGCGGATATTAACGGTGATGACATTATAGACGTTCAGGATAAGCTTGCCCTTACGAGGGCTCTCAAGTTCGGGCTCGATATCAACGGCGACTTACAGTGGAACGGTGCGGATATTGCCATAATGAGCAGTGTCGTCAGTACTAACGTTGACAGGCTTGGGTTAGATCCTCCGCTCGAGGCCATTTACGTAGAGCAGCTCGATATAACCGGACTTAACGCTGACGGGACTTACTCTTACGAGAAGGACGGGATAGTGGACATTTCTGATCTGGCGCTTCTTAGGAAAAGCATAAGCGAGAGGCGTGACATAAACAGTGACGGAATGGTCGATATAATCGATGTCAATTTAGCCTCGATCGACGCCTCGGTCTATACCTACGATAAGGCATTGTTTAACGGTAAATACTCCAGCATAACGCAACAAAATCTGGACGAGCTAAAGAGCATAATAACCAAATATGACGTGAACCTTGACGACAAGGTCTCGAGCGCCGATATCGACATCATAATGGAGATCGCCGATATAGTCAGGAACAGGGACCTTTCGCAGGGAACAATAACGGAAGAGGCGATTTTGAAAGCTATCGGTAACCTCCCCGTTCTTCAGCCGTCCGATGGTACCATGACGGCGCCTGTAAAGATGGTCGATAAACTTACGGCCCAGGGCTCATCCCTTTGGGAACCGGTGAGCAGGGCCTGGACCACGGAGGGAGGTATATTCACCCAGGGTGACGCCAGGATATCGGGCTATGCGAGAGCCGGCGGGACGAAGGCGTGGGAGGACATTGATATCAGCACCAAGATTAAGTTCGACAGTTACTATAAGGGCGCCGGTGTTATATTCAGGGCCACTGACCTTGGTAACGGGTACAGGGTCGTCCTTGGCGACGAAACGATAGCGCTTGAGGTGCTTGTCAATAATGAGATAAAAAAACGAGAGATCGTCCAAGTCGGCACCAAGCTCCTTAAGGACACATGGTACAACCTCAGGGTAACGGCCGACGGTAATACGTTCAAGGTTTACCTGGACGGCACGCTGAAAATGTCATATACCGATACCCAGAAGAATTACACGAAAGGCGACCTTTTCCTATATACCGATCACACATCGGCGGCATTTAAAGAAACGACCCTGATAGCCGAATGTGATCTTTCATATGTCAGGGATAAGGGCCTTTTAGGTTATGACCTGACGGGATCGGGCGGCGTAACGGACGCGGATTACGCGCTCCTTGACGCTATTACTCAACTCTCAGCCAGGGACGTTAACGGAGATAACGTTATTAATGCCGACGATAAGACGACGCTCGCGCATATCAGCAATATACTTCAGTTCACATCCGGTGAGGACCTCCTGGGCAATATGCAGCAAATAGCGGCGTCGGTAATGGATACATACGATATCGATGACAGTGCCACAATAGACATTGACGATGTTAACGAGACCGAGAGGATGAAGGATTTTACCGACACAGTGCAGCGTTCGACCCTCGGAAGTCTGGACAACCTCGATTTTGCTGACGCCGACGGGATAAACGATAAAGACAGGAGATGGGTGGTTCAGCGGTTCCAGAGATATCTGGATATTAACGGCGACGGGGCCGTTAACTCCGATGACCTTTTGAGGATACAGAACCTGGCTAAGGCGCAGCTCCTTGTAAAAAGCGTATGGCCAGATATCGACGATAACCAGCTTATCCAGGACCATGTCAAAGAGCTCATCGACTACGATGGCAACGGGGTTGTTGACAAAAAAGATCTCGGACTTCTGGAAATGATAGTCGACTATTATCGCAAGGTTGACGTTAACGGCGATCAACTTATAGGCGGCGCCGACCTTTCAAAGCTGCAATCGGTGCTAGGACTATTGTACCAGGTCGGGCAGATCAACCCAGCTGAGATAATTAAGGTTGACCTGGTCGGCCAGTACAACACGCTCACCAACGAATATGCCCAGGCAGATGGCAAGATCGATGAGAATGATCTCAAGAAGGCATTAGAAATACTGAACAGCCTTTACGATCCCGGAGCTGACGGCGAGATATCCGACGCCGAAGCGAGCGCGGTATGGGGAGACCTTTCGAAGATGTTCCGTATCGGTATAGAAGCGACGAAGTTCGAGAACGCCGATCTTAACGGCTCGGGCGGTGTCGACGGCGACGATATCACCATGTTCAAGAACAATGCCGGTACTTATCTGAGGACAGATGTTAACGGCGATGGTTTTGTTGACGACCGTGATTTTGAAAAGCTTATGGCTTTCATCGAGGACGCTTACCAGAAGATCGCGTACACTGAATCTGAACGCGCCTTGGCCGATCTTGATCATGACGGCACTGTTGACAGCGACGATGTCGTTCTGGCCGGAAGATATCAGTATTACCTTGGGAACGGCATAACCCGGGCGGTAATGGAGGATATAATTTACACCGGGAGGCTGGCCGGTCTTTCCATCCCCTCCGGGGTGACAAGCTCGGATATAACCGCGGTAACAGCCGCTATCGGCGCGAAGTCGATAGTTAAGGACGCTCTTGATTATTACGAAACTAACGCTTCCAGCGTGAGCTTGAGCCTGATATCCGACCTTTCCGGAGGTTATTTTAATTATGACATGGATGTAGCCGGATACGGTAAATACGATATAGGGCTCACTGTCAGGAACTATGACAATGCCGACTACGGTAAAGATTACAAGCTGGCGGTATGGATCGACGGGGATTATTACGGTGATGTCGTAATAAAGGCGGACCGTTCGCGTATGAACGAAGGGTTTATCAGGGCCGACCTCTCTAAAGGGGTTCATTTCGTCGAGTTCCGTACAGTTTCAGACTCAGCCGACGCCGGTCACAAGATCCAGGTAGGGAAAGTGTTCGTAAAGGCATCCGCCGATATTAACGAGGACGGCATAGTCAACGGCGATGACACGACTATCGCCGGATCCATAAAGGCCAGGCTAGACGCGTCAACTCACGCTGTTATGAACGGCAATTTTAATAAGACCCTGGTCGATCTTAACTATGACGGCCTATACGATACCAAAGACATGGCCATGTTCCTGGAGGCGTATAACATCATGCCGGCGGGTATGAACGCCAATAAAGTCAGTGAAATAGCCCAGGGCGTTAAACTTTTCGGGGAACAGACCTACGAGAAAGCCGATCTCCTTGGCGACGGAACCGTAGACACGAAGGATATGGCCATCATAAGAATGGCTCTCATCAGGCTTTACTACCAATTGGACGTTTCACCGGAGGAAAAGGCTCTTTCGGATATTAACGGCGATGGCAAGATAGACGCTGCGGATATAAAGCTTCTTCAGGATTCGATCGATAATTACGGTAAAGCCGATATCAACGGAGACGGAGTGGTGAGCCGGCTTGATACGGAACTACTGAACGGGATGTTTAAAACCGCTTATTCATCCCCGATACTTACTCTTGACATGGGAGGATTCGGTGGAACCATCGCAAGGGCCGACATCACCGGGCCTGTCGACGCGAATAATGACGGCATACCCGATAAGGACGGAGTAATTGATATCACGGATAAGCAGAAGCTCCAGGCCGCAATTGATCATTACAGCGATATCGATCAGGACGGGGATTTTGACCAGGCCGACCGTCAGTGGCTGGTCGATGTTCTCACCTTCTCCCTGGTACTGGAGACTAAGGATGTGCCGGATAGCCAGCTTCAGGGGATCGACCTTAATCATGACGGCGAGGTGGATGACGTTGACGGTACCTGGGCTGAGAGAATTATCTTCATGCGAGGGGAAAGGCACGACATGCTGCCCGGGATAAGTATGAGCAGCAAGGAAATATTCGATTTTCTGGCTGAGAAGGGAGTCGTATCCATTGACTACCAGAGCGTGGCCAGCGAGATAATCCACACATCCTTCAATACCGAGCCTGAGGGCCAGGCGACTTACGAGACCGGCGCTGAAAGCTTCGAGCCCCAATATATGCCTGGATGGCAGTATAATATCGAACATAATAAGTATGTTTACAACGGTCCCAGGTACGCGAGCGTTATTCCGTCATGGGAAGCAAAGGGCGAGCCCGGCAAATGGATAATAGAGGACGGCAAGCTCAGGCAGAAATTTGTAAAGACCGGCACGTTCACTTCAGTGCCCGCCGCTAAGCTCGAAGCCAAGAACGTTAATTTCTCTAACGGTGTCATTGAGTTCGATTCTTTCGTGGCTTCTACCGCTAAGGCCTCGGCAGGTATTGAATTCAGGGCGAAGACCGACAAGGATTATTACACCGTGCTAATGGAAAAAGAGAGCGAGGCTTCCGGGTGGACAGCTAAGATAGGCAAGGTAGTGAACGGGGTGTTCACGACTCTCGCTCAGGCGTCGGTCAACGTCATAGAGAACAGCTGGAACGCCTTCAGGATATACGCCGTCGGCGGTACTATCAAGGTCAGGGTCAACTCGCAGCCTGTATTTGACGTAAACGATACCGGCGATATCATTGAGGACGGGGGTATACGACTAGTTTCGAAACCGCTTTGCGAGACAGCTTTTGACGAGCTGAAAGTCGAAAGCTATGTTTATGAGCAGGGTCTTGCCGCCAGTGAAGTAATTACGAATAACAATTTCTCGGACTGGACGCCTTTTAACGACAACGGCAACTGGGAAATGAGCTATGACGGGAATTATGTGACACAGAAAAGATCCGACGGACTCACGCACCTGACACAGATGGCCGGTGACGGTTACGGCGATATCACGGCGTCCGCAGAGATCAAGTTTGACGATAATACCGATTCGAAAGGCGGACTCATATTCCGTGCCGACGAAAACATGGAGAATTACTACGAGCTTACAATGGACGCTAAAGCCGGAAGGATATATCTGGCCCGTGTGGATGATATGACATATGAACGCATAGCATACGAGCAGATACCCATCCAGAAGAACCTGTGGTACCAGGTTAAGGTAAAGGCCATAGGTGAGCACATAGAGGTTTATGTTAACGGGAAGAAGCTTTTCAACGCGGTCGATACTCAGTTCGACCCCAACGCCGTGGGTAAGGTCGCGTTATTCACCTCGGCCAGAACAAGGGCGAGCTTTAAAAGCCTCGATGTAAGGAAGATCATACCTTTCGACAACATGCTGAACGAGCTCACGGGAGATGAATACAATCTCGTTAGGAAGCTTAATACACTTTCGCGTTCCAAGGATTTCGACGGCAATATTAAGATCGACAGCCAGGATAGGCTTCTCTTTGAGATCATAGGTTCCGGTGATTACAGTCTCACGGCAGGGGGGGTAGCCGGCGTTAATATGCAGCTTTTGAACGATGTTTCGAGTTCTCTCAATCTGACACAGTTGAACCCGGATACGAACGTCATATTGGGCGATGTAAATTCCGACGCCAAGGTTGATCAGCGGGACGTGGATCTTATAGGCAAACTTATGGACCTCACGGATAACGCCAATGCCGGGCATTATATCGAGGACGTTCTTGGCCTTGACCAGTCGAACCTCCATGTTCTGGCCGCCAAGGACAGTTCGCCGTACCTTAAGCAAGCACTCAATAACAGCTCATATGAGTTCTACGATCTTGAAGCGCTCCTTAGGATAGCCGACCTTGACGGGAACGGGTCGGTAAATTATATGGATTCAAAGCTGCTGGTCGAGAATAGGGAGTTCTACGAGTTCGTGCTGACCCTTAAGACGAATATGGAGAACCTTGAGTTCATCCCCAAGAATACTTACAAAAACCTGAGCCTCGTCAATTTTCAGAGCTGGGCTCCGGAGCTAAAACAGACGTTCCTTGATAGGCTGAATGCCTACTTAAAGACAATGGATTCCACGAATGGTATAAAATTCAGGGACTATAACGGTGACGGGAAGGTCGATTTTAAAGACAAATACATATTCCAGCATTATGCCGACTTTACGGTCGAGGAGAGTGAGATCCTTAACTCGATCAACTACGGGCTTCGTGACATAGACGGCGACGAGAAATCACTGATCAATGTCGATAAGGACGGCCACAGCGACCTGGAAATGATACATAAACTTATCGACCTCACTCATGACGCGATAACGCCCGATGAGCTCGCCAACGCGGATATAGACCGCAATGGGACGATAGAAGAGGCCGATATCGACATGTACCGTGAGTACAGCAAGTACTATGTAGACCTTGACGGCCAGGCCGGCGTCAATAACCTTGACCTCCTCAAGATGAACGAGTATATCCTGCGTAAACAGCTTGTCGACGTCAACCTGGACAATGTCGTTAACCAGGGAGATTTCACCGCCGTGACCGCTCTTCTGGGATTCCAAGATGCGGCGTACGACGTCAAGAAAACGCTTAGGGGCGGGGACGCTTCCGTCGCCAAGGATATACAGATAACCTTGGATGGCAATTACCGTATAGGGATTTTCGCCAGGGCAAATGAGACAAAGGCAGGGGCTATACAGAAAGGGTATGTTTTTAAATACGAGCTTTTAGTCAACGGCGTGTCGAAAGGGACTTTTAACGTTGATCCGGCTACCTCTAATCTAGCATACGGCTCCGTTAACGCCGCGCTTGGCAAGGGCGGCTATACGGTGACCCTCAGGTGGCTGAATCCCGTCACGGGGGTTGAGTCTTATCTCGACAACGTTCTTGTTTCATCCGCGGCAAATCTTAATCGCAATGGCTCGGTGGATCTCGCCGATATTGAGCTCCTGTCAAAGCTTATAAACGCCGAAATATCGAACGGGCTCTCTTATGACGAGAGAATGGACCTCAGTAAGGACGGCCTGATAGACTGGAACGATTACGCCCTTTTCCAGGATGCGATAAGGATAATGAAGGACGTCAACGGGTCCGGCCAGGTTGACGGCGACGATATCACGGATATGGAGAATATCATACGTCTTCAGGAAAACCTCGATTTTTATAAATCAATAGACCTTGATAAAAATAATGTTATTGAGCAGCACGATATTGACATCATAAATACCGTCAGGATGCTCGATATAGACGCCGATACGATCGTCAGGAGCGGAATAGCCAGCGACAGGCTCAATTTTGAGGACCTTAATCAGATGCTCTATGAGCTGAATAAATCCGATAACAAGGATTATATGCTTCTAGGCGTTATGTCCGATCTCGAGCTTACGATAAACCTCTTTAATCAGTTAGACAGGAATAATGATGGAGTTTTCGATATACTGGATCTCCCCGAAGGGATCGATCCCACAAAATTCCAGGATTATAACGTTTATCGTGAAGGTGGCGATCAGGACGTCCTGTCATACCTTGACGATAACCTTATAGAGAAATCCATCGCGAACCTTCTTTTCATAAACAAATACGATGAGGCCGCGCAAGAGAAGGCCGACGTTAACCATGACGGCGTGATAGATTTCAATGATTACGAGATGCTATCGGAAGCGTATAAGCTGCTTTATGAGGGAGGGAACCGCGATATCAATCTTTCCGGAGGTTTACCTGACGCGAGTGATCTTGAGGAGCTCCGAAAGATAGCTGTCATAATGACCGAAAGTGATATTAACGGCGACGGTAATAGGAATGTCTCCGACAGGGCGATAATCCTCGGGGCTATGTCCACCGTGAGCGCGGAATACAAAACGACCGATTCGAAACAGGGATTCACGCTCGAGGAAGACGGATCGCTCGCCGCGAGGAAGACCCTTGGGGTCAATAATTATACTCTTACATACAAGATGAACGTACCGGCTGCCGGCCATTACAACGTAGGTCTCTCGGCAAGGTCACAGAAGGCCAGGACAATGCCTGTATCAGGTGTTTACACCGTGGGAGTTTCAGTTAACGGCGTATATAAAGGAAAGATACGGATACTGGGCAGTGAAAACCAGTACAACGAGGGATCGGCGGACATTTATTTTGATACGGATGAGATCGGCGAGGACGTGGAAGTGACCTTTACTTGGGAGAACGCGGAATACAGGTACGAGGATCTCGACAGGGACGGTTACGCTTACGAGAAGATAGACCAGTACGGGAAAGTCATTGAATCGGATCTCGACGAGAAGATAAGCTGCACAATGCAGGTGAAGAACGCGAGTATCTCATCCCGAAAATTCGACGATAGGGCCGACCTCACGAGGGACGGCTCGGTTGACTCTAAAGATATAGAAGCTTTCGAAGAAGCCGCGATGCTATACGCGCAATATATGAGGTCCGACCTTAACGGCGACGGGAAGATCGACATATCAGATACAAATATATTCAATAAAGGGCTGGTTGTCTCAAATACTATTGCCAGCCAGACGGTCAATATAGGCGGGCAGCTCTACGATGTCAGTTACAATAAGGACCTGGACACTTATACCGTGGACGGCAATACTACAGAGATGGGAGAAAAGACCATAGTCATTGGCAGTAAAAAATATCTGATACTTGAGGATATACACGGAGAAGTCAGGTTCGTGGAGAAACAGGTTTCCGACCTTACAGGCGGAGACAGGCATCCCGGCCCGGACGGTGAAGTGGATCTTGAGGACTGGTCACTTATCTGCGATTCCCTAAACGTTAAGCCCATAAGGATTTCCGGCGTTAACTACTCTTCCTCGGGCACAGGCGGCCAGTCTGAATACGCTGCGGGCGAAGGCTACATGGAAGGGATGAGCCCGGTCAAGGTGGAAGGCGGCATGGCAGTGATCACTAAGCCATCGACATACGTTGACATTTCATACAGGTTC
>JADGBR010000015.1:45970-48799 GCA_015231405.1 Candidatus Omnitrophota bacterium | reverse complement strand
ATTTCGGTATTATTTTCAAATCCCACGGCAACCTGCCGATGGCGGGGCATGAATACAAGTTCGACGTGTATATTGACGGGAAGCCAGCCAAGGTCGGGACGATCGAGGCGCTGCCGGGTACGACGCTTAAGCAGGCTTTCGTGACGATAGACGGTAGCCTTCTGGACCTGGGCGTCCACGACATAACCATCAGGGTGAAAGATAAGGAAGACGATATAGCCATAAGCGAAGCGTTCTTAAGGAAAGCCGATTACAGGGCTGACCTCAATTCTGACGGTTTTGTCGACATGGCGGATTACGCGATATTCATGAAGCAATACGCGACGGCGTCCAATATGTATCCTGTGGATATATACGGGTTTAACAAACCTGCGTATATTCAACAGGATTACAATATGACGACGAAGATCGTTCTTCAAGACGGGCAGGTCCGCGTTTCTTACGCTAACAATAGCCTTGTGGATATCGCTAAGGACGGCATAGTGACGACATACAGGATCATCGGACCGACCAAGGAGAACAAGATGTTCCTTGCAAAGTTGAACAGCGGAGACATGAACGGGGATGGCGCGGTCGACTGGAAAGACGGCATGCTGTTCCGATACGGTTACCTGGACGCCCAGCGGAATGGGTTCGCTTCATATGATCCCAAACTCGATATCGACATGGACGGCAACCTTGATATCCATGATGTCGAGGCTTTCTCGCTACAGAAGATATCCACCGGCGACCTTTCCAAGGTGAATGCCGCCGGGAAAGACTATTTCGTGGCCAGACAGTACAACGGCGTGTACGCGATCTATGACGGTGATTACAGCTACCTGGCCTCTACTGACCCGACGACCCAGGTCGCGACGCTCGCCGACGGTAGAAAGCTTTTCGTGAAACTAGACGCTAAAGAAAAGATGATAATAACGGATCATCTGCGCCAGGACACTAACCGCGACGGAGTTGTGGACGGAGCTGACCGGGCCTATCTTATCGACCAGATGAAAGCCGGTCTTCTGGCTGACGCCGCATCCGACATAGACGGCGACGGGAATATCGATATGAGAGATCTTGTAATGTGGGACTCCGACTCTCCCGCAGAGAACGATTCATTCAGTATAAACGCCGCAGGGCTGGGTTACTTCGCTACGCGACTTACCGATAAACGGCTTGTGATGGTCAGGGAAACCGGCGTTCCAGGCGTGTATACATCATTCGTGTCCAACGTGGCGGGAACCAGTATCACTCTGGCCGCCGGCGGGTATTCGACCGATTACCTCATCAGGATGGACTCCGCAAGCGGTCAGCTTATGCTGGTAAAGCATGTCGCCGGGGACGTTAACGCCGACGGCTTCGTCGACAAGGCCGACTATACCGACCTTACCGATATGATCGGCAAAGGGAACTATGTCAAATACGCCGACGTTAACGGCGACGGACAAGTTAACGGCAAGGACCTGGTAGCCTGGCAGGACCAAAGGCCTTCGACACAGGATATCGAAAGGTCCGAAGTCGCCAGAGCCGATAATACGGCTATGGACGTCTTTGTCATACACAACCTGGACGGGACTTTTAGGCTCGTGGACACACTGGGGAAAGTTTACACGACTTCCCCCAATAAACCGTATTTCAGGCTGGACGGGGATATGAGCCATATTTACGGCGTTGTATGGGATGCCAAAGCGCTGAAATGGGCCGTTATGGAATACGTGAAACCCGACGTTAACCATGACGGTAAGATCAACGCGGACGACCTCGCGCTAGTCAGAGTAGAGGCGGAAAAGGCCGTCCGTCTCAAGAACATGTATCCCTATAACGAATTTTACGACATCAACGCTGACGGTAAAGTTACCGACGCCGATATACTCTCCTGGAAAGACCAGGTGCCGAACGAGAACTATATTAAGAAAATAAACATAGGCGGGAAAACGTATTCGATATCCGCTACCGCGAATGACCAGGAATATGTGATGCTCGACGCCCTGGGAGCGTCCTACACATCCGAGTTCGGCGGGAAGAGGGTTCTCCTGAGCGATAAGTACTACGTGATAAGCAGGAACGCCGCGGGCGATATTAAACTTACCGAACAGGACCCGGCCGATGTCGATATGGACGGTCTGGTAACGGTAAACGACCTCACCATCGTGCGCATGAACGGCTACTTATACGGCCGCACTCGCCTGGCGACAGAATACGCATGGGCCGGTTCGGCCGGCGGCCCTGTATCATGGGTGGCCCAGAACGGAAAGATGACGAATTCCGAGGAGACGGGACCCGTCGCTAACAGGGAGATACAATATGTCTTCGACGTTCCGGAAGGAGGCGTGTTCGATCTCGGCGCCCAGCTCTGGTGGAGCGGAGAAAAGCCTTCTACCAGACCGGAACTGGGGATATACATCGACGGTCATGCTGTCGGGGACAAGAGAGGTACTATTCTCCCGGGCGATAAGGCCGCCCAGGGCGCTGTTTTTTCGAGGAACGATATAAGCCTTTCCGCTGGTAAACATACCGTGATACTGGTATGGAAGAACGACAGCAACGACACCAAAGAGTCGGTGACCATCGGGAACGTGACACTAAGAGAAAAAGCCGTAAGGACCACAGCGCAGGATATGCGCGCCGATATCAACCATGACGGTGCTGTGGATACCCAGGACCTGGCTCTCTGGTTCGACAATTCCCAGAATGAAGGCAACACGCGTAAAGTCTCCCTCGATATCGACGGCCATGGCACGAAGGACATTTATATCTCGTATTACGACGACGGCAAGTATACGGTCCGCGAGGACGGTTCGAAGCCTCTCTATTGTGACAACGGCGTTTTCGAGATATACGGGAAAA
>JADGBR010000015.1:42905-45960 GCA_015231405.1 Candidatus Omnitrophota bacterium | reverse complement strand
GATCTAAGTATATTGTGACAAAGGCTTTGGATGGGAAGCTGATCGTTACAGGTGCCAGTTCCGTAGACGTAAACAGGGACGGCCTAGTCGATATCTCTGATCTTCGGAAGATCGTCGATTCGATAGGCCTTGACAGCGCTGATACCGGGTACGATTCCTATCTCGATATCTCAGGGGACGGCAATATCGACGCTCTTGATGTTATCCTTTGGCAGAACATTAACCCGGCCGCGTCAGGCGCTAAAGAAATGAACGTGACGATCGGCCAGATATCCAGGGATTACGTCATAGTAGAATACGCGACCGGGGCGTACCGGGTCTATGACAGAACGACTTCGGAAATGCTGATCGAGACGACGGGACAGTACATGGCGCTTGGGGGGAAAGAGTTCATAGTTATGAGGGATGCATCTGGGATTACGGCCCTGGCGGAAATTCTTGCTCAGGACATTAATAAGGACGGATACCTTGATTCGCGGGATAAGGACGCGATCAAAAACAATATCGGATCCGCCGTTGAGGCCGATTCGCCGGATATTATCAAGCGGGCCAACCTTGACGGCAACGATGAAATTACTTTGACCGATCTCGCCATGTATTACGACATGTCCCCTGAGAGCGTAGACATGCAGCAAATATCCGTAGGGGCCGCGATTCTTTTTGTCGGTAAGAACGAGGACGGCAAATACGATGTTTGGGACGAGGATATGAACCTTATCGCCACAAGCGGCGTTGACGGGGTCATAACGATCGACGGCGCTAAGTACGAGGTAATGCGGATAAACTCCAAAATATTCATGAACGAGAAGATCAAATGTGACGTGGACGGTAATAACCTCTTCAACAAGATCGATCTCAATCTGATAGGCTACGCAGCCGGTTCGGCTTATATAGAGCCCTTCGACCTGACGGATAAGGGTAAACTCTCGAAACTTGACGGGATATATACTTTCGACGTGACAAGCGACAATTCAGGCTATTACAATGTCGGGATTGAGATACCGGCTACGAAAGATACCCAATACACCGGCACTTATACCAATATGTCATTAAAGGTATTTGAAATCGGCGAGGGAGGCCAGGATACGTTACTCGGCTATCTTAACATAAAACCGTCCAGGGATATGATGGCAATGGCGAAATTGAGTTTCGTCAAGGACCGTTTCACGGTTGGAGAGCACAAGATACGCGTTCAGTGGGTGAATTCCTCGCATTGTCCGCCTGTCGTGGTATCGAAAGTATTCCTTGAAGACACTAAGTATATCGCGACGGCCGATCTCAACTCCGATAGTAAAATAAACGCGGTCGATAACAACATCTTTAAGAGCGAATACGCGCTTGAATCGCTCGATAACAAGATCGTTCTCTATGACAAGGACGGTCTTGACCCGAAGGAATACGTGGTATCGATCCACAACACCGGCTCAGGCCCATTCTACCGTTTCACCCAGTCCGGAGTTACTGGGACGCCGGTTTACCATGATTCGGACGCTAGCGGCAAGGTAGCACTTGGACCTGAAAGTTATACGTTCGTTGTCAGTGAAGAGGCCCAGACCGGCACGTCAGATCTAAAGGTCGTACTTAAGCGCATAAATATGGAATACACGGCTGGCAACGATCTGAAGACCGTGTTTGTCGGGGATAAGGTTTATTTTTACAGTGCCCAAACCAATAAATTCACCGAGAAAGTGACGGAAACAGTAATACCCGTGGGGACTAACGGCACAGTGACTCTGGGAGATCCGGCTGTCGAATACAGGGTTTTTGAGGAAAGAGGAAAAATATTGCTCTATGAGCTCCAGGATAAAGGCGTCCTTACGGGGAATAATGTAATACTTGTTAACGACGAAATAGAGAACGCGTCTAATTTTACGGCCGGAACGACCGTCACAAGGGGCCAGAACACATATACAGTTTCGCTTGAAGGCGGCGAAATAAAACTTAATCTCGCGCTGGACAGGACAGATGAGTTGTCCGGGAGTTATGTTCTCGTCGGGGATGGGGTGTACGGCATAACCGAACCCTCGACCGGGAACTACGTGATATCTTCCGTTGCTAACGGTAAGGCCGTGACCGTAGACAATCAGACGGCGACAGCTACTATAGGCGGCGTCGGGTATACGATAGAGCTTATCGACGGCGTGAGGATAAAGCTCGTAAAGGTCAAAGAAAAAGCCCTGACAGGAGGGGAAAAGTATCTTAAGATCGCCGGAAATGAATACGTTATCGTGCCGGCCGAGGGAGGGGAGTACAGGATAACCAGTGTTTATACGCCGAGCTCGTTCAAAATAACTTCAGGAAAGGAAGTCGAGTACTCGGGCGTCCATTATGAAGTCGAGAAAGGGCCTTCCGGCGAACTGGTCCTTAACCGGAAGATAGGTTACGGAACGGAGATCCCGTCCGACAGGCTTGTTAAGCTGGATGATCACGTATATAGGGTAACGGGCGGCGGCACGTCGGGTAATTACTCTTTCACGCCGATGACCGCCGGCGCTCCGGCACCGATCGTAGATAACTCAGGCCTGACAGTGACAATACCCGGAGGAAGGAAGTTCAAAATAGCCTCTGTTAAGGGTTCTCTCGAGCTTCTTTTCCCGGAGGTGCCGCTCGAGGAAAACTCCGCCGCTAAAAAGATATTTAATATAGGGAATGAATACTTCAGCCTGGCAAGGCTACAGCCCGGAGTTTATACGGTAAGGGCTGAAAGTTCCGGGGCCTCATCGGCTATAACGGTAAGCGGTACGGCTCTTGCCATAGGCGACCGGGCTTTTACCATAACCGAAGCCCAGGGTGGAATAACTTTATACGAAGTTCCAGATACGGTCACTTCTAATCCAAGGAAGCTGCTTACAGTGGAAGGCGGGATATACGAAGCCTCGTATACTTCCGGGGCTTTCACCCTGGAATTTGTGGACGGAACGAACCTGGCACCGGTGGTAGATAATGCCGCTCATACCGTCAGGTTCTCGCCGACGGTCGTATATAGGATATGGCGCGACGCGATCACCGGCGAGATCAATATGGAGCCTTATATAGCCGCTTCTCAGCCGAGGAA
>JADGBR010000015.1:0-42814 GCA_015231405.1 Candidatus Omnitrophota bacterium | reverse complement strand
CTTCGCGCCTCTCACGGTAGCGGGTTACAGTAACGACGTTCTTCCGGCTATTGCCGTCAACGTGTCCGGACAGACCGCATCGATAACCGAAGGCGCCAAGACGACTTTGTATTCTATTAAGAAAGAAGGCATTTCGGGCAAGATATTTTTATCCACCGTCCCGGTGAGGAGCGAGCTTGTTTATAATCAGAAGATCGAGGTTGACGGGGTGATCTATAACGTCAAAAAAACCCCGATGGGATATATCCTGACAAGCGACTACGATTCCTTTACCGAAGAGTATTCCGAATTGTCGCTTGGGACCGAAACATACGAAATATCCTACGATCAGACTACCGGCAATGTCACGATGAACCATAAGGAAGATGTTTACGCTGTCGCCGGCAGGATGGAAGACATGCTTGCGGCTAATCAGCTTGGTAGCGCCGTTGCCGCGCATTATACGTCGGGCAGGGTTTCACGCGTTACGGACGATGCAGGTAACATAACCGAGTTCCTGGACGAGAACTGGGCCGGCAAAGGTTTCGGCAGGGTTTCGCTGGCGTACAATGTCGATACAAAAACATATATCAAATACCTCTGGGATACGGACGGCAGCGATTACGCGCCCGGTAAAGTCGCCGCGAGAATATACACCGGAGCGTATTCGACCGCGAAGGGGCTCGTGGCTACGGAAGAGAACCTAGCGTTCATCGCGGCGTATACTACGGGGACGATGGCTCTCGACCCGGCTTCGAATGGATGGACCATCCGCGACATCCTGGCTTATAACAACGATACTTCGGCTATTAAGATCGGCTCGACCGCTTACGGCGTTCTGAGGCACGGCAAAGAGAGCCTTTTCTCGGTCGCTTCAACGTTCTCGGGTATAATCGATAACGCCACCGGCGCGATAAGCGGCGCGACGCGTTACCCGGTCTCGGGCAGGGTCAAGAGGATACAGGACGCCCAGGGCAATTACTGCGAGTTCCTTGACGAGAATCTGGATGGACAGGGTTACGGCAGGGTTTCAAAGGTCTATCATAAAGATTCCGACGCTTTGATCACCCTCTCATGGTCGGGTGATCAGGTCGTCGTTGCCATTTCATCCGGGGACGGCGTTAAAAAGTTGTCGTTCCTTGCCAATACTAACGGTGAGATGAAGGCGCTAGACCCGGCTTATAACGGGTGGGCCGTCAAAGACGTTGAACTTTATAACACAGGCGGTGAGCGCGAACTTAATATCGGTCTTAAGACCTATAACATATATGTCGATCCCGACACTAAAGACATACGCATAAGCGAGAAACCCGAAGAGGCAAGGTCCACGGTAGGAGAGATAAAGTCGTCTTATGTCGATATCCCGGGTCACACGAGCGCCGCGTACGGCCAGAATTCTATACAGCTTGGCGCAACGATATATAAGGTCATTCAGAACTCATTCGGCAGGCTCTCGGGCAGTATTGCCTCAGGCCTTATCAAGAGGACGGTCAGCTACGATATTTCCGGGAAAACGAAGATGTCAGTCGACAAATACGGAAATGTTTATGAGTATCTTGATGAAGCTGTTCCCGGAAGCCAGACGGGGAAAGTGGTGCTTGTATACGACAAGGCTGCCGGAAGGTATGTTTCATACTCATGGAGCACGACGTCGGTCACCGTTGACGTATACAGCGGATCGTATACGACCCAGGGCGAATCCATCCTTACGGGCGTTAAACCCCAAGAGCTGGTAGAATCTTATGTATACGCGCATAACGGCGCCGTGACGAACCTTGACCCTGATTCTAACGGCTGGACGCTCGTGTTAAAGACCAAGCCAGGAATAAAAAGCGTTTACGACGCTTCCGGTCGCCTTGTGCGGGAAGATGATCTCGTTCAGGGGACTTACAAACTTTACAGGTACTTCGGCTCTCCCAACGCCGGTAAAGTCTCAGCAGCCGAAAACTACAGTTCATCGAGCGGAACCCTGTTTTCGGTCAACAGGTATCTTATAAACGGAGAGATGACGACATCAGCGTCTCTAGGGGTGAGCACGGCCTATTATACCGGGATATCGAAGAACGTGCCTAAGCGCGAAATACTCGCCAACGGGAATATCGTCGAATACGCCTCCGAGAATTACGATAGCGCCGGGAAAGGAAGGGTGCTACTTGAATATGACGCCTCGCTATCCGTTTATAGAACTTATGAGTGGTCGGTCGCAAAGGTCACGGTAAAGGAATACCAGGGCGTATACACCACAGGCATGACGAGCCAGGCCCTTTCCGGCATTATGGCCACGGCGCGTGTGAAGAGTACGGTTTATGAACACAACGGCAACCAGAAGAGCACGAACACTTTGACCAACGGCTGGAAAAAAGTCACAGAGACCGAATACGCGAAGGCGACCCAGAGGGTGACCGGGACCAAAGTATACTCCACCAGCGGACAACTTGTCAGGGAAGAACAAAAGGCCCTTGGAGTTTACACCACATACACTTATTTCCCCGACGGCAAGATCCAGTACAGGAAAGGGTATGACTCGGCGACGGGATCCCTCCAGAAATTCTACAGGCATAACGATAACGCTCAAGGGTCTTTTTACGAGGACCATCAGGCTTATATCGATACCTATCCCGGTTACGTGCTTAAGAGGAAGACAATATCCTCATCCGGAGAGATATATGAATACTATAACGAGAACTTCAACTCGCAGGGCTTCGGCCGGGTAAAAGTCTATTACGATCCGGACAATAATGTATACCGTAAATACGAATGGACCGATTCAATGGTCATAGCGCATGAGTATGAAGGCGTCTATTCCGTATTTTCAGGGAACGATTCTGGCGCGGGAATAGTGCAGGCCGCAAGGAGAAAGACCTACACATATTACCATAACCAGGAGAATGTAAGCCTTGACCCCGCTGTTAACGGATGGAAACTGGCGTCGGTCACGGATTATTACAGCGATAACTTGAGCGGGCGCACGCCTGGTGTTACGATGAAGCGCACCCAGACATTCGGCCAGAACGGGGAGCTCACATCCAGTGAGAACCTCGAAACCGGTAAGCAGTACACTTACACCTATTATCCCGAAACGGTCGGTATATCTTCAGCCATAAAACATGCCGAAGAAAAGTATATCGCTACGGGCGCTACGGCCAATATCTACGATTATTCCGCGACCGGCAAACTCGTTTCGCAAACGATCATGGCCACGGGCCAGGTCAAGGAATATCACGGGGATACCGGTCTCTTAAAGCGCGAAACTATCGGTAACCTAGTATATGAATACTACGACGGCGTTTCTTCTCTTGGTCCCAGGGGGAAAGTAGCCCTTGTCTATAACACGGTCAAAAAGACTTACTCCACATACGAATGGGACGGCGTTAACGTGAAAGTGACCGAATACAGCGGAGCGTATACGGTCAATAACGCAGATCCGATCATGAGCGATGTATCAGCCGGCGATAAGGTCGAGACACACGTTTACGCGCATAATTCTATTTACGAGAATCTTGATACGGCCGCCAACAACTGGAATATCATTACGAAGGAATATATCGACGACCAGGGGAGTTCCGTTAAGGATTCTTACAACAACAGTGGAAAGGTCATACGCGAAGATAACATAACGCGGGATACATTTTCGATGTACGAGTATTACTCCGAGCCTTACGCCGCTCTTGTAAGAACGGAATATGTTTATTCTTCTCAGGAGCCACCGGTGCTTTCAGCGATAAAGCAATACGACCAGACCAGGACATTTACTTTCGTTAATGGCCAGACGAATGTAAAATACCCGAGCACATACCAAAACCTGGTTAAGATTAACGGTAAACTTTATAGTTGTATGTATTCAACTACTCAAGGCTCAGTTAAGATATTCGAAAGAGGCATTAAGGTCGGCATTAATACCTACTCTGTAGAATTGGATACAGCGAACGATAGTTATGTCTTTACCGATATCGGCACCGCGCAGGTGTATCGCAGCATCGAGGGGGATTTCCTTGCGCTAGGTGATGATCTGTACGCGATCCAAAGAAATAGCGACCAGACAATATCGTTAAAAGAAAGAACAGTGTCATTGGCGGTAGCCGATTACATGATATCCCGTAAGGCCACCGGTGAATACGTCTTCATTAACAAGAACACCGCGGAATCAGCTACAAGTTTTAATAAGAATGGAAGGATACTTGTTGTCATTGGCGGAAAGCTCTTCGATGTTACGGATGACGGAAAGGGCAATATAGCTCTCAGGGCCATGCCTAAAGAGGACGTATCAGGCGATGGCATGGTGAATAACGCCGACGCGGATATGATAACCGCCAACACCGTGTTAAATCGTAAATTGGAAAGGGCTGATGTCGACGGCAATTCAAAAATAGATCTTGAGGATATGAAAAAGCTAGGGACGGTCATCGATATAATGGACAATAAAGACACCGCCATTGGCGTTGACCTTAAGGACAAACAGCTCTTAAGGGAGATGGCCAACTATGCTTATAACACGTATCTTCAGAACACGGCCCTGGAATATGACCTTAAGAAGGCCAATAGAACAACCGACGAATCCACATATATGATGATGTCTGAGGGCGGGACTACAAGGGTGGGGTCGATAACGACGACCGATCTCGCCGAGTTCATAAAAGCCTATGACGCCAGTAAGCCCGAAGCGCTTTTCGATTATACGCAGGACGGCCTGATAAACGAGGACGATGTCAAATGGGTCGAGCTCATGAAGGAGATAGTCGAGGCTACCAAGGACGACAGTATATCGCTACTCTCCGAGCAGTTCGATCTGGCCGACGTCAACAGGGACGGAAGGGTTGACGAAAAGGACTCGGCTATTCTTACATACAGCTACGACCATTATCTTGAAGGCGACGTATCGGGTGACGGTAAGGTGAACGAAGTCGACAAGGACCTCGTGAGGACTATCTATGAAAAAATATGGCCTGGAGCTTATAATGCCGATTCGGATAATGTTATCGCGCCACTGAGATGGCCCGACGGCGGAACGCGTAAAGGGGAATCTGTCCTGGCGGGAAGGGTTTACGCAGCGGATACCAAAAAGACTAAATTCTCGGATACCGTGAACAAGAAGTCGATGGCGTCGCATGTCGAAGGCGCGTCGCTGGCCTATACTTATGATGTCGCGGAAAAGGACGATTACTGGGTGGGGCTCTCGACGAGGGAAATTAAGGGCGAGGCCCTGCCGCAGGGATTCAAGTATATCGTATGGGTCTATGTTGATGGCGTGTATAAGAGCACTCTTCAGCTGGACGCGTCAGCTGGGCGATACTCGGAGAATTCGTTCCGGATGGAGCTTGATAAAGGCGAGCACGAGATCAAGTATGTGTTCAAGGATATTTCTTCGTCAGCCGGCGTCGAGGTCCGCGACGTTTATATGAACCGTTCTGGATTCAATATGACTAATTTTGATCCGGACCGAGACGGGATAGTAACGGCCCATGATACCGATAAGCTCACCGCCATCATCAGGACTTATGATGTTCGGCACAACGACAAGCGCGTGGACGACGGCGATGTCGAATATGTGAGAGGCCTCATTGGGAAGACGTCGCTTGACGCGGGCTTTGATGCCAGGATAGATTTTGATAATAACATGAGGATCGATGATGCCGATGTGCTATTCCTGCAGAAGGTAATAAGCGGTAACGACACCAATTCTGACGGGAAGCTCGAGAACAACACCGCGCTGCCAGATAACGACGTGGACAGGATATCGGACATCGCCCGTTATTATATGACCGAGAACGCTTACAGGAAAGTGAACGGACGCTATCTCCTTGATTTTAACGGCGATAAAGTCATTGACCTCAAGGACGCGAAGCTTTACATAGACGCGCTTTGCGTTAAGGACCTGACCGGGGACGGTATAATAACTACAGACGACCAGACGGTGTTGAATAAGATCATCACGCTCCTGGATTTCAACATTACTGACGCTCAGGTCGAGAGGGCCGATGCGAGCGGCGACCTTACATATACGGTCGCCGATGGCGGGGATCTCTCTATAATGGGCCGCGACGGAGATTTTGTGAGCGGCTCCGACACTTATGCCACCGCTTTCGACCTTGACGAAGGGACGATCTCCGCGGTCGAACGATACGACATGAGCGTGGCGCTGGAGGGGTATTCGGTTGAGATCGGCAATAACCTGCTGAATATAACGATCAACAGGACAACCCCGGGCTATACTGTCACCGACGGTACCCGGTCATATACGACCGGCTCTGACGGTAAATTCCAACTCGACGGAGTTAATTGTATCGTGAAAAAGGACGGTGTCTCTCAGGTGCCCTATATCGAGAGAGAAAGCTCAAGGAGCGTCAAGACGGCTGATTATATAATTAAAGCGGAAGGGCATGAATATAAGGTGAACGTCAACACAAGGCATGGACAATATATATTCGACGACGGGTTGTCGCTATACGCCAGTAACCCCGTAACCGGCAAGGTAAGGCTTAGCGGAATAACATATACGATAGCCGAGGACTCTGCTCAAGGCACCTTGTCTATTTCGAGGGATCGTATCTCCGGGGTGCTTGACGCTGACGCTATGACAGGTGTCGTTGACGGAAGAAGATACTCGTACCGCGTGGATGGAGCCATTAAGGTGTTCACTGATGATGATCGGAAAGAATACAGGAGCCAGATCGTCGAAGGCGAGGAGGTCGTAATACTCGACGGGGCCGCGTTCAGCGTACAGGGAACCGCACTTCTGGAAAGGTTCCTTACCGGAAAAGTCGCCGACGGCGCGGTTAAGATAGGTGGCGTCGAATACCTGGTGAGGAAGAACGCCGATGGAAGTTACGCTTTCTCCAGCGGCGTTACCACCGTGCTCAGCGCGAAAGCGGGCGATGAGGTCGTAATTAACGGATACAAGTACTATATTTCGGAAGATACATCTACTGGACAGATATCCCTTGGCGAGGCGGTCGAAGCCAGCGTCAATGTCGCCGGCGAGGTCATAGAGGTAGTCGAGGAATATCAGGGAATAAGGACTAGGGGCATACAGTATGAGGTGACCAAGATATCCGATAATAGGCATGTTTTCACATACGGAGATAAGTCATATGCCGGGGTTAGGGATGGGGCTAACGAGTTTGTGGACCTCAAGGGGTACAGGTACAAGGTCACCGAGTCACAGGGAAATGTCCAGCTTGAGCTCATTAAACCCGCGATAAACGGCGTCGAAGTGACCATATATCCGGAAATGATCGTGAAACACGTGGCTGACGACGTAGTGCTTGTGAACGGCAATAAATACATGATAAAGAAGAACCTTGACAGTACCGTGACCGTAACTAGAGGAGAATATTCTGTTACCGCAGCTGACATTATTTTAATCGATGATAGGGCCTACAGGGTTGTAAAGACCGGCGATTCCGTATCGCTTTCTCTTGACGTGCCTCTGGTCGACGATTCGTATTCCGTTCTCGAGGTCCTTGAGCGTGAGGATGGCGGTTTGACGTACGTCAGCTATAACGGGTCGGCTTATTCGGATTCTTCGGATATGTCCGGATATAAACGTGTATCTGCCGGCGACGGGACGGCAAAAGTCCTTTATATCAAGGCTGCAGCCGGATCGTGCGCTATTCAGTCTGTTGCGGGGACGGTATTTGAAGTTAACGGCGATGAGCTTGGCATTAAGAAGGACGGAGCGGTTAATGTCGATGTTTACCTCGACGGTTACCTTTTTAAGAATAACGCGAGACCCATGGACATATTGAATATCAACGGTGTCGACTATAAACTTATGATCGGTTCGAACGGTGAGATCGGATTCGAGAGCGTGGAGGTGACTTCGACGGCGTTGGAAGAAGGCGCGGTGATGCTTGACGGTGATATATATGCCGTGTCGAGAGACCTTAAGTCCGGAGATTACACGGTAACTAACGGTAAGGACGTTTATGTGAGCCACAGGCTCAAAATCCTGCCCCGTCCTGGTGAAAGTGCCGATGCGCTTGACGGCGACCCGACCTATTCGGGCAGGGCCCTCACTAATCTGGTGAATATCAACGGGAATACGTTTACCGTAGGGAAATACGAAGGAACCGAAGATACCGTGCTTGCCCAGCTGCACCTGGAAAGCGATACCGCATATTCGAGCGGTGAAATAGAGCTTAAGGGCCAGCGTTACCGCGTAGGCTACGATGCTTTTAATAGTCTCTACACGTTCACTAACGTTTCCACCGGAGCTAAGTTCAATAGCGACGCCACAAGGAAAACGGTCAGGCTCGAGAACAACGTCAAATACACCGTTAATATCGATCCTGTTACGAAGTTCGTCAACGTCGCGAAGGTGACGAGCGCTCTGTCCGCGCCGGACAGCCCGGTAGAGATAGACGGAAAGGTGTACATGATACGGAAACGCGGCGCGGTAACTTTGAATTTTGTCTACATGCCAGACGGGACGCACGAGGACCAGACAGCGGTGTGCCCAAGCTATATGAAGTTCGGCGAGCATCTTGTGGATATGGACGGCGTGACTTATCAAGTCGTAGTGTCAAAGAGCTCTACGGGTGCGGAAACGGTAATACTCGAGCAAAAACTGGAAGAGACTTCGTCGACGATCGACGCCGTTTCTGGAGAAGGAACGGTTAAAATAAATGGCGCGAAATACGACATTAAGAGAATGGCCCAGGGAGGTTATACAACTTACACCTTTACTTATACAATGCCTGACGGAATTACGAAAAAGGTTTATTACGAGGACCCGTCGGGCCTACTCAGGATAGGCACTGAAAATTACTCCGTGAGCGAAGTGGTGAAATACGGAATAAAGAAACTGACCGTGAAGAACACAGCCAAAAGCCTTACCGGTGAAGCGCCGGTCATGATGAACGGGGTGATTTACAAAGTCGTTTACGACTTCGTTACGGGAAGGTACGTTTTTGACGACGGTTATAATTTCTTCCAGACCGATGACGCCAGGAGCCAGTTAACGATAAAAGGCGCGGTTTACTCGGTCAGCCGCGATCCATCCTCGAACAGTGTCATCGTAAGGGAAACGACGCCCGTGTCGGCAGAATTTACTTCAAGGTTCGGAGGTAGTACCGTGACCCTCCGCGACGGTGTGGCGTATTCGATAATCAGGTCCGCGGACGGTTCGATAAGACTCTCAACTACCGGAGAAAGCTATCAGTCCGATAAGCGGACAGGTAAGGTGCAGGTAGGTAAAGACCTTTACGCTGTTCAAGGAACAGCCTCCGGGGAGCTTTTGTTCGAACGTGTCACCGTCGGCGAGCCGGTCGCGGGCACTCTTCTGAAAATAGGTACGCGTTACGTCTCCATCAGTTCAAACGGCAATCCTGAAGTTAACGGCGCCGACATTGCCGCGCTCACAGCTAGCTATTCGAACTATAACAGTCTCGATCTTAACGGCGACGGCCTTCTTGATGAGTCTGACATAAATAAGATGAGAGCGGATATTGAGCTTAAATTGAAGGATATGTCCATCCCGTTGGAACAGAAATCCCGTCTTGAGGAGATGTACCAGAGGATATATTCCGTTCCTGTGTACAGCGGTGTTACTCTCGCTTCGGTCGATTTTAATAAGAGCGGCCTCGCCGATGACGCCGACAGGGCTATATATGCCGATATCATCGGAAAATATAACCGCATGGACTTGAACCTGATACAGCGCTCCAGCGTGACGATGAACGCCCTCGACCAGGCGTTAACTATAAACGGCATCGATTATAATGTTGTTTATAACTCCGGAGGGATAACTTTCACTCTCAGCGCAAAAGACGGCTCGTATACCGTCACCGTCTCTGATTCAGGATCGTACGTCCTTAAAGGAGCCGAGATAGCCTATACGGCGGTCATAGCAGACGATAGCGCTTACCAGCCGCCGATAAAGAGTCTTACCTTAGCGAGGAAAACGGAGTTTACCTGCGGCAAGCCCGCGCCGAGCGGAGCCTTAGTCTCCGTTGCCATCCATGGGGCCGTATATACCGTTAAAGCCGAGAACATCTCCGGCGGACGGATAAAATATACTTTCACACATGGCCCGGATGTCTACCAGAGCACGATCAAAGGGCTCCTTGACAAGGTATGGATCAACGGTCTCATATTCGACATAAACGACAGCGGCTCCGATCTTATACTTGCTGAGGAAGGCGTAACGGATACAGGCGTTCATCTCTCTTCGGAAAGCATTCGCGGGTTAATGACCAGACTGATGATAGAGGTCAAGGCGGATGTTGCCGGGCCTGCCGGTTCCGTAGGGGCCGACGGTGTCCTGGACATAAACGACGTAAAATTCATAAAAGAACATATGATGGACGTGAACGGCGACGGCCTGAAGGATAACAGGGACATAGATCTCTTGTGGACAATTATAGACAACGATTCCGGCCTTGTTAATTCCTACGATTTTAACCCCAACAGCAAACTCGATATGGCCGACGTGGAAGCGTTCAGGTACCTCATGACCCAGGGCTCAGGACTTGACCTGGACCTGAACGGAGACGGTTTCGTAAATGACTTCGACGCGAGCTATATTACGCAGGTCGTTACGGCTGAACTTGTTAAGGCCAATCTCCGCGCGAGGGTGGACAAGGATTATAACGGCAAGATAGAGGGCGATGAGCTCGTAATGCTCCAGCGGCTGTACGCGGTAATGAACGCCGATATCGATAAGGACGGCAAGATAACGGGTGACGACCTCGCGGCGTTCGACGGCATGAAGAGCGATATATCCGCCATTGTCGCGAAATACGGAGCCGGCGCTGTCGTTGCTTCGGATATTAACGGTGACCATATCGTGGATTACAAGGATTCAGCGCTCCTTAATGGAGCCTTCGCGTCATACAAGGATGTCAACGGTGACGGGGCTAAGGACATAAGGGACGATTATGCGCTGAACGCGATCGTGAATCCGCCGTCGACCGGTGTCACCGAGCTTCCCCAGCAGGGGCTCACTATTGTCGATCTTCCCCAGTACCTGTATCCCGAATCCGTCAACCAGAAGGCGGATATTGACGGCAACGGTACGATAGGGCAGGGAGACTTCTCGACCTGGGCAGCCTTTAACGCTTCGACCCTTATTACCGATTCGCCCAAAGGGCCTACGTTCGCAAACGGCGCAGGAAGGTTCGGCTGGGCCTATAAACCCGAAGTGACCGGGAGTTACAGGGTTGAATTGTCGTTAAAGTCCAGCGAATTCGCGATGGTGAAAGTTGATGTTTACGATAACGAGAGACTTGTAGGCAGTTTTAAGACCGGTACGACACCGAGCGGTTTCACGGTAGAAGGCGTTAATGTGGATTTATCCGCCGATACGGTCAACCATAATATTAAATTCGTTATAACCAAGGAGACCAGCAAGGCCACTACTCTCGAGGTAGATAAGGTGAGGATGATCAGGCCAGTGCCACAGCAGTATGATATTGATAGTGACGGGAGATATACTGTTGACGACGGCCGGCTCATACAGCGGATGATCACCGCCCAGGCCCGGATCCGCTCGTCGGACATAAATAACGACGGAGCGGTCGATATTGACGACCTCGCGTCGCTCGATCCCGATGGAAGCGGCGTAATCGAAGCCGACGAAAAGATCTTTGATATCGACGGCGACGGCAAGGTGTCCCAGCTTGAGGCGCGAAGGGACGTTGACAGGAACGGTAGGATCGAAGACGCCGATCTTAAGATGTTGAAAGCGATGGTCAAGACCATTTCCTGCATAAAAGCTTCGGATACGAACGGCGACGGTCAGGTGGATTATAAGGACCTTTCGGCGCTCCGTAACAGTCTTGCTATACTGGATTCGCCTGACAGGATCGCCCTTACTCCGGAAACGGTGATGAGTATTTCCGACGAATACCATACCGTAACCCGCGCCGAACTCGCGAAGAGCGATCTAACCGGAGACGGAATAGTCGATTCCAGAGATAGGGATCTGGCCCAAAAGTACATAAGCTCAGGCCTCATGAATACGGTCTTCGATCAGGACCTGCCATATCTTTCTTCGTCGGGCCTAACGATGAAGGTGGGCGATACCAATTTCGCTTCATACGATATCATCCGTATCGCCACGGCTTTGTCGGGCCTGGAAATAGTTGACGGCAGGATATATAAGTACGTTATCGATGAACAATATTTCTCGCGTTCAGACATCCTTGAGTGGCCGAGTGAGTTCGGCTGGAGAGCCAAAATAGGAGACTGGGAAGTCAAGGGATCGAAGATGGTCTCCAGCGCGTATTCGGTCAGGGCTTCAGTGATGATGTACGATAAGTCTCCGGACCTTGGCAATTTCATCCTGGAAACGGATGTCAGGAACGGGTATTCAGGCGACGGGGCCGGACTAGTTTTTAGGGCCCAGGACGAAAATAATTACTACGACCTGATCATTAACAGGACGAACGGTCGACTTGAGTTCCGAAAGATCGTGAACGGCGCTAAGCCTCAGGTGATAGCTTATAAAACTATCCCAGCGTCGATTATCGGTTCCAGAACGGACCTTGTGGCGGCGTCCGACTGGGCTAGGCTCAAGGTGCAGGCGGACGGAGATAATTTCGTATTTTCTCTCAACGGCCAGGCGATGTTCACCGCGACAAATTCACAGTTCTCATCCGGTAAGGCCGGGCTTGTCGCCGGAAAGGACAATCCCGCGGAATTCGATAATTTCGCGGTGGGAGCCGGATATACTCTCAGGGAGATCACGAACTCTTCGCTCCTCACGGATGACCTGGACGGTAACGGTACGGTCGATCCCTGGGATTACGCCATTTTGAACGCCTTCGATAAACTCGAATCAGGACTCTCGGCTGGCGACAGGGAAGCGCTTGACAGGGTCTCGAAGGCCGACATAAACGGGGACGGGCTTGTGAATTTCGCCGATAAATACTCCTGCGACGTCAACGGTGACGGGACTCTTGATCTATCCGATGCTTACATAGTGGCTGAGGCTTTTAAGTTAAGCACCGATTACCTTAAATCGGGGATCGCGAATATCAATAACGACACCAGGATCGATACATCCGACCTAGAGGCTCTTTCGGTCATAGACAACCTTACGGATATTAACGGTGACGGGAAATATGACTCGAAAGATATTGAAATGTTCGACGGCATAAGCCAGTACGTCGGCCTCGATTATTCGGAATCGTGGGTTCCCAGGGCTGACGTTAACGGCGACGGCTATATCGACGCCAAAGACAGGGATAAACTCGAGACCGCCCTGGGATATGTTCCTAAGTCCGACATCAAAAAGGACGGCATTATAGACTCAAGGGACCTCGAAAAGCTGGATCTCATGATCAACGCTCTCAATACCCCGTATTCGGAGAACGGCCAGGTCCATAAGGGAGAATTCCAGATCAATACGGGATATACTGGCCAGCCCAAGATCGACGCTCTATGGAACGATCTTATCTTTAGAGGCTATATTGACGCGGACGGTTTCGTGACCGATAAATTCAGGTCTTTAGAAGATATATTAGGGTTTACCATCGGCGCGGACTTTGATGACAAGAAAAGAGATATATTCGCGACGCTCCTCATTTCCAAAAGCTATGCTCTTGTAAGGGAGGATGATTTCCTGAAATCCGATCTCAATTATGACGGTGAAGTGGACGCCGCCGATCTTGAAGAGATAGGCAGCATGCTGGAATTCATACAATCGTCGCCTGACCCGGACCTGGCATACACGATGGTCGACGTGTATAAGTATGACATTAACCGTGACGGCGTATTCTCGAACGACGATATCACAATGCTGGGGTACATTAAGGACCGTTCCGCCGAAGGCAAAGTGATCACGAATAAGGAATACGCGTCGTATGACATAAGCGGCAATGGTGTCGTTGATTACTCGGATTATATCCTCCTTGATGATGTGATAAAGAACCTTGTGGACGTAGACGCTTCTGGCAAGGTTGACTCGAGAGACGCGGGACGCGTAATGCAGATAATATACAAACGCGCTCTGGACGCCAGCCCGGAAATGATAAACAAATGTGATCTGGACGGTAACGGCAAGATCGAGCTCGCCGACAGGAAGCTGCTGGGCGGATCCATAGATATGCAGACGAAGGCCGACCTTGACGGCGATGGCAGCGTCACTCAGCCGGAAGTGTCCGAGATACGGAGGCTCATAAACGGTTTCATGAGCGGTGAGATCGTGGATAAGGCTTCAGCCATGCAAATGGATCACAATGCTGACGGCGAGATCAATATGATTGATGCCTCTATCCCAGACGCCGCCATACAGTCCATGCAAGACCAGGTCCTCGCGATGGAAGAATGGATAAGGACCGCGCCTTATGCCATGGAAATAGCGAAACGGGAAGCCATCGACATAAACGGCGACAGGAAGAGGAATGGCGACGACATTAGTCAGATAACTCATGTCATGGAATTCATGGCTTACAAGACAGACCAGGATATAACTGATGAGCTCATACGGAAGGCCGATGCCGATCAGGACGGAAGGGTCGACCAGGCCGACGTCGATTACATGAATATCCATTTCGAACCCGATTCGCTGAAAATGCTTGATCTTAACGGTGATGGGCTCATCACGAACTTCGATTTCAGCGAATTCGAGGACATGAGATACGCCGTAGCCCAGGACAAAGTGCCGGATATCCTCGAGTTCGAGAAATATGACCTGACAAGCGACGGCAAGGTCGACACGGACGATATTCAGAAGGTGAAGAATTCCTATATCGGACGCGTTGATATCGATAATGATTTCATGATAGGAGATACGGACGATAAAGCTATCCTGACCCGGCTTGCCGGGCTCCAGGCTGATGTGGACAAGCTCAACGCCCTTACGAATGTAGAAGACCCTATGAGCCTTCTCCAGATACTGATCAAGCAAGACCTGGCTAAGAACCGCGAGAAAGACATTAATCGCGTCCAGCTGGCCGTAGATCAGGATCTTGAGAATTACCAGATGGGCATACGCCTTAAAGATAAGGACTGGAGCTATTACGATATTAACAATGACGGAGTTTTTGACAGGCAGGACGTGTTCCTCATGGAAGAACTCGTCAGGGAGATAACGGGATACTCGCTTAACGAAAGGCCGAGTATCCTTTCGGACGCGCCGATTGTCTACGGGCGAACAATACTGAACCCGGAAGAGTTCGACAGAAGGGATATAAACAACGATGGCGTGATCGACCAGCTCGACCTTGAGGCCCTGCAGGAAGCAAGGAGCCGCATGATGTCGTTCACTGAGGACCAGCTTGTAAGACAGAGGGACGCGACGCGCATACACCTCTACCGCGGCCTCAATATGCCGATAACGATCGAGGACATTTACAGGGGGAACCTGGTCACGGTCGGCGATCTTGCCGACGGAAGTCCGAAGATCGGGCATATACAAGTGCCGGCACCGATACCGTACCCCGTCGACAAGAATTGGATTTTGGATGGAGACGATGTCAGGCCGGGTGACGCGCGTGTGGAGATCTCGGACATGTATAATCAGGTCGAAAACCCGGCCGGTGATAACCCGGAGCCGGTACAGCCCGGATATAGGAACATATACGGCGGGGAAGGCCGCGGACCATTTGTTCAGACATTCTCCTATAACGTTCCGGAGTTCGATGAGAACAACAGGCCCATAAACGTCATCAACTGGTATGGCTATCCGATAGTCATCAACGTTAAGGATTATATGGGGGCGAGCGACGTGGACGGTAACGGGTTGGTCAATAACATCGACGTATTCTACCTCCAGCAGGCCATCACTAATATTAACAAGGGAGAGGCGCTATCGCTGTGGGGTATGCTGCGAGCGGACGCGAACGGTGACGGGGCGTTCGATAAGGAGGATATCGCGCTGATAGAAAGGGTAATGGGCAACGCTGTTGACGTTAACGGCGATTACATGATCACTAACGAGGATTCAAAGCTGGTAGGCGATAACGAAGATAAAATACTCCAGGCCAAGGAAGTATGGAACATGGTAAGAGGCATAGACGGCCTTATCTCCGATTATTCAACAGGGCCAGTGGACTCGGGAAGCGTTGACATGAAAACGCTCGAGGATTACATGGACTATCTGGGCCTCGCGTCCGTTGACGGTCAGTCTGGGGCGAGTACGGCGAAGGCCGAGAGGATCCGTCAGGTGCTGGTCGACAAAGTTTTCACAAGTTCCGTGAGTATCCATGACCAGTCAGTTTTCTTGGAAGGGTTGGTCGGAGAACTGGGGTTTGTCCCGGAAAGGGCTCCCAACTATACCGGTATCTCGTTAACCGGTGGTTATACTACCCTTCTTGGCGATATATTCTCCGTCCAGGATATGGACAAGGATAAGAACGGCACGGTGAGCGAGACGGAGTTCCTAGGTGTTCTGTCTGGGATATTTAACTTCGATAATATCGACCGGGATGGAGATGGGGCCGTTTCCACCGAAGAGATGAATGACGCTACAACGCTCATCAAGTCTGTGCTGGAAGTAAGTACCCTGACCTCCGGGGACATCGCCAAGGCGGATATAAACACGGACGGCGTGGTTAACGGCTTTGATCTTGATATTTTAACTACCGTCCTTGATCACGCCATAGATGTTTACAATCCGGACGGGACGGCGAAACCGTGGAATCTAACCGATACTAATCAGGATACCGTGATCGACGAGAATGATCTGAGGGCATGGACGCGCCTATATGACTATTTCCAGATGAGGCTGGTCAAAGACGATTCGATGAATATTTGGCATCTGATAGAAATGGAGATGGCCGATACGGACCATAACGGATCCATTACCGGCGGATGGGGCATCGTGGACGACTCTTCGAAACGAGGCGGCTATAATTTTGTACAGTATAGCCAGTCTACAAACCCCGAAGCGTGGGCGGACTGGCGCCTGTTCTTAGACAATAAGCAGGATGTCGAGCAATACATGGATATACTTGACTTTGACCTGGACGAAGATTTCGACAAGACGGATATGCAGTCGCTTCTGGAGATCATGGTGATGATAGAGCGGTCAACTTTGCAGGAAGACCTGGCCAAACGGCATATTGCCGATATAGCGACGGATTACGACCTGGGGTTGCAGTCTCTTCTCGGTAAGGACGGCGTGATCAACGCAGACGATATTGCCGCGTTCCTGTATATAACCGATCCCGCAAATCACGCCGATATCAATAAGAGCGGCGTTGTCTCGGACCGCGACGTGAACAGGATAAACGAGATAATCGAATTCCAGGATATTCAGGAAATGTTCAAGGACTGGAACCTCCGCAATGACGCTGCCTCACCGTTCTTTGTTGATACCGCCCTTAAGAACAGGGTCATTCACATCGATGGGAAGCATTACAACATAACTTATGAGGAGCTTTCCGGGATATACATATTCGAGCCTTTCTACGTGACTGAAGCAGAGATGCCGCTTGGCGCCGCTACTGAGGAGAATATACTTTCCGACCCGGCCACGGGAACAGTTAAGGTCCTTGGCACAGACGGTATAGAGAGGACTTACAACATCATAGCTGATTCGACTACAGGCGCCATAACTCTCTCAAGCGGCACGAAGTCGGCGGAGGAACAGAACGCTTTGAACGCGTATATGGTTAAAGCCGACCTGAACGGGGACGGGAGGGTAAGTTACGCCGATAAGGCGAAGCTTCAGCAGGTCAGGCATGACGCGGAGCTCGGAGGTCAGAAAATGGTGGACACTCAGACCGTGAACACCATTAAGGAAGTACTCCAGCTCGTGAACTCCTGGACGCTGGCACTCGAAAAAGAAAAATGGCAGAGCGTTTCGGTATATGATCAGGTTATTGCCATAGACGGAAAAAGCCTAGGGGTAGAGATAACCGATGAAGCTCAAGGCTATTATACGATCTACGATATAGCGGACGGTAACAAGGCCTATTACGCGAACGATCCAGAGAAAATGACCGTCCAGATAGGCAGCGTTATGTACAGGATAATCCCGAACCTTGTCACTCACGACATTCAGCTCGAAAAGCTTTTCATACGCAGCCAGGTCGTCGGTGACAGCGCCATATCGGTAGAAGGTATAAACATGGTCGTGAAAAAAACAGGGAACGTATATCAGTTCAAGGACGGGAACACGGTCTATGAAAGCCAGCGCGTAGGTAATAAGGATTACGTTGTCATTAATAACGCCGCTTGGGAAGTTATAGATATCGGCGCCGGACAGGTTAGTCTTTTTAAGAAGAGCACGATGCTCTCAGAGAGCATCGCCGTGCCCGGGGGCGTACAGACGATAGATCTTTACAATAAGCTCTACACAGTCGATGACAGTTCCCCGGACAGACTTATCTTTGCTGACGGAGCCAAGTCATACACCGCACTGAAAGGTGAAGGGACTATCACGATCGAGGGCCGGATCTACGGGATATCGTATAGCGCAGCAACTGGAAAGGTATCCCTCTCGGAAATACTCCCGGGGGATTTTGACGGCAATGGGACAGTATCCGCAGCCGAATATTCGACCCTCGCAGCGCTTATGGGCAGCTATTCGCCGGACGTCATGAGCGCATCGGCCGACGTCATACGTTACGTTGACATAGCCGGCGTAAGATATAACATTGTTCCCGGGGAGAACGGGTCGATACAGCTCTCGGAAAGGATCGTGAGGTCCGATAATGTTGACTCTATCGAATTTAATAACAAGAAATACAAGGTCACGATCGAGACGGTCACTAAAGCGCAGGAGGGCAACAGATTTTTTCATAAGGTCCTCAGGTTCACTGAGTTCACCGTGAATAAACTTAACAATGCGATAACGTACGGCGCGACCGTCGATTCTGACGACGCGATGAAGACCGTTATGTTCCTGCAAGTTAGCTACGGGATAAGGTGGAACGCTATTGGCGACGTAGAGTTGTACAGGTCTGATTCCGAGATCGTGCCGCCCCCGGCCGTTTCAGCGGTATCGGGTTGCCAGGTGATCGACCTCGCTGGCTCGATCGACGGGAAGGGTTTCAGGGCGACATCGCGCTGGCTTGGGAACGATACTCTTGATATAAGCGGGCTTTATCCTGATGATCCGTATCTTAGCGCTTCCACGATTCTCGTGAAACGCCTCGCGAGAGGGTACGAGTTCGTGGTAGGCGGTGAAGTCAACTCCGCGGCAATAGACGGACTGATCAACGGTTCTGGGTTTTCCGGGACCCCGGCCGAAAGAGAGAAACTCAAGCTATCCATGATGGAGGAGTTCAGCGCCAGGACCACTTACAAAAGCGATCCGCGCACCGGAAATACGGTAAATATCGCCGGTATTGTTTTCGATATAAGAGAGGTCGGTCCAGAGGTCAGGCTCATGGCCCGTAACGTGATGCCCGTGACCGGGTCGGCAGCTTCGAGGACGATCATCGCTTTTAAGGAAGAAAATAAATGGCACTTCTACGGCTCTACAGGCATGCCCGAGAGCGTCGTTGAAGAGAACGACGGCACGGTGGTCTTCGGCAATTATGACCGTTACGACATAGTTGAAGACTCCTTTACCGGTAAATTAAGGCTGATAGAGGTTGGCGACGAAGCGAATTTCCCATCGGCGGACCAGATGATAGAGGCCAACGGGGTGAACTATGCCGTGACGGATAACCACAACGGAACGTATACGTTCAAGGGTGAGGGATATACCTACACCAGCGACCATACCACAAATACGGTCAGACTTGGCGAAATGCTTTTCACCAGCCGCGAAAAATACGAGGCGGGGATGAGTGAAGACGAGCTTGCCGCGGTGAGGGGGGTGCTTTACGACATCACGACCGACTCTTTAGGCAGGATAAGCCTCGAGAAACATTCAGACATCAGAATTCCCGTGCAGACGTTCGAGCTGGGCGGGGAGCTATTCTCTGTCACGACCGATTACCGGGGCGAGAAAACGGTCGTCACTTATCCTGCGGGGTCCGTGATCGTCCGTATACCGGCGGGAGCTTCCTCGGTGAAGCTGGATTCTAAGACTTACGATATCTTCCGCGACGCCTCTGGGTACATATCTATATCAGAGCAAGGCGCCCCGCTTGGTACGAGATCTCATCCCGTAGATCTTGTCAAAGTGAACGCGACGCGTTATGCCGTAAAAGAGACCCAGCGGCCAGGCCACAGGTATGAGTTCAGTTATCTCGGAGAGATCACCGAAAGCTACTCGACTTCCGAAGGGGAAAAAGTCGATCTCGGTCCGATCGACAATGCCGTTACCTATCTGGTCGCCAGGGATCAGACCAGCGGGAATGTAAGGCTGGTCGAGGATTATGTGAAAGGTGTTACGGCTACCGGCAGTTTTCTCGGCTTCGAAGGGAAAAAGGATATCTATAAGGTGCTGTTCGACGCTGATACCATTCGCCTGACCGACGGCGTTTACTCGGATGTCGTTATCACTAAATCGGCCGCCATCGGCGCGGTAGTATCCGTCGTAATTAGCGACACCGGCGTGAAAAAGGACTACAACGTTATTTACTCCGCCGGCGGGGCTGGAGTGCCGGAAAGCCTGGCGCTTTCCGCGGTACATACGACAGGGGCTAACGATTTCGCCGCTTCCGGTCTTAAGAAGACCGTTACCCTCGGTGACAAATGGTACTCGATCGAAGAGGTAAGACCAGGCCGCTACGCTTTTAAATGGGTCGATGAGGAAGGGGAGGACGCCATTGTATATCAGTGGCTTACGGAAGGGGAAGTGACGCTGGCCGACAACGTAAAATTCGCTTTCACAAAGAATAATATCACCGGAGAACTTTCCCTTAGCCAGAAAGATTACATGACTTCGAGCGACGTGGACCTATATCCCGTGACGGCGCCGGAGCCTCAGCGGATGGTCACGCTGAACGGCGTCGAATATAAATTTGATTACCGCACCGAACTCAAATGGTCGACCAAGATCAGGGACCCGCCGAACGATATTTACGACCAAAGCGGTAACCTGGTGGCGTATTCGTTCAAGTCCGGTTATATGGTAGTGCCGTATTTCACTATGACCAGGGTCAAGGACGGGGTTGCATTCATGAACAGGGACCCGGGAGAGGGTATTTATATCCCGCCGGTCATCATTGACGGTGAGAAAGTGACCGAAGGTATCCAGGATTCGAGGGAAAGGCAGAGGTATTTCATAGATCTTCCGGATATGACCATAGGTCTTGAGGATTATCCCAAGCTTTATACCCGCGCTATTGAGGTGACGGATAACCAGGCCGGCCCGGGACAGGAAAAGACGAAGCTTTTCTACATATCAGAAAGGGACCAGTTCCAGAACGGGCATGAAGCGGATACGCTGAACGCATATTATCTCCAGTCGAACGGGGACTATTATCGGTTTATGCTGGCAAACTCAACGGGAGAAACTGGCGACCTGGCGACAAGCGTGAATATGAACGGAGTCAACCTGGATCTCGTGATCAAAGATAAACTGAACTCATACTCGCAGGAATATGAGGACGCCAACTATCTTAAGAACAGTTTCTTCTCAGATCTTCAGATAGACGACCCCGACGAGGTCTTGACCAGCGACCTTGACCATGACGGTCAGTTGGACCCGAATGAAGCTTTTTTTGACGTTGACAATGACGGTATTTTCGACGGGGCCGACCCGAAATATAAAGGAAGGTTCACGATAAATTATCATGCCGACGCGGAACTTCTGGTCGATCTGGGCGAGTCTGTCGAGCTTACGGAAGCGAGCGAAGACTGGAGAAATAGAGAGCTTACCTTTGGCGGAGGTCAATCCGCGGTCAGTCAGGAGGTTATGATAGACGGGACAAGATATTACGTTTATCCCGAAGGCGATACTTTGAAACTCGACGCCGAGCATTTTGAAAGTATTAGCTACGCCGAGGCCATAGAGCAGAGGATATTTAATCTCCAGAAAGACACAGATACATCGAGGAGGGCCCTTTTGATCGGCCGTAAAGGATACGATGGCACGATCGAAACGACCAGCGTTTATGGGTACACATACGGCCTTTCGTCCGCGAACGACGGCAGCATCACCTTCACTGACGGGTTCAATACATTCACAAGCGACCCTCTCTCAGGCACGGCCGTTATTGAAGGGCGAAAATACAAGGTTATGATTGACGGAGACGTGAACACAAGCGACTGGACATGCCAGCTGATCGAGCTCCGCCCCGTAAGCCTCAAGACCGGGAACGATACCGTGAAGGTCGCAAAGACCGACAAGGACTACAGAGTGACAAAACAGTCGGACGGAACATATACGGTTACAGATCTTGATACGAACACCGAATACATGACTTACAAGGCCGTGAAGATCAACGATGCGAAGTTCAAACTCGCCGTTACCTCTACCGGCGCGACCGGACTCGTCGAGATGAAAGAGCCACGTGACCCGATGCGGAACATAGATAGCCTGGGTACCATGGTAATGGGCGCGGACGGTGAATATCATATAGTTTCAGGAGATACCCAGTCTCTCGGGGTTGATATTGATGCGCTTTATAAGGATATATCCGACATAAGGATCGAGGATACCCGCGGTGTAACCGATATGAGCGAGAAAATGATCTTTAAAGTGTCCACGATCGGCGGAGATAAGCTTTACGGGGTTTTTGACGGATCGTGCAGCCGCGAAGAATTCAAGATAAAGCTTAAGACCCAGGCGGCGGTCCTTTACAATGCGCTGTACACTACTCTCACTCTTGTGGAATTCAGTTCGCACGAAATACTGAGGATACAGGGCGGCTATACCGTCTCGATCGACGGACATATTTACGATAAAACCGATCTCGCCGGTGTGTCTTATTCGGAGATCGGCAGTCAGAACGAGTATTATCTCTCCGGAAAAGACTCACTCACTGAAGTTGGTTACGGAGAACTTAAGCTCATAAAAGGCGATTTTACCCGATACGAGCTCGAATACATACAGGGTTATAACCCGGGATATTCGAACGACTGGGTTAAAAATTTCAATATGATGGTCCTTAGGGACAGGTACGCGGACTACATATACGGTGCGACAGCCGCCGGGTATACCGATACCGAGCATCAGTACCAGCAGGTACGAATCCTCGAAAAGGCCTTTGAGCCTGTGGAGAATACCGGCAGCGGTTATTATGTTGATGAGAACGAATCCGCATATATAAGCACGCTTGAAACGACATATCGGAGCGGTTTCCGGATCGCCGGTAAGGATTATGACCTTGTAAAGGATGACAACGGAAGATCAACCCTGGTTGAAAAACACGCTTTCCAGGATACGCTCGAGTCGGATATGCTCATCAAGATGACTTTTAGCGAAAAACAGCCTGGGGAGGCCCCTGACGTGGAGAGAACGCTCACCTTTATCTATGACCGGACTTTCGACGCGAATAAGTACATCCAGAGCCTGAAAGCGCGGATAAACAGCGAGTATACGGTCAACGGTGAAATAGCTGACGTCAGGTTCAGCGTGTCTGACCTGAGGAACGCGCTCATCAACTCGACCAATAACGCGTTGACGGAATCGGTAAGGCAAAGCGCCCAGGCGCTGGTAACGCTGTTCGGCTACTCCGACGATCTGACGCTAGGCGAAACGTTCATGGTATCCGGCGACCGGTTGAGGGTGTTCAAGAACACGGTAAGCGCCGGCGGGCTGGACCTTTATATCCTACGTGAAAAGAGCGACGGCCATGGGAACTTCAGCGCGTCCGACTACGCGGTATCCGTCCCCAGAGAGAATATGGTCAAGGTATCCGGTAAGATGCTTTACGCCGTTCAGGGTGACGACCCCCTTAAGGCACAGGATACGCATGCCGGATGGCAGAGCTATTATAAGGTTTTCTACGGTGAGACCGGGGAGCAGGTATCAATATCGTATCCGGACGCTGTTTCCGGAGAATGGCGAGTTGATATGGACGATAAGACCTATACGCTCTCGATAGACAGCATTTACGGCAACTTCAAGATGATCGAACTTCCGTCCAAGTCAGAGCCCGTAAAGCTTAAAAGCCCATTCCAGCAGGTCGGGGATGTGAGCGAATCTTTCGTCCTTAACAAGGACCACCGCGTCGACTACACTCCTCCGGGAGAAGAACCGGTAAAAACCTGGAAATTTACGGAGAGGACGCTCACGTACAAGATCCAGGAAGAGAATATGGCAGCCGGAGTGTTTAGGACAGGAACCGTGGTAACGCAATCTAAGAATGGTCTTACCCCGCTTTATTTGAATACCGTAAGAGCCGAGGATAGCAATGGGGTTTATCAGCGGTATGATATATTTACCGTAAACGGAGATCAGAAAAATAAGCAATTTTTCATCTCGTACGATTCAAGGCCGGATCTTCCTGACAATACCGGCTCCGATTACAAGACTGTCGCAGTTACAGAGGGCATGGCGATAGAAATAAACGGCGCGAGATATAAAGCACTCGTCCAGTATGATGGTCTAAATCCGCTTCCTACTATATCGCTGTATAAGATAGCCGAAGAGATTAAATTCCAGGAAGGTCTCTCGGTGGCCGGAGCGGACATTTTCATTAAATACCTTGAAGGTACATATGGCGTTGACGAAGGGTCGAGCCGTAGGAATGAGAACTTTGTCAACTATGGGCATAGCTACTATCCCGAGACCTCCGAGACCGTGCCGGGAGAGAACAGCGTTACGCTGCAGGATGGAAAGGTCTATAACGTCGCCATAGATCCCGAAGACCCCACGAAGTCTATGCTTGTTCAGAACAACATCAATAGTTTTGACCTCCCGTCACTCTCGATCGGCGGGAAATTATTCACGGTTCGCGAGATGCCAGGCGGACATTTCGCAGTGATAGACTCTTATGCGACTGATCCGGAGGTCAGGGTAAGTTCGACCAGTACCACGAACGGCGCGGAATACGTGCAGATAGCGGGACAGAAGTACAAGGTCACAATAGACGTCTCGACCGTCCCCGGAGTTAGCCCGTATAAGCTGGAAAAGGCGGATAAAGCTTTCTCGACCGACTTAGCGACCCACGGCGAGAAAGTTATAACCATAGGCAACAAATTCTATAAGGTCGCGGCGTGGCAGGGTGGCCGGCACATATTCATCGACGTATTCGATGAAACGTCCGTAAGCTATTCGTTCATTACTGCCGAAGGCAAAGAGAAAGTCTCTTTTAACGGCCGTGAGGTCTTCGACGTCTCTAAAGACGTTGATACCGGCGATATCACCCTCACCGGCTCGTTCGATGAGTTCATATTCACTAATATGGAAGCGCTCATTAACGGCCGGTATTACATCATAAGCAGAGAGGCGCAGGGCGATAAGTCGAGATATACGTTTAACGACGGCTCGGAAATTATCTCTTCCGACTGGGCTAAAGTCGACAGGACCAATATCTTTAAGTCGATGATAGTGATAAATAACGTGGGTTATGCCATAACAGCCGACTCTTCAGGCGCAGTGAAAATTACAGGTTCGCACCTTACCTCGACCAAAGTTAATTACATATCGGTTAAGACGAGGAAGTATGTGCTTATGGAAGTTACGGCTGAAAGCGGCCCGAGGACGTACAGGCTTTTCGACGGATCCGTATGGCAGAGCGCTAACCAGGCTACCGGCAATATAAGTCTTCCTGATGGTACTATACTCAAGGTAGAGAGAAATGACGGGACCGGTGCGTTGTCGCTATCGGAGGCCGATACGTTGAGCCAGGCGGTAAGGACCATCGAAGTCTCCGGAAAGATATACGTTGTGCACGTATCCGAGGACGATG
This sequence comes from Candidatus Omnitrophota bacterium, assembly GCA_015231405.1. GTDB lineage: Bacteria > Omnitrophota > Gorgyraeia > Tantalellales > Tantalellaceae > JADGBR01. The sequence continues at coordinate 17,189 of JADGBR010000015.1, read as the reverse complement.
GTAAACACGGTTATACTTTCAGTGACGGTTTTGGCAGCTACGTGAGCGCCGAAGACGCATATGGATTCTACAAGGAGGGGGACTCATTCGTCTGTAACCCGGGTCTGTATGAAGGCCCGAACCTGGCTAACTACGATAATTTCGAAAAGGACAATATTTTCGGTTCCGCCGGGAAATATTCCCACAACGAGATCAACTACTCTTTTGACGCCGCTAAATCCGGGATCTTCGATATCGGCCTTTACGCTACGACATATAACGGGATAACGGCCCCGAAATTTAACGGCGAGGATATGGGTTATGAGTTCTCGGTGAAGATCGACGGCGTTGACCGGGGAAGTTTTATGGTAAGGGCAAAGAGCGACGGGTCGGTACAGGGCGTCCTGCCCCTTTACATGGCCGAAGGCGCGCACGAACTGAATATCGTCTGGAAGATACCTTCATGGTATCCCGCCGCTAACGTCACGGGTGACCTGTCGCTTGAGGTCACGAACGTTTTCGTCGCCGAAAACGCGCTTGCAAAATATGACCTGGATAAGGACCTCGATATAGACGCTGGGGATCTGGCGATCGCGGCCGCTTCAATGACCAGGAACATCGCGCCCGCCGATGACATTACCGACAATGTTATCGGTCTTGCCGGCGAATATTACCGTTATCGTTACGATACTGACAACGAGCGGTACGTTGTCTACTCGGCCGACGGCACCTCACATCCGGTAATGACAGGGACTGACGGAAAGATAGTGGATATAGGGAACAGGATATATATGGTCACCGAGGTCTCGGCCGGGACGATAATACTCAGGGAAAGAAGCGCCGAAAGTTCGTCTCACGCGGATCAGGTGATCGAGGCGAACGGTGTGGAGTACCAGATTTACTGGGAAGGAGATATCGTAAAGTTCGATTGGGGCACGGGTTCTGAAGAATTCCTTTCGTCGTCCCCGGAAATATTGCTCAACGGGACGCTGTACTCTCTTGCCTCCAATAAGACGTCTAAGGAAGTGGTCCTGGACGAGATCCTCATGGAAGCTCATCCCGTCTATCAAAAAGCGGTCGAGGTCTCGAACAAGATATACACCGTGACGATCATGGAGAACGATTACGCGAGGTTTACCGATTCGGAGGGGAACTCCCAGGAAGTTAAGCTTGAAAGTGTCGAGGTTGACGGCGGCGCGATCCTCAAGAAAGCCGAGGTGTTCCTAGGAGGAATGATGTACCAGTTCTCCCTTACCGAGAGCCAGGGGATGCAACTGCAGGAGATCGGCGTGCCGGTAAGGTCAGGTTCGTCGAGAAGGATACAGCTAGGCACCAACGAGTATATGGTCCTCGATAACGGCGACGGAACATACACTTTTGGTAAGCTTGCCGATACCGAACTTTTTACTTCCAAAACTGACGGCACGGTTGAAATTTACGAGGGCGGATATACAACGACTTTTTACGTCTACGAGAACCCGATAGGGGGCACTATATCGCTTTTCGCAGAACCTGTAAGGCACAGCGTTTATAAAGGGCAGCAGGGAACCATTAGCGTCGTTTTTGACAATTATGAAACATATTACGACATTGCCGAGGTTGACGTTAACTCCAGCGCTAGGCTCCAGTTCACCGATAAATCCGATCTGTCCAAAGTAAGCGTTGAGGACGCAGCCGGCAATATCGAGCTTGGCGGCATCCGGTACAAGCTGGTAAAGGAAGGGGCGAACATTACGCTGGAAGAACTTCCGATCACAAGCGATCCAAAGGAATACAAAATAGCCTTCGTGACGGGATTAAGGGGATACAACGCCTTCGAAACAAGTATCGTCGCTGACGATTTTAACGACGGTAATTACGCCGGATGGGTTGTAAAGGACGCCGTTAATTCCTGGGCTATCCAGCAGGATGGAACTCTGCGCGGGCCTCAGGATGGTTCGGGCAGAATCTGGGACAGCGCGATCGTTTATACCGGTGGGCCACAGGCTGCCGCGTTAGGCGGTTTTGGTTCGAATTCGTCGATAAGCGCGAAGGTGCGGATGGGTGACGTGACCATGCTTGATCATTACGAGCACTCGGCAATCCTTTACGCCGGGTATCAGGATGCCGGTAATTATTATAAAATGACGCTGGAAGACCGTCAGTCACAGGTCACGATATCGAAAGTTTCCGGAGGGACCAGCCAGGTATTGTTGACTGTGAACCTGAAAAATAGTTACGGTATGAATTTTGTTCACGGGAACTGGTATAGGTTGTCTTTCGTCGTAACACAGGACAGCCAAGGTGTTAAGCTTAACGCATTTGTCGGTGACGATCTGGTCGCTTCAGCGCTTGACCACTCGGCTACGGTTTTAAGAGGCGGCTACAGCGGACTTGGAACGAACACGGCAGGCTGGGATTTTTATTTCGACGATATAAAGACCGGTGGGATCGAGGCCGCTGATAAGTTGTTTTATGAAGTTACCGATATCGGTGACGGCAAGTACTTATTCAGCGACGGTAAGTACCGCGATATTGTTTCAGGAGTTGACGATGACGGGAACAAGATCCTCGTCAGCCACAGGGTTATTGCTCTGGGTGAGACCGAATACAGGGTAAGCTGCGACGCCTCGACAGGGACTTATTACCTCGAGGACGGGGTGAATGCCCCGGTGATAACGCGTATAGGCAGCACCTTTACCGTCGGGGACATAGAATATCTCGTGAAAGGGACGTCAAGTGACGACTTGTATCTTGAGAGCGTCGTTTTCGCCGCGGGTCAGGCGGTTGATGGCAAACTCGTGAAGCTGTCCGGAGATTATTACAAGATCGGGGTTTCCCAGCTCGACAGGCCGCCGGTTGTCCCGTCCGACGGACGCAAGTTAATTACGATACCGGAAGCCGGAGACGATTTCGCAAGCTCTGAATTGTATGGTGAGAACTTCGATACGTTGAGCGAGGGCAATGTCGATATCCCTCAGGTGTTCGGTCTTTACTTCGACGATACCATATCCCGTCCCTGGCCGAATTGGTGGTCAAGTCAGACTACATGGATGATAGAGAATGGACGATTGAACCAGACCTTCCAGGTGGCCAGTTCGGGCGGAAGTTATACGTATCAACCCACTGGGGAAATGAAGGCGATACACGCCATAACAGACTCGACCAAAAAGGATAACTATATCGTAAGCGCTTCTATGACGGTCGAGAGCTGTATTTACGGCGGGGTGACCGGCGACGATTCGGAAACGGGGACTGACCTTTATGCCAGGTTCGTTGATAAGGATAACTACTACCGTATGCGCGTTACGATGGACGATAAAGTCGTCATTGAGAGGAGGAGAGGCTCCGGATCGACGGATCTTTTTGTCCTCGCGAATGAGAGCCTCCCTGCAGGTATGAATCTCAGTGTCGGCGTTAAATTCGATATGAGCTTCGCGGTGAACGGAAATGAGCTCAGGGCATATATTAACGGCCAGGAAGTGGCGAGAGTTAACGACAGCTCGCCCAGCAGAATAGCCTCAGGTAACGCCGGAATTGGAGTTATGTCCGACGTAAAAGCCTCATTCGATAATTTCGGCTTGAGCCATATCACCGGTATGACGGATGGAGTTTTTGCCGTGGCCGGCACCGAAGGCAGTTACAGGTTGGCGAATCCCAACACCGGGGCTGCGGTGGACGTATCCGCGGATTACACCGTTACCCAGATCACGGGGGGCCTTAGGCTGACTAAGAAAGCCGGGTTAAGCGCGGCAAATTCCGGGGATATCAACCGTGACGGTGACATAGACCAGGCCGACGAAGACCTTATGATTTCGTCGGTCACCGCCGGAGATTTCGACTGGATGACCGACTTGAACGATGACCAGGCCACCGATGACAATGACTTGGCGATATTCCGCAAATGGAGGATGAGCACGGCAAACATCAAGACTTTCGTTATTGGCGGTACAGAATACAGCCTTGCCAAGCGGGGCGAAAAGGAATACGCGATCTCAAACAGCACTACCGGTATCCTTACGCTCTCGCAGCTTGGGGCGGACGGCGTCCCCTTATTTATCGCCGGGAACAGGAAATGGCTCATCCAGGGCCAATGCGTCGGGGATAATGTGGGTAACCTGAATGTCGTTGAGGACATTTCGATCTATACGGTTTCCGACGGTTACCGAGTGATAGGTTCGGCCGACCTGGCAACCGGCGTTTTTACTTCGGCGTCCAATGACGTTTACCGATTAAGCGGGACAACTATCAACGACTTGGCTCTTAAGATAAACGGCCAGGCGGCCCTGAATGTGACAAACCCGTCCGTATCTTACAATGGCGACCTCTATGAGGCGGTATTCAGTAATCAGAAATGGGTAATGACAAACGGCACTTACACAGTCACTTTCAGTAATTCCGGCCGCGCCGTTATCGGGGGGCTTACCTTCACGCTGGTCCAGTCTGCTCCGGGTATTGTCAACCTTATGGGTCCGATATCGACGAGTACTCATGTGAAAGAAAAAGAGTTAACCTACGCTATTAAAGATTCAAACCCTGATAAGATCATACTTTCCGTCAGACCCGGCGTGGGTCAGGCTGTTGACGCCGGCACGATACTTGCCGGTGAATGGCTTGTTAGCTATACCGCACTGGAGAATGACGAGATTGAGGCCGATTTTTCGGGTAACACAGACTTGACAAAATGGGAAATGCCTCAAACACTGCTGCCTCAGGCGAACTGGCAGCACGAATTGACCCTGTTGCCGGGAACAGGCAGCAATTATAATCGGCATTTAAGCCAGACAAATTTCTCTCCGGACGCGAAAGCCATCTTGAAGAATAGCGGTACGGACCTTTCCTTGACCGGCTATAACTTATCCGCATCGATAAGCGCCGATATGCAGATAATTAATAATAGCGGAGGCCGCCCTGAAATGGACCTCTATCTGCGCTATACCGACGACAACAATTACTACAGGATGAGGGTGACTTGCGACGACGATAAGGTGGTCATAGAAAGAAAGAAAGCGGGAGTTACGACCGTTATGACAACTGTTGTTGCGGGTGTTGATATGCGAAGAGGCGTTGATATCGGCTATGTGTGGGAGACAACAAACCTTGCTTTCGACATTGACGGCGATACAGGAATCATTACCGCTTATGTCGGTGGGATAAAGGTCGCTTCCGTTACCGATCTATCCAATAACAAATTGACTTCGGGTAAGTCAGGCATAGGAACGAATTTCACATCTGCCAAGATCGACAATGTTAAGGTCGGTCGGACAGCTCTGGAGGGCAGTACGTACTACAAAGTGACTAAGACGGGTGACACTTATACGCTCACCGGAGACAAAGGACAGGTTATGGTCTCTGAAGACGGGCCTGGCACCAAGGATTTAATTAAAACAGAGAGAGTGGTCGATATCGCCGGATATCAATACAGAGTAGGATATGATCGTGCCAACGACACGTATTTGGTGTACGATGCTGACGGGGCGCTGATGGGTCAAGCTCCGATAGGCGGTCAGGTCACAATAGGGGATACGGTTTTCGATATTTTGGGTACGAACTGGGACGACATTGTCTTTGAGAGCGCAGCCGTATCCCAGGATGCAATCGATCCCGGTGCGGAAGCTAGAGTTATCAACGTGGACGGACAGAACATAATCGTCCGAGAGGAAATTATAGACTACAGGGCCCCGCTTGACCCGGTGAGATCCGAGGATAAATATGTCGTGCTCAGAGGCGCCGGAGAAGGTTATATGGGCGCTACGGCGTTTTCCGGAGATTTCAACACAGATGGGGTGAATCCGGATTCGATATTCGAAATGGCATATCTGATGGGCGACTATTCGGGTAGCAGCCCTTATGAATATTATAAACCCAATTTCTGGGAAAATGAGGATACTTGGGTTGTGCGAGACGGGAAGCTTAAGCAGATCTTCCAGAACAAAACCTACCAGGTGTCCGATGGGTGGACAACAAAATACCCGAATGTCGGTGATATGAAAGCGATATACGACCTCAGCGGTGATCCGGCATCGAGGACAGACCAGATGGTATCAGCGACAATTAAGCCGGTTAGTTACCAGTTAGGCGCCAATACTACCAATAACGTAGGTGGTGACATTTATTTGAGGTATGTCAACGATAACAATTATTATCGCATGCGGTTCTTCGACAATGACAATGTTAAGATCGAGAAAGTGTTCGTGGATCCGCAATATAATTTTGTGACCACTCAGTTGCTGGCGACCGTGAACGTCAAGACCTCCTTCAATATCGATATTCTAAAGGGTACACCGCTTAAGTATACTTTCGCTGCCAGGGGAGATACTCTTGAGGTCTTTATCGGGACCGTAAAGGTGCTTTCCGCTATCGATAGCTCATCCACAAAGATCACTGCCGGAAATGCCGGCGTAGGTACTCCCGACGGAGTAGCGGCTGATTTCGACGATCTTGAGATATCCGCCATAACAGGAAAGGCTAACGCGTATTACAAGGTCGAAGGCACAGCCGGTAATTATACGTTCACGGACGTCGCCACCGGCACGGCTATTTTGGCCTCCACGCAACTCAACCTTGGCGCAGGGAAGATCTACAATATCGATGAGAATGCCGGGGTAGTGAGTCTCACAAAACAAGGATCCCAGAGTATCGACGCCGATTCCGACGTAGATGTCGAGGATGAAAATATTTTGAGGAATGCTATCGCGACCGGCGTTTATTACCCCGCATGCGATCTGGACCCGGACGGCAAGATCGACCAGCTGGATATGGCGAAGTTCCTTTTCATGAGGACCACCACACAGCAGGCCGCCAAATATGCTGTAGCCGGTAAAGACGGCGTGAATAGTTATGTGGTGGGATGGGAGCCGGGCGATAAATATTATTTCAAGTCTCTTGATCCGTCAAAGGGTTCCATCATGAGCGACGGCGGCAGGCAGCTCGCCAAAGGACTATTGGGGGTCAACTTCCGTATCGAAAACTCGTCCTCTCAGCTTGCCGGGCTCGAGAATTTCGATTTACTGGAGGATATGAGGGTTTATGTATTTAACGATGGCCAGAAAGATATAGCCAGGATACCGCTACTCGGGCTTTATGACGGCAGGATGGAGCTGACCGGTTCCGGCATTGCGAACCTCGGAATGCAGTCTACGTTCAATGCAATGCATTTTGACCGAAGCGCTTCCGACACTTCGTCATTTGTGAACATAAAATATTACTGGCCGGGCCCGGGAGGATCATACATATATCCTTTTAACACCAGAGATGACCAGACTATCGAATTATGGGTCAATCCCGCCGACCTGTCAGAGAAAATGGGGCTTGTCGGCAAATCTTATTGGGGTGAGGGCCAGATCGCGTTGAATACCGACGGCACCATCGAATACTCTTACGGCATCGATTCGGGCAATTACGCGACATTTAAGACCACCTCGGGTATAAGCGCCGGGAATTGGTCGCATGTCGCGTTGGTGAGGGACCTGGCGAATATGAAGATAAAGTTTTACATCAACGGTGAACTAGTGAACGAATTTACGGCTCCGTATAACCGGTCCGCCGGAACCACTAACCCAGCTTATATAGGTTACGGCAACTACTATAAGAATTTCAGCGTAATCCCGATGCCTATGCGCGGCGACATTAAAGATGTGTCGTGGTGGTCAAGATCACTCGGCGCCGATGAAGTAAAGACTTCACTTTATGATTCCGCCGAAGTTGACACTACCGGACTCGTAGCCTCTTACCCACTCGTCAGCATATCCTCCGGAAGCACTCCTGAAGCCTCCGGGCATGGTTATAACGGCGCCGTCTCGAACACCAGCGTAATAGAATCAACCGTGACGAAGAGCTCCAGGTCGTCATACCTTTTTAATATCAGGAATTCGCTGTTCGAAGCTGTCGATAATAACGGAGCATGGTCGCTCACTAACGGGCTTGTGACTTTCCCCGTAGCGTCAAATAGCGAAGTCATTATCGACGGTAATAAATACCGTTTGACCGACCCGGGTACGGCCCAGATGAAACTCACCGGGCCCCTCATAACTTCGACGCATGTGACCGCTCGGGAGAAGACATATGAGATAACCGGAACAAATGAGACTGACCTGTCGCTGGTAGAGATACCGAACCGTTATTTCCGGTACGAAACTAACGCCGACGCGAGGCTTGTTGAGATGAACGGACAGGATTACTATTTGAAGGCGAACTCTGACAATACTTTCAGTTTCATATCGGCCCTTGACCAGAGCTTTAAGGTCAATAGCGTGAAGACATCCGGCGTGTCTGGCAACGACTCCGTGTTGTACTCCATGAACGGAGTGGATTATATAGTGAGATGGGCTCCCGACTTAAAGGACGTGAAGATCGTAGAACGCATGGCGTGGGACCTCGATTCCAGTGATACCCTTGATATGTCGGACTGGCGTATACTGGAAGGCGCTCTAGGGTCGGTTAACCCTGCTTCTAAACGGGGGGCTATGTGTTCAGCTACCCAGAATTGGGCTGAGACCGTTACGGCTGGGACAGCCGGTGCTGTACACTCTAACGCGCAGGGAACGGATAACTGGATCGATTACCGGTTCGACATAGCCGCTACCGGCGCTTTTGACATCAAACTTCAGGTCAAGAACGAGTCGCCGTATAACACGCTTCCATCGGGTTATAGGTATAAGTTCGACGTATATCTTGACGGCTCATCCAGCAAGATCGGTACGGTCTCAATATCCGGCAATAACGTCAATTTTGTTGAAGGAGCTATCAGCATATCAAAGCTCACGGAAGGCAGCCATACCTTCCGGTTCGTTTGGGTCAACTCAAAAGAAGCCATTGTGAAAGGTTACCCGACATGGGCACAGCCTATGGCGAGCATAAGAACGGTGGAAGTGGCGTCAAGGAACTATGACTCGAGGGCTGACATAAACAAGGACGGAAAGGTCGATAGCGCTGATATCGATATATTCCTTTCGAGGTACAGCGACACGAGCCTTGTGCAAAAGCTCGATATAGGCGAGAAGACGTATTACGCTCTTGAAAAATATCCCGAAGGGACGTTCATTTTCTACGATAGAACCGGCAATATGGTCGAAAGCGGCTCTTACGGCAAGATCGTGCTGGACGGAGTTCAATACGCGGTCAAGAAGGATAACGGCATCATAAGCCTTTCCCAGAGGGCTGATCTCGACGGCGACGGAAGGGTCGATCAGGACGATGAGAACATGGTCAAACTCGCCATGGGTTCGACGGAGCCCCATACCCTTTCTGCGTCACTAAGGTCCGGCATGACCGGTTTTTATACGGGCGCTCCGGAAGGAGTCATCTGGACAAAACCACTTACCGCCGATCCGAACGCCGTTTATGCCGTTACTTATGAATTTACCGGCGTTACGGGGCGAGGCAATTACAACATAGGCCTTACGGCGAGGACAAGGGGCGAACAGGAAATACCGATGAGGGGTTTCGACTATTACCGATTTAAGGTTGAAGTCGACGGCGTCGATCACGGTGTAATAAACGTCAAGCCCAGCCGTTTGTCATATCTTGAAGATTCGCTGAACATTCCTCTGATTGAAGGCAGCCACACCGTGAAATTCACGTGGCTGAACCCGGAGGTCGGGCTCAGCCTTGAAATAGAAGAGGCGTTCGTTCGGGACGCGCTGTACAGCAAGAACTGCGATCTCGATAACGACGGAACAATAACGAATAACGACCTCGCGATGGTCGGAGCGCACAGGATAAAGGGAGGCATGACGGAGATACTGCAGCTTGACGGCAGGGAATTTACGGCAGTGGTCGATCCGGTCCTGGGTAAAGTAGTCCTTGTGGACGGTGAGGGGAACCGATACTCCAACGCCCTTCTCCGTGAACCGGGTAAGGTCATTAATTACGAGACCGGGTCCGAAAATATAAAAGTCCCGGGCGCGGCGATTAACGGCCTTAAGGATTTCACGGTCTCTCAGAGGCTGAAGTTCTCGCCGGATTCGAATGATAGGAGCTATGTTATGAGCGGAGCTCTTAATAACAATGAGCTCAATGAGTTTTCAACGGTTTACGACAAGAAAGTGAATGTCTGGGAAGTCTATCTGGACGGCATGAAATATACTTTCGATGAGAACAGCACAGTTGAGGATAACGCCTGGCATACCGTTACCATAACGCGTGAAGCCAGCACCATATCTCTCTACATCGACGGATATCTAGTCAGCGATAAACAGTCTACGTCAAAAACCATAACCGTCTCCGGCGCGGGATTTGTCATCGGCCAGAAACAGGGTGTCATCGGCGCCGGTTTCGATCACGCCTCTTCCTTTAAGGGGGAGATAGACGATATTTCAGTATGGTCCAAGGCTCTCCAGCCGGATCCCGTGCGTAAGCTGCATACTGGGACGCCGGCCGACGGCATTGATCACTTTAAAGACTACTGCCGTTTGTTCCTCACTCTCGACGAAGGATTGGGTAGGTCACTCATTGATTCCTCAACGAAAGGCAATAACGCCCAGGCATCTTCGGGCGCGCTCTGGAAGGAAGCGTCATACGCGTACGCGGACCCCGATTACGGCAAGTTAAAAGATACCATAGACATACCTCTTGGGGAAGCGCCGGGAACGATCATACATTATGTCGTAGCCATAAATCCGGATACGTCCGTCGTGACCCTCCTTGAGAAGAACAGGCGCGACCTGAACGGCGACGGGAACTTCGACGTTAAGGACAAGGAAATATTATTGGCGGGCATGAATTCCGCGATCCTTAAAAAAGATGCGAACGATATTAAACAGGTTTCGACTGCCGGATACCAGTGGCAGTTCAATTCCATCTATACGAATACGATCTCTCACGACGGCTTTAGCGATCCGTCACAGGCTGTGCCGTCCGCAGAGTACCTTATCAAAGTAGATTCGCAGGACAACTATTACATCGGCCTTTCGGCGAGGAATGATACCGGATATTCCAAGCCCAATAACTGGACAATGCCGTGGGGGTCGAACCAGGCTAAATGGGATATTTTCTCCGGGAACTTCAGGAACGATCTTTCGAAGGGGGTCTATACCAGCTCCGCGGGAGACATTTCCGGTACTCTTAAGATGAACGTTACCGGCGACGACCCCTACCTTTACTATACGCGCTACTACAATAACTCGGCTAACCCGGCCGAACGCCAGTCTTGGCCGGACGGTACTAATACGGCCCTCGATATGGGCACGGCGCGTTACGTAGAGATATCCTACAGGTATGAAGGAGAATACTCCGCGTCTACGGCGAGCATTTCCTGGAGCTCGCGTTCAAGGGATTCCGGGGATGCCAACAACCTTGATTTTACGCGGACGTTCGACGTGCCGGGAGTGAAGAATAACACCGGCGAATACAGGACGGTCCTTGTAGATATGAAAGACATCCAGGGATGGACAGGCAATATGGAAGCCTTCAGGTTCGATCCGGCTAACGATGTGCAGGGCGGGTCTTTCGATATAAAATATATCGCTTTTAAGGAAGGGCCAACGACCAAACCCATCCAGTACTGGGGTGAGGCTCCGGACATCGACCAGGCTAGGACGCTTAAGCTCAGGGTTTACGTTGATACAGTGTATAAAGGCGATATTGAGCTGCCTTGGAATTCAACCGCCGTGTCGGACGACTATATGAGCGGGGCCATAAAAGATAAGCTTGGCGCCGGGACACACACCGTTAAATTCGAATGGATAAACGATTTCGGAGAGGAGACGGCTATAAGGCTTGACAGCGTGTTTGTTACAAACCTGAAGGATACCGCGGCGGATCTTAACGGCGATTTTATGGTCGACGACGCCGATGTGAATATGATGTTCGACGGTCTTGGGGTCAGCCTGACAGAGAGGACTCTTGAGTTCGGCGAGAATCTGTTCGAGGTCACAAAGCATGAGACGGCTGCGGGGTCGGGCGAATATGTCTACGACCTGAGACGCTTTGCCATGGGAGCGGCGACATCGGTGAGCGACGCCGTTACGAACAGCGTACGTGTTGACGGCTCCGATTATTCGCTTTCGATCGACCAGCTCCAGGACCAGATAACTATGTCTTCCAAGGGTCTCATCAGCATGCCCGCCGCCGACGGGGTAGTGGATTTTAAAGGCCAAAATTATACTTACCATTTTGTCGGAGACCAGGGCCTTCTGAGGTTCAATATTTCTACCGTCCAGGCTGTGTCAACCCCTGTCACCGGTAAGACATGGGGATCCGAGATACATATCGGGGATAAAACATACGGTGTGATCGAATTGAATACCGGAAGGGTTACGCTGATACCTGCTGAAAGATTAGAAGTCGTGGTTTCGGCCGCGTCAGGGACGACGGGTTCTGCTTTCCTCTGGAACAGTGTGGCCATGTTGCCCGAAAGCGGCGAGAGATGCCTTAGGAACGGCTCATCGGTTTCGAGGGATATCTGGGCGCAGGAAGGCATAAATATGGTGACTATTGACGAGGATACGGGAGTTCGTACGTTCACGAGCTGGGATTGCTCCGATATCTCGGTTGTCGCGCTTATGACGAAATACCTCAGGGAACTTCCTGACGGGACGATAGTTCTGGCATCTAAAGAAGGAAATAAGATAGGCGCTCTCGATGCGGCTGCTCGCCTGGCTTTCGAGACGGCCGGCAGCGCCCATATAAGGGAGATCACCTCCGGGACCAACTGGAGCATGTCCGGCTATATAGGCGCTCCCGAGGGTGACATACAGGAATCGATAACTCCTTCGGCGACTGACGCCTCTGCCAGCGATAATATTTATTTACGCGACTCGGTACACCCGACAAGTTTCTACGGAAATACAAAAATACTGATCGGCGGCACAGTATACAAGATCGACCATAACTCAGACGGCGCGGTCATCCTTAAAACAATACACGATTTCGACAGTTATTTCGATAAGGTCGACGGGAAGAATAAGGTCATTTTTGACAATAAGGCCTATGAGATCTACCAGGACATTGAGGCTCGTCCGGTGGCATTCTACAATCCCGATGATAAGATAGTCGAAGGCGGGCGTGAGACTGTTGTCATAGACGGAAAACTTTACGCGGCGAAGAGGATGGACGTACCCGCGGATGAACTTGTCACGCTGGGCGAAGGCTCGCCGGTCGCCGTGTATAACGTTATCTCTGATAACGCCGTGGCTAAATTCTACCATGACGGCGTATTGATGACACCGGCAGGTATCGTCGCTTCGGAATTCACATCGAGCTTCTATGTGAACGGCACCCGAAAAGTGCCGGTCGAGATTACGAGTTCGCTGTTCACCACGAATTTCTACGTTGACGGATCCCTGACCGATCCAGCCGCTATCGCCGCGGGACAGTCGCGTAACATGTTCTTCTATGACGCCGAGGAAATAACTCCCGCCACTTATCCCGATGCTATGGCCTCGCGTAACGGCACAGGCGAGATCCCGTCAACGTGGACTCACCGTGACGGTATAAATGTCCTTTTTATTGATCCGGGCATGGATATAGCAGACTTCACGAGCTGGGATACATCGGATCCCGCTAACGCCGAGGCGCTGAAAGTCTATATTAACGCCAGATCTCTTAAGACGATGTCGAATGGGGCGAGAATGATATTATCGTCGAAGGGCCCTAACGCCTTCGAAGGCTTCACCCCGGGGCTTTACAGTACATTAGCCGCGCTGGGAGCGGGGAATATAGGTGTGCTTGACAGTGACGACACATGGTCATATTCCACAAGATTTGACCAAACCGTTCACAGGGTGCTTAATATGGCGAATGATCTCGGAGCCAGCGCGAAACTGTTATCTGGATCGTTGGGGTCTGATATATCGTTGATGCATGACGGTGATAATTCAACGGCGACCGTATTGCAGTATAGCGGTACACTTGAATATGACTTTGACCGGACAAGGGATATCCAAAAGATGACGCTACGATGGAAAAAAGAATCGTCAGGAGCAACACCCGTTTTCTATTGGCTGCAGTATCGCGACGTTAACGGTGTTTGGCAGCAGCCGGCTGATTGGAACACGGGGCCAAATTCTCAGAAACAGGGCTGGGGCATAACTTATGAATACACTCTTCAGGTTCCAGTCCAGGCGACAGGGGTAAGGCTTTCAAGGAACTCTAACGGGTCCGGTGATATCGGTATCGCCGAATGGTCATGTGTCGATGAATATGACGAGAGCCTGTTCACTAATAACGAACAATATTGCGTAACTAAAACCGACGGCGCTGGCACGGCTAAATCGTCTTGGGAAGTTTCCGACGGCATTAATGTTCAGATAACGAGGCCTGACGGGAGCATTGAGCTTACCAGCTGGGATACAAGCGATCCGGCGAAGGCTAATGCTATGGCAGACTACCTGGCTGGCGCCGTCAGGAGCCGTGTCAGGGACATAGGCTCTACCATTAGCTTTATTAAAAAAGGCAACAGCGCGTTCTTGGGATTCACTGAAAAACTTTATAATCAGCTCGGTTCCATGGGGGCGGAGAACATACGCGGTCTAGCGAACGACGACGCGTGGCGCTATGAAGCCAATATTAGATCTATGGAGCTCCTCGACGGGGATATATCAGTTCTGGATGACGTAACTCTTGCCCATACCGGAGTAACGAACAGCCAGAGCGCTTATATGCCGCCCGCGTCGACAGATATAAACGTTATCAGGGATGGCAAGAGCAATACGTATTACGCCGTAGACGCCAGGTACACGAATGTGATCGAATACGATCTTGGCGCGATCAATGGGGTCGATAAAGTAAGCGTTGAATTCCAGAATTCGGAAATGGGGTCATATCCGATCGAATCTTATCACTTTGAGTATTATGACGGCGAGGAATGGCATTCTCCGGATGAATGGGACCCGGAAAGGGGAACGACCCCTCAGGGAAATATAGACGGGCCGTTCTATTATGGCACCACATATAATTTCACCCTTCCGGAAGCGGTTTACGCCGAAAAGATCAGAATGGTGATCGATAAGACAACGGACACTAATTTACCGACTTTTGCCATTGCGGAGTTCGCGGTAGATCAGGGCGGGTATAAGCCTGTCATGGATATTACGGAGATCCAATCCGCGACGAAGGTTAACGGCATCCAGGTAAGTAAATCCGCCTGGACGCCGTCTCCCGGCATGAATGTAATGTACGTCACGGCGGACGGGGGGTACGAATTCACGAACTGGGATACCAGCGATCCGGCAAAAGCCGACGCTATGGCCCAGTATCTGACCGAACTTTACAAATCTAGGGCGAAAGAAGACGGCGCTTCCATTGCTATAAAGAAAATGGGTAATGCCGCCTTCGGCGGTCTTACCGCTAACGCGAAATCGATACTTTCGCTGATGGGGGCGAAAAGCATAAATGATCTGACAGGGGACGATGAATTCAATCTGACCCTGACCCGTCAGGACGGAGAATACCTGAAAGAGGAAAAGATCGCCTTGACCAAGGTTAACGGAGCGTATGTCGATAAAGCCTCCTGGACGCCGAGGGCAGGGATAAACATAGTTTACACGAGCCCCGCAGGCTCCGTCGAGCTCACGAACTGGGATACGAGCATCCCGGCTAATTCAAACGCCATGGCCGAATATCTCAAGACGATCTATCCTGATAGGATGGATCGCGGCGCTGTCCTTCTCTTTAGCAAGATAGGCGAAACTGCCCTTGATGGGCTAACTTCCGGTGCCTACAGCGTTCTTTCCGAACTCGGGGCGTCGGCGATAAGTACTGTCGATAACGACGAGCGCTGGAACATGGCGGTATCACTTTCGGAACTCAACTCTGTATATACTAATATCGCCGGGAGCGCGGATACGGCTGTGGCGCTCACGAGCGGACGCGCTTATTCCATGGGTAGTATGTCAGGAACGAATGAGATCACAAATCTAAGAGATAATGATCCGAATACCTCTTTTGGAGTTACCGGTTCAGACACTGACAATATGGCTAAGATCGAGTACACATGGCCTGAACCCAGAAACATTAGCGGAATGTCCGTTAAGTGGGGCGGTTCTTCTTCCGGGAACGCTCTCGGGAACTATTATTTCCAGTATTTCGACGGGTCAGTATGGGTCACTCCGAATGAATGGAAATCTAACGCAACTTGCCGGAATAATTACGCTTTTTACACGTTCAGCCTTTCGGAGCCTGTCCTCGCTTATAAAGTAAGGCTTGTGATACCGGACCTCTCCGTGACATCCTATGACGCGAACACGCGTTATTCCATGTATATCAGCGAATTAGGCGTAGTAGGGGAAGTAAGGGACCATAAAATTGTCTCTACCGTGGAAACAGGCGACGTGGGCGAGGGGATGGCCACCAGCATCTCTATGCCGGATCCATCATTTGTTCCGTCGGATTACTACGGCAAAAAAGTATTCATGGGCAATGTGTTCAATACATTCGTAGGCGACAGCGTCAACGGAGGCCTCAAGATACAAAGGTCCGAAGCGATGTATGTCTTCACTGACGGGCATACCGAGTACAAGACCGACTCCCGCGGGATCGTGAATATAAAAGGCAAAGATTATTTTGTGTTTGACGAAGCGGACAGGCTGTTCCTCAGGCCCACGAACGTGGCAGATATAGACCGCGACGGTGAGATCGACGCTCAGGATGTTCTTCTCATCGACCAGCACATGGGGTCGATAATGATCGACCGGAAGAAGGCCGTGAATTCCGTGCCCACCGGTTTCTTCAGGTCGACCCAGCAGCCCGACGAGCTATACGCAACATCTAAAACTTTCGCGCCCAGAGTTAGAGGCACTTTCATGAATCCGTTCGGTAACTCCGGTACCATAAATGTCGGGCTTAGGATGAAAGCTTTCGGCAATTACGATGTCCCATTGTCAGGCTATAAGTTCAAGGTCGAGGTGAAGGAGCCCTATTCCGCTGAATTCGTAGACCGCGGCACAATAACAGTATTCGCAGGCAAGAACTACTACGGGGAAGGGCACTTAACTCTCGAAAACCTCCCAATAGGCAATTATGAGGTGAGGTACACCTGGATAGACCAGCCTGCCGATAGCGCCGTTCAGTTGCAGGAATTATTCTTTGAGGATGCCAATTACGACAGCGCGGTCGACGTCGACAACTCCGGTGCCATAGACCAGGATGACAAGGATTATATCTGGAAATGTTTCGCCGACTCTAAACAGTTCACGGCTATTCTTATGGAGGGCGATAAATACTATGTCAGGTATGATCCGTCGGACTCCAGGTATCATTTTTACGGGCTGGGTCAGGAATTCATAAGCGAA
>JADGBR010000014.1 GCA_015231405.1 Candidatus Omnitrophota bacterium | reverse complement strand
TTTCCGACGGCGAGATGCGTGGTCTTTACGGCGCTAACCGCGACCAGGAGAAGATATATTCCGCGGAACTCTGGAGATTTCTTTTCAGCCTCAAGCAGAACAGGGCTCCGCTGGTCGCTGAGATCAGGCGTCTCGCTCCGAGAATTGACGAGAAGGTCACCATTTTCTTTTCGGACGGATATCAATACGTGGTCGATGATATATCCGCGGTCCATTTTGGAATGGCCGCTAACTGGAAACCCAATTCGTTGTGTTTCAGGATAAGAGCCGTTTCCTCCGGAAGGAAAGAGAGGCACCTGTATCTTAAAAGAGGAAATATCGAGGTCGAGGACGTGGCGCGCAGGGTCTATGGGGCTTTGGATATACCGACGCCGAGGGGGTTATT
This sequence comes from Candidatus Omnitrophota bacterium, assembly GCA_015231405.1. Taxonomy (GTDB): domain Bacteria; phylum Omnitrophota; class Gorgyraeia; order Tantalellales; family Tantalellaceae; genus JADGBR01. Next base: position 69,583 of record JADGBR010000014.1, on the reverse strand, counting down.
TGTAAAAGGCGAGAACGAAGCGGGAGATTATGAACTCATCGAGGAGATCCCCGGAGAGACCTTCGATCAGGCGTCCTTGAGCGAGAAGATCAGGAACCGCGACAGTTTCGGCTACCAGCTCGGCAAAAAGCTTTTCGTGGATCTGGCTTGTCTGATAGGGGACGGAATCCCAAGAAATAATATTCTCGGACCCGATGGGAGGATATACAGGATTGATACCGAGGTTGCGTTCCAGGAGATGCTCCTGGTTGGCGAGATAAATCCCCTTTCCGAAGAGTATAAGAAGATTATTACCGACATGGTCGGGGACCATTTCCCCACACAGGAGAAGCTGGGGTATTATGTCGATATTACCAGGCCCTATTTCGCCAATTTCGCGGCTAATATCGAGTCGATGGTGTCGGGGGATAATGTAGAGGCAATGAGCCGGTTCCTGCAGGACTCGGTAAAGAAGGGGTTTATCGACGGTTTTCGTGAAATGAGGTTATACCGGGACGAGATAATCGCTATTCTAAGGGACGCCCAGGCCAGGGACGTGAGGACCAATCCCCACAGGCAGGCTATACAGGACGATGTCATAAAACAACTTGAATACTGGTCCAGCCTCAATCCTTTCAGTATGGATGACGTATATGACCTTTTCGTTGTCCCTGCGATAATAACGAACCGGATATACTTCGATTTTTTCGCTTCAACAGGAATAAGGGGGATAAAGAACGACAGCGGGTCTATTGTTTCCATGATGAGGAACCAGGCCGGTAAATATATCGCAGTAAATAAAAATCTCCGCAAAAACTGGGCTATCGATATAGACGGGTTTATCGAGGAAATATACCCTTTGATCCCGGGGAAGATAGACAAATACCAGCTCGGGCGTTTTGTGAAAACGCTGAAAGAAGAGGAGTTTGACAGGTATACCGACGAGATATTCAGGTATTATGAGACGACCAGGCTCTCAGCCGCCTCTCTCGGGAACAAAGAGATAGAGAGGATGGTGCTCCTCAAGATAATAGCGGATAAGACAGACGAGATGGCCGGGGTGGACACGTCTAGGGTTTTGATGGGAGATTCCTTCTTCTACAATAACGGGATGGGTATAGTGACGCCTCTGGACATGGGAGGGGAATTCGAGGGGACCTCGCTTTTCACGGACTCGAAAGTGGGAAGATATAGGCGGTTCATTCTGACGATGGTATGGAGGATAAAATACGCGCCGGTCGCCGCTGAAAAGATAAGGGAAGAGATATCGCGTATAACCCCTGAACTCGAGAAAAATATAGGATTGGTAGCCGGGCACGGCCCATGGAAGCTCAAAAAGGTCGCCAGCGTAGGCGGTGGGTCGATGGCCTGGTGGAAGCGGCGAGGCAGTTTCGTTTTCAGCGTGATAGCCGAGAACGGGCACAGCGAAAGGGAGTTTTTCGTGAAGATCGGAGATTTCAGGATGCAGGAACTCGCGCTCGATCTTTACAGGGTAATGGGTATGCCGTTTTACGGGGCCCGGAATTTCAACGAAAAAGGCATAAAGTACGAAATAGCCGAAAAGGTTCATGGCAAGGAAGGGTATAAGATCCCCGGGGAAGAGCTTGTGAATATGAGAAGCCGGTTCTTCGAAAGTATGGGGGCCCACGCTTTTTACAACTTGGCTTTCAGGATAGGCGACACTTACAGACGCAACGATATCATCCGCGAGAACGGCGAGATTGTGAGGATCGACCAGGAAGTCAGCTTCAGGGATTCGTTCGTCATGAACGAGAAAAGACTGCTCACTCTTTCTCATTTCAAGGATTTCTGCGACGAAACGGCAGAAAGATCCGGGAGGCTTGGCCTGAGCAATGAGGATATGTCCAGGATATGGCTTTTAGCCGCGTGGATGAACATTTATTTTTCAGGTATCAAGGGACATCTAGAGAGCGGTGATCTTGCCTCTCTCTCGGAGTACGCGGGTAAAGGGTTCATCGAGGCCTCCAAAAAGCTTACGCGTGAACAAGAGCCGGTAGAGCTTAGGATAAGAAAGGCCATTCGAGAAGGGGTAATTACTAACCCGACCGGCGAGGTAATAGACGGGGATTTGCTGAGGCATTTATCGAAATGGGCGGGATTCAAAGAAGATGCGATGGTCGAAATAGCCGGTATTTTAAAACAAGCCGTTATTGCCATAAACAAAGCCGCTTTTACGGAAGAGACGATCGAGGCGGAGATCACGAGCACGTCGAAGCGAAAGTCCGTCCTGCCGCATAAGGGAAAGGAAGAAGAGAGTGACGCTGCGGATCTGGAAGCGTCTGTCTCGGAAAGTGAGGTCGCCAGGGTATCCGGCTATGTCAATATTTTCAACAGGGTGAACGGAGTAACGGAGGATAAGCCGTATAACATTTACGTAGATGTCGATGCCATACCGCCTGACAGCCTAGAACCCAACCTTGTGATGTGCGCGAACATGCTCATCGCCGAAGTGAAAAACGGGATGGACGTGAGGTATATACTTTATTCGGGCGACGGCACTAAGGAAGAAAAGGCTAACGCTTTATTCGCCGCGGTCGTCGGAAAGCTCTCTCTCGGCTCCAAAACCGATCCCGCCCGGATATTAAGCAGCTTCGGCAGAGGGCCAGACCCTGACAGAGAGAGCATGACGGCGGATATTTATGTCACTGACATCAAAGGGGCACGGCAAGACCCCTCAAGGTTCGACGGCGCGGCGCTGGTACTACTGGATAAAGCAGGATACAAACAGGGCGACGGTGTGCTTTATCCGATGATGTCGGCGATCAATATCGGCTTACTCCAGAGCACGCTTTTAGAGGCCGGACTGAACGATCCCGCGAGGCTGGAAGGCTTTCAGAAAGCCGTCGAGGAGATCTTCCCCCTCATGAAGGAAATGTATGAAAGACATCTCCCTGCCCTCATCATAACGAAGGAGACTGTAGCGTACATGGCCGATCCGGATCTCACCCTGAGGATAAACCTGTTTTCGCAGCTTACGCTTCCTCCCGCTATCAAACTATCCATAAAAAAACTCACCGAATTCGCCTATAACACCGCTCTTCTCATGCAATTCGCTTAATGATTTAGGTGACACCTTGGAGCGCAAAAAACCCGTTTTCCGTATAATGATCTATATCCTTCTGATTTTCATTGACTAGCGTTTCTTTCAGAGTGAGAATATTAGAAAAAGAGAAGGAGGAAGGCATGAGAAATATTCTAATAGCGGTTCTGGTGGTGATCGTGGTGCTGGCGGCGGCACTTGGCGTTTTTATCGTGACTTTTGATATCAATAAGTATAAGCCGCTCATTATATCGAAGATAGAGGAGATGACGGGAAGCAAGGCGAAAATAGAAAAAATTTCTCTCGGATGGAAAGGGAACCTGGCCCTGACAATAGACGGTTTCGAGCTGGCCGAGAAAGCGACCGCTGGGGGTGTGGCGGACCTGTCTCTTAGGAAAGGCTCTTTGTCGGTCGAACTCCTGCCGCTTCTCGGGAAAAAGATAAAGATCAATTCTTTTTCCCTGGACGGCTCCAGGCTGAATATCGTCCGGACGCCTGACCAGAAAATAGCCATAAAAGGGTATAACCCTCCGGCTTCGGCCAAAGAGGCGGGGAAAACATCCGGCGAAACTGGGAAGCCAGCGGCTGAAGTCCCGCCGGTGGACCTCAACGTTAAAAGTTTTTCTCTGAGCGACGCCGAGATAAATTTTACTGATAGTTCCGCTAAACCCCCGATGTCGCTGAGCGTGAAAAAGCTCGACATAAATATCACTGACGTGTCCAAGGACGGCCCGATGAAAATAGACTCTTCGATGGCGGTATTTGGCGAGGAGAAGAATATAAGTCTTAAAGGCAGTGTTGACGGCGTATTTGACAATAAACCTGAACTTACAGGTTTCACCGCCGGGCTTGACCTTGACAAGATAGACATTAAAAGGCTGATAGCGGCGGCTCCTGGGATCGCGTCCATAGGTCTCGGCGAAGGTCTTAAGGGAAAGCTGGACCTGAACATAAAGGATCTTTCTCTCGATAACGGGAAGGTAGGGAAGCTCGACGCCGGCCTAAAGCTCACGGGCGGGCGGGTCCCTCTTAAGTCCCTTAGATCGCCGGTCGAGAATATCGAGCTTTCCGCCTCGGCGCTGGACGACAGCGTGAAAGCGGATAAGTTCTCGCTTGAGCTGGGCGGTGCCAAAATAAAGGGTTCCGGAGGGGTCAAGGGGATCTATGCGGCGAAGGACCTGGACATGGACGTAGCGTTCGGGATACCCGAGATAAGCTCTTTTCTTGAAAAAAGTTTCGGTACGAAGACGAAACTGGACGGAAAGACAGAGCTCTCGTTCAAAGGTACAGCCAAAGGCCTCGACTGGCCGGCCATATCGAAATCGCTTACCGGACAGGGAAAATTCTCGCTGGATAACGGGGTGCTCCTGGATGTTAACATCCTTAAACAGGCTATAGAGAAGCTCGAGGCTATACCCGGCATCGGTGCGGCGATACAGGCGAACCTTCCGGAGGCTATCAAGGCAAAACTGAACGAGAATTACACGCTCTTGAAGCCGATCCAGAAAGATTTTATTATCAATAACGGCATCGTAGAGATGAAAGGGCTGAAGATCACGACCGACTTTTTGTCGATCGATACGGACATAAGAGTGTCGCTCGACGGTTCAGCCGAAGGAAAGGGCATTCTGGGGTTCATGCCCGCGCTCACGGAAGCCATCCTTCAGCCTCAGTCCCAGCTCGCTATTTTGAAGAACAGCAGAGGGATGATAGAGTTCCCCGTGAAATATACGATGAAGAACGGGATATTTACGCTTCTTCCCGACCTGGATTTCATAGCTAAAAAATTCACTCTGGAAAAAGGGAAAGAGCTGGTTACCGGCCTTCTAAGTTCGCTTTCAAAGGGTTCGGGGCAGTATACGTCCGGCGGAACCGCTCAGACGACGGGAGCCTATACCGGTCAGGCGGATACGGTTGCGAACACTGAAAAGGCCATAAAAGACCTTTTGGGCGGGTTCGGCGCGAAAAAGTGATAGATGATATACCTTTTAATTAGACGGATATCGTTCGTCCTTTTCAGGCTGGGCCTGGGGCTACGTGTTTCGGGTGTGGAGAATATCCCGAGTGAAGGGGCTTTTATACTGGCTGCCAATCACGCTAGCTATCTGGATCCCCTGGTTTTGATAGCGGTATCCCCGAGAAGGCTCCATTTTATCGCGAGGGAAACCCTTTTTAGCGCCACATTGCTCGGATGGGTCGTTCGTCACATCGAGACCATATCATTAAAAAGAGGCGGCAGGGACAAGGGGGCCGTAAAAGCGGCCTTAAAACTTCTTCATAAAGGCGGCGCCCTTGGGCTCTTCCCCGAAGGAACGCGTTCCAAGACCCGGGAACTGAAAAGGGCCCGGCCCGGAATAGGCATGTTCGCCGCAAAGGCGAAAGTTCCCGTAGTCCCCGTCTATATTGAAGGGACCTTCGACGCGATGCCCCGCGGCGTAAGGACCGTAAAACTGCGTCCCATCCGTGTTATCATAGGCAAACCCTTGAGCTCTAGCTTGCCGAATACCGGAAAAGATGCGTACGAAGGTATAAGCGAGAAGGTGATGAGGAGTATTGCCGAGCTGAGAGACGTACTGCCATTAAACGTAGGACGTGGGACGTAGGACGTGGGACGTCCTACGTCCCACGTCCTACGTCCTACGGAACAAAGGGTGATATTCCTTTTGCTCACGTGTGATAAGTAGTATAATACCCCCATGAAGCATTCCCACAAACCCGTCATGAACGCTATGCTCACGTGCGACAAAGTCATCACAGAGGCCGGGACCGGGAAGAAAAGCCTTATCGGGATATTTGAGAGCATAAACGCGGGGATTTTCCCGTGCGTACACTCTTCGCTCTCCGTCTATATAAAACTTACGAACGCCATGGGGCCGTACAGGTTCCACATGAACCTTTCTGATCTTGAGAACGACACAGTGATAGGGAGGGGCGAGATACCGGATGAAGTCGCAATACGCGACCCGCTGGATATACATGAGCTTATATTCGATCTCAGGGGGCTTAAGTTCCTACATCCCGGAAGATACGAGTTCCAGCTTTTCGCGAATAGCGAGATAATAGGCCAGAAGGCTTTCATGGTGAACGAGATAAAGGGCCCGACCCCGAAAGAGGTAAGATGAAAAAAGAACCCAAGAATTACGCTTACTGGAAAGCGATGATGGACGATCCGGATAAAGCCTCTCGTTTCATGTCTTTGGGGAGCGATCGACAGAAAAAAGAGCTAAAGGACGCTTTTCAGTACTCGGAGTATTTGAGGAATCTGAAACAAGAGGACCTTTTCGATCCCTCCCCGAAGCGGTAGCATGAGATAAAAAGGAGAACAATGGGGAAATCTAATATTTCCGAACTAAGGCTCGCCGATATAATGACGAGCGAAGTTTTGACCTCAGGACCGGATGAAACTGTTTTTGATGTTGTTATGAAAATGCGCGCGAATAATATAGGCGCGATCATCGTGGTCGACCAGAGCATGAAATGCCTGGGGATCTTTACGGAAAGGGATATTATAAACAAGGTAATACCCGAAAAGCTTGATCTTGAGACTACTCACGTGTCAAGCGTTATGACCCCGGATCCCGAGACGCTGGACCAGAACACTTTCATAAACGACGCTTACTGCATGATGGAAAAAGGCAATTTTCGCCATGTGCCCGTCGTTGAAGGAGGGAAACTGAAAGGGATCGTCTCGATGCGGGATATCGATAAACTTTTCTGGCATGAACTCACTTCCAAGATCTCTGAATATCTTGCCCTTATCCAGGGATTTACCGAGATATGCGACAATGTCGAGCAGATAAAACGCAAAGTCCTCGGGATCGAATAGTCAAAAAAGAAAAAGTGTTTTTTGCACATTCAATATAGCGGAGCAAAAAACCCGACATTGCTGCGTATAAGCTCGGTATTCCCAAAAAAGCAATCCAGTCAACTATTAAAAAGCAAGTTAACATAGTGTATTCCAGAATGAGCAAATTTCCTTGGCATTTCTTACTTTTTTGTGCTATAATGTCAATCTGGTGAAAACAAAAACTGTAAAATATGAAAAAGAAAAATAGCAAGGTTATTTCAACAATAATTACTACTATTTTGTTCTGGAATTTCTCATTTCAGGATACGGTAGGCCTCAACTCGGACTTATTATTTTCCGATACGAACAAAGATACTCTTGCCATATGGAACGCGGCTGAACGGGGTATACCCGATCAATTCGCCGAGGAATACCTGAAAAAGGGGCACAAGAAGATACGGGACGAATTTGAAAAGACAAATGCTCCGAAATACGGCGGTAAAGGCGCATGGGATATTCTGTTGGAGTTCTTATCGAAAAAATATTCTAAACTTAAAAAATTACTTCATTTCCGGCATCCGGGCTCGGTGAGGTTCACCATGGAGGATATCTGGGAAAAGTATCTTGAAGATAATGAAGACCTGGTCAAAGATGGAAATCGTTACGTCGATGAGATCATGTCGGCGGAGCTTTTGCAGGGGACAGGTGATATTTCGGAAGAAGATACAGAAACGGGAATTCAAGGCATGTCGTTGCTAATGCTGGAATATATAAAAAAGAAGATGACGGTATCGGAGGAGCTGGCTGAACTTATCAGGAGGAAGACGAAAAGTTTAAGGGGGGACATAATCGTAAGATCCAGCGGGGCCGACGAGGACGGGTATGAACAGAACCTTGCCGGGGTGTTCATCTCGCCCAGAAAAAAGGACGAAAGATCGGTGGTTGAGGGGGTAAGGGAGATATTGGACCAGGCAATAGAGATGATGTGGATAAAGCAGAATCAGTCGAAGAATAAGATAGCCGGGGTACCGAACAAGCTCGATAAAAAGAAAGGCATAGCAATGATCGTCCAGCCTTTCATGCATTTTGAGGCGTCCGGGACGACTAAAACGAATTATTACGGGTACAACTCGATAGAATGCGTTTTCGGGGACGCCGACATGGCCGTAAGGGGCTCCCATGCCAATACATGCCATTTCCTTTACAATAAATCCACGGGCCGTTTGAAAAGGTACGCGCCTTCTTTTCTCTCCATGCCTCACTCCGTAAGGCTGAACGGTAAAGAGATCAGCGCCGAGGACAACCCTGAAGAGATGAGAGCCGTCATCGGAAAGATAAGAGTAGGGGATAAGATAAGCCCTATAAACGAAGGCCAGGCGAACAAAGTTTTCGCCGTCGCGGAGGCCCTCGAGAATGAGATAGGTGTGCCGCTCGACATAGAGTGGGGCTTTCACGGGGGCAAGCTCTACGTAATACAGATAAGGCCGATAGTCGGTGATTTCAAGAAAGAACCGGTCGATAAAAGCGACAAACTTCTCGAGGAGATCTTGGAAAAGAAGAAGGTTGAGATCGCCAGCACTCACGTGGCTCTGGGGGCGACGGAAAAAGCCCCGGGGACGAACAAGTCCAGCGGATATTCGGGGAAGGTCATCCTCTTTAGCGGGAACATATCAAAAGATGAAATGGGAAAATTTGACGAGACTTGTACGCTTGAGGATTACATCATGGTAAAACACGATGTGGCGAGCTATATGGCCGATAAAAAAGAGACAAAAGCGAAGGTCCTGGTGGACCCCGAACAGGGCTCGAGGCAGGCGCACAACATAACTTTGATCGAGAAAAGGGTAGCCTCCGGGGAATTCTGTTATTGCAATTCCCCGGCGCTCAAGAACGGACTGCTCAAGAATATCGATTATGCGCCTTACAGATATTTTGAGGGGCCTCTGGATAAAAAAGGGAAGGTAATACCCGGCGTCTGGATATCCCGGGAAGACGTTACATATTTCAGCGACGGGCTGGAGGGAACGTTTTATGCTAGAGCTGAGCCGGAGCCGATCAGCCTAGAGGAGGGGATGGCTAAGAGATCGGCGGAGATCGAGGCCGAGTTTGACGAGATAGGCGACGGCCAGAGCAATTATTTTTTTCATGTGATAAGGACGCTGGTCGAGAGGAACGGAGATGTGGAGAAAGCGCCTGTCATGAAAGTGGCCGAGCAAGTGTTCAGCATCATGGGCCTTGCGAAAATGCCGTTCCTGTACAGCTATATCGATCCTGAGAAAAGGACGAAGGAGGAAAAAGAGGACGTACGTGTGCTCGTGAAAAGAGCTTTAACGGAGATCCATAAGGCTAACCCGACCGGGTCTTCCGAGACCGAGGTGAACGACGAAAGGAACGAGAAGTATGTAATAGACACGCTGAAAGAGCTTGGTTCAGTGCTGAGCTTTCCGCTCTTGCCTTCCAGCTGGGAGGTTGAATGGATGAAAAAGTTGAGGAGAGTTACCGGGTTCATCGAGGATTACGGGAAGAAAGAAGGGAAGAAGATGGATACGGGGATATATTTTAACGAGAAAGCGCCCGACAGGCTGCGGGTATTGCTTGTGGATGATTCATTGATCGACCGGCAATTAGTCAAACGCCTGATAGAAAAAAATTTCCAGAACATCGCTGTAACTGCGGTCTCTGATTACGAAGAAGGTTTAACTTTAATGAGTAAAGGTATGGACGACCCAGCGGAAAGGTTCGACGCCGTTTTGTGCGACGCGCTTACCGGGAAAGGGAATCTTGAGGATATGGCCGGGGTCGAGGCGTTCGAGCGCATCCCCTTAAAGGCGATATGTTCCGGGCTTGATCCGATGAGTCTGGTACTTCTTGCCGAGAAATTCGGCCATACGGCGGCAGGAGAGACTAGAGTCGTAACAAAACTCGAGACGGAGCCTGTTTCATCCGGCGCGGTCAGGGTGAAAAATTTGCCGGCTTGCGGGGAGGGCCGTCTTATCAATATCCCAAAGTCCAAGGACGAGGGCCCCGTTCTTTTATTCGCGTGTCTCGCCCAATGGCTTGGGCAGAAGATCGATCATTTTGTCTCGATCGGTGAAATACAATACAAAGCCGATTTTTCGGGGCATAAAGAAGGACTGCCAAGCGTGTATGTCATAGGGGAGGAAGCGAGCGGCGCGAAAGATCTCGGCATTTATGTGAGGCGGAGGACCAGCGACGCGTATAACGTTTATTACGTAAGATCAGAAGCCGAAGCCATTGCGTACTGGAAAACAGTGCCGCCGGACACGATAGTCACCGACGTTATCTTTAAAAACCGGGACGCCTCGAAAGAGATAATGGACCTTGCTACGCGGTATAATCCCGAAGTTCGGATCATAATAGCCGATAAGGAAGCGGCTTTGCGTTCGCCGAGGACAGGCGAAAAGGATGCCCAGAGGCGTGCTATCGAGGATGAGTATATATCGGATCTGAAAAGGCTGAAGGAGATCAGGGAAAACGGCTGGCACGCGCTTTCCGCGGAAGCCCAGTACGCGTTAAGGTTCCCGGATGGTGTCGCGTGGGGCGAGAGCCTGACGCCTAAAGTGTTTTTCGAGCTGGTCTCTTTCCTTTCGCCGGATGACCCCACAGTCCATTCCGAAAAATATCTCAAGATGATGCGCGAGGTCCTGCATTTTTCGTCCGATGCCGGTGAGATGGGGTCTAAAGAAAAGCTGAGGCGTTTGTTAATGCGGATAGTGTTCAAAGCCATTACCAATAACATGCGAAAAGAGGTGGCGGGATTCGCCGCGGTCGCATTGTCGGACGATAACATCCTCTGGGACGATCCCGGGAATATCGTTCAGGAAAAGAAAACGAAAATGGAACAAGGCAGGCTAAGCCTGACCGGGAGTATGGAAGAAATTATTCTCGAGGAGTATTCGAGCGCCAGGCGCACAATGATAAACGAGTCGGCGAGATGGATAACCGAACGTTCCGGGCTTCCGGCACCGGGATATCCCGCGACGGATAAAGAGTTCGACGATATCACGGGGATCATGACTTCCGCGCTTGAAAAGAAGAAGATGAGCGGCAGGGGTATCAATTCAGTTGATATTCAGGGCATAAAAGACGTTGCCATGGCGAGGCATTATTTGGTGAAAAACGATACCAGAAAAGCCATTATTTTCCTGAAAAAAGCGATCCTGGGGGAGATGTTAACGGAAGGGACGATGATCGTCAATCCCCTGGAAATGGAAAAGTTTACCGACAGGGAAATAGCACAGACCTACCGGATGATGTTCTCTCCGGGTCGTGCCGTTAACGCGGTCTTTTACATTAAGGAAGAGATCAAGAAGATGGAGAAAGACGGCATCGAAGGGCTTAAAGAGGTCGTGTCCGCTCTTGGGGTGTCTCTTTTACAGAGCATCGAGTTCCATCCTGATAGGTCTAAGAATATCCGGGCTATGATCGAGAAACCTCTTCACTATGATGCTGTTCTTGAGGCTGTCGAGGGAAATGAGCAGTATGAGGACAGGTTAGCCTCCGGAAGAGAGACGTTCAAAATGAATGAAACGGCGAGGATCGCCCGGGGGATGAAAATCCCGGGAGACGGCGAGCCGCTTAAGGTGATAAAGATATGGGGAGGGTACGCCGGTGGAAGCACTCAGCGGCTTTTATTATCGAGATTCGCGGGGCTTTTAATGAGCGGACGATATTCGGTCGAGATAGTGGATGATATTGCCAAATTGGCCCAGGAAGCCGCTACTACGGCGGAAAGCGCGGAAAAAGATAACGTGGTCCACATAATGCCGTTCGATGAACTCCGTCAATTCATGAAAAAACGACTGGAAAACCATAATGCCAGGGTTATTTACGCCGATCTAAAAGATAGCGAAGCATATTCGGACGAAGACTTGGTGCAGTACGGAGCAATGGTGTTTGCCGGTATTGCTTATCTTAACCATGACGATAAAGCACTCAGGGGACTATACGAACTTCTTACTGCCGAGGATGAGAACATACCGATCTCAGTTGAAGAGCTTAGGAGTGATCCCCGCAAGTATCAGATCATTCTCGATAAAGCGGTTATACACAATTATAGGGAGCGGGTAAGGCTCAACCAGATGATGCTGAAAGTTCTCAGTTTCGCGTAAAACTGCTTGACAAAACGCCGTACTTGTCGTAAAATTGTAAAAGTTTAGAAAGCCTTCCGATATAATCACAGGAAATAAGGGTTGGGAAAAATCTTTTGTAACAGTTTTTCTGTCTTCGTGTCTTCCGGCGGTAGAGATACCGCGCTTCATACACAAGAACAAATTACAAACATTTATAAATCCTTTAATTGTTTTTCTCCTGTCAAAAATCACAATAATTAAGGAGCGATGAATGAGGAAAATATTTTTCGGGGCTTTTATTTTATGCGGGTTGTTTTTGTCGTTTTCGATCTCGCGCGCAATGGCAGAGGAGTCGGACGAGACGACAGGGAACGAGGTGCTGAATAAAGGTATATACCACTTCAGACAGGAAAGCTACGAAGAAGCGCTTAAGGTTTTTACCGAAGTGATCAAGAACGATCCGGCTTCGTCGCTTGGAACTTACTACACGGGTCTTACCTACAAAAGGATGGAAGATTACGTGAACGCGCGGAAATACCTCGAGAGATCTCTCGAGCTTACCCCGAAAATAAAAGGCGCGCTTATCGAGCTTGTCGATCTGCTTTACCGTTTACAGGACTATGACGCCGCGAAAAAATGGATCGCCGTAGCCGAAGAGGAAGGCATAAGGCCGGCGCAGGCGAAGTTCCTGAAGGGTCTCACTCTACAGAAGACTGAAGAATACGCCGAAGCCATAAAAGCGTTCGAGGAAGCCGCTGAATTGGACGACCGTCTCAAGCAGTCCGCGAAATACCAGATCGGGGTATGCCATCTGAAGAACAAGGATTTTAAAGAAGCCAAGGATATTTTCAGGGAAGTCATGGAGCTAGACCCGAATTCCGAGCTCGGAACATACGCCGATAAATATCTCGACGCGATGGACCGGAAGGTCACTAAGGATCAGCCTTTTCACTTCACCGCTAGGACCGCTTTCGAATACGATTCGAATGTCCTTCTAAAACCTTCTGATTCCACCTCGATCACAAGCGTTACGGACGAATCGGATACCAGAGAAGTCTACGACGCCCAGGGAGACTATACTTTCAAGAACGAGGAGGGGAACCTTAGTCTGAAGCCCGGCTACGGTATAAGGGTATCCAAGCAGAACGACCTGGGTAAATACGACACCATCGGCAACAACGTGTCCCTGCAGGGAGGCCTTTCCCTCGATAAGATGCTTCTAACGGTGCCGGTGAATTATAGCCATACTATAGTCGACGATAAGAATTACCTGTCCTCGATAAGCGCCGGGAATATTAACAGCATAATGCTGGATAAGACCAAGATGGCCCAGGTCGGGGTAATATACGCCAACAACGATTATTTAAGGCCTGTCCAGATAGAGGCGGAGAACCGCGACTCGAATAGGGTCACGGCGCTGGGGGGCATGTACTGGTTCTTCAAGGAAAATCAGGGATTCCTGAACCTGCGCTACACTTTTGACGATGACTTCGCCAGAGGCGAGAACTGGGATTATATAGGTAATAAAATAGGCTCGATAATATTGTACCCTGTCTGCGATAAGCTGAAGCTTACCTTGAACGGGGACGTCTATTTCCAGAATTACGAGAACAAGCATACGATCTATGATAAAAAGCGGTTTGACCAGACTTATACCGCCGGGACTATGCTGATGTACGAACTCCTGGAAAACTTCGAATTACAGATAAGGTACACCTTTATTAACGAGAGATCGAACCTGAGCGTTTACGAGTACTCGAGGCACATAGTAGGCGCCGGGGTACAGTTTAAATATTGATCTGAACTGAGCGCGTCATTGCGAGCGAAGCGAAGCAATCTCTAACAATTTTACTGGAGGAATAATGAAGAAGATATTCAATTTTATGGCGGTCATACTGTCTTTCACGCTGGCTTTTCCGCCGGCATTACTGGCGGACACTGTGGGTAAGGTTACTTACATCGAAGGGCGAGTAGACAAAAAATTGACGGACGGAGATTATTTCCCGGCCGCCATAGGAGAGACGGTATCCGTGGGCGAGTCGCTCCGGACGAAGAGCTCGTCCAAAGCCGTGGTCACCTTCAACGATAACTCCGTCGTACATGTCGGTGAAAGTTCGCAGATAAAGGTGAACGATTACAGGCTTAAAGACAACGGCGAGCGTCTTATGTCCGCGATAGGCCTCGATAGAGGTAATATGCGCGCCGTGGTATCCAAGACATTGGATTCGGCCCCGTTCGACGTTATTACGCCGAACGCCGCCGGAACGGTGAAAGGGTCGGATATTTTCGTATCCTTCCAGCAATCGGCGACCAATGTTCTGGTGTCGGAAGGAACGTTCCATATGCTGAACCCCGAGTTCCCGACCAGTCGGATAAACGTGGAAGAGGGAATGACGACGATGGTGCCATATAACGCCCCGCCGGCGACCCCGAGGGCGTATCAGCAGGAAGAATTCGATAAGTTCCAGAAGGTGACAAGCGCCGTTTATAACGTGACCGAAGCGAACTCCCTTTTTACTAAAGCCATGGTCAGCCGGATAGCCGGCGCCGTCAGGGTAAAACCCGCCGGCTCCGAAAAATGGCATACTCCGGAAAACAACGAAGCTCTGAAACCCGGCGACACCATCGAGACCGGAAAGAACGGGAGCATACTCCTCAGCTTCGACAACGGCCTTACCATGGAGCTTAAGCCCGATACGCAGATCATCATCGTCACGCTTTCCAAAGACCCTCTTTCGGGCAACTACAGGAACGAGTTCGAGGCGAAATACGGCAGTATCATCTCCAAACTCCAGAATAAGCCCGAGGGTTCGGTATTCACGGTAAAGACACCGCACGCGGCATGCGGCATAAGGGGAACAATAATGTATCTGAACGTTCTGCCCACCATGACAAGGTCTTTTTTCGAGGGCGGCAGCGGGTTTGTAAGAAATCTCATAGACGGCACCGAGAAGGTGGTCGACCAGGGGTTGACGACGACCGTGGGGTTGGACGGAAAACTTGAGATGAACCCTACGACGGACGAAGATAGGAGCGGCCTCGGCAGCGAATTCGGCAACGAGGGCGACGGTGTATACGGTTATTCCGAAGGAGATCCGGACGGAGAAGGTATCCCCGGCGGCGAGGCCGGACCGGCTGACAATACCGGCGGCCAGGGCGATCCCGCGGGCCTTCCGGATACCGGAGGGAATGACGCGAGCGAAGGAGAGAACAATGTAGGCGACATAGGCATATTCATACCTTTTACGCCGGAGCTTCCGGTCGAGGAAGAGGAGGCTCCCGTTGTGCAGGTGACCGGTGAGGTCGAGGCGAAAATGGGTTACAGAGGCTCTTTTGGGGTTGACGAGGCGAGCGCGTTCGAAGGTGCGGTGCAGACTACCGCGACGGTCGCGCCCTGGGAAGGAACAGCGTCGACAGGCACAGGCGGTACTTATTCGCCCGTCACTTTCGACGGGACTTTCACGAATCCGAACGGGAGAGACCTTATGTTCGGCGATATATCAGGAACGGGCGACGATACCGGCGCTTTCAAAGGCTGGGCGGTGGGAGCTTCTCACGGGGAAAGCAATATAGCGAACATGATATCGGCTATATATATCGATCCGTCGGGCGTCGCCGGGACTATGATAGGGTATCTTGAGGGAACTATGGATAATGAGCTTGGCACCTTTTCGGCTATCGGGGATATGTTCTTTGTGCCTACCGTTTACACGGATATAACTCCGGCCGGGCTTAACGCTGCGCTCGAGCCCATAACGACCATTGATACCTTTTTAGGGTTCGATACGAATGACGACGGCACCGCGCTTTGGCTCGATGGTACCGAGAATGGGACAAATATAACCGGCGAGAGCTGGGGCATATGGGAAGGCATCTACGGCGGGGAATATGACCGCCTGGATAACGCCACTGAGTGGGTAGGCTTTTCCGGCGATCAGCGAGGCGATGGCGGCAGCACGGAGACATTGAGCGCGCTCGTGAGCGACGGCGGGGATGGCGACGTGAACACCGAAAATGAAACTTATTCTCTCACTACCATTGAAGGCCAGGACAATTTGGAGGGCTATCTTAAACTGGATGTTATGACGACCTATATCGATCATTTCAATCTCGGCGGATCTTTGGGGACCATAGTCGGGAAGTATTCGGAGGAAGAAGGCTACTACTCTTACGAGGGCGTCGGCGCCGGAACATGGAGCGAGGAAGCGCTCAAATTCGTGAGCCCGCTGGAAGGATCGATACAACGCGGTTATACCCAAACAGATGGAAGGTACTGGGGTATTTCCGGCTACGAGTACTACCAGTACTCGTATAGGGGAGATGACAGCTACGCGCAAAGATACTGGTATCGCTCGGACCCGTATCATTACGAGTACGATAATTACTATGGGAACGCCTCTACAGATGGGTACTCGTATTACTATGGGAGTAGGTATGGAACGTGGGATACCGAAATGTCTCTGGAGGAAATATCTAAGTCTCCGTACGAGGGTTTTGCGCCATATGGATATTCCGTCGAGTATGAGAACAGTTACGTCAACTGGGACTATTCAGGGAATCTAAACGGTCTTTTGGGAGGGACTGGGTCTATGTGGGGAGACGGCGCGATGGCGTATCTCTTGATGGAATATTCGTGCGGGGATAATAGCTACGGGCATGTCTGGGGATCGGACCTTTTTAGCTATAATTATAATGATGACACCTACACCACTTATGACGGTGGAGCTTATGTAGGACGTATCCTTGGTACTGAAGCCGGCGCGTTGGAAGGATATTTTATAGGGCTGTACATAGACCCGAGCGGTAACGGTGGATATCTTAAAGGACACCTTTCCGGTAAAACTTATCCTGAAACCGGTTTCGCGACGGCAGGAGGGACAATAACTCCCACCCAGATGGTTGCTTCCGGTGATCTGGGCGTAGATCCGGAAGACCTGTATCTTTCCGCGCAAACCGGGCAGGGAGGAGCGGCGATATCCGGAAGTTTCGGCGAAGGGACAGGCAGTATTACCGGGGACGAGAATCTTGAGACCATGAATATAGTCAATTTCAATGCGGGGGTATCGCAGGATTGGGGTATATATTACCAGAGGATGGCCGGGACATATAACAACCCGGATAACGAAGGAAGTTTTTCGGCGGTGATAGGGGGCGGGACCGATCCTTTTGGGACGATCGATCCGTATCTGTACGTAGAAAAGGGCTATGAATATCGTGACGAGAACGGCGACAGTACCGGTTATTACCAGGTCTCTTATTACACGGACAACCATTCTGCCAGCGTGAATTATTACAGGGATAACGGGGACTACTACGACGGAGGCGATAGCGAGAGTTACTACATCACCTATTACAAAGACGGGCATTATGAGGGATATGATTACAACGCGGGAAGGGAGCTCGTAGGGACATGGGATACGACAAAAACGCTTGAGGAGATAGTCTCGACGCCCCCTGACGCGGACAACGCCGTCCTGACGGATGAAAGTAAACGCGGCGAAGGCGATATGAACTATGGTTACTGGATAGCCGATATAAACAACGGCTCCTACGCTAACGGCGAATATTCCGGCAAGCTTGACGGAGAGATACTGACATACCTCTGGCACGGGACGATGTCCGGAGACGTGTTCGGCATATACGATACCGAGGGGTCGAGCTGGATGGGCGTCGGCACCGGGGTATGGCAGGCCCGTGAAGATCTGACTTTCGCGGGGAGATGGGGTTCTGACAATGACAGCGTCTACTATAACGACAACGGAGAGCTCAGGTGGGTAACGCACGAATACGGGATCATAGGCGCGGCGGTCTCTCCCTGGGATTCCACAGAGTCCTATCGGGCGATGGGGGAATTATCCGGCGACAATAAGATCTCGACGGACCCGTATATTTTCCTTTCACCGATACTGAGCTATAACGCGAATCTGGGTAACAACACGACTCCCGACGGCGGAGCTTTCTACGGATGGTCGGCCGGACTTGTAGACGGCCTGGCCTTGGAGGGGAAAACGCTTCTTGTCTATATCGACCCTTCCGGTAAAGCCGGTATTTTAAAGGGCGATATGTCGGGTACCGTTCTCGATGAGATAAACATGTGGAAGGCTGACGGAACTTTGACGCCTGAAGTAATGGACGCCGAGAACACCGTGGCGCCGGAAAATCTTTACCACTATGGCAACAATGACGCCGGGTATCTTGACGGAGGTTTCGAGACCGGAGGATGCATTACCGGCCAGGATAATTTTCAGGAATTTTCGCTTGTCAATACGAAAACCGGGGTTTCAGCGGATTGGGGCATATACAGCCAGACTTTATGGGGAAACTTCTCAAATCCGAACGGGGATACCGCTTTCTCGGCCGTTATGGGCGGATACGACAGTATAGGCGTAGCCAGCGCGTACGAACATTTTGAGGCTAGCGGTTATTTCGCCTCGTCGGAAGGCTATAATTCAGGTAGTTTTAACTACAATTACGACTCGAATAACAACTCAGGGTATCAGTATGTGTACACCTATAGTGACCTTGGATATCGTGAGTATTACCTGAGTTATGACGGCGATGGGACATATTCCGGTTATGATTATAGCAACGGGAATTATTTGTCCGGCAATTGGGATACATCCAGATCGCTTGCGGATGTAATAGCGGAGAATATCGAGGTCGAGGGCGCGATCACAGTATATACCAGTAATTCAAGCTACGAAAGTTTACAAGGCGACCGGGGATACTGGATAGCTCCTATCGACGGAACTAATGTGGAAGGAGCGTTGAACGCGACTCTAGACGGCTATTTCCTCGGTTATACGAGATTGTCGCATATGGTGGGTGATATCTGGGGCCAGGCTTTCGACTCGACCGGGCTTTGGCAGGGAGTGGGTCTCGGAGTATGGGTAGGGGATCAGCTTAAACTAAGCGGAACATGGGGAGCAAATGAGAGAAGAGGGCAAGACATAAGCAGCCTATACCGCTATAATTCCGATTATGGTTATATGGAACAGGTAGGAGAGGATTCGGGACTTATTGGAACAATACTTTCTCCCTGGACAGCCAGCACTGAGATCACGGCCATGGGTGAGTATTACTTCAACGACGAAGAACCTGTAGAGAGCATATGGCATACGCCGGTGTCGAGCTATAACGTTTTAGCCGACGATGACAGCACACTTGACGGCGGCGCTTTTTACGGGACGACCGTGGGATCCTGGAAAGGTACCCGGCTTAACGGATATTTATCCGCGATATACATATCTCCGGACCATAAGGCCGGCGTTCTTTCAAGCTATCTCGAAGGAGAGGCATATCCGGGCCTCGAGATGTGGAAAATGACAGGTATGACGGACGCAAGAGAGAAAGCGGAGTATACCGACATCCCGGCATCGGATATCAGCGAGTACATATACAATACGGAACAGGGTGAAGGATCCCTTTTTGGGCATATCGGCGAAGAAGGGTCCATAGAGGGCAGCGATAACTTTTATACGTCGTCGCTCATAAATTGGGACGAGGGCAAGACCTACGACTGGGGTATATACGACCAGAAAATATGGGGATATATCTATCAGCAGGGGGAGAACTCCGGATTTTCGGCGGTTCTTGGCGGCAATGACCCGATAGGCGCTTACCTTACGACTACGGAACATGACGGGCAGTACTATTACTACGACTGGAACGGGGGATACTACGGATATGACGGCGACTATTTTTATTCCTATTCGCTGGATAACACCCAGGGGTATGCCAGGTATTACCGCCAGAATGGAAGTGAATATTATCAGCTCAGCTATAAGGCCGACGGGACATGGGAAAAATATTTCCAGAACGAAGAAGGTTCATATGAAACTATCACGGGCACATGGACCCCGGGAGTCGATTCTCTGGAAGATATCCTCGGTACTCCTCCGGCTCCGGGAACAGAAACAGCTCAGTCGCAATGGATGGGCGGGAATATGGGGTATGATTATAGCCAGGATCACGGTTACTGGATAATGGAAACAGAGGACGGCATTCTCTCCAACGGCGATCTCAGTTTTACGGCCGCGGGTAAGTTCCTTACCGGGACGAAAATGGGAGATATATCCGGCGTGGGAATAGGCAACTGTTTCAACTATGAGGGATCTACAGTTTTCCAGGCCGGCGGAGCGGGCTCCTGGGAAGGGGAGCGCCTTTGGTTCAGCGGAGTGTGGGGGGAGAACGAGTGCAGCATATACTCCAATGACGCGGGTTATTACAGATGGGAGGGTGAAGATACGGGCCTTATAGGAGGCACATCCAGCCCGTGGAACGCCCCGGCGACTATCCGCGCTATGGGAGACTTTTACGTCGAGGGGGATGAGAATGGCGCTTATCTCTGGCACACTCCCGTGGAAAGCTATAACGTAGTTGACGATGAGTATGTCACTTTTGACGGCGGCGCTTTTAAAGGCGTATCGGCGGGGGTTCTGATGGACGGCAAGATGACCGGAGGGTTTTTGGCTCTATACGCCGATCCGAACGGGAAAATAGGGTATTTGAGGAACTATAACGGTTCCTTGTTATCCGGCTCGTTTTTGAGCGATATCGCTCAAATGAGGGCGAACGGCGGGCTTCTCGCCGGCGAGTACTACACGGAACTGGGTATGTGGATACTCGAGGGGACGATAGCGGCTACCGTAATGGAAGAAGATTCAGGGATAGACCCGGCGGATCTAAGCGGAATGATCCAGGAGGAGAACATCGACCCTATGACTTTTGTGGGGTCGTTCGGCAGCGGCAATGACAGCTATATCAGAGCTAATCTTTCCGAAGGGTACAGTTATTCCATCGATGGGAGGAAATGGGGCGCTTTCGAGATGAAGTTCGGGGACTCCAATTATTATGAGAATAGGCCGGCCGGGGAAACTACCTGGCAGGCTGTTTCGGGCGATGCCATCGACAACTACTACCAGATAAGGTGGCTTAACGGCGGATGGGAATACAACGGTCCGGAAGCCGATAACCTGATATTCGGAAAGCTTACGGGTAAAGGGTTATCGATGACGGACCTTACGACCATCGAGGGTGACCTTTTTGGGGAGAATACCTCCGATCCAACAGTCGAGTCCGGTACCTTCATAGCTTCGGTGCTGGGAGTATACGAGGATGAACATCTTTCTTTCGCGAGTTCGGTGGAAACCGAACTTTCAAATGAAGGATACGCCTGCGGCGGTATAAGGGGTATATTCGGCGGCACGGAGAGCCTGTGGGGCGGGGCAACGACCCCGGCTTTATTTATCGGCGAATATGAACTCGGAGAGGTCGATCCTAACAGTATTTTCGTTTGGGGTACGGGCCTTACCAGCGAGAATTATGACGAGGAATCTTATACGACTTATGACGGCGGCGCTTATTACGGCCTTATGGGAGGTTACGTTATGGGTGGTACTGCCGCTAGTCTCATGAGAGCGTTCTTTGTCACTCCGCCCGACCAGGGAACGGGAGAGAGCAAGGTAGGATATATAGGTGGGAAATTCCTCGGGACGACATACCAATCCATCGATATGCTGGAGCTAAACGGAGCCGTGGATATTTACAGGGAAATGCCCTATGCCGGCAGCATAATGCCTGAAGACCTTTATGACATGGTTGAAACGGATTGGATACATGGGTATGGTTATAACGATAATATGGCCGGGGAATTTACCGAAGGCGGACCTGTATTATCCCTTTCCGGTGCGAATTGGGGCATATGGGGGGCGAATATCGAAGGAGAATACCAGGGAGACCTTTCGGCGTGGAAAATGCCGATGACGGGAGAAATAGGGGATTATGTCACATATCTTGCCACTCTTTCGGGTGACAGCTGGGCGGTTAAAGGCCACATGGACGGGAAATTTACCGGTCTCTGGGTATCACCTGAGGGATTCGGGAGCATTAAAGGCGACGCTGTCCTGGCGACGAAGGGCGAATATATCGAGGCCGAAGACGGAGCTGAGATCAGCGCCCAGTTTGGCGGAGCGGTAGCCGGCGAATGGGTGGAAGCCGAAGAGCTTCTCGACCTTGCCAATATCGTGACGGAGATGCAGGATATTATCAACAATTTCAACGACGTGATGATACCGATAACCGAGGCCATGCAGGCGACTTCCGTATACGGCCAGATACAGACGGCTACAATGGACATGAACTTGTATTCGTTCGACGCGACCAACATATGGGCGGCGATCATAAACGGCACATATGATCAGGGCGTGACGGATACGAGCACCTGGGGAGCGGCGTTCCAGTCGGAGAACTATAATGTCAACCTTACAGGTTTACAGTGGGCCGATAACCAGTGGTCCGCGGGTGTAACCGGCCAGTTCCAGGGTAACGAGATACAGGGAACCGCCGCGGGCACTTACGGCGAAGGCCAATTCCAGGGAGCCGGAGCCGGAACAACGGTCGAGCAGCCGGTGTAGTAGGAAGTTACAAAGAAATCAAAAAAGCCCCGTCACCCGACGGGGCTTTTTTTTCGTATGCGTGACAGCTTCAAGAAGGAACACTCGAGTGTTTGTCGGAAAATAGTCTCTCGCCGCTGCATAGGAAAGAACTAGTAGGTCAGCGTATATCACAGTTAGAGATAAAATACCAGGTTTTTTTGCTATTTACAAGCATGCACAATAAGTGATAAAATAACCCTGTTGAAAATACAAAAAGGAGAATTTAGAAGATCTGTGAATAATTAAAAAATAAATAAAGGGGGGAGCCATGTTTTCCTTGCAGAGAAAAGAAATGATACTGAAGATGATCTCGGCGATAGTTGCCGGGATCTTTTTTTTCCACGAGGTCGCATGGGCGGCGATAGATCCATACGGTGTGCCCACCGGCTCAGGAAATCAGCTTGCGCCGTCGGTTACAACGGACAATATCACGGCAAGTGAGTCCGCCGCACAGTCAGCGGTGGATTCCAAAAAGGCTATCGAAAGTTTTTCCGTGCCGAAGAGTCCCCAGACGCAGAAACTTACGGACCTTCCCGGAACGAAAACCTATTACTCGAGCGGCCGTGTTCAATCCATACTTCTTGCGGCCTCCGATACTGACGGCAACTTATATTACCATTTCTTGGATGAGAACTGGCTCTATCGAGGGTATGGCAGGGTAGATAAATCTTACAGGGATACGGCGGCACCTGACGGCGAGCTTTCCGATACCTATATATACTTCAGCGACGCGAGCGGCCGCCTCAAGACAAAAAGATCGTATACCGATAAGAACTGGACGAACGCGCTTGCCGACACCGCGTACTATAACAATTCATATAACCGGAAGGACACAAAAATATACATCGGGAGCCAGTTCGACCCTTTGACAGGGCTATACTACTGCCATTTCGCGAACAACACAATGAACAGGCTCGATAAAGGTATCCGGCGTACGGGCATTAACGGGGAACTATCGTACACATATACCTATTATAGCGCCTCGACCGCGTATCTCTCGACGGTAAAGTCGTACTCGGACGCGGGCTGGAGATCGCTGGTCGCCACTTACACGTATTACAATAATGCCGGGAGCTATGTGGAATCCAAGACGTCGGCCGCTGCCGACATTTACGGGAATATTTATTACCACTATATCAACGAGAACTGGCTGGGACAGGGTTTTGGCAGGGTCGACAAGGCGAAACGTTCCACAGCCGATAACGGTGAACTGTCGTATTCTTACACGTATTATGCCGATGCCACCGGTAGGCTCAAGACGAGGATGGCATACATTAACACCTCGTGGACGACACTGATAAGGACATATACCTATTATAACGACGTTACAGGATATACCGAGTTCATCACATCTGTTTCTCCTGATACGTCCGGGTACATTTATTACCATTTGATGAACGAGAACTGGAATTCTCAAGGCGGCGGCAGGGTAGACAAGGCTCAACGGCTGACCGCGACCGCGAACGGCGCGCTATCGTATATATACACTTATTATGGCGATACGGCCGGGCGAGTAGAGTCGATAAAGGCCTATAGAGGTGCCGCAGGGACGGGATTACTAAGGACATATATCTATTTCAACGACACGGCGGGGCGAGTCAGCTCGATAGCCGATAGCGTTTCCGCGGTGACTTATTATAACGACGCCAGTAACTGGATGGAGTCAAAAACTTTAGTGTCGCCTGATGCCTCCGGGAATATTTATTATCACTATATAAATGAGAACTGGAACTCCGAAGGGTACGGGAGAGTGGATATGACAAAGCGCCAGTCTGCGGATATAGACGGTTACATGGCGTACAAATACTTTTATTCCGCTGCGACTCCGGCAAGGGTCATACGCCTGGAGTTCTATTCGGACACCGCGTTAACCCAACTCAAGCAGACAGCGAACTATTACGATGATACGGCCAACCGGATCGAATCAAGGAGCTATACTTCCGCTGACACAAGAGGGTATTTGTATTACCACTATCTTAATAATTCCGCGAGTTCACTGGATATTGCCAAAAGATCGGCTTCGGATAGCTCGGGATGCATAGCCACGAAATATCATTTTTCGTCCGTCACGCCCTCAAGGATGATAAAACTGGAGAGCTACGCGGACGCCGCGATGACGCAGCTTACTCTTACGAACACTTATTACGATGACGCCACCAATTACCGGGAATCAATGGCCCTTGCCGCTCCGGACGCAGGAGGGGCAGTATTCTATCATTATATGAACGACGCCAATGCGCGGTGCGATTACGCCATGAGACAGGCCGCGGATACGGACGGGTATATGGCGTACAAATACTTTTATTCGGGAACGACGCCGACAAGGGTCATACGCCGGGAGTTCTATTTGGATGCCGCGATGACCATGCTCAAGGAGACGGCGGCTTATTACGATGATACAGCCAGCCGGATAGCGTCAAGGACATATATCCCGGCTGACACAAGAGGGTATGTGTATTACCACTATCTTAATAATTCCGCGAGTTCTTTGGATATTGTCATAAGATCAGCCCCGGATACCTCGGGGTGTATAGCGACCAGGTTTTATTATTCGTCCTTAGCGCCGTCGAGGATGATCAAGCTGGAGGACTACGCGGACACCGCTATGACACAGTTTAAACTCACGAATACTTATTACGACGACGCGGCCAATTACCGCGAATCCATGGCCCTCGCCTTGCCGGACGCTTCCGGTAATATCTATTACCGCTACCTGAACGAGAACTGGCTCGGCCAGGGAATGGGGAGAGTTGAGAAGGAGAAACGCGCCGCGGCTCGGGGCGGCGAGTTGTCTTCCCAATACACCTACAATGCCGACACATTCGGCAGGGTACTTACCAAACAGGTCTACTCCGACGGGGATTGTACGGTACTGGTTAAAACATACTCTTATTACAACGACATGGACGGGAGGATACAGTCCGTATCCGACGCTGCGTCAGGCACGATAGAAACTTATTACAACGACGCGGCCACTTATCTGACGCAAAAAACTATGTCCGACGGGTCATATGTCATCTATTCCTACCATGACGGTACGGATAAGGTATCCCTGGAGAAGTTATATCTCCGGAACGGCAAACTGTATTCTGATACTGAGTATAACGCTTCCGGGAAAATGTCGGGATATACCGATTATTCTCTCGGCAGGGTATGTGAATTTGATCTGTACGGCAATATCGTTTCGGATACCGTATCGAACCGGTTGCAGGGTCTATATGAATATACGTATGATAACGGCGCTATGATCTCATCAGTATATCTGGATGCCGTGAGCGGTGTCGTTACAGTAACGGATCACTATAACGAAGCTCTCGGCCTTGTTAAAAGTTACCGGTACGCCCCGGGGGCGATCGTTGACGGTGGTATATCATACCTCCTGGAGGATCTCTCTTCCCCGTACATAACAGCCTCTTACACAACCGAAGAGGATATTATTGTCGGGACAGAACATGTCACGGGTCCTGGAGCGGTAGAGTACTATGTTATCAGCCGTTATAACAAGAACGGACAGGTGGTCAGCCGCACTGGAAAACTGCTGAGTGGTGAGGCAGATAATGCCGAAACGGTCGCCGGCTCAACCGCGGCATACACATATGATAGTAACGGTGACATTCTAAGTGAATTAGGCCCTGGCGCCGAAGAACCGTTCGTCTATGAATATGACAAAAATGCCGACGGAGCCGTAATGGAAAAGCGTTTCCTGGACATAAAGAAAAGCAGGATGACTCTCGAGCGGTATGACAGCTCAGGACGTCTCACGGAAAGCTTCAATGTCCCTTCTCATTATCTCGACGGCCCGACCGGACCCGTTATAGTTCGTGACGGGTCGCCGGAAACGCCGATCATCACTTGCGCCTACTCCACCTCGACCCTTCCCGGCGGGTTCATCGCGGAAAAGAGGGTAAAGGATAAGGACGCTTCAGGTAATGACGTGGACTTTACGGAAATAACCGAATATGACGCGAAGAAGAGAGTCATAAGCCATACGGACCCGTACGGAAATACGGTGAATTATGTTTATAATAGCGACGGGAGTTTGTCGTCCGAGTCGGATACTTATTCCGGGAGTGAAGTGACTACGCTTATAACTTACGCGTATTCGACGTCCGGTAACGTTGATGAGATTATCAAAACGACGAATGTCTACGCCACGGGAGCGGATAAGTCGGCCGGGAACCCTGTAAAGGCCGTCATAGAGCACGACCGGATAACGCGGGATGAATATCTCCGCGTGACGAAAGAGATCAAATATACCGAAATAGCGGGCAGTGAGGATCCCATAACGTTCTATGAAACTCTCTATGCCATTGACGGCAATGTTACGGAAGAGAACGAGCGTACGGCTTCAGGTCCGGGATCTGTGACATCATACAAATATAACGGCCGCGGCGGCGTGTCGGAAATAGACTATCCTTCCGGGAAGAAGGATGCGTATCTTTACGTGCGGGATAATATCGGCAGGCTCAGAAGCGAAACGGTAATAACATCCGAGGCGGATATCGTCGGTTCAGTGTATACGACATCGGTTACTACCGTTTTCGACCCGGCCACGGGTGATACCCTGTCGTATACGGATAGCTCAGGCAACGTGACCGCTTACTCATATTCGCGCGACGCGAAAGGCGGCCTTTTATCCGAGAAGGAAACTGTTACAGGCTCGAACGGAACGTTCCTTGGCTCTAAGGAAACTATTTACGACAAAGACGGACGCGAGATCAGTATAACCGTCAATAAGGGCATGGCCGATGAGGAAAGAACCGATTTTTCATACGATTCCGACGGCGCGATGATCTCGCGCGCTATTACCCGGCTAGATGCCGGCGGGAAGGAGGAAGTCACGAGCGAGTCATATGGAGCCGATGGACTTTTGGCAATGGTAACGGAACCTTCCGGCGTTATGACCGAATACTCATATCTGAAGGATAAAACAGGCGCTATCACCCTTAAGACCGTTACGGAAAAAACAAAGACCGTTGATGGCACAAAGACCGTTACCGTGAAAAAATACGACGCGAAGGGCTATCTTGTCTATGACGAAGATACCGAAAAAGGGCTTATTAAAGAGATGGTCCCGTCATATGAGAACCAAGGGACGCCGCTGGAATACCTGCGGGAAGAGAGGAGTATTCTCACCCAGCGTGCCGAAGGCGCTCCTCCGGTAATGATAACCACCTCAAAAAAGTTCAACGACCGCGGCCAGCTGATAGAGATCGGTGACGGGGCTCGTCCCGGTATGGGCTATTCTTATTACGGCGCGGATTCGTCTTCGGGACATATTGGCGATCTCGCCGCCCAGATAGATCCCGCGGGGATCAGGATCGATTATACATACACCTATGATACCACTGGCGGTCATATAATTTCCAAAAAGTCGGTTTATTCCGAGAAGGATAGTACCGGCGTATATCGCGTGAATTACGCGCTCGATCACGGTTATGATATCCTTGGCCGCGTGACGCTCGAGACTGATAAATACGGCGTAAAGCGGACGTATACTTACGAGCCTTTAGACGTCGAACCGTCAACCGTAACAACTGAAACCGTATCATATACCGATAAGGACGGTAACGCCGTTTCGTCGACCGT
Organism: Candidatus Omnitrophota bacterium; assembly: GCA_015231405.1. GTDB lineage: Bacteria > Omnitrophota > Gorgyraeia > Tantalellales > Tantalellaceae > JADGBR01. Next base: position 41,638 of record JADGBR010000014.1, on the reverse strand, counting down.
CGTCATGAAATATTCACCTGACGGAAAAACGCTCATCGAGACCGATAGGCCCGACGGGACAGTCACATATTACGACCATACCGGCGCCGACCCGTTGGTCCTAACGGGCGAAAGGATCCTCCGGCCGGGAGGCGGCGGCGGCATACTCCTAAAAGAGGTGACGTACCGGTACGATGATACGACCGGCCGGATTAAAGAGTCGATCGCGACGGATACCCGCGGTACCGACAATGTTTCGGACGATATCGTCAAGGTCACCTCATACGATATTTCAAATACCGGTAAGAATATAAAGGAGACTTCAGTTTATGCCCCGGGCGTTTATTCCCCCGATGGGAAAGCCCAGGTCAGGGAGATATACCATTATAAAACGTCAGGCGCTCTAGACAGGGTTGAAACAATGGGCCTTTCGGGGACAACGTATAAGACCGATATAGAGTCGTTCTACGCGGTATATAACGGTAAGGTCCTTGTGAAGACGAGGACCACCGGCGAAGGCAGGGAAGACTTCAATTACGACGGCGACGGTAACCTGACCGACAGTGTTTTTACTAGCGGCCTTTATTCCGCGAGGACGGAGAAAAGGTACGCCGCGAACGGAGATGTCATCAATGTGACCATGAAAGGAATGGACGGGGATACCGTTACTGATATCACTTATGTCAGGAATGCGATCGGGAATATCACGGGTAAGACCGAGACGGTGAGATACAGGCCATATAACCTTGCCGGGGGAAATACGGATACGATCCTCGCCGTGAAGAGCTATACATATTACGGCAGCGAGGATAGCGATAAGGCGATCTACCCCGAAGCCACAGCTTCCGGAGCGGTTAAGACAATGACAAGCGGCGGGAAGACATATTCATATGAGTATACCTATGACGCCGAAGGCGTGCTCACGATAACTAAAGAAACCGTCTCATGGGACGAAGGCGCTAGCCGTTACACCGCCGTTTCATTGAAGAAATCAGACACGAAAGGCGATATTATCGCCTCGATAGACACCGAAGGTGTCTATTCAGAATACGAATACTCGACCGACGCCGAGAACGCCATGGGCGGTAAGGTCCAGACCGAGAAAAGCTATTACGGGCTTATTGACGCGAAAGATCCGTCTAAAGGATATACGCGTTACAGGCGGTCTTCATTTGACGGGTCTCTCCCCGAGGGCCTTTCGGAAAGCCGTACCGTCCGCGTTTACGATTTCGATAACGACCTCGTGAGCCTTACCGAAGCCAATGACCCGGCGAACGTATCGGACGATATCGTTACGCGATACACATACGTGAAAGACGAACTCGGCCGCGTAAAGGCAGGATACGAGACAGTGAACGGCAGGGCCGGCGTTAAGGTCTCCGAATACGACGAAAAAGGGGATCTCGTATCCGAGACCGACCGTAACGGCATGAAAGTGACCTACTCTTATGAACGTGATGGCGTTCTCGGGTACATAAAAAAGACGGTCGCCGGGAACGTTCTTTATCCCGGTTTCAGCCAAACCACCGGATACGATACGCGCGGCGACGTGATCTCGGTGACCGGCTCAAACGGCATCAGGAAGACATATACATTTATCCGTGACGCCTCAGGCAAGATCACTGCCAGAAAAGAAGATACGACGTCATCCGCGGCCCTCTCGGGATCCGGTATCCTCATGAATTATACCGAAACATCCGAATATGACGCGAACGGCGACATTACCGGCTTCACCGACAAGAACGGCATAAAGAGGACCACCCGATATATCTACGACCGTTACGGCAACGAGGCGAAAACTATAACTGAAGTGATATTCGTCTCCGGCACTTCCGGAAAAATAACCGTCACCGATTATAACCCCGACGGCACGGAATCCCGCGTTACCGAGATGAACGACCCGGCAAGCTCCGAAGACGATATCACAAGGACATATTCCTATAAATATGACCAGATCACAGGAGTTCTTTCGGAAAAGACCGAAACCGACATCCGTTACTCGGGTGTTACCGTATACCGGTATGACAATTCCGGCGACGTGACAATCGTCGTGTCGCCGAACGGCGTCACGTTGAGCTATGCCGTTAAAAAGGACGATAAGGGGGGCACGATCGAACGGTACACAAAGACGTCCTTATCTCCGGACGCCGTCGAGAAAGAAGAGTTCGATACTGAAGGGAACAGGATATCCCTGACCGACGCGAATGGTCATATTGCGACATACCTGAATACATACGACGGGAAGAGCGATCTTATAAAGGCCACGGAATATCGAACCGGTCCGTCCGGTCTATACACCTCCGTCGTTAACGAATACGACTCTTTCGGACGTATCAAGCTTTCAGTAGACAAAAACGGCACGCCGTCAGCCTATGAATACTCGGTGACTCCCTGGGGGGCCGTAACATCCAGCCGGGAATATGATCCGCGCGGAACAGTTGGCGGGGGCTATGACGGGTCCGTGTTAAGGGTCTTTGACGCAGTTACATCAGATCTCATAAGTATGACCGATCGTCTGGGGCTGACAACGGTTTATGAATACGGCCGTTCCCCGGAACATGGCGGGATAACCCTAAAAACCGAACGCGCTCCGCTTGGTGGTACGACCGTATACGGAATGGATAAATACGGGCGGATCATATCAGTCACCGACACCTACGATAAAACCGTTACCGTGAGCCTCGAATTCGATACTTGCGGCAACATGACAAAACGCCTTCTTTCATGGCAGGAAACAATAGACGGCCAGGGAGTTCAGGACTACGTCGAAGAGGAATATTACTCTATCGAAGGCGATCTTGTGAAACGGGTCGACCGTCTGAAGAATGTTTATACTTATATCGCGGAGAAAAACGGAAAGGGCGATCTGGCTCGTCTGGTTACGGTAGACCACGGCCGGAATAACGATAAGATGGACATCTCTTCGGTAGATTATGACGCTTCAGGAAGGATCATATCGAGGACTACCCCGCGGGGAGATGTGACATATTACGCCTACCAGTTTGGATCCGGAGGCGAAGTGAAAAAAATCTACGAATCCGTAGCGCCAACCGGCGAAAAAATAGACGCGCTAAAACCCGTTGAGATTAAGAACATATCGGTCAGGAATTGTTACTTTGGAGTCGATCCCTGGCAGCTTGTCGACGATAAATACGATAACTGGCAGAATTTCGGCTGGGAATATTCGATGCCTACGGACAGGACATCCATCATTCTGGACCTTACCGGGAACGGCTCCGATCAGGATAATGTGAGCGCGCTCGGCTTATCGTTCAGAAGCCCGTACAATTATCCCTATACCGTTTATTACGCTACGAATGAGGCTCCCGATAACTGGATCAAGATAAAGACGACCGACCTCAATACCGATAATGACTGGTTCATAGACAGTTTCGGTACGCCTGTCGCCGCCAGGTACATCAGAATAGAGAACGCCAATGAGAAATACTGGACGACGGCGATGCAGCTGAACGAAGTGAAAGTGTACCGTACGGAAAAGGTTTCAGGGACCGTCAGGGTCAGCGACCTCGATAAATACGGGAGGGCCGTGAGTGAAAAGAACGCCCTCATGCTTTTATGGGAGGAACGCCCTGACCTAAAGAAGCTCTTCATCAACCCGAACAGCCAGTGCCAGTTGAACAACTATTTTTCCGGTAAGGATGTCTCCGAATGGGCCAGGTTCACGGGCGCCCTTGAGGACCCCAGGATAGCCGGATATATCAGCGATTACGCCAACAGGAATTCTCCGCTCATAAAGGAATATTTCGAGAAAGGCTCTAAAGGCCATATGGTGACATCCGTGACCCCGGTTTCCGCCAGCTGGTCGGATAACGTTTCGTATCTTACGGATTACTCCGTCACTGCCGGCAGCGCCTCTATCCGCTGGGATAACGACACGGTTCTCCCGTACTTCAGGCTTGACCTTGGAGGCCTTACGGACATCGGCAAGTTCAGGATAAAGTTCAGGGACGACGGCAACTCGTATAAATACCGGATTTTCACTTCGGAGGACGGCGTTAACTGGGAAGGGGCTACCGACAGGACGGATATGCTCTATTCCGGCTGGGTCGAGGACCTTATATCGCCGCGGAAAGCCAGGTTCGTGAAACTTGAAGCCGTCTACGGCGCCGCTTCGGACGGTAAAGTGAACCGCCAGATGAACGTCGACGAATTGATGATCCTTGATACGGCATCGGATACTTACCCGCCGAATGGTTACGCTACGGATACGATGCTCGCGTGGGCGAAGGGCTCAGGCTCGAGGCTATACGCTGATCTCGCCAAATACGCGGATAATACGTATCCGGATAAGGATAGACCTTCCGGAACTATGATCTCTTACGAAAATACGGACTCAAGCGGTATCCCGAGGTCGCGTTACGAGATATCGACCTATACCGGAGCCGCCGCGAAACTGTACGACCCGAAAGGCGTCCTAACGGAAGAGCTCCTCGTGAACGAATCGTCAGCTGTCGTGACCCCTATCGTATATCCAGGGAGCGCATCAAGCCTTGAAAAAGTATACGGAGCCGGAGGCGACATCCTGGCTGAAAGGAACATCCTCGGCAGGCTCTGGGAAGAAACAGTTGAAGCCAGGGATCTATTCCTCGTTCCGGGCTACACGTATAACGGCATGACGTTCAAAACATGGGTAGCGAGTAAAGGCCAGGGATATTTCAGCCTCCTCGGCAATAAGGGCTCCTCTGACATAAACGCGCTGGACGACCCGTACATAGCCAGATATGCCTATACCAGGGATGATACGGGTTTTGTCGCATCGGTATCCAAAATCGTGAATTATGTCCAAGAGACATATTCTGTATATAAAAAACCTGTACCCGGGGAGAACCCACTGAATGACATGATACTCCTGGACGGTACGAAACATACATCCACGGGCGGAGTGAACCCGTCGCTTGATTATGACGGTTACGATACCACGGCATATTCGTCCGAAAGTTTCAGTCCCGACGCCGATGTGACCTCGACGCACGAGTTCGCCCAGCCGGTCACGCTGAGCGAGATATATTACAATACGAGGGTGAGCGCCGATTCAGGCGGCCGCGGCGAATCGTACGACATGAACGTACAATACCTCCAGGCAGGTTCATCCGTATGGGTCGACGTCGCGAGGACTTCGGGCTGCCGGGCGTTCGATGTCTGTTTTAGCGGTACATGGCACGGCACGCTCGCGAATGTCACGGCTATAAGGGTAAGGGCAACTGCCCGGGCCTGGAACGGCGATAATAATAACGCCTATGCCGAGATATTCGAGTTAAGCGCGCGAGGCCCTGCCGATACGGGCCAGCCGGTCGTCGTCCAGCGCGAATTCAAAGCCCTAGACGCCACAAGGAAAAAATACAGCTATACTTACCACCCGAACGGCAATCTCGCGGGCATGGATGTGGATGTTTCCGGGAAGGACACGAAAGACTATTACATGAGGTATGACGCTCTTGGGAACATTACTCTTTATAACGAGGACGGCAGGAACTACTCGTACGAATACACGCGCGACAGGTGGAATAACATAGAAAAAGTGAAAGTGGACGGGAGCGACACGGTATTCATGAATAACGGCAAGTCATGGGACGAAGAAGCCGTCGTTTCGCGCGTAAAGGATTATTTTGCCGCTATGTTGTATCGCGCGCCTGCGAGCGATGAGCTCACCTTCTGCGTGAGTGAATGGAGGAAAACGGGTTACACGAACTTTGTAAGGGATTATATAAAGAACCTCACCGAGTACAAGAACGGCCCTAAAGATACGGGAGGACAAACACTAGCGCTAGAGCGTGCCGCCCGTTTATCCGGTATGCTTACTTGTTACAATGTCGCTTTATCCGCCGGAGCGGTTCTTACAGCCGCCCTCAGTGCCGGGATATCTCTCATAAAAGAAGGATACAATAACGCCGTATCCGCCTATACCGCCGCCAAGGGCAGGAACGACAAGAAATACATTTCCGAAATATACCGCGAAGAGTTAGGCAGGGAAGCGACAGACGAGGAACTGACCGAAACCCTCGCGCATATGCGTTCGAACAATTTAACGCTTGAGTCCGAACGCGAACACATCCGTAACGCGTCCGACCCGGCAAGCGAATACGCGAAACGCCGCGCCGAGATCACCGTGATAATAAATTCGCTCTATACCGAAACCGAAGCAGGCACCTCGACCGGCATCCTCGCCGATTACCTCGCCGCCTCCGATAAGCCGGCATATCTGAAAGAGCGCGGCTACGACATCGACCCGTCGCTCCTCGTCAACATAACAAAAGAAGACATCCAAATCATCATAACCCGGCTAAAAACCCAGGACAACCACTTCGGCCAAAGCGCCGCCGAGGCGTTATACGCGTCATTGCAAGCCAACGAAGCCGCCCTCGTCATTGCGAGGAGCGAAGCGACGAAGCAATCTCTGTCAATAATGAACTACCTGTTACAACAACTCATCTTCGTCGACCTAATCACCGGCGCCATCACCTCCGAGACTCAAGGCCAGCTCCTCCTAACCATGTACGCCCTAAAAAAAGTATCCCAAAAACACGGCCTAGACGTTTACGGTTCAAAATACACATTTGATGATTTCATCCGTCAAGCCTCGTCATTGCAAGGAGCCGACGCCCCGTCATTGCGAGGAGCCGAAGGCGACGAAGCAATCCCAATAATAGTCCATTACAACGGCACCCACTTCCTAACCGTAACCGGAGTAATCCGCGACACAACCGGCACCATAACCCACATCAAAGTCACCAACAGCTACATAAACAACATCGAACAAACCAAACAAATACCCCTAACCGAATTCAAGAAAAACTACGAAGGCACCACCCTCTCCACCGCCCGCAGCGACTACAAAAACCGCCTAACCGACACCCAACTCCTAGACATAAAAGCCGCCGGCTGGTGGGACAAACTCTGGAAAAAAGTAACCCAGATCTTCGAAGGCATAGTAAAAGCCGTCAAAAAAATAGTAACCAACATCATCCAACCCGTAGTCCAAATGATCAACGCCATCAAATACGCCGCCCAGGAAGGCAAATGGGGAAGAGTAGCCGGCGCGATCGGCGCGTTGGTGGTGGGATCAGTAATGTCGGTGATATCGGGCGGAACCCTAGCATACCCGATCATGAACACCGTAACAAACATGGCCACAGCCATCTGCTACGGCCAATACGGCCAGGCGATGACAATAATGGGAATGGGAGTAGCGTCAATATTCTTATCCGCCGCTACGGCATTCGTCGCCGCGCCGATCGCAGGTATGGCAGGCCAGATGATGGAGGGAATTTGGACTGGTCTCAGCGCAGTCGGAAGAACCCTGGGCCAGATAACTCTGGGCATTACGGACAATTTAATATCAATCGGCCAAAAAGCGATCGGCGGAGTAATGACCCTATGCCGCCAGGCCGCGGAAGGTTTCCAATCCGCCGGAAACTGGTTAAAGAATACCCTTAACCCCTGGATCAGTACTGAGTTCGCCCCAAAAGCCTTACTAGGCGACGCCGTCAGAAACTACCTCGGCGGCATGATAACCAGCGGAATCTCAAACTATGCCATGGAACAGATCTCCAAATCAGACAACTGGCTAAGTAAACTAGGCATAGGCCTAGCCGCCGCCATCACCCTAATGCCCGTAAACGCCTTCGCCAACCCAGCTTTTGATATGAAAATTCTGAATTCGACCGCCATGTTCGCGACTGAAGTCTTCTTTAATACAGCCTCACAGGTTATATCCACGGAAACTATGAACGCGCTCGAAAACAAATATGGTGAACAATGGTACAGCAATATGCTCCAGATGACCGTATCGAGCGTGATAGGCGCCGGTTTAGATGGGACAAGGCAGTACATGCAGAATGAAATAGCAATACGTGAAATACACTATGAAAATATAAATGCCGAATTAAACAAATTACGGGATAAATACCAAGGAGCCGTCGAAAGCGAGAAAACCCTCTCCGACGGCACAAAACAAATAACCTTAATCGACATTAATACCGGCAACAAGGCTGTTTTTACGTATAACGCTACAACGATGAATATAGTAGAGACAGATGCCGGGAAAATAACAAAAACGGAAATAACGAAAGGCATTAATAGCTATACATCCACGAAAGTCGAGTGCCTGGATAACGGCAACACAAGAGTAACGAGCGAAGACGGCACGGTAACTCTCTATGATGCCAATTATCAAATCCTGGAAATAACGGAATCAGAATTATCCTACGATGCCGGCCAATTCATCGATTACACAACAGTCTACGATCCGAATACCGGCAAAATCGTCGACCTGAAAGTAGACGGCGACAACTACGCCTTCAGCGAAATGTTCGGTTCGTCCTGGGATTCGATGATGGACGCGACGGGAAGGGTATCGCTCATCGAAAGCGCTAAGCTTGCCATTAGCAAAGGTGTTGAAGTAAAGATAAACGATAAGGTCATCTTGACGGAAGATGGAATGATTGCCGAGATCAACAGGCTGGCAGGGGAGGATTATGAATTAACAATAAACGGAGTATCAGTTAAGCCGGAAGATGTTTTTAATAATAGCTATGAGTCAGCCGAAAGCATATTAACATCGGAAGGGTATTTATCGCCTGCTAATTATAAAATCGGTTATGTGTCATTTAACGCCGGTGGCATTAATGAAGCAATATTTGACAGTTCATTTGACGTAATGCAGTCATATTTAGATTGGGCTGGAGTTGTTCCGGGAGTTGGTGATACAATTGACGCAATAAATGGTTTAATTTATTTATCCAGAGGAAAGAGAGATGAAGCAGCTTTATCATTATTAGCAGTTGGAACAGTGGTGCCATTAAATGCTATAAAAGCAGCCGGAAATGGGCTAAAATCATATAGAAATATTGGGAAAGATATTACTGTTCTGGGCAGTAATTACGGGATTTGGATAAATAGTGGTAAATATAAATATATAGAAGTTGCAAAAAGAATAAATGCAAATTATTTTTGTATTCCTGATAAAATATGGAAGAAATTTGTTAAAATAATGAATGAAGATGAACTTTGGGAGATGAACAGAAAGTTCTTAGATAGAGCGATGTTAAAAACCCGTGCGTTTTATGTCACTACACCTTATGCTTTAGCTGGTAAATATCTGCGAAAAGAAATTGATTACTTGCTTAGTAAAGAATATAAAATTGTAATGCGAGAAGGGAAAAATTATTTCTGGTTAATTAAGTAACAAAAGGGGAATTTATGTCAGATTTTATTTTAAAAGATGAAATTAACAAATATTTTTCTGATATATTTAAAAAATACAATTTTGAATTTGTGTCTTATGCAGTCGATAAAGAAAATTTTGGGAATTCCTGCACTCTTTATAAAAATAATAACATATATGTAAATATTAATACCGATAGAGGTGAAATATTAATAGGAATTAGTTCGATTCAGATGAAATCAAGTACATTTGGGTTAAAACTATTATTTGAATATTTGGGTATTGATAAAAATGATTTGAAAAGATGTGAGTTTGATGAAGGAATTGAGGATTATGGAGAAAGACAACGTAAGCAGTTGGAAAATTATTCCGTATTGGCAACAAAGTATTTCCCCAAAATACTAAGTCTTTTTAAAGCTTCAGACTATTTTGCGAATAGAGAAAAGCTGGTTGAGTACACAAGAAAGAGAAGCGAAGAAATGTTGAAAGGACTATAGAACAGTTGCACATGACGCTGCTGTAGAAGTAAGAGGGTCAAACCTCATTTTTGCACTAGATGAATAATTGCAAAGGAGTAGAAAGACAAAAATGAATCAAAAACATCTGAAGCAGTAAGCAACAAAAATTTTTTGCCTATTCTGTTAGGATAATAAAGAGTGATAAGTATTTTTTTTGGAGTTGATAGAGTAAAAATGATGGGTCGTAATGGGGTCCGTAATGGGGTCAGACCTCATCTTTACACATTTCTGTTTCTAGAATATTTATCAGTTCGTTGAGATGGGCATTCTTGTTTCGGTCATTATCCAATCTATAGAATATATTGCTGATAGCCGGTGGTGTTTTTCCGGTACCTATGGTTTTAGAGATCTCGGCCAAAGTCAAATCTGTATATTTCCTCAGGAAAAGAACCAGTAATTTTATACGATATTTATTTTGGATATCCTTCGAGTTGGCGTTGATTATTTCAATTATTTTATCAGGGCAAATGACCGTCTTGTTTATCTTCCGGAGCGAAGGGAGGTCCCTCGGATTCTTTCTTTTGTCCACATATTTCTTTTTAATTTGGTCGATAAAATCCTGGCTGCCCAATATCAAGCCGGCAAAAGCTTCCGGTAAAAAATCCACTATTTTAGACTGTATAGCCTCCTCAATATATTCGGCGTATAATCCACGGTCATCATTGAAATACCCTAAGGTCTTTTGCAGATCGAGAAAATCAGGCTTGCCGGGCTCGCAATGCTTATAAAATCTATAACTGCTCCATTTGTAATCAGCGGGATGACGTGCTAACTTTGCTCTTATTGGGTTCAAATGTATATATTGAGATAATTTTATCAAATAGCTTTCTTCCTCAACAAGCAATGCTCCATATCTTCCCTGAAAAAGATGCCCTGATCTTTTCCTGTCCCGGTTGAAATAGGTTGTATATGAAGAATTGATATACTGCATGCATTTGCTTAAGTTGGCTTTTGCTGTTTCAATGAGAAAATGATAATGGTTGGTCATTAAGCAATAAGCATGTAATACGATCTTGAACCGATTGGCCGCAGTTGTCAGAATATCAAGAAAAACGGATTTATCATCGTCAGTAATTAAAATGTTCTTTCGTTCATTGCCACGGGATGTGACATGATATAAAGCCCCCGGGTACTCTATGCGTAATGGCCTTGCCATGAAAACCCTCCTTGGTTATAAATGCTGATCAGGTATGCTTTCAACCCATACCTATAGAGACACCAAAACCATAAAAAATGTTTCAAATTATTTTCATCATAAACTATGCTAAAATATTTTGTGTAAAGATGAGGTCTGACCCCAATAACGCACCAATAACGCACATAAGAAAGTTGCATAAGGTTAACTTGTATGTTAACCTATGCTCATGGTGAGAAAAGTAATCTTTTATATAAAAAAGACCGGGGAGAAACCCGTAGAGACATTTTTAGATACATTAAGCGATAAAGCGGCAGAGAAGATATTGTGGGTATTGAAAATACTGGAGGAGTTACATCCTATCCCCGGGCAATATTATAAGAAGCTCGATAAGGACATCTGGGAGTGCAGGATAAAGTCGGGTTCGAATATTTACCGGTTGTTCGGCTTTTTTAAGGGTAATGATATCATTCTTACGCACGGTATGGTAAAGAAGACGGATAAGATCCCGAGGGAAGAGATCGAGAGAGCTGAGAAAATGATAGAAGAATATTTTAGCAGATAAACATTAATACAAAACGGGAGTAAATTATAATGAGGAACAGCGACCTGCAGAGATATATAGACAAGAGGAAGAAGAGGAGCAAAAGGTTCGCTAAGACCTTCGACCGTGGGTATAAAGAATTCAAGATCGGTGTCATGTTGAGGATGGCCCGGGAGAAGGAAGGCCTTACTCAGAAGGAGCTTGCCGAGAAGATGAACACATACAAGGGAGCTATTTCCCGCCTGGAGAACCACGCCGAAGATATCAAATTGTCGACTCTTGAGAAAACCGCTGAAGCGTTAGGCAGGCGACTTGAGATACGTATAGCCTGATCAGGGTTTGTTGTCGCTTCTTACGAGAACACACTGCATGCAAACACAGTATTGAACTCAATACGAAGAAATAAGATATGTAACAAATCCGGGTATTCCTATAATGGTTCCGCCGTGTCGCTCATGGGTGGTTCGTGAGTCAGTGTCTGCGATACTTTCGTGAGTGGTTCCCCCGGCTCCTTAGCTAGCCCCGAACACCAAACTTTAACATAATGCGCGTTATCCGACGTCCCTCCTTCGCCAAACTATTTTGATATTATTCGGCTACGGAGGGCCATCCGCTAACGAGCATTATGCTAACTTCGCTGGCGGGTAATCGTTGAACATAGCTTATAGTTCGGTTATCCTCAAAGGTTGTTCTGTGCTTAATCCCGCTCAAAACAGCCCGCTATATGGCAGGCTGTTTTGAGCCCCGGCGAAGCCGTTTGGTCTACGCCGCGTCCGGAGCCGGGCGCAGCCTGAACGGCCGCGCCAATACAAGTAAACGCAGCCGTCTGTTTTTCTGGAACGGTTCGTCAGTAAGTGCGCTCTTGGTGAATGTGTTGTGCCGCATTCCAACTGGGTGTTAGGCCAAAAGGTAGAAATTGTTTGAAACATTATCGAATAAAAAAGTGTCTATAATAATGAAGGGGAAAATAACGTTATGAAAATTAAAGTCGATATCAGAGAACTGTAATCCGGGGTTTATAAGATCTTAAAAGATAAGATCGGTGCGAATATTACGGTAGAAAACCTGAACTTCGGAGATTACATTATAAACAACAATGTAGTGATCGAAAGGAAGACAACGACAGAATTCGTGAATTCTATTATAGACGGGAGATTGTTCAGGCAAGCCCTGGGATTAAAAAAATATTACGAAAGGCCGCTAGTATTGATCGAAGGCGACCCGTTATTCCAGGATATTTCAAATAGCATGCATCCTAACGCGATAAAAGGAGCACTTGTGAGTATATCAGTAAAATGGAAGATCCCGGTTATCTTCTCAAAAGATCCGGAAGAAACAGCTACCTTTCTTAGCCTGATCTCCGCGCAGAACGAATACTTGGCCGGGGAAGTAAGAAAAAGGCACGGTAAAAAAACCAAAAAACCGGGAAAGCGTCCCTTATACTTCCTGACAGGATTATCCTATGTATCCTATGTGGGAGAAAAGACGGGACTAAAACTATTGAACCATTTCGGAAGCATAGAAAAAGTAGTCAATGCGCCATCCCGGAAATTAATGGGAGTACCAGGAGTCGGGAATAAAAAGGTGGAGATGATAAAAGAAGTTCTCTTGAAAGAGCATGAAACAAGATGAAGATAGTTAGCAGGTTGAAAGACGATATATAAAAAAAGTTGTTTATAGTTAGCAAATATGCTAACCTTTATGAGGCGAGGAAATGGCAGGTAATTATATTTATTATCAGGGGGAGAGATTCCAGGTTGAATTCTATTATGATGAATATGGGAATATTCCCGCGCTTGAACTTATTAAAGCGTTGCCGATAAATATAAAATTAAAATTGGGCGCTTTGGTAAAATTAATGGCGGAAGAGGGCCAGATCCATGACGAGAATAAATTTAGGATAGTGGACAAAAACGAGAAGATCTATGAATTCAAGCCGATGCATTACAGGTTCTTTAATTTCTATTTTGAGGGCGGAAAAATAATTATTACCAATGGTTATAGAAAGAAAACACAGAAGTCTGATAAGAAGGAATTGGCTAAATCGATTAAAATGAGATACAGATATTTAGAAAGAAACAAGCGAGGTGTTTATTATGGATAAGAAAAAAGTGATGACATATCTTGACGAATTATTGCAGGACGAAAAATTCCGTATCCGATTTGAGGCTGAGTATCAGAAACTGTTGATCTCTGAGAAAATAGCCAAGTTACGGAAAGAATCTAACTTGTCGCAGGAGAAACTGGCCAAAAGGATACATACGACAAAATCCGCCATATCCAGGTATGAAAGCGGGGCATATAAAGGCTATACGGTAACTTTATTGAATAAGATAGCGCAGGCATGTAATGCGAAATTAGAGATAACTTTCAAGCAACAACCTGCAAAAGTTAAAACCCGGCTCGCATCTGCATAATGTAATTATCGTCGTTAAATAGAAAAGAGGCGCACTCCGGCGCCTTTTTTTTTCATCCCCTCTCCCTTCGGCCAAACCACCTCGGCCAAAGCGCCGCCGAGGTTCTTTACACGTCATTGCAGAGGGCTTTTGCACACATGCGGTATAAGGCCGGTCGAGGCAGTGTGGCTATCGGCAAAGGCAAAGAGCCGGGAAGGCGGATCGTGGAATGTACCGGGTCACAAGACCGTAACAAGCGATAAGCAAATACCGTGGATCCATCCAAAACGGCCGATTCCTAAGCCTTACTGTTTTTACGGCGGGAAAATCATTAATATTGCTATAAGGATATAAAAATGGTATCATAATACTAAACGCGGGAGGTTATACATGAGCGACAGTACCGTAAAACTATGTAAGGGCGGAGATAATTGCCATGAGGCGAACCATTTATGCAAAATAGTGGTCTCCGGGGATATGGGAAGGGTGAAGGAAATAGTTAAGGGCGCGGAGTATTACTGCCTGAACTGCGGAAGGGCCGCTCGTTCCAAAGAGAATCTGTGCAAGCCCTCGAAAATATGATTAAATTCATTTCCACCGCGACCGTTTAAGTTTAAAATGGGGATATGAAAAAAGCTGTAGCAATAGTCTTAGGTCTTTTGACCTTCGCTTTTCCTGTCGTATTTCTTTTTTGTGCCCCGGATATCATTATCTATATCGCTAAGGCCGGGATCGAAAAGACTTTCGTCGGAAGTTCGGTATCTATTGGCAAATGTGTATTCCATCCCTTAAGATCCATCGATATTACGTACGTTCAAATAAATAAAGAAGGCGTTTACGATATCCGGTTGAACGGGATAAACGTATCATACGGCATAAAAGGGCTTTTGGCCGGTCATATATCCGAGATCCGCTCCGGCGGCGGGAACATATCCATGGACTTAAGGCGCCTTAAGCCTGGAGAGTCCGGAAAACTGTTGAATACCGGCACGGGTCCGGGCTTTTTCAGCGTTGGGAAAGTCGTGGTCCAGGAGACGGGGGTTGATCTGAAAACGCAGGGTATAAGCCTCTCCGGGACGCTCGCTATCGACTTCCATCCCGACGACCGGAACGAGGACAGGATAGATGCCGTGATACGAACGATAAAAGCTTTCGGGATCTCCGTAGAGGAGGCTGAAATATCCGGCGCGCCATATGCCGGAGGCGCGGTCCTTACGGCTAGAAAGATAACTTGCGGTGACGCGGTCATAAGCGGAGTGGGCGGGATCGTTAAAGTGGAGAACGACTCGATCGTCCTTGATCAACTTGCCGGGACAGTTTTTAACGGGATGATCAGAGGCAAAGCCGAAATGGATCTCCGGAAAGACGGGAGATTTACGGCGTCGATCGATCTTACCGGACTAGACCTGGGTACGTTCATCAGGGATTTTAAGCTCGCGGAAAAGGTCGAGGTCACGGGCACGATAGGGGGCGGGCTTCGTCTGGCCGGATCGATGACGGCGCTTACCGGCATAACCGGTGAATTTTCGACGGATATCCCCGGAGGGGTCCTTGTTATAAAAGACACGACCTTTCTAGCGAATATGGCCAAAAGGACGGGCCAGAGCATTGATATGCTAATGGAGAATTTCAGCCGTTACGTGTATAATAAAGGCGGGATGAAGGTCGGTTTTAACGGCCGGGATATGTCGCTTGATATAGAAATGGAAGGCGAAGCCGGCAAGCGGACGTTTAACGTTGTTCTTCACGATATCTTTAAAAAAGGAGAGGAGGGCATATGAAGGATCTGAGATCGCTGGCTGTAATAGGATTATTTCTTCTGATAGGCTGCGCCACGGTCAAGGTGCAGGCCCCGAAGGAGCCCATCAAGGTCGACGTGACCATGAGGCTTGACGTTTATCAGCACGTGCAGAAAGATATAGACGATATTGAAAGCATAGTTACGGGAGGCGCGGGTTCGTCCAAGGGGCTTCTAAGCCTGTTGGAGATACTCGAGACCACCGCTTATGCCCAGTCGCTCGACCCCGAGGTGGAGAGCGCGGCGCTTCGGCGTAAAGCCCGTTATAGCACGCTAGTCTCGCTCGAAAGCTCCGGCGCGGTCGGAGAGGATAATAAGGGCATGGTCGTTGTTAAAGGTAATGCCGACTCAAGCCTAGTGAACGAGGAGAACGCCGACCGCATGGTCATCTATAAGGGGATAGCCGCCAAGAATGGAACTTCGGTTCAGGAAGTCCAGAAAGTCTACGCCGCGCGCCTGCAGCAAGGCGCCCCGGCTGGAACGCCCATTCAGGCCGAGAACGGCAGTTGGGGGAAGAAGAGTTAGTTGGTTATTGGTTATTAAGTTATTAGGTTATTGGGGGGAGGTCTTGTTTTATTAGGGATATCTGTTTTTCGAGGTCGGATATTTCCGTTTGCCAGTAGGTCTTAGTCCCCCATCCAGGAGCGAGATTCGTAAAGCCGCCGTCGGCTACCTGGCGGGCGCACCAGGCGGTGAAATGGATATACCTCATAGCCCTGAGGGGCTCTATCAAAACAAGGTCAGAACGGTTGAGATCCCTGAATGTTTCGTACCCTTCGATAAAAAGCGCGAGCTCATGTCTTGAGTTCTTAACGTATCCCGGGAGCAGCATCCATACATCCTGGACGGGAGTCCCCACGGCCATGTCGTCGAAGTCTATGAGGTAGAACGATTCTCCGGGCCTGTAAATTATGTTAGCGAAATGACAGTCGCCGTGTATCCTTATGAGCGATTTATTCTTAAATAGCGGCCCTGTCAGTTCTATAAGCGCGGCCGCTGTATCCCGGAATTTAGCCAGGAGCTCTTTGGGTATAAATCCCCCCCTTGAAATGAAATCAATATGGTCCCTTGTCGCCAGGTGAGGTGTCAGCGTTACGCGATCTCGGGGTAGGCGCTTCTCGCCTATGGCGTGGACGCGTCCGATGAGCCGGCCTATTTCCAGCCATTCTTCCTCTAGGAATTCGTCGGTGTTCCTCCCACCTTTTTTCGGGAAAAGAGCGAAATATATCCCCTCGAATTCCCCCAATGTCTTATTATCCCGGAGTTTCAGGGGTGCGATGACCGGGATATCCCCGGAGGCGAGCTCCGTAAGAAAGTCGTGTTCGTCCTGTAACGCCTCTTTAGACCATCTTCCCGGACGGTAGAACTTCGCCACGACGCCGGTCTTATCCCCGCGTGACAGCTCGTATACACGGTTTATGTAGCTGTTATAGGACCTGCATAGTCCGGTCAGGGGAGTCATTAGTTCGTCTTCGGCGATCTTGATGATCACCTCGGGCGTCAGCGCCGAGAATTGTGACTTTGTTTCGGGGTCGAGCGTGTTCATAATAAACAGGCACCAAATATTAGTGCACCGTGCACTTTTCCAAACCCGTGCACTAACTAGTATATATCGTACCGCAACAGCCGGCACTCGATCTCCGCCGTGAAGAACGGGAGGCGCTGGCTCGCGCGAAGCCCGACTTTTTTGGCCAGGTCCATGTTGCCCGTGAAAACAAATCCGGTATACCCTGAGCATTCCTTTTTAAAGAAATCTCCGATGCCTTTATAAACGGAAATAAGGTTTATTTTATCGCCCATGCGTTCCCCGTATTCGGGGTTGAGAAGGACTATCCCTTTTCCGGGAGGGACCGCGGTTTTAGAGAAATCAGAGACGCCGAACTCTATTAAATGGTCTACCCCGCAGGTTTTAGCGTTCTTTTGGGCGGCGTCTACGTGCTCGGGGCGGATATCCGTGGCTATTATCTTGAATTCCGGTTTCTTGGAGGCTTTCTGCAGCGTTGCCTTACGGAGTTCCTGCCAATAGGTTTCGTCGAATCCCTTAATATGTTTCAATCCGAAGTTGCTCCTTAAGAGCCCCGGCGCTTTTCCGAGGGCGATAAGAGCCGCCTCGATGGCGAGCGTTCCGCTTCCCGTCATCGGGTTAACGAAATGGCATGTACCGTTGTACCCGGTAGCCTGGACGACGGCGCTTGCCAGAGTTTCGCGCATGGGGGCCAATAACGGTATTTTTCTATAACCTCTGTCGGCAAGTTTCGTCCCGGAAGTGTTAAGGTATATCCACGCCTTCTGGTCGTTCCAGTAAAAGTTAATAACGATATTGGACCTTTCGGGGCCCGAATCAGGGCGTTTTCCGGTCTTATTTGTCATGCGGTCGACAACGGCGTCCTTGAACTTCTGGTTCGCGAACATAGTGTTGTTCACGGTCGGGTTATTCACCTGCGATACTACGGAGATGTATTCCGCCGGGGGGATGATATCCTCCCACTTAACTGTCCCGGCCTCTTTGTAAAGCACCTCGGGAGAGGTACACCTGAATTCCTTAAGAAGAAAAAGCACGTTTAGCGCCGTCCTAAGCTCAAGGTTGAGCCTGTAGGTATCCTTGATCGTCCCCCGGACGACAACTCCGGTTTCGTGGGTTGATACGGGGGTGAACCCGAGAGCCGCCGCCTCTTTTTCCAGAAAAGGCGAAACCCCGCGCGAGCAGGTTATAAGGATATTACTCTGTTCGTTGATATTCATGTGTACATAAGAGTATATACCAGGCAGGGTGGATTTATAAGAGAAAAATAAAATTGTACTATGGTCCATAGTCCTTAGTCCATGGTCCATGGTCCATGGTCTTTATCGGGGGTATTTGTGCTTTACAAATGGCGTGAAATTGTGTAAGCTCAACCTCTTAAGTTGAGTATAAATCTGAACGGGTTGAAGTAAGGCGATAATAATGATAACTACGAGCGGCTTAGCTCTTCAGTACGGCAAACGGGTCCTTTTTTCCGGTGTGAATATAACTTTCACCCAGGGGAACTGTTACGGCGTCATCGGCGCGAACGGTTCCGGAAAATCCACTTTTCTTAAGATACTTTCCGGCGAGATAGAGTCGACGCGCGGCGAGGTTTTTGTGACTCCCGGTGAAAGGATATCGGTGCTTAAACAGGACCAGTTCGCTTTCGACGAATACACGGTATTGACGACGGTGATCCTGGGGCATAAAAGGCTTTACGATCTCATCAAGGAGAAAGAGGCCGTTTACGCGAAGCCGGATTTCACCGAAGCCGACGGGATACACGCCTCCGAGCTCGAGGGGGAGTTCGACTCCCTGGGGGGCTGGAACGCCGATTCGGACGCGGTTAAACTCCTGGACAATCTCGGCATACCCGAAGAGCTGCGGGACGTCGAGATGAGGCATCTTGAAGGCGGACAGAAATTCCGCGTACTTCTCGCCCAGGCGCTTTTCGGGAACCCCGACATTCTTCTTTTGGATGAGCCGACCAACAACCTTGACGTTGAGAGCGCCATGTGGCTGGAGGATTTTCTCATCGATTTTCCGAATATTTCCATAGTCGTATCCCATGACCGCCATTTTCTTGATAAGGTATGTACGCATATCGTGGATATTGATTTCGGGGCGGTACAGTTGTTCCCCGGAAATTACAGCTTCTGGATGCAGTCCAGCCAGCTCGCTTTGAGGCAGAAGACCGAGACCAATAAAAAAATGATGGATAAGCGCAAGGAGCTCATGGAGTTCATAGCCCGGTTCAGCGCTAACGCCTCGAAGGCCAGGCAGGCGACAAGCCGCAAGAAAAGTCTCGAGAAGCTGGTCCTCGAGGATATAAAACCTTCATCCCGGAAATATCCGTACATAAATTTCGAATACGAAAAAGAGACGGGCAATAACATCCTCAGCCTTAACGCTTTGTCCGCTTCCCAGGGGGGCGAGGAACTTTTCAAGGATGTTACCCTTACCATTAACAGGAACGACAAGGTCGCGCTGGTAGGCTATAACGACCTCGCGAAGACCGCTCTTTTCAGGATACTCATGAAAGAGATACAGCCGGAAAAAGGGAGTTTTATCTGGGGCATTTCCACGAAAGTATCGTATTACCCGAAAGACAATACCGGTTTCTTCGATTCCGACATGAACCTTATCGACTGGCTCAGCCAGTATTCTGACAATAACCTTGAGACCTATTTACGGGGATTCCTCGGCCGTATGCTTTTTTCCGGCGATGAGGCCCTGAAAAAAGTTAATGTTCTCTCGGGCGGCGAAAAGGTGAGGTGCATGCTCTCGAGGATGATGCTCGCGAAAGGGAATGTTCTTCTCCTTGACGAGCCGACCAACCACCTCGACCTCGAGTCCATAACATCGCTTAACGAAGGCCTTGTCAAGTTCAAAGGCCCGCTGATCTTTTCCTCGCATGACCACGAGCTTATACAGACGGTCGCGAACCGTATCATAGAGATCACCCCGAAAGGATTCATAGACCGCGCCGATACGACCTATGACGAATATCTTACGAACCCTGCCATTGCCGAACGCCGTAAACGACTTTATCCATAGAGGCCGCCGATCGATTGAATGAGCTGGTATGAAAAAACACGCTATCGAGCCGGACAAAACTCTGGACTAATAAGTAGAGGGTCGTGCTATAATATCTCCGGGGTTAAATGTAACCCCGGCAAGAGAAGTCTAAAACAGGAGGAAATATGAGAAGGTATGTTGCATGGGCGGTAATGTTGTTGTTCGGATTGTCATGCGTTCCGGCTTTCGCCGCCGCAGGCGGGGGGAAAGGACCATCAGCTATGGCTGTTCAACAGGCTAACGATAACGCCAATTTCAAAAGAGAAGCGGACGCTAAGAAAGCCAAAAAGGAAGCGGAAGAAAAACTGAAAAAGGCCGAAAAAGAGCAAAAGGATAAAACCAAAGAAGCGTCAAAAAACATGAAAAAGGCCGGTAAAGACGCTGAGAAAGAGGCTAAGGATAAAAACAAGGAAGCCGTCAAGGACCTCAAAAAAACCGGAAAAGAAGCTGAAAAAGAATCAAAAGAAAAAGCGAAGGCGGAAACCAAAGAGGCGAAAAAGATACAGAAAGCTGAGACCAAGACAGCTGACAAAGCCCTGAAGAGCGCTGTCAGCACGACAACCGGGATAAAACAATAACGGTAACCGATACAGGGAAAGCTCCCATTTATCAATGTCAACAGGGAATGTGGGATAAATGGGAGCTTCCCCTTCAATGCCCCCATGAAAAAGATCTCCGACAGGGTTTTATGCGAAGGAAAATGGCTTATCTTCAAGGAAGCCGTGTACGAGAACCGCGACGGCAGGCCCGTCGTCTGGGAATATATAGAGAGAAAACATTCCTCCGATACGGTAGTTATCATACCCAAACTTGTTCCTTCGAACAGGTATGTTCTAATTAAACAATTCAGGTGTGCCCTGGATAACTACGTCATCGGTTTTCCGGCGGGGATAAAGGCTGACGGCGGCGGAGATCCTCTCGACGAGCTTCGAGAGGAGACAGGCTATTTCGGAAAGATAGTCGGGGAAAGCCCCAGACTATCGACATCGTCGGGCGTGATGGACTCCTCGACAGTTCTTTTCTATGTTGAGATAGACGAATCCGATCCGCGCAACATCGCTCCACATCAGGATCTTGAGCCCGAAGAGGACATCACGGTATTCATCCTGGAAAAAGAGAAGATAGCGGGTTTTCTCGAGAGAGAATCCGCGAAAGGCACATCTATCGGATCCGGGGTCTGGGCGTTCTTTTTCGGCCGGGAGGCGAACGCTTAACCGCCGGCGCGAAAATGTAACTGCGGTCAAACTCAGGCGCGTCCCTATTCCTTGTCTTTCCTGTCCAAAGGGGTATACTATATAGATCGGATCGGGGGTAAATTTTGTTAAAGAGAGCGATATTCGCGTCCCTAGCGGCGGGCGTGATGTTGATACTTACGGGCTGTGCCGCTATCAGCCCTATCGCGCAGCTAGCGGGAACCGTGGTAAAAACGGCGGGCAGCGTGACCGGCACGGCATTGAGCACGGCCGGAAAAGTAGGCGCCGCGGCTATCGGCGCCGCAGGTCCTGCCGCCAAGGCAGGGGTCGCGGCTGCGCCTTTCTTTTTGTGATATGGGATATAAACTAGCGCATAGAACCGACAAGCGGACGTCAGCGGGGAGCGGGAAAAACCTTGGAGCCGTGGTCTCCGATAGAGGCGTGAATTTCGCCATTTTTTCGGGATACGCTACCGAAATATTTCTCCTTCTTTTCGATCCCGGCGAGAAATATCCTTCCGATATACTGCGGCTTGAGAGATCCGCGCACAACATATGGCATATTTTTGTTTATGGTCTCAAAGCCGGCCAGCTTTACGGATACAAGGTAAGGGGAGAATATGACCCGAAAGAGGGGATGAGGTTCAACGAGAACAAATTACTCATCGACCCATACGCAAAAGCTTTCGAAGGCGATTTCCTGAACGAGGACGATCTCCTCCTGGGATATGAGAACAAAGGGAACGACCGGGACCTTTCTTTCGATAAGCGCGATAACACGCATATCGTCCCGAGATCCGTGGTCGTCGACGATTCTTTCGATTGGCAGAACGTGGCGAAGCCGGATATCCCTCTTGAAAAATATATTATTTACGAGGTCCACGTCAAGGGATTCACCGCCCATCCCTCGAGCCGCGTCAGATCTCCCGGCACATATCCGGGGTTCACCGAAAAGATACAATACCTCAAAGAACTGGGTGTGAACGCGGTCGAATTCCTTCCCATTCATCAGTTCTATAAAAGGGACGGGCTTGTGAAAACGGGCCTTTCGGATTACTGGGGATATAATTCCCTGGGTTATTTCGCACCCGAAAAATCTTACGCGCGCGACCGGGGCGGAGCGGCCGCCGTGGCGGAATTCAAGACACTTGTCAGGGAGCTCCACAAGGCTGGGATTGAGGTCATCCTGGATGTGGTCTACAACCATACGGGTGAGGGCAGCGAGCTCGGCCCGACGTTATGTTTGAGGGGCATCGATAATCCGTCGTATTACGCCCTTAGAGGCTACGAGAACAATCCGTACAGATTCTATATCAACGATACGGGATGCGGCAATACCCTTAACCTGGAAAACCCCGCGGCTATGAGGCTTGTCCTGGATTCACTAAGGTACTGGACGGAGGAAATGCGCGTCGACGGGTTCCGGTTCGACCTGGCGTCCGTCCTGGCCAGGGTGAAGGGCCAGTACAGCAAGGATTCGGGCTTCTTTAAGGCCGTCGCGTCCGACCCTGTCCTTAAGAATGTCAAGCTTATAGCCGAGCCATGGGACCTTACGACATACGCCGTAGGCAATTTCCCGCCGGAGTGGGCGGAGTGGAACGACAAGTTCAGGGACAATATGCGTAAATTCTTCAAGGGATATCCGCACCAGGCTAAAGAGCTCGCGTTCAGGCTTACGGGGTCGGCCGACCTCTACGGAGACGATTTGAGGACTCCGTATCACAGCGTTAATTTCATAACCTGCCATGACGGGTTCACTTTGAACGATCTTTACTCATATGAGCGCAAACACAATGAGGCCAACGGGGAAGAGAACAGGGACGGTGCGCACGAGAATTACTCATGGAACGCCGGTGTCGAGGGGGAAACTCACGACGAAATGGTGCTGGCTTTAAGGAAGAAGCTGGTAAAGAACGCGCTTGTTTCGGTGCTTATACCGCTCGGGACGCCGATGCTCCTCGGAGGCGACGAGTTCATGCGCACCCAGAAAGGAAATAATAACGCTTATTGCCAGGACAATGAGATAAGCTGGTTCGACTGGGATCGCGCCGGAAAAAATAAAGATGTCATCGAATTCACCAAAGACTTGATAAAATTCCGTAAAAAATACACTGTCCTCCAGAAAAGAAAGTTCATGCCCGGGCAACCGCTGGATTTTGATAAGTTGAGCGATATCGCGTGGTTCGGCGAAAAACTCGATAAGATAAACTGGGAAAGTCATAAAATAAAAACATTTTGCTGTTATCTGAACGGAGGCGCCGCGCCGTCAGAATTAGGGGATTATCGCCTTTTCTTCATAATTAATATCAATAACATCGAGAGTATCGTCAAGATCCCCAGGTTAAAGGGAAAAAGATGGTATAGGGTACTTGATACGAGCTTGCCGGGGAAAGAAGTCGTACCTGATCCCGGCCCGGAAGATGAATTGTCCTCTTCCGATATTTACAGGATAAACCCTATTTCGGTAGTCGGGCTGTTGGCGATTTAATTTTAAAATCGGGAACTTTTTCGACTGGTGTTGTTGTTACCTATAGTAGCGCTTCCCTTGACTTTTGGATAAAATGCAGTAAACTATATCCGCATAAGCCCGTATAAAATGTCTATATGGGCCGGACGATAAAAATAGAGAAATAAGAAAATAAAATGTTATTTAAAAAAAGGAGAGAAATATGAAGAGTAAATGGATCATGGTAGTGTTCCTGTTGCTCGTGCTCGCCGTTTCGATGAACGCTTATGCGGCGGATAATGCCACCCAGCCAGCCGCGGCCGCGCCAACCGCTCCCGCAGTTAAAGCCGCGCCTGCCGCTGTCGCGCCAGCCGCTGTCGCACCTGCAGCCGTCGCGCCTGTCGCAGCCGAAGACGACGCCTATACCGGCGCCGCCGAAGATGACCGTATCTACGTTTTTGGCGAGGTAACTAATGTCGCGGCGAATGCGGTAACGGTAGCCGAGAAAGAGTACGACGCCGAGACGGACCAGGAAAAGACAGTTGAGTACGTGTTCACGACCAATGAGAAGACCGAGATAGACGGGAAGGCTTCTTTAGCCGAGTTCGTTAAAGGCGATGACGTATACGTGGAATATGTGAAAGAGGGCGACAAGAATATCGCGGTGTACGTATCGCTTGAATAACAAAACAAGGATGGCGTTAATATGGCCGTCCGCTATCATACTAGGAGGGTAAGAGATGGCAAGAAAGATCAACGTCCATTGTCCCGAATGCGGTGAGGATATTGAGTTCGAGGCTTTTTTCGCCGTAGGCGAGACGATATACTGCGATTCATGCGAC
The DNA here is from genome assembly GCA_015231405.1 of Candidatus Omnitrophota bacterium. Taxonomy (GTDB): domain Bacteria; phylum Omnitrophota; class Gorgyraeia; order Tantalellales; family Tantalellaceae; genus JADGBR01. The sequence goes on along the minus strand of JADGBR010000014.1, from coordinate 17,022 downwards.
GCTGAGCTGAAGATAGCGAGTTTGGACCCGCCGAGACTGAAAGTTCTAAAAGGGTCAGATGACGATCAGGACGATTACTATACGTCCGATGATGATGAAGAGGACAGCAATTATTGAGAGCAAGCCGAAAAAAGGGCGCGGTGATCCGCGCCCTTTTTTTTCCGCAGTATTAAGCATAAGCTGTAAACCTTTCATTCGATAAACCCCGAGTTAGAACATCCAAAAGTATTATTTGACATTCTGGCTTTTTCGTATTATAATGAGTCTCCAATAGAAACCCTATTATTCACATAAAATGAAGAGACTCAACTCCAAATGCATAAAGATCTTTGTATCGGTATGCTGTATCGTTACTCAACTTGTTCTTAACGATCAAGCTTATACCCTTTCCCCATGGACCCATATGGATAGTCTCTTGGAAAGAAGAGCGATTTATTTTAATGCCTTATCCAGAGAACGTTTAGAGTTCGTGGAAAGCACTAAAATGGAAGGAGAAGACCTCTTGTTTCGAAGGGACGGCAAGGTACAGATAGATCTACGCCTTAAAGGCACTAGTGAAAAAGAGCTTATCTACCGCGTTATCGAAAAAGAAAACACACTTCTTATCGAATACCTGTCATCCGAAAAACGAAAAGTGTATCAGCGTATCATGAGAAAAGTCTTGTACGGCCGTAAGTCGCGGATAAAAGACCTATACCTGAACATCTCACCCGAAAACTCGGAATTAAAGGGGCGGCAGCTTCTCAATAAGATCCTGGTAAAGGCAAGCACTATGGTGTTGATGATGAGGAGGGGGTTACTGGATACGAAAGAACTTAGCGAAAACGAGATGCGATTCGTCGAAGCTATGGAAAAAGTATTCGGCCATTACGGGAACAATTTCTTTACCGGCATCTTCTGGGACTGGGATAAGAGGGTTAAGTTCATCAAACATCTTCTTTCGGCGGCGCCGGAAGATACCGGTAAACGTCGGGAAGAATTTTTCGGCCAACTCGGCGAGGAAAAGGACGAAATAAAGGAAGATCTTTTTAAGAACGCGAAAGCCCTTCCCCCGTACCTGATAGTCAACGAGGTATTCAGCCGGTATCTCGCCGACAACTTCCATAATTACGATATGGAGCTGTTCTTTGTGAAGATATTCTATGAGAGGCCGGACCTCATAGAGCCTGAATTCGTGGATATGCTGGTAGGGTCTCTGGGCATGAGGAATATGAGGAAAACTCTGTTCATAGCGAAACTTCTGCTCATCATCTCTATCAATAGGCCCGACCTGGTCCCGGGAGAGCTTAAAGAGTTGGCCGTTAAAAAGCTGTCGGAGAACGAAGCTCACAAGGATTCGCAAAAAGAATTTGCCGAGTACGCGTATCTTCAAGGTTCGACCGATGAGCGCGTTAATGATATCCTGAAAAGGGATCTGGAAAAGAGTTACCGGGAAGAAAAGGAAAGCGGCAAAAAGAAAAATAAGGATACCCCCATCCTTGTATATTACGGAGCCAGGCCCGGGGAGATAACCAAAGAGATATTGGAAGATATGTTCGAAGTTTTCAGCTATTTGCACTACTATAGCGACATTGTGCTGGCGGGAAAAATGAAGGACCTGGCGGTGGATGTCATGTTCGGGGTTTATAAGGCCAGGCCCGATCTCAGGCCGGACTTCGACAGGTTCTTTTTTACGGGGATGGACGGACGGGAATTCCGTAAATACCATAACGCGGGAAAACTTATGGTTTTGATCACCGAAGAGTTCCCAGAAAAGAAGGAGCCATACGGGCGGATGTTGAAGGCCTTGCTAATGAAGGATAAGCCCCGGGTCGCCGCGGTTTCGTCCGAGTTAGGGCTTGGCGCGGACGGCCCGGAGAACGAGTTCAAAGAGTCGGGTGATCTGGATGCGGACGCCACAAACGCGGTGGTTAAAATCCTGGAAGAATTCATGGAAGAAAGGCGGTTAATGTCACTGGATAACGGCCTTTTCGAGATCCTAATGGATCGGGCCGTAAAAGATTCCAAGAGCTACTGCTATTTGGGACTGGATAAAGAAGTCGCGAACTTTATAAGGCATGATCACGGGGTGGTAAAGCCCGGGATGCTGAAAGGCATCCTGGACCTGACAAAAACGGATTCTCTGGCAGGACGAAAAGAACTCGCTCGCGGTATTTTCGCTAATATCGAAAATATCGCGGCGGCCATGGTCAAAGCGGATCCGGGCGCGGTCACGCCCGAATTGGTCCAGTACGCCATAGATCTTTTCACGAGAAAGCTTGAGGATATACCCGCCGAGCTGGAAAGCCAGTATGTTAAAAGGGAGGACATACAGCTCGGCGCCAGGCTTTTTTCGCTGAAGTTCCTCGCCGCCGTTATCGAGAATTGCCAGGAAGTGCCGCAGTTCGATTTTCTCAGGAAATGGCTTAAGGATGTTTTTGACGATCCGGAACATGAAAGGTGGAGGGGGCATATCTCAGAGCCGCTTCTAATGGCTGCGGGGCGCGCGGACGAAACATACAGGCGATTTATACTCGACGCGGTACTGGCGTATGTTAAGGCTGATACCTCCAGTATCGATAAGACCATGAACAATCTGGCGGTTTTTATAAGGAAACATCCGGAACTACTGACGGATGAGATGATACGCATCGTCACGTCCAAATTAGAGATCTCGTGGAACGGGATATCCAGGGCAGCCGGTGATTTCATGCGAACCGTCGCCGAGGTTGACCCGGAAAAACATATCTTTATTTCGATGGATGAACTTTTCAGGAACCTGAACACGGCAGCGAGTGGCGACCGGGGAGGCAGATACAGGACAGACCCGAAAGACCTCGTGAAGTTCTTCGATAAGGTGATAGAAGGCTCTAAAAAAGGGGATATCACTTATTGCGCGATGTACCTTAAAAGGTTCGGGATAAAAGACGAAGACATGAAATTCGTTTTTCCTATGCTTTTTTCATCGGCGAAATACGGGAACATATTCGAGCTGGAGGCGATGCTTTCTTATATGACCCAAATGGACGATTACGCGCGCCTCCGGGAGTTTTTACGCCTGGCATATCTTTACTACCGTTTAGGCAGGATAGAAGAGTTCAAGGATAAGATCAGGAAAGTGGAAGGGAGGAGCTGTAATGAGCTTATCGAAGATCTGGGGGCGGCCTTGGGCGGGCCCGACGGCGACACCGACATAGCGGGCCAGGTCGACAGACGCATACTTGAGGGATGGGACGGGGTTGAACGCTTTTTACGAAGGGCGATCGAGATACCCGTGATGGCCGATGTCCTTATCTCAAAGATAATAATAACCATGAAATTCGTGAGGGGCGGGATAGGCGACGACGCGGGGTTCGGAAGGGGAGCGGATATCGAAACGAGGCTGCCTCGTATACGCAGAGTGATGACAGAACTTTTGCAGATAGAAGGGATAAGCCTTCTCAATAAACGCAACCTTCTGAAGGTGCTGTCTGTGGGGGATGACGATCTCATCGAGAAGTTAAGACAGGACGCCATAAATATGGTGGTAGCCCTGGGGGGGCGCGACGGCCGGAATGGCCTCGTGGGCAATATCAGGAACGACATACATAACCGCCCATCGCCGCAGCATCTTTATGTTGTCCGGCTACTTCGGGATTGGCTGGTCTCGAATTGTTCCGACGAGAACGTAGCTCAAAGCATACGCAAGTGCGGTTACACGGTGGAGGCGTCTGACGCCATCCCTGACGCTGCGAGAAGGCAAAGGGTGATAAACGCCTGCAACACGGCGCTCGCGACTTTGGAGACCGTTTACGGAGAGGGCAATCTCGAAGGGATCGGTACGCTGTTCAATAACTGGCGGGGATCTTTCGAAGGATATGGCGCGGAAAAGGACGACGTCGGCTCTATCGTAAGGAGGAACTATTCCGGAGAGAGACGAAGTGTCGATGACCTCGGAGAGATCATAAGGGCGAGGGGTATCGTCTTTGAACTCACGAGGTTCACGAGGGGCGAAGCCGCGACGAGCGGCATACAGCTCCTTAACTCGCTCGAGGTGCTTTTTTACAGCGTGTATAACAGGATAGAAAAAGATGTCACGGACCTAGCCTCGATGAAAGAGATGATGACCATCCTTCTTAGGAACACCGCTTTCAACGGTTACGACAGGAACGAGATCGACGCGATGTTGAGGGATGTCGAGGCTTTTGATCCGGAACAATACGGGGAAGAAAAATATCTCAGGCTATATTCGCTCATGAACAGGGCCGAAAGGCTGATAAACGTATCAGCCGGAAAAATTATTGCTCAATACCAGTCCATGGCCGAGAGGACGGCGAGAGCACTCAACGTGGGCCCCGACGGCGAGGAATGGGTCGAAAATTTCTCATCCAATCTTTTCAGGTCGGATACTATCTATCTTCTCTCGATGTTCCTTAAGGACGTTAAGGAACATGTCATGACCGAGGGAGGGATATCCGGCTGGCAGGTCGTTGTAAAAGGGGACATGAGAGGGAGACTGAGGTTCATCGACGATGTGAGGAACCAGAAGGATATACAACCATCCGACATCGTCGTGGTTAAAGAGCTTCCCGCCGAAAGCCCGCCGATAGAGAATTGCGCTGGGATAATAATCATGAAAGAGGAAAGCCTCCTGTCGCATCCGGCAATAAGGGCCCGGCAGTTCAATATCCCGTTCGTCATGTGCTCGGACGCGGACACGGTCGAAGAGATGCTCAAAGGGTATCATGACAAGGATATTATCATACGAGCCGGGAATGACGGCCTTGCCATAACTGACCTGGGCGATAAGATTAAAGAGGGTTCATACAGGGTCCATGAGGTCGCGTCGGCTTTTACCGTTCCGCCCGTCGAGACGGACGGCGAATACCTGCTCTCTCCCGGGGAGTATAAGCTAGAGAACGCCGGGAATAAGGCTCTCAGGCTCTCCGGCATCCGCTACGGGGATAAAGTGCCGCGGCATATGGCGATCTCATTCGCTTTTTATAAGCATATCCTTGACCTTAAAAAGAACGCTAAGATAAAAGAGGAGATGAGTTATATCGAAAAAAGGATGGGCTCGGCGGACAGGGAAGAGCTCGTGTTCCTCCTGAACCTCATGAAATTCAAGATCAAAAGCCTGGATATACCGGAGGATGAGGTCAAGTCAATTTGCGCTAAGATAAAAGATGAGCTCGGCGGCGGGCTTTATTTTTTCAGGTCGTCCACCAACGCCGAAGATCTTCCACGGTACGCCGGAGCGGGCTTATACGACTCTTTCGGCAACATATCCCCGGACGATCCCGGCATGGTGGACGAATTCATAAAGAAGGTCTGGATGAGCGTCTGGAACGAAAGGGCGTATTTCGATCGTGAGGCCAACGGCATACCGCACGATGAAGTGGGAATGTCGGTGCTGGTGCATAAGATGGAAAAGGCGGATTACGGGTTCGTAGTGCATACGCTGGACCCGGTAGGTGAGGATCCCGAGGACATGGTGATAGAGATAGTCGAGGGTCTGGGGGAGACGCTTGTAAGCGGAGAGTATCCCGGTTCTCCTCACAGGTTCCTTATAAACCGTAAAACCCGCGAAATAAAGAGGATATCGTTCGCCAATAAAAGCGAAAGGCTCGTCTCCGGCGCCGGCGGGCTTGTGACGGAGAGGGTAAGTTATGACAAAGACCATTTCGCGAGACCTCTTGCTGAATGCAAGGACATACTTTTACGAATATTCGATTCGGCGATGAAAATAAGGGGATCTTTCGAAGATGAGCAGGACATGGAAGGATGCATCTCGGAAGAGGACGGGGATCTTAAGTTCGTGTTCGTCCAGACCCGTGACCAGCAGGGGGCAGAGCATAACGGCAACGGTCACGATGTCGCCGAAAGGTTCGACTCCTACTACGGGATCAAAGGGAAGCCCGGTTTCATGAGCCTGGAGGAAGGGTTATTGTCGCGCGGCGAGGCGCTAGCGGGCAAAAAGGAGTACGCGACGGACGAATATACCGAAGGGCTCGACAAGCTTGCCGCGGATGAACCCATGGCGAAACGGGGTTTCATCATATTCGCCGACGAGATCATCAATGACGCCCTGATGCTGGACATCGGGCGGTCGGTGAAGCGTCTTACCGAAGAGGCGACTCTGTTAAAAGGCATGACGTTCTTCATACATTACAAGGATGAAAAGAACGCGGTACTTGTGGAGAGGATGATAGCCGGTTCAGGCGCCGACATAAAGGTCGTTTTCCTCGCGCCCAACGGCCGCGAAGGGAAGTTCACTGAAGAGGAGACAGTGAACAGCGTGATCCGTACAGCCAGGGCCAAGGGCGCCGGAGAGATACTCGGCGTATTGAAAGGGCCCGCCGGCGATCCGGCGAGGATGTCGGACCTTTCGATAAGGGAGAAAATACCCTTCATTATAGTAGGTATAGAAAGAGGCCTTTATTCGTTCGAGGCGGTTCTCATGAAAGCGCTCGAGATAAGAAAGACAGGCGCCTCAGGCGGATGGCTCTATGCGCTCCCGCCGGTAACGCTTGTGACAAAGGAGATAAAAGCGGAATACGAAGAATACCTCTCGACGCTCGGCGCAATGTCCGCGGCGTAAGATATATGAAGAAGAAGCGCCAAAAGCCCTTTCGGAAGGCCTCCAAATGTGCTAGAATCACTTATTGTCCCCGTAGCTCAGCTGGATAGAGTACCGGCCTCCGGAGCCGGAAGCGGCAGTTCGAATCTGCCCGGGGACGCCAACCTTCGCCAACCTATTTTTATATTATTTGGCTTCGGTTGGCTTCGCCATACAAGAAAGGCGAAGGAGGACCATGCGGGAATGAATTGGGATTTGATCCATGCTCCGATGTCCAGATACCTGCCAACAACCAACGCGTTTACCATCTTCCCGTTCTCCGCGACAAATTCACCCTTTCCGCTACGGCAAAAAGAAGAGAGATGAGATCGATGGAGCACGCTAGGAGCGTCATCGCGGCTATGGCTACCATTATCCAACCTGAGGCTTTGGCGAGGTCTGATGAGTATTCGGCGCCGCGGGTGTTCGGGAGTTTTCCGGTGCGGATGGAGGTTGATCCCATGAAAAGAAGCGTGAAGGATAAAAGCGCCATGAATAGCATAGGGGCGTTCTTTTTCAGATAATGCTCGGAAAAAGCCGTGATAATGGCGATCAGAAGGATCCCCCACAATAAATAACGCTCGACGAATTTCGGCCAGTAGTAGAAACGCGCCCTGTAAAGAAATTGACGGGTCTTCTTTTCCATGCTGAGCATTATACGACTTCGCCCGATGAACTTAAAGTCTTTAGTCAGACTGTGTCATAATGCCTAATAGAGGGACACAGTCTGACTCATTGGTTGTTCAGATGGAAGGTGCAACTTTCCGAAAAGCCCATAAAATAAGGCCCATTTCAGGTCTATCCCCCGAAACCCTTAATTTAGCTATTTCATATTGACAAAGAGGTCGTTATTTTGTATAGTACCGGTGTTTGTTTTGTAAAACAAAATTTATAAAACAGTAAAAGGAGGTCGTTAATGAACAAAGCAGAATTGATCGATTCCATCGCGAAACTGGGCAAGTACGGCACGAAAGCGGACGCTTCGAGGGCGTATGATTACGTGGCAGCCGCTCTTGTGGACCGCCTCTCGAAAGGCAAGGATAAGGAAAGAGTTATCCGTTTACCGGAACTCGGAACTTTCCAGATGAAGATCAGGAAAGCCAGGACCGGCCGTAATCCCCAGACCGGAAAATCGATAAAGATCTCCGCGAAGAAGACCGTGACTTTCAGGGCGGGGAAAAGCCTCAAGGATAGCCTGTAAGTTTTTTGTAAAAAAAGGGGACAGCTTCCGGAAAGAACGGAAGCTGTCCCTTTCCATTTAAAAAGGGCGGTGTCATGATAACGGTCCAGGAAGCGGCTAAGCTGGTTAGCGGTGAAATTTCCGGAGAAGCGGGTGTGAAGATCACGGGCCTTGCCTCGCCGTATCACTCAGGTCCGGGATGTTTGACGTTCGCGGTCGTCCCCGAACAGCTTGAGGCCGCGAAGAACGGCCCGGCATCCTGTGTTATGACCAATATGGACGTGTCCGCCGGGTACCCAAAGCCGGTGATCAAGGTCAGGGATATCAAGCTTTCTCTTACGGTCATCTATAACACTTTTCTCAAGATAATGCCCCAGCCTAAGGGCGAGATACATCCCAGGGCGATCATAAGCGGGACCGCGAAGATCGGAGCAAATTCCGGGATAGGAGCGAACGCGGTTATCGGCGAGAGAGCCGATATCGGGAAAGACGTGTCGATAGGGAACAATACGGTCATCGGCGACGACGTGCGGATCGGCGAAGGTACGCGGATCTACGATAACGTCACGGTATACTACGGTTCGGTGATAGGCAGGAATACGATAATTCATTCAGGCGCCGTTATCGGGGCCGACGGGTTCGGCTTTATTACGAGGCCCGACGGGATATACAAAGTCCCGCAGATGGGAGTGGCGGTTATCGGTGATAATGTCGAGATAGGCGCAAATAGCTGCGTGGACAGGGGCACTTTCGACAATACCGTGGTAGGGGATAACGTCAAACTTGATAATCTCGTGCAGATAGCCCATAATGTAAAAATGGGTAAGAACGTATTTGTCGCGGCTCAGTCAGGCATCGCGGGATCCTCGACAGTCGGGGACAATGTGATGATGGGCGGGCAGTCCGGGGTATCGGACCATGTGAAGATAGGCAATAACGTCCAGATAGGCGCGAAGTCCGCCGTCATAAAACATAATGTCAAGGACGGTTCGGTACTATGGGGTTATCCCGCCAGGGACGTTAAATTGTTCCTCAAAGAGACCGCCTTCCTTATTTTGCTGGCGAAGAAAAAGCGCGAGATAATGAAACTCATCAAGGGTGTGACGGGTTCGGATGGCGGGGATGAGAAGGATGACGCCTCCGGCGGCGGATCGTAAGGCATGAACGATGATCGACGGTCGGGGATCGATCGTCGAAGGAGGCAACCATGATAATCTTGACAGGCGGCGCGGGGTTCATCGGGAGCGTTTTTCTCTGGAAGCTTAACCAGGAAGGGATAAGCGACATAATAGTTGTCGACCATCTTGATTCCTCGGAGAAATGGAAGAACCTGTCGGGGAAACTCTTCGCGGATTATATCCAGAAAGATGATCTCCTCTCACTCGTCGAGTCCGGTAAACTAGGGAAGGCGGATCACGTGGTCCACATAGGCGCGACGAGCTCCACGACTTGTACCGACGCGGACCATTTCATAAGGAATAATTTCGGGTATTCAAAAGCCCTGGCTTCATGGGCTTTAAAGAACAAGACGCCGTTCATGTACGCCTCATCGGCCGCGACTTACGGCGACGGCGAGCTCGGTTACTCGGATTCCGACGATATGACCTGCGGTCTTAAGCCGCTCAATATGTACGGCTATTCAAAACAGCTTTTCGATATGTGGGTCCTCGAGAACAAATTAGCGAACAAGGTCACCGGGCTTAAATTTTTCAATGTGTTCGGCCCGAACGAGTACCATAAAGGCGACATGATGAGCGTCGTCTGTAAAAAGTACGATGAAGTGGCGTCGAATGGGTGTATCAAGCTTTTCAAGTCCTATCGCAAGGGTATCGCCGACGGCGAACAGAAAAGGGATTTTATCTATGTCAAAGACGTGGTCGACGTCATGTTCAAGTTATTTTCGGAACCGGGACGTTCGGGCATCTTTAACCTGGGGACAGGTAAAGCCCGGAGCTGGAACGACCTGGCTAAAGCGATGTTCAAGGCGGCGGGAAAAAAGGAAAAAATAGAGTATATGGATATGCCGGAACACTTAAGGCCTAAATACCAGTATTTTACCCAGGCCGATATGTCTAAACTCGTTCGGACCGGATGCTCGGTCAAGTTCAAGTCCCTGGAGGATTCGGTCGGGGATTATATAGTTAATTATCTCTCTGAAAAAGCTTATCTGTGAGTTCACTTAATTAATTTATGACGTCCTACGTTAACTATACATACTCTACCGTCTCGTCTTTCCCCGGATAAGACACCGTGATCCTGTTCCTTCCGTTGTTCTTAGACTGGTATAACGCCTGGTCCGCCTCGTGGACCAGTGAAGACTGCGTATGTTCGGTCTCGTCGGTGTAGAAAGAGAGGCCCACGCTCATTGTCACTCCGACCTCGGTGTCGGAATCGAGGCGCACGCGGGCGGTCTCGATCTTCTTTTTTATCCTCTGGGCGATCATGAGGGATTCCTCGGTGAAAGGGGGAGTGGTCCGCTTCGCGGCGTCATGGCCTTTTTTCGCGCCCGTGTCCAGAAGTATGACCGCGAATTCCTCGCCGCCGTAACGGGCGACTATGTCGGATTCCCTGACGTTCTCGGCGATTATCCTGGCGACATGCTGGAGGACCACGTCCCCGGCGAGATGGCCGTAAGTATCGTTGAACCGCTTGAAATGGTCGACATCGCACATCAATAGGCAGAGGGGCAGGCCCGACCTTCTTGATTTTTTCATCTCCTGCGCGAGGTGTTCCTTGAAATATTTGTTGGTGTACATCCCCGTCAGGCCGTCGTGCACCGCCTGGTACTCGGCTATGCGTTTCCTGTGCTCCATGCTCACGCTGTATTCCCTGTATATGAAGATCGAGAGAAGAAAAATGAGGAGAAAACTGAACGAAACGCGCGTTACGTTGAGGATATGGTCGTACTCGCCCAGACCTTTCTTGTATTCCTTGTTTATGTCGTACACGAGAAGCGTCCCGATGTTCTCCGTCCCTGACCTTATCTGGTAAACGTATTCCGCGTTCAGGATGTCAATGTCCTTGACGTCGCCTACTACGCTTTTCATGTTCCCCGAGGCGTCCGAGTATATGAAATTGACGCTGAGAAAAGGTATATCGTTATATTTTTTAATAAAGGCTTCGATGTTCTCGATAGAGGGGATGAGGACCTCTTTCTTGAAGCTGTTGTATATCGACGTCGAGAGCCTCTCGGCCCTTTCGAGGTTGTAAGCCGAAGGCTTTTCGATGAAATACCTGTACATGATAGCGCTTTGCCGAGTGAGGAGCGAGTTGAAGAGGAACACGCCAAGCGCTACGAGGAGCATGAAATAAAGGATGAATCTGGTCTTAAGAAATCCGAATGCCATAACGGTAGCTATTATACCCTATGTCGCCCCGGGGGAAAAAGATTTATCTGCGGGGTTTTTTACTCGTTATCGGGGGTTTCGGGATATTGCGCCAGTGGGCTTCGAAGAATATGCAGAGGGAACAGCATATGTTCTCCTCCCCTCTTTCCCCGCGATACCATTTCTGTTCGCAGGTCCAGTAATTCTTGCACTTTTCGCAGCAATATAATTTTTTTACTTTTTTTCCAAGCATTGTATGAAGTAAGGTTGAGTTCACGACAATGATATAACAAAAGCATATCACGGTCAATAAAAATAAAGGGGCAGGGGGCAAGGGGCAGGGAAAGTGGAAGGCTGTACGAGTACGATATAGAAACACACAATACCCATACCCCTTGCCCCTTGACCCTATGTTGATTATCCTTGAAAAACCGTTCGTTTAATTATAGAATCTTATGGGAAATCACTAGCGCCCGTGTAGCTCAGTTGGTAGAGCAAAGCATTCGTAATGCTTAGGTCGGTGGTTCGACTCCACTCGCGGGCTCCAGTTCCATCTCGTTATGACATCATTTTCCTTTCCCGGCTTATTCCTTATTCTGGCGGTCGTTCTCTTGGGACCTTTTTTGGTCAGGAAGATCGAGGAAGAGCTTGAGATCTTTCTTTTCATCATGGGCTCCATCGCGGTGACGATCACCTCGCAGTGGGAGCTCGGTTTGATAAAAGAAGCCTTAGTTGAGCCGGTAAAGATAGCCCTCGCGGTCCTCGCGGCGGGTTTTATATTCAGGTCCTTCCGGGACGAGATCACCCAGAATGTCAATAAGATAGCCGACGCTATCGGCCTCAGGACATTTTCATTCCTTGTCATCGTGCTCCTGGGGCTAGTGTCCAGCGTCATAACCGCTATTATCGCCGCTCTTGTCCTGGTGGCGGTGATCGGCTGTTTGACCCTCGAAAGAAAGCATGAGATAAAGATCGTGATCCTTGCCTGTTACTCGATAGGATTGGGCGCTGCGCTCACGCCTATCGGGGAGCCGCTTTCGACGATAGTTATCGCTAAGCTGAGGCCGGCGCCGTATTACGCGGATTTCTTTTTTTTACTGAAGAATCTTTGGCTCTATATCGTTTCGGGTGTTCTCTTGTTCGGTTTCTTGGGCGCGGCAATGGTGCCTCTAAGGCGCGAGGGCGATAAAGGAATGGTGAGTTCGCGTGGTGAGACCCCAAAGGAGGTAATTATCAGGGCCGTTAAGGTTTATTTTTTTGTGATGGCGTTGATATTCCTGGGAAAGGGGTTCAAGCCGATCATCGATGTTTATATATCCAGGATCCCTTACCAGGGCCTGTATTGGCTGAACAGTGTCTCAGCGATCCTCGACAACGCTACTCTAGCGGCGGCTGAGATAGGCCCAAACATGGGGCTTTTGCAGTTAAAAGCGGCTATTATAGGTCTTTTGATAGCGGGGGGTATGCTCATTCCCGGCAATATCCCTAATATAATTTCTGCGGGGAAGCTGAAGATCAAAAGTTCGGAATGGGCGCGATTCGGAGTGCCGGTCGGGCTGATAGTAATGGCGGTGTACTTTTTTCTGCTCGTTATTTTACATTAATGAGCGGGTAGCGATTGCGTTCGGGCCTCTCCACGGGGTATAATGAGCGGCATAATGAAAACCACGAATATCGCCGTGTTCGTTTCGGGTAACGGGTCGAACCTTCAGGCGCTCATTGACTGCGAGGCGGGAAAAGGCCTTTCAGGAGGGCGGATAGAGCTAGTAGTTTCGGATAACCCCGGGGCTTTTGCCGTTAAACGCGCGGAAAAAGCCGGGATACCCGTATTCGTTCTTGAGAAGAAAGGCTATGCGACGCGTGAGGCATACGACAAGGTCATTTCCGGCCGGCTTAAGGAGGCCGGGATAGGTCTTGTCGTCCTGGCCGGGTTCATGAGGATATTGAGCGGTTGGTTTGTCAGATCGCTCGAGGGTAGGATAATGAACATACATCCCTCGCTGTTGCCGTCATTTAAAGGCGCTTGCGGGATCCGTGACGCGTTCGTTTCCGGGACAAGCGTCACCGGGGTGACCGTTCATTTCGTGACGGAGGAACTTGATTCGGGCCCGGTGATACTGCAGGAAGAGGTCAGTATCGAGAAGGGAGATACGCTCGAGACGTTGGAGGAAAAGATACATAAGGTCGAGCATCGGTTGTATCCGGAGGCTGTAAGGCTGTTTTGCGAGGGGAGGATCGTTGTCGAGGAAAATAAGGTCAGGATAAGGGATTAAGAAGGACAAGGCTGATAGCTAAAAAAAGGAGAAAAAATGTCTACGAAGATCACTAAAGTTATCGGAAGGGAGATAATGGATTCAAGGGGTAACCCGACGGTCGAGGTCGACGTCATGCTAGAGGATGGGTCACTCGGAAGGGCCGCCGTGCCGAGCGGGGCGTCAACCGGAGTACATGAAGCTGTTGAGCTTAGGGACGGGGATAAGTCCAGGTACATGGGGAAAGGGGTTTTAAAAGCCGTAAAGAACGTTAACAAAGAGATCGCTTCCAAAATAACCGGTATGGACTCCCTTAAGCAGGAGAAACTCGACAAGGCCTTGATCGACCTTGACGGGACTCCTAACAAGGGGCGCTTAGGCGCGAACGCCATACTTGGCGCGTCGATGGCCGCGGCAAAAGCGTCGGCTATATCAAAGAAGCTTCCTCTTTTCCAGTACCTGGGCGGAAAGGACGCCCGGGTCCTGCCCATACCTATGATGAACATCATAAACGGCGGCGCGCATGCGGACAATAACGTAGACCTTCAGGAGTTCATGATAATGCCGACCGGAGCGGCATCTTTCAGGGAAGGGCTCAGGATGGGCGCGGAAGTGTTCCACAACCTGAAGAAAATACTCCATGGCAAGAAGCTCGCGACCTCCGTCGGTGACGAGGGCGGTTTCGCCCCGGACCTCCGCTCTAACGAGGAAGCGGTCGAGATAATACTGGAAGCCATAAAGGCCGCCGGTTACAAGCCGGGCGCCGATATCAGGATGGCGCTTGACCCGGCTTCGAGCGAGTTCTTCAAGGACGGGAAGTATGTTCTTGAGGCCGAAGATTCTCCGGTAAAGACCCCTAAGGAAATGGCGGACTTTTACGCGAACTGGGTAAGCAAATATCCTATCGTTTCCATCGAGGACGGCATGGCCGAGGACGACTGGGAGGGCTGGAAAGCCATCACGGCCAAAATAGGCAAAAAGATACAGCTCGTCGGCGACGACCTTTTCGTGACCAACACCGAAAGGCTGAAAGAAGGGATCGATAAGGGGATAGCTAATTCGATACTTATCAAGGTCAACCAGATAGGCACGCTGACGGAGACCATGGCCGCCATAAAAATGGCTAAAAAAGCCGGTTACACGGCCATCATCTCCCACCGCTCGGGAGAGACCGAGGACACCACCATATCGCATATCGCCGTGGCGACCGGCGTTGGCCAGATAAAGACCGGTTCGACGTCGAGGACCGACAGGATAGCTAAATATAACGAGCTCTTACGCATCGAGGAAATACTGGGGAAAAAAGCGGTTTACGGTGACCCTTCATGGAAAGGAAGAAAATAGCGTTCAATCTGTTATTGCTCGGGGCCGGTATAGTGGTGGTGTTTTTACCGGCCTTCTCAGAGCTCCAGAAGCTCAGGGACAATAACGAGGATATAAAACAAAGGATAATGCTCATCGAGCAGAATAACGATATCCTGAGAGAAGAGATACGTCTTCTTAGGGATGATCCCGCGTATCTTGACAGGAAAGCCCGTCAGAAGCTTGGGATAATAAAAGACGGTGAGTATATCTACGAGGGTGTTCCCGCTCGTCCGGTGACCGCGGCTACCACAGCCGCGGTCACGGTCGTTTCGGCGGCGACGACCGAAGTGGCGGTTTCGCCGAAACCGGCCGCGGCCCAGAAAGGCGCTTCCGCCAAACCTCCCGAGCCCGTTAAAACGACCGCGACAAGTAAGGCCCCCGTCGCGGCAAAAACTCAAAGCCCCGCAAAAACATCAAATAAATTAAAGACAACCGTATCTCCCAAGGCTCAATCGGCGACAAAAACATCAGCCGTTGCAAAGCCTCAAGCGATCTCAAAAACCGCGACCACCAAAAAACCCGCTACCGCGGCGAAAGTCACGAAGAGTAAGAAGTAGGGGTGTTATTGGTTATTAAGTTATTGGGTTATTAGGGTACCTTAATAACCCAATAACCAATACCCCCCAACCCTAAGCGCAGCGCGATCTGAGGAATCGAAGGACTTGCGGATGATCTCTGAGTATTCCCTGCGCGCCTTTTCCCGCGCAGACCATCGCGGATAACGCTGAGGCGTAACAGAGGTTCTCTTTCTTTTCGACGGCGAACCGGTCCTTCCCGTACATGACGTACCTGTGGATGAGCCCGGCGCTGAATGCGTCGCCGGCGCCTATGGTGTCAGCGACGGCGACCTTGAACGCATTCTGAAAGACCTCTTTTTTGCCGTTCCAGTAAAAGGACCCGGACGGGCCGTCCGTGACGACAAGGGATCCGTTGAGATCGTTGAGGATGTCATTCAAAGCCGCCCGGGCAGTACGTTTTTCCGTTATCCCGAGCGCGTCCTTAACGCTGAGTTTCAGGAGGCCGACATGGGGCAGAAGTCTTCGTATCCTTTTGCGGGCGGTCTTTTCGTCGCGGACACGGCCCTCTCTCCAATTCGGGTCGAAAGTGACCATCACATTTCTCGCATAGGCTTTCCTTGCGAGGTCGAGGACGCTCATGTGAGTATGGTCGTCGTAGGAGAATTTCGATCCCGTATGGAGAACAGAAATATTGTCGAGGATAGAGGACGAGAGTTCTCTGGGCCGGAACGAAAGAGCCGGGCCGCATGTCTGATAGAAGGTATATGAGGAATCGCCTTTACTGTCTATTTCAGCGAAGGCGAGGGACGCTTTCACGTCCGGGCTTCGCGCTATATGGTCCGTGATGACGCCTTTTTCGCGGATCAGGTCGATGATCTTCCCGCTCAAAAGGTCCTTGCCGGTCTTGGAGAGCATGATGACCCTGTCGTTCAGCAATGAAAGTATCACCGCGGTGTTGGTTATAGCTCCTCCCAGAAGGGCTTCGTAGGCGCACGTTCTACTCCCCGGGGAATTTGCCGGTACCATGTCCAACCCAACGTTGCCGAAACAAAGGATCAGTTTTGTCATATTTTAGCGTTTAGCGTTTAGCGGATAGTGGATAGTGCTAATGAGTTTTTCGGTTAAACCTACATTAATATTAACCGCTATCCTCTAAATGCTATACGGCGTATGCCATGTTGTCAACGGACATGGTGCCGCAAACGTTCTTTATCAGTAAACGGAGGTGCTTGTGCGTTATCTCGGAAAATTGCACTCCCGTCAGGTAGAGAGGCTCGCTCTTGGCGGGGTCCATCACCGCGCACCACCTGATCTGGCCCTGTATCTCAACGGGATCGTCTTCGCCGGGAAAGGAAATGTTCAGTGACAGCATTTTCCCGGGGGCTAATTTTTTTTCTGAGGCAAGGAGTACGCCTTCTACTCCCATATTCTTTCCGATAGCGTAGAACGCTGGTTCTTGAGGCTTTCCGTCTTGGAGAAAACGGAGAGTAATATTACTTTTCAAAGCGACTCTGGCGAATTTCCTTTTTTCCGGTAGATCATACATTACCATGTCCCACCTGCCTTTTTGAAATATTACCTTTAGTGAAAAAGTAAAATAGCCTGAGCGACTAAAAACTTTTTCAGACAAATTTCATTGATCAAGCGGTAATTCGTATATTACATAAGAAAGAACCTATTACATTTTACTACAAACATTTATGGGGTGTCAATCTTTGAACGGGGGATGGGATGGCGCAACAATTTATATTGTCTTTCATCGCGCTATCGGCGAGGTATGGACATCCTCTTCAATCCTTCCCGT
>JADGBR010000013.1 GCA_015231405.1 Candidatus Omnitrophota bacterium | reverse complement strand
AGAGTGGTCGGCTATTTGACGGAAAAATGTCCGTTCCGGAGATCGGCTCTGGTCCCTTCAATAGGTTCAGCCCCGCTCCGGCTGTTAAAAGCGCTGCCGTTTTTTAAGGAGAGGATCAGGAACGATATAAGAAAGGGTATTTTGAATAACGCCAGGATAAATACCGTTAAATAGCATAGGGAGGAGGGGCATGGGTATTCGGGGGAAAACCGTTCTTTTGACCGGGGGTACAGGCTCGTTCGGGAATAAGTTCGTGGAATACGTGCTGAAAAACGGGAAACCCGGAAAGCTCATAATTTTCAGCAGGGACGAACTCAAACAGTTCGAGATGATGAAGAAATTCAAGGATAGATGTATAAGGTTCTTTCTTGGGGATATCAGGGACGCGGAAAGGCTGCACAGGGCATTCCACGGTGTGGACATAGTCATCCACGCGGCCGCGCTCAAGCAGGTGCCGATGCTTGAATATAACCCCTTTGAGGCGGTTAAGACCAATGTTATAGGAGCGGAGAATATCATAAACGCGGCTATCGATAATAAGGTCGGGAAGGTGATCGCGCTTTCCACCGACAAAGCGGCCAATCCCATCAACCTTTATGGAGCTACGAAGCTCTGCGCGGACAAGCTTTTCATAAGCGGGAACTCTTATTCCGGCGATGCCCGGACGAAGTTCAGCGTGGTCCGTTACGGCAATGTTTTCAACAGCCGCGGGAGTGTCGTCCCCTTTTTCCGGGACGAAGCCAAAAAAGGGGTCCTCCCGATAACCGATAGCAGGATGACGCGGTTCTGGATAACGCTCGAGGAATGCGTGGTATTTTTATTGAAAAGCCTGGACATGATGCAGGGCGGCGAGATATTCGTCCCGAAAATACCATCCGTTAAGATCACGGACCTCGCGGAGGCGATAGCTCCGGGTTGCAGGCTCAAAAATATCGGCATAAGGCCAGGAGAAAAACTGCATGAGGTCCTTATCCCCGAGGATGAGGCGCATCATACGATAGAGTTCAAGGGCATGTACGCCATATTGCCGCATTTCAGGTCATGGGGCAAGAACATTAAATATGCCGGATACAAAAAAGTAAAGGACGGCTTCAGGTACACAAGCCAGGACAACCCGGAATTCCTGACCGTACGGGAATTGCGTAGAACCATAAACGGAGGATCCTGAGATGCCCGGGAAAATGGTAATACCCTATGGGAAACAATCGATATCCCGGGCCGATATTGAAGCCGTAAGGAGGGCTATAGAAGGACCTTTCATAACGCAAGGGCCTAAAGTGAAAGAATTCGAGGACGCCCTCCAGGCATATACCGGGGCGAAATACGCCGTAGTTGTTTCAAGCGGTACGGCGGCGCTGCACATAGCCGCGATAGCAGCCGGGATAAAGCCCGGGAGAGAAGCGATAACATCGGCGATAACGTTCGTCGCTTCAGCGAACTGTGTCCTGTACGCGGGCGGGAAACCCGTTTTCGCGGACGTCCTGGAAGACAGCGTGAATATCGACCCCGCCGACATGGAAAAAAAGATCAGGAAGAAGACATGTGCCCTGATCCCCGTGCATTTCGCCGGCCGGCCGGCGGACCTTGAACATATCCGGAGAATAGCCCGGAGGAATAAGCTTATCGTGATCGAAGACGCGGCGCACGCTCTCGGCGCCGAGTATAAGGGGCGCAGGATAGGCTGCTGCGAGCATTCCGATATGACGATCTTCAGTTTTCATCCGGTAAAATCCATCACTACCGGTGAGGGCGGGGCGGTGACTACTAACAGCAAGGAGTTGTATAAGAGGTTGCTTTTGTTGAGAAATCACGGGATAACCCGGGATATCGCCCATCCGGAGGGTGAATGGCAGTACGAGATGAGGGAGCTGGGGTATAACTACAGGATAACCGATATACAGTGTGCGCTTGGGCTCTCCCAGCTGAGAAGGCTGGATGGTTTCATTAAAAGAAGAGAGAAGATAGCCGAAACCTATACCCGAGAATTATCGGGTATAGACGGTCTTAAACTGCCCGGGGCCGGAGAGCTGGGGAAGTCGGCCTGGCACATTTACGTTATAAGGGTGCGAACTGGACGGAAAAATGTCTTTGACAGATTACGCGGGGCAGGCATAAATGTGAACGTACACTACATCCCGGTATACACTCAGCCGTTCTACAGGTCCGCCGGATATAAGAACGTCTCATGTCCAGTCGCCGAGAAGTATTACAGCCAGGCGATAACTTTGCCTATTTTTCCCGAAATGAAGGAAAAGGAGATCAAATACGTTGTTAAGGCCTTAAAGGGGGCGCTTGGTGTCCATTGAGAAAGTATTGTTGATCAATCCTCCGATCAGGGAGTGGTCAAAACCGAATTGTTTTCCTCTGGGACTGGGTTTGATAGCGGCGGTTATCCGCCAGACCGGGAGGACCGCGGAGGTTTATGACATCAATGCGCTGAGGGCCGATAGAATATCCGTCGAACAGCGCGTAAAAGACGCCGAGTTCGACGTTGTCGGGATAGGCGGGATAATCACGACGTATAAGTACATCAAGTGGCTGTCCGGGGTGATCAAAAAGCACCATCCGCTTAAACCGCTAATCATAGGCGGCAGCGTGGGCACTTCCGTTCCCGAATTGATGTTACGGAATAATCCCGTGGATATCGTGTGCCTGTCGGAAGGGGAAGAGACCATCGCCGAACTGCTTGACGCGCTGGGAAAAGGGATATCCCTAAGGGATGTCAAAGGGATATGTTTTAAGGACGACGGCGGGAGTATAGTTAGTACCGGGCCGCGCCCGCCGATAGCGGACCTGGATGCGCAGCCTTTTCCCGCGTGGGACCTGTTCCCCATGGAAATATACCTGTCTAATCCGGTCGGGGCGCCGAATAAGAACAAATGGCTGGACGGAGCTGCCGAAGGGAAAAATAATTTGTCCATGAACCTGCTCGCGTCGAGGGGCTGTCCGTATTCCTGCATTTATTGTTACCACGATTTTATGGGCCAGAAATACCGGATGAGGACGCCCGGGAACATAGTCGGGGAGATCAAGGCCCTTTACGAGAGATACGGCGTGAAATATTTTCATTTTTTTGACGACGAATTTGTGGTCAGCAGGGAGCAGGTTCACGGGTTTTGCGAAGAGATAACCCGTTTCTCGAAAAGCGTCGGCGAAAATATCACCTGGGGATGTTCAGGCAGGGCTAATCTGATGACCGAAGAACTGATAAGGAAGATGGCCGGTTCGGGATGTGTTTGGATCGGTTACGGGATAGAGTCCGGCAGCCAGAGGATGCTCGACCTGATCAAGAAAGGCGTCACGGTCGAACAGGCTAAGGAGGCGGTGAGGTTGACCCAGAAATATCTGGGATCGGCGGCCTGTTCTTTCATGATAGGTTATCCGGGTGAAGATGAAGAGTCGCTGAGCGAAACAGCCGATTTCTGTAAAGAACTCGGGCTGGCTCCGGAGGTGATTTTTTTCATGACGCCTTATCCCGGGACCGAACTTTACAAGATGGCCGTGGAGCGCGGGCTTATAGGCGACGAAGAAAGGTATATCATGGGCCTCGGAGAACAGGGAGAGAAGATAGTCGTCAATTTTACAGGTTTTTCGGACGAGACACTTATGAAAAAGCAGAAAGAGATGGCGGAAGAGCTTAACGCGTGGAATAAGGTGAAACACAACTAAAGGGATGACGATATGCGATTTTTAGTGGCGGGACTCGGGTCGATAGGCGAGAGGCATATCAGGAATCTTTTGCGCATGGGTCACGAGATCTCGGGGGTAGACCCGGCGAGACGTGCCCGCGCCAATATCGTGAGGTCGTTCGGGATAGACGTATACGGCACACTGCCGGAGGCCATGAAAAAAAACTATGACGGGGCGTTCATCTGTACGCCGACGGTGACTCATGTGAAAACAGCCCTGGCATTCGCGGAGAAAGGGATCGATCTGTTCATAGAGAAACCGCTTTCGAACGACCTTTCCGGGATAGACAGGCTAAAGGCGGCCGTCGCCAGGCACAAGCTCGTAACTATGGTAGCGTGCAATACAAGGTTTTTCCCGAGCTTCATAAAAGCCGCGAGCATCATAGAAAACGGCAAAATAGGCAAGGTGCTGTCGGCGCGCGCCGAAGCGGGGTTTTATCTGCCATACTGGCGCCCGGGGACCGATTACCGGGCGGCGTATAGCGCCCGGAAAGAGCTGGGTGGCGGGGTTATCCTTGATATAATCCACGAAATAGATTTTTTGTGCCGCCTGTTCGGGAAAGTTGACCGGGTTTTCTGTTATTGCGGGAAAGTGAGCGGCCTTGACATTTCCACCGAGGATCTCGCGGAAATACTGCTTGTATTCAGAAAGGGTACAGTCGCCCAGGTGCACCTGGATTATTTGCAAAGGACCTACAGGAGGCATTGCAAGTTCATCGGGGATAAAGGGGTCGTGACATGGGATTACATTTCGCAAAAAGTTGAACTGTTCGGCGTGGATGCCCGAAAAAGTACCGTGTTCGAGGAGAATATCAATACCGAAAGGGAACAGATGTTCATCGATCAGGCCACGCACTTTATTGAATGCGTTAAAACCCGGAAAAAGACCGTGAATGATATCGGTGAAGCTCAAGGTGTCTTGAAGGTGGTCATGGCGTGCCATAAGTCCGCCTCCATAGGGAAGACGGTGAAAGTATGATAGTGGGAATAGTCCAGGCCCGGATGGGATCTTCCCGGTTCCCCGGGAAGACTCTCATGGAAATAGAGGGGAAACCCATGCTGTGGCATGTGGTGGACAGGCTGAGACGGGTCAGGTCCATAGACAGAGTGGTAATAGCCACCACGGTGAAAGACGAGGACTCGGTCATAGTCCGGTTCGCTCTGGAGAACGGGATAGTGTTCTTTAGGGGTGACGCGGACGACGTCCTAGACCGGTTTTACACGGCGGCGCTTGAAAATAAAGCCGATACCGTGGTCAGGGTCACTTCAGACTGCCCTTTGTGCTCGCCGGACATAATTGAAAAGGTCATGAAGGTCCATCTCGAAGGCGGCTACGATTATACCGCCAATACCCTGGTCTATTCATACCCGGAAGGCACTGATGTGGAAGTGTTCTCTTTTGGCGCGCTGGAGGAGGCCTGGAAGGTAACAAAGGAAAAATATTTCAGGGAACATGTTACGCCTTATTTAAGGGATGAGCGGAAATTCAGGATAAAGAACGTACAAAGCGATATACCCGTGGACGTGAATAAGCACAAATGGTCCGTGGATACCATGGACGATCTTATTTTTGTGCGGGGAGTTTATAAACGCCTTTATGCCGCGGGAGAGGTGTTCACGGCGGACGATGTTCTCGATCTTCTAAGGGAAAAACCCGGTATATCGGTCAAAACGGATCCCCCCGTGATAAACGAAGGGTATTATAAAAGTTTTATCGATTCAGGAGACGTTGAGCCGCGAAGGATAGATATAAGCGTGTCACAAAAACTCGCCGGCAAGGTCGCCGGACTCATACCTGGGATGAGCCAGACTTTCAGTAAAGGGCCGACGCAATTCGTCCAGGGCGTAGCCCCGGTTTTTGCCGAAAAGGCCAGCGGGTGCAGGATATGGGACGTCGATAATAACGAATTTATAGATTACTCCATGGCCCTGGGAGCCGTTATACTGGGGCATGCTTATCCCGCCGTCGAGAACAGCGTGATAGAGACGATCAGAAAAGGGACGACTTTTACTTTGCCGCACAGGCTTGAAGGCGAGCTCGCCGGGCTGATCTCGGAAACGGTCCCGTCCGCTGAGATGGTCAGGTTCGGCAAGAACGGGTCGGATGCCACATCCGGCGCCGTCCGCGCCGCCAGGGCGTACACGGGGAAGGACAAGATAGCCTGTTCGGGATACCACGGCTGGCAGGACTGGTTCATAGGGACTACCGCGAGGAACGACGGCGTGCCGAAGGCGGTAAGGGAACTGACGATCCCTTTCGAGTACAACAGGGTCGAAACACTTGAAAAGATATTCCGGGAGAATAAGGGGGAGATAGCCTGTGTCATTATGGAACCGGCAGGTATCAGAGAGCCCGAGAACGGCTTCCTTGAAGCCGTAAAGGATCTGGCGCACAGTAACGGGGCTTTGCTTATTTTTGACGCGATGATGAGAATAGCTATGAAGACCGCCGCCCAGGCGCCTCTGGACGCCGTAAAGAGAAGTGACACAAAAAGCGCGACCGTCAGGACACATAATAGCACCTTGCCGAACACCCTAATCCGGCCGGATATCCGGGACAGTAATGCGTGGTCCGGCCACGGGAAAAAAGCGAAACAGGCCGCTAGGGGGAATACCATGGAGATCCAGCTCCCAAGGCTGTTGGGATTTCCGAACGAAGCCTGGACGCTCCCCTCGTCGCCGAAAAGCCCGTATCCCCTGATAAAATCCCGTCCGGTGATCTTCTGGAATATGGCGTCAGCCGAAATGAGCGCCATGGATAGGAATAGCACGCCTGTTACGCGGAGAAGCTTGTCCCGGGTGTTCACCCTTTCAGCTATTATAAAAAAGGTGTAGACCTGTTGGAACAGTTTGCATAACAGGCCGACGGCCGTCAGTTTGACGGATGCTGTACCCAGGAGAGACAGCGCGCATGCGGCGGCATAACAGGCTATGGCCGGGTTCAACCCCGTAGAGACCGTCCTCATGACGCAAAGCGGGTTTTTGACCCCGTATATGATAATTCTACGGATGAGCCACGGTATCATTATCACGCCGAACGATATCTCGACGCATGATTTGGAAAAAGGCAATCCGAAAAAGAACATCCAGATACCCGCTTCGGTTATCGTATCAAGCCAGGCCAATGCCTTATCTCTGTTCATCCCCATTTTTTAACCTTTATCTCTCAGCCGTCCGCCACTTTACGCCTCGAAATACTCTATAGTCTTCGTCAATATATCGTTCAATCCATGTTTCGGATGATACCCTGTGAACTTTTTTATCTTGCCGAGATCCGGTTTCCTGCGTTTCATATCCTCAAAACCTTTTTCATAGGCTTTCTCGTAGGGTACATAGACTATTTTCGACCGGGAATTGGCCAGTTTCTTTATCCTCCCGGCGAGCTCTTCGATGGTCACTTCCGCGGTATTCCCGATATTGAATATCTCTCCCGGGGCTGTTTCAGAGTTCATGAGCCCTACCACACCTTCAAGCGCGTCGTCTATGTATGTAAAACATCTTTTCTGTTTCCCGTCGCCGTAAACGGTGATAGGGTTCCCCAAAAGAGCCTGTTTTACCATTCGCGGTATTACCATACCGTACCTTGCGGACTGTCTCGGCCCGACGATATTGAAAAACCGGCCGATGGTGACATCAAGTTTCTTCTCCCTGAAATAAGCGAGACCCAGGAATTCGTCGACGGCTTTGCTGGCGGCATATCCCCACCTGGAGATATGGGTCGATCCGAGGAGCCTGTCGTCGTCTTCCTTCAGGGCGTCCTTATCGTTCTTGCCGTATACCTCGGACGTAGAGGCGATAAAGACCGGTTTTTTGAATTTATTGCATATCGAGAGGACCAAGCCCGTCCCGTTGATATTGGTCTCGAGCGCAAGGAGCGGATTATCTATTACATACTTCACGCCTACGGCCGCGGCGAGATGCACTACATAGTCCGTCTTCGCGACCAGGTCTTCCATTACGTCGGGGTTCATTATAGAGTTGATCGTACAATGGAACTTTTTGCTGTTCCGTATACCGCTTATATTCTCAAGGCTTCCGGTGGAAAGGTCGTCTATGATGTTAACATCGTGCCCTGACCCAAGCAGTTTTTCCGCAAGGTGCGAGCCTATGAACCCCGCCCCGCCGGTTATCAGATACTTCATCTTTCCCCCTCAACTTGTATAAAGTTTTTCAATATCCCGGATCAGTCTTTTATGCGAGAACCTGCTTCTCACAGAATGTCGTCCGTATGAACCGAAACTCTCCCTCTTCCCGGCGTCCGAGATCAGGTCCAGGATGGCTTTCGCGAACGCGTCCTCGTCGAACGAGGGGATAAGATACCCGCTCCTCCCGTTCTCTATTACGTCGCTTACCCCGCCGACATCGGTCGCTACACATGGCCGTCCCGAAGCCAGCGCCTCGATAACGGCTACGGGCGTACCCTCGTTCAGCGACGTCAGCGCGACTATATCGAGTTCCCCGTAGATCCGGACGGGATCCTTAAGCCATCCTTCAAAGGACACCATATCTTTCACACCGAGTTCTCCGGCATATCCCTCGAGTTCCTCTCTCATCGGCCCGTCACCGATCACGCGGAACCTTATCCCGGGACGTACCGCGCTCCCGCCGCTTATCCTTTTGACCACATTGAGGAACATCCTGTGGTTCTTCACGGGAACGAGCCTGCCGACTATGCCCACGGTGACAATGTCCGAGTCGGAACCTTTCCTGATCCCTAAGTCCAGGCACATTTCCAGGTCTAGCCCGAGCGGTATGATACCTATCCTGCCGCGCGGGGCTATACCGAGTTTGACAAGCTCATCTCGCTGTTTCCGGCTGATCGCGATTATCCCGGTCGTAAAGAATGCCAGGAACCTTTCAACCGCTATATAGAACCGCGTCGAAAAAGTCCCGAAATAACTGTGGAACACATGCCCGTGAAAAGTGTGGTAGATCCTCACTCCCCGGCCGAAAGCGACGACCTTGAAAACGATACTCGCGAGCCGCCCCAGGGTCCCCGCTTTGGCAGTATGGGTATGGATGACCATTGGCCTTTCGACGAACATCAAACGGAGGATCTTAAAAAAAGCCGCGATGTCGCCCAGCGGGTCAATTTCCCTTTTCATCTCCGGTATTATCACGGGTTTAACGCCATTATTGCGGGCAAAATAGGCCATATCGCCTTCGCCATGGCCTATACTCCCGGAGACCAGCACCGTCTCGAACCTTTCCCTCTCGAGGCCGGAAGCAAGTAATACCGCGTGTATGGCCGGCCCGCCGATATTAAGCCTTGTAATGATCCTCATTATTTTTTTTTTACCGTTCATTCATTCCAAACAATCTGAGTTTTCGAAGGACAAAACTGCCCTCTTTCACCTGTTCCAGGTCCGCCCCGCATAGTATGGCGAGGATACCTTCCGCAAAAAAAGCCGCCCTTATACACCATCCTGGGACATCCATCTCCCTGTTGCAAAGTAAGATAAGGATCGATTCGGTCGTAACGGCGATAACGACCACTATCCCGATCTTACGTAAAAAACGGTCTCCGATATCTTTAGCGGCACCT
This sequence comes from Candidatus Omnitrophota bacterium, assembly GCA_015231405.1. Taxonomy (GTDB): domain Bacteria; phylum Omnitrophota; class Gorgyraeia; order Tantalellales; family Tantalellaceae; genus JADGBR01. The sequence continues at coordinate 63,069 of JADGBR010000013.1, read as the reverse complement.
TGAGAAACCCTGACGGTTACGCTCCATTCGCTGGCAGCTTTCATCGTTCTTAGGGTCCGGTCCCATGCCGCTAAAACTGCCCTTATAAAAACTGAGTTTTCAGCCATGGTCATACCCCGCCCGTCAAGGTCCAGAGATCTGACAATAGAACTATTCTCCCATGCCGTCCGGAAAACCAGAACTATCCTTCCGGTCAAGGAATTTATATAACTCGAACGGGCATAGTTAACGGCAGCCTCCGCAAAAGACCCCCAAAAACGCCTGGCTGAGTTTATAGCCCTTACTGTATTCGACCCTGAAAATATGTTCGGCATTCTCATGGTCATTCCCCGGCGGCAGGCTTAAAACTGAGGATCATACCCCTGAGGTAATACGACGATGTAAATAAGCTAAAATTGAGACCCGCCTTGATCTTATCGCCGTTATACGAATAACATCCCTCCACTGGGTCATAATCGCAGGAAAGCTCAAGGTCGATTACAACGCATTTTTCTCCGAGACATTCATTGACATTAACGGCCTTTTCCATCTGGGAAGACGGGCCCGTTTTTTCTATCGCTGTGGTTTTAACATTCTCCCTGTAAACGATCTTTTTAACTACAGCCGTAATTCTCCTCGGTTCAGGCTCAAGCTGGCTTGGTTTCATACCAAAAGGCGCGGTATAATTTGAATCTCCCTCTTTGACCTGATCCGCGATCTCCGTAGGTACCCCGTCAAATTTAATACGTACCAGTAATTTCGTCTTATTTGTTAAATTTACGAACTGTTCGGGTTTTTTAACAGTAATATTATAGCTGACATATGCCATAGGCATGACCACCAGAAAAGCTGTCAAAACCATTAGATCGATAATATTTATCTTGCCAAAAATTCTTCCTTTTTCGTCAATAAACTGCATTTCCCCCCTCCTTGGCTAGACTATGATTTTACCACATAATTCAGACATTAAAAAGGGGATTAAAGAAGACTCACCCGAACGATCTTCAAATTAGGCGTAATACTTCAGCTTGGTACAAGTAGGATTGTGTCCTGCTATAACGCATTATGGCACAGTCTGGACGTCAAATGTACCCTTTGTATTTGTAATCCGCGATAGCGGCTATTTCATGGATAAGCGCCCTTATCTGGCGCAAGCTGATCTCTTTCTTATTCCCGAAAAAGCTGCATGGCTCGACCGGCGTCGATATCGCATTTATATCCGGAAAATTCGTGGCATAGACCATCCTGACGCGTCTCATATGATAAGGCGAGGTGACTATAAGTGCCGTTCTCCAGTTTTTTTCCTCGATGATACGTGACGTGAATATTACATTCTGGTATGTCGTCGCGGCTTTTTTCTCGAGTATTATATCTTCGGGCGGAACGCCGAACGACACCGCCAGCGCCCACATGATATCGGCCTCATTAATGGCATAAACATAACCCGTTGAAAATATGATCTTCCCGGCATACCCTTTCCTGTAGAGGTTAACGGCTTTAAGCACCCTTTCCTCGTATCCCTGCCCTGCCTCGCCGGTCTCGCCGACCCCTCCGCCGAAAACGACGATCACGTCGGCTTTACGGGGCTCATCCGATACCCTGAGAGGTTCCGCGAGGAACCATATAAGCGGAGTTTTAAATATCGCAAAATACGAGAAAAACACCGCAGCCGCTAAAATAAGTGTTTTCCGCGAAGCGGAGCGGTAAATTTTTTTCAGGCTCTGGTTCCAGCGCGTGTCGATATCCGTTTTTTTCTTTTCCATGGCCTTTTCAATAAGAACGCTCATCTCCTCGACCCTTTTCTGCCATGAGTTGTCGCCCGCTGCGCTGTATCTTTCAGCCAGGGCTGCTGGAGGGGCCTCAGGCCGTGAAACTGCCTCCATGAGATGCGCGGCGAATCCCGCATGGTCATCGGCGACACGCACTAACCCGTGGTATTTATCATTGAAAGAGAGGACCTCGGGAAGTGCGGTAGAGACGATCGTCTTCCCCAGGGCCAGATATTCGTTGAGTTTAGTAGGATAAACGTTCCTGGTATAATCCGTGATCAGATACGGTATCGTACAGACGTCGAAATTATCTATGTATCCGACCAGTTCGTCATGCGATTTCTTCCCGAGAAAATGGACATTCCCAATGTTTAACAGCCCGGATACGTCTACCTGCCTGGGCCCAACCATGACGAATGACCACGCGGGAAATATCCCGGCCATTTTCCCTACAAGTTCCAGGTCGACCCATTTATGTATACCTCCCTGGTATCCGATAATGGGGCGCGGTAGTCCTAGCATGTCTTCCGGAACAACCCGTTCTTTTCTTTCCCGGTATCGCTCGAACTTGTCCAAATTAACGCCGAAGGGGAATATGCTCACTTCGTCGCGGTACTTTTTCGAGTAGACGTAAAGCTCCATGGCCGTAACGAATACGAGATCAGCGCGTTTAAAAAGCTCTATTTCCGTATCCCGTACACCCGAAGCCTGGGGGGAACTGGCGAGAAAATTATCTATGCAGTAATAGATCAGCGCCTTATGCGGTATCTTATCGGCCAGGTCCAGAGTGAACCCCGTCGGCAGGAACGTCCATATGACCGGATCGCTGAAATCCATGATCCTCATCCATTGTTTTATGCTGAAAAGCGCTATGTATTTATTGAGCCACCGCGCCAGGCCAAGATGCGGAAATGGAAGGATCAGGGGCGAGTAGATATAAAGGTTATCTTTTTCCTTCCTGATGCCTAATATACCGGAATACCAGTTCTTAAGCCGTTTTTTAAGCCTGCCGATATCCCTGAGGTTGGGTATCCTGACACCTGTGTTCTCGATAAAAAGGACCTTATTGCCGTTTGCGGCGAGTATCGACATTATTTCCTGATGCCCCTGCCAGACGAAATCCCAGTCTATCGAAGATATGCAGATCACGTTACCGTTCTTGATCATTTTTTCTTTCCACCCCAAAGGCCCGACATTTTAACGGCGCCGGCTATTGCCGCTTTCATCCTCCCCAGCGGGTCCTGGGCCGAGGCTCTTCTTATTACGGTGTTTTTCGGAGACATCAGATCCGGCAGGTACTCGCCGTAATCTACGTCCGGTTCGCCGGAGAGGCATATTTTTTGTGCCCGCATAGCCGCCACATCTTCTATACCGGCTTGTTCGCCGTTCCCTGAAACGAAATAAACTCCGTTATACGGGTCGAATACCCTTTCCCTGCCGTTCATCCTGACAACCGAAAAAGGATATCTCCTTGAACCGTCACGGCTCTTCACGAGAATGAAATAAGCCGGCGCCCCTGCATATGTACATAGTGTAGTAAAGACATCGGAATACTGCTCACCCGCCCCATACCCTCTTACTATAATATGCCAGGGATGGTCATCGACGGTCGGAAGCGAAGTCGGCTGCCTGCGTATATTAACGAAAGTCCATTTAAAAATATCCATGACCTTTTCGTCGACCGTCCCGCCCGGCTTCGTTATCCCGCTAACGAGGTTCGAATAATTATAGTGCCGGTCGATAAAATCCAGGGTTTTCAGATAAAGCGGTATCTTCTTTTCCGTGACCTTGAAATCTATCCCCTGCTTAGTGCCGACTTTCGCGTTAAATGCCATTATGACAACTGCCGCGGCCGCCCCAATAAATAAGGCTTTCCAGGTTTTCTTCCATGACAGGTTAGTCAATGTACCTCCTGTGCCAGAGCTCAAGGACAAGTAAGGCCCATAGCTGCGGGCCATAATCTTTTTTTCCGCTCATGTGCGCGCTCAGCATCTCTTTAAGCTTAGAAGCTGCAAAATATCCCCTCCGGAGGCTTTCCGTCGAAAGGAGAGCGTCCGATAAAAGGCCCGAAAGTCCTTCCCTTAACCATTTCGACACGGGTATGGCGAAACCCATCTTGCCCCTAGTTAGAACACACTCCGGCAGGAGACGATATTTCCTTATCATGTGCTTAAGGACGATCTTGCCGGTCGTTCCCCTCTGCTTGAGCGATGAAGGAAGCCCGGAAGAGAACTCTATCATCGCCTGGTCAAGGAACGGGCTCCTCACCTCCAGGGAATTCAGCATGCTCGCTATGTCCACTTTGACGAGATAATCGTTAGGGAGCGTCAGTTCCTGTTCGGCATAAAGAGAGGCGTTCACTATATCCCGTGTCCCCGAAGCGAGAAAAGCCGCGCGCATAAGAGAAGCCGTATCAATACCGGAAGCCGCCCGTAAAAAATCAGGCGTGTAAAGTTCTCTCTCAAACGAGCGGTCAGCGATGCTGAGCCAGTATTCGTATCTTTCAGCTATGGGCAGGCCCGAAGCACGAAGGAATCTCCGAACCCTTTCGGCCTTGTTTTTAATATCGGCGTGCCTCGCTGCGGCTTTTCCCAGACAAGCTTCGGCCAAGGCTTTAAACGGGCCGGGGAAAGATCGGTAGATCTCGGCCCACCGGTTCGCGAATATCCTGTCATATCCGGCGAAATTCTCGTCCCCTCCGTCGCCGGAAAGAGCCACTTTGACGCTTTTTGCCGTCATTTTCGCCACGTAGAAAGTCGGAACGGACGACGAATCGGCGAAAGGTTCGCCGTAAGCTTCGACAAGGGCCGGGAGGATAGACGCGGCGTCCTCTTCGACTATGAACTCGCTATGCTCCGTGCCCACGTATTCGGAAACCGCCCGGGCATATCCCAGCTCGTTATACGCGTTTTCCCTGAACCCAATCGAGAAAGTCCTTACCTTCCCTTGCGAGTTGCGGGCCATCATAGCAACTACCGCGCTTGAATCCACGCCTCCGCTTAAGAAAGCCCCGAGAGGGACGTCGCTCATCATCCTTACCCTGACGGAATCGTTAAGCTTTTCATATAGCTCTTCCGCCGCCTCGTCTAACCCTATCTTCCTCTGTACCGAGAGATCCCTTTTCCAGTATTTATTTATCGCGATCTGCCCGCGCCTATATACGAGATAACTGGCATGTTCCAGCTTCTTTAAGCCCCTGAAAGCCGTCATCGGGGAAGGGATATAGCCATATCTAAGATACCACGCTATAGCGTCTCTATCGACCGACCGCTCTATGCCGGGAAAAGCGAGAAGCGCTCTGAACTCCGAAGCGAAAACAATATTCCCTTCGAACACCGCATAAACAAGAGGTTTTTTCCCCATCCTGTCGCGTACAAGAACGAGCTTATCCTCTTTAACGTCCCACACCGCCGCCGCGAACATCCCCCGAAGATGCGTAGCGAAAGAGTCGCCGTATTCCTCATAAAGATGAGGTATCACTTCGCTGTCCGATCCCGATCGAAAGAAATGCCCTTTCTCCGTCAATATCCTCCTAAGATCGGTGTAGTTGTATATTTCGCCGTTCACTACCGACATAACAGTCCCGTCCTCGTTGCCCATAGGCTGCCTGGCGGATTCCGACAGGTCTATTATGCTAAGCCTCCTGTGACCGAGACCTGCCAGTACCCGCCCTTTCGAAAGGAAGTAGCCCGCATCGTCCGGTCCGCGATGCCGCATATTATCGCACATGGCCTCGAGGACCTTAGTGTCGTAAGCTCCGAAGCGCCCTAGTACGAACCCGCATATACCGCACATATTCTATCCTTTCACCCTCCCGCTTATCCCATCGTAGAATCTTTCGTATTTCTTTATCATACCGGCCAGAGTGAATTCTTTCTTCACTCGTTCCCTCCCGGATTCGCCCATCCTTACGGCCGTGGCGGGATCCCCGAGCATCGATAGCACCGCTTCACTCATAGCCACGGGATCTTTCGGAGTAACGAGTATCCCGCTGGTCCCGTCCTTTATTATCTCAGGTATACCGCCGATCCTGGTACCGATAACGGGTTTACCCATCGCCATGGCTTCGAGTATGGTTATACCGAACCCCTCCTCTACCGAAGGCTGGACGAAAACATCCATATTCGCGACATATTCGTTGACCCTGGAGCGATATCCGGCAAAGAACACACGGTCCCCTATCCCCAGACCCGAGGCGAGTTCCTGAAGCTCACGCCCGAGCTCACCTCCGCCGACGATAAGAAATTTGACCCTGTCGTCCGAACGCGCTATCATGGAAGCGGCTTCAAGGAAATACCTGTGTCCTTTCCGTGGGTGCAAACTCCCGACCGTACCTACGACTACCGAATTGCCGAGACCGCATTCATCCCGGACTTCTTTCACCCTGGACATATCGATCATGGACAGAGCGGCCGGATCGACGCCGTTATGTATCACGGTTATCTTGAAGGGATCTATTTTGTCGTACTCCACCATAACGCGTTTAACGGCTTCGGATACCGCTATTATGGCCTCCAAGTCCCTCGATACGGCCCTGTCGGCTATTTTTTCCGCAAGGCTGCCGTAAATATAAATGAGGTCCGAATAATGTCTTGTCAGTACGACATTCACACCCGGCATGAACTTTTTAGTTATAAGTCCCAGCACACCCGCATGGAAAAGATGAGTATGCAATATGTGGACGTTTTTCTCCCGGATAAGAGAAGCTAGCCGGACGAACGCCCGCGGTATATCGGTGACGCGCACGCAACCGAGAGCGAACGCCTCCGCGTTCTCTTGTCTCAGGCATTTGTGGAACCTTCCTTCCGGTTTCAGCGTCGCGAAAAAATGGCGGAACTTTGACCTGTCATAGCCCCTGGCTATCCCGAGGAGCAGGTTCTCGGCGCCGCCTATAGCCGAATCTGTCGTAATATGGAGTATGTTCGTCATCTGACAGCCCTCGCCGTCATCCCGCGGTAAATGTTTTCATAACTTTCGGCGACTTTTTGCATAGAAAAAGCTTCGATCACGGTTTGTTTCGCCGCTTTCCCGAGCGATATCCTCAAGCTCGCGTCCCCGATAAGCCTTTTCGCGGCGCCGGCTATTTCACAGGCGTCATTACCGTTGACGATAAGCCCGTTCACCCCGTCGCGGATAAGGGTCCTGTTCCCGTCATTGTCCCCGGCTATCACGCCAAGGCCGCATGCCATGGCCTCAAGAAGAGAATTACTCATCCCTTCGGAGACCGACGGCAGGAAAAATATATCGGAGGCGAGAAGGTGGTCGTACACATTGTCCACCCGCCCCAGGAATAGGACGCTGTCACCCAGCCCGAGATCGCCGCTTATCTTTAAAAGTTCCTTCTCTACGTTCCGGTAATTCCCGCCTTCGCCAAGAATGAGAAGTACCGCGCCTTCTCTTTCCTCCCTTACCTTATCCCAGGCAAAAAGCAATTTATCGATATTTTTTTCAGCCGAAAGCCTCCCGGTGAATATGCCGACCACGTCCCCTTTGATCCCGAGAATGGCTCTTCGCTTCTCTTTGACAACGGCGTCGAACGCGCTTTCTCCCGGGCAAATAACGCCGTTCGGGATGTATTTTATCTTCGAACGGTCTATACCAAGTTCCGCGATCTCATCGGCCATCTTACCGCTCATGACAGCGAACAAGTCAACCTCTTTAAGGAGCCTGATCCTTAAACCGGAAAGAGGAAGTCTTTTAATCTCCCTTGCTTCGCCGAACTCACAGGACGCCGTGACCTTGACCAGGACCTTCTTATCCCGGAGTATCTTCCTGGCGATGACGCCTATCATGGCCGGGGAATAGATCTGAAAACAGTGGAGCACGTCGAATTTCGATCTGTTGCATATCAGCCACCAAAGCGAAAAAGCAGTGAATAACAGCGGATCCAGAGCTTTTATCCGGTTAGTCACAAATAGCCTGATTATTTTCATATTGTCTGAAAATTCGCAAGATGCCGCCCCGGGGACACTCCGCGTTAATAATACCAGCTCGAACCTGTCACGCGGGAAATATCCGGCTAGCCTGGCGAGCTGCCTCTGCACACCGCCCCATACCGGCAAATAAGTTGACATTATCAGGCACACCCGGATCTTTTTCCCGTTATCGGCCCCGTCACGATAAAAATGGTCCCTTGGGTTTACCTGTAATAGTTTATTGAACCGCATTATTGCCTGCTTCTCCCTCCGGCCGAGCCGGTCATAGCTCGTCACCGGAACGTGTGCCGAGCTTTATGAACCCTGCCGCGGCGAACATTATAATATACGGCGTCATCTGGTCCCTGTGCCGGACGAGCGTCCCGATATTGCCTTCCCTCATGGCGAGGAACAGCGTCATTGCCCCGACAAAAGATATAACAATCACGCTTCTTTTGAACCTTGTCCTCATCACGAATATGATGCCCTTTAGCGCAAGGGGAAGCATGAGGTACCATAACATCATCTGCGGCATTATTGCCAGCTGGCTCTTATTGCATACCGCCCATGGGAAAGGCGCCAGCAGGAAGTACCAAAGGCCTTTGAATAAAGCTTTTGCCGTTTCCAGGGTCTCGATAGGTCCCGGGTAAAGGAATTCATAATACTTATCCGGAAATATCCGGTACGTATTGCCTCCGGAATCGACAAAACCTTTCTGCGCGACCCAACAAGCCCGGGGCGATATCTGCCCCTCAATGAACCCCCAGGCTTTGGCCTTGACGGGTGCCGGCAGAAAGAGGACCGCCGCCACGAGTCCTGCGATAAGCCAGGCAACTTTATATCTCATTCTCAGGTTCACAAAACATGATGTCAGCACGGAAAACAAAACCAGATACATCAGCTGTTTCCTTATGGTAAAGAGGAATATGAGCGGAAGAGGAGCGATAAAGAACGCTTTCCAGACCTTTTCCCTGGCGTACCTGTCGACGCACCAGAACAAAAGAACGATCGCGAAAATGCATGAAGTGTCCTTGAGCGACACAATTGACCAGAATGTCATGGACGGAAAAAACGCCGCGCATACCGCGGTATATTTTGCCGTTCTCTCGCCGAGCATCCTCCTCGCAAGGCCATATAAAAAGACCACGCTGAGCGCGCCAAGAAAGACATTGATGTATTTCGCCGAAAGCGGGGAATAACTTCTTATGACGCCGTAAGCTGAAGCGATGAGGATAAGGTACCCTTCTTTAAGCCGCTGCTCGTTGACCGAGAGCATTTCGCAGTTCTTGAGCTTCGTATAATCCACTTCCCCGGTCACAGTCCCGTAGAGCGCCCACCCGAGACGCGGCCATCCCACATCGTCGTCGAAAACGCTGCCTTCCCCTCCTTTGGTCAGCATGAATGAGTAGACCGAAGCCGACAAGAACATCCTTATGAACAATACGGCCAGAAATAGATATGTAACGAATTGTTTTTCCTTTAAAGGGATGTCCATCCTTGCCAAAATTACAAGCGCGACAGCCGCGGCCGAAAGTAAAAGGAACGCGGACGGCGAGAAAAAGAGCAATAACCCCGCCAGCATCCCGGCCATTACCGGTACTTTTAATGTGTTATCCCGTAATATTTTTCCCATGACCGTATAAAAAATTCACCATGCCTATTGAAGCGAATAAAATAACGTAAGGCGTTATCACGTCCCTGTGCCTGGCGGCAGTTCCGATATTCCCCTCGAAAATGGCCATCGCGAGAATAAGAGAGGCGCCAACCAATATTATCGGGGAGAACAGCCTGAACCTATCCCCGGATATCGAACAAACACCGGCTATTGAGAAGAAAAGGACCAGGTACCACCATAACATCTGTGGCGATGAGATCAGCTGGAACCAGTTCATGGCTGCCCAGGGGAAAGGCACGGAGAGGAGATAAAAGACCCCTTTTGCCTCAACGATCAGGATCTCCGGGAACCCGAACTCAACTGTGTTGACGCGATATGATCCGGCGGGCAATATCCTGTAAATATTTCCTCCCGTCCTTACATACTCCCGATGATATCTGAGCAGCTTCGACATATTTACATCCTGCATACCCCGTTCCACGGCCGTTTTAACTCCGGGCCCCGGCATTAATGCCAGTAAAAGAACAATGTATCCTCCCAGAACGGCCGCGGCGATCTTAACCGGACGTTCCAGGGAAACGAGATAAGCCGTCGCTAAAGCCGACGCGCCGATAACGGCAATGAACGGCCTTACGGTAAAAAGCGCGGCTAACGGTATGAGCGGAAAAGCGACGGACCATCTCTTCCCGCCGTTAAGATACCGGTAGAACAGCCATACCGAAAGGAGCAAAAGAAAAATACAGCTCATATCCTTGAGCGATACGACCGACCAGAGTACCAGGGACGGGTGGAACGCCGTAAGAACGGCGCTGAGCCGCGCTACGGGACGGCCTGAAACCGTCCTTGCTATGCCGTAAACCATGAGAGCGACCAGCGATCCCTGGATTATATTGAAATATTTGGCGATAAGCGGAGAGTAATATCCGAAAACGGAATAAAGTGCGGCGATACACCTTAAGTAATACTCGCCGGAATTAAGGGCGGGGTCGTTCCCGGCGTTCCAGGCGGCGAAAGCCTGTCCTCCGGTCCATGACCGGAAGAGTATCCACGCCGCGCGCGGCCACAGGACGTCATCGTCGAACACACTCCCCTCGCCGCCCCGGAGTATCGACTCGAAATATATTAAAAGACATATTGCCAGCCTCGACAGTACCGAAACTGCGAAGATCCTCACAAGAAAAGTTTTTTCGCGCGGTTCATACGGCAACTTCGTTATCGCCCACGATATTATGCCCGTTACGAGCGCCATGGCGAACGTTACGGGCGACCTGAAGTAAAGCGCGCCGATGAGGCACCCGGAGGCGACAAACACCGTAAGGCCCGTTTCAGAGTTTTTTTTCAAAAGGACCACGCCTCCTGTTTAACGCCGACATCAGCGCCGCGGCCGCGAAGAACATGAGATGAGGCCTGGCCGGAACGGTGTACCTCGAGGTCATGACCGTCAATAAGGCCGTAAGTGACAGATACACTATGGGCAGCAGAAAGAACGCCATTTTTCTCCAACTGGCCCTTGCAACCCAAATGCCGTATAAGCCTATCGCATAGATCGCGAGGGCGATGGCGGAGGTAATATAGACCGGGCCCTGTTCATGCCCCGGAGAATAAACGTGCACAAAAAGCCTCGGGATCTTCTTTATAAGCCCCGCTACATAATCCGCCGGGTCGTCCTGTATGTTCTTAATGGCGTATTTGAAACATATGGCGCTCGAGCCCGGCACAAAAGGGAAACTCTCTTTTTCGGCAGGGGAGAACCCTCCTTCCTGGAACATCTGCTCGAACTGTTCCAGGACAAGAGGATTATTTTCATAGCCCACCCCGGTCAGGTTTCCCTTGAACTGTACCGTCGATATGTAAAAAAACACCCCTGGCCCATACCCGTTGACAAGCGGGATGAACCTCCCGAAAGTGGCGTAATTCCTCATTGCCCATGGGGCCATAACCGCTGCCATAGTGAAAATAATAACGATGATCTCGAGGGCCTTACGCCGGATATTCGGCCTCCTCCTCAGAAAAAGAGCACCGGCTACGGCGAAAGGGTAGAACACATACATCCTTTTAGTCAGGATGAGACATCCCGTAAGCAGCCCCGCGATAACGAGGGCTAAAACCCCTCCCGTTCTTACATAACGCGTGAGAAGATACGTTACCGTTACGAGTAGAAAGGTAGCGAGTATCTCGGCGTATATCATGCCGCAATAATACGCCGTGAAAGGGCAAAGCGCGAATATGAACCCGGCAAGGATAGATGTCCTTTCGTCCGCGATCTCCAAAGAAGCGCGGTAAAGGATGAACGCGCTGAGCGAATATAGAAGAGCCTGAATGAGATACACAGCGACGTCATTAAAGCCGAACAGGCGGTAGACGACCGCGAGGAACATGGGGTAAAGCGGCTCCCTCATGCCGTCGGGGATGAAAGGCGCCGATATCTCCTGGGAATATCCCCGCCCGGCGGCGATATTATGCCCCAGCCTCTGGTATACGGCGAAATCCGCTCCCGGATAGGGCTTGACCGCGAAAATGAACACCGTTCCCATGAGGAACGCGCCCAGCATCATCGAAATGATGAGAGTGGTTCTCTTTGTCATATCAGCTTATCATGCCTTTTTCTCTCGCGCTATGGAACTTATCGTTGAATTCCTTTATGGTCTCTTCCGTCCTCGGGTTACGGAGCATCTTCCTGAGGATATCGGGCGTTACCGTGACTATGTGAGCGCCTGCCTTGAACGCATCGTTCACGTCCATGATATGCCTGACGCTGCCGACGATAATGCTCGACGAAAGCCCTCTCGATGAGATGAACTCCGCCGTATCGCTTATGACGGGCGCCGGGTCATATCCCATATCCCTGATCCTTCCCGCGAATATGCTGACATACGTGGCCCCGGCGAGCGCCGCTAAAAGAGCCTGGTTGAAAGACATTATACACGTGGCGTTCGTCCTGATATTTTCCTTCCGCTCCAGAACATTTATGACCTTGAGCCCGTCGGCGCTGAACGGGACCTTTATATTGATGTATTCCCTGTTCCACGAATGGTATTTCCTGGCCTCTTCTACCATCTCGCCGGCCTTCTCGGAGAGGAGCTCGACGCTGACAGGTTTTTTAAGAGCGTCGACGATGGACATGACACGCTTTTTGAGGTCCAGCTTCCCTCCGATCGAGGCATTGTTCGCGACAATGAGCGGATTGGTCGTGCACCCCGATACTACCCCCCACCCGGATATTTCCTCAACCTCGTTCACATCAACTGTATCAATAAACATGCTCATCCGTCACTTCTCCTTCTCTGTTAGATTCCGGCATGGAGCATGGCGCATGGAGCATGGTAATACAACTTACACCATGCCCCATGCGCCATGCGCTCTGCCCTATGCCCCCCTCAATATAACCCTGACCGCCTCACCCAGGTCACTGACTATATGGCCCGGCCTCGCGCCCATTTTCTCCATCAAAGCGCACAGCTCGCATTTCATCGCGGTAATGAGTATAGTCTCAACGCCGGCCCTTTTCCCGGCGAGTATATCCGTAAGATTGTCGCCCACCAGAAAAGACCCTTTTTTAGCGATCCCGTGTTCCTTCATGGCGCCCGTAATTAGGCCCGGCGCGGGTTTTCTGCAGCGGCATTTCCTCCTGTAAGGCCTGGCTCCCATATCCGGGTGATGATAGCAATACCGGATATCGTCCAAAAATGCGCGTTTCCGCCGCAACTCCCTTTCCATCCGCGCGTTGATCCCATCGAGGTCTTTCAGGGTCGCTTTCCTTTTGGCTATCACCGGCTGGTTCGAAACGATTATGACCTTGTAACCGGCGTCATTCAGCTTTTTTACCGCTTCGGGGACACCCGATATGATCCGGAACTGGCTCGCGTTGACCGGGCTGTCATAATCCATCAGTTCCCTGTCGTACACAAGCCGGTTGACCACCCCGTCCCTGTCGAGAAATACGGCTCTATTCATGACGCCTGTATCCTTTCGCGCAAGCGGTTACAGATAAGATGCTCGAGCGCCACGTGGAACGATTCCACCTGAGGCGTGGAATTAAAGGGGACCACCAGCGAAAGGTCCGCCTCCTGTTTCATGGCCCCGCCGTCGAACCCGCTGAAACCTATATTCACGCCGCCGCGGGACTTAACGTAGCGCATTGCCCTTATGAGATTCTGCGACCAGAGCCCGGCCTTGTCCGAACCGCTTCCGCCGTGAACGCTTATTCCAATAAGCACATCCCCGTCATTCATGAGGTTCTTCAGCTGCTCTTCGAAGATCGACCCGAACCCGTTATCGTTCGTTAAAGCGCTCACCCATGGTATGTTGTCCGTAAGCCCTATAACCCTGAACCTCTTTTTCCCCTCAACTGCCGTGCATTTCGCAAGGTCGCAAACGAAGTGGGTCGCCGTGGAAGCCGACCCGCCGTTACCCATTATGAAAACTGTCCGGCCATCGGACCATGCCTTAAAGAGAAGTTCGATGCACCTCGCGATATCCTCCCGAGAGATCCTCTCTATGATCTCTTTCATTTCGTCGAAATAGTTGTCGATGTACGCCTTATTGTCCACGTTCCCCCCTTGCCCGGTAAAAGACCTTCAAAAGAAATTGGCTATAACTTTCGTCCCGCCGAAATCAAATCGGAACCTCATCTCTTTAAGCCCCATGGTCTTGAGGCTTTCTCTCAATCCCGCCGGGTTATCCCCGGAAAAGACCATGAGGAAGCCCCCGCCGCCTGCGCCGATCACCTTGCCGCCGAGAGCGCCTTTCTTCCTGGCAGACTCGTAAAGTTCGTCGGCTTTGGTAAAGCTCACCTTGTTCGATATGCCTTTTTTAACCTCCCAATGCTCGTGTAATAACGCGCCAAACCCGTCCAGGTCTCCGTCCTCCAGGGCCTTTTTCGAAAGCAACCCTATCTCTTTGATCCTCCGCATGTTAGCGACCACTTTTTTGTCGTCCCTTTCGCAGGCTTTCGTCTGGTCCGCAAGGACATAGGCGGACTCCCTTGTGACTCCTGTATAGAACAGCATGACCCGCCGCTCGAGCTCTTCTATCACAGCCTCTTGGATATTCAGCGGTTTTACGGTCACGGCCCCTTTACGGTCAATCTCCAACGAAATTATGCCTCCGAACGCCGCGATATACTGGTCCTGTTTGCCGACGGGTTTACCCAGCGTGCCTATCTCGATCCCTGAGGCCTCTTCCGCGAGCTGGGCGTGCGGGGCGTATTCCCTCTTGAACGTGTGAAGAGCGTTCAGAAGCCCCACGGTAAAACTTCCCGATGAGCCGAGCCCCGTCCCGCTGGAAAGCTCCGTCACTGAATGTATCTCTATCCCGTTCTTTATGCCTGTCATTTTCAAGGCCTCGCGGATGAGCTCGTGTTTTATTGAGTCGACCTTTTTCCTTTTCTCTATCTTCGAGTATGAGAGCCATATAGTATCGTCTATGGTCCGCCTGTTTATTGTTATGTAAACGTATTTATTGATGGCGGATGTCACCAGGAAACCGCCGTGCTTCGAATAAAAAGCCGGGAGATCTGTCCCGCCTCCGCCAAGGGTTATCCTGAAAGGGGTCTGCGTTATTATCATTTTCTCTCCTATCTGGGCGCGGCCGGGATAACGGCGCATTCACCCGTCCTTGTCCTGTTCATGAACCTGCTTACGTTCTCTATAATAAAATCTTCCTCTATGAGCCTGATGGTATCCTCGAGCGGCCTAACGAAATGACCTTTCTCGAGCTTTAAAAAAAACTTTTCCCCGGCAGTCGCTTTTTCGCCCGGGGGTATGCGGTCCACGAACAGGACGCGTTTTTTTGTCAGCCTGGCCAGTTTTTTTATGAGCGCCGCCGATCCCGCGTCGCTCAGGTGATGCAGCACCCGGCTGCATATGGCCCTGTCGAAAGCCTTGAACGAGAACTCGACCTCCGTGAGGTCGCCCGCCACAAAATATTTATTCTCTCCTTTCACGAACCGTTTCCGCGCCCAGGCAAGATGGTCTTTGTTGCTGTCGACCCCCACGTAAAAATCGGCAAGCATATTGTACAGCCCCAGCCCGCAACCCGCGTCCAGGACCTTATCCCCCTTTTCGGGGGCGAGGGCCGTTTTTATCCTGTCGGAATATGTGAAATCCCCCATATGCGCCGCGATCTGCATGTAGTAGTTCCACAGGGGATGGTCCCCCAGCCGGGAAATAAATCCTTTTATCATCTCAAAGATCCTTTCTTTCCAACGGATCCCATCATGCTCCTTATCTTCTCCAGGTCTTCAGGCACTCCTATGTCGTACACCGGCTCTTCAAGTATAAATGCCGACAGCTTACCGCCTCTTGACAGGATACACGGAAAAAGCTGGGAGGCAAAATCGTACTCCACGCCGTCAGGGATCAGCTCAAGCGCCCGCGGGTCTAGGCAATACGCCCCGGCATTAGCATACCCGCTCTTTCCCGCATAGTTCAGCGGTTTTTCCAAAAAACCCGTTATCCTCATATCGTCCCCGAATTCCACGATCCCGCATCTTTCCAGCGTCGGCGTCCTGTATACCGCTATCGTCGCCATGCTCGCCGTCTTCCGGTGTAAAGCCTCCATTTTTTTATGGTCAACCGTCCGGAAAGAATCCCCGTAAAGAACAATGAACGGCTCTTTAAACCCTCCGGCTATCTTTTTTACGCCGCCCGCGGTCCCGAGAAGCGTTTTCTCCGAAGAGTATTCGATCTTAACGCCCAGCCCGGAGCCGTCCCCGAAATAGTCCCTGATCACTTCGCCAAGATAGAACAGGTTAATATATATTTCCCGTATGCCCTGGGCCGCCAGCGCCTCAATGGAATATTTTAACACCGGTTCACCTCCCACCTCCAGCATGGGTTTAGGCCTATCCTTCACCAGCTCTCCCAACCTGACTCCCTTTCCCGCGGCAAGTATGACCGCTTTCATGTTCTTTTCTCCCCGAAGATCACCAGCGACGCGCACTGCCATCGGAGGACCGGTATCTTCTCGATCGCTTCGCTGAACGCTATGACGTGTTTTATGAACCTTTCAGGCGTCTTGAATACGAAAAGGAACGGCTCGATCCCGAGTTCCTTGAAAACCCCGGCGTCGAAGAACGACCTGTACACCCGCGGCAGGTACGACCTTTCGCCGGCGTCCCGGTACATCTTTTTACGCTCAAAGAGCTTTCTCCCGAGGCTGAGACCATTAGCCTCGGTGAGGAAAATGTATTTCCTGCTGATCCTCGCCATTTCCCGAGCCATCGCGCGAGGGTCTTTCACATGGTGCATTATGTCAAACGCGCACACGAGGTCGTAAGAGCCTGGCCCGAGACCCGTATTTTCCGCGTTGATAAGTTTCGCCTCCATCCCCCGGGCCCTGAGGTTCCTGACCCCTTCCTCATAATTCTCGGACACCGTATAACTGCCTATAATACCTCCTTTGTTCTCCGAAACAAGCCGCATGCTGAGGTCGCCGTTGCCGGCGCCCAGCTCCAGCGTATCAAGGCCTTTTTCCCTGCCGAAATATTCCCTGAACAGTCCCAGATATTTCGGAACGGTATATAGATCCGATATCTGGCCCACGAGGGTTTTCCTCCAGGACGAATTCGCGTTATGCAGATCTTCCCATTCAGTCATTCGCCCCCCCCTTACACTCTTCCGGTCCGCATACCCTGACGGGTTTTCCCGATATTCCGGACCTTATCGCCGCGTCAGCCGCTTCCATGGCCTTTATGCCGTCCTCGAGCCCGGGGACCGGGTCTTTCCCTTCCTCGATCGAATCGATAAAATGGCCTATCTCGGAAATATACGCGGCCAGGATATTCCGCTTGAAGGCGTATTTCAAGAGCATAAGGCTTTTGAAACCCCTCGCGAAAGTCTTTAACGCGCGCATTTTCCTGTCCTTAAGCCCTTTAATAAGGTCTATTTCCGCCTTTACGGTCCTGTACCTGTCGCTCCTTATTATTCCTTCGGTCCCGAAGATCTCGAGATGTTCCTCGTCCACCGTACAGCTCGAAAGCGTCAGATTCGCTATGACCCCGTTCGAAAAGGTAACGACCAGGGCCGCGGTGTCGTCGTCCGCATGCGTCGAGCTCACCCTCGCGTACACCTCGACCGCCTCGGCCCCGAGAAGATACCTGAAGAAATCGATGTCGTGGCAGGCATATTCCATGATCACGCCTCCGGAGAGCTCCCTCTTTTTCAGGTATCCCGTCGCCGCCCCTCTTGAATCCGAAGAGAACTCATGTACCGCGTTTATCGCGACGGTCTTGCCTATCAGCCCTTTCCCGTAAAGGTCCCTGACGCTGTTATCCATGGGGCTGAACCTTCTCTGGTGGCCCACCATCACCTTTACCCCCGTACGGTCCCTGGCCTCGACCAGCGCCCGCGCGTCCCGGAGCGTAAGCGCCACAGGTTTCTCTAGAAGGACATGTTTGCCTTTCCCCATGCAGAAGGTCGCTATCTCCCTGTGCGAATCCGGAGGAGTGGCTACGATCACCGCGTCCAGCGAAATAGACCTGTCATCGAGCATAGCCCTGTGATCCGAGTATGTCTTCGGACCGCCCCAGACAGCCCTTTCTGCCGAAAGGTCCCTCGCCGGGTCGGCAAGGGCCGCGATCCTGGCTTTACGGCAATATTTAAGCGCCGGTAAAAGCCGCGTGCGAGCGTGAACGCCGCACCCTATCATGCCTATCGAATAAACTTTACCTTTCATATTTCCCCGTCATATCGTTCATTTTGATCCGCATCATGGAGAACGGGTCGCCGATAATACATTTGTAGATGTTTATTGTTGATCCCGGCATATGCCTCCAGTGCACCGGGACAGGCGTCCCTTTTAGAGCGAGTTTCTCGGCCAGAAAGAATATCTCCACGTCGAACACCCCGCTTTCTATGAGAGCCCTTTCGAATATTTTCCGGGCGGCTTCCCGCCTGAAACATTTGAACCCGCACTGCGTGTCATAAACGAACTCCCTGAGAACTATCGCATGCGCAAGGAACAGAAAACCTCTGCCGATAAATTTCCGGATCAGGTTCTTCAAGAACCCGCCTTCGCGGCGTATAAGCCTTATGCCATAGACGAAATCGATGTCTTCCTCTTCAAGCTCCCGGAGAAGCCTGTTAAGCTCATTTATGGGGGTGGCGTTATCCGCGTCCGCGAAGAGTATATACTTACCCTTTGCCGCCAGCATCCCGTTCCTCACAGTATAGCCTTTGCCTCGGTTCCGTCCGTTCCGGATGACCCTCACGTTGTTCCCCCGGAACTTTTCCTCTACGATCCTCACGGTATCGTCGGTACTGCCGTCGTCAACGACTATTATCTCGCTGGAGAATATCTTCTTTTCGAGGTATTCGATTATCTCCTCCAGGCTTTTTGCTATCCTGTGAGACTCGTTGTACGCCGGTATCACTATCGACAAAAAGGTCTCTTCCATATGATCTCCTTTATCTTACCGGGAACAGGCTTCGCCGCCTGCCAGATAGAGGCCGCTTTCAGTATCAGCCTGTCCTCAAAAAGTATGCCCCAGAGGTCGAACCTGACCCGGACCTCTACGATGGCTCGGACAATGAGATACAGCGGCCATACGGCCCGGCGCTTAGGCACACAATTTGTGGTGTAGAGGAACGGGATCACCGTTGTCGCATACTTGATGAACCTGTGGTCTTCCACCCACGGGAACCTCTCGGAACCGAGATAGCCCCAGAACGAATTCATGGCTTCGCCCCATCCCCTGAGGCTGTCCGGAACAAGAAGCCCCTGTTTTGTCGCTTCCTCGAAAAGGTCGCATCCCGGATAAGGCCTGTATTCGGCCGGGCCGATGATATAGATCTTTTTTGCCTTCTTGTAGAGTTCGCGTATGAACCTGAAAGTCGCAACCATATCATCCTTGGTCTCACCCGGGATCCCTATCATGAACGAACAGGCGACGATTATTCCCGTGGTGTTCAGGACATCTACCGCACGCCTGACCTGATCATGGGTTATGTCCTTACGGATATACTCCAGGATCCTTGTCGACCCCGTCTCGACACCCAGTCCGGCCCTGAAACAGCCCGAGATCTCTAGTTTTTCGGCGAATTCCCGGTCGATATAATCATCCCTGAAATAATTAGCGCGCGAGTTCCCCATCCACTTGATCCCGATACGCTCGTTAATTACGATGTCGACGAATTCCTTGACCCGTTTTTTGTCCGCGTAGAAATCGGAGTCTATCGTAGTTATGGCCTCTATCCGGTATTTCTCCATTAGACGTTTTATCTGATCGGCTATCTGCCTCGCGGTCCGGGACCTGTGTTTTTTCTCGACGTTCTCCATGCAGAAACTGCATCTGTAAAAACATCCCCTGCCGGCGTGTACCGGCAGGAACCTGTAAGGTTTATCGCTGTACGCCGGGAAATACCCCCATATGTATTTCTCGACATCGCCGAGAAGGCCGTAATCCGGTTCCGGAAGGGCTTCGACATCCACCAGCCCCCTCCCGCCGGTAGTGACCACTTCCCCTCCCCTCCGGAAACAGATCCCTTTCACGCCCCGGGGATCCCCGTCAGCCTCTAAAGCGCCCGCCAGCTCGACGGCTGTCATGTCCCCCTCGCCAATTACCGCTATGTCGCAGAGTTCGTCGAGGCATGTCTGTTCGGGATAAAGCGACGGGTGGTTACCGCCCCACACCAGAGGGACTTCGGGATCCGCTTTCCTTATCTCGCCGGCGATATCTATAGCCGATGCAAGCTGCGCGGTCATCGCGGTTATACCCACATAGACCGCGCCGTCGAGATTTGCGACCGCCGTCCGCTTATAGTCTTTATCTGCCGTAGCGTCGATTATCTTCACATCGTACCCGTTGGCCTTAAGCGTCGTTCCGACGTACAGGAGCCCCGTGGGAACCTGGACGTCAGGGTCCCTGTCCCTGTAATCCCATTTATGCGCGTAATGTGGTTTTACGAGAATGACTTTTTTCCTGCCGGACCTTTTAGTGATCATGCTATCAACACCCTGCTTATCTTACCCAACCCCGAGGATATGAACCCGGGGAGGTCCATAGAATTATACAGTTCCATATCTGAACTCTTCAGAAGAGCGGCCCGCCTCGCGGCCATAACGGATATAACTATTATCAGCGCCCCCAGAACAAGCCTGACAGCCTGGGGAATGCCCGGGAAAAAGCATACCGGCAAAGCGGCCAGCGCCGGGGCCGAACATAAGTAATGCGACGCCGAATTCGTCCCCAAACGACGGTCTATGAACAATGTCTGGAAAAGGGCGGAAAAAAGCACCGCCAGGAACGTCGCTATGGCCGGACCGATTATTCCGATCACCGGGACCATCGCCATATCCGCTGCGAAATTGACGAGGACCGCTAAAACGCTCACCACCGAGCACGGTACTATTATCCTGTACGCGGTCAGCACCGGAGCCTGTAACGCGTGCAGGTTCCTGAAGCATACGCTGGAAATAAGGATAACGAATACCGGAACGCCCGGCAAATACTCCGGCCTGAATATCTTAAAGATGGCACCCGCCAGCGTCATGCACACGACCAGAACAAGCGAAAAAACGAACGTTACCTGCGGCACCGTCCTTTCCACAAAGAACCTGACGAGATCGTCCCTGCCTTGTATCTTCCAGTTCGTTATTATCGAAACATTGAGGTTCGTGGTGAGCCTAGTGAAAATTATCAGGAAAGCCGTCATCTGGTAAGCGAGGGCGTATATACCGACATCCGCGCTTGTCAGGAACCGTTTTATCACCACAAGGTCCACCCAATCAAACACATAGCCCGCCACCCCGGAAAAAACGAACGGCAGGGATAAAAGGATCAGCTCCCCCGCCTTCCCGGGATCGAAAACAGCCGGCCATATCAGTTCCTTGTCAAGGAACAGGAGCCCGGCGGCCATCCCTGCCACCGCCGCTATCACCCCGAAAGTTATCGCCAGTTCCACGTTCAATCCCCGTCCCGAAAGATATGACCATGCCAGGAGCGCCGCAAAGACCGCCGGCACGGAAAGAGGCACGAGCGCGAATTTCCTCATCCTGCTCGTTATCTGGAAACAATCCTGAAGGAACTGGGCAAGCGCCGAAACGATAAGGTACAAAAGGACCAGACCGCACATGCCAGGCACGATACCTATGTACCCGGATAGAACATCCCTGTAAAAATACCCCGCTATGCATATCCCGGTGAGAAGTACCCCTAAAAGCGCGGATTCCGCCCAGAATGTCCCGCGTATATGCCCCGCCCGTATATATTCGTCCCTGCCGGTAATATCTACCGCGGCGTGAGTAAAGTTAGACGTGAAAGCGAGCCCGACCGAAACGACCATAAGGAAAACGGTATAAGTTCCGTATCCACCGGGGCCCAGAACATTCGTCAGGAGCCATAACGTGGCCGCGCCGATGATCACCCGCGCGGCGAACCCGGCGATCTGGAACATGTAATTGCAGAAAAAATCTTTTACGTCCTTTATCATCTTGCCTTTATCGTCAGTTCTACGCGGTGCCTGCCTTCGGGTATGCCGACGAGGACCGTCCTTATCCCGAGGTCGCGGGCAAAGACAGGCTTTACCTCAGCGCCGTCTAAAAAGATCCCCGACCCTTCCTCGAGGATATCTGCGGGGAACCTGAGGCACATCCCGGGCACCCGGGATTCCGCCTGAATATCGATCTTTCCGCCTTTCAGCCCGGAACATATCGGGCTCGAGGAACGCCCTGAAAAAAATCCGATATATTCTTTCATCGTTGTCGTCCAATGCCCGTTCCTCGCGGCTTCCTCAAATGTCTCTTTCCACTGCCGTTCTATATCGCTCCCTTTGAAACTCCTGTCCGGATGGTAATTGGTCACTATAGCCTGATTATACAGGTCCCCGCTTTCCTCGAAAAGCTTGCGTATGAACCCTATATCGGCGCCCCTGCGGGCTTCAAGCGTCTGGAACGGGAGTTCAAGTATCTCGAAAGGGTACCCGTTCACGTCTATGGGATGGAACGGGAGAGCCGTCCCGAAAAGATATCCCTTGGCGTTGTCGTTCGGACCGAAACTTGAATCCGCGGTTATACCCGCCCTTTCCATTATCCCAAAAGGTTCCGTATAGTGCCTCCCCCAGCGAAGTCCATGGAGCCTGTTAAGGGATATATCCGTTCCGCATTTATCCCGGAGAGACCCTTTTTGCTCAGACAACCCGACCTCGGACGCCGCCGGTACCGCGCGGCACCTGTCGCCGAGACGATAAAACCATTGTTTGATATTACCCGGGGCTTTTTTCATGAAACCCAGGACATTGACCCCAAGCCTGCGTAAATACGCCCTGTCCCAGTGCAATTCTATATCCGTCCCGAGCCTGCCTATCCGGGACAGTGTCTCAAGGCCGACGGGACTGTTCCAGATAATGAAAAATGTGCTTTTTACCCCCATCCGATCTTCGGTGAGCGCCGTATCGATCAGGTCGTCGCCCATCATTTCGCAGTCATGCGTGACAAGGTTCACCCCTTTGTATTCCGCTGGAAAATACCACCAGGACGGTATGGGGGAAAGCTTGTTGACCGCCCCGGCGATTATCCGTTCGAGGATATCCGCATATGGTACACTATTATCGATCATCTTTTCAAACGAAATCATGTCCTGCGGCTGCCCGATCTTGCCTTTGACCGCGTAATCGGAAGTGGACGGGATACCCTGCTGAAGCGACACCAGCTCAAGGCCGTAATTGAAATTGACGGTCACTACCCCGCCTTTCCCGTATTCCCTCAGGCAAACCGCCGGGATATCGTCCATTTTCATGACAACGCGCGTATCCCCTTCGACGCAGGAAACGGTTCTCATGTCCGTGTTAAGCGGTAACCCCATTATAATTTCATCGTATGGTTTTGCCGCGATATCGCCGTCCACATACGATACCCGAGTGGGGCTTACCTTACCGTCGCCCAAAGTCAAGCCTGTCAGACCGCGCCACGAATTATCCGGGTCTTCCAGGACCAGAACACCTCCGGACGACACGAAATCCGACAGTTCCTGTTCGGTTCCGCCCGGCATTGTCCCGGCGGCGCTTTTCGTCACGATGATAGCTCTCCTCTTCGGGATACACCTCGAGACCTCTTTTGCGCGGCATACCGCAAACCATCCCGTTTCCTGCATGAGGGTGTTGCACCAGGCATAACTCCAGTCATTCCCCGAAAAATCGTTGAGCGCGGCGTCCGCGGCTATTTTCTCGGGATCGACCACAACCAGATAATCCGAATCGGCGTCCCTGAATAATGCCTTCCCGCTGCCCTTATCCTGTTGCATCCGTATGGACAACGGAAAGCAGAGAAAGAAAAAATATACCCCGGCAATGAACAATATGCCCCCGGCCCCGTATTTGCCGGTAACCAGGAAATATCCCCCGGCGGAGGATACGGCCGCGAATGAAGCCAGCGCTGCCGATTTAACCGTCAGCCTCATGATCTATCCTTACGAGCGAGTATGAACTGTCTGGTCCCCATCATTCCCAAAACCGGCAGCCTGTTTCCTGTCATGAAAGAGTCAACTCGAAAATACCTTTCGACGAACCCCGCGGGGTCGAACCACTTCTTTTTTTCAAGCCATTCGATAACGTCGGAATAAGGCCTTCGCCACAGATAACACAGCGCCGTCCTGTGAGCCGCTATCGACAAGCCCTCTTCGGTGAATAGCTTTCTGAACTGCCCCGGCATATAAGGCCTGTCATATGCCTCGTCCGCGGCCCAGTCAAGTTCCCTTCTGATAAGGTTTCGGAATTTTTTAAGGCCGTAATGCCTAACCATGGAAAAGAATTCCAGCGGATAAAAAGCCATCATGGAATTCGGCACGGAAACGCTCAAAAGGCCTTTCGGCTTCAGCACCCTTTTCATCTCGGCGATGGCCGCTTTATCGGCGGGGACATGCTCCAGCATCTCGGAGCTGACCACGGCGTCGAAATACCCCTCGGGGAACGGTATCGCCAGGACATTGCCAACAAAGAACCTGGAGTTTCCCGGCATGCATATGTCCCTGGCTTTTTTCACGCTGGCGTAAGAGATGTCGAACCCGTGGTACCCGGCCGTGATGCCGGTGAGCGCCCTGGAAATCTTTCCCAGCCCGCATCCGGCCTCCAGCACTTTCGCCGAAGGTGAAAGCGACGGCGATAGAAGTTCGATATGTATATCCCTGATCCTGTCGGTATAGTATTCCGATAAAAGCAGGTTGACGCCTTTTACCTGAGTTCCGAGGTCGGCCAACGAATCATAGATGCGGGCATTCTCGCCGGCGATCCCGGTATCATATCCCGAAAGATCTTTCTTTCCCGGGATGAACGGGATCCCTTCCCGGACTTGATAATTTTTGCCGCATGAAGCGCATATGACCCCGCTGTCCTTCCCGCCGGGTTGCAGCGCACCTCCGCAATCGAGGCAGATCATCCCTCTCATGTCGTTCATGCCTGCCTCCCGGAACGCGTACCGGACAATTTTTCGCAGACAATATTGAAGAACGGCCTGTTCTTCTCCGGGACCAGCTTCGAGAGAAAAAGGTCAGGATAAAGTTCGGGATAAGGGTACGGCCTCGCCATGAAGATAAGCCTCGAGATGACCGGTATCCTCGCGCCGAACCCTTTGACCGACAGCACCCTGAACCCCGCCTCAATAAGTATCGTGGTTATACCGTCTCTTGTGTACCAATGCCTGTGCCTTGCATCTATCTTTTTTCCCGTGATGAGCGAATATATGCCGTCCCTGTTTGCGGCTTGCAGCACCAGCCTGCCGCCGGGTTTAAGTACCCTGTAAATTTCGGAGAGCGCCGCCCTGTCGCCGTCCACATACTCCAATACCTGTATCAAGGAACATATGTCAAAAGTGCAGTTCCCGAACGGTATTGCTTCGGAATCGGCCAGGATAAAACGCGCTTTAGCCGCCCTTTTCCACCCAACGTCCGGTTTCAGGTCCATTCCTATGACATTCGGCCGGTCCTGGGCGAAAAAAGCGGTGATTCGACCCCCGGCGCACCCGATATCCAGGATATGCGCCTCCCGGCCCGGGATGATATCCCCTGGAAAGAACGCCCTGTACAGCCATTCAGGGCCCTTGGGGTCCGTAGCGGCCATCTCCTTATACCTTTCGCCCCGATATGTTTCATACAAGCCAAAAGGGTTTATCCTGGATAATATTTTTTTCAGTAGTTCCATAATCATTGGCTCGGGCAATCCCGGCAAAGCGGTATCGCTTTTTTATCCCTGTGGATCTCGCGCCTGAGATCCCTGTACTTTTCCCCTTTCCAGATATGTTCGATACCGCGCTTGAAAACGTTGCCCAATACCACCCTGCCTCTGGCGTCGGTACAGCACGGGACGACCGAGCCGTCGACCATGATAACCGCCGAAGACCATAGCAACCCGCACGTATTGTTCCCTGTGGATCTCTTGTGTTCGTACCCATCCGCCTTTTTAACGTACTGCGCGCTCCCTGGATCGTCGGGTATGAACTCTTCGACATCGCCTCCGTCTGAACGGAAAACGTCAAGAAATTTTATTTTGAAACTGTCGGCCCCAAGCACAACGGCCATCTCTTTGGCCGCCTGCAGCTGATGCGCGTTATGTTTCATGAGTATGAACTGCAGGACAAGATACGGTTTGACCGCGCCAAGGATTTTTTTCATCCGGACCAGACCTTTGATGAACTCCTTTACGGCGGAAAGATCCCCTCCTTTCCTGTATCTGGAGTACGTTTCCTGGTCGGCCCCGTCAACGGCGAAAAGGATCAGGTCCACACCTGACATAACGATCTCCCGCGCCTTCCGCTCGTCCAACGGGAAACTGGCGTTAGTACTTATTTCGACGTGCCCGGCGCCTTTATCCTTAAGATATTTTATCATGCCGAAAATATCCCTGTTCATCAGGGGGTCGCCGTAAAAATCCATGTAAATGCTCTCTGTATTCAAAAAAACCCCGAGATTGGAATCAACGAGTTTTTTGAATACAGAGAGCTCCATCCGAGCTCCGGTCCTTCCAAGCGACCCGGTACCGGTAGGGCACAACGGGCACTTAAGGTTGCACATGTTCACGGTTTCGATGATCAACGACCGAGGCGTGCCCAAAGGTTTCTCGAGCCTCAGACGGCGGGACAGAGCGGCAAGCACCGAATTCAGCGCCGGGCGTGAGAACATGTTCTTCGCGATGTCCCTCACTATATCCGCGAAACCCGTTTCGCTTATGAGCCGTTTTTCAAGATCGGCCCTTAAGAACCGCGCTTTACCCTTCGCGATAAAAACCGAACAATTGATAAGAGCTTGCCTGAGTGTCACGGGAACGGCCGATATTACCGTATCGAACTTATCTTTTTTCAGCATCGCCTCTATCCCGCCTGATGCGGCATATTTAACATCGTCAAGGCCTGTAATGAACCGCGCGAACCGTTCCAGCCTTTCTTCTTCTACAACTACCCGGTATTCGCCGCTGATCCTGGCCCTCGCGAACCGGTATATGCACATCACCAGATCCTCGCTGGAATTGGTCGCGAGGAAGCCGCGAGCCGAGAGCAGCACTTTATGCGTCGGATGTTCTTTCACCTTAACAGATCTCCTCTTCCATAAAATGTCCTTTCTTTCCAATAAAAACTTCTTTCCCCGTCTCGGCCGACTTGTAAATAGCGTTGATAAGCTCGACGCTTTTCTTCCCCTCTATCCCGTCGACCAAAAATTTTCTGCCGGTATTGATACACTCGAGGGCTTCCTCCATGAACCTGTAATGCCCGAACCCGTAAACATTGGGCGGGTTCTGTGAATATTTCCCCATATCGTCGTCTCCGGGGATGAATTTATCGAATATCCATGTTTTCATCTCGTTCACGGCGAACCCTCCGATCTCCACTGAACCTTTTTCACCGAGAACACTTATCGACCCTTCCAGGTCTACCGGCCTAGCGCAGGTTGTCGCCTCGATCACTCCCAAGGCTCCATTCCTGAACTTTACGATCACCACCCCCGTATCTTCCGTTTCGATCCGGGCGAGCATCGTAGCCGTTTTAGCGATAACGCTGTCGACCGGTCCCAATAACCACTGTAAAAGATCTATGTGATGGCTTGCCTGGTTGGTCAACACTCCCCCGTCCATCGCCTTCGTCCCTCGCCACGGATCCAGGTCGTAATAATCCTGTTTCCTGCACCACCTGACCCTGACGGCGCCCAAGACCAGTTTGCCGAACCGTCCGGCGTCCAGCGCTTCCTTGAGCTTGACCACCGGAAGGTTGTACCTGTTCTGCTTGACTACAAAGAGGCTTACGTTGTTCTCCCTTGCCAGGTGTATGATCTTATCGGCGTCCTTGACGTTCAGGGACAGGGGTTTCTCGATAATAATGTGCTTTTTCTTTTTTACTACATCCATTCCGACCGAAATATGCGCCCCGGACGGGGTTAGGATGTTCACGATATCGATATCCTCGCTTTCCAACATCTTCATATAATCCGTATACCACTTGACGCCGTACGTCTTCCCGAAATGTTCCGCTTTCCCGGGAACGATATCAGCTACGGCGGCCAGAGAAGCCCCCTGAAGATGTTTTATGACTTCGGCGTGCTTTTTAGCTATCCGGCCGCACCCGATAAGGGCGAATCTTTTTATTCTGCTGCCCATATTATCCCCTTGTACTATTTGTCGCAAATTAAACAGATTTTACTTTCAACGCTGAGGCCTCGATGACATATTCGGCACCGCAGCGTCGACAAGCGCAACGATCATCTTCCTCTTCCAGCGGAACTCCGCATTTGCAAGCCCACCCTTTTTGTCTCGCAGGCACGCCGACTACCAAAGCGTATGGAGCGACATCTTTTGTGACCACCGCACCCGCACCGACAAAGGCATATTCACCTATCGTCACACCGCATACTATCGTAGCATTGGCCCCTATCGCGGCACCCTGTTTAACTATCGTTTGCTTGAACTCGTCTTTCCGTTCGATGAACGCCCTCGGGGTCAGCACGTTCGTAAATACCGCCGAAGGCCCGATGAAAACGTTATCTTCCAAGACCGTTCCCGGATAAAGCGAAACGTTATTCTGGATCTTGCATCCTGAGCCAACCGTTACATTAGGCCCTATCGCGACGTTCTGACCAAGAATACAGTTTTCCCCTATCCTCGAACCTTTTAGTATATGCGAAAAAAACCATATTTTAGTGCCGTCTCCTATCACGACTTCATCGTCTATGACGGCTGTATGGTGGACAAAATATTTCATTCCCATTTTATTAACGGCATCCATAAATACCCCCCCATATTGCTCGCTCGCAAAACAACACACATCATCGATATCGTATCCATACTTTCTCAAGTTGTCAGGACTCCCTGATAAACAAGGTCTAACGTCTCCATTTGGCAAAACCAATACCATGATCCTATGTCATCCCGCTAGAGACGACGCGAATTTATACCTAACAATTCCCGATAACAATCCAATTTGGCGCGCGATACCTTTTCCAAGGAATGTCGGTTTTTAACGGTATCTCTGGCATTTTTCCCGAGTTCCGCTCCCAGCGCGGGATCGCTCAGCAGTTTGTCCATCGCAGCGACAGCCGCGGCCGTATCCCCCTTCGGTACCAGCATGCCTGTCTTGCCGTTCTCTATCAGCTCCTTGTGCCATTCCACGTCATAAGCTACAACAGGTTTACCTGAAAGCGCGGCTTCGAGAAGGCTGAACCCCGAAAGAGGGCAGAAATTGACATCCGATATCTTCCGTATCCGGTTAACTTCGGCGTTGGGCCTCGCGCCAAGAAGGATCACTGTCCCAGCCAGACCGCGCGCAGATATCATATTTTTAAGATCTTCTTTCTCGGGACCTTCTCCCACGATAAGAAAGACAGCATCTTTCCTTTTCTTTGAAAGTTCTTCCGCTATCAGCACGACATCGTGAACGTATTTCTCCCTGCTGAGCCGGCCGACGAACGAAACGACCTTTTTCCCTTCCGGGACTTTAAAACCTACGCCTGGATCGGCCCCGGGCCCTTCGTCCCCGGAAACGTCTATCCCGTGGTAAATGATCCTTACCCTGTCGGGGTCCGCGCCCATGGAGATAACCCAATCCGCTATGTACCTGCTGATCGCCAGCACCAGCGGCGCTCTTCTGAGCACGAACTTCTCTACCGCCCTTGATATTTTCCGCGACCCGAAAAGCAGGAAAGTCCCCGCCATATCGTGATAAAGGTCCCTGTCCGCGTGGACGGAAACGCACCAGGGGACCCCCGTCAATTTTGAAAGGATATAAGCGTACGCCCCCTGCTCTCCGGGGTCTATGGCCCTAATAATGTCTATCCTCTCACGGATCAGGAGCCGACGCACTTTAAAAAGGAATACCGCCACGCTTAAGAAATTATTGACAAGCTTTACCCCGGCAAACGGACCGAACCTTCCCTTCGAAAATTCATGCACCGTGTGCCTGGGCCCTATCATTACGGACATTTCCGGTTCGACGGGGAAATGGACCGTATGCACATGCTCGAAATACCCCGTATAATCCCTTTCAGCTGCGATACCTTCCGTCGGCATGCCTTTCTTCCGGGCAGCCTCAAGCGAGAACGAGCAAAGGAATAATATTTTACTCATTTCCCGTCTCCCGTATCGACACTCCCCAGGTTCGGAACACCGAAACTGGGGCAAAGCCGGCAAAGATCGGGCCCAAAATGGCCAGGCAATACTTTCCTCCTGAACTCCATATATTCACGGCTGTTCCATATCTTTTCCAGCGGGTCTTTCAGAAGATCTCCCATCCGGTATCGGTTAGCCGTATCCCTGCAGCATGGAAAGACTTCGCCTTTCCAGTTAACGGTCACCATGTGCCATACTGAATAACACTTCCCTCCCGTCCCGTCCTTCAGCTTCAGCTCTTTCGCCTCGAACGCCAGGGGATCATAAAGCCAGTATTTCCTGTCTTCGGGTAAAAACTCAACGGCCTGATCATAGTCTCGCACCCAGAGATCTATAAGCATGCTGCCGTCCGCGCCGAGGGCTCTCGCCCAGCCGTCGAAAGCGTGCGCTTCTTTTTCGCTGTACTTTGTGACTATGAGGCCGGCCAGTATCCTGGGGCGTTTTTTGCCATGTTCTTTTTTACCTCCGGCCAGGCGACCGATATTGGTCTCGACGTTACGGAGGGTGCTCCCGACCCTGTATCTCTCATGGGCCTTTTGGCTTGTCCCCGCCACCTGGAACTGGACCTCATCGGGCCCGGCTTCCAAAAGAGCTTCCGTATCCATCTGTTCCCCGTTCGTACATACCGCCACGTATATGTTCTTACTCCTGGCGTAAGATATCATACCGTATATCTCAGGGTTCAGAAAAGGTTCCCCCATCCAGTATAAAAAGACTGTGTTGATATGCCGCGATATCCTGTCTATGACCGTACGGAAAACCTCTAGCGACATAAGAGATTGCTCTCTGCCCAGTTTCCCGGCCCCGGTCTCGCAAACGGGGCATGCGAGCGAACATAAGGCCGATACCTCTATAACGGCAAGGGTAGGCGCGAACGGCGCCCGGGTCCTTCCCATATAAGCCGCGAGCTGGTTGGTAATAGCGCTCTTCCACCCCCTTGGACGGATAACCAGAAGTTTAGCCGCTTTCGTTGTTCGCCTCAGCATCGTCATATCAACCTCAGCAGTAAATACCGGCCTTCAGCGGCTATCAACTCTGTCCGAGCTTTAAGGTCGCCCCGGGCAGCGAACTTTTCGTGAAGCAGCACGGCGTCTATATCATGCTCCTTGATGACCTCCGCGAGTTCGAACTTTAGGGGCATGGTTATCTTCGGGAACATCCAGGGATACCTTTCCCACGCGTTATAGGTCCACAATACCTTTTTACCTGTGAAATACGCCGCCGACTGCGCGAGCGCGTTAGGCACGCAAAGAATATTCCGTATGCCGGACTTTTTTATGATCTCGAATATCCTCAGCCTGTCCTTATCCACTATGTTCTCATAATCTGCCCGGATCTCGCGGGCATGGACCGATATTTTCCGCGCCGAAACCGCCGCGTACACTGCGAACAGGCCGGCGGCAACAGGCCATAAGGGACCTCGGATCGCGACGGCGCTCCCGAACAGCACGGAAAGAGGCATGATGCAATATTCGAGATATCTGTATCCCTGCCCGAACGGATGGAGGTATATAATGAAAGTCGTGAGGATAAAAGCCGCGAACAGGGATACCGCCCAGTTGACGGTGGAGACATACATCCCGGGGATATGAGCACCTGCCATATCGGCGCCAAATACTCCAATGAGGAGCATCGATCCCCACAGGACCGTTTTCAGCATAGATCCTTTGAACCGGATCTTTTCGTACGGCGTTGTCCTGAACTTGGTATAATGGAGCCGGATGATCTTGGCGTGTCCCGACAAGACAATGAGGTAAAATCCCCCCGAAAAAGCGATCGCCGCTAATATCGACCCTGCGAGCGCCAGAGCGTAATACCATGTCCCCTCAAAAACAGACATCCCCGCCAGCGCCGCGAAAAAAGCCTGTGCCGAGAACCTGTGGGTGTTGAGCACTAACCCCCCCGCGGCTATCCCGGCGATCGTCGCGGGCAATACCCCCTCGGCCCTGCCTATGATCAATAAGCCGATGCTGAGATTGACGAACAGATATCCCGGGAACCTTGAGTTCAAACAAGCGTGCTGTGTCAATAACGGCGGGAAAAGCGAGTAAACGACCCCCGAGACGGCCGCGGGAAAGGTTTCTCGGAAAACATAATAGCTAATGCCAAAAACTATCAGGAGATTACATAAGTCAAAAAAAACCGGTATGATACTATTGAATTTAAGCGCGGCTTTATCATCAAGAAAAGAGAGCATTTTGGGGAAGAGGTCCGGATAATCATGCCGTTCGTTATGGACCAAATGGTCAGAGAACTCGCTCTTAGGCGCTTTCTCCCTGAATTTGCGGGCCCAGCACAGCATTATCCAGCTATCCGCGCCGTATAGAGGGATCCCCCGCCTGGGTAATGTCTTCAAGAACCAGTTCCCGGCGGCTATGGCCGCAAGAACCGCTATATCTGCTATTCCCATCCTTCCGTCTCCCATTAGCCGCGGACCGGCGTATCCTAAAAGCCTTAGAACGATATCTTCCCCTTATCGTCTTACCCGCCTGGAAAACACGTGAAATAAGGCCTGCGGACGGAACCCGTGCTTGATGTAGATTGCCGCCGCGGGAAACTTATTGACAGCAACTTCAAGTTTCACGATATCAGCGTTTTCCTTGAACCAGTCAAGCCCCTTCTTAATAAGCGCCTGCCCTGTCTTTTTTCCCCGGGAACACCTGTCCAAAACGATAAGGTCGATAATCCCGGTCCTTTCTCCCGGCGCCCGGCTACCCCTCTTATCCAGATTGCACGCGATAAATCCTGTGATACCGCCCCCCGAACTTGAGACAAAAACCTTATCGGACCTTCCGGAACAGCAGTTGCCGGCCCATTCGGCATACAATGTCCGCACCTTTCCGCTTTCGAGGAACGGATTGTCCAGATACCGGTTGGAATAGTCCGAATACGCGATCTTCGCCACGCTTTTCTTGTCGCCCGGAGCATACTCCCTCACCCCCGGAACGCGTCCGTTAGTCTTATATGCCGCCATATCGCGCGTCATCTTCCATTTGCTTTCTTCCAGGATATATCCCCTCCGGGCTAAAGCGCCCAGGGCATACCCTTCCGTCGCGTACGCGTCCAGGGAAAAATACCCGACACCCCTTCTCCCGGCCTCTTCCTCAGCCAGTGAAAGAAGGCTAGCGGCTTTGTTCCCGCCCGCGGAAATATCGCCCCACAGGACCGCCTTGGCCATGACCCTTCCGAGGATCGCGTTATCCCATTTCAGGACCGACACAACAATGACCCCGTCGATCCGGCCTTTACCGTTACTGGTAAAAAACCCGAAATTATCCTTGTCTTCCATTAGCGCGGTTATATTTCCTGCGATGATCTCCGGCTCGTTCTTGCGGAGGAGCCCCTTCGTTCCGGCGTACCGGGCCTTCAAGAGAGCGTTAATAAAATCCCGAAAAGCTTTTCCCTCAGTGAACCCTTTACCGATACAGCCCGTCCTCTTCAAGCACCGCCTCCGTTCGTCTGGGACAAAAACCACTTGTACGTCCGTTCCATCCCGTCCCGGAGCGGCGTCGTTGCTTCATAGCCCAGGACCCTTTTCGCTTTCCTGACATCAGGCGCCCTCCTGGGTATATCTTCATACCCCTGGCCGTAAAGCACTTTTGGATCGATATGAACTATCTTCGCTTTTTTGCCAGAGATATCTATGAGCATATCTGCCAATTTCCTGATATCTATTTCAACGGGATTCCCGATATTGAACACATTACCGAGCGCTTTCTCATTTTCGCCGGCCAGAACGAGCCCTTTGATTATATCGTCGATGTATGTAAAACATCTGGTCTGCGTACCATCCCCTACTATCGTGATCGGCTCATCGTTGATAAGCTGCTTTATAAAACGTGAAAGCACCCTGCCGCTCCCTTCCACGTCAAGCCGCGGGCCGTACGCGTTGAATATCCTTATTACACTGCTTGGCATCCCTTCTTTCCAATAACCGAACGAAATATATTCGCCCAGGGCTTTGGAATAGGCATAAACCCACCTGTCAACGCTGGTAGGCCCGAAAAGGCTGTCATCGTCCTCCGCGAACGGCACTTTCGAGCTTTTACCGTATATTTCTGAAGTAGAGGTGAAGATCACCTTTTTCTTAAAATCGGCGGCGAAGCGAAATATCATCTCTGTCCCCATGACATTTACCCGTATAACGTTGAGGATATCACCCAGAACGTTCTCCACGCCGACAGCCGCGGCCAGATGGTATATGACATCAGCTTGTTCGACCAGGCCTTTAACGGTATTGTTGCTCAAAATAGTATCATGTATGTAATTGAACCGCGGGTTATCAAGTATGTGTCTTATGTTCATGGTCCTTGTCGAATCGACCATGTCAAGGCCGATGACCTCATGCCCCCTGGTCAGAAAATAGTCGGCTAAATGCGACCCGACGAAACCCGCCACTCCTGTTATGAATATCTTCAATATATTCTCCTTTTTCTGCTGAAACCGTCCCCCGCCAGACACGGTATGTCCTTGGTTTAACGGGTAAAACATGATATGTAGCATCTTATCACGTGGTGAGTAATAATCAATGAAAATTCATGGTGCGGGTGTTTCTCCAAAATCAAGCCGCAACCTGAACATCCACAGCAACAACGAACGCGTTATATGCACTCATAGTCTGCGTTTTTCGACAACCCTTTAAACGCGTCTGGTAATCCATCCGGTTTTTTGATAGAATACCCCGCGGGAGAGGTGGCAGAGCGGTTGAATGCGGCGGTCTCGAAAACCGTTGTGCTCGTAAGAGTACCCAGGGTTCGAATCCCTGCCTCTCCGCCAACCTTCGCCAAACTATTTATGTATTATTTGGCTTCGGTTGGCTTCGACGTTACAAGCCAAATATTAATCTAGAAAAGGCGGAAGGTTGTCCTCCGTAGCCAAGTGATATGAAATAATTTGGCGAAGGAGGACCATAACAAATACGATAATAGTTCACATCCTTATCAGCAAAAAATTACCCGATAGAATATATATCGGATTGACAGAGGATATTTCCCGTCCGGTAGATGAAAATAATGCCGACAAGTCATCGTATAGCCGTAAATATGGACCTTGGGAATCAGCGGCATACATTACTTTCGATCAAAAGAATAAGGGTGTTGAATTTGAGATATACCTAAAATCAGGATCGGGCTTCGCATTTTTAAAAAAGCGTTCCATCTAACATTACCCACCCTAATTGTGGACGCGAACCCTGGAAAGGTTACGGAATGAATACAGACATTGGTCCTCGTCAGCCGGCCGATCAGAAATTTAATGTAAGAGTTTTTTTGATAGGAACGATCACGCTATTCAGGAATAACCTTCGTCTTTTTCTTGGGATCTCCCTTCTCGGTGTAATACCTGCATTACTTGAAACTATCTCTCCCAATAGTTTGAGCGTTATTTTATCTTCTGCAAGCCTTTTTATCGGAATATGGGCTTATATCGCTTTGGTTATTGCGGCATCAAAGAGATACCGCAACGAAGAGACAGCTGTAGCCGATTGTTTTACGGCAACTAAGGGGAAATATTGGCGAGTGATCGGGGTAGTTTCTATCTGTTTTCTTATATCGTTGGCAGGTCTGCTGCTTTTTGTTATCCCCGGCATTTATTGGGGAATAATCTTTTGTTTGTCGGATTTGGCGGTAATTATCGAGGGGCGTAAAGGGAACGGCTCATTAAAAATGAGCAGTCAACTCATAAAGGGTTTTTTCTGGAAAACGTGCTGCTTTCTTGCCATCATTTCGTTCCCTTTTCTCCTGCCGCCAATTCCAGCTTTAGCATTAACCAAGACACATCCTAAGTTAGCCGGATTTTTAGTCAATGTCTTTCAGGCGCTTGTTATGCCATTTTTAATTGCGGGACAAGTGTTGTTGTATCACAAGCTAAAGGAGATCAAAGCAACAGAACCAGGTAATGATCCGGAAGCGATCAACAGATCCCGTTCCGGGTGCTTATTAGCAGCGGCCTTGATAATAGCGATTATTGCCCTAAGCGGTATTTGGATCTCGCAGATCGGCAGATTTATTTATTCCAAAACAGGATATTCTTTTGCCCAAAAGGTACTGGCAACGATAAGCCCGCCCATAGTTTTTCCTGAAGGAGTGACTCTTGATAGGCCTAGCGGAAGATGGGTGCTCAAGCAAACAACTCCGCGATTAGAGTACACGCTAGTTCATTTTAAAAGGCAAAAAGGGCAGACTATAGCCGTGAGATTGTATTCACACCCCCTAAAAGATCTGGGCCTTGAGCTCAGCGCTGTAGATCTATCAGACCAGAATATCGGCAAGAAAATTCGTTATGAGAATCTTGAAAAAAACGAATTGATCAGGAAGTCATTGGAACAAGAACACGGCGTTTTTGAGACAAGATCGATCAAGGTCGTAAACTTAAGAGATCATTCATGGGGTGAGTGTGTTCTTGTCGCGAGTGATCCGGTATCATCTGTCAAAAATGAAGGTTACGTGTGGAAAATTTATTACACCCCGGTTAAGGATAAAATGTTGATTGCGGATTTCGGTTATACTTTTCCCATTGGAGAGACGCCGGATCCGGAAGTGCCCAAAGGCAATTTGGCCGAAGAGGAAAAGCTTGCTGTTGACATGATCGGATCCGTTAAGTTCAAGGACGTTGAATAACATAATCGTGATCGGAATTTATCCGTCAATATAGATCAAACGATCCTGCGATCGGCTATGCTCAATGGCCTAATAAATTGTAATTATTTTATCCATTGAAAAGCGTAGCTTCCCCGCAACGACGCGTACACCGCCTCGAGGTCGGCCGTCTCGACGGGCTTACCGTCCTAGAGCTGTTCCATTATCTCTAAGAACTTCATTCGGTAAGAAGGCTTCCCTTTGTCCTTGAGGTCTGGATAAAAGACATCCAATAAAACAATATTTTATCTGCCAGGTCGCTTTTTTCGTGCTATATTACTATCATGGTAACCAAGAAGAGCGCCGCCACTATTGCTTCTATACTGCTCGCCTGCCTATTCCTATACGCTTCCCTGGCCTATTCTCCTTTCCTTACAGCGGAAGGCTTTATTTTGACCAAATTCACCCGCTACAAGACACCGGCCATTAAGATATTATCGAAAGCGCTCGAAAAGGATCCGAATAACGCCCGGGCCTTTTTTCTCAGAGGAACGGCTTACAGCGTGACCGGCCAGTACCAAAACGCCCTCCGGGATCTCAAACGATACCTGGACCTCGCGCCTAACAACGCTCGAGTCCACAAAATGATAGGGGAGATACTCGGTATCACCGGGGACCATGTTAACGCTATAGACGAGCTTTCTTTTTCTATCGCCAAGGACGCAAGGAACCCCTCCACATTCATTTCTCGCGCCTATTCTTACTCCCGCCTCTTGAACTTTGACGCCGCGCTTGAGGATTACCGTAAAGCACTTGAACTCGGATCCATCGACAAAGAGATATACCTCGGTCGCGGCGGGATCTTTCTCTCACGCGGAGAGTACGGGTTAGCTGAAAGCGAATTTTCGGACGGCCTAGGAAAAAATCCTTATTCATTCGAGCTCTTCGGGCAAAGGGCCATGGCCCGAGCCGAACTAGAAAAATACGACAGCGCTAAAGCCGACCTTAAAAAGGCGCTTATCCTGAACCCGACCAGAAAGGCCGATTTCCTTTATTCCATTGGCAATATCCTCGAGCGCGAAGGCGATACCGTTTCGGCGGTCGAGGTGTATACCGGAGCCGTTACGGAAAACCCCTTAATGGCCGAATCCTACTATGCCCGCGGAACAGTTCTTAACGGGCTTGAGCTTTACGATAAAGCTTTATCTGATCTTGATAAAGCCTTAGAGCTCTCCCCGAACGACCCGATGTACCATATGGGGCGCGCCGTCACCTATCTCCACATGAACGAGACCGACAAAGCCATTAAGGATCTCGAAAGAGCCGTTGAAATCGACCCGAATTTCATTTTCTCCCACGTTGTTTATATGAAACTGGCGTACATATACACCGAGGCCGGACTTATGGAAAAAGCCCTGGATTATTGCGGCAAGGCGATATCGTTCTACCCGGATTATGTTCCCGCGTACCGATATAGGGCGGAAATATCTTTATCGATGGGCCGGACTAGCGAGGCTTTATCGGACTACGATATCCTCATATCGAAAGACCCGGCCACCTCGGAAGCTCATGCTTTCAGGGCATGGGCGTATTTCCTGAAAGGGGATCTCAAGAATTCCATCGCGGACTCGGATAAAGCCATAGAGTTGGATCCCGCGAAAGCCACACCTTATTATACCCGGGGCCTCGCGCGATACCTGGCCGGGGACTACGTAAATTCCATGGCAGACTACACTAAAGCCGCTGAGCTAGATCACGACACTTTATCTGCTTATGGTGTTTTCCTATCGAACGTCCAGGCGCCGGACCCTAACGACAGGGGTGACGTGAGAGGGAAGATAATAGAGCTTCTACAGAGGGGTATCACTCCGGTCAATAAATAACCTGGCAAGGAGCAGACCTGTATCCCTGATAAAATTTTTATTTCCGTGCTCTATGCTCCATGCGCCTTGCCTGCATCCCGAATATCCACCGGCAGACAAACAATGAACCTGCTGCCCTTCCCCGGCTCGCTCACGACGACTATCTTGCCTTTATGAAGATCTATGATATCCTTGGTGATGGCGAGCCCGAGCCCGCTCCCCGGTATTGTTTTATCCAGCCGAACGAATTTGTCGAAGATGTTCTCCATTTTATCGGGCGCTATGCCCGGACCGGTATCGGCAACCTCTATCCTGGCCATTTTTTCGTTCCGGGTCAGGGACACGTCTATTCGACCGCGCTCAGGCGTGAACTTCACGGCGTTGCTGAAAAGGTTATTTACGACCTGCGTTATCATATCGCGGTCGGCCCAGAGAGTACACGCTTCCGCGGGTATATTCGCCGAAAAAACGATCTTCTTCCCGTCAATAAGGCCTGCGAATTCCACCGCCTGCTGTCTCATTATGCCGGCGATATCTATCGCCCCCCTATCGGGGGCCATGATCCCGGCCTCTATCTTGATGATATCCAGAAGAACCTTTGTTATCCGCGTCATCCTCTCCGCGGCGTTGTGGCACATGGAAATGACATTCTTCTGCTCCTCGGACACCTTGCCGACAAGACCGTCAAGGATGTTCGCGAGGCTGAGCCGTATGCTGGTAAGCGGGTTGCCCAGCTCGTGGGAGGCCGCGAGTATAGCCAGTGCCTTCTGTTTCTCTCTCCTCGTAGTCACGAGGCCATAAGCTATTATCTTGGCGAGCATCCTCCGGAGCATCGAATAGCCCGTGTGATAGCCCGCGAGCATCAGGATCATGGCAAGGCCGACGGCAAGAGCCGTTCCTTTGGGAAGATCGCCTGTGGCGAGCACGTTTCGCGCGAAAAAAAAGACCAGCACCGAAAAAGGAACGATCCCTATGAGAAAAAAAGCTACATTGAAGACGCGGTAAGGGTTTTCCCTGATCTCCCCGAGGAATTCCTTTATCTCTTTGTCGATATCCCTGCCGACATCCAGCTTCATCTTTCACCTTCGCTTTCTTTCCCCGCCGCGAGGCCGGCTACGAATAAGATCAGGGCATTTGCCATGGGAGTATTCGGTCTGTCACTGCCCCGTTCATTGCCGTTTTTTCTGCGTCAGCTCCATCTCTTTCTGCTTGCACTGCCTTACGACGTCTATGCATGTCTTCAGGGAGCTCTCGCACATCTGCGCTGAGCCCTTATCGAGTACTTTCTGGTATATGAAGTTCGACTGTTCGTACAACTTACCGGCTTCCATATAGAGATACCCCGCTATCTTGAGGTTGTCCCTGGTCAATCCTGTCTTTAATAACTCCTGTCCGCGGCCGGTGAACTCCCTGGCCAGGGTCAGATTGTCAGTAGCCTTGGTCCTCATCTCATTGACGGCAGCCTGGCTCATTCCCTGGCTAAGCATCTCCGGCATCGCGTTCGGGACGAACCCCGCAAAACAAAGAAAAAAACAAAATATGAGCTTTTTCACGATTCTTCTCCTGGGTTTATGATCCTTTAGGTCCAAATCTCCCGCGAAGATACATCTGTCGTTCTTTCTCCGGGAACAGTTCTATCGCATATCTTAGCATTGTTCGCGGCATTTGTTTATAGTTTTTTTTGATGAACTTTACGAGGGTTCCCTTATCCCTTTTGCCGGTTTCGCGAAGCATCCACCCGGTGGCTTTGTGTATCAGGTCCTCTCTGTCGCCGAGAAGCTTTTCGGATATCCCAAGCGTATCGCCGTACTGACCCTTCCTGATAAAGTAAAAAGTGGCGATGACCGCTATTCTGCGCTCCCATAAATTATCCGAGGAGGCCAATCTATAAAGGATCTCCCGATCCCTGTCGAACAGATATCCCCCGACGATCTGTCCCGCTGAAATGTCGACCAGGTCCCAATTGTTTATGCGGCGGGTACTTGCCAGGTATAGACGGTATATATCCTCTTTTCCCTCGGGGCTTCCCTTCTCGAATTGCAGGACCATCATGATAAGGGCCGCAAGCCTCTCTTCGTGGATGCGCGAGGCGAGGAGCGCCCGGACCCCGCCCTGCCTGATCGCCTTAAAATATCTCTTGGCTATCCGCCTTGTTTCGGGGACTTTAACGCCTATGAAAACGTCCCCCTCACCGTAATCGCCCGGACCAGTTTTGAAGAACCTTCCGAGCAACGTCGCTTTTTCCTCGCTGGCGTGGAGTCTTAATTCTCCCCTGACTTCGTCCGCGACGGAACTCATTTTGTCAGCGCGTCTCACATATTACCGATCGCTTCCTGTATGAGTGGAATGATCGCTGTTATCTCATCCTTCGTCATCCTTCCGAGCTTGGCGAATTTGAGGTCGCCCTGAGGGGATTTGCTTTCCCGGGATATCTGAAGTTTTTTCTGGCCGTGATTGTATGAGTAGATACTGACAGTCAGTCTGTCGGTTTCCGATTCCCAGCTTTTTGAGAACATGTTTTCATCAAGTTCCGCATTGTAAGGCATTTCTCCTCCTTAAAGTTAGTATTTACCCTCCAGTTTCACTCTCAAAGTATGCATGCACTCGGCTGGTTTGTCAACTTAATACAGGAATACTGCCATACTCATTTACCGTACGCCTTGCGCCGATGCCGCAACCTGTTACCGTTTCTTGAAGGTGCCAAGGGGACAGTCCCAAAAGGGACACTCTTCAACATAAAAAATCAGTGAATTGATAAATATTTTCCCCGCGATCATTCTGCCGTACTCTCTGCGCTGTCGCAGGCTACTGCTGATTCTCGGCGTAGTCAATACGTTAAGCGTAATAAAGTTTGGTTTATCCCTGCTTTCTGATACAATACCGCTTATGTTTTTTCAGACCACGATGTTATTTAGAAGGCTCCTTCCTACGATCATTGCCGCGGTTTATATTTTGGATGGGTTTTCCGGAGGTCCCGGGCTGGCTCAAACTGCGAATAATGCTACTTTGGCAGTCTGGTCGGGTATCGATGATCCGGGGCGTGATCTGGACCTTCGCTATTCCATGCTCAGAAAACATGTCAGCTATGCCAACCCTCTGGGCTTATATCATGAATTTATGGTAAAGAACGGCGTCAAGGTCTTTATCGTTCCCGGTAAAGACACCCCGGAATACATAACCGTGCCCGATCTCGACCTCGATCCTTTAGGCCTTGTCAGTGAAGTAACCTATGCGGATTTTGTAACGCTTCTCATTGGGATGGAAGAAAAGAACGGGACTAATTACGTCAGGCTCAGTAAACGTATCCTGATCCCCTGGATGCTCCGGGCATACAAGGACCTCTTGATAGCGCGTGGCGCCTATAATAATAGCGGCGCGGCCTCGACTCTCCTCGCGGACCTTACGGAAGACGAAAAGATAAGATCGGGCCTCGCCGGGAATATCAAATTCCCCGGAGAGGACATGGCTCCGCAAGATAAATTTTTCGGGCTTAAAGCCGGCGGTGAAGCAGAAAAACTCCTGGTAAGAAAAATAGCCGCGACGGCGTTCACCCTTAAATATCTGGTCGACCGGAAATACGTCTCAGCGCGGAATTTGCGCCCGGCCGAGCAAAGGTTCCTCTCCGTCACTTACATGATAACCCGGCCGCACTCCTCCAAAAGTTCTAACAGTTATTTCGGCAGGTCTTTCTTCGAGGACATCGCGCGCAGAAAAACCGTGGATGCCATTCAGCGGCGGCTTATCAAACACTCGCCGCGCCTGGTCGAAGCCGGAAAGAGCGAACGCCTCCTTGAAAAGGACTTTAGCAGGCTCAGCCATCAGGCCCTCCTTAAGCTTGTCCGCTCCTCCCACGTCATCATAAGGAAAAAGGCCATTAAGGTCCTCGGGGAAAGATCGGCCCCCGCGTTCACTCGGATCGGAGAGGATGCATACTACGCGGTCCGGTATTTTTTCAATACCTTTGTCGGGATAAAATACACCGACCACTCGATAGACGATTTCCGCGATGAGGCTATCCTTGAAGGATATCGGACTCTTGATGCGATGATTACGGACCCGAAAGACCCAAACCCTAAGTCATTCGGCCAGTATTACAACGGAAAAATTTGGAGCGGACTCATAGAAAAGCTTATCGCCTCCAAATGGGCAAGCTTCCCGCATCATTTAGCCGACGATGGCTCCCGCGATATCTCGGGGAGGCTCTGGGGGACGATCCTCGCATCGATCCTCAGGCTCACAAGGGAACCCGGCGATTATTACGAAGGCCCTATCGCTCTGAAACTATCCGAAAGCGACAAAATCCCCGAAGAAGCCATTCGGGAAACTCTCCTAAAAACCACGCCCGAGATTTTGGCTGTCGTAAATATTATCCTTGATCGCTCGGCCGGATCTTTGGAAGATGCCTTCGCGAACGACCCGGATCTCGCTTCCCTTTCGGGTCATAACATACAAGCATCCCTGGAACGCGACAAGCTCCTGGAAAAGACATCGGCCCGCATCTCCTCGCTCCTCAAAACATTGACCTATCAGCAGCGGGTAACGATACGGCATTCTTATGGGCTGGATGCTTTCGAGGTGTTGCCCCAGGACACCATCGGCAAAAAGTTTGCCAAAGACGTATCCGCCACCCGTGTCAGCCAGATAAAGCTCAAGGCCGAAGCGGCACTCAGAAAGCCCCACAACGAGGCCGCTTTAGCGGAACTCTTTGCGGACCTTCAGGAACTCGACTCGGCGCCCATACCGTCAAACGTTGTAACGAGCAGAGCAACATCTCTTGAACTCACTCGTCTATGCCGTGAACTCACCGCGGCCGAAGCCCGCGTACTTTTCCTTAGATACGGCCCTATCGAGACCGGAAGTTATATGTCTTTCATGACGTCCGGCGAGATAAGCTCTCTACTAATGATCCCCGAAGATGATGTCCTGAAGCTTGAGCGAACCGCTCTTATAAAGGCAGTTGAGTTTTTTAAAGCGATACCGAACGGAGCCCCGGAACTTAAGCAAAGAATACGGAGGACGGCGGGGTTTCCCGATAAGGACAGCCTCGCAGAGGAATTATCCCCTGCTACCACGGGCAGATCCACGAGCGATCTTTTGCCGGAACCTTACAGGCCGGGGCGTTCCCATCCGAGGCCCGAACGGGTCATAGACCTTAAGCTGGATTCATGGCTGGCGATAAGGCTCAAGGATCCCATGCAAAGGGCTATCCTCTCCGATGTGCTTAACGGTAAAGATGTAGCTGGTATCACCGGCTCTTATTACGAGTCGTCCGCCCCCGGTCCGGACGCCGACAAACCGGTCCGCGTGCTCTGGGAAGAGCGGTTAAAAACGGTATCGACCGCGCGGAAAAAGCTGCTTTCAAAACTGAGGATGTGGTTCACTCTCGGGGTCTTCTCGAGCCTCGCTCCGGACAACGTCATAAAAGACCGCCTCAGGGCCGTCGCCGCGGAAGGCGAAC
Organism: Candidatus Omnitrophota bacterium; assembly: GCA_015231405.1. Classification (GTDB taxonomy): domain Bacteria; phylum Omnitrophota; class Gorgyraeia; order Tantalellales; family Tantalellaceae; genus JADGBR01. The sequence goes on along the minus strand of JADGBR010000013.1, from coordinate 19,320 downwards.
TTGGCAGGATCATGCGCCGCGTCGGCCTCATCGACTTCATTAAAATGACCGCGTGCGATAAGGGCACCCTCGGAGAAATGCTCATCTATTTTTTCGGGGACCGTTTCACTAAGAAGGCTATTAACGATATCCTCACCGTCAGTTACCGCGAAATCGCCGACCAGGCTAAAATTACAAGCCCGGTGATATCGTCCGACGAATTTTCCGGCAGCCTATCAAAAATGCTTGCCGGGATAGTGGAAGAGCTGGGCCTCTCCAGCGCCCTCCGGAAGGAAAAAGCGCTTAAACGGTTTTGGCGGGGCCTCTTCTACGGCGCTCTGCTGAAAGCCGGGACCAGTTCCGCAAATACTGCTTTATCGCCGTTAAGCCGCGAGTCCGTCTCTGCCGGCAGGAACTCGCTCACCAAAAAGATACTGGATGAGATCCTTAAAGAATTCGAGCTATGGCACGGCTTTGTTCCGCGCGGCTATAACGGCAAAGTCGCACCGCTAATGCCCTACCAACGCTACAGCGTCGCCCAGGCGGTAAATACACTGGAAGATCCCAAAGAACGATGCGCCTGGTTCGCGAGCGACGCCCGTACCGGAAAGACCATAACCGCGGCTCTCTCCGCCCTCAATGTAAGATCCGAAGACGGCGCCTACGACGTCAGCCGTCTTCTGGTCACCGTGCCGAACCAGGCCAAATACGAATGGGCGAACGAGCTGGCGGACAGGCTGGACCCTGCTCTCGGATATCAAATATACGTTATAGACAGCTCCCTGGGGAATATCGCCGAGCAGGCGTCCCGCGCCGCGAACCTTGCCGCTTCCGGCCAGAAGGTCATCCTCATCGCCAATTACGAAGCCATCGTCGCCGCAGAAGACGGCATCAAACGATTCGCCCCGGACGCTCACATAATAGACGAAGTGGAAAATCTTCGTAAAGGCGATAAGACTGTCCGCGCGCCCGTTATTGTCGGCATCCCGTCAAAATACCGGATCGGCGTCAGCGCGCGTCCGGTCGTAAAAAGGCCTACGGATGTAATAGAGCCGCTCTTATGGATGCGGAAAGATTATGATCCCCGGGAGCACCCAACCGCCGGGCCGTCGCCTTCCCGGGAAACAGTCCCACCGGACAACGTCAGGCGCGAATATCTCGAGCGCATGGATAACGACCGTCTTTTCCTCGCGATCGAGCCCGTCATGGTCCGCTGGACACGAAAACAGGTACTCCCGGAGCTTACCGACGTTATCTCCGAGACCCGTTTCGTATCAATGTCAAGAGCCCAGGAAAGGACTATCGCCATGCAGCGCAGCGATTTCCCGGCCTGGAAAGCTAGCGAAGCCCGGGAAGACAAGGCCGAAATTGCCGCTCATATTTTCAGGCGTTTCGACCTCGAGCGCCGAGCGAACGTCGACTTAAGGCTTATCCTCCCCGAAGGGAAATTGCCGAAAAAAGCCGACGGGTCCCCGGACGAGGAGGAAATCTGCCCGAAAGTGCTTGAACTCGACAAAATAATCGAGGACCGTCTCGCAGATAACGGCAAGGTCGTTGTGCTTGTTGATTTCGTCGAGGAAATAGAGATACTCGTCGAGAGGTACAATCGTAAATACCTGGACAGATCAGGTTCCAGCGCGGCTATCGGGCTCAATCAAGCTGTTTCGCTAGGGGACCGCCTCTCGGGCATAGACGCCTTCCGCAAGGACATGTCTCCGAAGATCCTTATCGGGACAACATGGCTCCTCGGCCAGTCGCTGAACCTATTCCAGGCTCCGGGCGCTGATTTCCATATATCCACAATGGTAAGACTATCGAGACCCTGGATGAATTTTGACGACGCCGACCGCCTGATAGGAATAGGCCAGACCAGGGACGTCGAGCTCATAACCCTTGTGTCGTCTTCCGAGAGGCTGAAAGTCATACCGAAGGATATTTTCGCCCGAACCGGTCTCGATCCAAGCCAGGTTTACGGCGTCATGCGGGAAAAAGGCTGGCTCTATCCTCTACGCGAGGACGGGATACTTTTCGAAGATCTGGGAACAATAGCCGGCGAGCTAAAGGGTATATTATCGGCTTTGCCGGGCGGATCCGCCGCTGCAGTCGACCACTTACTGTCCGAGATCGCCCGCTCCAGGTTCACATCTCTTGACGAATTGCTCGAAAAACAGCTTACCGAGGAAAAAGGGTACGCCATCCATGTGGTCAACGGTAAACCGGTGTTAGACACGGATTCCATGGAAGCACTGGAACAACTCGCCGAAGAAGCAGTTAAAAAAGTAGCCCCGGCGATATCCGACGCTCAACCCGCCTTATCCGGAGAGGCTCCAAGCGAAAAAACCGCTGGCGTTAACCCGCCAATGGAGAGAGAAAGAACCGGGCGTTCCCGCCTGACACAATTCGACATCCCCGGCACACGAAGACCGCACGCGGGAACACGGTCACTTAGGCCGGTAACGGAACAACCCCCGGACACAACACCGGGAGTCCCAGGCCCGGGCATTGTTACTCCGTCCGGAACTCACGAAGCGGCGCTATTCCGCGCTACGGTCGATGCCCGCGAGACCGATGCTTTCGGTAAAGCCGCGGACGCTTTCGCGGAAGCGGCGCGTAAAACGGAACTGGAAAGCTCCATAATCGAACAGAAACAGGATTTCTCTGAAGATCTGGAAAGAAAACACCCGGTTAAATTACGTCTATGCCTCCCTGTCTCCGTTTTTAAGACCATGCCGGATATCCCCCTGGCCCTGGGCGCCGTCAAAAAATATTTCGCGCGATCTCGGGTCCCCATATCCCTGCAGATATTTGTCGTCGGCCAAGAGGACGATCTCCTGCCCTTAACAGCGCTCGATAAAGACCGCCTTCGGCTTGCTTTGGGGCTTGACGGGATAAAGATCGATCTCTCGATCACCGATGGCAGAATAGCCGAGGTCATGGCTTTCATGTCTCGACAGGGGATAACGCTTGACCCGGGCAACAAACTTCACAGGGCGGTGGTAATGCGCGAGATGGCTTGTGCGGGAATGGATCCGCAAATGAACGAATACCTGCTGGTCGTTACTGATACCCTGGAAGCGGGCGCCGCAGAGGACCTTCGGGACGGCTTGCGGAATGAAGCCAACGATAAAATATCTTTTTCTGTCCCGGTCGAAAAGACACCCGGACGCGATATGTGGACCCTTTGCGGGATCATGAAAATATGGCTGAATAACATCCGGACAGGCTCGAAGTCCCAGTTGGCCCTGCCCGCCATGGCCCTCCTATCCGAAGACCTCCCCGGCCTGATATCCGCCGCCTGGCGCCTGCTTATCTCAGCTTAATGGTACCGGGCCACGCTTAACCATTGCCCTTGATCAATATCACCAAGTCCTGGCATCCCTCAGGATATGCCTCTACCGCGGCGGGTTCATACCCCTTTAATTCCATCCCGGACACTTTCATCCAATTATCTCTGATATATTTGTCAGTGATCACAGCCAGACCGTAATCCGGTTCCTTCCGGAGATTCTGTACCCAGTAATATTGCTCTTTGCGCACCATGAAATTATCCAAGTCCTCTATTTGATATTTCTTCAGCTTTTCGGGGCTGAATTTCCGCATGCGTTTAAGACACTCATATCCATGAGTGGTTAAAACGGCATACCCGCCTTTTTTTAATACTCGGGAAAACTCCCTCAGCCATTGAATATGCGCGTCTTCCTTCAAATGAGTAAATACACTATACGCAAAGACCATATCAACACTCCCATCCTCCAAGTCGAGCGGAGGAACGACACCATTAACGAAGAAGTTGCCCCTCGGGACCAGGCGCGCGCACCGTTTAACAAGATATGATTTCACGTCACAACCGTATAATTTCGCGTCAGGCATATATCCGCTAAAAAGCTGCGCGAGCCTGCCCGTACCGCATCCAAAATCAAGGAATTCGCGCGACCCGAAAAAACTAACACCGGATCGATTCAGTACTTTCTCCAACTGCTGCAACATAGAAATATCATATCTATCAGAAATTGTTTTAGTAGCTAAGCCACAAATGTTCCGAAATAATTCCATATCGCATCCTCCTTGCTTCCCGGGAGAAGATCTCGTATCAATAAACATTTAAATAACCCGATCAACATTATGCCACACCTCGCTGCGTCTCATGTACCATTATTTTAGGCTGCTTCATTCAGAACAGGCGCTAAGTCCCAGCTTGCCATACCCGCCATGGACCTCCTGACCGAAGATCTCCCCGTCCTGATATCCAACGCCTGGCGGCTCGTCATTGCGGCGTAGTAAGACATACCGGGCAAAAGAAGCAACGGTGTCAGGCCTCCCCATTGGACAAATCCAGAGTTAATGTCCCTCTTTTACACCCCGATATTCAAATTAGCGTTAATCTTTAACTCAAAATGTCCAATGGGGAGGCCTGACACTTTTAGTATTCGTCATCGGCTACAGCCGAAAGGGAGTAGCACTACCTTACGAGCAACATATGAAGGATCACGTTCTCAATCACTTTGATGAGGGGCTCAATAGCCCCCGTGATAAGCAAGACTAAGAGCAGCGGAAAACCGTACCGTTCCAGTCTCATGAATTTATCCTGCGCCGCGGACGGAAGAAAACCGAAAAGGATCTTTGATCCGTCGAGCGGAGGTATGGGTATCAGGTTAAACGCCCCAAGTACAATGTTTATCCTTGCCATGACCGACAAAATGACGGCCGGCGTTTTCGTCATCCACAAGGGTTCGAGTTTTATAACGTACAAAGCTCCGGCAGCTATAAGTATGTTGGCGAATATTCCCGCCGAGGAAACGCAGATGAGCCCCAGCCTGAAAGGCCTTAGCTTTGAGTAATCGACCGGCACGGGGCGGGCCCAACCGAATCCTACGAATACAAGCGCCATTGTCCCGACGGGATCGATGTGCCTGAGAGGGTTGATCGACAGCCTCCCGGAGCGTTTCGCCGTATCGTCGCCGAAAAGATACGCCGCCCATCCATGCGCCGTTTCGTGGGCTATCACGGAATACAGAAGCGGTATCACAAGTATGAGGAACGCCGCCGGATCGTGGAAAAGAAGAGATATGATTCCCATTTTATTCCCCACTCATGTTGTGGGGACCGGGATGAGTTGTTCGCCACAACTCATCCCCACCCTCATGATCAATGCAATGACCCTTTATAAATACGACTGGAGTCTGGACCAGGTCTTTTTTCCGACGATACCGTCGACTTTTAATCCCTCTGACCCCTGGAATTCCCGTACGGCTTTCCTCGTCCCTTTGCCGATCTTACCGTCTATCTCGCCACTGTAAAAACCCGCATTCTTAAGCGCTTTCTGGATGTTCTTGGCAGTCTGCGGAGCCTGGCTGGAACCTGAACCATAGGACCTCGTCCTTGTCTCTTCTGAGCCGGCGCTGTAATCGGAATACCCGGCACCTTTAGTGGTCTCGAGCTCCTGTATCCTTTTTTCCTTTTCAGCCATTTCCTGCTTGAGCGAGCCGACCTCTTCCTTCAGGACCTGGACGTCCGACTTAGGCGTCTCTTTTTTCCTGGGAGTGGCGCACCCCGCAACGCTTAGAACAAGTACCGCGACTAACAAATATCTCATTATCATATCCCCTCTCCTCTTTTTTTTAGGCCAATATCCTTTTTACCGTCTCGGCCCTGTTTTTTTTATATCCCTCGGCTACGCCGATAATATCGTTCATTGTCCTTATCGCCTCGACCGGGTATTTCCCGACCGCCGTTTCTCCCGACAACATGACCATGTCGGTCCCGTCCAATATCGCGTTCGCCACGTCCGTTACTTCGGCCCTCGTTGGGCGGCTATGTTCCGTCATACTCTCCAGCATCTGGGTCGCGGTTATAACATATCTCTTGCGGTAATTACATTTCCTGATGATCTCTTTTTGTATCACCGGCACCATGCTTATCGGGACCGCTACGCCCATATCTCCGCGCGCTATCATTATCCCGTCGGAAACTTCGATTATCCCGTCTATATCCCGGATGGCCTCTCTTGTCTCTATCTTCGCCACAAGGCCTTTACCGGGTCCGCGGCCTCCAAAAAGCTCCCTAACACGCAATATATCTTTTTTGCTCCTCACGAAGGACTGGGCTATATGATCGACACCGTGCCTCAGAGAGAACTCTATATCCTTTGCGTCCTTTTCCGTTACCCCGGAACCCGGGAACTTCGCTTCCGGGATATTGATCCCTTTTCTCTCTTTAAGCGTCCCGCCAACTACGGTTTCCGCGATAACTTTTTTTGCGGAACTCTTAAGCACCTTGAAAACAATGTTCCCGTCATCCGCGTATATCATTTTTCCGGCGGCAATAGTCCTAAAATCCCCGTCATAGTCGAACGGTATTTCGCACCGAGATCCTTTGTCCTCCCCGAAAAAGAACGTTACCCGCTCCGATCTCCTAAGAACCCTGAAACCGGGCTCTTTCAGATATCCTATCCTTATGCGAAAGCCTTCAAGATCACCCAGTATGCGTATATGCCGTCGATATTTATCATTTATCTTACGGATGATCCGTATCTTATTCTCGTGTTCGATCTCTTTGCCGTGCGAGAAATTAAGCCTCGCCACATCCATGCCGGCAAGCGTCATTTTCCGGATGACGGAATAATCCGCGCTGGCCGGACCCAACGTAGCGACTATCCTGGTTTTATACATACTGCATCCCGCTTTCAGCCTTGCCGGCTGAATTTAATTATTATAGAACAAAACCCGTAATAATAAACAAAAAAATGCTGCATTTTAGTATACTTAGTTCGGAATACAGAATACAGAACTCAGGATCCAGGATCCAGAATGCTGTTTCCCCGGATGTTGATATCCCGTATTCTGGATCCGTTATTCTGTATTCTGCTCTTTTTCTCTCAAGTCTGCTTCTTCGCCTTCATCTTTAACATATATTCCTGCAGCGCCCGGTACACGGCGTCAGCTATTATAGCGTGCGCTTTATCGTTGGGGTGACGGTCGACGACCTTCGGTGGGTCCCCTGCGATATGCTGGTAAGCCATACTGTAATCGGTCATGGTCTTCATCTGAAGCGCGTCCCAAAGCGGTTTTTCCGCGTCTATCATGATAACATCCCGGTTCTCATGGCTGATATTTATCTTTTTCGAGATATCCCTGTCTCCCAGGAAAATAACGGCCAGTTTCGCGCCGTTCTCTTTGCATATCGCGTTCATTTCCAGGATGACATCGCGTATCAGGCCGTTCTTCGACGTATTAGGCCGGGGAATAAGTCCCACGGCCATACGGATCCCGGTCCAGCACCGGGAGAAGTCGTCCCTGAGATAAAGCGGCACCGCCACCTTAACGGCGAACTGGAGGAAATCCGATAAACCGGCCGGCGTTTTCCTAAACCCCGCGATCGGGACGTCGAATATACCTGTCATGAACGGAGGAGGCTGTATCTCGTTCCTGCCGTTCACCATGGCATAATACGGCATCGGCAGCGTCCAGTACGGCGTCGGCCTGTACATAGCTACGGCCCTTTCGAAAAGCCAAGGCGATACCTGGAAGAAAACGATATCGGGCTTGTATTTCGGCACCAGCTCCCTCGCTCGGAGCACCATATTAGAGAACCCGTAGCTGTTAACTCCGGCATTGATCACTGATCCGTCCATTTTTTCCCCGATGAGGAACGGAAAAGTTTTCTCCGCGCGGCACCCTGACCCGAAGGTGAAAGAACATCCCAGGAAAAGCATCCTGGGTTTTTTTCCGGAACCGGAGTCCTTATCCCCGGGCGGGGTCCGGAACCCGTCGGAGTTATACCATACGGGAACCTTTTCCCCTCCCGGGACCGTCTCTATGCCCCCGGTCCCGGGTATAGGCGCGTATCCAAGGATCCCGTCGATCCGGTGAAGCTGCCCCTCCCACCCTTTCGTCGTGTCCTTCACGAAATGGTAAAGCCCCGCGGCCCTGTAACATATGAAAGCGAAATAAAAGACCGCGGCTAATAAGAGGATGTACAGGAAAAATAAAGCGGTTTTTGTGAAGCTCATTGGAGAAGGCCGTTCTCTTTGGCGCGTTCCCTCAGCTCTTTGGACTCTTCCAGGTAATTCCTGTAAAATTCGCCGCCGTAATAGCTCAGGATCACGGAAGAAGGGCCCTTGATCAGTATTATCTTATTGTCCCTCGTGGTCGGGTCCGACCAGATATAGATCTTTCGCATCTGGTCCGGCCTGTCGAAAGCTACCGGGTCGCCGTATTTATCCCTGACAAACTTCATGGCGTTGTCTATGACCTCTTCCGATGGCCATACGCAGGCGATACCGGCAAGAAGCCTCGTTTTAGGGGTAAATACCAGGGAGACCTTGCACTCTCCCTCCAACCAGGGTTCCTCATAGACAAGAGTGAAATTCTTGACATCGAAAACGGCTTTCTTTCCGGCGAGTTCGAGTTCTTTCTGAATGCTTTCGAAGGGTGCCCCCCAGCTATAGTCCATTAAAGTATAAGCTCCGCAGTATGTGGCATAAGCCAACGCCATTGCCGAGCCAGCCGAGAGTATTCTCTTTAAAGCCATTTTTTTCATATTACCTCACCCCGGCCAGGATAACTTCGATCACGGGTTTTTTCGCTTCCCCGGGGTTCCTGTCCAGATAGTCGATCACGGCTTCTTTTATCTGGGCGCTGTCTTTCCCCGGATATAGCGCCTCCATCTTTTCGGGCACCAGGCGCCTGGCCGAGTCTACCGCGCCCAAAATGTAGCTCCCGCGATAAGCCTTCCTGAAATTATCCCTCGTCCCAGGATCTATCAGCCCGGCCACCGCGGCCCCGGGGCTTTCCAGGTCGTTTTCCTGGGGATGGACCGGAACACAAAACAATAAAGATATCGACAACAAAGCCAGAACAGTTCCCGTTTGCCGGATATTATACGCTCTTATCAAATTTTTTTCCATAGCACCGTCCCGTTAACCGTCACTATATTCATCCCCCCTGGATGGTTGTCCTTATCATCCCTGACGAGCGTCGCCGAGGAATCCGCCCCTACAGACAGCCCCGGCGTGTAAAAGTAATCCGGCTCTTCCGGCGTTCCATTATGCCCTGACCCGGGACAATCCAAGATGTCCCTGTCCGACACATATTCCTCGTCGTAGAGCGTTTTTAGCACAGGCGGAAAATCCCCGCCGTGTTCTTTCGCGTAAATATACAGTGCCTTGGTTATTTTCTGGATATTCACCGCGCATACCGTCCTGGCCTTTTTCAGCTGTACCATCTCGAAAGCAGGCTGGGACAGGTACGCCGCAATAAATACCAGCACTATGACGAACAGGAGCTCCTTTACGGTGAACCCCTTCACGCCGCCTCCGCCGCTTTTTCGATGTCATCGAAAATGTAGCCGGCCATCTTTTCCTTGGTCACTCCCATCCGGGTCCTTTTCCGTCCATCCCTCGATATGACCATGAAATCCTTCTTGCCCGCGCCGAATGGCCCGCCATCCTTTCTCCCTCTCCCCGCCTTATTTGCAACGATAAGGTCCAGCCCTTTGGCCTTCAGCTTGCATAGGGCCTTTCCGAAGAGCCCACCGGTCTCCAACGCGAACCCCACTTTAAAAACGCCAGGAACATCCTTTACCTCGCCCAGGATATCCGGGTTCGGGGTGAACTGGATAACGAGCCTCGCTCTTTTCTTTATCTTCGTAGCGCTTCTTTTCGCCGGAGCGAAATCGCACACCGCGGCCGCCATGACCAGACATGAGCTTCCGCCGATATGTTTTTTTACCGCGCCCAGCATCTCCCTTGCGGTGGTCACCTTTACCAGCTTTGCCCCATGAGGCGCCGGTATCGATACCGGGCCGGATATGAGCGCCACTTCATACCCCCGATTTACGGCCTCCCTGGCCAGAGAATATCCCATCGTTCCGGTGGAATAGTTGGATATGTATCTGACCGGATCCAACTCTTCGACCGTCGGACCCGCGGTTATAAGGACTTTTTTGCGGTTCTTCATAAGCTTTTCAGCCCGACACCTCGAGGACCTTTTCGACGATCTTATCCACCGGAGCCAGGTGACCCATCCCCTCCCTCCCGCAGACAAGTTCTCCTGCCACGGGATCGACAAAATGGTACCCTTTTTTCCTCAGATAATCGATCTTTTCCCGGATGATCGGGTTCATGAACATGCCGTCGTTCATCGCCGGAGCTATCACGACCGGCTTCCGGAACGCGACGAGCGTGCATAAAAGGATGTCGTCCGATATTCCCGCGGCCGCTTTAGCGATAAAATCCGCCGTGGCCGGAGCTACCAGCATTATTTCGGCCGAGTCCGCAAGCGATACATGCTCCGCCGAGGTCGCGCGTTCGTGAGGGAACATCTCGCTCGCTACTTTATTTCCTGAAAGGGCCTCAAAAGTAAGCGTCGTAACGAACTTCTTCGCTCCCTCCGTCATGACGCACCGTACGTTGAACCCCTTTTTCATGAGGATACGGACAAGTTCGCACGCCTTGTAGGCCGCGATGCTCGCCGTAACCCCAATGATCATGTCTTTCTTAGTCATCCTTTTTCTCTTTAAGCGTGACCTTGCCTTCCAATATCTCTTTTATGGCTATGGTCGTACATTTCGTCTTCGGTTCCGATTCCACAAGTTTTTTCATCCCGGAATTAAGCTCCATCGCCCTCATCGAGGCCATATTCGTCAGTTTGAAAATGCTCGGTACCCGCTGCAGCAAATACTCGATAGACATATTATCTTTTGGCTTCATCTTGCCCCCCGGCTTTCGCCTTCTCTATAGATACCCTTTTTTCTTTCCCCTGCGGTTCTTCCTTTCCGTCTCGATTATGGTCTTGAGCTCGACGACGGCCTTATCGAGGTCATCGTTCACTATGAGATAGTCGTACTCCTCCGAAGAGGATATCTCCTTTTCCGATTCCGCGAGCCTCTTCGCCAGATCCTCCCTCTCTTCCGTGTTCCTCGACAGAAGCCTCTTGGCGAGCGTTTCCCTGGATGGCGGCATTATGAAAACGCTCACGCAGTCGGGCACCTTTTCCCTTACGGACCTCGCGCCGTTGACGTCGATGGAAAGGATTATATCGTCCCCGCCCATAAGCACCTTTTCGACCTGTTCCTTCGATGTGCCGTAGTAATGCCCGAACAGTTCTTCCCATTCCAGAAGGTCGCCGGAATCTATCCTTTTCCGGAACGCTTCACCGGAAATGAAATAGTAATCTTCCTTGTCGACTTCGCCTTTCCTGGGCGGCCTTGTAGTGTAGGAAACGGATCTCGCGATCCTGCCTATTTCGCAAAGAACGCGGCTCACGATCGTCGTCTTTCCCCCGCCGCTCGGGGAAGACACGACCAATACCAGCCTTTCGCCGCTTATCCCGGTATTTTGTCCGTTTATTTCCATTTGTCCGCCGGTCACTCTATGTTGCTCAGTTGTTCGCGTATCTTTTCTATTTCGCTCTTTATGTCTATCACCAGGTTGGAGATGCTGTATCCGCCGGCCTTGGCCCCGATGGTGTTGATCTCCCGGTGCATTTCCTGGGCTATGAAATCGAGTTTTTTTCCAACGTCCGAGATAGGGTTCTTCAGCACCGAAAGCGAGACTTCCACGTGATTTCCCAGCCTGAGGAGCTCTTCCGCGATATCGCAGTTCCGCGCGAACGCGGCTACCTCCTCCTCGAGCTTGATCTTGTCGATCTCCTTCGTCTTCGTCGCGTCGGTTATCTTCTCGGTCAGCCTCGTCCTGTATTCGTCTATGCTCGCCTGTTCTTCTTTCGTTATCTCCCTGATGTTCTTCTCTATCTTCACGAGCCTTTTGACCAGGTCCTTGGCCAGGTTCGCGCCTTCCGCTATCCTGAATTTCATGAGATCATCCACGGCTTTTTCGGTAGCCTCGTGTATCACGGGCCAAAGTTTTTCCTCCCTCTTATCGGCCGTCTGCTCCATTACGCCGGGTAAATGGATGATGTCCCTGATCTCCAGACTTCCCGGGATAGCCAGTTTTTTCTGGAGATTCTTAAAGCGTCCCAGATAGTCTTTGATAACTTTCTCGTTAATGCTTATGTTCCGAAGCGTCCCGGTCTCGTTCCCGCCGTCCCTGGTGATACGCACAAAGACCTTGCCTCTCACCAGCTTCTTCTCGAACACTTCCTTCAGCCTTTCCTCCAGCAGAAAGAACCCCTCGAACGGAGTGCAGGTAATGTTCAGGTTCTTATGATTAAAAGTTTTTATTTCCGCGGTCACCGTTCCGTACGGGCTTTTGACCGCGCCCCTCCCGAAACCCGTCATCGAATAGATGCCTTTATAGGCCGGTTGACTCTGTTTTCCGGTCTTTTTTTTCATTTCCACTTTTTTCTCCTTATGGTTTCCTCAACCTCGACCATGGGGTAGATAGGGTCGATGAGCTCATCCGGACCGAACCACAGCTTTATCTCTCTTTCTGCGTCCTCAGCGTTAGCGGACGCGTGGATCACGTTCTCGAAAACGCCCTTAGTTGTGATCCTTCCATAAGCGCCCCTAATGGACACCGGCTGGGCCTCTTCAGGGTTAGTCGAGCCGCAAATATCCCTCACCTTCTGGATAGCATCGGCGCCCCCGTACACAAGGGCCATGACCCTTTTTGTGTGGTACTCGCCCATGATATATTTGATAAGGTCCTCAAAAAACGGCTTACCTTGCAAATGTTTGTAGTGCTCGACCGCCAGATCTCGCGATACCCTGACCATCTTAGACCCGACGATCACCAGTTTTGTTTCCGCCAGCCTAGTAATGATATTACCCGTCAGCGACTTCTTAAGCCCGTCCGGTTTTACTATGACAAGCGTCAATTCCGCATTCTTCGTTTCGCCCATATTAACGCCTCCTTGGAAAGTATCATTTGATTTTATCAGTTAGCGGAAATTTGTCAAGCTTCTATAGTATTATCGTAAACTCCCCCCTGGGCTTATTGACCATGAACCATTCAAGCAGAGTGGCCGCTCGCCCTCTCCTGATCTCTTCGTATACCTTCGTCATTTCTCTGGCCAGCACTATCTCTTTTTCCGGGGCCAGGCTGTTCATATCCTCGAGGAATTTTATTACCCTGTGAGGAGCTTCGTAGAGAACTACTGTCTTATCCGCGCCAAGCAGCTGCTCCAGTCTTTTTTTCCTTTTAGCGCCCTTATTCGATAAAAACCCATCGAAAATGAATGACCCTGTCGGCTTACCGGAAGCAACCAGGGCTGCCAGGCACGCTGACGGCCCTGGGATGGGAACGACCGGTATGCCCTCTCTTACACATTCCCGCACGACCGCCTCGCCTGGATCAGAAAGGCCCGGCGTTCCCGAATCCGAAACAAGCGCCACTTTATCCCCGCTCTTGAGCCGTTCTATCAAATACCCCGTCTTTTGCAGCTTGTTGTACGAAAAATAGCTGGTCAACGGCGTCGAAATATCGTATCTGGTAAAAAGGACTTTTGTCCGTCTTGTGTCCTCGGCCGCAACGAGGTTCGCTTCCTTGAGTACCCGTATCGCCCTTAACGTTATATCTTCCAGGTTACCGATCGGGGTGCTTACTACGTACAATGTTCCAAGCATATAGCGGCATATCCTGTAAGTTGGGTGTTAGTTGTTAGGGCTTAGTTTTAGGTTTTTCTGGAACCTAGCACCTGACAACTAAACCCTAACCTGTTGTTATTCTACAGTCACCGATTTCGCGAGGTTACGTGGTTTATCAATGTCGTACCCGAACTCGCGGGCTACATAATACGCCAAAAGTTGGAGGGGCAGAACCACAAGTAGCGGCGAAAGTTCCTCTCGTACATCCGGCACCTCTATTACGTAGTTAATGCTTTTGTCTTTGGCCAACTCATCCCCTTCCGTCATGACGGTCATTACGATCCCGCCCCGTGCCTTTATCTCGCGGATATTCGATATCATTTTGTCGTAGGTCGCGGCCCTGACGGCTATACAGACCACCCAGGGATTCTCGTCTATGAGCGCTATGGGCCCGTGTTTCATTTCACCGGCGGGATATCCTTCCGCGCTGATATACGAGACCTCTTTCAGCTTAAGCGCCCCTTCAAGAGCGTTGGGGTAATTGATATTCCTGGCCAGGTACAGGAAACAGCTCTTATTGTTACGGGAAAGGTAGTAGTTGTGGAATTCCGCCGCGTACGCGCCCAGGACGTTCTTTTTGGTATGATACGCGTTAAGGAATGATTCCGCTTTTTCGGGTATCTTTTTTATCTCATTGATAAAGTTTTTCTCGTTATGGCCCTTCACTTTCTTGATCGCGGCTAGGTAATAGGTGAACAGGAACAGCGTCGCTATTTGCGCTGTGTAGGCTTTAGTTGACGCCACCGCTATCTCGGGCCCGGCGAGAGTGTAAATTATCCCGTCCGCCTCACGGGCGATCGTACTGCCCAGCACGTTACAGACCGCGAGGACCGTCGCCCCTTTTTTCTTCGCTTCCCTAAGCCCGGCTAAAGTATCCGCCGTTTCGCCGGATTGGGATATCACGATCACCAGGGTGTCCTTCCCGATGACCGGGTCCCTGTACCTGAACTCGCTGGCCTGATCGACCCAGGCGGGGACCTTTACCTCTTTTTCAAGTATATACTTTCCCACCATACCCGCATGGTAGGCCGTGCCGCAGGCCACTATGGCTATATCTTTTATTTTCGCGAGGTCCTTCGGGCTGATAGAAAGCTCCTCGAAAAATATCCGGCCCTTCCTGACCCTTTTGGATATTAGCCTCCTTAGGATATCCGGCTGCTCGAATATCTCCTTCAGCATGAAATGCTTATACCCGCCTTTTTCCGCCTGGGTAATGTCCCAGGTAATGCGCGAGATCTTTTTTTTCAAGGGGCTGCCGTTCTTGTCGTGAACAGAATGGCCCTGAGGTGTAATGTTGATTATCTCGTCGTTGTCCAGGTAGATGATCTCTTTCGTATATTCCAATATCGCGGGTACGTCACTGGCAAGGAAACGCTCTCCTTTACCGATGCCGGCTATGAGGGGGCTGTCCCTTCGCGCCCCTACTACCCTGCCCTCTTCCTCGCGTCGCATGACGGCTATCGCGAAAGAGCCCTCCAGCTCCCTCAGTGTATCCCGCACCGCCTTTAACAAGTCCCCGTCATAGTTGTCAGCGATAAGATGCGCTATTACCTCGGTATCCGTTTCGGAGAGGAAAACGTATCCTTTTTTTATAAGCTCTTTTTTGAGGTCCGAGTAATTCTCTATTATCCCGTTGTGGACCACCGTTATACCCTTCTCATGGTTGGTGTGCGGATGCGCGTTGGTGTCGTTAGGCGCGCCGTGCGTGGCCCAGCGGGTATGCCCGATCCCGGTATGCCCGCCGACCGGCGAGTGCTTCAGCTCCTCGATCAGGACCGAGAGCTTCCCCTGTTTTCTCGTCACCTGGAGTTTTTTGCCTTTAATGACCGCTATGCCGGCCGAATCGTATCCCCTGTATTCAAGCCGCGAAAGCCCCGAAAGAAGCACTTCCGTCGCTTTTCTGGGCCCGGTATATCCAATTATTCCGCACATGTATCGCCTCCGTAAGACTCGCAGTTGGAATTCAGAAGCCAGAATGTTGTTTTTTCCGAATAACATCTTCTGGCTTCCGGATCCTATATTCTGAATTCCGGTTGCCTACGTATCACTCGTCCCGGTGCATTCTGTTAAGCAGATTAAGTATATCGTTGCGCACGCATCTACCCACAAGTGAAGCCATATAAAGAAGTAACGAAAATTGCCAGCATTCCTCAGGGCCCAGGACAAGCGCCGTGGAAATATTCTCTTCTTTCTCCAACCGGCCCCTGTGTTTTTTGGAGCATTTGGCAAGGGTCAGGTCCTCCACGTCGAGCTCATACACCGTATTATTGTATTTCATCGACGGGAACCTTATGCCCCTCATAAGGAAGAACGACTGGATGATATCCTGTCCGAAACCCAAGTCCTCTTCGAAATCGAACCCTTCGAACTGGGGCATTTCCCGGGGCAGTATTATCATGGGTTTTTCGACTATTATCTTCCCTTTCCTGACAACGGTATGTCCCTCGTGTATGGACGATTCGGCGAGGAAGATGTAAGGGACCGTCGTCATGCTGACGGTCGACAGCCCTTTAACGCGGCCGCGGACTATTTCGGTCTTCTCTTTAGCTTTTTCCCAGAGTTCTTCTAAATCCATCATAAAAATTTTCCTCCGGAAAATTTTGGGCTTTCGGCATGCTCGCTTCGCTCGCGCGGAGCTATGGTGAGCGAAGCGCCGTTCATGCTGTCTAATGAACGACGGTTCGTCGAAATTTGGCGACCCCAAGGGGATTCGAACCCCTGTCGTCAGAATGAAAATCTGATGTCCTAGGCCAGACTAGACGATGGGGTCGCGTTAAATCGACTCCTCGAACGCTTAATTTTACAAAATGGAGGCTGATTATGCAACTCTTTTCTTAATGTAGCGCATGTGACGAATGTAAACTGATACTTTAGATTTGTCATTACAAGGGCCTTATCGCTTTCGCCTCAGGCTCGTAATGATCCTTCATTTCCTCGACGTTTATCGGCCTTATGACGACAAGAAAGGCAAATTTACATTTTGGGGCTTGTTCTTGATCAAAGGCGTTTGAGTTGATATGGAAAAACTTGTCTTTATGCCGCGGTGCCTAGCATTGACGGCGTGAAGAATGTTGGGGTCTTCACGCCGTCACTCGATCGTAAGAATTCTCGGCCGACTCTACTATTATTCTTCCGGTGCCTCTTCCGCGCCGTTTTGTTCGGGGTCGCCTTCTTCATCTACGGCGCTTTCCGGTCCTTCGTCCTCATCTTTTGCCACGACATTGGCCACGGCCATCAATTTATCGTCTGCGTTCAGCTTGATAACGCGAACGCCCTGGGTGGATCTGCCTATACTGCTGATGCCGCTGACGGCTACGCGGACGACCATGCCGCTTTTCGTTATCAGCATTATCTCATTATCGTCTTTAACGGTCTTGATCCCGACTACCGCGCCGTTCTTATCGGTGACTTTCATGTTTATGACGCCGGAGCCGCCGCGCGACTGCAGGCGGTATTCCTCGAAGTCGGTCCTTTTGCCGTATCCCTTTTCGGTGACCGTCAAAATGGTCCCTTCCTTCTCGACCTTGACCATTCCCACCACTTTGTCCTGTTTTTTAAGGGAGATGCCTCTTACTCCCTGGGCGCCGCGCCCCATGGACCTGATGTCCTGCTCGTTGAAGCGTATCGATTTCCCGGCTCTCGTGGCGAGACAGATCTCGTCGTTACCTTCGGAAAGGAGCGCCCCGATCAGATTATCTCCTTTTTCCAGGGTTATGGCTATTATCCCGCCTTTCCTGGGATTGCTAAAAGCGGTGAGGTCGGTTTTCTTTATTTTCCCCTGCTCGGTGGCCATAACGACAAAAGCCCCTTCCTTGAACTCTCTTACGGGTACGACGGTCGTTACCATTTCGCCCGCCTGCATACCGAGAAGGTTGACGATGGGTTTCCCCTTCGTGCGCCTTCCCGCCTGGGGCAGCTCATGGACCTTGATCCAGTGGAGCTTCCCTTCGCTGGTGAAGACCAGCATATAATCATGCGTGGACGCGACAAAAAGATGCTCGATAAAATCCTCGTCCCTGGCCTCCGCGCCTATCGCGCCTTTCCCGCCTCTACGCTGCTGGCGGTACGCCCGGACAGGGAATCTTTTTATATATCCGGCGTGGCTCACGGTAATGACCATGTCCTCCTCAGCGATCAGGTCCTCGATGTTCAGGTCCTCCGCCGCGCCGGTTATTTCCGTTCTTCTCTCATCGCCGAATTTCTCCTTCAGCTCCAGACTCTCCTGTTTTATTATTCCCAGCACCTTTTTCTCGCTGGCAAGAATGCTTTTCAATTGTTCGATGAGCTTTATGAGCTCCCTGTACTCGTCCTCTATCTTCTTGACCTCGAGACCCGTCAGCTGGTGCAGCCTCATCGCGAGGATGGCCGACGCCTGCGGGTCGGAGAGCTCGAATTTTTTCATTAAGGCCTGCTTCGCCTCTTCCGGGTCCTTCGACTTCTTGATCGTCTTTATCACTTCGTCGAGGTTGGCCAGTGCTATCTTGAGGCCTTCGAGGATATGCGCTCTCTCTTCGGCCCTCGCCAGATCGAATTTCGTCCTTCGTATGATAACCTCTTTCCTGTGGCTGATGAAATGCTCCAGCATCTCTTTAAGGTTCAGGACAAGCGGCTGGTTATTGACAAGCGCCAGCATTATCACCCCGAACGATTCCTGCATCTGGCTGTGTTTATACAATAGGTTCGTGATGATCTCGGAGTTGGCGTCCTTTCTGAGCTCTATCACAATGCGCATCCCGTCGCGGTCGGACTCGTCGCGTATATCCGTTATCCCGTCGATCTTTTTATCTTTCACGAGGTCCGCTATGCTGGTTATGAGTCGGCTCTTACAGACCTGATACGGTATTTCGGTAATGATGAGGCTCTCTCTCCCGTTCTTTTTCTGTTCGACGTTCACGCGCGCGTGGACTTTAAGGGACCCGCGCCCGGTCTTATAGGCCCTCCGGATCTCTTCCCTGCCGCATATCAGCGCGCCTGTGGGGAAATCCGGCCCTTTCACTATTTTTATCAGGTCGTCGATTGAACATTGAGGATTATCCACGACCATCGAGATCGCGTCGACTATTTCCCTGAGATTGTGCGGAGGGATATTCGTCGCCATGCCGACCGCGATACCGCTCGACCCGTTGAGAAGCAGGTTCGGCAGCACTGACGGCAGGACCATCGGCTCCGAGAGCGAGTTGTCGAAATTGGGCTGCCAGTTCACGGTCTCCTTATCGAGGTCCTGGAGAAGACTGTTCGATATCTGCTGCAGCCTCGCCTCGGTGTACCTCATCGCGGCCGCCGAATCGCCGTCAACCGAGCCGAAATTCCCCTGCCCGTCTATGAGCGGATACCTCATGGAAAAATCCTGGACGAGCCTCACCAGCGTATCGTATACCGCCGAATCGCCGTGCGGATGGTATTTACCGAGCACCTCACCGACGATCCTGGCGCTTTTCTTGAAAGCTTTATTGAAAACTATGCCCATGTCCTTCATGGCGAAGAGGATCCTCCGGTGACACGGCTTCAGCCCGTCGCGGACGTCCGGGAGCGCTCTGCCCACGATAACGCTCATCGAATAGTTGATGTAGGAATTTTTCATTTCCTCTTCGATATCGATAGGAATGATCTTTTCGTTCCTTGTGTACATGTTAGTCTCCTGTTTAGATAACCGTTATAGTAACCAATCAGACTGTGTCGTAATAAAAGTTTTGGACAAATTGGCCGTCATTGCGAGGGCACAAAGTGCCCGAAGCAATCTCTGTAAAAAGAATATATTACAGGGATTGCTTCGTCGTTCGCTCCTTCGTCGCTCCC
>JADGBR010000012.1:41605-84065 GCA_015231405.1 Candidatus Omnitrophota bacterium | reverse complement strand
TTCGCTCCGGGCTTCGTCGAGCATTTTCTGCATCAGCGTTTCCTTAGCCTGCTCCTTGGTCATACCCGATATGTCCTGTATCTTCATTTTTTCATCCAAGAGGACCTGCTCCAGGTTCTCTTTCTTCTTGTCAATCTCGGCTTTCTTGGCGCTGATCTCGGTTTCCGAGTTCTTGAGGTCCTTCGCTTTCTGCTCGATGATCTCGAGCTTTTTGTCTAAACTCTCCTCCTTGCCCAACAGCCTCTTTTCCATGACCGTTATTTCCCGCCTGCGGTCCTTTGTTTCCTGCTCGAACTCCATTCGCATTTTCAGAAGCAGGTCTTTCGCCTCAAGAGCCGCCTCCCTGCTTTTCCTTTCCGATTCAACCTTAGCCTGCGTAATGATGGTCTTAGCCTTGTCCTCAGCTATCTTGATCTTCATGCTGGCCGTATATTTCCTGAGAACATACCTTAGGATGAAAAGGAACACACCTCCGAGAATCGCGAACCCTATGTCATTGATATTTACAGCTCTATCCATATCTCCCTCCTTTATTTAAACCCGGCCCGGTCCGCTAACCTATTTAGTTAACGTCCAAATAGCCGGGGTGTAGTTATCGTATTGATCGCAATTGCTCCGATGTTGGGAATCCAGAATACAATTAACGGATATTCTGGGTACTGGTTTCTGAATTCAACATTCTTTTTCGGGTAGTGATCACAAACTACCGTACAAGGGAGCTCTTTCGATCTTTAATCCGATACAACGGTCGAAAGCTTTATATCGTGGGTATCCGCCGGAATAGTATCCACTATCTGGAACTGAAAAGCCAAACCTATGGTTTTCGGGAAGAACAGGCTCACGCCCGCCAGGAACCTGTCATAGTAGCCTTTTCCTCTTCCAAGCCTGACATTATTCCTATCGAACGCTATTCCCGGTACCAAAATAATATCTATCTCCTCCACTGTAACCTTACTGTCAAGACCGTCTTTCGGAACATATATCCCGAGAGGGCCTCTTACAAGGTTATCCAAAGATCGGAGCTCCGATGCGACAATGGTTTGACTTTCACTCTCAATAAACGGAACTACCAGCCTTTTACCCATCTCCAGCGTCATAGCGTTAATGTAACCCGTATCTACTTCGGTAGCCATAGCGACGTAGCTCATCACGGTCTTAGCTTTCTGGAAATCCTCGCCGGAAATAAGTTTTTTCTGGATCTTCCCGCTCCTTTCCCCCCTTAAGGAAGGAGCCTGAGCCCTTAAATTCTCGAACATCTCCTTTCTGAGATTTTCTTTCAACATTTCGATATTTTTATCGGTCATGATCTATGTAAACCCTCCGTAAAGGGATAAGAAATTAAAATCGTTTTTATTTTACGGTATCGACCCTCTCGATACCGGGAACTTTCGCCATTATGTTCTTCTCAACCACCGACTTCACCGTCATCTGGCTCATCGGACACCCCGAACAGGCTCCCTTGAGCCTTACCTTAACTACCTTACCCTCTAACGCGACGAACTCTATGTCCCCGCCGTCCCTTTTGAGCATGGGGCGAACCTCTTCTATGGCTTTAATGACCTGTTCCTTCACGATACCCTCCTGGTTTTATGACGTTTTACCATATCGGAAATATAATATTATACCATGCCCAAAAAGTCAAATCATTCCGATGCCTCTAAATATACCCTAACCATGTGTAAATAGCTAATTTTAACGGTAACTAACCGTTCCTGAGCCTTTCAAGCCATGCCTTTATCTTCTTCTCATACCCCATATCCGTAGGGAAATAATACTGTTTCTTCTCGCGCATATGATCCTGGTGAACATAGTGGTCCTTGTAGGAATGGGCGTACTTGTATCCTTCTCCATGGCCGAGTTTTCCGGCGCCGTCGTAATGGGCGTCTTTCAGGTGGTCGGGGACTTCCTGGGTCCTTTCGTCCGATATGTCCTTCATCGCGTTGTCTATGGCCTCATACGAAGCGTTGCTTTTCGGGGCGGTCGCGACGTATATCGTAGCTTGGGCGAGCGGGATCCGGGCCTCGGGAAACCCGACAAAATCTGCCGCCTGGAAAGCCGAATTCGCTAATACAAGCGCCATAGGATCGGCGTTGCCGACGTCCTCGGAAGCGCATATGATGAGCCTTCTAGCGATGAACCGGGGATCCTCCCCCGCGCGTATCATTTTGGCCAGCCAGTACAGGGCCGCGTCCGGGTCGGATCCGCGCATGCTTTTAATATAAGCGCTTATGGTATCGTAATGTCCGTCACCGTCCCTGTCGTAAACTATGGCTTTTTTCTGGATGGATTCCTCAGCCTCGGCGAGAGTGATGCGGATCATCCCTGCCTTACCGGGTTTTGTGGTGATAGCGGCCAGCTCCAAAGCGTTCAGGGCTTTACGTGCGTCCCCGTCGGATATTTTCGCGAGATGATCTATGGCCTCATCCGAAGCCTCGACGCTGACGCCGGGAAACCCTTTTTCCTTATCCCCGAGCGCCCTTCTAAGAACGCCCTTGATGTCGTCCTTCGAAAGCGCCTTGAACTCGAAGACCTGGCTCCTTGAAAGAAGCGCCGCGTTGACCGAAAAATAAGGGTTTTCCGTGGTCGTGCCGATCAGAATTATCAGCCCTTCTTCGACGGCCGGCATGAGAACGTCCTGCTGAGCCTTGTTGAAACGGTGTATCTCGTCGAGAAGAAGTATGGTCTTTTTGCCATAAAGCCTGGAGTTCCGTTTCGCGATCTCCATTACTTCCCGTATCTCTTTAACATTGCTCGACACGGCGTTAGCCTTCATGAAATAGGCGCCCGTCTTTTTTGAAATAACGGTAGAGAGCGCCGTTTTCCCGGTACCGGGAGGCCCGGCGAAGATAAGAGAACTGACCGTATCGGAATCGATAGCCCTTCGGAGAAGTTTCCCTTCGCCGACGATATGCCCCTGCCCCGCGAACTCGTCCAGCGTTACCGGGCACATCCGGAGCGACAAGGGGGCTTTACCATGAATCTTTTCGGAAGATTCGAATAGGTCCATTGTTATAGATCCTTTACCGTAGGACGTGGGATGTGGGGCGTGGGACGTGGTACGATGAATATAGACGTGAATATATAAGTTTCCTGCTGTATACGTCCTACGTCCTACGTCCTACAAATCCTATCGTTATTTCCCGCCTTGAAAAAAAGGGCCGAGTAATCCCCGGCCCCGAAATAGACCCATCTGGCCGTTTTCGCAGGTTGAGAAATGGCCCGGTTTCCCAGGTGGGAACCCTCTTGACCGCCCCGGAGGACAGCCAAAGTTAGATCCCCTATATTAATGCGTTAGACAATTTCTCGTTTCCCACATTCGCACCAGACAGGAAAGTCTTGTCATAATTATAGCACCGGGGACTGAGAGGGGCAATAAGAATTAGCTTTCAGCGGTCAGCCTTCAGCTTTCAGCCCGCGCTATCATTTTATCGTACCACCGGGGCCTGTACTTGTTGCCGTATTCGCTCAGCCACCAGAGATGCATGGCGCCGTTGGGACATATATTGACGCAGCCGAAACATAGGGCGCATTCTCCCCGGGAATAAGGGTAACCGTTTTTTGTACGCAGACGTTCGGCAGGGCAATACCGCGCGCATAGCCCGCATTTCACGCAGCGGTCCCTGTAAATGTGGTTATGACAGAGGACGGTATCGACGAGAAAATTATCGATCAAGGCCCCTATGATAAAAAGCGGTGTCGGGCTCAATATTACCGGCGCTCCGGACGGACTCCCTTCTATAAAGGCACGCGCGCATTCCTTCTGTGACGGCAGAACTCTTGTATCCGGTAATAAGCTATCCAGACGGTCCCAGATGCGTTTCGGGCCTAAACGGAACATCGCCATATTGAGAGGATACATCCCCCAGTTAAGGCCCATCAGCCGGTAACCTTTCAGCGCGAGGATAAGCCAGGTTAATG
This sequence comes from Candidatus Omnitrophota bacterium, assembly GCA_015231405.1. Lineage (GTDB taxonomy): Bacteria > Omnitrophota > Gorgyraeia > Tantalellales > Tantalellaceae > JADGBR01. The sequence continues at coordinate 80,147 of JADGBR010000012.1, read as the reverse complement.
CCCCGGCGTTCTCGGGCCCCCCGGCCGAAGTATACAGGATAAAAGCCGGTTTACCGTGTCCCCGCGGAAGCTTTAAGACCAGATACGTCAGGAAGGGCCATGGCGGTTTCCACCCCATGACCGGAAAAGCCACGACAAGGCTTTCCTGAGTAAGATCGGCCTTAAAACGCTTGTGTTTGTGAAACCTGTGAACTCTCACGTTAACGCCCTTTTCACGTGCTTCTTGGATAAAAATATCCGTAAAATGTTCGGTATTACCCGAGTACGACGAGAGTACGACGTCTATGGATCTTATTGCCGGATACTTTGCCCTGAGCCTGACCGCGAGGAAAACAAAGAGCATTATGAATGAAGCGGAAAAAGAGCATGTGAGGCCCGTGGAGTAAGCGCACCCTGACAGTTTAAAAGCGGCGAAAGCCCAGAGGACAGGCAATACCGGCCAGACATATATGCGCCGGTTCACCCTCTCTTTATGAGCCCGGATAATAACGAGCGCCGTGATCAGCGGCGTAAAAAGGATGACCGGAAAACCTCTCCCCGCGTCGTGGTAAAAGATCCATATGAGCGCGGCCATGTTGCCGATATCTAATATCGCCGCAGGGCCGGGCGCGATCACACGCGTAAGAATAACGAGAGAGACCGTCAAGCCGGCGTGAATAATGGTCAGGGCTATCGTCGACTGCGGCTCATAGTAAGTGGACGCCATTGCCAGAGCGGCGTATGAGAGGATCCAATAAAAACCCGATGTTCCGAACGGTCTTTTCATTCTCAGGGAGCCCCGTCTTCCCTTCTACCTGAAACTCACTCCGAGCCTGGACGAAAGGGCCGATTTCACTTTCAGGTGGGCCTTTTCGATCTCATCGGCCTCGAGCGTGCGGCTGGAAAGGCCGTATTGGATGCTTATGGTGACGCTTTTCATCCCTTTTGGGATATTATCCCCTGAATAGACGTCCAAAAAGTCCACCGAACGGACAAGGTCATCCGCCAGGTCCATGATCGAGGCGCGGACAGAGCCGTATTCGGTCCCGGCGGGACAAAGTATCGAGATATCCCTCTCCGAGAACGGAAAACGCGGTATTGGATTATGGACGCTCTTTATCGCCGCTGTCCGGTAGATGTCTTGAAGCCTTATCTGTAGAATGAAAACTTTTTGCTCGATGTCGTATTGCGAAAGGATATTTTTCGTCACTTCGCCGATGAACCCCGCGGGCCCTTTGCCTCTAAGGCTTATCTCCGCCCCGCCGGACAGGAAATCCATATCCTTTCCCGCGAGATCTATCTCGACTCGGACACGCGAAAGAACGTTCTCGATAACGCCTTTAAGGTCGTAGAACCCGAATTCCCTCGCGCCTTCCGCGACATTCGCTGGTCTGGACCCGGTGAACGCGAGGCATAAAGTGTCTATCTCGTCGTAAGACCCGTCCGGCCTCTCCGAATAGATCTTTCCTATCTCGAAAAGTCCCAGGTCTTTCGTTTTGCGGTTAAGGTTGAATGACACGGCTTTCAGCATGCCGTCGAGCAAATGCGGCGTGAGGAACTTCTGGTCTTCAGACAACGGGTTCATGAGCGAGACTTTATTGCCCGTAATCCCGCTGAACCTGTCCGAGGCCGCCTCTTTGATCAGACTGTAAGTAATAATTTCGCTGAGCCCTGAAGATACGAGAAGCTCAGTGAGCCGTTCCTTCACCAGGCGAGAATGACCTTTCCTCACGGTAGACGGAAAAATATCGGGCATTGTCGCGGGGACCTTTTCATAACCGTATATCCGGAGAGCTTCTTCGCCCAGATCGGTCGCGGTCTTAATGTCTTCCCTGAAACCCGGGACCCGGACCGTTAGCTGATCGGCCTTAGAGGCACAGACAGTCATGCCAAGCCTTGTAAATACCTTTTTAACTGATCCTACTTCAAGCGGCACGCCCAGGATCCTGGCCATGGCCCCGACCCCGACATTTATCTCGACGGGCTTCACCTTCAATTCACCGCACTCGATAAGCGCCCCGATCCCGCCTCCGCCGGCGGTCATCATGGTCGCGGCCCTATTGGAAGAATTGACTATCATCCCCTTATCCACGCCTCTTTCGAACCTGTAGCTGGAATCGGTGGAAATAGCGAGTTTCCGCGCGGTGCGTCTTACGGAAAGCGGGTTAAAATAAGCGCTTTCGAGAAGTATGTTCTTCGTCGCGTCCGTCACTTCAGTGCCGAGCCCGCCCATTACGCCGGCTATGGCCACCGGTTTTTGAGCGTCGGCTATCACCAGCATACCTTCGTGAAGCTCCCGCTCTACGCCGTCTATCGTGACGATCTTCTCCCCTTCCTTCGCCACCCTCACTATTATTTTTCCGCCTTCGATCTTATCGAGGTCGAAAGCGTGCAAAGGCTGTCCCAGCTCCATAAGGCAGAAATTCGTGATGTCGACGATATTATTGACGCTCCTCATCCCCAGCGCCTCGATCAGCTTTTTTACCTTCCCGCTGCCCGGCAACACTTTAACTCCGCTAATGACCCGGGCTGTGTAGTAAGGACACAAGTTGGGATCCTGGATCAGGCAACTTATTGGACTATGGACTATGGACAATGGACCATGCCTGCCTTCCGAAGCCTTGGCGAAGGAAGGGACCTTTTTGGGAATGGCGAAATCAGGCAACTTAAGATCTATGTCAAATACCGCTGAGGCTTCGCGAGCGAGGCCGATAATATTGAGACAATCCGGGCGGTTGGATGTGATCTCGAGTTCCATGATCTTATCCCCGTCCTTGTCCTCCACGCACCCGACTTCGGAACCTGACATAGTGAGAGCTCGGGCCAACTCGTCCGGTGTGGCCGCGAGATCCAGGTAATCTTTTATCCAGTTATATGATAGCTTCATTATTACTGCGCCAAAACAATTACCGTCATTGCGAGCGGCCAAATGCCGCGAAGCAATCTCTATATACGGAGATTGCTTCGTCGCTCGCTCCTTTGTCGCTCACTCCTCGCAATGACGACTCTGTTACCTGACAAATATTATTCATGCAAACTGCCTCAAGAACCTCACATCATTCTCATAAAACAACCTTATATCCTCTATCCCGTACAAAAGCATCGCGATGCGCTCGACTCCCATCCCGAAGGCAAAGCCCCTGTATTTGGAAGTATCGTATTTCACAGCCTCGAATACTTTCGGGTTGACCATGCCGGCTCCGAGTATCTCGAGCCAACCGTTCCCGGAACATACGCGGCACCCGACGCCCGCGCAATTTGCGCAGGATATATCCACCTCGACGCTGGGCTCAGTGAACGGGAAGAAATGCGGCCTCATCCTCATCTTGATATCCGGACCGAACATGCTCTTACAGAAATTCATGAGGATGCCTTTAAGGTCCGAGAACCTGACGGTCTCCGAGACCAGGAGCCCTTCCACCTGGTGGAACATGAACGAATGAGAGGCGTCGACGGCGTCAGGGCGGTAAACCCTGCCGGGCATTATAGCCTGTACCGGCGGTTCATTTTTTTCCATAAGACGTATCTGTACATTGGAGGTATGGCTCCGGAGAACATATTTGCCTTTAACGTAAAACGTGTCGAACGCGTCCCTCGAGGGATGGTCGAGTGGGATATTCAAAGCCTCGAAATTATAGAATTCGCTCTCGATCTCGGGCCCCTCGGCTATTTCAAACCCGAGGGAAACGAAAATATCACATATCCTGTTGATGGTAAGGGTTAGGGGATGGCGCGTACCTATACCGGGCTCGACGCCCGGCAAAGTCACATCCAGGCTCCCGGTAGTTTCGCTCTTGAGTTTTTTCTCGAGCTCGAATTTAAGAGCGTCCAGGCGGATCGAGAAATCATCCTTCAATAAGTTTGCGCGGGACCCGACCTCTTTTCTCTCTTCGGGGGCGAACGACGGGATATCCTTTAGGACAAGATTGAGCTTCCCTTTTCTTCCCAGGTAATCCGTCCTGATCTCCTCAAGGCGCCTGATATCATTGCAGCTTTCTAGGGAAAGACCGAAATCCTTACTGATCTCTTCTAAGAGCTTCGCGGGGTCCATGTAATGTCATTTTTTAACTTTAGCTACCAGCGCCTTGAAACCCTGTAGGTCGGAAAGCGCTATTTCCGCGATCATCTTACGGTTCAAAATGACGTTAGCGATCTTAAGAGCGGAAATGAGTTTACTATAGGACATTCCTTCCAGCTTACAGGCCGCGTTTATCCTGATTATCCAAAGCGACCGGTATTCGGATTTTTTCCTTTTCCTGTCCCTAAAGTTGGAAACAAGGGCCCTTCTCTGGGCGTCCTTGGCTGTCCTCAGTAACTTGGACCTGCCGCCCACCTGGCCCTTGACGAATTTCATTGTTTTCCTGCGACGCCTGCGGGAACTTACCGCGAATTTTGCTTTTACCATTACTTCTCCTTTTCAATTACTTACTCTAAACCATAAGGCAAGAGATGCGTTATCGTGCTATGCATTACCTTATGAACCACCGTGGATTGAGCAAGGTGCCTTTTCCTTTTCGTCGTCTTTTTGGTAAGAATATGGCCCTTACAGGCCCTCGAACGTTTTATCTTCCCGCTCTTAGACAACCTCACTCTTTTTTTAGCGCCTTTATGAGTCTTGAGTTTAGGCATTTTCCCCGTCCTTCTACTTTTTAGGTGTTATGTTCATGATTATGGTCTTGCCCATAACTTTCGGGCTGCCATCTATTTCTCCCCACGGGGCGATATCATTGGCCACACGGTTCAGCAATTCTTCCCCGAGCTCCTGGTGGGATACTTCCCTTCCCCTGAAACGGAGCGTTATCCTGACCTTATCCTTAGCCTCGAGGAATTCCTTAATGTGCTTGATCTTGACCTGGTAATCGTTCTCTTCTATCCTCGGTTTGAACCTCATTTCCTTGGTCTGCACCACATGTTGTTTTTTTCTGGCCACTTTCTTCTTTTTTTCCTGGTCGTACTTGAATTTCCCGTAGTCCATTATCCTGCACACCGGCGGCACCGTGGTGGGGGAAACTTCTACGAGGTCGAGAGCCGCGTCCTTAGCCTTTTGCGCCGCATCCCGTATCTCAAAAACACCCAACTGATTGCCTTCCTCGTCGATAAGCCTTACTTTCGAAGCCCTGATCTCCTGGTTTATCCTTGTATGGTCGCCGCTCCTGGCCCTGTCCCTGTCCCTGTTGAAATTAGACCGGTTGAAACCGCCGCCCGGATTATTAGGTTTCGTGAAAACGATATTCCACCTCCAAATAAAAAAATTTAAGACGCGTTAACCGCTTTGGAAAATTTTCTTATAAAATAACGCGGTTATTATATTATAAATCGGCTTTTTGTTCTACTTCTTTTCTTAGTTGTTCTACAAATTCTGTTTTGTTTACCACTCCGGCCTGTCCGCGCTTCTTGCTCCTCACGGCGACCGTTCCGTCCTCCATCTCTTTGGCGCCGACCACCGCCATATAAGGTATTTTCGCGAGCTCCGCGTCCCTGATCTTCTTCTGGAATTTTTCGCTGCGGAGATCGAGCTCGACACGGAACCCGGAAACGGTCAATAGCTCCTTAATTTTTACGGCGTAATCGAAATGCGCCTCGGCTATCGGTATGACCTTTACCTGCACAGGCGCCAGCCATAACGGGAACGCCCCGGCATATTGCTCGATCAAAGCTCCGATGAACCTCTCGAGGCTGCCGAGTATGACCCTGTGCAGCATTATCGGCCGTTTTTCCTTCCCGTCCGAATCGACATATTTAAGGTCGAACCTCTCCGGCAAAGCGAAATCGCACTGAATAGTAGCGCACTGCCATGATCTTGATAGGGCGTCTTTAAGCTTAATATCTATCTTCGGCCCGTAAAAGGCCCCGTCGCCTTCGTTTATTTCATAGGGTATTTTATTTTTTTCCAGCGAATTTCTTAGCGCCCGGGTAGCCTGTTCCCACATTTCATCGGAACCTATAGATTTCTCGGGCCTTGTGGACAGCTCCACCTCGAATTCCTTGAACCCGAATACAAGAAGCGTCTCCTTGACGAAATCCATAACGGCGCATATTTCCGTCTCAACCTGTTCAGGCAGGCAGAAAAGATGCGCGTCGTCCTGCGTGAACCCCCTTACACGGAGAAGGCCGTGCAGCACCCCCGATTTCTCGTGCCTGTGCACATGCCCGAGCTCGAAATATCTTATCGGGAACTCACGGTAACTTCGGGTCTGGGAAGCGTAAACGATTATGTGCCCGGGGCAGTTCATCGGCTTTACGGCGTATTCGGTATCGTCGCTTTCAAAGATGTACATATTTTCTTTGTAATACCCGTAATGGCCGGACCTGACCCATATATCGCTTTTAAGTATCTGGGGGCTTGAAATAAGCTCATACCCTTTTTCAATATGTTTTTTCGTGATGTACTCCGCGATGAGCATCCTCAGCATAGCGCCTTTAGGATGGTAGATCACGAGTCCCGCTCCCGCGGCGTCGTTGAAACTGAAAAGGTCCAGCTCTTTCCCCAGCTTCCTGTGGTCCCTTTTAGCGGCTTCCTCGCGGAGGGTAATATAAGTTTTCAAGGCGTCCCTGTCCATAAATGCGGTGCCGTATATCCTCTGCAGCATGGCGTTCTTTTCGGAACCTTTCCAGTAAGCACCGGCCAGGGTAAGAAGCTTGAAGGCTTTGACCTTATTAGCGGTCTCGATATGGGGTCCCCTGCAAAGATCGGTAAAAGCGCCGTGAGAGTAAACGGATATTTCTTCCGAAGGATCAAGCGCGTCCAGCAGCTCGACCTTGTATTTCTCGCCTTTCGAGCCGAAAAGATCCCGGGCCTCGTCCCTTGACAGCACCCTTTTCTTGAATTCAGCGCCCTCTTTAATTACCTTCGCCATCTCTTCCTCTATTCTAGGAAGGTCCTCGGGCGTAAATACCGTGGGGCTGTCGAAATCGTAGTAGAAACCGTCGTCAATGGCCGGACCTATCCCGAGCTTAGTACCCGGAAAAAGACGTTGCACCGCGTCGGCCATAATATGCGCCGCGCTGTGACGTAGGGTCTGGAGTTGTTCGTCGGGTTTTTTAGACATGCGATTATTATTTAATTGTTAACTATCGATTCCCGATTAGTTTAGCGTTTTCTGCCCGCCTTCGCCAAACTATTTAAATATTATTCGGCTACGGCGGGCAACCTTCGCTTTTCTGTATACAACTCGTCTGGCAAGGTCCGCAAAGCGGACCGCAGCCAACCGAAGCTATAAGCTCCTTATATATGTAGCGAAGGTTGGTGGGCGATACTGGGATCGAACCAGTGACCTCCACGATGTCAACGTGGCGCTCTAACCAGCTGAGCTAACCGCCCATAACACGATACAATAGCATATTTCGCGCCGTCATTCAAGCATTAGTCCAAATTTTCATCAACAAATTGGAACTGGTGGGCGAGGAGAGACTCGAACTCTCACGACTTTATGGGCCGAGGGATTTTAAGTCCCTTGCGTCTGCCATTCCGCCACTCGCCCCTTTTTGATCGGTGTTACTCGTTCTGCCCGCCTTCCGCCTTCGCTTTTATATGAAAAGCTTACACAGCTTCGGCGGACTTCGTCGCTTTTCTGTATACACCACGTCTGGCAAGGCCCGCAAAGCGGGCCGACGCCAACCGAAGCTATAAGCTCTTTAACATATGTAGCGAAGGTTGGAGGCGCGGACCGGATTCGCACCGGTGTGGACGGTTTTGCAGACCGCTGCCTAGCTTCTCGGCCACCGCGCCAGGCCTGAGCCCCTCTTTTTCGCGCCCAGGTTGATATCCGGCTGCTAAATTAACATAATAACAAAAAAATGTCAATTTACTTGATTATTGGGGTGTTATGCAGGATACTTGTTAATAAATAGGGAGATATTCAATGAAGATCTTTAAAGGGATGTCCGCCGCTTCGGGTATGGCCTTGGGGCCGGTTTCCCTCTTCTCTTCGGAGGAGAAGAGCCATATTCCCCACTACACGGTAGACTCAGGAGATATAGAAAAAGAGATATACCGCGCGGATTCCTCTTTTAAGGAAGCCCAGTCGGAAATGCGTACTATGATAAAGAACGCGAGGGAGTCCTTCGACCGGGACGCGGCTGACATATTCCACGCGCATCTCACTATCCTCGAGGACGCGGAAATACACAAAAAGGTCTATCACTCCATCCTTAACCAGAAGGTGAACGCAGAGAGCGCCCTCGAAACGGTATTCGCCGAATATATCGATAAATACAGCAATCTCGAAGGGCATTTCGCGGAGCTGATACATGATTTTATCGATACCAGGAACCGCATCCTTGAAAAGCTCGGGTCAAAATCCGCACAGGCCCTTTGCCCGGCGGAAAAGATCCGCCCGGTAATAGTTGTCGCCGACAGGCTGATCCCGTCGCTTGTCCTCGACCTCGCGGCGGAGGACGTTCTGGCTTTTGTATCCAAGCAGGGCGGGCTCACGAACCACGCCACCATACTCGCCCGCTCACTCGGCGTACCGATCGTTTTAGGCGTCGATGTAGGGACGATATCCTGCGGCACTATACTCGCGGTCGACGGCTCCCTGGGAAAGGTCATAGTCGATCCTGACGCCAAAACAACCGATTACTATAACAGGAAGATAGAGTCCTTAAAAAAGAAGAAACTGGTATGCGTCGCAAAAAAGAACTTTCCGACAGCGACGAACACCGGGAAGAAGATAACCCTGAAGATCAACATCAGCACCCCGGAGGAATCGGAAAGGGCCGAGGCCCTCGGGCACGACGGCATAGGCCTCCTCCGGACCGAATTCCTTTTCACGCAGAGGAACTACGCGCCCACCGAAGAGGAACAATACGCCATGTACAAAAAAATACTCGACTCGACCCGGGGTAAGCCGGTATCGGCCAGGCTTCTCGACATCGGCGCCGACAAAGTACCGCTTTTCCTGGAGCTGCCCCCTAACACCGACCCTTGCATGGGCCTCCGGGGCTCGTTCGCCGTCGAGACTTTTCCTGACCTGTATCTGACCCAGATCAAGGCGCTTCTAAGAGCGAACACCGGAAACAATCTCCGTGTGCTTTACCCGATGATATCGGACACGAACGACATACAACCGTTCAGAAAACTCATGAACGAGGCGAAGCTGAAGCTTAAAAGGGCGAAAGTACCATTTAACCCTGTAAAGATACCCGAAGGGGTCATGATCGAGACCCCGGCAGCCGTTATGTCTTCATCCGAGATATTCCAAGAGGTGGATTTCGTCAATATCGGGACCAACGACCTGCTGCAGTACGCCCTGGCGGTATCGAGGAACACCTCCATGACCGAAAAGAGGTACCACATCCTTCACCCGGCCCTCATGAAATACATAGAGATAATTGTCAAGGAAGCCCGAAAAGCGAAGAAAGAAGTATGCCTTTGCGGCGAGGTTTCGTCGTTCGAGGAATTCTATCCGCTCCTCATAGCGGCGGGCCTTAAAAGCTTCAGCGTAACCCCGTCAAAATTCGACGACATAAAATGCTCCATCATGCATATCGGCAATGAAACACCCGGCGATCTCCTGAAAGACTACTACAAGCTCCACACCCGCGAGGAAATAGACAAGTTCTTCTCGAAGTTCGTTTAACTTGGACCATGGACTATAGACCTTTAAAAGGATACTGTTTTTACAACATTAAGGTCCATGGTCTTTTACTAGATATGCTTCTCCGCCACATCCCCCGCGACAGGCACCTTAAAATCCTCGCCCTGGTATCCCTTTACCATAAGGACCACCCACAGCACCACGCTGAGGAAACCTATAAGGGTAGAAAGAAGATTTTTTACCCCAAAAGGCAGGATCAGGCCTATCGCCAGGTTTATTATGAATAGCCCGCCGAAGACGACCACGGACTGCATGGCATGAAAACGCACGTACTTGTTCTCTTTCTCCAGTAAAAGAAATATCCCCCCGGTGACGAAACCGCCAAGATAAGACAATAGCGCGGCCACATTACCGCTGAGCCCAAGCGACGTAGTCCCTTTTTCCTTGATATCCATTCTTTCCTCCTGTGTTATTAATTGTCAAGGCTATATGTACCATAGGACGTGAGACGTAGGATGTGGGACGTTCCAGTTAAGTTCTCCAAAAAACGTCCAACGTCCCACGTCCTACGTCCCACGGAAACTTCGCTTAACAACTTATTATATCACGACAATCGATTCCTGTAATCCTCATAAGAAAACGTCCGTACCGTCTCGAGCTTATTCCCGTCGGGGTCGTATATGACTATCGACGGAAGGTTGATGCCGTTGAAAGTGTTGTTCTTGACCATGGTGTAATGCGCCATGTCCTTCAAAACAAGCCTCATCCCGGGTTTAAGGGGCTTATTAAAGGAATACTCGCCTATGATATCACCCGCCAGGCATGTCATCCCGCCCAGTTTATAAGTATGCTGCAGCTCCCCTGGGTCCCCGGACCCGGCTATGACAGGCCTATAAGGCATCTCCAGGACGTCCGGCATATGCGCCGCGGCGGATGTGTCGAGTATGGCGATATCCGGCGACGACGGTATTACGTCAAGAACGGACGCGACCAGGTACCCGGTGTTAAGCGCTATGGCCTCGCCGGGCTCCAGATACACCTGCACCTTGTATTTGGCTGAAAAATCCGTTATGATCCGGCACAGTCTCGGGATATCGTAATCGTTCCTCGTGATATGATGCCCGCCGCCGAAATTGACCCACTCCATGTCATAGAGATATTCACCGAATTTTGTCTCGACCTGTTTAAGGGTCCTTTCCAAAGCGTCAGAATTCAATTCGCATAGAGTATGAAAATGTAAGCCCTTGATCCCCTCAATATCTTTTCCCCTGAAAGCTTTTATTGGTATCCCGAGCCGTGATCCCGGGGCGCAGGGATCGTATATCGGCACTTTCACCTCGGAATGTTCGGGATTTATCCTGAGCGCGCATTTTACCGGTTTCGGGAAAGCCGCTACCCTGGGCTTTAACCTGGCCCATTGAGTGAAGGAGTTGAAAGTGATATGGCTCGAGCACATGAGGATATCTTCAAATTCGTCGTCCCTGAAAGCCGGAGCGCAAGCGTGCACTTCCTCGCCGAACTCTTCGAATCCCAACCTGGCCTCGTAGAGAGAACTCGCCGCCGTGCCCGAAAGATATTCGCGTATCACCGGGAACAGGCTGAACATGGCGAAACCCTTGAGCGCGAGAAGTATCTTCGCCCCAGTCTTCTTCTCAACCCCGCCGAGGATCTCCAGATTGCGCTTTAAGAGCGCCTTGTCCACGACGTAGCACGGGGTGTGGTTCAGATTTTCAACGAAATTCAGATTCATATTCAGACCATGGACCATAGACCATAGTCCATGGTCTATGGTCAAATTTAGTTACTAACTAAAGCTCCTTTACGACCCACGGCAGGCCGTGTTCATTCAGTTTTGCCATGAACGGGTCGGGATCGAACTCTTCCACGTTGAATACACCCGCGCCTTTCCAAACGCCTGTCATTACAAGCATCGCGCCGATCATCGCCGGGACACCGGTGGTGTACGAAATGGCCTGCGCTTTCACTTCCCGGTAACATTCGGCGTGATCGCACACGTTGTATATGTACTTGATGACGTCTTTTTTTCCTTTCGTTCCCTCGATCATGCAACCGATATTCGTTTTCCCGGTGTAATTCACGCCAAGGCTCGACGGTTCGGGAAGCAGGGCTTTGAGGAACTTTAGCGGCACTATTTCATGCCCCTCGAAATTGACGGGGTCGATCCTCGTCATCCCGACGTTCTCGAGCACCCTCAAATGGGTGATATATTCCTGTCCGAAGGTCATCCAGAACCTTATACGGCTTAGCCCGGGGATATTATTGACGAGCGATTCAAGTTCCTCATGGTAGAGGAGGTACATCTCCTTAGGTCCTATCTCCGGAAAATCGAAGGTCTTATGCACTGAAAGCGGAGCGACCTCTCTCCATGCCCCGTCCTCCCAGTACTTGCCTTTCTGGGTGATCTCGCGGATATTTATCTCGGGGTTGAAATTCGTCGCGAACGGGTGGCCGTGCGAACCGGCGTTACAGTCCATGATGTCGATGAACCTTATGGAATCGAAGAAATGCTTTTTCGCGTAAGCACAGAAAATATTCGTGACCCCCGGGTCAAAGCCGCAACCGAGAAGCGCCATGATCCCTTTTTCCTTGAACCTTTCACGGTAATCCCACTGCCATTTGTAACAGAACTTTGCCTCGTTCGGCGGCTCGTAATTGGCCGTATCCATGTAATGAGTTTTAGTCTCCAGACAAGCGTCCATTATCGAAAGGTCCTGGTACGGGAGAGCCACGTTCACGACCAGGTCCGGCTTGAACGATCTTATGAGCTGAATGACCTGAGCTGGATCGTCGGCGTCGACCTTTTCGGTCCTCACCGGAAAATCCATGTCCCGGGCTATCGCTTCGCATTTACTTACCGTACGGCTAGCCAGGCATATTTCCCCGAAAACGTCCGGCACCATCGCGCATTTACGAACGACAACGTTCCCGACGCCTCCGGCGCCGATTATGAGTACTTTTCCCATAAAGTATCCTCCTTGTTGGCTTTCAGTTTTCAGTCTTCAGCTTTCTGCTATTGGTGTTTAGCTATCCGCTGAAGGCTGATGGCTGACAGCTAGAAAGAAAATTTCTTTTTTTGGAACAATTCAAGACAAACGCCGGCTACGGCTTTATCGTAGAGCAAGCCTTTATTTTTCTGCACTTCCGCCAGCGCCGCGTCTATACCCAGCGCCGGCCTGTAGGGCCTATTGGACGCCATAGCCTCTATCACGTCGGCTATAGCCAATATCTTGGCCTCAAGCAGTATTTTCGAACCGGGTATCCCGTTAGGGTATCCCGACCCGTCCATTCTTTCGTGATGCTGCAGAACTATTTTCGCTATCGGCCACGGAGAATTTATTTTTTTAAGTATGTCGTAACCCACCGTCGAATGGGTCCTTATCATGTTCATCTCGAGCTCGGTTAGGGTCCTCGGGTTTATGAGGATGTTTATCGGCACATGTATCTTGCCGATGTCGTGGATAAGCGCCGTCATGTAGATGCCGCATACGCGGTTATCATCGAGGTCCATTTTTTTAGCTATCGCGAACGAGAGCTGCGCCACGCGCTTCTGGTGCCCCGCCGTGTACTGGTCCCTCGCGTCGACCGTCGCGGCGAGAACGTTGACCGTATCCTCCAGGGTCTCGGCCAGTTTCTTATAACTTTCCTCCATCTCGTCCTCGGCCTTCTTCTGCTGGGTGATATCCGATACGAAACCTTCGAGAGCGGTAGCCTTCCCCCGGGAATCATAGATCCCGTTACCCTGCTCCCATATCCATTTTTCCGAGCCGTTAGCGCAGATTATCCTGTAAAAGAACTGGAACGCCTTCTTAGCCCGTATCGCCGTCTCTATCTCCTTTCTTACAGTATCGCGGTCCTCGGGATGTATTATGGAATTGAAAGCTACCCTCCTCGACCCCTTGATATCGTCCGCGCTATACCCTGTGATCCCCGAACAGCCCTCGCTCACAAAATCCATGATATCGTGGTTATGCCCCTTCGACCTGTAGAACATGCCCGGGATATGGCTGATCATGGACGCTACTTTATCGCCGTTCTCCGAGATACCGCGCTCGGCCTTCTTCCTTTCAATGGCGTACCGGACGGACCTGTTAAGATGTGAGGAGTCGCATTCAGTTTTAAGGATATATTCCTGGGCGCCGTGCTGGATTATCTCAACCCCTTTTTCCTCGGAATACTCCCCTGTCAGAACAACGACCGGAACGTCGCCATTTTCCTCCCTGATCCACCTGAGAGTATCGAGCCCTTTTGAGTCGGGGAGATTCAGGTCAAGCAGGATGATATCTATATCGCCGTGGGAGATGACTTCGATGGCCTCTTTTAGGGTCGTAGCCATACTGACATTGAAGGCATAGTGCGGGGATTCCCTGAGCATGTCCGAAACGAGATTTATCGCCGGGAAATGATCCTCCACCACAAGAATATTCTTAGCCGCCCGCATAAGCGATGCCATGCCAGTATTTTAGTACAATTACCCGTTATAGACAAGAACAACCGTTGCCCGATCGTGGTTAGTGTTTCGTGATTCGCGGTTCGTGATTTTGTGGTTTGGCTAGGAGAGCAACCCTTCTTTTCCGGGAACGAACCACGAATCACGAATCACGCGACTACAGCGACCTGAGAACCTCGCTCTGTGCTTCCCAGACTTCGCGGATATCCTCGTAGTCCACGGGCTGCACCATGTTGATGACGTACATGCCGGCCATTATCATATCGAGGATATCCGGGGCCAGTTTGTCGACTTGTGTCCCGTCCGGGTCGAAAACGCCGGACAAAAAGACGTTCAGCATCCTTATAAGGGTCGCTTCCTGGTCGCTCTTGTATTTGTTCTCGGATTTTTTTCTAGCGCGGTCCAGGAGGAGTTTCGCGGCTATGACGTGGTTGACCTCGTCGATGACGGCGTTATCGGGGATATTACCCTCCCTGACATAGGAGATATCCTTCATCATCGCCATTAACAGGTTCGCTTCGAACTCGGCGGGAGTTCCTTTTCCGGAGACGGCTTTCCCGCCGTATGCCAGGAGTATTTCCGACATGCTTCCTCTGAAAGCAACGCGAAGCGCGTCAAAAGCGTCGTCGGCCTCGTCGATATACGCGAGCCGGATAGCGCTCCTGATATCATCCGGATCCACGGACTTGGGAATATAGACCATCGCTCGCGGTTTCCCCTCAGTCCCGACATGACCCGCCATCTGCCCGAGGGCTTCGGCACTCGCGATCGCTATGTTCCTCGCCAGGTCTTCCGGAGCGATCTCGGGGCCATACTCATAATCCAGAACTTTGGTATTCGAGCCGTAATCTTTCTTCATCTTTCTCGCGGCCTCGCGGTCTATCCCTTCTTTACCGGCCTCGGTCTCGAGGCTCATGGGCGTAACGATCCAGTCCATACAGTTCGGATCCATATATTTCAATGCCTCACGCGTGCTTTCGGTCCTTTCTTTCGCCGTATTATCGAGACGGGTCTGTTTCCCGTATCCGGCCAGGATGTTCCGAATGAACTCGTATTCCGCTTTTTCGTCGTAATTCATCCCTCTATTCGCCGCTTCGGCTTCGGCCGCGCTTATCCTTTCAGATATCTTTTCGATCCCCGCCGTGGTATCAATATCGTCATTGCCTCTATGTCTATCAAGGATCCGCTCGGCACCGGGCAAATATTTGAGGATATAATCCCGGGTATCGACCGGCGAAACATTCTCCAGCGTAAGCGCGTAAGCCACGGCTTTTTCCCTTAAGGTCAATTCCCTGTACATTGCGTCGAATGAGTCACTTTGAAAATAATTATCGTATCCGCCTCTGATCAGCGCCGAAAGTCCGGCCACGATGCACATCATCGAAAGGGACTCGGCCTGTTTACCCGTCGAAAGTTCAGCCGCGCGTCTAAATATGTTCAACCACGACTCCAGAGCGCTTCTATCAATATCCCTATCGGCCACTATCACTTCGGTCTCCTTTAATATCAGGGAGTTGAACCTACCCGGATCAGATCCGGTCTTTTTCCTGATCTTTTCGGCAATAAGCTCTCCGTTAGGCCTGGCCAAATAAACTTTTCCCCCGCTGAAGAATACGGCCTTTTTCACGCCGCCGTTCTCGAATGCCTCGGACATCCTCACGTCCACTGACAGGACCCTCCCGTTCATTATGGAATACATTCCGACCAGAGCGTCATGTCCGACAACTTGCCCCGAGGCGGTATAGACTTTCCCTATCCTGACCCCGTCATTCAACGGAGTTCCGTCATCGTCAAAATCGCTTATATATGCCGTAAAGATCCCGCATAGTTCCGTTGTATTCGAGAAGATGGCGCTCGCCGATGTCTTTCTCGGACCTTCTTTGGCCGGCAAGAGCCCCTCGGAGGCGGAAAAATCGTCAAGCATAACGGAATTCATAAGCTCTTCATTCGCCAATTCGACGAACTTTTCCGGGCTGAGTTCCAAAGCTGAGGCTTCATCGGGACTGAGCCCGATCTTTGCCGCCTCTTTTACCGCATTGAATACCTTTTCCGTTACGATCCCGTGCGTGAATATCTTACCCCATCCATAATGTCCGGCCTTGACCCTGCCCTCTATGATATCCTCCTTAAGCATTTCCAGAAAACTTCTAGCCCCGGTCTCTTCGTTAAGGCTGTAACCATCAGCGTCGAATTTCTTTCCGCCCGCAAGATCATCGTTCCAATAGTGTTCATATTCTTTCATTCTTTCCCGGTAAGAAACGCTGTCACCTCTTGTCATGGAATCTGTCTGCGCCGAAGCGTAAGAGAGATACATAAGCTCATGGTTACCCAAGAGACGGACCACTTCTCCTCCCTGATCACGGGCCTTTTCCTGCATTTTCCGGAGATATTTGAAAACAAGGAGAGAATCCTTTCCGCGGTCAACGGCATCTCCCAACTGCACCGCCGTTTTATCCCCGCCCACCCATTCGTCCTGTAGAGGATCATCATCGTCCCGAGGATAGATCAACCCCAAACCCGCGAGATAGGCCCTCAAAGCCTTCAGATCGCCATGTACGTCGGGAATAGGGTAAATATCTGCGTCGCCGGAGAGGGGTTCGATATTTCCGCCTATCTTCTTTACATCCGTAGCGTTCCAAACAGGAAGGGCCAGACGTCCGCTCAGCCGCTCATTGGCTTCCCCGTTGAAAACCCCGTCCAAACCGAATTGCCTGAAATACGCCGCGTCTTCCTGCAGTCCCGCCAAGAGGTCTTTGCCGGTAATGCCCCGCGCGACATTATATCGGATAAGCGCAAGCTCGCTCGGGTTCACCCTAAGGGGATCCATTCCCATAAGCTCGGCCGTCAATTCCCGGATGAAAGCGTCAACGTTCTTATGGGCTGTCTCGATGTTGATCTTCTTTGAGTTAAGCGCTATTCTCTTCATGTCCTTGCCGCAACCCCGGAGGAAAGTATGCGGGTTCACGCCGACAGGAAGTTCCGGGAGTTCCGTTATCCCCAGTGCTTTTATCATATCCGGAACGGCTTCACCCTTTGGCCCGTTGTAATATCCCTCCGCGCCTTCGTGAAAAAGAGCGAGCGGGTCCAGGCGCATTTTTTTCGTGATATAGATCCCTTTCGCGCTCCCGTATCCCATAACAAAAAGATTGTTCTCGATCGTCTTGGCTTTCCCTCCGCCGGGAAGAGTGCATTCCCCTGTTATCTCGAACCTCGCACTGACCCCGTCCTTTGTGTAAAGCTCCGATTTCAGCGAAAACTCATCATACTCGTTCTCGATATAGAATTTCAGCCATTTTTTTCCGTCCTCCTCTTCTTCGACCGCGATGATCCCGTCTCTAACCTGCCGGAACCCGCCCGAATCGATTTTCACGAAAAGCTTTCCTATAAGCCCGCCTTTACCGGTCAAAACCGGAGCTCGCTTGACCGGTCCGATCGGGTGAGCGGTCTCTTTTTGGGCGCTTTCCCTACCGACCCTCTTTTCCGATATATCGATCGTCACTGCTTTCTTATCGGGCATTTTTACAGTTATCTGGTTTCTCTCCTTTGACCACTTTATATCGGCCCTGTCAATATTCGCGGTTATCCATTCCGGGTCGGCTATCTTTTCCCGTATAAGCGCCTCAAGGATACCGACGGCCAGCCGGAACGCGCCTAGGTCCTTCGCGCCATGAACAAGCTCCCCCAGAGGCGCGTCGGCATCGCCGGAGGCGCACAGTTTTGTCGCGATGGCGATCATCGAGGATTGCGGGACCAGCCCCTTCAGTTTTTCTTCGAACGCCGGGTTCTCGCCCCCGAGAAGTTTGAAATAAGGACTTTCGTAGCCGTCCCCGTTCCTGAACTTTGGGATGATCGATATAAAGGATATTTTGTTCTTCTTAAGGAGCGCTTTCATATTATCAGTGTGGAACCCTCCGGTCACGAGCACGGCGGACCTGGGAGAGTTATTATCTTCCTCCCCCCCTGCCTCGCCTTCTTTAGCGGACCGGGCTATTTCCACGCTTTCACCCGGGAACTTGAGGTTCTCCATGAAAGAGGCGTCCCTTTTGAAGGAACACTCGAAGAACCCTTCCATCTTTTGGCGGTATCCGTCAAGTTCGTTTATCGAGGCCGGAAGATCCGCTTCTATCCCGTACTTCGCGGCGTTGTCTTTCGCGAACTTTAAGAAATTCTCCGCGGAGAACGACGCCTTGTTTGCCAGATAATACTCATGGTCCCTTTTCGTAAGTGTGACGTTGAATATATTCTTCAGCATAGCGAGGTCCATCGACAGCCTGTCGAGCGCCCTCTCGTCCTCGTTCCTGAAATACTTGCTCTTCAACTCTATCTCAAGATCGTCCAGTTCGGTCATCAAATTCGCGTAGTCGATGCCTTCGTATATGGAAACGTAGACAATGTACTTGAACAGGGTCGGGAACTTCGTTTTGTCTATCTCCAGGTATCTGGCCTTCTCGAGAAGAAAACTGTAGAACTGTTTCTCGGGTATCAGCTTATTCTTAAAAGCCACGCTCTTGGCGATAAGCTTCTCTTTTTCTTTTATCGACAGGCCTTTCTCGAGCTCTTCCATGAGCGTATCCCTTTCGTTATCGGCCTTCCTGAAATCTATATCGCTCTCCATCTCGGTGACCTGAAAAAGAAGGAAAACGTTGAAGAACCATTTAAGGTCTATCCCTTCGGCCTTAGCCGTCTTCCCCAGGGCGTCAACATAATCCCTAAAATCCATGTTCCCGGCCTTGTATGCAGTGAAATACCCGTCTATTTTCGCCAGGTTCTCCGAAAAGATCTTTTTCTTCAGTTGAGAATAAATTGACTCGAGCGCTCCAAGCGCGCCGTTGACATCGTTCCTCTTAGGCATGGAGTCCCTATAAACCTTCAGGTTTTCCATGTAATAGTCTTTTTTTTCTATTCCCCAAAGTTCTACCTTCCCGGGGTTATTTACGGCGAATGATTCGGCGCCGTTCAACTCACCCTTATCCACGAAATAATCCGAAATGGTTTTTTTCGCTTTCGGGTCATTTATAGCGTCGAAAACCCCGGTGTCATAAGCTCCTGAACCTCCTTCCAGATTCACGATTTTAACTCCGTGCTCCTTATTGAAATACCCTATGATCTCGCTTATTTTCTTCTGGGCTTCCTTATTGCAATGAGCGTCCTGAATATGAATGACAAATAGATCTGAATTCCCCTTATGGGTCTCCCTTACCTCCCCCAGATAAACGGGCAGCTGGAAAGTATCCTTAATGGCGTTCACGCCTTCGTCAGCCTGAGTGAATTTATCCATCTGATTGAACATACTTTGAGGCGCGAGCGGGCTATTGAATCCGGCAAACACATCATTCGCCAAAAGACCGGAGACGAAAAAGAATATTACTATTAATGAGATACTCCTTAAAGTTCTTTTTTTGGCGGATAACATTTTCATTTCACACCTTTCTTAAACCTTATTAAAATATTGTACTTAACAGGCAATACAATTCCATTAAGTTTTTTTTATGTTCGTTTCAAGACCAGTATTTTTTCTATTCTATTATAATGATTGTTAGCTCATATAAAAGTTTACATAATGACCAATTTGAAGGCAACCCTCAATATCTGGATTTTTTTTGTTTTACGACACGGGGAACAGCATATAAGACGGTAAGTCATCCCTGCAAAAGAGAGGATCGTTTAATAATATCTTCCTGAATTGGTTACCGCTTTCTCGGAAATGACGGCGATCACTCTTCGGACTCTATCGCGATGACCCGCGCGACATAATCGTTTACCAGTTGTTGCTGCTCGGGGGAAAGGAAAATAAATTGAACGCCTGCATCGTAATATCCCGGCTGCCGGGTGGATTTTTTGCACCATCTTACTTCGCTGACCACTTCAACGGGAATATTGCTGAAAGGCATGTATATTTTAACCACGAACTCATGCCCCGCGACGAAATCCCTGGGGGAAAGGATCTTCAACCCTCCCTGCCCAATATCCATCGTCTGGCATTTAAAAGGTATCTCCATCACGCTTCCGATATAGCACAGTACATCGAAATCGCTTTTCGCTCGCGCGAATTTCCTTTTTTCGATATAGTCGGACATATCTGATCCTTAGCTACCAGCCTTCAGCTTTCAGAGTATAAGGTAGCTATACATCAAAAGCTGACAGCTAACACATTATTTCTCGTACTGGCTGAGATCCGCCATAAGCCTCTCGGCTGACTTGGTCGGGAATAACTGTTTTCCTTTCAGTATATCCTTCGCCGTAACGCCTGTGCCGTACAAAGCGGCATTGTTCTCGTCTTCGGCCGCAATGACCGCGCCCTCGAGCTTAACTCCTATGAACGCGCCCCTCGACCTCGAATAAGACAGGATCCCGCTTTTAAGCATAAGGTCCGTAGCCGCTTCGGCTTCTCTCCCGACAGGCCCAACCGCTATGCTCGCGTCGCCGCCCAGCTTGAACTTGCTTTGAAGAAGCCCGTCCACCCCGCGCTCATTCCTTATTAAAAGGATTATATCCGTGGCCTGGCCCCCTATCTGGAGACCCCAGCTTAATCCGGCTATAGTGAAAACAGCCGGAACGCTCCACTTTCCGGTTTTCTCGTCCTTGGAAACGATAACTCCCCGGCCGAACTGTCCGCCAAAAACGAAGCCGCCCGCCAGCGTCGACGGAAAAATGGCTATCGCCGCGCTGGATCGTATATAATCCTTGGGTATCCCGCTTTCGGGCATATTGGTCATATCCTCGAACACCCTGGCGGCGTCGACGATAAGGTCGTCCGTCTTATCGGCGTAGGCGTTTAGAACCGAACAGGAGAGAACTAGTAACAAAGACACCAGAATTTTCCGCATGAATATCCCCCTTTGGAAAGATTATACCCGCAGAGAGAGAATAATGCCAACAATATCTGAGGGTCAAGGGTTTAGGGTCAGGGTAAGGGTAAGGGGTGGGGTTGTATAGGTTCCGGATATGAACATAAAAATACCCTGACCCTTGCCCCTTGACCCTGAATTCAGTTTGCTAAAATCCGTTCCTAAAGCTTATTTTTAGAAGATGGAGTGGGAGCCGGCTTGACTGGGAACGATCCGAATACCTCCTGCGTCTTCTCGAGAAAATGCAGGTATTCGTCGAAAGTGGACAGTTTTATTCCTTCTCTGCCGGCGATACGGAAATTATCTCTTTTTTCCGCGTCCAGCGAGTCTTTGAGCATATCACGGCTGTCATTTTTTGTGAGCATCTTTGACCTGTTCGATAATTTTTTCAAGTTCGTCCGTTTTGTTGAAAACCTCAAAATATTCCCGCACTAAATTGATATCAATTATACCATAGTTCTCCCTGATAAGCGAAAAAATATCCGCCATATCCTGGTAATACCTGGACGGGTCGTTCACGCTGGACTGAAGCTTAAGCCCGATAAGGTCTTCCTTACCGATGGTCTTAACCCGGAGCTTCCCGTCGAAGACAGGACGGGTCACGGCGCGGTCCAACATGCCCAGCGCGTATTTCCTGTGCGCGAGAAGGAAATCGATCTTGCCGAGATCGGGTTTTTTCCCGAGAAAGTTCAGTACGTCCTTACTCTCATGCAGGAGCTCATACCCCCTGGACAAAAGCGCCTTCTTGATCTTGACCGAATCCTGGGCCAGGATCAAAAGGTCTATATCCTTCGTCGTGCGCGTGATCCCGGCCGCCTGGAGAGCGAACCCGCCTATCAGCGCGAAATCGATCTTCTCGCGTTCGAACGTGTCTATGAGAAAGCTGAATACAAGTTTGAAGTCCATAGTGGTATTATAACATGGGTTGGCGGGTTCGACCATAGACCATTGACCATGGACCATGGTCTATAGTCTATGGTCCATGGTCTATTGTCCCAAAGCTATGCCTTCGTCACGACCTCCCTGAACGCCTCATACAGCCGTCTTTGTTCTTCCCTGTCAATGGGCTCCATCGGAAGGAGTGGTACGAGTTTTTTAAGCGCGCGGATCAGAGCGTTCTCGCCGCCTTCCGCGAACTCTCCGGCGGCCAGGGCGTACACATCTTCGGGTTTCACGGAGAAATCACTGCCATTCGGCACCCCGCAAAGGGTTCTCAGCTTATTGACAACGTCTATAAGGTCATCTCTGTCGACTATCGGCTTCTCCACCGACTTACGATAAATGTACATAAGGTTCAACCCCAGCACCGTACCCCTGGCTAGAAAAGCCTGGTCGCCTTCGATCCCGACCGGTGATATAACGGTATCGTTCAAGCCGAGTTTCATATCCCCGATCCTAGAGCGGATAAGCGTCTGGTCTATCTCCTCATCCTTCGAGACCGGTAAAAGCGTTATGGTGTTACTCCTAGTCCTTTCGAAATCAATTCTTCTCTTCTCCACGCCGAGTTTCCCGTAAACCGACTCGGGCACTAGACCGGTACCCGACATGTAGTACAGCTCTATTACGCCGTTAGGCGAGCCCAGATAAGCGCCCGTGAATGTCTTACGGACGGACTCATCCATTTTTTCGAACATCTCCACGGGAACACGGACAAGCACCTTGTCCGGGATATCGGCGAGAAAAGTTCTTATCATCCCTTCGTTATTCTTTACGAACGCCGCATTCCCCGTGTCCGTTCCCATTTTCTGTCTGTCCTTATTGCGGAAATAGATCGTATCTCCTTCCTCACTTAGTCCGAATCTGATCTCTGATCTCAAACGCGCTATCTCCCGATCCATTGATCGTGAATGGTCATCTGTTTTGACGTATTCGATAAGCGCGTTCTGATAATCTTTGGTTGTCTTATACTCGGACACATTAAGAAGCATCATGGCTTCCATAAGCCGCCTTTCTCCGGACCCTTCGGGTATTTCCATTATATCAAGTAAAGCTTTCGTCTGAGGGTCCCCCGTGCTCCTGGAATTATCAAGCGCCTTAAGGATAAGCGCCTTTACCGGCTCATCTTCCACGGTTCCGCCGATTATCTCGACATATTTCCCGGTCACGATCGCCTTGGCCAGCCTGACTTCGGGAGATTGTTCCCGGTGTTCGACTTTTTCCCTTAACGCGTACCAGTATTTGATGATCTTCAACCTTTCGGGGTCAAGGGCTGTGACTAATTCAACCAGCTCCGCGTCTTCCCCGAGTTTTCCCAGTAATGCCTCCTTATAACCGTTCGCGTCCATACCGGCTGTATCTCCGACAATTGCGAAAGTCGCCTCGAGCCTTGCGCTAGGGCCTTCTCCTTTTTTACCGGCTTTCTGGCGAAGCCCATCCTTGAACTCATCGATCGTTGTCTCCTCGAACGGCAGGTCACGGACCATCCGGACAAGGTCCGCGTCGCTTCCCGCGATCTTGGCAAGCACTCCCTTTATTTTTTCAGCCGGAACTCCCGGCGGTATCCCTTTATTTTGCAGTATTTCCAACAACCTCTTTTCATAGGGATTATCGAGTAAAGCCAGCTTAAAATCGGATATTGATCTACCTTCGGCCTCTGTTTTTTTTATCTTGGATCCGAGCGCGCTATCTTCTTCTTCTTTTTGTTCACCGAGGCTGATAGATCCGACCATAGCCTGCAATGATGATATTATCGTCCCGGCGTCCAGCCCATCAAAGATCACTCTTTTTGATCTTCCCGGCTCGTCTTTATAATGCGCCCAGATGGCCTGCATAATATAGAACATGCAGCCAAGATCCATTTCTTTGAGGATATCATAACCGTTAACGAATGTTATATCCGTCAACATGCGATCATAACTTCTAGCGAACTCCGGATCCATTAGCGATTCGGTCAGATTGAAGGGGTTTTCGTTGTACCATGGGTCCTCATCGAAGTGCTTTAGAAATACACCGTAAACGTGATATAAAGATGTATCTGACTTTAAAAGATCGCCCAATATCTTTGCCCGGTTGGTGCCGTCATACATCGGGTTGGTCCTTATCACCTTGTCGACAATAGCGGC
Organism: Candidatus Omnitrophota bacterium; assembly: GCA_015231405.1. Classification (GTDB taxonomy): domain Bacteria; phylum Omnitrophota; class Gorgyraeia; order Tantalellales; family Tantalellaceae; genus JADGBR01. Next base: position 56,251 of record JADGBR010000012.1, on the reverse strand, counting down.
TGTCCTCAAAAATCCCATTATTACGGTTTCGTCGCCTATCATTACGTTCATCCCGTTATCGGCAATTTGCCTTTTAAGGCTTTTCGTCCTTTCAAGGGCTTTGAAACATTTTTCTATGAGCCATATTTCCATGTAAGTCAGCTCATCAGTTTCGGTCCGGAGATCATGACCGCCATTATTATCCATTAGGTCCGATAGCATCCTTATAGGACCGTCGTTCAGCGGCTTGAAATAAGGGCTTCCAGGCAAGGGAAGCGTGATAAAAACGCTCGATGTATATGCCTTGGCCTCGATGATAAAACGCGCGGTCCTCATGATAGAAGCCATGTCCTGGCCGGGGAGGCCTACCTGGAGATAGGAGAACGTGACTATCTTTAACTCGTCGCATATCTTGATATTCTCGAGTATTTTCTCGTAATCGACGCTCACCCCCTTGACCGCCTTCATTAGGGGCATATCGCCGGTCTCTATGCCGAAATATAAAGTCATTAGCCCCGACTCCCTCATTTTCGTCAGCATCTCCCTCGAAAGGAGATCCGCTCTCGTCGTCGCTGACCAGTAAAAATTATCGCCCATGGCGTTCGCCCTGTCCTTGTACGCCTGCATCATTTTTATGATCGCGTCAGCTCTTTCCGGGACAAAGCTCCAGGTCTCGTCGCGGAACGAAAAAGCCCTGACGCCCGAATCGAAAAGCTCGTCCAGTTCCTTTTTCAGGTTATCGAGCCCGCGTTTCATGTATCTTTTATATACCGCTGGATTCGCGCAGTATTTGCATCTAAAAGGGCAGCCGAAAGACGTATGAACAAAACCTGATCTAAGCTCTTTCTCTTCGTCCCTGGGATCTTTTAGCTGTTCTTCTTCGTAGGGTTTCTTGAATACCGACCGCGCGTGGCTGTGGTGAGGATACGGGTATTTATCGAAACCCAGAAGCATCTTCCTATTACCCGTATGGACGAATTTGCCGTCCTTATCCTTAAAGCAAACGCCTTCGACAAGCCGGCTTATTTTACCTATATTATCGGCCGGATCCACATCACGGCCGCCGAAAATAAGCCTGAGGACGATATCCGCCAGGGTTTCAACGCCTTGGCCGCTGACAACAAGTTGCGCTCCTGTTTCCTCGATCGTATCTTCCGGCAGCGCCGAAGCGTGCCATCCTCCCGCTATTAGGGCGCTCGATGGCGATGTTTTTCTTATAAGTCGCATATGCCCGGACGTCGCCCTGTGGTTCTGCGTAAGGGTCGACATGCCGATAAGGTCATATTTTTTCTGTTTCAGGAACTCCGCGAGGTTGAAGTCCTCATCCGCCATCGAAAGGTCCAGCACCTCGACGTTTATGTTCGGAAGGTCCTCAAGTCTTAATTTCGCCGCCTCTTTGTAGAAAGGGTCGTTAGGGTCGGCTTCGCTCATTGCCCGGGCGAGATCGAGAAGGAATTCTTTACTTTCGATAGCGCTCGCGAGATAGTGCATACTGGATATCCTGGCGGGACGGTTCCTGTATTTGGGCCATACAAGGAGCACATTGAAGGGGTCGTCTCCCGCCGGTTTGAATACTTCGCGGCCGGTGAGCCCTTCAGCTATGGCATCAGCCGGCTTAGAAAGTTTAGCCTCGCCGAAATGCCTGGCCAGAGGCTTAAATTTCTTTGACGGCGGATCTTCTTTCGTCCAGATGATCTGTTGCAGTATCCTGGGATTTTCACCGAGTGGGAATGTCCTCAGTTTTTCTGTTATCGAAAATCCCGGATCGATATCGGCTTTTTCGGGGTCAAAATACCTGATGACCACATCACTGTCCGGAAGATGCACGAAGATCTCGTTATTGTACTGCCTGAGCGTGCACCCTTCGGATATCGACCCTATCTCTCTCTGGAGAAGTAATAGATCGTCAAGGTAAATGCTTTTTATGTCCGTTGAAGATACCAGCCTTTCCTCTATAGCCCGGCAAATAGCGAAAGCCTTTAACTCATCCTCCCTACCTTTTATCTCAAAAATGTCCGGAGCCGCCAGTGTAGCTCCCCCCGAAAGAGAACCCCATGCCGCCGCCTCGCCCAAGGGAACCGAATTAAAAAGAAAAAATAGAACGAGAAGAAAAGACATCGTTCTTTTACAACGACAAAATATGACATGAGCCATGTTTTTCCTACCTGTATTAGAGGGTTATTTGGTTCATTGTTGAGTTAGTATTATATAATGTCAGATATGTTATGTCAACAAATATTAACAATTATGCGAAGCTTAGTATCTGCCGCATCATTCGGTTGAGGCGTGTGAAGTCATTATAGTTGTTTAGGGAGGAAGGGGTGATATGGAACTTTACAGTGCTCGGATGTTCCCTGAGAAGATACATTGTTAACCGGATGAAATGGGTCTCGCCGGTTAGAAGCGCGTATAAACCGTTCAGCGCGTCTTCGTCACCTTTAAGGAAGGCGACGCCGGTCATTATGATGGTCCCGATCTGGGTGAACTCATAAAGACCTTCCCCCATTGTTTCGGGCATATCCATAAAAAGAACTCCGGAATTTTCGGGATATTTCCTGATCCCGAACTTACGGCCCAGGTGGATATACGGCAAAATAGTGACTTTTTTTGTCCCGTCATCTTTGGATGCTTCGAGCGCCAGCTCGTCAAGATCGTCATAAACCCTTATCGAATAAGCCCGGCCTTTACTTGCTCGCGAAAATTCTTCCATTAGTTCCCTTTGTTTCGGATCCCGGGCGTATCCGGACCAGATGTTTATTACACCGGGCTCCCCGTCGTCTTTCCCCGGAGACATACCTTCGCATATACGGGAAGCTTCCTCCGCCTTGAAGGTTTCACCCGCGGCTATTTCCTTCTCCTTATCGACGCCGTCAAGAACGTCGATGACGTCCCCGAAATGGAACGGGGTCTCGACTATACCTATAACGTTATTTTTTTCTTCCTTGCCCACAGCGTCGATAATACTTCTAATACCCAGCTCCCGAGCCACAAACCCGGCCTCTTCGAACCACCCATTCTTCATATTCAATAATTCCTCTAATATCATTCCGACCGCCTCGGGATCAAAAAGCGAATTATCGATCGTACGGTATAACTCAACAAGTTCATCACGGGTTAGTAACATTAGTTCGCTGGGTTTTCTATTATATTTTTCTAGATCGGCGCCAGACAATGACCTGATAAGAGCTCTTCTATATTCGTTAATGGCCCTGTTCAACCGGCCATAGACCAGATATCCCCTTGCTCCTGATATTATCACTCCCATCGAATTCCTTCGAATTGCTTCTTCATCCCGACGATATCCCGGGGGCATAAAATCCCCTTCGTCCCCGAACCCGCATTCGAATCCCAGCATTTCACCTGGGATCATCATTTCCTGGGAGAATTTTCTACATTCGTTCTGGTCGCGGAGGAGTGCGCTTATATATGTCTCAAGTATCCCGTCAGGCACGCTCTCCCAGGTACCGTGAACTTCATGCCCTTTAAGCTGGTCTTTTTCCGCGGACGTTCTATCTAGGCTGTTAATTACGCCAAGTCTGACGATCTTGTAGAGAAGGGACCTTATCTTCTGGTTAATACTATGTCCTCTCTCGTTGAAAAGGCCGGGATGAGCTCCATAGAACTTCATAGAATGTTCCGTAGGATGAACAGGATTTAGGAAAGTATATATCTCATAAAAGCTTTCGGGCGTCAGCGTCTCACCCCAGAAAGACTTTTCCGGGTCAATGAGAACCGCCTTCGTTTTTTCAGATAACGCGTCCCAGCCCTTATTGTAGACCTTTCTGAGACGGTCCATATACGCGTCATGTCCTTCCTCGATCTTGCGCCTCGCCGTGTCAAGCCTGCCCGTAATAGGCGACCGCGCGGCGGCGTCGTAACTTGCGACGATGAACCGGGCTTTGGGGTTCCTTATGGTCACGGCATGTATAATCTCCGAAAGCTCATCTTTATCGTCAAGAAAAGCGTTGGTGACCACTATGTCGGGAACGGCTTTCCCCAGAGCCGCGCTCAGCTCGCTCATTGAGCTCATTCGCATGACCCGGTATTTCGAACCCCTTTCTTTTCTTATCCTTTCGGCAAGATCGTAAGCGTTCCCCGGGTCGTTCTCTATGACGTATACCGTTTCTTTGCCTTCGCCTGCCTCATAGGCGCCAGTCTCTTCAAGGCTCTTATTACCCGCGGCCAGCCATCTCTCTCTCATCCGGGCATGATCCTCTTCCTGCCATAGCCGGGCTTTCTTCACGAACCCTATAATATCCGGATTTATAGCGATATTGTCATCCGCTGAAAAACCGGCTTCTTCAAGGAACTCCCTATGGGCATCCTCGGCCATGGCTCCACCGCTCTGAAGAAATATCCCGGAATAAAGCCCCATACCATAAACGCCGTGACCGAACATCTTTCGCAGTTCCCCATAGTTCTTGTCGACATGCGTACCGCCGATATCCGCGATACAGCAGTCTATTTTCCGTGTGCCTAAGAGCTCCGCCGCTTTCTCAAAACTATCGGCCGTGATAAAATCGTATTCGTCAGAGGTGAACACTTCGCGGCATTGGCCTTCCCAATCGTTCCTTTTGGGATCATCTTGTATGAAAAGAACCGTGAGTCTATCTGGCACACGCGGCTCAATAGAGTCTTTAGGCAAACCCTGATACGCTTCGGCCCCGGGGACAAGCGCGTCATAGGTTCCCTTTATTTTAGCTATCATTCCCGGCAGCATATCCCGGGCGCTATCCATATACGGGAACCCTTCCTCTCTGAGATCCCTCCCGGGCCATATCAATCCGAGCAATGTCCCTGCTCCCTCCTCCTCGGCTTCTACCATCCATTCCGGATAGGCTTCGGATGATATCATTATGCCGCCGAAACCCGGAATAAGTTCCGCTATCCGCGCGTCCGTCCATTCCGTTCCTCTTGGCATCTCGTAATCCAAAAAAGTGAGATCGAAAGCTTTTTTCGCGACTTTTCCCGACGCTATCTCCCAACTCGAGGCGTATTCTATCTCGAAAGTCGGGTCGCCGGCGAATACCTTGTCGAGCCGGAGAGCATAATCCGAAAGTTTCCGTTTGTCATCGTCCATGACCAGCACCCTTATCTTCCCCGGGTTAACGGGTAATGGATGAGATGAGAAGGGTGATTCGGATATCTTTCCTATGGCGGGCTTTGATCTTTTCACGACCCAGCGTTTATACTCGGCGCGGAACTCCTTGACTTTAGATAGGCGCGCGACGAGCGGATTATCCCATTCGTTCGGAAATAAGGGGTAGTTAAGCGCGGAACATAAATGATCTATAGCGACCATGTGCCTTCCTATATCCTCGTTCTCCACGGCTCGACCCATAATTTTTGCCATGTCCTTCTTCCCGTCGGTTCTCATATATTCGACCAGCGGACCAAATCTATGCAACTTGCCAAAATCCCTCAATATTTCGGGAACAGCTTTATCCGTATCTCTTCCTTCTGAATTTCTTTTAAGATAAAGCTGCAGGTATTTGACATCCATAAAACGCCTTTTAACGTTACCCGACATAGGCCCGATAGCTTCCACAGGCTCTCGAACTCCGTTCTTGATCTTAGTGTAAAAACTCCCCTTAAGCCCGTCTGAGAAATATGTGACCTCTAGAGATGATATCCATACGTCCGCTATGTCCGGATGCGGAACGAACCTTATCTTTTTCATAAGATCCTGTTTAAGCACCGGACCGTTCGCGTAGACGAACTCGCCGTCATGTATCCTGTCCTCAATAAGGGTTATATTATGCGCCTGGCGCGAACCCTGCTCCGGGTCGACGAGCACGCCGGCTTTTGTTCCGGTATCGAGCACCCTGGTAGCGATATCCTTTTGGACGCGTATAAATCCTCCTCTTTGGCTCTCATCCTCCTCGACTCTTTTAATATCTTCGTCCTTGACGTTCGCGCCGAAAAGGACCATCTTACCGGTAAAACCACCGCTATTCGTCTGTCCGAGTGCTATCGGCGTACCGGCGGCCAGCTCCTTATCTTCGAACGCTTTTGGGTCCTTTTCAATGAGCTTTTCCGAGAATTCCCTGACCATAGGCCTTGCCTGTATTATATAAAGCTCCCCTTCAAAGAATCCCCATTCGATATCCAATGGCACGCCTATCCATTCCTCAAGGCTCTCCGCAACACGCGCGACCTCACGGGCCTGGTCATCGGATAAAGGACTTGTTTCACCGCGTGGGCCTATCCGTGGATACCCGGCCAACAACTCCCTGATCCTCCCGGGTTTGTCCTTCATCGAACACTCTTCTCCATTTATCCTTACCTCGTAAGGCATGGAGAGATATGACGGGTAAAACTCGTATTCCCCCGTCCTCTTATCGAAAAGGAACTCTGCGGCATTAGCGTGTATGCTCCGAACGGCGTAATCGGCGTCGCCGAAAACGGTCTCAATGGAAATATGCCGGTAATAATCGGTTTTTGCCGTTCCCGAAGACTCAAACTTAAGGAACGGCTGTACCACCACGGCAAAACCCTCTTTCTCATTAAGCGTATCAGGCACTCCTTTAAGCCTTACCTCGCGTTTATTCTGGTCTATCCATACCTTGCCTATCGAATCCACGAATACATCCCGGACGGCCCTTACGACAAATCTCTCGTCGGATTTCTTGAATGAGCTAAAGACACCCGCGAGGCTGGTCTCAAATCCGTCCTCATATATCCCGCTGGATCGTCCTATAAGCCAGCCTTTCAGCTTAGCTGTCTGCGCCTTTATAAAAGCCTTGAGTTCCCTCGATAATCTCATATTGCGGATAATGGAACGGAGCGCGTCCTGTGTTTTCACGGATATTATGCCGGTCGCCGAGAATTCTTCGTCTTTAGCGATCATAGAATTACCCCGGTCGACCAGCTCCCGGTTTTCCTCTATGAACCTCGCCCATACTTCGCGCATAGTGAGGTGCACCGACCCCGGATGTTTGTACCCTATTTTGGACGCGAGCTCCTCGACGGCCAGATCCCACGCGCCTTTCCCACCGTACTCAGGCGCACGTTGTTGTTCATGCAGCTCCCTGTACGCCTTCGCTCGCGCGGCCCGAGGCACCCCGCGGCTCGCCGCGTCCATAACGGCGAGGGTCGCCGCGCCCGTCTCCTGGGACTCTCCATCTGTGCCCGTCGGGGCGATAAGTGAAACCGTCAGGAAGAGGGTTATCGTAAAACGTAGGACGTAGGATGTGGGACGTGGGACGTGCGGTATTAGCCCCTTGTTCATATCCAACATTTTCAACCCACATTTTACGTTCATCATCTCATCCCCTACGTCCCACTTCCCACGTCCCACGGAACCAGGCAATAAACAGGCTAACTACGCCGCTCCCAACACTTTCCAAGCGTTCTCCATCAACGTAACGATCTGCCCGACAAGCGCGACCGGGACCGGCGCGATGCTCTGAGCCGTCGCTCCGTTACCGTTCGCGAGCGAGCTTACCCAGCTGTCGAGAATAGCCGCGAGGGAGACCATCTCGTCCTTACCTTCCTCCGGTTTCTCCGCGACCCTGAAAGAGAAGTTCCTTTCCGCGTCGCCGTCTTTCAGAAATTCCTTTACAAGATCTCCGGCTTCATCCTTCCCGACGGCGTCGCTCACGATCACCGCGTATTCGTTATCGACAAGTCTCCCCGCATACATATCTTTTGTAAGTTGCATCCTTCCGGCCGGAGATACCAGGTCATATTTGACCCTCGGATCGGCTTCTTCCGTCATCTCTTTCATGGTTTTAATATCGACCGTCAGCTTTTCCGGCATACCGATAGCTTTCCTCGTCTTTTCATCGTCCCTTATAGCTTCCGCGACCGCCATATCCTTTTCCCCGACACATGTGAGCACGAGCTCGAACTCTATCCCTTTCTTCATGAGGTTATCGATCTTCTTGAAAGCGGCGGCACTGTCGGCCGTGTTCCTGAACACTTCAATGGGCACGCACAGTTTAAGCTTCGTCACGTTTTTCTTCTCAAGGTCACGGCACGCCTCCGAATTCCACAAAGCGCTAAGCGCCTCGACAAAACCGTTCTCCTTCGCGCTCACCGCCTTATACATCTTCATGAACGCCAGCTCGATCTGTGAATAAAGAGACTGGTTGACCATGGACCATGCTTGTCCTCCGTTGCCTTGTCGAAGGTGCGGATCATGGACTATGGACTTTTCTGGACTTGACACCGACCAGGCTGCGCGCAGTTTAGCAGCGGTTCCTTCGGCGATATCTTTGAGCTTTTTTCCGTGTTTCGTCCCCAAATGTCCCGAATCGGACGAAACTATATCCGATATCTCACTGAGAATAATATCGGCGGCTACCGCCGTATCGCAGTGGGAATCCCTGTAAATATGATAAATGGCGTCGATGTTGTTCAGCGCTGAATGATAACTCATCGTTTCACCCTCATGGCCGGAGCTCTCTATCAAGGTTTCCAGGAGCATGAACCCTTTCTGGAACGGCGAGAATGAGACCATATCGAAACCATTTGCACCCAGGTAGGCCGCGGCCTCTCTCTTCATATGAACTATGTCCTCCAGTATCCAGAGCGACTGGTTAAGGATCTCTTCATCCCGCGCATTCGCTTCCATGACACCCATCGCGGCCCGGACCCACTCGCTTGTAGAGGATACGGATTCCCGCTCTATCACCCTACTGAAAAAATCCATCCTGGTAGTTTCCGCCACATCGAAAACGGCCTGTATGACTATCAGCGATATCTTATCCAGGTCTTCTTGTTCCACTTTCGCGTTGTCCGGATAATTGTCTCCCGGAAGCCCCGGTTCGACCAGCTGCCTGTAAACTTCAGGAGTGATCGTGACGCCTTCTTTCCCGAGCATATCCGGATCCCGGTGCCATTTAGGTTTGAACGCCGAATCTTTCCGCGCGTCGTCCGGCAAACCGGCCCAGTAAAGGAGCATATCGGCAAATATCCCGGACTTTATCCCCATATGCATTTCGCTCTTACCATCCACGATGGAATTTATATCCGCTTTGCCTTCCGCAATATCGCGCTTTTCAATATCGCTGAGACGCCCGGCAAAACTATATCCTTTCATTTCAGGCGACGTTTTATCCGCGCCTCCCGCCGATCTTTCATTTTGTTCGGGTCCCGCAACATCCTTACCTGAAAATATCCTCTCTCCAACCTCCTCAAAAACGGCCCTCAGGTCCCTGCCGGAATGCGCGGTCATTTGTTTATCGCCGTACAATATCGCGTTTGTCATGGCTTCGAAATATTTCTTATAAAAATCCACGGCGTCAATTTTCACGCCTCCGCAAATAGCGGCTATTTCACCCGCCAGATCCCATTCATACTGCTCCACCATCAAAAACGCCGGCATAGTTATATCCACGAAATAATTCACCATGGAAAAATTCTTCACAAAAGGAGAGTAGGAGAACAGAGGCAAATTTTCTCTGGCGCAGTAGACTCTGACATCCGATGCTATTAAGGTTATCGCGTCACTTATCCGTATGGCGTCGCCCTTCAGATAACTGTCCGAGGCATTTTCTTCACATATATCAAGGGCCTCCCTCACCCATGCCAGGGATTTGTCCAGCGGATACCGTACCACTATCTGATCCAATATATCTTTCCTTTTAGGCTTAGCCATATTGTAAACCGTCTGTATCGCTATAATGGATTTTTTTGAGACATATTCGACCGATTCTCTCCCATTATCCATATCCTCTTTTGTCGGTATGCTATACGGCTGGATAACGTGCCATACGTCGGGCGTCATTGTTACCCCATCCACGCCAAGTGATCCCGGGAAACTTCCCCACCTGGGCTGGAATGAGCATTTTTCCCTTATTTCGTCGGGAAGTCCCGCCCAGTACATGAGCATCCCCGCGTAAATGCGTGCTTTCAGGTCCTGGGGCATCGCGCCGCTCGATGGCGGAGCTTTATCGAGTAGCGGGTTTTGTTTTATGAACTCTTTTATATCAACTCCCTCCAGCCATCCGGCCAGATAATATCCCTCGGCGTTACGTTCGACGAGGCGTATCTCACGAAGAAATTTGAGTTCGCGATGTATCGTCCTTATGCCGTCCCTGCCGCCTCTTTTACCGGCCATGCCGGCGGCTTTGGCAGGGGACCCGAAAAAGACAGGATTTTCGTGCATGTATTTGAGCAACGCGGCGGGTGTGCCTCTCCTCTCGGGCGGAGTGGAACGGCACCTCGCCGTAAAAATGACCCTGTCATAAGGACCGGCGCCTTCACCGGAACCATATAGTTCCGGGATCGTGTAAAAATCCGTAAGCAGCCTTTCCGGAAAATGCTTCCCGGTGAAACGTTGACTTCCTATGACCGCGGTCCCTTTATCCTCCAGATGTTCCTCTATGCCGCGAAGTATGTTCTTGAACTCACCCGAATTAATATTTATCCCGTGATGCGCTATCTCGTCGAAGCTGCTGGCCGTGACATTCGGCGCGTCGAAAAGTATAAGATCGTACCTCTTCCCCCCGGACGCAGCAAAAGGATCGAGCGTTTTCTGAGACCTCGTCTCCACCCTGTCGTTCCTACCTAGCAACCTGTCCATAAAGAAGTTTATATTGTGAGAGGTGTTCCTCGCGGCTTCAGGGTCAATATCGGTAGCGGTAAGATGGATATCGTGTCCAAGGCCTTTAGCTGCGTAAATAGCCGCCATGGAGTCTATTCCTGTGCCTGCACCTACGACAAATACCTTTAACGGCCTCGACTTATCGAAGCCGGCCTTTAAAAGTTTTTCCGTTTCTTCAAACACCCGTTCAGCAAAATAGACACCGAGACCGTTCTCAGCGGTTGGGTCATATATCCCATCGCGAATAAATAATATCCCGGTACCGAGTATTCTCCGCATCCGCCGGGATATCTTAAGGTCGGTATCTCCGGCCAACGTATATCCTTCGCCCGCATCCTCCAAGGCTGCGAGCGCTTTAGCTTTCTCGTCCATTTCCTCGGAAGTGACGCCCCATAAGGAATAGAGGGTACGTCTTATCCCCGCCATTAGCTTTGCGCCGAGAAAATAGATCCTTAAACGCGCCGTGCTCCACCCCGGGCCGGCCATGGTTTCACTAAGCCTTTTTACCATATTGAGCGAACCTACGAACAGATCTGTCGGGAACATCTCCCCGATGAACCTCTCGGGCATTTCATATCCGCGTTTTTTCCCCCTCCTATCCAAGAAATGGCCTATTTCGTGGTTAAGCCACTCTTCATAACCCTGCAGGCCTACATTTTTCAATTTTTCAAGGTACACGAGTTCACTTGCGGGAATAAGAAGGTTATAGGCCCCGGGGGTACCCCTTTCGTCCCTGTACGTTCCGGGGTGGGTGACAAGGCGGAATTTATCGCGCCATGGGAATATGACTTTGTTCTGACGCGCTATACGGTAAAGCGTATCGTAGAAAATATCGTTAGGCGGACTGTGTATATTGACAACTCCATCAATCCCCCTTTCGGCCAGCTTTTCACGTACATCATCATAAAGAAAATGCCCAGCCGGGACCGCGTATCCTTTATCCCAGAGCTCTGCCCATGTTTTATTGATGACCTCATGCTGACGAGAGTTCAAAATATACCCTTCCCATTCCCCGCCCTTAAGAATAAGGGCCACCGCAGGACCGTTACCGGTTGTCTCTCTTCCTGCCTTCTCGTCCCAATCATGGACCATGATCTTAATTCCTTCCAGAGTCCCGCCATGAACTTCGACCATGACCTCTTCCACACATCGTTTCGGCCTCATCGGATAGACCTTGATCGGCGTTTTACGTCTCGCGACCCAATAATCGACCGGACCGCCTGGAGCGATATCTTTTCCGTCGATATAAATAAGATCGCAGTCGGTTTCCGCTTCATTTGATCTAATAAGCGCGAAGAACATCCTGTCCGCGAACAAAGCGTAATAGTTATTCCCCGAAATACCGCTCATCTCGGAATTGAATAAATTACCCAGAGCTAAACCCTTTTCGGGATCGGATACATCCAGCTTGCATTCCGAGATGAGCGGGGTCTGGGGCATATATTCATGGATGCCCGCGATCGGAAAATATAATTCTTCGGTCCCGGCAAGGACAAACGGGTCAGCATGTTCCTCGGCCTTTCCCAGATTGAGAAAACCGTCGCCGGACAATATCGATAAAGTCATATCCGGAATACCCGGTCCGTATTCTTCCCTGGCAAGCTCATATATCTCGGCTTTAGCCTCTCCCCAGTTCTTGATGCTCGTATCCACTACAAGATCGTAATCGACGGTAAGACCTTCGGGATATTTCTCGATTATCTCAACCGCCATTTTTCTCGCGGCTTCCCGATCCCCGACCCCGTCGCACATGAACCCCCATGTCCTCGTGTCCACGTCCGCGACAACATGGATCTTAAGACCAAATCCATCCATGGGTATATTAGATCTTTTCGCGATATTAAAAAGCTCGAACCCTTCGACAAAAATAATGTCGTACTGCCCCGAATCGCTCGAAACCGCGATATCGCCCGCTATACGATACCAGTCCCAACCCTCTTCCCTTATCATTTCGCCGTCCACATACCACCCTTCGATGAGATGATCGTCCAGCTTTATGACCTTGACCTTCAGCCTTTTATCCAATTCCCTTTCGACCGCCTTCACAAAAGTGCTCTTGAACGCGTGTTTATCCCCGTCAAGCCCGACCACCAGCGTCCTACCCGCAGAAACCCGCCTCACTTCTATCTCCCTCGCGACATTTTCTATCGCGCCTTTATTCAGATCCAGATATCGCGGAGTATTTTTTCCCGTTTTTCCCGATTTTTCGTGCGGAAAGGTGTCACTTTGGGGACTGTCCCCCGTTACCCAAACGATTCCCTCTTCAACCCTCCCTCGAGCCCTATGCGCGATGCGCTCTGCTCTGGGAGCAACCGCCGTCGGACTGAACCTGACGGATCTATCCCGCTGGGACTTCCACACTATTTCCGATCTCAGCTTGATATTGAAGAATTCTTCCGGAAAATCCGCGGGTTTTAGCGCAGGTTCGACTTCAGCGAGAAATACAGAATCAGCGGGAGACAACTCGCTCTTACGCATAACCTTATTTTCGACCAGTGACTTTAAGACGAATGCCCGGGCTATGATGTCGTTGAATATAGTCCTTCCCGATCGTTTGTATTTCTTCGCTATCCTATCGGCTACGTTAGAGTGGTTCGATATGCAGGCGTATTTCTCGACAAGGTCCTTTTGGGAAAGCGTTACTTTCATCAGTTCCTCGTACTTTAAGCAGTTATTCTTTTCGAATAACTGCATAAGGAGGTGGAAATCCTCGAGCGTCACCGCGCGGATGAGCGGCAATTTGTCGCCGTCCTCTTGCTCGGCCGCCTTGACTATACCGTTCTTGATAAGATACCTTCCAGAAGCGAGCATGATGGAATCAGCACGGTTATCCCTTAGGATGCGTCCGTACCGCTTATTCACCCCCGCTTTCCATATCATCCGGTTCTTAAGATACAACTGTGCAAGCATCTCGCGGTTCAGCGCCGGGTCGGCGGTGAAAGTCCAGACGCCTAGCGTCGACTCAGTCGCGGACTTCATTTCGAAAGCCCCGGAGTCATATACCAGAGAGTTCAGCAGGAAGGCGATGAGAACTATTATCGAGGTCAGACGCCTAGTTAATGCACGGGTGCATGGGTGCAAGAGTGCGTACGAAATCCGTGCACTCCTGCACTCAACTAAACCCGTGCACTTCTTACTATGCCGCCACAAGAACATCCCTTTCCCTCTCATAAAGTTTCCGAAGCTCCCCGAGATCTACCGGGTCAGCCCTCAGATAGAACCTGCACTCCCTTGAACCGCCGGGTTTGAACGCTTTCCTTAACGACACCTCGATCATCCTCGTAAGTTTTATCTCAGTTGCGTCTAAAGGCTCGTCCGGAAGATCTATTTCGGCGAAGAACGCGCCGGTCGTGCCGTCTTCGGGCTTCTTAAGATATTTGAAAGCGTCACGGCCGAGGACCTCATCGCTGCCGAGTATTATCACGTTCGAAAGCGGCGTACCGGTAAGACGCGCTTCCTCTTTTATGACCCTCGCCAATTCCCCGCCGTCATTACTACGCCTGATGATTACGTTCTCAAGTCCTTTTATCCTGCCCAGGGAGCTGAGCCTGTTCAAAAGGGGTTGGATGGCCGCTTGCTGTACCTCCGGTATCCAGCTGGTGTCTATGCCGATAATGATCTTTTCGCCGGCGTCTTTAGCCCTATCCGCCGCAGCTCTTATAGCCGTACCGCACTCGCGCGCTTCTTTTTCGCCGATTAACATGTCCGGTCCCGCTCCATCCCTCGGCCCTTCACCCGGATCCGACGTTACGGGGACCAGATCCAGGATAAAAGCTTTCTCACCTTTTTTGTCCTCCTTTTTCCATTTCCACGCGTAACACGCTTCGTCCCGCCTCGCGCTGAAGCCTTTGGACTCGATAAACCCCCGTATCCATACTGACAAAGCGGCAGCCCGGCTGTTCTCGTAATCATCCTCCTTTCCGTCGTCGTAAACGCTGCAATAGAATTTCGAGCCGTCTTCGGACATTGACCGAACAATCGCTTCCATCGCCGTTTCGATATCTTCAGCCTGCATTATGCCATGAGTCAGCGTATAAACATTTTTGATCACCTTCTTATTACCTCTCGACCCCATAGGGTCCATGTGGCCCATAACCGCCGCTTCCATTTCTCCC
>JADGBR010000012.1:0-41595 GCA_015231405.1 Candidatus Omnitrophota bacterium | reverse complement strand
AGCCCATAACTGCCGATCCCATTTTATTAAAAGGAACGCTTCCCCGGTCAAGCTCCCGCATTGTATTGGGAATAGGGTTAAAGACATTCAAACAAACCACATGAGTGTACTTCCCGTATGGGACCCCCTCCCTGATCATGTTCATTTTGCACACCCTTATATTCTTCGGCGAAAGTTCTATGCCTACTTTCCGGAGGTCATCCCTGAAAAGATCGATCATCACACCCCATCTGGCATTGATAGAGTCTTCTGCGTCCGCTATCGTCACCTTCTTCGCGCCTTTGAGAAGGGCCAGTAACGGCATTACGGTCACACCTTCTCCCGCGAAAAGAATATCGGCGCCATCCAGAGGACCCAGCATGTCCAGGGCCCTTCTAAGCTCATTTTCATCCATTCCCTGATTAGCTATACCCATATTGGTCCTAAAGCCCTCGTCGTTGACGAGCCCTATCAGGCCGTCTATTATCTTTTCTTTCGAGCTTACCGTATCATGGGAGAACGCCGATTGTTCATACCATATCCATCCGAACTCGTCGATTATCTGTATACCCTCTAAGGGGAATTCTTCCGCTAATATTTTTCTGACTGCCCCCAGCTCCTCATTAAAAGTAGATCGCGTTTCCGCGCTCCTCGATAAACGGTTCAAAACCAGTTTTTTAATAGCTCCCCGCGGGATGGCTCTTTCGCTCATAACGGCGTCAAAAGGCACATTAAAGCCCTTTCCGCGGCGGTATATCATGCTGTTATAAATAAACCCGTGCGGCCCCTGGTAACATGGCCTGTAATAAGACCCCGGCGACAGGTGTCTGCCCGCCGCGTAAAACCCGTTTTCCTGAAGCGACACATACGCGGGGTCGATTACGAAACCGATGCCGCCGCGTCTGATCAGTGCAGAGAACGCGCCGGTATCTATAAAATCCCTGTTTTTCCCTACCATCGACAGAATGACACTACCGGGTGATCTCTCGCTGGTGTATCCGTTATTCCCGGTTCTATTTTTGCTCTTCCCGGCCCTATCTGAATAAGGCTCAAGCCCGTTCGAAAGAACAGTTCGCAACTCATCCATATTCCCGAGCACATCTTTCATCCCGGCGACAAGAATGCCCGGGGTAATAGGCGCCCTATTATCCGGCACTCTCAGGTCGGGATCATGGTAGTGGAGGCTGACAAAGGATACCAGCCGCGATATTTCCAGCCCTTCTTCATGACTTATTTTTTGTTTTACTTCACTAAGGCCTTTCGCCGATAAAAGCGCGATCAACAGGTTCCTTTTTATCCTTACGCTTTCAGGAATATAGTAACGAGCATCCCTGCTTAAATGTCCCGTGTCCGACATTACGATCTTGAGGGTCCGGACCAGAAAAGCCATTGCCCGTTTTATATCGGCTTGATCCGCTCCAACGCGGCTGGCTATCTCCCCGAGACTTATCCCGCTATCCGGGCTATTAATTGACTCATTGGATAAAATGAGATTAAAATAATCAACTATCGACCCCGGCTCATATATGCCCCCTGCCATTCTGACCGCCACGGGAACAGGGTACCCCTTTCCCTCCCAAGGGCCAGTAGACACGCTCTTAATATAGGCATGAACGATTTTGAATAGGCCCTTATAGCCCGGGATACCGGACCACTCCTCGAGCTTCCTGAAATACCTTCCGGAATGGTACATCGTCAACGACAAACGCTTATTTTGCCTGAACCTTTCTATGGATGAACGAAGAGGTGCGTTATCCCTGATGGCCTTAAAGAGCGGTATATCCACGTAAATTATTACCCGCGTTTCCTCATTGTTCTCGCGATATTCCTCCCTGAGTTCATTATCATGCGCCAGCTCATGGGCCAGCCTCTCCGCCAGTATCTCGGCAGCGATATCCCTATACCCGCCTGAGAGAAGAGCCTTTACGAAACGCATGTCCAGGACTATCGAAACTTTTTTATTTTTTTTGTCGAAATATCTGGCAGAAGCTCTCCCAAGCATTCTCCCGAACATACCCATACGTTTCCGAAAGATCCCCCGGCTGGCCGTCTCGATCGACAGGCTATTGATCGTTAGTGCGGTATTATGGGGCGACCTTAATATGCCTCCAACCGTGGCTTTCTCGCCGTCAGGCAGTTTAGCTATCCTTTCCGATAGTTTAATGAAAGAGATCCTGATCAGCTCCCCGAAGGAATTATCTCCGGTAGTTACATGCATGGCCCTTATCGCGGCTATGTCCCCCTTGACCGCGAGATCTATCATTTTCGATATCTCGCCCGCCGTGAAATCCGCTTTGAGGTTCTTGTCGATGCCGAGATCCGCGTACGCGGGAAGAGAGTTACCCGACGGATCGAACCCTTTGCCTTTCTTTTTTCCGCGGCGCTCCTTCTTCTTTGCCGGTTTTGGATCTCCGAGCATAAAGATCTCGTCCTGAACGAAAAGCTTTTCACCTCTGTCCCCGAAATACGAATGGACGGCGTTAACGGCCGTATCGCTCAAATAGCCGCCCTTCTGCAATATGACCTCTTTACCGTCCGCGGCGTCCAATACTTTCCTCACGACAAGTTCCACCGCCGAAATATAATTGCCTGTCTCGCGGTTCCGGCGGATAAAAAGGACCACTTGCCCTTCCTTGAGTTCTTCGCTATCCGAAACTTTCTTCCCTTTCTCCGCGAAAACCCTGACATCGTATTTCCCGACCTTCCCGGACATTTCCATTAAGCCTCGAGTTCCGGCTCCGGGCAGAAAATAATATAAAGCCTTTACCGGCTGACCCTGTTCACTCTCTACCGGAAGCCTGTATACCCCGGCATTATTCCTTTCGAGTTTGCCCCATTTGAACTTTTCCGAATCGTATTGGTCCCCGATATGCTTTTGTATCAATTCCTTGAGAAGATCAGCCTCGACATTACCCCCGTATCTCGTTAAAATTCTTGCGATAAGGCTATTCGCGTAAAGAAAAGCCGTATATTCCCTCTGCTCTAAGGTGGAACCGCTCCCTGTCGCAAGGCCAAGCCGCTGCATCGCCTTGGATACTGCCTCAAGATCTTCCTCGCTGAACCCGGAAACAGGAGAGAGTTTGTCGTTTTGTTGGGGAATAATTATTGGACGTGTTTCTATCGCGGATGATATATCACCAAAGAACAGCACCCCCGATAATAATACAGATATGACTTTATTAATAATGCTAGGCATATGATAAGTTAACTGCATATTTTAATACTATAGAAAGTTACAATTTCGCATCATTATACCATAAAATAGTTAGATTGGTCAATACTTCTATAGTGAAGAATAGAAATCAACATGCTAAACGGGATTCCCCGTGTGATAGGGACTACGGCAGGTAGGTTAGAACAACGGCGTTCCGTCCAAATCTCGGTCCTCGATCTCTTTTTCAGTATACCCGATCATCTTCATCACCGTCGGGGTTATGTCGAGGATGGAAGGGTCTTTTTTGGTTATTTTCGTGTTGGTGAATAGCACAGCGGGGACCAGAGCCGGATCGACCAGGTGGTCACCGGACCATTTTTTCATATTATCTTCCAGAAGCGTCTTAGGGGTCGCGCCTATAGCGGTTTGCCATGAAGCACGATATCCGTTATTGAAACCGGCGTAAAGGTCGGGCATTTCACCGGTAAACGGACCCCAAAATATCTCTTCCTTTTTATAAACTTGGCTAACGACCTTGCAGTTAGTTTTTGCGTCAACCCAACTCCCGAGCTTTCCCGATATCTCGTCTTTCAATTTTTCGGTTTCAATTCCGGGCTTTACTATCCCGTCCCTTTCCCTCCCTTCCTGGTTGATATATATCGCCCCGAAGCCTATGGAATAAGCCTTCGTTTTTTTCCAATCGATATCCGCCAGAAGCTCGCCTCCCTCTTCCTGATAGGGATCGATGAGCTCGAGATACCCGTTCTGCCTGAGCCAGCTGTTGAGGTGCGCCGCTCTTCGGAACGATGTGAACCCGTGATCGGACAGGACTATCAGCGTATCGTCCTTTCCCCGTTTCTTCATGACCTCGCCCAGGACGCGGTCCATTTTCTTGTACCAGTCCTTTATCATATCCCTGTATTTCTCCCCGTCTTTCACGTAAAGAGGGCTTTCGGGATCGTTGTATCTAAAGAACATATGCTGGACGATATCGGTCGACTCGAAATAGGCGAATACCACGCCTCTATCGGTCCTAGCCAGCTCCATATCGAGCAGTTTTTTCCGCGAGGAAAGCACTTCTTCCATCATCTCCATGAAAGGCTTTTCCTCAAGACGACCCTCATTAAGAGCCCAGGTATCCATAGGCATGCCCTGGGTATGATATAACCCTATCTTTTCGGCTATTTCACGGCTGTAATCTTTAGGATAGGATATCGGGAAAAGAGGATCGCGCGGGTCGAAATTTATGGGGCTTACGTAAAGTTTAAATCCGGAGTTTGCCTCCCTGAGGTAAAACCTGAATATGCCTTTCGCTTTCCTGAACGGGACGATATCGAAGGTTACGGCTTGCCACGGGCTCCATTCGCCGGTTTTAAGGACAACTTTCTTTTTCTGGAACTCGGCGATAGCGTACCCGGCGTCTTTTATCTGGACCTTCACCGGGACTTTGAAGTTATAGACTTCTTCTCCTTTTTTAAATTTTGGGCCGATGAGTGAAATGTCATAATCGTATTGTGGGACGTGGGATGTGGGACGTGGGACGTAGAATACCTTGCCGCCGGTGTCTGCTTTGCCGTGGGGGTCTTCTGTCGTGTAGTATGTGAAAGTGCCTTCGGTGCCGAGGATATCGGGGACGCCCATGCCGGAGAGCATACGGCCGTTCATTCTGTCCGGCGGGAACGTCACAGGACAGTTCAGGATAACAGCCGGGATTTTTTTATCAGTAGCGTAATCCCATATTCTCTTCGCCTTGACGACTTTTCTTGCTTTATCTCCCGAGACATCCGACATCGAAAGTTTAAGGGAATAGTCCATGGGATCCCTCACTATGAAATCGTACAGACCGTTCTTCCCGGGATTTTTGCCCGTGGCGAAACCCGTCCACGCCACCGGCGACTGGGGCGGGTTGGTCGAGGACATCCTGGTGTACGAGCCCTCGTCTTTCAGCTTAGCGAAATTCGGGAGTTCCCCGCCCGCCATCAAAGGTTCGAGCATATCCGGAGAGAGCCCGTCAAAACCCAATATTATCAGCCTGTTCCGGTAATCCGATCCGTTCATGTTCATGACAACTCCAGCGCAAATTGAAACCGTTAATAAGAACGCCAAAATCGCCCGCGTGGCCTTCCGGCGATCTTTAAGGAATTTGAATATGCGTTTGAAAAAGAGAAGGATCCCACCCAGAAACCCGCCAAAAATGGCCGCTAAGAATCCCCCGATCCCCGTAGCGATAACAAAACCAGAACCCGGATCGATGTAACCCAGGAATATCATAAAATGCTCTTTCCCCGCATATCAGACGGTATAACGAACCCCATGACGTCGAGGATAGTCGGCGCGACGTCAAGTATACTGATCGTATCCAGCCTCCGTGGTCTTTTATCCAAAGGATCGTACATGACGAATATCCCGTCCCAGTCATGCATGGCTCCGTCTGGACCCGTGTCATTCTCGCTGAGATATACGCTTTCATGCCCCATGGTCCCGGCGGCCCTGTATGACAGATCGTCGAAATACACCATAAGATCCGGTGAGTCTCCCTTTATTTCCTTGTAATACTCCTCGGGCCTCGCCGCGCGCGTAATCCATTTTTCGCCGCCTGGCCCTTTGATATCCTCGATCTCGTCTATGAGCTTGTCTCTCCAGATCTCGTATCTCATGGGCGGTATGATCCCTTTCTCCTCTCGGCCCATTACGTTGAAAAAGATCCTGGCGTAATATCCTCCCCAAGCCCAGACTTTTGTTTTCGACCAGTTCACTTTTGCTTTTTCGATCTCGAGGCCCTTTTTGGGCGACTCATCAAGGACAAGATATCCTTTGTCCATAAGCCACTGGTTAATGGCAAAAGACCCTTTCATCGTTTTCGCCCCGTGGTCGGATACGATAAAAACGACAGTATCGTCATCAAGCCCTTCCAGGAGTTCGCCTATGCCCCGGTCCATCTTTTTATAGTAATCGACCACTATGTCGGGATGCTCCCAGAAAGCGTGCTGTACCCGGTCAGCTCCTATATCAACGTACATACAAAGATCCCAGGGTTTTGTTATCATGAGATATTTCAGAACTCCGATATGCTGGTCCGCCATTTTGAAGAGATCGTCCTTGAGCTTACTCTTAGATCCTTTCCGGAACGGAACGTCGAAAATGAAAGGGCCGTATTTGTCCTCTATTTCCTTCTTTAGCGCGGCCGGATACGTATAATCCCTTTCGGCGTCAGGCGTCATGAAACACGACACCCTGAAACCGTTGACGGGAAGCGGCGGATAACTCGGCGGGACCGAGACGAGAACGGATTTCTTGCCTTTAGCCCCGATAATATCCCAGATGGCTGGATCTATGAAGTCACTAGCCATGGAGAGCCGTATTCCGGCATAAGAGGCGCCTTCCCTCTGGCGAAAACCGTATATCCCGAGAGCGCCGGCGTCTTTACCTGTCGCCATGGCCATCCAGGCGGGTATTGTTATCGGTGGATGGATGCTCCTCATTTTGGCGGATACGCCGTTATCGATGAGCTTCGAGATATTGGGGAACTCCTCTTTACGGTCGAATATGATACCAGGCGGGGCTGAGTCGAGACCTATAATAAACGCTTTTTTCATGCTCACATGTATCCCAGGGACTTCAGTCTTTCCTTAACGGCCTCTTCGTCTTTTTTGCGCGACGCGGCAGAAGACTCACCATCGGCTGTTCTCACGCCTTTGTCCTTTTTCTTGCGGAAAAATTTCTTAACCCATACGAAGACAGACATAACACCCCCCTATCAACGCGCTATCATCCCATCGCGACATCGAGTATCATCATTACGAGAAAACCGATCATGGCGCCCCCGGTGGCGATATCGGTATTCCCGTTCCGCTGGGATTCGGGAATGACCTCCTCGACCACGACGAAAAGCATGGCTCCGGCCGCGAAGGCCATAGCGTAAGGAAGTATCGGTTTCGCCAGTAACACAGCGGAGGCGCCTATCACGGCGGCTATCGGCTCAACTATAGCCGAAAGCTGTCCGTACCAGAAACTTTTAGACCGGGACATACCCGCGCGCCGTAAAGGAACGGAAACCGCGAACCCTTCGGGAAAATTCTGTATGCCTATGCCGACGGCAAGCGATATCGCCCCTGCGATCGTCGCTTCGGGAAAACCGGCTGCCACGGCGCCGAAAGCCACTCCCACGGCCAGCCCTTCGGGGATATTGTGCAAAGTAATGGCCATAAACAATAATGTGCCGGGTTTCCACGAGGTTTTCACGCCCTCGGACTCTTCGACAGGGAACCCGAGATGAACATGAGGGACGACCTTGTCAAGCACCCGAAGGAACGCCGCGCCGAGAATGAAGCCCATAGCGGCAGGGACCCACGGAGCTATATTCATCGCCCTCGACATCTCAATAGCCGGCGCGAGTAAAGACCAGAAACTTGCCGCTATCATAACGCCGCCCGCGAATCCTAGCATGGCGTCGAGGACCTTCTGGCTGACCTCTTTCGTCATTAGTACCGCTCCGGCCCCGAGAGCCGTCATCGACCAAGTAAAAATACCCGCCAAAAGGGCCTGTGTTACAGCCCCGTCATGCCAATTCAACGAACGCCTCCAGAACCTGTTTTCTCCTGAATTTGCGGACGGTCACGCTGAGACCGCCTTCATAAAAAGCCTCGGCGCCTTTCAGCTCGCCCTTCGTAACGTATTGGCACCACTGCGCCAAGGTGTTAAGCCCCTGGACGCCTTCCGGCCTAAGCTTGGAGAGCGCCACGCCCGTAGCCTGCGCCACTTTTTCGAGAGGCACGCCTCCACCCATGACCCAGCCTATCCCGTAAGCGTTAACGTATGCGGGAAGGCGGTCGTATTCGTCATGTATCTCGCCGACCAGCTCCTCGAGAATATCCTCAAGAGTGACCATCCCTATTATCTTCTCGCTTTTCTCTTTGATCAGCCCGATGTGCTGACCGCCCTGGATCATCTCTTCCATAACGGCAGAGATCTTCATATCCCCGTAAAAAGATTTTACCGGACGCACAATGGACTTGAGGCTCGGATCGGAGGGGTTCGAATGCAGAACGTAAATTATATCCTTGAAATTAACGTACCCGGTTATGGACTGCGGGTCGCCGGCACGCGTGCATACCGGGAAACGGGTATGCATATCCTTGTGGGCCCTTATGAGCACTTCCACCAGTTGTATGTCGATCGGTATCGCGAATATCTCGTCAACCGGCAGGATTATCTCCCTGACCGAACGGGTCGAAAGCTCGACCGCCGAGTGAACTATTTTTTCCTCGCGTATCCCTATGAGGCGTGAAGCCCTCGCCACCGAAGCGGCCGCTTTCAATTCGTGAACGTTCGGGATAGAGTACTCGTCAAGCCCCTCGATCTTCCTGGTGCCCATGTCTGTGATGAGCTTCACGATCCATTCCAGGAATGAGACGACCGGAAAAAAAACGTAATACAGGGTTTTCATCGACGGAGACAGCTTTAGGCATACCCACTCCCTGTTCTTAAGCGCGAAATTCTTCGGGACAAGCTCGCCGAAGATGATCGTAAAAACGCATAGCGGTATTATGAATACGATGAGGGCCATGATATCCGCGATCAAAAGCGATATCTTGAACCTTTCGACCAGGAACGGCGCCATCGCGTCATCTACGCCCGCGCCGCCCACGGCGGCCGCGACCGCCCCCACGACAGTGATACCGACCTGTATGACAGCAAGACTGCCCTCGATGCGCTCTTTCATGAAGAGAGCCTCCTCAGAGCCTTTTCTCTTTTCCTGGATGAGCCCCTTGAGCCGCGCCCTCGTAACGGAAGCCAGCGCCATCTCATACGCGGCGAACACCGCGTTGAGGGCGAGCATAAGGATGATTATTATAAAAGAATAAGTGAAGACCATTTTTCCTTTTTGGGCGGACTCATTATACCAAAATCAGGCCCAAAAAGTAATTGAACTTACTAAATTACGCCGATGCCTGGGCGGCGTAGATGGGCCGAAGCGACTCGACGTCCTCAGGTTTGGCGGGACAGAATTTTATGACATTCCTATTTTCATCAAAAAGGAAGCCGAGTTCGGGATGGGATATCTGTATATGGACCGTATTTTTCTCGATGTAATCTCCCTGCATTCCCCGATACCTCAAAAGAGAAAGCATCAAAGAAAGCATCTCCATAAGACGCATATAGCTCTCCTCGTTGAGGTCCGAACTGTCAACTTCCGCGAGGAGAACGTTACCGTTCTTTTCGATACCAAGCTCCTTACGACGGGTTTCGATAAGAGATACCGCTTCTTTGCCTCCGAGCACTATCCCCCTGGCGCCTCTATCAAGGGCGTTCACATCTCCGGCAACTTTGCCGTCATCTCCCTCTATGAAAGCTATACGATTATTCCTGCAGAAATTCCGTATCCCTGAGAGCAGCGGATTGAGGGCCTCGTACTGCTCATTACCGTGTTCATACCCTTTTATCCAGCTGTTGCTTACGGCTATGAAAGAAACGGACGTTTCGTCCTTCCTCTGTAATAGCTCGAATTCGTCTTTGAATGAGACTGAATGCTTCCGCTCGGTCTCGACATCGATCGGGGCCGGATCCGTGGGCTCTGACCCTTTCATAGCCACTCTGATGACGCGTTCTACCATATCCTCGATGCTGTCCCTTCTCCTTTCCAGCACCTCCCGCACGGAGTCCTTGGTAGTAGCGCTTACCCCCATCTCCGAAACATATTTCGACAACCTTTCATCCGTAAGGCCTTTAACCCTTCTGATCGCCCACTCTATCTTCGCGGGGGTCAATTCCCCGGGATTTTCTCTGATCCAGTTCGTAAAGCTCCCTACCGGAGCTTCCGGGCTTCTTATATGCGCTATCGATTCAAGATCGTAAACGAAAAATTTTTTAACCCCGTTCATTACTGATACGATACTGTTATATCCCTCGGTAATATCCTCAGGGAAAGTGAACACCAGAAATACCAGTAGATCAGAGAGCGACGGCCGCCCACCGAAGAGAATATCTTCCTCCTTCATATCGTCGATATCCCTTACCAGAACGATCTTTGCGTCCTCTATCCCTTCCCCTCTTTCGGGATCGTAACCGAATTCCTTAAGCTCCCTTTCCCATACGCGTTCATCTATGTCCTCCTCGAACATCCTCCGTTCGTTGTCGATATCGGCCAGTCGCCATTCGAGCCATGGGACGCCATTCGCTCCTACCTCGGAGGCGAGCTTGTACCCCAAGATCTCTCTTTCTGTCTGATCCTTTTGTTTGATCTTCATGAACCACGAACGCCCGGACTTTTTATCCACAACTTGCCACACTCCTTTCTTTATCCATTCCACTACCCTGATATCATCAGGCGCAGGGTAATACCCCTCTTCCTCTTTAACGTCGAAATAGTTCGTTTTTAGCGAAAAACAAAGGCCATCGTTCTTCCCCGGAAAGAACCCAGCTTTAATGAGAAGCTTTTTTAAGAGGTCGTAATACCATGTGTCATTTTTGTTCTGGAAAGCGCCTGTCATAAGTTCGAGCCGGTCGACGCCGTCATCACTAAAAAGCCCGGTATCGGTATTTACGCACATCGACATAAGGGGAAGCAGCACGGCGCTTCCGTGACCGCGTTCCCTGAAACGTTTGTGGATCCCGTACCGAAAAAGAGCGTTCCTCTGACCCTTTAAATGCATGGCGATCCCGTGGCCGATCATCTCGCCGTCGCGCATAATACCGAAAACATACTGCGCGTTCCCGTGTTTTTTCATATTCATATTCTCGAGGCACCTGAAAGAATACCGCCCGTGGGTGTAGATCAGGCTTTTTGAGGTGTCAAACCACGGTTTTGCCGGATAACGGACCCCGCGCGTATCATTCCTGTCGTTGTAAGTCTCGTCGTTCAGCTTCGTCGCGAATTCCAGGCTATCCCCGGTAATTTCTCTCCTTATATCGAGCCCGAAAATATCCGCGGGCATTAACGGGAATTCGCTCATATCTCTCTTATTATCCGCTGATACATGCTCGGCGCTTTCCCTGTAAGCGTCTACGGCCATACCCACCTGTTCCGAGATCTCATCAGTCTTTGTCTTTTCCGAAATACCGATCCCGGCGTAAACGGAATTAGCGCTATCCGCATATTGAGAGACCGCTTCGAGGAAAAATCGATCCGAGTTCGGACCGCCTTTCATACCTGTCTCATCTTTCCCCGAACGCGTAATAGGTTTGAAAAACGAAGTCGGCGAAAGCCCGAAGCCAGGTTCATTTAACAACATTAACAACGCGACAGATAAAGCCATTAATTTCCGGCAAAATAAACATCTCTTACCATTTTTTTTATGCATAGGTACCCGTATTGTAATTGTAAATCAAGACCAATCATTATACCATACAAAAGCCTGATTACATAAACAAAAAAACACCTCCTTGTATTGATTTGCATTGTACCGAAAGACTGATTGACTTACAGCCCCGCTACAGTCTCATCCTTCGGGTAAGTCACATTGAGATCGACCGTCACCGTTTTAGTTTCTTTCGGGCCTAATGGGATCTTCCAGAGCATGACGCCTTCTTTTCCAAGGTAATTCTTTTCGTCAGGCTGTACTGAGAACACCAAATCCTTGACCACGACCTTATCCGTCGCGGAAACGGGAATAGCGTCGACGAGCCGGAGGAGCGCCGGTTTGTCTTTCATATTCTCGACGGTTATCCTGAAAGAAAGAGACCGCATGACCGTCAGCCTTTCTATCTTGCCGAGGAAAGTTTCATCGAGTTTGTCTTTCACCTTCTCGCGTTTCACATTAACCTCGCGGTCGGCTCCGAGCGGTATATCGAAGAACTCGCCCGGCTTTTTTTCGGAAAGATATACCTTACCGACATACTTCCCGCCAAAATAGATGTTCAGCATGCCGCCTAGGATCTCGCGGTCGCTTTCGGCCCTGCATACCATGAACACCTGAGAATTCACCTGGGGAGCGCAAAAATGAAAATATTCTCCCTTCACGCTTTTAGTGAAGACCGGAAGGACCGAACTCTCCTCCCTCGACGGTATGTCGAGCGGCTCTGGGAGAAGATACTCGAACGACATCGCCGTTTCGGAACGTGTTGCCGAAGCGTATCCCGCTAAGTCACTTTTCGCCGCGGGAGGAGCGCTTTCTTCCCGATCGGCCGAAACGCCGGCATCGGCCATTTCCGAGGCTACCATGGCCTTTCTTGTTCTCATCATCCATACCTCAGGCGCGGGCTGAGGCTCCTTAGGAAGAAGATATATATCCCATTTGCCCGGATCTGGAAGGCTTCCGCCTTGAAGAGGCTGAACATTAGACAGGCTGAGCTTTATCTTTTTCCAGTCCTCACCTGTCGTCTGCCTCGCCGAGGAGAACATTGTGAGATTCAGCGCGCCTAGCCCTGCCGGCACGTCGGCCCTGTAGAGCGGCTCCCATCCGGCATAAGAGACGAGGTAGCTCGCCTCTATCCTGATCTCCTGCTCTTTTTTCGAGTCGAATAGTATCTCTATCATGTATTTTGCCCTGTCAGCGGGGCCGCGCACCGCGCCGAGCTCGTTCTCGACCCTCTCGATCTCTTTGTCCATATCGCGGAGCTGTATCTCGACGAGGTCCCTCTCTTTATATACCTGTGTGAAATTAATTCCCAGAAAATCCATCGTTCCCGCTAGGTCCTCCGGCTTTGGGAAAGATGTCTTCATTTCCACGGGCACCTGAACATTTGCGAAATTCACGACCCCGTTGAGGAATTCCTCTTTTTTAGAGAGAACCTCGCCGGTATGCGCGGCGGCTTTCCGGGACTCTTTCAGGTCCTCGAGTTTTTTTTCGAGCTCTTTCACCGCGGCTTGGGGCATCTCCGTGAGATATTTCTCTTTCAGCTGGACGCCCATGGTCTGGCCGTCCCCGAACACCGCCGCGGATACCGAATCCCCGTCCACGTAGAACGCCTCGATATCCAGTTGTATCTTATCTATCCCCTTTCCCGCCTTAAAAACGGCCTCCCGCGTAATAAGCGCCTCGGAAGGATATAAAGTCACGGCTTTTATCGACGAGGGAACGCTCTCCTCGGCTCCCGACAAAAAAGCAGCGAAACAGAACAACAGGCAAAACAGGGTCGACTTATTCATATTACTTCCTCCTTTTTAAAAATTCTTTCCTACACCCCGGCCGCGAAACGCACCCCCAGGTCGAAAGCTTTCCGGAGGTCAAGCGGAAATATTTCATCACGCCTTTTCTTCTTCAACGCGGGATCGAACCTCGGGGCATGAACTTTCGAATGATCCTCGAACTGGTAAGTGTCGAAAGAGCATACCATTTCGTTCGAGCCGAATATCCTTTTAAGGATGTCGCTTGTCGCCGCGAAACGGCGGTCATAACCGAACTGCGTCAGGCCGCTCTCCGGGATACCCATAGTGTATATGAACCCCGTCGGTATCTTTTTAGGGAAAAGCGTTCCGGGCGGATCGGTGTATTCCAGATAGGGAAATATAAGCCTTTCCAGGAACGACTGCATCTCGCCCGTAACGGAGCCGAGATAGACAGGAGACCCTAAAATGACCGCGTCCGAGGCCTCGACCTTTTTAAAAATATCCGAGAGATCATCCTTTATGGCGCATGTCCCAAAACTCTTCCCTCCCTTCTCCTTACACGCGAAACAACTGACGCACCCCTTGTAACAAAGATCGTAAAGATGCACCAGTTCCGTCTCAGCCCCTTTAGAGGAAGCGCCAAGAAGCGCATTCTTCAGCATGGAAGCGGTATTCCATTCCTTCCTCGGACTCCCATTAATAGCCATTATCCTCATATCACCCTCCTCCCCCTGAACGGTGTCAGGCCTCCCCATTGGACAAAAAATACGAAAAAGTAACATTTTGTCTAATGGGGAGGCCTGACACCGTTATTCGTTACAGCATTTTTTCTATGGAAGCTTTTTTGGCCGCGTACGCTTTCCCCAGGCCTATCCCGATAGCCAGATCGCATAAGGACAGGGCGTCTTCAAATTCGCCTGCTTCGGCCATGAGCGATATCCCCCGTTCGATGAAACGGAGTGCGGGCAGATAATCGGTCAATTGCCGGCTTGCCTGCTCCCGTGCCTCTTCCAGATATTCCCCCGCACGAACTACCGCCTGCCTGCATAAGACAAGATCGTCAGCCTGGTAGGCGTCTTCCGCAAGAAGATCATAGATAAAGAACTTCACCGAATTAGGGATAGAGTTGAACTTTTCGATAAAATTCAGCAAATACCTCTTCCCGTTCTCGCTTCCCAAGGACACCGCTTCGCTATGCCCCGCGAAAACATCAGCCAATATCTCTTC
This sequence comes from Candidatus Omnitrophota bacterium, assembly GCA_015231405.1. GTDB lineage: Bacteria > Omnitrophota > Gorgyraeia > Tantalellales > Tantalellaceae > JADGBR01. The sequence goes on along the minus strand of JADGBR010000012.1, from coordinate 27,187 downwards.
CGGTTTCTTTACGATAGGTCTTTTTCGATCCGCCATTTTACCGCTCCCCAACAGTGTCAGGCCTCCCCATTGGACAATTTTTGTCCAATGGGGAGGCCTGACACGATTATTTGATATTCTGCATATTCTGGATATATCTTCCCACTTCACCCATAACGACCATGCCCGCGGCTTCTTTAAGTTTCGGGCCCATGGTCACGGCGGGAGCTTTAACGGGACCGCTTACGATAAAATCAAATACGATCCCTCCCTGATTTGACGTGAGATAGGGAACGATCTTAGCGACCGACGCCTCAAGGAACTCCGTATCCCTTTTGGCCGGATTGACCGCCACATTAACCGAATGGAAGTAGATCGTGGTCAATGAATTAACGTCGGTTCTCGAAAGATCCGCTCTTAGGTCCGCGTCGAACACGCCCTGGGTGAAAATGAACGGGGTATAAAGGTCGAGGTAAGGCTTTATGGCCTTTATATCCACATTGCCGGCGGAAATGCTGACTGAAGCCTCGATGAAGGGCCGGTAAACCTTTAAACCCGCTCCGAGCCGTACCTGCCCGGGAGCGTTCGGCATATTAGTTATGTCAAAACTCGATGAAAGCTGCTCATCTACGTATCCGTTCTCTCTTCCTTTCTCGGTATCGACCGTTATATCCATGGAAACGTTATCGCACATGACGAGGAAAGACCCGCCCCGGAACATATTATCCCAGAATCTGACCACGGAGTTCCTGACGGTTATTTTCCTTACGCTCTCAAGCATGTCATGGAGCCCCGGCTCGCTACCGAACTTCGGGTTTTTTCCCGTCTCACCAGTCCCGTCTTTCCGCGGAACAGGATACATGAGCCCTATCTTGCCGTCGGGTCCTCTTTCTATGTTCATGGAAGCCCCGTCGATAAATATCTCGTCCAGGACTATTTTCTTTTCTTTTTCGAAGGCGGCGCTGTTCAGCTTCACCGTGAATTTTTCGGCGTTGAACACTTTCGGTTCAAGCCCTATGACATTCTCGAAAGTAACCCCCTTAAAACTGACCGAGCATGACGAAATATCCAGTGAAACCGTCCTGAACTCGAAAGCCGACCCGAGAACTCCGCTGAGGGTTTTCTCGATAAGGCCTTTCCCGTAAGTTGAGAAATAAGCGAATACCCCCGCGGTCACTACCGAAGCTATCACCGCCGTTACCATCAACAATTTTACGACCCTCACGATCAGTCCCAACGGATCTCCCTTCTGACGATGTCTTCGATCGGATCACCAAACGACACTTCCATCATCGTTATACATGTTAATATGCCGTGATATTTCATAACCTTTTTGGTCCGGAGCCGATCCATCGGCGTGACTGCGACCCCACCCGGCGCTTAAGCTCTCAAAGCGCAATAATATCCGTTCTTCGCGGTCACCTTTACGGACGTATTGGGAAGTCCGCTGATATTTTCGTCCGTCAAAACCGATGCGTCTTTACTGAATTATCCGGCCAGCTTGTCTCGATCAAACTAGCCAGCCTGTAACCATGCCGCGGGCATTATTTCTTTATCCTTGACATCTTCGCGGCTTCGAGAGTGATGTTGTACATCAGGCCCTTCGGGCCGAAGATAAACGCCACTATCGGTTCATTCAGATTGGCGGAATCGATCTCTCCGCCGGCTCCGCCCGCAACACTGATCTTTCTATTTGCCTCTGTCATACTCGTTTGTTTACCTGGGAAATCTTTGCTAATGAACTGAACGGGCGCTGCTTTCCGCCTATTCCCACGTCTCTCGTTGTTACCGGACATTACCCCTTTTATTGATCCAAAACAACACCCCTCTGACAAAAACAAAACCGAGGTATATCCCTATCCCCAGCAAAAACCCCATTACTATTAAACGTAAGATCATAATTGGCAGCCTTTTAAAATTTAGTTCAGACAAGATTTCAACCCATTAGAACCGGCTCTCATCCCACTGACCGCATAGTAACAATTCAAGATGAACAAGCGGTATTATACAAGGCGTTTACCATCAAGGCAAAGCAATTACAGATACCAAAATGAGTTATGCGCAAATTGTCAGTTCGCAAAAGATCCGGCATAAAACTTAAAGAAGGGCCTGCCGGTACGACAACCAGCCTCGTCATCAGAATTTTGTTTGCATAACGGCCCTTGGGCCCTGGACCTTAAAAAGAGTCTCCACTCCTTGATCACAGGGGTTTGACTCATCTTTGTTCCGCTTATACACCACCGTGGAACACCCAACCAAGGTGTACGAACATATTGCTACAGCTATTAAGATCAACGACGTTTTAAAGAGTTTCTTCATATCATTTTTAAACACAGCTAGTATTGTGGTCAGACCTCATATTTGCACAGACAATTCTGATTTGTGTAAATATCAGGTCTGACCCCTTAATCCACCATTCTTATCTCGGGCAGGACTTTATCCCGCGTTTCATGTAATACTTCCGGTGGTATTCCTCGGCCGGATAGAATTCCCCGGCGGACACCATATCGGTCACGATCTTATTTTTGTATTTTCCGGACTTTTCCATTTTTTCTTTTGACGCCGCCGCCTCTCTTTTTTGATCTTCATTAACATAAAATATGACCGAACGATATTGCGCGCCTATATCCGGGCCCTGCCTGTTCAATGTCGTAGGGTCATGCGTTCTCCAGAATACTTCAAGAAGTTCGCCGTAAGATATTCGCGAAGGATCATATTCGATCTTCACCGCTTCCGCGTGGCCGGTATTATCAGCGGAGACCTCCTCGTATGTCGGATCTTTGGTCTTGCCTCCGGCGTAACCGGGCTGTGTCGAAACTACGCCTTCTAAAACCCTGAAAGTTTCTTCGACCCCCCAGAAGCATCCGGCCGCGAAAACGGCTGTATCGTTTTTACGGGCTTTCCCTGAGATCATCAGTGAGAATTTTAACGCGGCGGCGTTAATGCAGTAGCGTTTGTAAGTCGGAGGCGGACCGTCCTCGAATACATGGCCCAGGTGAGCGCCGCATCTGGCGCACCGCGCCTCCACGCGCTTCATCCCCTGGCTGTTATCGGGCTCCTCGGTTATATTCATTTCGGAAACAGGCTTCCAAAAACTCGGCCAGCCCGTTCCTGATTCGAATTTTTCGTCTACCCTGAACAGACCCGTTCCGCAACAGACACATCTGTATAGACCCGCGGCGCCGATACCGCACTTCCCCGTAAAAGCCTCTTCTGTCGCCTTAAGGCGGGTTATGCGATACTGCTCCGGCGACAGGATCTTCTTCCATTCAGCCTCGGACCTTTCAACGGGCTCCACTTCTTCGACTTTTCCTGTTTCTGCATTGAATATTGAAATTTTTTTCACGTTTTCAGATCCCGCGCTCTGCATGATCACACCGAACAGGCTAACAAATAATACAAATTGGATGATCTTCCTCATATATAAAGTCGCTCAACTCAGGTATAATAATATCTTCTTTTCTTGCTTGTATCAACTACTATCCATGGGCAGCTCGGGGATGATCGTATTATGCCGAGAAGAGAGCTTTTAGGAAGGTATTGGGGTGCTACACAGACACTTATTTTTTTGTGTAAATATGAGGTCTGATCGTTAATCCCTGATTATTTCGAACCGGCACTCCTTCATATTCGATGCTTTTAACATGGCTCATCGATACCCAGCGCGGTTTCGATTTTTTGTTCGCCGGCTTGAAATAAAACGAAGTTTTACCCGAGCTCCACGCGATTATATTCCCGCGCATCCCGGTCCCGTCATCGAGTTTGATTATCTCTTCCGCGTCAACCGGCACTGAGAATAGCAGGGCGGATAAGAATAGACAAAATAGCGTTGATCTCATTAGCGGCTCCGGGTGTATAGGGACATCGTCATATTCACATACTCGTCGTTTTATTTTAACTCAAGCAGGCACCGGACGGAAGTAGTTCCTATTAAAAATCGAAGGGTTTCTGTGGGTTTTCGAGAGTATTGGGACCATCCCTCATATCTACACAGAAACTTTTAATTTTGTATAAATATAAGGTCTGACGATTAATCCCGCATATTGATACGTACGGCGTCTATATGGACTAGATATGTGATAAATGCACCGTCACTTTTTGGGCCTTTTCCGTAGTTTTTTTATCCCGGCCATCGCTATTCCGCCGATGCCGAAGAGGATCATAGAGGCTGGTTCGGGCGTAGAGGAGGAAGAAGTAAAACGAATATTATCGAACGATGCATCGTTAGCCTGATCACCTTCATAATAGAATCTGATCTGATCGACATCAGTAAGATTGACACCGTGCGCGGCGTATTCAGCCAAGGGGAAACTCTCGGTCAACCAATTATCGATCAAGCTATTAGTTGACCAGATAGTTTTTTGTTCGTATGAAGTACCATTTCCATCGGTAAGCATAATGGACATGGCGCTGGGTTTTACAAACCCCAGATGGTCGACCCAGAAGTTGACTTCCATTTGATCGACTTGGGAGAAATCCGTATTCAACCCGGATCCGTTCGCGTCGTAAGTAAGATAGAATTCACCCCAGTTACTGGCCGAAGTAGACATCGATGCCTGCCCGGGAGCGGATGATTGCTTAATATAAAAACTGTCACTGTAATCAGTTCCTGCGGACAAACCCGTATTGCCGGGTGAGTATCGAGTATAATCAATTTGTCTGGAGCCGCCGATAACGTCGGGCAGTCCCGTGTCAACCCGGTGTTCCGTAGTACCGTAGGCAGGTAATAATTCGACGAACGATGGGTTGTCAAACTCATCTATTGTAGTGTTTGCCGCGCGCGCCGTTTCAGAGATAAACATTAGCATGACCCCCACAGTAAGACATACGAGTATTTTTCGCATATTACACCCATCCTTTTTTGTGTTTGCACGTTATCACAACTAACTTATCAGCATATACTGTGCCAATGTACTAGGTTAACTGTACTATTCATAACCGGCTTAGGTTAAACGTGTTAGACAAGCACCTGGTGAATTGCAACAATGAATTATAAGGTTTTTGGTGTCTATTTTTGACAATGCGTTTAATCTATTAGACAAGACACGTTTCTAACGTAAAAACCGCAGAAAATCAAATGCGCAGAGCGCAGGAAATCACGTAAATCATTAGGAAGATCAGGAACTCAGCCGCTTTGCTTACCCTACTGATCTATGTTATGCTGCGAAACAAATATCTATCTCTCACCAATGTTTATTCCGACCAGATCCAGAGACTGTCACAGGGACCAACCAGGGACTAAAATGGCAAGAAAATCCGTTAAATACAACTATTACTCAGGCGTGGCTCTAGCAGTTTAAAGCTTGCGGGGTTGAACCCTTGATGGGCATCCGCTTATGCGGATGAGAACGTTGTAAGTATAGGTGCGGTATATGGAAATAAAAAAGGGCTATCAGTATTTAGCCGATAACCCTTCAATTGTATTTTGGCGGAGACGGTAGGATTCGAACCCACGGTTCCTTGCGGAACAACGGTTTTTCCCCTTCGGGGATTACTGCTATTTGGGAACTGCATAGGGCCTGTTCACGATTGGTAGTGGTTATTAAAAATCAAAGTGTTTCTGTGGGATTTCTTGCTTGATAATCTTTTTAATTAATTCAACGAACTCAACCGCTACTTAAAAAGCGTTCCTTGCCTCCGTGCCTGAAATAGTAATGTCAATTTCGTACGTAAATAAATTTCGTTTCTTCCTCATTTTATCAAACCGGTCAATTACAGCTTCATAGTCTTTGCCTAATAATTGGCCGACAAACTCAACTACTGTCCTATGCTGGTATTCACCCGAAGGTCGATAGCCTTTAAGCAGCATAAGAGCTCTGCCGGCCCTTAACATTGCCAAGTACGCCACTGTATAAGAGATGCCTTCATCTATGGCAAGATTAGCTTTTGCGGATTCAAGGTCTTTTAAACTGCGTTGGATGGCTTTTTCAACAGCCAGTGTGGATGCCTTTTCTTTTTTGACCAGATTTTCTGACAAATATTTTTCTATAAGTTTATCAAAGCTCATTTTTTTCACCCATGAGCATTATTATAGGATTTTCCAGAACATTTTCAATAAAAGAATCTTTGGCCATCTTCTTGTGTTTGTACTCTTTCCGAGTATACAGGGTATAATTTACTTCCCGCTTAGTTGAACGTTCTACCAATTTAATGGCTTTGATAACGGCATTTTCATCTATTGAACCTACCAAAAATATATCCACATCGCTTTTAGAATGTTCCCCCCCCTTGGCGAATGAACCATAGATGAAAGCTTGTTCTATGCCCTGGACTTTAGAAAGAGCATCTCTAAGAGTACCTTCCAGACCGATAGTTTTGAACACTATACTTTTAAGCTCTTGAAATATAGGGTAGTCCTTATTGAGCTTATAAAAAAGGAGGTTTCCCATTCGATATGACCCGAAAAGCCCCTCTTGTTCTAAAGCTATCAGCTCTTTTCGAATCATACTGACGGGGATATTTATAGTCTGTTCCAATTGCCTCAAGTAGTAAGCTTGGTCAGGATTGGTAAAGTATAACCTGAACAGTTCCTTGCGGGTCTTTGAATTAAATAGATTCAATGCTTTCATTTGTTATCTCCCAGTATTACGATTGTAATACAATTAGATTACATTGGCAAGCCCTATTATGGGGACTAACCAGGGACTGAAATGGTCACAAAACTACTAAAATGCCGCTAATACTCTGGCATGGCTGAGCTGGTTAAAGCGTGCGGGGTTGAACCCTTTATGGGCATCCGCTTGGGCGGATGAAAGCGTTGCAAGTATAGATGCGGTATATGGGAATAAAAAAGGGCTATCGGTGGTTTTCCAATAGCCCTTGTTTTGTATTTTGGCGGACCCAACTGCAACCAATTCGAACCGCCGCCGAGCTCACGGCGAAGATCAAGATAGAATCCGCCAAACCGATCCCATTATATCAAAAACACGCCCAAAAAGTAACCGAACTCCGTCTTCTAGGCCTGCCCTATCAAAAAATAGCCGATTCCCTTGGCATCAGCCTCTGCGTAGCCGAAAAAGCTTATCGTTATTATCAAGCGTGTAAATCCACAAAAAGAAAGGAGAAATAACCATGTGGCCGTACATTTCACTATCCACCCTATCACGCCCGAAACCCAGATACATTTGGATTCAAGTACAAATTCATCATGAAACCGAAAAAGCCATCTTAGTCAGCAGAAACCCGAAGATCTGGATACCGAAATCGAAGATTGTAAAGATCCGGTTAAAGAGGAACATTTTTGAGATTTATATTAGCGAATATTTCCTTAGGTAATACTATGTTCTTTTCATTCCCCGGATCTTTTTCGCCCCTTTGCTGTCATGCGGTATTTCTGTAAACGACTATTGGGCTTATCGGGAATAGTTCTTTCTATGAACGCGTGTTGAATCAATTTTTCAATAGCCTTTTTAAAATTACCAGTTGGTTGTGAATAGCCGAGAACATGCAGCAATTCATTCCTCGCAAGCTCCCGTCCTCCCAATGATAACATTATTTTCTTGTCTGTTTCGCTAAGAATAACTGGGGCCTCGACTGGGGCCTCAATATGCTCAACCATTATCGCATTCGCTTTGGGATGGATAGGCAACCGGATCAGAAAATACGTACGATCCTCATCTATCTCAAATTCCGGCTTTAAAGAGCCATTATTCTTCATAGCTCTTAATCCTCGCAGACATGTTACGTAACCTATTTGACATTACATAATCCTCGCAGACATGTTACGTAACCTATTTGACATTACAAGTTACAAATCAAATCCGGGTAACTTAATTTGATACCCGAATTTAATTCGCAAATTATTGATCGCTATTGAGATATGTACCATGTCTGCATTCCAGGTGAATAGTTACCCGGATTTGTTTTGGAAGTGATTGTTTTATAGATGGTTATACACACTGTCTGCATGCCTGCATACCCCATGCGCTCTTCACCGCGCTCCTCTTTACTTAAGCTCCAGATCCAGTAAAACAGGCTTACCGTCCTTACCTGTGTAATACCTTGCGGAACAGCTTTCTCCCGGTACCGCATCTGACAGCTCTACGCCCCTACTTTGGCGTCTTATGGTGGCATCTTCAGTCACCTTGAACGTCAGTGCGTTATCCTGAGAGGTATAGAACATCATGTTATCCCTGCCAGAAATAGTGACAGTATCATAGAACGTGTCTGTGTCCTTAACAACACATGCTTTCTGCACTACCCTTGTCGATTCGAGATCCTGCGCGTTCAGTGAAACGCCTCCTGCCATAATCGCGGCCGTTATGATCAAACAGACTTTTATCGCCAAAAGCTTTAACCCGTTTATTGATGTTAGTTTTCTCATGTCTATCTCCTTGGGGGAACATGTACATCCTATAACGATCAACATTAAACTGCTTCTTTTCATAACGCCTCCTTCTTTCAGTAAATTAGAAGTCGTGCTACTTTACTGTTACCATAATATCCGGAATTGAATCAATTGTACGCGGGTATAATCGAAGAAGCGATGGACCGCTGGAGGCGATGGCAAGGGTTTGTGACCGGTGTCGCATGTCAAACATTCCCCCTGACGTGGGATTACAATATCTGGTGTCCACACAGGGACTAATCAGGGACTAAAATGTTCACAGAATTACTAAAATTCCGCTATTTCCCGAGCGTGGCTAAGCGGGTTAAAGCGTGCGGTTTTGAACCCTTTATGGGCTTCCGCTTAGGCGGATGAGAACGTTGCAAGTATAGGTGCGGTATATGGAAATAAAAAAGGGCTACCATAAACGGTATTATTGAAGTCGCTTTTTTGCAAATGCTCTGCCTGAAGAAGACTTCAGGAATTTTTCGAATTTCAAAGCTTTTCCTTTATCAGTAAAAGCCGTATATCCTGAAATTTTCCATGGTTTGAAAGAAGCTGTCGAAGGGACTTGTCCGTTATTATGCGCAGTTAATCGCTCTTCAATATCGAGTGTATAGCCGATGTATTTTTTGTCTTTGAATGATTCAGATATGAGAATATAAACGTAATGCATGGGACGATAATACCCGATATGCCCGCCTTCGCTAAATCATATAAAGAGCTTATAGCTTCGGCGGGCAGCCTTCGCCTGACTGGCCGTGCCAGCCGAAGCCATAAGCTCTTTATTTAATCTGGCGAAGGCTGGCGGAGGCGGTAGGATTCGAACCCACGGTTCCTTGCGGAACAACGGTTTTCAAGACCGCCGCTTTAAACCACTCAGCCACGCCTCCAACTTTCTATCACAACGGTTTTTCCCCTTCGGGGATTCCCTCGCTTCGCTCGGTCATCCCCCCTGGGGACTTCCTCTCTTCGTTCGGTCGCAAGACCGCCGCGAATGTGTGTCTCAGGTCATGAACCTACAGCTTGAAATATTAGCACATTTTAGGGAGTTTGAAAAGGAGTTGCGTATCTCCCCCGGGTAGAACACTTTCTCAATTGTCGAATGTTTTCCACATCCGGCGGGCGCTTCGTAAAGAACAAAACCGCAAGACCTCGCTTCTTCGTCTATATTAATCGGGTATTTTATTATTGTCCTTTCATCATTGTTATTAGTTGCCGCGCCAGGCCGATTTCTTTTTCGGATCGCACGGCATTGGGATCTTTCGACAGTTTATCCAGAAGCTCGTACTCCTGGTAGCCCCTAGCCGCGTATTCCCGTCCCAGTTCGTTGTTCTTCTGATCCATCTCGTGATCCAGCTCCGATCCCTCGTTGCTCTCATGGGCGTCGGTCACCATTCGCGCGAAATCCTGGCCGTAGGCGTTCGTGAGAAGATAGCTCCAGAACACATGCCTGTAGGCGTGGGCTAACTCGGGTCGGGTCTTCTCCGTTTTTTTCCACTCGTCGATCGACCTACGCCATATACCAAAGAGCGTTGAGGCTTTATCCGGGTTCTTCGAAATAATACCTAATTCGAGTTCGTTCATCGGGTTAGGCATAATCGCCGAAATGGATCTAAGGTCATTTATGTTCAATTGCATTCCGTACTCGCCTTCCTGTTTATTGAACACTATCTCCAATCTGACCTTAAAGGGTTCATCGTTGATCATGAAAGAGGTGCTTATGGATGACGACATGGGCATATAACCCCTCGAATCCTTCATGAACCGCACGAAATTAAAATAGTACTGCTCAAGCTGAAGAATGGCGTTCGAGGGATTAAAAATATCCAGACGAAAAAGGATCTTGAAGTTATTATCCTCAAGAGGTATCTCATACTCTCCCAGCCAGTTGGCGAAAGCGTTCAGGCCTTTACCCCGGATGACGCTTATATCCCGAATATTTATCAGAAATGTCTCAGCCAGCAGGTTCTGAACGGAGAATTCCGCCTCTTTAACGTACATGTAAAAGAACTTTTTATCTTCCTCTGCTGAGCCCTTATTGACGTTAATGGATATGTTGACGTCGTTCCAGGATATACCCGAAACTCCTTTTACCAGAACCCAATTATAGTCAAGCCTTTCGAACTTGATGCCTTCATTATTCATCACTTTCGTGACGACTTTTATGGCCTTCCGGGAAGCCTTATCGACAATTTCCGGCGCCATCAAATACAGGTACTCTCCGGCAACGAAAGATACCACCAGAAATAAAGATAAGTATACCAGGAATTTCCTCTTCATTCACCTATCCTTAGAATTATCGGTATCGGGAAGGTTTCCGGGCTCAGATAAGTATATCACATTTCCTTAATTTTCAGTATATTTAGGAATTTGTTATTTCAGCTTTTTATGTTATACTTTTTATGGGCGTAGTTGTGCTATAGCTAAAACCCCTGAATTATAATGTTTAGAAAATTTTTTGTCTCAATATTTTTTTTGTTCCTTATTGGCTTCTCAGGGGTTTACACACCCTCTTCGTACTCCCTTGAATTCGACCATATTGAAAGCCTTTTCGACATAAGGTCATCCATAGCAAGCCAGGGTCAGGTGCTCCCGGATTCCATAAGGGCTTCTGCCGGCAACGATGTGAGGATACTCGAGAGGATATTCGAGCTGAACACTTCGGCGCTTACTACCATAGAGGCTTATTTCAGGATATTTAAGGTTACGTTCGCGACCAAGGAGGGCCTGACACAGGCCACCAATAAGATCCTGAACGAATGGCTGGCCTTCGTTAACAACCAGTGCCAGTTCGACATAGAGTATCTCAAGGAAACCCTCAATGAGGCCAAAAGCGAGGACACTAAGCGCCAGATCGAGATATCGAAAAGGAATATAGAAAAACTCGCCAATATCACCAAACAGGGAATAACGGAAAACGAGGATATGCTCAGGAAACTAACAAAGGAATAGTCACTTTATTCCTTCTTACACTCCAGGTGAGTTTGTTCTTTATCCATTGTCTTTTCCATATCGACTTTATCGAATTTTGATTCCGGCAGAAGATTACCGATCATCGTCGGACTGAATGTAACTGTCATCTGTTTCGCACTGTCGACTTCGTTAAGCGTCTCTTTGATGAGAACGTTCAATTTGTTCTCCAGCCTGTCCATATATTTCCTATCTGATGAGCTGTTATCGTTAGATTTCCCGGATTTATTCGCCGCGGCCACTTCAAGCTGCATTATGACCTTCTTAACCTTGCTCTTGTAAATGTCGTTCAATTCCATATGATCCTGGGAAATACCCTGTATACCTTCGTTCTTTTTCGATATCCTCGCGAGGAAACTGTTATCAGAGGACTCCGCGGATAAGGCTGTCGCGCTCTTACCGCATACCAAAAGCACAAATGCCATAAGCGTGAAGTTTATTATTATTGTTTTTTTTCTTATGATCCTCATGTTATCTCCACGATCTCTTCATGTATGTTTATTAGAAATATTGTTCCTAATTTATCTTTCGCTAACACATGTAGTATACCCCAGAATTAGCAGTTTGAAAAGCGAGAAATCAAGATATTTTATCTTTAACATTATTGCATCGGTTTCTATCTTATTTTTGATGTTACGAAGTCGGAAAACCCGCTCAATTGCGTGAATAATGCTTGATATGAATGAAGCGTTGACCTATATGTAGCTTTTGCAAAGTTTACAAAGGATAGCTCATTGAAAATAAGTGAAAAATAGCCGATCATTAAGACCATATTGAGGATAAAAATCAGCATCAGAGAAAAAATAACGCCCGATTTAGCGACATCGGACTGCTCCATTTTCAGGACTTCCGTGGTCATGACAAAATGGAAGGCCAAGGTAAAACCTACAAAAAATAAGAACGTCATATTCAGATCCGCTTTACTATGGAAAACACTGCCTAAAAAAATAAAGATCGGGCCAAGCAGGATCGTGTAGATAGGTACAAAATATGGGCTGAGCTCTATGAAAATATTTGTTTTGGAAGTCACGACGCTGCCGCCCGATTTCGCTATATTGAACGACGCTATTTTGCCGCCGCATATCCAAGTCGCGATAACATGGACCAGCTCATGCCCTACGACGTAAAGGTAGACGGGACGAAAAAGAAGCGTATGCATAAGCGCATAGGCCAGGACCCCCCTCTCCATAACCATGAAAGAAGCGCCGATCTCTTTCAGGTGGGAGAATTCGATATAGAAACATCTTGCGACGGAAAAGGCCAGCGGGATCATAAGAACGCCGACCACTGACTTTATGAGGCGGATAATAAGATCCATATTTAGAGACCGTTCTTTATCTCGCTCGCTCCGAAATAAGGCACGAGCGCGCCCGGGATAGTTATTGAACCGTCCTCTCGCTGGTTATTCTCAACTATGGCGATAAAGAGCCTGGCGAGCGCCACGCCCGAGCCGTTCAGTGTGTGCAGAAAACGAGATCTCTCGTTCCTGTCGGCGGGCTGGTATTTTATGTTCGCCCGTCTCGCCTGGAAATCCGAGAAAACGGAACAGCTCGAGACCTCGAGCCATCTACCTGTCCCCGGGGCCCAAAGTTCTATGTCGTAGCATTTGTGAGCCGCAAAACTTATATCGGCGGTACATAGTTCGATCACCCTGTATGGAAGCTCGAGCCTTAAGAGGATATCCTCGGCGTCGGCAAGGAGTTTTTCGAGCTCGACGAGGGATGTCTCGGGCTTCACGAATTTGACCAGTTCAATTTTATTAAACTGGTGAACGCGCGTTATGCCCCTGGTGTCCTTACCGTATGAGCCGGCTTCTCTCCGGAAACAGGCCGTGTAAGCGGTGAAGTATTTCGGCAGGGCTTCTTCGGGGATGGTCTCGCCGGATAACATATTCGTTAAAGGAACTTCCGCGGTGGGGATGAGGAAACTGTCCTCGGCGTCAAGCTTGTACATCTCTTCCTCGAACTTCGGGAGCTGTCCCGTGCCGCGCATGCTTTCCCTGTTCACTATGAAAGGAGGGAAAACTTCAGTGTAGCCGTGCTCGTTCACGTGGATATCCAGCATAAAATTGATAAGGGCTCTTTCAAGCTTGGCCCCTTTCCCTATATACAGAGGAAAACCATGCCCGGATATCTTAGCCGCCCTCGCAAGGTCAAGTATGCCCGTCATCTCGCCGAGCTCAACGTGGTCTCTGGGTTTAAACGAGAATTTCGGGATCTCGCCCCATTTTTTGACCTCTTTATTGTCTTTTTCGCTTGTCCCTACGGGGACGCTTTCATGAAGTATGTTCGGGATAAAATCCAGCATCTTCCTGAATTCTTCCTCGATGGAAGCGACTTTCTCGTCAAGTTCTTTGATGGCGGCGGTAATCTTATTGACCTCGTCCTTGGCTAGCGCGGGGTCTTTCTTTTCCTTAATAAGGTCGCCTATCTTCTTCGACGCGATGTTCTTACTCTTTTTAAGCTCCTCTACCTCGAAAATGATCTTACGTCTTTCTTCGTCAAGTGCGAGGAACTTATCGATGTCCCAGTTGTTCTTCCTGTCCTTAAGGTACTTCCGCACCTTCTCCGCATTATCCCTTATAAATTTAGGATCGATCATATTCCCCCATCCCTCTTTGATCTCACATCCGACACAAAACAGGTCCATGGTCAATGGTCCATAGTCCATGGTCTATTTATATCACGACAACCCCTAATCCGCAAGCCCCACACTAAGAACACATCCCCCCGAAGGGACAATACCTGCACGACGTGTTATCGTCAGTATCAGCGCTGAACGGGACGTCAGGATCGATGATCTCGGCCATGATGGCGTCCAGGGATCTAAGGCATATTTCCATGGTGAGGGCGATATCGGTCTTCCCCGGAGTAATGAGATATTTTAAACCGGGTTTCCTCAGGCTATAGAGCGCGGCGTTCATCTCCCGTCCGGGATATTTTTCCTTTTCGAAGAGATAATACAGCGGGAGCTGAAACGACCTAATTTTGTTTTTGATCGCTCGGCGGTCATAGACCATCCCGCCAAGCTTTTTCGTTTCCACGGGCTTTTTCGCGTCGAGGCCGGTCTTATAATCCAGTACCAGGATCGACCCGTCGCCGAGCTTATCTACCCTGTCGACGGTATATTGGAATTTGAAAGTGTTCGACGGGAGGACCAAATCCGGAGTGAACTTTTCCTCGAGATACAGTATCTCTTCAATGTCGCGCTCGGACTCGTGTTTCAGGAACATTTCGAGTTTACCGCGCATCACGGTCTCGAGAATGAACGAATCGGCTCGCATCTTCTTACTGAACACATATTTGAACTTTTTCGAGAGATCGTTGAACAGCGCTTCGCGAAAACCTTCGTCTATTTCGGGTCTTTTCCCGATGAACGGCTTATAAGCGGCCTCTAACAGCTCGTGGATAAAAGTGCCGATATCGCTGCCTTCGACGACATCGGAGATCTCGTCCTTTTCCTCGAGTAAAAGCGCGTAGCGGTAATAGAACTGGAGAGGACAGTTGAGATACGTATTGATGCTGCTGGCCGAATATCTGTGCCCCATGAGGAATTCAGCTACCCGCCGGCCCTTGGGGATAGAGCGTTCTTTCCCGGAGATACTCGCCCGGAACCCGGCCTTACGGGCCTTAACGGTCTCGAAAATCTTTTTCTCTTTCTCGAGAGCCCAGAGCGTCTTCTCGAGAAAACGGCTCCGTTCCTTTCCGGTCGCTTCTTCATAGATGATATCCACCCTTTTGGCGAATTTTATGAGGCGGTTAAAGAGATATTCCTGGACCTTCTCCTCTCTCTTCGCCATATCGACGCCAAGGCTCCTGGTGATCTCGTTCGGGATGAGCGGATGGTCCGGACTTTCGGCGGGGAGTTTCCCCTCGTTCGCGTCCAGGATAACGGCGTTATCGAAATTGACGGCCCTAGTTTCCAGGATACCCAGGACCTGGAGGCCCTTGAGCGGCGACCCCGAGAATTTCAGCATTTCGCTTTCGAGGATATTATTGAAAATCCTGAATATCTCCTCTTTCCTGAAAGTTTCGGCGCCGCATGAAGCGCCTTTCATCTCGTCGGCTATGGCCCAGAACCTTTCGGCCGTCTTTACGTTAAGGGGATACTTGCCGAGCGCGCTCGTCGACGCCATGCGTTCGAGAAATTTCTCGAGCGCCCCGGCGAATCCGGCGAGGGTCGTGATATTTTCCCATGTCGTAAAGAAGGTCTCGTGGAGATATTCGACCACGCGCCTTATGTCGTCCGGAAGCGCGGTGATACCCATATACCCGAAAGTCTCTTCGGCGTTAGCGTAGATCTTATCTTCATTTACGATATCGGCAAGCTCGATGAAAATGCTCCCCGATATCCCGCCGGAGTCGTTCGAAATAAGGTATTCCTCGATCTTATGGACGACGATCCTCGTGATACGCTCATCCGACTCGACGAGCATGTTCTTAGCGAGAGGCTGGGATATTACAGATATATAATCCTTCGTATAGTATTTGCCGGATCTCCTCGTCTTCTGGGCTTTCACGATAAGGGCGAATAGCGCGGCGAGCGCGCTTCTTTTGAGAGGATACCCCAGAGAAACGTTGAAATCGCCGAAACCCGAACCGAGTTCGGAAATGAGCGGTATGACGGCTTCCGCGTCAGGGAGAACGACGACGGTAGATCCCGGGTCGGCCAAGTTCTTTTTCAGGATATCCCGCGCGGCGGCGACCTGTCCATGCGTATCAGACGCGGAATACAAGCTGATCTTTTTGGCGTCCGGCAGCGTTCCCTTTTCGAAATTTACGCCAACGCCGAGAGAAGCGGCTATTTCGGCGACAGGCCCGCCGGACTCGTCATCGGCCTGGAAAAAGAACGTCCCCTTACCGGCGGAACAAATAAATTTCGCCACGTCGACGAGCGTCTTCTGCATAAAATAAAAAGCGCAGAAATAGATCTCGTCAAATTCGGCGAAACATTCTTTATCTATCTCTCGAGCGAGAATGCTGTACCTGAAACCTCTTGGATAAACGCCTTTTTCCTCGGACCTTTTATGGTATTCGCTCCGGATAAGAACGATATTACGGAGCACCTTATTGATATTTTCCGGCACGTCGTAACCGATGGAAGCGCTCGCCTCTACGCCGGAAAGTTTTTCGGAGGGTATCCCTTCGGCGTCGATAAGATCGATGAATCCCGCTATCTCCCTGGCCCATGGCAGGAACTCGGCGAAACCGCCCCTTTTCTCGAGTATTTCGGGCGTTCTGTCCTTTATGATATTGTAGATCATGTAGCAGGCGTCCATAGTGAGAACAGGTTTAACGGGACGCTTCTTACTCAGTAAGTAAGAAGCGAATTCGTCGATCGAGAATACCCTGGGCGGGATGAAAGTCCCGGGGAAACGCGAAGAGAGCTCTTTCTTAAGAAAAAACGACGGGCGTTTACCCTCGAAGACGCAGGCGAGCCTCCGCATATCCTTGCCGGGCTTCATGTACGCCGCATCGATATGCGCGGCCAGTTTCCCGATAAAGTTCTCCCTGGGGCTATAACAAATTATCTTATTCAAATCTGACCTTCTACCGTTATGGTCCGTCATTGCGAGCGAAGCGAAGCAATCTATATAAACTTTTATAGATTGCTTCGGGCGCTATTGCGCCCTCGCAATGACGAAGTTATCAACATTCCTCCAATTCATGAGTATCAAGATATAGAAGATACCCCTCGACAACCCGTCCCGGATAAATATCCTTTAGCAGCGACATATATTCTTTCACCTGGGCGGCGTAGTCGCCTTTAGAGTTCTTATAATCAACGACTATGGCTTTTTTATCCGTAACGATCACCCTGTCCATTCGTTTCGTCATGGCGTTACGGTCGACCACTTCCATTTCGTTATATACGGCGGCGATCTGGGTCGAGAAAATATGCGCGAGCGACTTATCTTTGACCAGAGCCGTTATTTTTTTCCTGTATTTCGAGATATCCCCCGAAGAAAGTTCAGGGAACTCGCTAACAGTCTTAGTTACAGCGTCCCCGATGAGCGCGTCCATATCACCTCCGGAAAGATCGAGAATATAGCTCAGCATCCTGTGACAGACCTCGCCTTCGAACAGCCTTCGCCTGTTGACGAGCTCGTTACCGTCGGTCGTTTCTTCCCTGAGGAAAGACAGCCAGTCGGAGTATTCGGACGCGCCCAGCGCCATTATTTCGTCACCCTCTTTCTTCTTCTCCGCCTTAACCCGTTTTACGCCTATTTCCCGGACATTTTCGTCAAATAAGGAGAGCGCTATATTCCGCGAATTCCCGCTTTTTTGCGGAATAAAAACGTAAAGTTCATCCTCGGCCCTTGTCAATGCGACATATACGCTATTCAGCTCGTCGAGAAGGGCCCGCGCGTACTCTTTCGAATATTCTTTCGTCAGATCGTCGGAGAACCGGATAAGATCCTTTTTTAGCTGAGCCAGCCGCAATGACCCGCCTTCTCCGTCACGGATAATGTAAGGCTTCCTGAGCGTCTGGCTCCCCGCCCCTACCTTCAAGTCCATTTTCAGCATCGGCACTATCACCACAGGGAACTCCAGACCCTTGGCCTTATGCACCGTGAGGACGCTCACCGCCTCTAGCCGCGGGACACTCACGTACATTTCCCTGTCGTCTATCCTTTCGAAAAGGTCCAGGAATTCGCGTATACCCGGCGCGTCTTCCTCCTTCCGCCTCACTATCTCGAGGAACTTCATGAAAAAGCCCTGGTATTCCGGAAAGTTCCGGATGACATTCATCCTGCGGTAGATCGTTATGACAAGCTCATACAGCGGGACGAAGCCGACGCTCTTAAAAAGCCCGTCGATAAGGTCATCCCAGATAGCGGGATATTTTTTCCTAAAGATCGAATACAAGGCTTCTTCCCTCTCCTTGCCGCGTTCGACCCTCAGTTCGAACAGGAAATCCCTGATCCCTGCGTTATCTACGCCGGTTATCTTCCCGAAAATATCGCCCAGGATGAACGCTGCGAAGGCGAGATCGTCTATTGGGCTCGAAAGGAACCCGAGGAGCGCGAGTATCTGTTTTATGAGAAAATGTTCCTTTATGGACAGCGTCCGTTCGCTCTCGACCGGTATACCGGCATCGAGAAGCCATGACGTTATTTCCTTCACGTCGCTATTGGTCCTGGCAAGGATGGCGATATCCGCGTAGGTATACCTGGCGGTTATGTCAGAGATAAGCGCGCCGATCTTTTCCCGCATCGACTCAGGGATAACGTGTTCTTCTTCCCCGATATCTTCCCCCGATCCGTCAGATCCCCTGTCCTCCGTCCCGTCAGGGGCCGCCTCATCCGCGTCCAGTATCTCGTAACGGACAAAACCGCCTTCCTTCCCCTCCTTAAAAGACTGCCGAGCGCCATGATACGCGTCCAAGACCATGCTTCGTTCCTCAACCGAAAATATCACCTGAATATTTTTTCTCTCTTCGATCGCATCCAATAACCTCGTTATATTCGCGTATGAAAAAATATTGTTGTTAAAATTCACGATATTCTCACGCGACCTGTAATTCTTGTCGAGCGCCTTTATCCTGGGCTCAAAAGAGCGGAAACTCTGCCTCGCTCCGTCAAAAAGAAGGCTTGTCCCGCCCCTAAACCCGAAAATGGCCTGT
Source organism: Candidatus Omnitrophota bacterium (assembly GCA_015231405.1). Taxonomy (GTDB): domain Bacteria; phylum Omnitrophota; class Gorgyraeia; order Tantalellales; family Tantalellaceae; genus JADGBR01. Next base: position 8,283 of record JADGBR010000012.1, on the reverse strand, counting down.
TTCTTGTCTCCCACATAGAAGAGTGTCCCCCCGTTCGAGAGCGCCTCCTCGACTAACGGCTCAAAGTTAGCCCACTGCAGCTTGCTCGTATCCTGGAACTCGTCTATGAGATAATGCCGGATCCTGGCCTGGAGCCTGTAATAGAGTTCGGATATGTCGATCCCGCCGGACTTAAAAAGTTTCCCGGCCATAACGTTCAGCTCAGGGAGAAAAATGACCTCATCTTCCCCAGCGATCGCCCTCATATCGTCCCTTACAATATCGAACATCTCGATATAGGCGTCCAGCCCGTCATAGCATTTAGCTTCGACATATTTTATTATGCCCTTCCTGATCGGGTCCCAGAGCGCCGCCATGCCTTTGGGAGCAGGGTACCCTTTTTTCATTTTGAACTCGTCTTTATCAAAACTCGCCGATAAGCCTTTGGAAAACCCGTTCATACTGAAGTTATCGAGGCCGTTCCAGAACGTCATATTTACGCCTTCGGGAGCGCCCACCTCGACGAGGCCGTTAACTTTCGCAACGAGATCGTCCTCCATTTTCATGATATCGCTTAGCTTCACGTTCGACCGGCTGAACTCGCCTCCGTAGCTCGTTGAAAAATTAAAGAGCGCGTCCAATAAGCCTATCATATCCTTCCGCGAGAACCACCCGTCCCTCTGCTCGACGAAAATATAATAATCCAGGAACCTCTCGAGGGCTTTCCGGACGCCTTTATCCGTATCCACCCTGTCGATGGTCCTTTCCAGCGCGAACTCGAGATAAGGACGGTATTCATCCTTGATCCTCGCCCGGGGTGAAAGCCCAAGATGGAACGCCGAGCTTTTAATGAGGGTATTCACGAAACTGTCCATGGTGCGCACCTGAAAACTGCCGTAATTCTCGAGTATCGCGTCGAGTATGAGGACCGCTTTCTTCGCGGCTTGGGCCGGAGACACTTCGAGCGTCCCGAGAATATCCGCGCGCGTATCCTTATCCTTAAAATCGTCGAGCGCTATCCTTTTCAGGAACTCGATCATCCGGGACCGCATCTCGACCGTCGCCTTATTAGTGAACGTGACCGCCATCACGCTCTTAAGCGGATCCTCGAACTGGTCCATCCCCGGATGCATCAAAAGCTGAATGAACCTCTTAGCCAGCGCGTAAGTCTTCCCCGACCCCGCCGAAGCTTCGACCACGTCGACGCCGGGAAATGTAATGGGGATATTTGAGTTGTTCTTAGACATACTTTGAAAAATACTTCCTTAACGGAACGTCATTGCGAGGAGCGCCAGCGACGAAGCAATCCGTATTATTTGTTTTCATGGTTTTATTCTAACCTCAATCAAGGACTTGTCAATCTGGATAATTATTTACCAGCTACCCTGTTTATCCCTATTCAGGAACACGAAATGATATCATGCGACCGGGACAGCATCATGTCGTATTGGATTTACAGGGTCGAAGTAAATACCCGGGAATTTATTATTCCCGTTTATCATATTCACGACCAGCGTCACAATGATATCCCGCTCCGCGGGGCCGCTTTCGGCTATGAGGAGCGTTAAGGCGCGGAAGTTATCCGGAATTTCCAGATAACTGCATCCGACGACCGGGTCGGGGACCCGGTCGTCGGTATTTTTTTATTGAATAGAATTACTATCCGTTTAAAATAGTCAGGCTGTGTCCCTCTATTACGCTTTCTGACACAGTCTGACTATTCCCCGATGATCTTCACAAGAACGCGTTTTTTGCGCTGGCCGTCGAATTCGCCGTAGAAGATCTGTTCCCATGGGCCGAAATCGAGTATGCTTTTTGTTATCGCGACAACCACTTCTCTTCCCATTATCGTCCGTTTCAAGTGGGCGTCGCCGTTGTCTTCGCCGGTCAGGTTGTGCTGGTATTTGTCTTTTCCGTAAGGGGCGAGTTTTTCGAGCCAGACAAGAAAATCTTTGTGGAGGCCCCGCTCATTGTCATTTATAAAAACCGAACTCGTAATGTGCATGCTGTTGACAAGACATAACCCTTCCTTCACCCCGCTCTTCGAGAGCGCCTCTTCGACCTGTGGCGTTATGTTCACGATATCATACCGGTCTTTTGTATTGATCCAGAGGTATTCTGTATGCGATCTCATTTGTCATCTCCCTTTAATATGCCTTCGGGATCGGCTGGAACATATCTGGCACTATTAGCCCTTCCTAAAAGCTGTATCTCACCCGCATTTTTTTTATATCCATTTCGCCTCAAGGTTACAACTATAGTATATGTGCATGAATTGTTATTGCCAACTAGTTGTAATCCAAGATAGTGTAACACTCTATGCTGACTTTGATAATGAGATCCTGAACTTCAAACTCTAAACCCCAAACTCTAAATTCCAAGGGGATCCAAAGGATAAAGGGTAAAGTGTAAAAGGTAAAAGAATAAATGACGGATCAAGCTAATATTCGAATTGCGACACAATCTCATTACGTCCATTAACACATTGTGATCCATGACCCCGGTTAACGAGCGGTTGCTGTTCGTGATCTTCCTCAGTATAACATTAGGTCTTATCTTTTATCAAAATAGGATAAGACACTCGGCGTGGGGGCCGTTCTCGATCATGGCTATATCATTTTTTTGATCGGAAGGGGCGCACACAGATTACAGCGCCGTCAGGACGGCTTCTTCCTCAAGCATCCTCTGTTCGATCTCTTCAGAATATGGGATGATCTTTATCGTGACCGTGCCGTCGATCAGGCTCTTCCAGTTATTGCGGACATTCTCGGCGCCATGGGCGTCTCCCAGTTTTTCCAGAAGTGACGCGATCTCATTTATGAGAAGGTCCTTTATCGGGTCGTTTTCGAGCCCGCTGGATGCGATGGTGATTATGCCGAGCGCCATGCTTACGTGCGTATTGATCATAAGTTCCGATTTCCCATCATCGTCGAACTTTTCCCTGACACCGATGAACCTTTCTTCAGCCGAGAAAAGGCCTTTGTGCGCTTCATATATGTCGTCCGGCACATACACCAGCGCGTACATGTCCGGGGAGCCGTCGAGTTCCTTTTTAACGGCCTCCATGGCGGATCCCGCTTCATCTTTGTCGAAGAACCTAAGCGAGATATTATTGATCTGATATTCGTCCTTGAGGTCGGAACGCACTTGCTGCCAGTGCTTCATGGGATCCACGGCTTTTTCGTGATCGCCTGTCCTGGGCATAAGTACGGTTACCCTGCGACCCGCGACTCTCGAATGCGACCGGATGACGTTCCTACATTCAGATACGGACTTCGTTCCGGTATCGCCTGCCGGCGTTTTTTCCAGGAATGGCGTCCCTCCGAAAGAGGTAAACCCGGAATTCACGCCTGCCCTTATGATACCCTTCCTCATAATATCGATCGCCGTGATACCGGTAGGCCCGCTGAACCCTGATATCAGTTTATCCTTGAACTCATCGCCACTTTCTGCAAATAAGACCTCAAAAAGATCCATGGCGCTGGCGATCTCCATACCGGCAGTCATCTTATCAAGGATCTCTACCCAGTTCGCCCGGAACCATTCCCGGACCTTTCTGGCTATTATATTCCTGAACGGGTACAGCAATATTATGGTCACGCGCGCCATGCCCATTACGAGGTTCTTCCGCGGGCTTTCCCTGTACTTGTACCTGAAAAAATCCATGACCAACTTCTCAAGGTTCTTCGCGGTTATTAGGCGTTCTATCGAATTTGATATACCGCCCGGCGAGTTCGCCATCATTTCACTTTTGTGTTCCATGACGACAGCAAGGAAGTTCTCTTTCACATAGCTTACGAGCTCCGCCCTGACCGCGTCAATGTAGGCTGCTGTCCTTCCCACCACGGAAGCAGCGAGCCGCAGAAAGACCGGTTGCCACCATTTTTTGAGATACATGCCGTCAGTGTATCTCTTTACTTTATGCATGATGGCCTTCCTTAGTTTCTCTCTGCCATCTTTCTGCTGCTTAAGCCTCTGTTCGGACTCCGCCTGCCGCATGATCTCTATCCTGCCCCACGCGCCGAGGCCCTTTTCGACGGCTCCGCGCTGAAGGCTTGTACCACCTCCGTTAATGTACCCGAGAAGAACATCCATGGTATCCCTTCCTTCGCTCATCGTCGTCGGGAAAAGATATATTGCCTGGGTGAACGCCTTCATCACGGTAGAAAAATCATCCGCTCCTTTGTATTTCTTCATGCCTTCTATCGCTTTAGATGAAACAAGTTTTAAAGTCACCTCGAACATCTCTTCTTCACCCAGGATCTTCTCGATATCCTGCCGCCTAATTCCGCTCAAGCGTTCTTCCCCTCCCTCCCCGGAGCTCTTAAAAAACGCGTTGATCCCTTCGAGTGTCATACCTGCGTCCCGGAGGAATATCCCGAGCATCGTCTTTTTCGCCGCTTCGCGCTGCTTTTCATTAATGAACCCCACGTTTCCCCTGTCTATCGGATAGAGCCCTTTATCGGGGGTGATAAGAATATTACCCTGATGAAGATCGGCATGGAACTTCCCGTCCACGAACAACTGGTGCAGTAGCATGTGTCTCAACAGGTCGCGGATATCCCCGTTTTTCAAACCGGCCAACGCTATCACATCTTCCTTTATGCTCGATCCGGGAGAACCGGCTTTAAGCAAATACACATATATCCTTTCCATGCGGTCCATTTCCTCGGCTGTATATTCCCCTAAAGGGCTCTGGGTTCCGTCCTCCTCCTGGAAAATTGGCTCTTCCGCCTCCGGGCCGAAAAGCCGGCGGAACTTCATTTTTATATCCATAGCTTCCGTTTTTGAGCATTCCAGAAGGCGAACGATGTCGTCTTCACTGACTTTTACTTTATCCATGCCTAGCACGTAGAGAGGCACACCCGGCACTTCCTCCTCGACCATAACGGAACCCGTGTTAAAATAGACTTTAGGGTCACGAAGTTCCACGCCGGCTTTCTTTTCATACCCTGAAAGATAGGAATAATCCATCTCTTTTCTTGAGATGGCATTATGGAACCTGGCCTCGTTCCTGAAATCTTTTTCTTTTTTGATCCATCCCTGTACCGTATCTACAAGGTCCCTCACGTCTATGACATGGCCGTCACGCTCGATGTTCTTGAACTCACGAGCTACGGCCTCCATGGCCTTAAAATCAACTTCGAGCGTGCTGTCCAGGCTGGGCCTCGCCACTTTATATACTACTTTTACCCGGGCATCGCCCGGATCAACCCCGTATTCCCTGGCCTTATCCAGAAGATACCCGGCCCTTGTATCCTGGTCAATGATCTCTGTCCTCTGACCTATGTCAGTCTTTTCCAGCACTCTCTTATCCTGATCTGAAGCCCTGGCGAAGATCAGGATATGGAGCTTGTCCAGATCAACCCACATTCCCCTGTTGACCTGTTTTACGCTGGCTACCCCGACCTTGTCACCCACTCCTTTTACAAGATGCCCCTTAAGCGGCGTCTCGTTTATAAGCACGCTCATAAGCGAGAGCTTCGGGATCTCCGGGGCGTTGCTCCTTAAGTGCCCCAGCTTTCTCCTGAGATCGTCGTCGGGCACGAGCGTCCTGCTCTCAGAAAAATACTGGGCCACTTTTATACCCACCGGCCCGAGCGAGCCGAGCAGCACCGCAAGTCTGTCCCCGGTATCGACTTCATTGAAATCCGCCCTGTATTTCAGGTCCGCGAGGGTCTTTACCACCTGAACCCGGCGGTATGGGGGATACGCGCGCATTATGGCGCGGAACACGTCTTTCAGTATGATCCTGTCCCCGTCTTCAAGGCCCCGCGTCCCTTCCGGGAACACATCATCGAAGATCTCACCCAGAAAATGGTCCATGAACAGCAACTGTTTCTCCGTATCCGGGTCCAGTACGCCGTTGTCCCCGAGCATGAACGCTTCCATGGCCCTGTGCCTGAGCGATTCCGGCATGAACTTAAGATCTCCCGGAAGTGTGCTGAAATCCACGCTAAGCGTTCCCTCGAGCTCCTCCACGAACGGCGGCTTCTTTATTCTCCCGATGAACCACAAGAGGATATCCACCCTGGCTTTCGTACCGGCCGTTGAAAAATTGCTTATTATGTTATCCATTAGAAAATCATGAACGCGCAGGTCCTCATCGTCACTTATGAGGTTATTCTCATATAAGAGGTCCGTGACCCGTCCCTCCTCTTCGAACTGCGTCATGTATTTATTCGACATTTTTATGAGAACACCGTCCCTCAATACGCTCGGTTCCGGCATGAGGCCGCTTATCGCTTCCATCCTCTCACCAAACCCTTTGTCTTTGTTCTCCGGCAGCATCTCCCATATCCTGTAAGCTATCGCCCCGAAACGCGATTTCTTCTGCAACATGAAGACCTGGGGTATGGCCTTCCGGTAGAAATCCAGTATGCCTCTAAGTCTTTCCGGAGGCATTTTATCGAGCTCGCCCAGGCACTGTATTTTTCCCATGTCGTCCTCGAGGCTGTTCACCATCTGCCATATCGACATACCCCCCGACAGCACTTCTGTGCCTTTTTTAGCGGATCTCAGCTGCAATATGAGCTTGTACACGCGCGACGAATTGCTGAGCACCTCGGGGAAGACGTCCGCTTCCCATAGGTCGAAAATACTATCCCGCATCAGCGATATTTCCGGGATATTTCCTTTCAACCATTCGAACCTCAAGTCCATAGGCTTTAGATCGCCCCTGACATACCCCTCGCCGCACTTATCGAGATACTCCGAGTAAAGTTTGCTGTAAAGCGACGTGTCGCGCGCCAGTTGCGAGACGACATCCCTGTAGGGTACCTTTTGCTTTCCCTGCACATGTTTTTTTATGCCGTTCAGCCTTTCCTGGTAACCATTGGCCGCCACTGTCATTACGCTCGGCGGGTTTATCAGCTTCGCGAATTCCGGGATCGATCCGTAGCATTTTTTGGCTTCTACGTACTTTTCTATCGTCTCCTCGAAGGCTTTTGTCGGCACCGGGAGACCGCCGAGCATCTTGATCAGGTCCTCCGGGGCGTTCTTAGTTATTCCCTTAAGATCATACTCGACGGACGACACCCATGAGGGTGACATGAATTCGTCCATGAGTTTTGCCGGGTCCTTGTTCAAACCCCAATTGGCATCCATCTTTTTACGTATGAGCAGATTCAGAAGAATATCGGAGTATGTATCGAGATAGAAAGGGTTGACCTGGTAGTTATGCCTGTATTCAATATATTTCTTTGACGCTTCCAGCTCTTTTCTTATACCGAGAAGCTCCTCAATTTCCCCTATGGTAAGTAGCGGTAATAATGTCACGAACCTGGACTGGCTGAGGGGTTTTGTCCCCCATACCGTTCTGGCGTCCCTTTCGTTCCACCCGTAATAACAGTCGCTGAAAGATTTTTTTTCACCGGTCAGGGGGCGTTTTCCCGCTTCTTGCGTTAATTCCGCGGAAACAAATAACGGCGCCGAGGCGGTAAGCAGCTTGATCGCCCGGTAGGTAGCCGGGCGGATCCCGGAGTGGTTCTTATCCGGGAAATCCCTTTTGATCTTTCTTTCAGTCAGGTCCAGATATTTCGAGACATTATAGGGTTTAAATGTAAAGCTCCTCGATTCTACCGTTCGCGACGCGATGAACTCAAAGAACGCTATCGCGAGTTCCTGCCGATCAGGGTCGACCTCACCCTTCGCATCGTTCCTGAGCGTTTCCTCGTAGATCCGCTCAGCCAGGTTCTCAATGACGCTCAAAGCCTGGTCTCGGGTGAACATCTCATACAGGTATCGGATTATTTTCTCGTAGTCGCCGCCGAACTCTTTTTCGCAATAGTCCAAAAGCCCATTCTTGAACGTCCCGCTGAACACGGAAACGGTCATTCCGGTATCCTCATCGACGATCTCCTCTTCGTATAACGCGTGCATCTGGTCTATCCCGAGAAGTTTTTCCATAAGCCCGTACCTTTTCCGGTACGGAAATTTACCTTTTATGAACTCGAGCACTTTCCTTATTCTCGTTCCGGCTCCTTCTCCGCCCGCGTCAGGTCCTGGATCATTCTTCAAGTAAACGGATATCATCTCCACCAGCATCGGATCGTCGATCCGTTCAAGGACTTCGTCAGCCTGCCAGCCGGGCATCCTTAACAGATCCCGGAAATCTTTCGGAACGTCGTATGGATACTCCAGGTCGAGGGTGGTCTCGAAACTGAACCTTTCTCCCGCGTGTATGTTTCTTGCCGGTTTCGTAAAGAACCCTACCCGCACGATATGGTCCATTACATCCCTTACTCCGGACAAGGCATTCGCGTCTCCTCCTTTGTGTACACGAAATGCGTCTCTTTCGCCCCG
>JADGBR010000011.1:58492-87979 GCA_015231405.1 Candidatus Omnitrophota bacterium | reverse complement strand
ATCAAAAAGAAGACTTAAGCAAATTCAGGATAAAATAAACGACCGGCCTCGCAAAACTCTTGGCTGGTATACGCCTCATGAAAAGTTTCAAGAGGTGTTGCACTAGAAGTTAGAATCTACCGTCTGCAGGTCTTATATTCATGGAATACCTCCTTAATTAATTGCCATAAAAAAAGGCAACCCTCCTCACCTAGAGAAAGATTGCCTTCATTATGGATACTCCCCCGATTCTCCACAATCCTCACAATACTCCTAAGACCACGGCTTTGCAGTCAACGGTATTCTAGCATAATGACAAATAAGCAACAATCGGAAAGGTATCTACGGATTTAAATAGAGATTTTCTTATTAAAACTTTAATGGCACAGCTATCGAGAGAAAAATTACTTCAACCTAATTCTAATCTTTGTATTTGTCTTGTGCCCAATTGATTAAATTATTTGGGATGACAATAATGGGGGTATCAGCTTTTTCTTGCTTTAGTATCTGTTTCCCTTTATGGCATGTTAGATTAAGATTATTACTAGACCAACCAATTGAAAACTCTGCGTTGCCTAATTCAGGACTTTTAAGTTCCGTAAATGGCATTTGCAATAAAATACCGTTTCTATCAACGAATATGCCAGTTTCGCTTACACCGTAAATAAAAAAGAAGTGGTCACCAACTAATTCGAATAATAGCCCTTTTGCCAATATTAAATCTTTCAAATCAACAGTAAAAGTACCTTCTGGTGACAATAAAAGCAAAGGATTAATCCGCCCTCTTAGTGCTGGAGAAACCCCTATTTGATTATGAGTTTCTATTTCCCCTTCCACTAATTGTTTGAAGTCCTTCCCCTTAATGCTATACCAGTAACTCCCTTCATAAGTACCCATATTGCTTGGCAACTTAATCAACTTTTGTTGTTTCGATAAATCTAGAACTATTCTTGCGGTAACGTCCATCTCTTTCGGCCACCTTTCGCAATGAAATTCAGCAACATTAGTATTAATAGTGTCTGAATTATCTTGGATTTTACATATTTCAAATGAAAAATTATCACCCATTTTTGTTTTCAATGGCACGTCCGCTATAGTTTTAGTTTTTCCATCAGCACCTTCTTGATAAAATCTAAAATCCGTTGTCATAACTAAACCATTACCTATTGCTTGTGGTGAAAATATTATTTCTTGAATAGTGTATGGAAAATAAAACTTAAGACGACAATCAGTTATAATAGCCGAAGAGCTATTTGAATTTCCGATACTGACAATATATTCTTTAAGAGGATACCTATATTTTGTAGGAATAAACTCCCTTGTCCCATCCGGTTTTTTTATTGTTTCGGGAAAGGGAATTACTTTTACTTGAACAAGTGGTGTTAATTTTTGTTTTTCATCAGGAGTAATTTCAGGGTTTTTTATTTCTTCCAGTATTTGTCCGGATGACTTTCTTACTTCATCACTAATCGCTGTATGTTCTTCCGATAGTTTCTGCTCAGACTTGTTAATTCGTTCAATGTATTGTTTGCTTTGCATCTTTGAGTTAATTTGATTCGCATGGAAAAGCGAAACTGCAGCTAGCCCCGTAAATAGTATACTTAGCCAGTGAAATATATTCATCTTGCATTACTCCTTCAAATACCTCGCCCCTAACTATTGTTTACAAGGCATTTAACAAACTACTAACTAATTCTGAAATACTATAACCATATTCACATAATAAAGTTTATTGTACCATTCTCTTTTTGGGTATACAGCTAATTTTTTAAAGGACTCTTAAGGTCTTTCCTTGTGTTTATCACAGGGACTAACCAGGGACTGAATTACTCTCTATAATATGAGGTGGCTGAGCGGCTTAAGGCAGCGGTTCGCTACACTTTTAAGTGCGGATGCGAAGCAGCCGAAACCGTCCTAAGTATAAGTGCGGTAAGTAGAAATATAATGGGGTTGCCGTAAACGGTATTACAATAGTCGCTTTTTTGCAAATGCTCTGCCCGAAGAAGACTTTAGGTATTTTTCGAATTTCAAAGCCTTCCCTTTATCAGCAAAGGCGGTATATCCCGAAATTCTCCATGGCTTGAAAGAAGCTGTTGAAGGAACTTGTCCATTATTATGCGCAATTAATCGCTCCTCAACATTGAGTGTATAGCCGACGTATTTCTTATCTTCGAATGATTCAGATATGAGAATATAAACGTAATGCATGGAACAATTATAAACGATATGCCCGCCTTCGCTAAATTACATTAAGAGCTTATAGCTTCGGCGGGCAGTCTTCGCCTTTCTGGATATTCACGATTGGCCGTGCCAGTCGTAGCCATAAGCTCTTTTTATATGTGGCGAAGACTGGCGGAGAGGGAGGGATTTGAACCCTCGGTAGGGTTTTAACGCCCTACGGCGGTTTAGCAAACCGCTGCCTTAAGCCGCTCAGCCACCTCTCCGCAATTTGCTCCCCTGACGCCGCTAATTCTAGCACATTTCGGGTGTTTTGAGAAGATTGTTTTCCGGAACGTGTTTACCGGAGTTGAGGACGGGGTTATATTTTATCTTTAGCGATCCGGCCTTTCATCTTTATATCGTCGAGCTCCCCCTGGAGCACGGCGACCTTGTCGCGAAGATCAACTATCTCGTTCTTGTACTCCTCGATCTCTTTTTTGTATTCGAGTGCTCTTTGGGCTTCTTTTTTGTAGGTTTCGTTCCGTAGTGTCAATTCCTCGATCTTCGCTTTGAAATCCGCCCTTTCCATTAATAGCACTTCTACATTTCCCCTCAGCTCGTCGTACTCCGCGCCGATGTCTGAGGATCTCCCGGACCTTCTGTCGATCTCGTCCGTCAGCATAATATTATCGTTCTCGAGCTTATCGTAGGCGCTTATCATTTTCTCGAAAACGTCGCCCGGGGCGACGCCCGCGCCGGCTCCGGGGTTTTTGGCCTCTTTCTTCGTTTTGTCCCTGACGGCGGCGAACGCCGTGACAGGCTGGAGAACGGCATGTACCGCCATGGCCAGCAAAATCTGAAAAATGAGAACTTTTTTAAAAGGCATCGGCGACGCTCGCTTTAAAGTATCTTTTTCTCGGAGACCATTTTATCGGCGACGGTGATCGCGTCTTCGAGAGAGAAAGAGTCTTTCGGAGCGAAATAAGAGTACCCTATGCTCGCCGAAAGACCGTATTTATTTTTTTTATCGGAGTTATATTTCGCCACCTGGTCGTGGAGCCGGGCCATGATCGTCCCGGCGCTCGTTTCGCGGGCGTCAAGGGCGAGGATAGCGAACTCGTTCCCTCCTATCCTGGCGACGAGATCGCCTCCCCGGAGGTTCTTCCTGAAAAGCTCCGCGAGAGTAACAAGCGCGAGGTCTCCCTCGAAATTGCCGAACCTCTCTTTTACCTCGTCGTAATTCATGAGATCCGATACCATGAGGAGGAAACCTTTAGACTTTCTTCTCGCAAGGTCTATCTGCTGGTGCGCGAGGACGAAGAAACCGCGCCTGTTATAAAGTTTGGTCAATTCGTCAAGGAGTAGGACGCTCCGTATCTCTGTCTGTTTCCTGTGATGGTCGATAGCGTAAAGTATGGAACGCTCAAGGGTTAGCGCGCTTATCTGGTCTTTGACGAGATAATCGTGTATGCCTATCTGTATGGCCTGTACGCCTATACTTTCTTCGGATACGTCCGTGAGCAGTATTATAGGTATGGCCTTCAGGTAATCGTATATCTTGTTTATGGTCTCCATGCCGCGCGTCTCGGGGAGAGCGAGGTCGAGAAGAACAACATCGAACTTATCCGCGACAAGCGCCTCGAGAGATGTCCGAAGCGACAGCTTGTGGTCCAGCTTGATATCGAAGCCCTTTATGCCCGAAAGCGCGTCTTTCAATCGCCGCGTATCGTTCTCGTTCTCCTCGACCAAGAGGACCTTAATGACCTTATTGGGACCTTCTATCATCGCGTCGCCTCCTTTCGGTATATGGCGGTATTCTGACAGGGATATTTTATACAAGAATCATTGGAATTGCCATATTATTATCTGGTGGCTTAACCAACGGGCGTTTTACGCCTGATTGGCGAAGGTCTCTATCAGCTGGTATTCGTCCTGGAGATCCCTGTAGTTCACCTGCAGGCATTTCGGGATTACGTAGAATATGCGGGCTTCAAGCATGCGAGACATCCGCTCTTCGGATATCGCATGTCCTTCCGTAGTGGCCATGGAGAACTCGTTCGAGAACTTCAATATTTCTTCCTTACCCGCTCCGGAGGCGGCCATGATCATCATGATCACGGACTCCATGACCGGCATACGGTAAGAGCTGAAAACTCCTATGTCGTTGGCGCGCTCGTTTATGCCGGTTATCCAGCCCGTCCCCTTGATGAACCCGTAATCGGCGTCTGCAAGGCTGGTGTCCTTCACGACGACGAACACGTTCTCTTTTTTCACCCCTCCGGCGATCTTCCCTTTTATGGCGTCGATGAATTTCCGGCTGTCTCCGCTCCCTTTGACGAATTCGATATTCTCGTACTTTTTCCGGCCGTCGGGGCCTTTCTTTTCAGAGAGCATCTCGACGGCCTTATACAGGTAATATGCCGGAGCCCCGCCGACCTTACCCAGTTCGTTGTCAAACGCGAAAAGCACTCTCTCCCCTTTGGACCTCTCAACGAGCTTATCGAGATAACTGGCGGCCTTCAGCACAAGGAGTTCGTCATATGCCTTAAGGCCGGCGACATAAGCCCCGTTCCCGCCCGGGGCTGCCACCTTATCGGCTGATGGCGTCGTGGATAAATAGCCAGCGATCAGCTGAGGATCGTATTTCCCGCGATCGCGCATATATGCCACCAACTCCCTGCCATAAGCTTCCAGGAAAGAGGCGTCTCCACTACTAAAATATGTCTCGACAAGGGTTGGCGATATGTATTCGCAGCCGTTCAATTGGACGCTCAGCCTCTTCAGGCCGTCCAGATCGATTTTCCCGAGAGCGATGACCCTCATTATTCCGTAAAAATATTGAGCGAAGTCCGGGCCCATCCCCTTCAATTTACCGTACACTCCGAACATCTCGCTGAAATATTCGCGATATGCTCCAAAAGACCCGTCAATGCCAAGGGAGCCTACGCCATCCGTCTCTTCCACGTAACTTTCCAGCCCCAATTTTATGAATACGCCGGACGTTTCCCGGAATTCTTCGACCATCGCCCGTTCGGTCTCCTTGTCTTCAGGGATAGCTCGGTCCTTATCGTGGACTATTTCCCGAAAATCCAGAAAAAGCTCATAGATCTCACGGGCGGTCATGCTCCTCGACCTTGCCTTTTGCGCGGCCAGATTTGCGATGACGACCGGGTCGACCGTCACCGGCCTAATGGCTTCCTCCATCTCCTTTAATCCGTCCAAAGAGATGCCTTCCGTCTTCAATATGCTTAATACCGTCCTAAGCGTCCTTAAGTCCATCTCACCGGTCTTTATCATCTTTTTTATACATGCTATTTCATCCGGAGTGAGCCTTAGCGACATGCCCCTTATTTCCGGGGGTATTCCCGCTTTTTCCTGAACTACCCGCTGGAATTCCGATAAAGCATGCCTCAGCGGGGAATGCCGCTCGATCAGACGGTCGCCACGGGCTATGCCCCGCGCGTACCATAACTGGTGAGATACTATCTCGTTCCTCGCCGCGTTGTCCATTTTTTCAAATATCCCAAAAAGGCTTTTGTCCACAAAAACCTGCTGTTCGGCCCCATGATAGACGCCGGGATGCGCGATAAGCATATCGTCGAATTTAACGCCGATCCCCCTGGCTTTGGCCCTGATCTTCTGGTTGAGCCCCGGGACAATATACAGTTTAACCCCTTCCTTCGCGAACAGCCCTTGAGAGTCAACCACCACGGCTTCTTTTTCTTCCATCAACCTTACTCCAGCCCTTCCGATCAAACATTCTGACAGAACATCGGCGATCACTCTTCTGTGCCTTTGCGACAGGGAGAGCCCCGAAGCGAGGATCGCGCCGCCGCCGTCGGCATCCGCTTGAGCGTCTGGCCCCAGAGACTTTAGCTGATCGATCACATAATGTTCCATTATCCCGTCAATTTCCCGTACCGTCTCACCTTCGTATAATTTCATCAAAACCCTCTCCGAATCCATATAGATAGTTCTTGGGTCGTACTCCCCTTTATCCTTATCCTTCTTATCATGCGCTTCGTACGAGAAGAGTAGAAGCCTGATAAAAAGCTGTTCCCCCACACCTTGGTGTGATGCAAGAGAAGCGAGGAAAGACGGATCCACTCCTATCTTACCCATGTGATTGAACGCAAGCACATAATTACCGGTCGAATAGATCTCTCCGTTAAAAAAATACAGCTTCTCTTTCAGGTCTCTTTGCAGCTCGATCATCCGCCGCAAGACGTTACCGGCGACCTCTATGTCTTCCGCTTTATCAAGTTTCCCTTTATTGGTGTTAAGGAATGCCAACGCTTTTTCCAACATCGTTCGGGCCATCACCAAAAGTCTTTCATGTTCATCGTCCCTTTCGAAACTTATGCTGACCGGCATATCTTTTGTGACCGAGCTCAGTGCCGGACCCGTACCCGCGGCACCGGATAAAAGGGTTTGACAGATAATTTCGCGTGTTCCTCTCATAGGCTCTTCGTCGCTTATTAGCCAACCTGAGAGCCCTCGCGCTTCCAATGCGAAGATCAACTGAAAGATAACCAAACAGGTACTAAATAATTTTATTGGCATATTTGATAAGTTCTTTGATCGATCCATCGTAAATTTTACCTTGTTCACGTTTTTCTACATGCCCATTATAGCACAAATGGCTGGATATCTCACTTTTTTTAGTTTTAACCGCGGGTGGGGTTATAGAGATTTATAAACCTCGAACATAGATTCCTGCAAAGATTGTATCTCGTTCGGGTCTATCGGTGTGATCTTGGGTAGGAGGAAGGTGATCCGTCCCGACCATTTTGCCAGCATTTCTTCCGGAGATCTGTAAAGATCGGATAACAGCCCTTTCAGCTCGCGGTCGATAAAGTCTTCCTTTATAAAAGCCGCCTTCTCCTCGCCGCCCAGTAACTTTATAAAAATATCGACGAGCGGCTCCATGTAAGTATCCCTCATATCATTATCTTTTAACAGATCGTCAATATCTTTACCGGTCATTTTGTAATTCTCCACGGCTTTTAAAAGCCCACTGAACCTGAGACTGAAAGTCAAAAAACCTACTGGGGAGACTGTACAGAAACTGGACTCCAGAGTATCGATATTCCAGACAAAAGCGTTCTTTTTTATCTCCCCGAACTCCCCCGGCGACGCTTCGGCAACGGCCTTATCTATAAAAAAGAAAGTGTTGTTAACGGACCTTTGGCCTCCTAAAACCTTCCCCGCGTACTCAAGGGCTTCGGACATGTTGACGTAGACCACGCGAGGGGTGCCGATATCCCTGTATTTCTTTTCCAGAGCTCTCACATTGCCGTATATCTCTCCGGAATTGTATCTCTCAAGTTCACCGTCGCTGAGAACAACCACAGAAAGAACATCGTTCCCGTCCATGCGGACCATTTCGTCCTTACTTTGCCACATCTGCCGATCTACTTCTTCCAAACCCCTTCTGTATTCGTTCAACCCGATACTCCTCTCTGATTCCATCACGATCGCGCTTTTAACTATCTCGTCCTCGCTGAGCTTAATGCCAGCCGGAAGCTCTATCCCACCGATGAATTCCACCAGATCATTAACGGAGGTGAATTGATATTCCCTCAACCCTCTTTCCGGCTCGAGTATTCCACCCTTAGCCGCTTTTCTTACAGGATACTTCATCCGCCAAAGGTCCTTAATGTACCTGGAAAGAAGTCCCCGGACAGCGCTTTCGCTTAGGCCCGAACCGATCCTTTTCATCAGAGTGTTTATCGCACCGATCTCCCCTTTCTTGGAATGATACAAAAGAGTATACACGAAGAAATCCATCCACATTCCTTCCAGCGTCTCCCCCAGCACCCTGTTGATAACGCGGATCTGCTCCCTGTCTTCCTCTCCGGCGGCGACCCTTATCCATTCGACCTGCCCCTTAGGAGTGAAACCGTTCACCCATGTCTCGAAAGACAGATTCTTAAAGCCATAGCTGGTCCTTATGTAACTCAGGATCTTATTCTCTTTGAGGTTCTCCCGGAACCTGTCCAGGAATTTCTTCATGAGCTCCGAATTCTGAAAATACATGTTCTCATCCTTGTACCCGAGGGAGAACAGAAAGAATGGACCGACACCCTTTTCACTGTCCTTGTCCCCCGACATGTAGCTTTCGACGAAATCGTTGAACTCGTCATAATTTTCGATCGATGGATACCTTATCTCAAACGGCAGCTCGAAAGGCGTTCCGGAAGGGTCTTCCCCGGGCAATAGCAGTAGACTGTTCATCTCCCTCAGGTTTTCCTCGAAAGATCTGGCCATGCTGAAAGCGTTCTCCTGGATCTTTGTCATTCTCCGCCGCATGGCTTCACCGGCGGTCCTCTCCGGATCCGCCGAACCGCCCTCGCCTATGTTGCCGAGGCTCCTTACCAGTATATCGAAATACTCCATGCCGAGCTTGTCCATGCCTACGCCCATCATGGATATCATTCTCATTATTCCCGCGATCGCCTCGTTTTTTGCGGCCTCGTCCGGGGTCCAGACGGTCACCTTTCCACCGATGCACATCTCCTCACCGTCCTGGTAGAACTTCTGCAGGCTCGAGAATTCGATAAAATAGAGGTTCTTGGGGATGTTCCTTCCCGTCAGATAATTCGCGAACTGAAAGTTGCTGCCCAGAAGCGTATTATCCACGACCATATAAAAGGGGTGGTCCAGCTCCTTCACTGTCCCGCCGTTCTCCGCGACCTCGGCGTCGTTTGGGCAAAGAGCCGCTATTATTTTACACATGTTATTTATTCCGTAAGCTCTCCTGCTCTTATTGACAGTCTCCATCGGGGCATTGTTCACGATATCATCGACCACAAGAGCTGATATCTCCCCCTTTTTTATGCCTTCAACCAGTTTTTTTATCCGCTCGGTTTCGGCAAGATATTCCCCGCGGTACTTCATCAGCCTGGATTGTTTTAAATGCCCTTCCTCAGCCAGCCCCCAGTCTTTTTGCATCAGGATGACCACTTCATGATAACTTTCATCACCGCAATAAATGTACCCGTTCGTCTTTTTGACCAGGTATCCCAAAAGGCTCTTAAGCGCCGACATGCCGCTTCTCGTCAGCACTGTTCCCGACGGGATATCGTTCTGATACTTTGTTTTTACCGGGTCCATAGTGTACTCTATCATTTTCTTTATCCTGTCCTCCCCGGCTTGATATGGCGATCCGGCTCTATGTCCCATGAACATCCTAGCCCCCGTCAGCAACCTTGCTATCATCCGCCACTCAAGCTCTATGTTCAAAGCTTCGGGAGGACCCCTTATCCCATTCTCTATCTTATCGATACTGCTGTCTATCCTTCTTTCAAGTATGGCGCATATCCCGACCATAGCGTCAGGCAGTTCTTCCCCGGACGCCCAAATACCAGCGACCTCCTTTTTAAGCTCTATGTATTTCGCTTCGATCTTGTCTTTTTTGGCTTTTCCCCAGCTGTACGTCTGCTCGTCGACCTCTTCCCTTTCAAGGTTGTCGGGGAACGGCGTGTTCCATATGTCGTGCAGTAAAAAATACAATTTCCACACTGCGTACGAATCAAGATGGCCTCCTATTGACCTTGTTTCGTCCCTCCCGGTCACCTTCTCCTTCATGTATCCCCGCATGCTCACGTAACACGGTTCCGCGAGCCCGAAAGAGAACTGCCGGGGAAGCACTGAGCTCAGTCTATGGATCACCATCAGCGACTGATGTTCCTTAAGCGTCTCATCGACCGACTCGAAACGCCCGTTGGCCAGTATCAGTATGTTCGCCTTAGGGTTCTCATGAAGAAACGCCCCAAATACCCCTTTATCCAGACCCGCGATCTCATCGGACGAAAAAATAAAAAGATCAGTCGAGTTTTTACTTTCCAGGAGAATGTTCGAATCAGTCTCCTCCATGCCGACTCCGTATAATGGGTTATCGCCGTTCTCTCCCCGCATCAGCTCCCGCATTATCTGAAACTCCTCCGGGTTACCTTTCCCGAAACCGGACGACACGCGCACCTGCCTCTTTTTCCTCGAGCGTTGAAAATTGAGCAGGACCCTCTGAAGTGTCGAGGTGAACGTAAAATTGGAATTGGAATAAAGCGCGCCTACCTCTCCTTTAGCCATTTTGTCCGCCCTGAAAAAATCCCACATCTCCAGCTCCATCTCCAGCGGTGTTAGCCCGGCCCTCAGATACGCGCCCCTATCCCCCTTCATTGTTTGCAGATATCCCCTCTGGGCTATTTTGTTCGGTGAATTGTCCCGGACAGGCGACAACCATGCTTCCGAATTAAGTATCAGCACGAAATATTCATAGAGCTCAAAAACACGTTTTGATAACCGCTCAATTTCTTCCTTTCGATGATCTTCCTTTTTCATAATGTAATCTATTTCTCCCATTTCGTTCCTGCAATGCGCGACAACGCTCGACATAGCCTCCACCATGGCGAACCCCTCGCTGTCTTCCCCATGGACGCCTGAATATGCGTTCTCGTAATAACCCATAAAATGTTCTCCGGTCTTAATTATCGTCTCCAGGAAGGTCGTAAAAAACTCCCTGACCTCGCTTTCAGTGAGCACGTCGGAAATACTCTGGTCCGGGCCCATGTTCAAAACCCATTTGGCCATGAGTTCAGCTCTTCTCGTATTCGGCCTAACCCCCGGTCCTCCCGGCGCCGAGCTCAGATAATCCCCTTCACCTTCTTTTTTCCTCCTCATGGCGGGATCGTCCATCCGTCCGAGGATCTTTTGGAAATATGCCTGGACGGCCGTTACGGCCGACTGGTTCGCTCGTGCTTTATCCCCCTGTTTTATAACGATGTCTTCCATTCTTTTATTCTCGTCGTGCCCTAAAAGATACGCGGCCCCGAGCTCGTGCAGGAAGACTTTAGCCGCTTCTATCCCGCCGTCCCCTTTTTTGAAAAGATCGGGGCTCAGGTATATCACCCTGGACCCGTTATCTTCTCCTCCGGCGTGGCCTCTGATGCCGTTAAAACTTTTATTCCATACGCGCACTTCTTCCCTTAAAAGCGCCTTTTCGAGGTCCGGGCCTTCTATCCCCAACTCTTTTAATCCGGCGAGAAGAAGCGACTTATCCGTCTCGTTCATTTTTTCAGAGCCGGTTTCCCTGCCGGCTATATCCACCCACGCTTCATGCGCTTTGTAATTAAGGCTCCCGCCGTCAAGGATCGTGAGCCCGTCGCATTCGACGATACGTTCGCCGTCGACGACGCTATCCTTATCCCCGAGCTCGCTCATTCTGGAATCGGTAAAAACATACGCGTAAACCCCGAGGTCTCCTTCCATGCCGAAACTTAAGTTAGCTTTAGCGGCAACCGCTTTGTCGCCGGTTATGACCACATAACCCCACGGCGTCTTAATGGTGAAGGGCGGGGCTCTTTCGCCTTTCAACCTGTATCGGAAAAGATGCTTCACGAGCTCCGCCTCTATTTCCATCATCTTACGTTCCCTGGTATCCACCCCCATTTCTGAAAAAAGACATTTGATGGCGAGCAGCGATGCCCCGGACGGATCTGCCATGACCTTCCCCATGAAACTGTCCAGTTCAGTCCCTTTTCCGGAAAGAAGGGCGAAATAAGGGTTAGGCATGTCCTTGTCGCTTACGAATTTTGGAGTCAAGCTTATGCATGAGATCCCCTTTTTCTCGAAGATCCTGAACAGGTTAGACTCGTGGAAACCGCCGGTGACGATCACCGCGGCCTCGGGCATGTTCACCCCGCCGATACGTGCGGCCGGATCGAACCTTATATTTTCGGCGAATTTTTCGTCCCTTTCGAACGAACGTTCGTAAAAACTCCGGATATTCCTGTCGATTTCCCACAGCACCTCGGGCGTGGCGAGGTCATTGCCTTCGGGTATATACTTAGCTATGAAACTTTTTATCTTCGACAGTGTCTCCGGGAGATCGCCCGATTTATACCGGTCGTACTCCTCGCGGTTCAGGGAGAATCTAGAGAATTTCTTGAAAGATGTCAGGTCGTCGAGATATCCGAAGAGCTCCCTCTCATCCGCGTTCTCGAACGCCTTTTCCCTGAGTGTCTTCTCTATCTCACCCAGCTCCGAGTAAAGAACGGTTTTATTAATGGAACAATAGGCTCTGAGGTAAGCAAGATATTTCATGAGCTCCGGATATGTTTTTATGTCTATCCCAAGCGCAGGCGCGCGTTCGATAAGGAACCCGTAAAAAGCCTCTTCAGACACGTCGCCGTTCTTCATGGCCGCGTAAACCGAAGTGAACCGCCGTATCAGGTCGTTGGACGCCCTTTTCTTGAAAAGATCCAGCACTTTATCGCCTTCCATCCTCGCGGTCTTGAAATTGATGTTCTTTTCGGCCTCGATAACCCTCTTCAAGGTTTTCACTTCACCGTAAGGCGAAAGATCTATGCCGGACCTGTCGCAGCTTTCAATGTAAAACCCGATAATATCCTTGAAATCCCTGTCTTCTTCGCGGTTGATGACCGAATTCTTATCGATCTCGAGGAGAGCGCCGTTAAAGAGCCTCGCCTTCAGCACATCCGTGAGGAATTCCAGTCTTGAAAGTATTAAGTTCAGCGATGACACATCCCTGGCCGCGTTCTTATACGCCTCGAGGTTCTTCCCGTATAAACCCGGGTCCTCTATCCCCCACAAATAAAATCTTTCCGGATAAATTCCCTGAGTGAACTCGGCACCCGTTAAGGTACCCTTCTCCATGAAATATCTCATTACCTTCTCTCGAACCTTGATCTCTTTCTCGGAAGTAAAGACCGACAGATCGAATTCCCCCTTCGCGCCTTCCATATTGACCGTCTTTAGCCCGTAATTATCGTTCAGATATAACAGTATTTTCGATATTTGTTCCTGAGCGCGGATATTACAGTGAGCGTCTTTTATGGCAATTACCAGTTTATTACCGGCGCCTTGAGTTTTGTTGAATGTCGCAAGAGATGATGGCATGGATATTTCCAGAAGTTCATCGTTAATTGATAAGCTGGTCTTTTCAGACCTATCGGTATAACTATTTATCGTATCCCTCATATCCTGTGAAAATGCTTTAATACTCGTTATCGGCAACGATGAAGTACTGAACGTGGCTATTATAATAATAGAAATAATTTTTCTGTACATGCTTTTATTTTACCTAACTTTGCGCGGAAAACAAGGCTCTACTGCCAGCTTTTTCATGTTTTACATTTCGATGTTTTTATCTTTTTTGCAGAAAGAATTCCTGGAGGATGCCCCGGCATTCTGCTTCAAGTATGCCGCCCGTCAATTCGATGGTATGGTTAAAAAGGCCGGGTTTAATTAGGTTTATTGCGGAACCGCAGGCGCCTGTTTTAGGGTCCCAGGCGCCGAAAATGATCTTATCAAGTCTGGCTAGAATTGCCGCGCCCACGCACATCGAGCAGGGTTCAAGGGTCACGTATAGAGAGCACCCATTTAATCTTTCGTTATCGAGATGTGAGGCGGCCTGGGTTATTACTATCATTTCGGCGTGGGCGGTGGGATCCTTTAGGGTCTTTATCTGGTTGTAGCCCTTTCCGATAATAGACCCTTCATGTACCATCACCGCCCCCACCGGGACCTCATCCTCATCGAACGCCCTTCTTGCCTCGTTGAGGGCGTGTTTCATGAAGTATTCGCGGTCGAACATTTACTTCTTAGGGCAATTACCTTTTTTGCACATATCCTTTATCTTGGCGTTCTGTTCAGCCGTCAGGATAGCGTCAAGGTCTGCCATAGCTTTAACCGTGTTCTTGGTCTTCTCTTTCTTTATCTCGTATTTTTTATCGACAAGTTCATTCACCGTTTTGGTGTCTATCTTGTCTTCCCATAACTTTGATTTAATGTCTATGGCCATAATCTCTATTTCGGCTTCTTTTCGGACCATATCCTTCTTGAAACCGATCTTAAGGTCCTTAAGGGCCGTCTGTTGCTCGGCGGTCAAAGCCAATTCGTCCATATTTCCGTATATCATGTGTACCTTGCACATGAACTTGTCTTCAAGCGTTGGTTCCGCGTCGCATTTTGATCCGCCGTTACAATCACACTGACAAGATCCTTTTCCATAACCGCCCGCGAAACTGTGAACGGTCGTCATCGAAAAGAGAAACGCGATCAAAGCTAAAAACACCATTTTGTTCATACTTCTTTTCACCATTATCTCCTCCTTATCATGTTCCAAATTTTATTTTTTTACACGATCTGTCTTTTTAAAGGCTGTCTTAACTTCCGAAGGGTCCACCAGAGTGGCAATATTCAATTTTTTCCTTTCGTGGAATTCTGCGGTCTTTCCGTTATTCCAGGTCTGAACCGGTCGGAAAAAACCCGTAACCCTGGAAAACACTTCCACCTCACAGCTTTTTTTATCCATTTCATCTCCAAGCGGTTAAATTTAAAGACATGTGGCGGCGAGAGCCTCAGCGCTCATGTCTACGTTAACGGGGCCTATTTTAGGGAGTTTAATTATCCCGTTCAGAACTCTCGCTCCGCTCCAGGCGGCCTCGGGAGTGAAACTTTCATTGAACAAAGGCTCCCAGAGCCTAAAGGCCTTTATATCTTCATTGACAGCCATTTTCCCCGTATCAAATCCTGTATTAACGCTCGTTAAATATGCCTGATCCGCTAGTAGAAGAACGAAGAACAGCGCCATTATATTTCCCAAATAAGTTTTCATTTTGCACCTCCGGGACTTTATCTTACTTTATATGATACCACGCCTGTATCATTTGTCAAGTTCTTTTTTGTTAGGAAACCTTTTATTCCTAACGTCATGATACTCCCGGGGTGTTAGGAAGTCAATTGAATACGGCGGGGGGTATGGGTGCCGTCATTGCGAGCGAAGCGCTTGCCTGCCGGCAGGCAGGCAGCAATCTCTGTAAATAACTGAGATTGCTTCGTCGGCCTCCGGCCTCCTCGCAATGACGGGCTATTAGAAGCCACGATCCCGTCACTTCGTCGCCTCCTGTATTATCTCGTTCATCCTCGCGACAAAATCCGCGGACGACGGGAGGCTGCCTTCGATGAGAAGAGCTCCTTCGTAAAGCTGTACCATGCATTTTTTCACGAGAGGGCTCGAGCTGTCGCCCATGTAGAGCCGGGAAAGGTTCTTTATTAAAGGATGCTCGGCGTTAACTTCCATTACCCTTTTCGAGGCGGGGATATCGCCGCCCCTGTTCATGGCTTTCAGCATCTTCTCCATTTCCCTGTCCATGCCGTCTTTGGCGGTCACGAGCGTCACCGGGGAATCGACGAGACGTTTCGATATGACGACATCCTGCACTTTTCCCTTGAGTACATCTTTAAAAAGTCCGACGAGCGACTTCGAAAGTTCGTTTTCCGGTTTTTCTATCTTATCGGCAGGGTCCATGTCGATATCGGACTTTTCGACCGACTTAAGCGGCTTTTTATCGTATTCCCCGAGGCTCGGCACGGTGAATATGTCGGCCGGTGTGGTCAGGAAGATCACCTCTATCCCTTTTTTCCTGAAATACTCGAGGTTTGGGTTCCTTTCGAGCTCGCCGCGGTTTTCGCCGGAAATGTAATATATATCCTTCTGGTCCGGCTTCATCCCGGAAACATAATCCGCGAGCGATACGTATTCGCCTTTCCCCTTAAGGCTCGTCTCGAACCTGAAAAGGTCGATTATCTTGTCCCTGTTCTCGAAATCCTCGTTAAGCGCGGCTTTCAGCATGGTGCCGAAATTCTTATAGAAGATCAGGTATTTATCCTTATCCTTTTTCGACCATTCGTCGAAAAAGCCAAGTATCTTCGACGTGAGTATGCTCCGGATCTTCGAGAGGAGCGGGCTCGATTGCGTCACTTCCCTGGATACGTTGAGCGGGAGGTCGATCGTGTCGACCACGCCTTTCACGAAACGCAGATACATCGGCAGAAGTTCCTTGCAGTCGTTCTGTATAAGGATCTTATTCGAGTAAAGGCTGAGGCCTTTCTCCTCATAAACCCTGAAAAGGTCCGTCGGCGGGTTCTTGGGAATGAAAAGAAGGGCCTTAAAACTTACTACAGACCCCTCGACCGAAACAGGGAGATGCCCGAAAGGTTCCTCAAAATCGTTAGAGATGAATTTGTAGAACTCGTTAAGCTCGTCTTCCTTCATGTCCTGGGGCTTCTTGCGCCAAAGCGCCTCGACCTTGTTCACTTTTTCCTTAGCCAGGAATATCGGGAAATCCGCGAAATTCGAGTATTTCTCGATGGTCGAGCGGATCTTGTATTCCTCGGCGAATTCCTCGTGATCTTTTTTAAGCGTAAAATAGATCTTGGTACCGCGGGCTTTCCGGTCGATCTCTTCTATAGTGAAACTCCCCTCACCGCAGGATGACCAGCGGTATCCTTTCGAATCCGGCTCGGCGCTTCTCGTCTCCACGACCACTTCGTTCGCGACCATGAAAGTGGAATAGAAACCTACGCCGAATTTGCCTATTAGGTCCTCTTCGAGCGATTTCTGTTTTTCTTTTGAGTCTTTAAGGAACTCGAGCGTCCCCGACCTGGCGATAGTGCCTATATTATTTATGAGCTCTGCCTCGGTCATTCCTATCCCCGTATCCTCGATCGAAAAGGTCTTCTGCTTCGAGTCGACCTGTATGGTTATTTTAAGCTCGGTCCCGGCGTCGGTAATATTCTTTTCGGTAAGCTCCCTGAACCGCACTTTGTTCAAAGCGTCCGACGCGTTCGAGATAAGCTCGCGAAGGAACACTTCCGGATGGGTGTACAGCGAGTGGATGATGATACCCAGTAATTTTTTCATCTCGGCTTTGTACTCATATTGTTGCGCTTGTTTGTTCTCGTCCATATTAGTCTCCTTTTCGTTAATCTGTTACGTAGGACGTAGGATGTGGGACGCAGGACGTAATAATGTTCCACGTCCTACATCCCACGTCCCACGTCCTACGTTACTCACTACAACCTCTCCGCAATCTCAAACACCAACCGTTCGGTATCAGCCCAACCGAGACACGCATCCGTTATCGACTGACCGTATTTATTCTTCCCCACATCCTCCCTGCCTTCCTCGAGATAACTTTCTACCATCAGCCCCTTGACCAGTTTCCGAAGAATATCTGACTTCCTCGTACTGTGAAGCACCTGCATGGCTATTCTGGGCTGCTCGGCGAACTTCTTGTCGGCGTTGGCATGGCTTGTATCGACTATCAATGCCGGGTTCTCGAGCCTGCTCTTCCCGTACATCTCGGATAGTCGCATCATATCCTCGTAATGATAATTGGGTATAGACCTCCCGTAATGGTCCACCGCGCCGCGTAATATCGCGTGCGAAAGCGGGTTACCGTTGGTCTTGACTTCCCACCCGTTATATATGAAAACATGGCCTACCTGCGCGGCCCTTATGGAATTGAGCATAACGGTTATGTCGCCGCTTGTCGGGTTCTTCATGCCTATCGGGATATCGAGCCCGCTCACGGTAAGCCTGTGCTGCTGGTTCTCGACCGACCTCGCGCCTATCGCGACATAGCTCAAAAGGTCCTCGAGTATGGGGTAATTACCCGGATAGAGCATTTCGTCGGCGGCGGTAAGATGCGTTTCCCTGAAACATCTTAGATGCATTTTCCTTATGGCCTTTATTCCTTCCGTTATGTTCGGAGCCTCGCTGGGGTCGGGCTGATGCGCCATCCCTTTATATCCTACTCCCGTGGTCCTGGGTTTATTGGTGTATATGCGCGGTATCATGATTATCTTATCCGCGACCTTATCCTGGATCTTCCTGAGGCGCGTGATATACTCGCAAACCGGGTCCTCGCTATCGGCGGAGCACGGCCCGATGATGAGGAGGAACTTCCCGCTCTTCCCATCGATAACGGCTTTTATCTCGTCGTCCCTCTTCTTCTTGACCGCCTTCAGCTTATCATCAAGGGGAAGTTCGGATAATATCTCTGCGACTTCAGGCAGCTTGCGTATGTATTCAAAACTCATGGGCCTCCTATTTCGTGTTACGTGTTACGTGTTTGTGGCTGCTATTTTCTTTCTACTGAAGATATTAACTTGAAAAGCATTTCGCTTATTCTGATCGTTGTTGTCCTCAATTCTATTCTTTTCTCTTCGGAAATACTTTTTAGTTTATACGCCAATTCAACCATCGGGATACATTCCCTGGCGGAATCCAGGGCATAATTATAGAACTGGATCCTCCCGCCGCTGGTTTTTCTGCTCCCTTCCGCTATGTTATTACATACCGACAAACCGCGCGCCTGTATTGGTCTCCTAACGAAAATTGCAAGTCGCGACTAAAAGACAAGGTAATGCCAAAAACAATACTAGCATACTGAAGAGCTAATTTGTACACTTCCAATTTCTCAAAATCAAAAACGTACTCTTCGTATTTCCCCATCTACACCTCTTCTTCCCACTCTCAACCTTGACGTAACACGTAACACGTGACACATAACACGTTTTTACCCTTTAACCACACAAAGCGGCCGCATTTTCGCCACTTTCCGCGAGATCCCCGCCCCGACCACCACATCCACCACATCCGCGACGTCTTTGTACGCTTCCGGAACTTCCTCGTGCACCGTCTCGCGGCCTTTGTATCTTAGATAGATCCCTTTCGCCTCGAGCTCTTTCGCTATCTGGCGGCCCTTCGTCGTCCTTATCGCCTCGGAGCGGGACATAAGGCGTCCGGCGCCGTGGCAGGTGGAGTAAAAAGTCTCTTCGGCTTTTTCCGTGCCGGCAAGAAGAAAAGAATAGCGCCCCATATCCCCGGGTATTATAACAGGTTGTCCGGTTAAGCGATATTCATCAGGAAGATCCTTATGCCCGGGAGGCAGCGCCCGCGTCGCCCCTTTTCTATGCACGCAAAGTTTTTTTTCTTTCCCTCCCATATCGTATTTTTCTACTTTGGCGATATTATGCGCGACGTCGTAAACAAGCCTCATCCCGAGACTAATAGGGGTTTCGCCGAAAACTCTCTGGAACGCCTGCCTGACAAGATGCGTTATTACCTGCCTGTTGGCCCAGGCGTAATTGGCTGCCGAACGCATGGCGCCCAGATATCTTTTCCCATCCTCCGAATTTACCGGGACACACGAAAGTTGTTTGTCGGGGAGACTTATCCCCGCTTTTGCCGATAAGCCGACCATTTTCGCCGAATATTCCGAGCATATCTCATGCCCGAAGCCTCTCGAGCCTGTGTGTATCATCACCGTTATAAGCCCTTTCTCGACACCGAATACTTTCGCGGATTTTTCGTCGTATATCTCCACCACTTCCTGCACCTCGAGAAAATGGTTACCAGACCCGAGCGTCCCGGTCTGGTCATATCCCCGCTCGAAGGCCCTCTTGGAAACATGCCCCGGATCGGCGCCCTCCATGGCCCCGTTCTCCTCGGAACGGTCTATATCGGAATCCCATCCAAAACCCCTGGAAACCGCCCATTTAGCGCCTCCCGTGAGAATATCCTCGGCGTTACGCCCGTCCAGCTTTATTTCGCCGGTAGAGCCTACGCCGGTAGGGACTGACCGGAACAATTCTTCCGCAAGCCCTTTAAGAGAGCCGGATATTTTGGAAAGAGGCATATCCGTACGGATGAGCCTGACCCCGCAGTTGATATCATACCCCACCCCGCCGGGGGTCACAACCCCTCCGGCGTCTATATCCGTAGCCAACACTCCGCCTATCGGGAGGCCATACCCCCAGTGTATATCCGGCATGGCCATGGATGCCCTGACCACCCCCGGCAGCCATGCGGCGTTAGCCACCTGCTCAGGCGCGTTATCGCTTATAACATCCCTCAACAGCTTTTCCGAAGAATAAATGACCCCCGGCACTCTCATCCCCGGCGAATAACTCTCGGGTATAC
The DNA here is from genome assembly GCA_015231405.1 of Candidatus Omnitrophota bacterium. Lineage (GTDB taxonomy): Bacteria > Omnitrophota > Gorgyraeia > Tantalellales > Tantalellaceae > JADGBR01. The sequence goes on along the minus strand of JADGBR010000011.1, from coordinate 68,046 downwards.
GCCACCTGTAGGCGTCCATCTTCTCAAGCTTCCCTCTGAACTGTTTCGTCATAGGTAGATATTTCATACCATTTGGGAGACGTTGTCAAGGGACATGGACGAATCGCGTCATTGCGGGCATAACTGTTCCGCTTAGACCGATTGCCAGAGTTCGCGTTGGGCGGCTTCTATTTGGGTTATTTCGTTCAGGTCGAGTTTTTTCATTTCGAGGATGGCGGTGTTGTTGAGCAGAGAATCGATGTAGGCGGCGGTGACCTTTTCTTTATCGGAGACGAGAACTTTCATGTATTCGATGAGCCTTGTCATGGCTTCGGGGTCCATCTCGCCTTTATATACGCCTTTTTTGTACCTCGTGTAGTTGAGAAGGGCCTTGGCCAGAATGATATGCGAGACGATATCTATGAACGCGCCCGGCGCGTAATCGCCGTAGATAACGGTTATGTCGTCCTTCCTGGGCGCTATGGTCCCGTCCGCGAGGATCTCCTTCATTAGCGCGCCGTCCCGTGATCCTTCCGGCAGGTTCGAGGGAAGATATATAAGTATGCCTTTATTCCCGATGCCCTGTTCCGACCGCTTCACGGCCTCCCTGCACGCCTTGAGAAGGGACTCTTTAAGCTTTTCCGGGGACTCGAACTCGTCTTTGGCGCATTTATACGAGAGAGGCACCGTTTCCTGCTGGTATTTTTTATCGAAGATCTTCGTGTCCCTGACTATTCGTCCGACCGCGGGCTTATCCAGAAGGTCGGGGATTATCACAATGTCCGTCGAGTTATTCCTCCAGAGGTCGGATATTACGTCACGCGAAAGCGCGATCAGCGTTTCCAGAAGGAATTCCCGTTTTAACCGTTTCCAGGTAGACTTAGCCCGGGTCAGTGTCTCCTTGCGGACCGTTTCGACGGTCTTCATGGCTTCTATCTCGCCCGGCGTTTTCATTTCGATAACGCCTTGTGCGCTTCCGGGTCTAATGAACTTATGCGCCCCGTGGACGAGGACGCCGCCTTTGGACTGATCGAACATGGGATCCAAATTCCCTTTAGGGATCCTGCCCGTCTTCGCCTTGATCCTGGCGGCGTTGAGGAGTACGCCCACGATCGATTCGGGTTTATCCTGGTCTATAAGGATATAGGACGCCCATTTGCCGAAAACCGTTTCTATCGCGCTCTTACTGCCGCTGAACCCCACCACAACAATGGAAACACCCATCTTTTCAAGCTCTTTGAACAGCCCTTCCCGCTCCCCGTTATCCCCCTCTGTATCCGCGCCGTCGGTGAATATTATCTCCAGCTTATTCTTCTGTTTCGTTGTTTTGTGTTTCGCCGCGATAGCCTCGAGGCAGCTGTTAACATGTATCCCACCGCCGCTCCTCTCCATGCTCTCTTCGACCCTGTTCTGTACGGCGTTAAGCTCTTCAGCGGGGTGTTTCTCGTCAAAGCCTATTATGTCATGGGGGTGGTCCTTTCCTTTCTCATCGCGTCCGTCGACCGTCACGGAAAAATCGGCTTTCTTACCTATGCGCTGGAACGCGGATATGAAAATAGCGCTCAGTTTTTTGATCGACGGAAAGAATCCTGTCATGCTCCCGGAAAGGTCGGCCGTGAACCCTAAAGCCAGGTCGGGACGCTTGCCGGTCTCCACTTCCTCGTCGAATGGGGTCATACTGCGCATGATGAACCTTATGAAATTGATAAGCCGCCCGTAGGGAGCTTCTTCCATATCCGTCTCTTCCGGCACCATGAAAACGTTTATGAGCCCTTCCGCCAGCTGTTTCGCCTGGTCGCCCACTTCGGAAAGGCGGAGGTTTATGGGTTCCGTTTTCAGCCGCTCCCTGTTCGCGCCGTCGGTAGCCTCTTTCACCGCGCGGGCGCGTCCGGTCTTTGTCGGGCCCGGTTTCGCGCCTTCTTCGGGCTTTTCACCAACGCCATCGCCCTCTTCTTCTCCCGGCTGGTCCAGGTCATCGGGAAGACCGTCGCCGGGTTTTTTTATCCCGCCCTCGGTAACTATGACAGTCCCTCCGCGTTTACCGCGTTTACCGCCGCTTCCGTCTTCGTGCCCGAACATCTCTTCCACAACCTCGGGAGAGAGATACACAAAATTGGGTTTGCCTCCGTCGTCTTCTCCTTCCCCGCCATCGGCCGTTCCCCGGTCGCCGCCCGTTCCACCCTCCATGGCGCCTCCCCCTCCCCGGGAGCCTTTCACTCCATCGGGTTGTTGTTTCTTAGCCTCTTCCTGCCATTTCATATATTCGGAGTATATCCCGTTCTCTTCGAGTATTATCTTCACGCAAGCCGCCGCGGCCCGCATATTTTCGGCCCTCCGGGTCTCGGGGGAATTCACTTTACCCATATCCGGACGCACATCGCCGCTCTTCGCGGCCCTGTCCAAAACTTTTTTGAGCTTATCGAGCGAACTTTTCAGACCGTCTTCGTAATCCTCTTTGAACGGGCTGAATTCGCCGTTATATCCGTAGAACAACAATTCGTTCCTTAGCGCCATATGAGGCGCGCTCTCTGAAAGTCTCAGCGCATCGACTTTCGCCTGAATAGGGTCTTTACCCGGCGGCATACCTTTCGGGAAAAAATCCCTGTTCATGGCGTCCACACATTCCTGCGCGCCGGCCATCCTCTTTTCCCCGTTTGGAAGGTCTTTTCTCCCCATCATATCTATCCGGATATCTTCCACGAGGTTCCAAATGGTATGGAAAGACCTGTCCCGTCCGGCGGTCCTATCCGCCGGATCGGCGGTCATTGTCGCAAAAGCCGCCCGAGCCCCCTCCGACATTGACCCTATATCTATCAGGCCCCCTATCTCGCGCCATTCGTTATGATCGCCTGGGCTGTAAAGCATATGCCGGAGCTCATGGATAATGAGTCCGGATATCGCCTCGTCTGACCTGCCTTTATCCACGATACCGGGATACTCTTTCCTGTCAGCCAATTCGTATATGGGCACATTGATAACGATCTCATGCTCTCCGGGCTTTTTGAGGACACCCTTGCTCCACCATGTGAACAGCCCGAAATTGACACGGATCTTCACCTTCTGGTCCTTACCCATCACGGCGACTTTAGCCCTTATGGCATCCATCCTCTTTTTCACGGTTTTTCCGGCTAAAAGCGTTCTTTCGACCTCTTTAAGCTCATGATATTTTTCTTTGGCTTTTCCCGGATCGTCGCCTTCAGTAAGGCCGAACATCGTGCCTATAGTATTGTCGAACCCGTTCTGATATATGGCGTTCACAACTTCCTCGACTTCCATCTTAGCGTAGGCGTGCCCGAGGAGCCTTTTTATCTCGAAGAACCGGGCATCCAGCTCAATGTAAGATACCGGAGCGATCTCTTCCGGCTTAACCCCGGTAATATTCGCCAGTTCCGGAACGCCTCCGAAAAATTCCGTAACTATCTTAACGAGTTCCGGGTACTCGTAATAGTCCGGCACCCAGATATTGTAAATATCCTCTTTTATAGGGATGGGGATCATGCCCCTCCCGCCGCCGTAGGCTTCAGGGTTCATCGTGAACACGACATATACGTTCTTACCTATGTTGAACGTATAGGGTTTATCGCCCGGGCGCTCTATGGTGAACTGCTTTTCGCCGCGGGCTATCCCCGAAAGGATCCAGAGCACCTCGGGCTTAATATTGGCCTCGTCGACTATCAGCATCGCGTTCCCCGATTCCAGCTTCTTCGCAAATTCCATTATCTCGAAAGTGAACCTGCCCTTGTCAGTCATGCGGACGGCCCCGGTCATGTCGTATTCTTTAACATCTTTATGCATGCTGAAGACATAATCCTCGACTCCCATCATGCGGGCAAGAGCGACCGCCATGGTAGTCTTACAGGCCCCGGTATCACCTGTAAAAGAAACGACCTTTCCTGCCTGGAGGCCGCGGATCATGGCCGACATCGTCCTCACCATGCTCCCCACCAGGGTCAGCCGGTAATTGCGGTCGATAAGAGATATACCTTTCGCGAGGTGGTCCGGTTTTACGGGGATACCGGCAAGCTCCCGGAGCTTTCCCCTCGATATTTTTACATCGTCCCGGATGATATCCCTGTCGATGAGCCTGTGCTCGAACTGCATTTTGAGTATCGAGTCGATAAAAGCCTCGTAATCCGCCCCGTACTGCCGGACCTTGTAACCGTATACCCTCATAGCCTCGTCGATGATGATCTTTGCCAGATCGTCGGAAGTAAGACCCTTTTCTCCGGAACGCTCCCTCTCCGCTAGTGCCAGGTAAACGAACTGGACGTGCGTCAGGGCGTCCTTGACGGTAAATCCGTAATTAGTCCTCGAGAACCATATGTGGTCCTTGTTCTCCTGGCCCCTGATATTATCGAACAGGAGCTCTATCTCGTCGACGACGTCGTTCTTTCTCCCTTTTTCATCGGTCCAGAGCACATACTTATCCAGGCCGTAAACCTTACGGCAGTATTTAGCGAACGGCGACTCGCCGTAGGTCCTTGCCTCTATCGCCGGTATATTCACCTTGGTGAGCCTGTTCGGAAAAGCGCTCGAGAATTCCTGCTGAGAGCCGACACGCATAGTAGCGGCTATCATCACGTTATCGGGAAGATACATGCGTCCGACCGATGGTATGTCGAGAAAACCGTTGAGGAGCAGGTTATTGACGACGGCCCTCGCCATCTCCCCTATCGCGTCGATATTGTAGACGACGAGCAGCGTTTTCGGGAACTTTTTACCTTCGGCTTTATCTCTCTCGTATCTATCATATTCAGCCGGGGTAAGCATATGCCGCGTGAGGAACCCTTTCTTGAAAATGAATTCTTCTTTCGTCTCTCTTTTTTCCTCTTCAAGGACGGGATATTTTGAGCCCCGGAGGTCTTCGGCAGACAGCGTCGGCCGTCCTTCCAGTTTATAAACGCTTTGGCATTTCTCGAGCCGCGCTATCTCGTTGACTATGACCCTCTCGCGCGCGCCCGGCTCGAGAAGCAGCATCGCCCTACCCTTGGATCGGAGCGCGTAACGCGACTCCGTTATAGCCTTCTCCTCCGGCAACTCCATCCCCGGATCTTCCGCGTGAAATTCATCGCGTGGTTCGTGGTTCGTGGTTCGTGGTTCGTTTTGTAAACGCTCCCACGTGTCGTAGCCCTCGCGGGCTTTGTGAAATTTTTCCTTACTGAACGGGTCCCAGACTATTAAAGTTGTATCCTCGCTCCCGCTGGCTAGATACTTTACTCCTCCTTCTTCAAGCACGGTTAGACTCCTTACAGCATCACTATGCCCATTGAGCGTTGTGACTTTACTTATTCCCTTTATTCCTATGCCCTTATCTCCCGGCTCAAGTTCCCAAAGCTTTATTGTACTGTCACCACTCCCGCTGGCTAGATACTTTACTCCACCTTCTTCAAGCACGGTTAGACTCGATACCAAATTATTATGCCCCTTGAGCGTTGTGACTTTATCTCCCACAATGTCCCATATCCTTATAAACCCTTTATCGTCACCCGTAACAACGCATTCACTGCCGTCATCGCCTTTGATCACCTGTGTAGATTTAACTAGCTTTCCAGTTTTAAGCCTCATAATGAATTCGCTTTTGTCCCGCATATCAGCTTTTTCAAGATAGTCATCAATATCCTCGGTCATCATATACGCCCCTCCGGATGTCAACTGCGTCGCGATTTCCGCGGAAGGCTGAGCCCAATCGGTACCGTTGAAGAGCTCCTTATTCATCACCTGTACAGTGCCATGCAGGACTTCTTCTTGTTTAGGCGCGCGCCTGAACGACCAGCCCTCGGTATTACCTTCAGGCACTGTTATATCATTGAATGCCTGTTCAGCCCCGGCCATGGCATGGTTTCGCGCGTCTTCATCCTGCCAACCGCCTTCGGGGGCTTTAGGCGTCATATTCTCAACGGTCTTTGTCATCACCGGGTCATTGTGATACGCTTCGGTGAACCAGCCGTGCTTTCCGGAATCGACCTCGTCTTCCGAAACGTCACGGGACAAAAGCTCGCCTTCCGCCCCATACCATTCCGGCTCTTCCCTTAGCTCCTCAGGCTTGAAACTATAGGGTAACTCAGGCTGGACCATGGTCAATGGTCCATGGTCCATGGTCGAAAGAGTCTCCGAAGATCCCTTACGTGAGCGTTCCCACTCTCCATACGCCTCGCGGGCTTCGTGGAATTTGTCTTTGCGGAACGGGTCCCAGAAGGTCAGGTCGCCGTCATCTGACACTGTTACCAGGTGTTCCTCCCCGTCCAACGAAGCAACGGCGAAATCGTTAATACCCTTCGTATGCCCTTTTACCGCCAGAGTATCCACGATATCCCCCGTCTCCGATAATTCCCATAACTTGAAATATCCTCCACTATCCCCGCTTGCCAGATATTTAACTCCGGATATATCGACAAATCGGCAACTCCTGTGGCTACTACTATGGCCTTCCAGGATCGTCGGGCCGTCCAATCCCCCTTCTTGACCGAATCCAAGTATCTTCAATTTCATACGGTTACTGGTATCGTATACCGCCAAGTACCGGTCTTCACCCTGCGGGAAGGCTGTTACATTCTGGCTCCCTCCATCTATCGGAACAGTTCTTAAGTCTTCCGGGTCGCCTTTCTCGTCGAATTTAATTATCTTCACTTCATTGTTCAACCCAGCCGCCAGATATACCCTATTTCCGGCCTCCACGACCTCAAGCGAATCGGAATTATTATCCCCAACCTTGAGCGAAGTTATCCCTGACACTTGGCAGGCGTCGTCCAATTCAATAAGATCTATTGTCTTGTTCTCGTTGGATGCCGCCAAATATTTTTTTGGACCGGCTGTAAAGAATTTCACAGCGTAGACATTCCCGCCTCTTGGCCATAACTTTTTATGTTCCGCTATCTCCCCTCGCCCGTCGAATTTGAAAAAATTTAGAAATTCATCTCCGCCGGCTGAAGTGGCCAGATATTTCACTCCTTTTATCTCCACCAACTCGATGTTCGTTATCCTTGTACCATGCGCCTGTATCGTGGTCATTGTCCCGCCGGACGTATCCCATATCCGTAAACGCCCCCGAATATCGCCGGTCACTAGGAGGTCCTTTCCTCCGGCATTAATGTTCTTTACTCTTGATAATTCGACCCCGTCGTTCCTTATCCGGGCGACCTTGTTGGACTTGGCCCGTTTTTCATTCCTTTCCAGATATCCCGATATGTCTTGCACACCAGATCGTATTTCCTCAGGGTTCACTATAATCCGATCTGCTATGTTGCCGCGCCTTATGGCATATCCTTTCCTATTTGTCGGGCTTATCGTACTTTCCTTAAAATTTACTTCCCGGTCTCTTTCTGTTTCTCCGGCAACATATTCTATCGGTGAATTATTCCCGGAAAGACCGGCATAGTTCTCTTTGTGCCAGCCGTTCACGCCCTTGGCAATATCTTCGGATGTTACCGGACGGTTCACCAGGGCTCCTTCATATCTATGCCAGTCGCCTTCCGTTTTGAGCTGTTCGGGCGTGAAGCCGTAAGGAAGAGCGGACATGGGGCTTGGAACAGGGGGCTTGACCGCTTCGACCTTCGACCTTCGCCCGCCCTCCGAAGCCTTGGCGAAGGAGGGACCTTCGACCTCTCTTTCCCACGCGTCGTAGGCCTCGCGGGCTATCTGGAGCTTATCGGCTATGAAGGGATCCCAGAGATCGACGCGGCCGTCGTCGCGGACGGCGGTTAGGTATTCGTTGCCGTCAGGGGAGTTAAAGACGGTCATCGTTTTTGTCTTACCTTTATAACCGGGAGCTTGAAGAGTATTGACCCTGGCTTTCACTATCCGGCGGTTCTCCCATCCTATTTCCCAAATTTTGACCGCGCCGTCATCGCATGAAACGGCTATATGCTCACCGCCGTAAATGTCCCGAACGATGGATATCCCATGGATATTGGCTATGCTTTCGTCCTGGAGCAGTATCTCAGTCCCGACCTTTAAGATGCCTCCCCTGAAATTCAATTCATATAGACCTATCTTGCACGTGGGGCCCTTGTTGAAGGGCACGGCAAGATATTGTTTCCCGAGATCGTCCCTGACTATAACGCCCGAATGCTCGCCCGACAGGGTATCGTCAAGCATGTACACATGCCCCCCTGCCAGGGATCTATTTTTCCAGTTAAGGCTCCACACCCTCGCTTCTGAGCCATCCAGCGAAATAAGACAATCTTTCCCCCTATCGTCCTTAACGACGTGCAGCCCCTGGAAGGTCCTCCCTCCTGTCCTTAACGAAACAACATATGCTTTTTTCATGTCCGGGCCGTCCCAGTCGAAATTAACGATATTTATATGATCACCTTGTTCCCGGCAGGAAAAAACAAGGCGGTCCGCGCCATCGTCATCCTTCATGACCGTCAAATTGGCTATATCGACACCTGTCGCTATCCTTTTCATCCTGACGGGCTTTACCTCAGTGCCGGAGGTGTCTAATTTCCAGAACCTTAGACTTTTATCGTCATCGCTTGAAACGAGGTAATTTTCGCCGTCAGCGTTCTTCATCGTCGTAAGAGCCTTTATCCCGCTAGAGACGCTTCTCATCCTCGTTACCCTATTGTTCTTGATATCCCACAAAGATATGTACCCCCGGCTATCCCCGGTGACAAGATATTCCCGGCCGTACAGTTCGATAGTCACCGCCGCCTGTATCTTCCCTTTATCCTCTAAAACTTTCCGGAGCTCGGATATATTTCCCGCGTCGTGACCCATTAAATACGGCCGCATGTCCTCAGAATATGAATAGGCGTTATTCTTTCCTAACGCGAACAAGTTCAATAATTCCGCCGAGTCACCGCTCGCGGCCCTATCCAATACCTCCCCGGATATTTCACTCAGTACGCCGTCAGATATTTTTTCTGAAGCTATCTCTTCAGTATAATAAAACCCTTTCTTCCCGGGATCCATTTTTTCCATGTACTTATCCCTATCAGAGTACCCTATCAGGCGCCCTGACTTCGGCGGGTAGTACCCTCGTGCGCTTATGCTCGGAGCTTTCCTCGTAAGAGATCTAAGCCCGGGTTTCAGCTCAACTTCACTCGACACTCCCATATATCTCTCGGCCTTATTAAGGTCGACTTTGTCGAAACCGTATGGCAGGGATCCGGGTTCGCCGCGCTCGACGGCATCTATGGCGTCCTCGGCGTCCTTCAGGTGTTTTTCGAGCTTGATATCCCATATACGAATATCTCCGTCGGGGCCCTGGAAAGCTATAAGGCCGTCCCCGCCTATCTGGATCATTTCCTTCATCACCATATCGAGGAATATGGGACTGTCAATTTTGATTAATTTTCCTTTTTCCGGGTCCAATACGGCGAGCCCTTTATCGCCGGATAAAAGTACATACCTTTCCTCGCCCACTCTTACGGGAAAAGCCCTATAGTAACCGGCCGAGCTCGAAAGAGGATATCTAACCCTCTTCATGCCGTCCAGGCTCGGAACTACCCACGGCACGTTCCTCATCCAAATATCCATGGAATCCACATCGGTAGTTACGGCGTCCCAATCCCCGTCTTTATCCTCATATCCGCTCGTCGCGAGCATACCGGAATAGCTTGACGAGACCAGGG
>JADGBR010000011.1:0-58482 GCA_015231405.1 Candidatus Omnitrophota bacterium | reverse complement strand
CTGTGTTAAGCCCGTAATAATAGAGACGACCTTTCATCCCTCCATCGGTTATGGCCAACCTGTCCTTTTCCTTCTTGCTGCCTTTTAAGTAAGTCATTTTCCCGGCGACTTTGAAATCTCCTGTCACGGAAAATATTTTTTGCGTCCGCCTGCCGAGGTCTATAACCCTTATATTGGATTTCCCGCTGAAAACACTTCCTGAGATAACGGCGATCTTACGCTCGCCTTCTCTGTCTATACCCACAATATCCCTCGCACCGAGATCCAGATGAATAACACTTTCCTTCCCTTCCCTGGAAAGGTCGATAAGTTGCGATCCTCCGCGCGCTTCATCTGCGGCCACTGCGAGATATTGCCTGTCCCCAGTCCGGACGGTCTTAATGAAGCCAATGGCACTTTTACCCGCCACAATGTGCCTGACCGGGGTTTTGCCGCCGCTCGTCGACATGTCAATAACGGTTATTTGGTTAGGTTCGTCTTTGGAAACGAAGGCTATGTGCTCCCTACCGCCTATCGTCAGGGAAGCGATGCTGTTCTTGTCCGGGATATGTCTCACCCCTCTGATCCCGGCTCTGGCGTAAGGGTTATCCGGGTCACGCGAATCGTAAAGATAAGCGTCCCTTGTTTTTCCCTCTGAGTAGATCCGGGGCTTTGAGGTCTTAAGATCACTGTCCCGGAGTTCCGTTTCCCTGATAAACGCGAGCCCCTTCCGAAGTGTTCCCTGTAGAAATGTCCGGTAATACCCAACGGAATCCCAAGTTCCCCACTCCGATATTTTCTCTGTTCTTATCTTGTTTATGACCTCTTTCAGAACGTATATCACTTTATCGCTCCACTCCAAGATCCAGCCTATCGTCCAATCCCATATTGTCCTCAATATCCATACGGGAAAACGTAACAATAAGCCCATTTTTATCATGAGGAACGTTCTCTTATCCCAAAGCGGGCGGTCTTCAGGTTCTACTTTTTCTCCGGCAGCCCATACATAAGGCTTATTTATATCCCGCTCTTTTATCCCTAACGGCATGACGGGTTTCGTGAATGGTTTCCCCGGCGAGGGGCCCAGAGGCGCCTGGCTCCCGGCCCGGAAGTCGCCTTTTTCTTCCTCAGCTTCATCATCCAGATAATTTTTGTCGAGATCTGCACTCATAAGGCCCTTAATTAACTTTTCGAGGTCTATCCCCCTACCTGCCAGGTCTTTTATCAGATCTGTGTATTCGGCCGTTTTGAATAAACGCGTCATTTCGTCCTCGATGACGGGCCTGTCGCGGAGCTCGTTGAACTGGTCTATATAGGAAGTACGGACCGCTATCCTTAAAGCCTCGGTCTTGTCTATACCACGGGAGACATACTCCACGAAGTCCTTGACGAGAGCCTTCATGTCCCGGAGAGTGAGCAGATGGAGGTCTATATTCTCGGCAAGGCTTATCTTCGTCCCTATTATCTCGTTCATTTTTTTATGTATGACCGTAAGGGCGTCAGCGAAGGAGGCCATGGCGTCATCGGATCCCGAGCCAAATATGCCTCCGGGAGTTATTCCGTATTTCGCGGCGTGAACTTTAACGAACTTGCCTATTATCCGCCTGTACGACTCTTTGGTCAGGCCGTTATCTATCCAGATCTTCCGGGCTTTGTCGTAAAGCTCGAGGGGGAGGGGTTCCCTGCCGACCGTGTCCTCGGGCGGGTTCATCGTTATTATGATATGAAAATCCTTATGCACTTTAAGCTCTTTAGGCGGATACCCAGGGACCTCGTTCAGCATGAAAAGCTTTTCGCCGCGGGCGAGCCCCGATAGGACGCTTAAAAGTTCCTGCGACCTTTTCCCTATAGCGCCTTCATCGAAGATGTAAACGCCGCCATGCGTCATGGCCTCGAGGAAATCGGCTTCGGGATAATGTAGTTCGCCCTTATTATCTCGAACAGGAACGCCGGTGTAATAGAAATCGCCGTTCTCGTGCTGTGAGAAAGTACCGAGAAGCTCGGAAGTGTGGACCCTGTTGTGGCATGAGAACAGGTAATCTTTAAGGCCGAGGCGCCTCGCGACGTCTATGGCCATGTCGGTCTTACCGCCGCCCGGCGGACCTTCGTAGAGGACTATCCTCCCCGAGTTAAAAGCCTGGAACGTGGCTGCCTCGACGCGGACCAGCTCGGGTATTTCCTCGAGAAGGTCTTCCACGGACGGGGTCCTCTCCTTAAGCGTCTCGTCATAGTATTTACGCGCCGCGGCTTTTTCTTCGTCCTCCGCCGGATGGCCGCGCCAGGACATCATGGCGGACAAAAAGAAAGTCCTTTTCATGAGTTCAAGTAACCCGGCGTTATCCATATCTATCTCTCCGTCTTTCGCGCGGCTGTATATCTCCCTGAATATATCCGCGATGAACAGCTTCGCCTCCTTGCTCGAAACGGCGTTCCGCCTCAGGAAAGGTTCAAGAAATTCGCATATTTCGTTCGAATATTTATTAACGGCCAGCCCAGGGGTGACGATATCTATCCCCATCCCTTTTCTCACCTTATTGCCGATACTGACCGCGCATCCTTTCAGCATCAATTCGGCGTCCGAAGCTGTCATATCAAGAACTCTTTCGCTCTGTTTAAGCCTCACCCACCTCGATTCTTCCGCTACGGAGAACGGGAGTGCCGCTTCGGTTATACTTGTCGCCACGAATTTTAGATTGTCCGGGACCTGTTTTCTAACCTTGTCGACGGGGTCGTAATAGTACCCTTCCTGGAGAATGGTGTTGAAAGCGACGGCGAGGCCCGGCTTTATCCTGTGGATATTCTCGAGTTCGATAATGAATATTTTGGCCTTGTCGCCGTTCTTCTCTTTTTCCTTACTTGCCTCGTCGATAAGACGCGGTATAATTCCGTTCTCATACCTGAGCGCCTGGCGCCATTCCTGTTTACTGTTCAAAGGGTCAAGCGCCTCGCTTAGGGAAAGGATATAGCCGTCGTCCAGCCCCGAAATATCTTCCGGGAGGTCCTGTTCCGGCTGGCCGCTCTCTTTCCGGATCTCGCGGTATATGCCGTTAGCTTTAGCTCTTGTCTCCCCGTCGGCGAGTAAAGTCTTCAATCTAGCCGAGGCGGTCGAGGCTTTTTCCCTGAGGGATATAGGCAGGAACCCGCCGAACAGCTTGAACTCGTCGTCGAACCAGGTTATTCTTACGCGTTCACGGTAAAGTTTTTTATCGGGATTTTCTTCTTTGAACTTATTAACCGCCGAATCGATGTCCCCGAACGGGTCTTCGTCGGAAGACGACGCGACAAGGACCGGCGGGCTTCTTCCTTCCGGTCTCCCGAAAAGGACATCTTTAATTATCTCGTCCCTCTCCTCCGTAGCCGACCACAAGTCAAGCTCTGTTTTCAGATCGCTTTTTATCTGTTCCGAAACGAACGCCTTGATGTAATATTTGTTCACCGCTTTTTCAGCCATGACCAGGGACTCATTCATGGCGAGCCCAGCGAGTATGCTCCTCGTGACCCTCGCCAGTTCCCTGTAGCTTAAAGGCGGGTACCTGTCTCCGTTCTCATTGGCTACTTTTATTTTGTCAAATACGGCGATATGCGCCTGGGAAATGAATTCGACCAGCTGGTCCTTCGTCCCGCCGTCTTCCAGGTGTTTAAGAAAGGCTCTAGTCACTTTCTTTATATGACCAACATCGTTCATCTTCTGCTCAACATAAACGCTCGGGGTATTCTCGATAAGTTCCCTCGGGAATTTGCCCCTTCCCTCGAAATCCTCGGGATTGACGTCGAATATTATTAACGACTTCGGATGGCGCCTCACCGAAGGGCTTATCGCGCCGTCATCGCCCTTACGCGGGTATTCGTTGAGAAATATCTCCTTATCACCGCGGGCGAACTGTATGAACCACCAGGCGAGTTTCGAGTACTCGTCCTTGACCGCCGTATTTATCTCGGATATGGCGGCTACGCCGCCGTGTTTAATGATATCCAGGAAGGGAGTTGTCTGGTCTATGGAATAATACCCGTATTTATCGGCCCGGAAATATCCGAGGAAACGGGCGAGCTTCGTCTCCTTGTTCACGGGCTCCGCGTAAAAACGCGGCCTTATCTCGTCGCCGAAATCCATGATCCGGGACAGCACCTCCGCGGTATAAGTTTTACCCGCGCCCGTCGCGCCTTCGATCCTTATGACGCCGTTACCGTATTCCATGGACCGGGCGACGGATGAGAGCATGCGTTTTTCGTCGGTGTCTATGAAGTAATCCAGCTCGTCCAAAAAGAATGCCGTTATGATCTCGTCCTCCTGTCCCGAAGTAAACTCCAGGACGCCAAGGGATAGTTTCTTTCCGGCCATGTATTTGTCCAGCCGTCCGGCTATGTTCTTGTTTATTTTGAGACCCGGGCCGTCGTTATCGAAAAAGACGCGGCGTTCGGCACTGTCATATCTCGCGTCCAGGATCTTCTTATTAAGAGGGCTAGCGAAATGTGTTCCTATTTTCACACCCGCTTGATCAGCCGGGAACTGATCAATACTTATGTCTCCTAACCTGCCAACAGCTTCTGCCAGAAATGCTACTACTTCATTATGGAGCTCTTCCCCAAATCTCGTTTTTATCACATCGGCATTATTGATAAGATAACCCATCAATTCGCTGATCGTTATATTACTCCCCGTAACATTCCTGACATACATTATGAAAACTGATATCCGGAACATTTTCTTCTTCTGCTCATCGCCGGCAACTATCGGACTAAACTGCGAAGGCGGAACGTTCCCCGGCAATACACTTGGCGCGGGTACTGGCATCGGCGAAGGGGCTGAAGGGGCTGAAGGGGCTAAAGGTGCCGCTGGCGCCGGGGACATAACAGGAGCGCCTTTGAATTTTCCTGTCTCCATAAGCTTAAATTTTATCTTTACCCTTTCTGCTCGCGTCTTGAGCGAAGACTCAAAATATATTCTAGCCTCATACTCGCATACGTCTAACTGGTCACGCGCTCCTTCAAGTTTTTCCCACGACTTAGCGGTGTAAGTGGCTATGTTCACTAGATCCACATAAGCGCAACTTATATCGGCTTTATTAAATTGCTCTTTTACTTTGAGCAGAAACTCGATCACCGCGTCATTGATCTTGGGATGATCCATTTTAATAAGAGCTTTAATATCATTTCCATCGGCTGATGCCACTTTCTTCCTAAGGAACCTGTCGTAGAATGCCCCGTCCTCGAGGACCGCTTCCTCGCTCATCGACGCTATTATCCTCAAGTTCTTCGGGGCGATGAGTTTCCTGTCCTCTTCTTTCGGAGCGCCCGGCACGCGGAGCTCGCCGGTAAGGAGGAACGCGTTAAGCTGGGCGCGGATCCTTGCGGGCAAGGCCTCGATATCCTGTATGTTGAAGATATATGTCGTTCCCTTATCCTCGTTGCATTGCTTGACGATACGGGCCAGGAGGCCATTTTCATAATTAAGCTTGTTCCGCCAGGTCTTCGAATCCTCTATTATCATCGCCGCGGCTATGATAAGCCCCTCGTCCGCATTCTGTCCGTCGTTAAAGATATCCGTGAAATCTTGTATTTCTTTTTCGGTAACCTCGTCTTTCGTTTTATCGAGAAGTTCCGCCAGGATCTCGACGACCGATAGCTTACCCTTGCCGGCTATCGCCTCGCCGACATTCTCGTAAGCTTTCTTCACATCGACCCTGCCCTTCGGCATGAACCCGCCGATAAGCTGGGCCGAGTCGCTGTACGGCGTGCATTCCATCTTCTCGACCTTGACGCCCGGCTTTTCCGAGTATTTCTTTATCGCCCGCTCGAGGGCCCCGAGCGTGTCTTTCTCCTTTATGAACAGGGACGGTATGCCGCCCTCTATCGCGCGAACGAGCTTGGCGTACGTTTGGTCGAAAATATTATTTTCATTACCGTCAAGAAACTCTTTTATGTCCCGGGCGATCTCCTGGGCTTCCCGGATGCCTCCAGCAGCTTCTCTCATCATGCGTTCCATCCACTCCTGTATCTGTTGCCCAGGGACTATACCGTCCGCCCCTGGCTGCGGCCAGGGATAACTTGTGTTCCGGCATATCTCTTCGAACATTATTCTCCCGAATCCACGATCTTTCTGCCCCACGTCTGACATATCGGCATAAATATTTTTTAAGGCTTGAATTTTAGCTTCCTTAATGGCTTCTTTTCGTGTTTTTCCTCCATTCAACAGTGCCTGGAACAATTGCTTGAAATTATCGGAGAACCTTTTTATCTCGCGTATGGATATTTTGTATCTCGCCGGATCGTTCGACCCTTTCCTTGTGCCTTCAAGTTCCCTGTCGAATTGCTCGTGCAGCATTATGAT
Source organism: Candidatus Omnitrophota bacterium (assembly GCA_015231405.1). Classification (GTDB taxonomy): domain Bacteria; phylum Omnitrophota; class Gorgyraeia; order Tantalellales; family Tantalellaceae; genus JADGBR01. The sequence goes on along the minus strand of JADGBR010000011.1, from coordinate 52,175 downwards.
ATCCTCGACAATGGACGAGAGCTCTTCATCCTCCAGATACTTCCTCTCATCAAGGATTTTACGGACATTCGCCTCATCCACATCCGCATCGTCCGGAACTTCCGCCTTGCCCTCCGACCCATGCCCCTGGGTCTCTGCCATAAATCTCTCATGCACCGCGCGCGGAAAATCCTCTTTGGAGCACCGGAGAAGTATTACGCCTCGACCGTAAGAAAAAACTGTTTCGCCCGTGCCTTTGTCGTATATCTCCACCCTGTATCCCTTAAAGGCCAGAGTCTGCACATATACCGCCGCTTCCATCCTCTCTATTCCGCCTTTCCCCCACACTTCCTCGCCGAGCGCCGCGTCCAGGAGCGACGGGACCTGGAGATTCGACATCGCCGCGTTTATGTTTCCCACGAGCCCGGTCCTCGTACCGGCGAGTATGCCGAAGTATCTCTCCGACGAACCTTCCTCGTTGTCGAACTTCGGGATGATCGAAACATAAGAAACCCCTTTCTTCTCAAAAAGCCCGCAGATATTGTCCGTATGGAACCCGCCCGTCATGAAAACGTCCGCTCCTCCGCCCTGCCCTTCTCCCCCGGACCGTCCGGCCGAGATCTTTGACACGAATACGTCATCTCTCTCGAAAGAAAATTCATAAAACTCGAAAATATCCTTTATGAAACGATCCTCCGGATCGTTTTTCTTGAGCTCGAGGTCGAGAGATCCTATATCGCCTGAGAACTCCGGCCCGAAAACTTTTTTCATATCGGCTAGGATCGCCCCAAAAGTGTATTTATCCGGGTCGGATCTGATGTCACTGTATTCAGTGCTCGTAAGTTTATAGCCCAGTATCTTTTCCACCTTATCGACCCTGTCCCAGATACCGATAATGGCCTTTTCACTTGCGCTAGAGGGGATGAGGCTCTTAAGCTCGCTTTCCATGAGAGGGATCTCGCTCATCAGCTTAAGGCTGTCGACGCCCGACCATTCCCTTAGATACTCGAGATATTTCGCGAGCTCCTCGTATTCAGCCCCGGACTTGATCGCCGTCTTCCCGAAGAGGCCCCAGACAGATTCGTTGAACTCCAGGTCCGAAAGCCCTCCTTTTTTGTATTCGATCATTTCATTCACCAGTGTCTCTTTCATCGAGTTCGGGAGGGTCTTGAAAAGAAGATCCATTAGGTTCGCCCTTTCCTTCTCTGCTTTTTTAAAATCAATGGCTTCCTCCATCGAAAAAAGTTTAACGAGCCTGTCAATATTCCCCTCTCCCGGTGTTTTTCGGCCGGGGAACGGCGCCAAAGCCCTTCTCAGGTAGATGATATATTCGGCCAGGCCAATTTTATCCAGTTTATATCCCAGGTAATACCTGTAAAACTCGACCAGCTTATCCGAAAAGACTCCGGCCGCTATTTTTTTGATAACCCCGTTGAACTTTTCCAATGAACCAAGTTCAGCGGCTATAGAGTTATTCGCGTTCCTGAAAACTCCGAGATTCTTTATATACAGGTCCTTATCCTCGACGCCTGTCACCTCTATTTCCCTCGCGCTATTCGCGGCGAAATACTCCGCCGCGTTAATGATGCCCTCCTCTAGAAATACATCCGTGACCTTCCGTCTGAGTTCCCTGTCCGGTATCTGCCTGAAGATCGTAAGGTCATAAGCCCCCGACCCGCCCTCGAGGAAGATCCTTCTTATGCCACGGTCTTTTTCGACCCGTTCGAGAATGGAATTTATCCTCTCCTGGCAGGGATAAACGCAATGTGCGTCCTGGATATGAATAAGGGAAGGCCCATCTCCTTCCTTTCCCGAAAATGATCTCTTCACCCTTCCCAAAGAAGCCGGCACATTAACTGTGTTGTTAATACTTATAGCAGCCTCTCTGTCCTCGCGGATAGGGGCAACCCCGCCGAATTCCTCCCGAGCATAGCCCAAAGTACTGCTTGAAAGAAAAGAAGCAGTAATCAGGATCGAAGTGAATTTTATAAAGTATTTACATTTCATGCAGAAAAATCCCTTTGTTAATAAACTAAAAGTGACATATTCAAGATTACCCGGGGGATTGGGGGAAGACAAATAAATATGCTAGATTTTTGAAATATTAACATAATATTCCAGTCATAGAATACACCACCGTCATCGCGAGGAACGAAGCGACGAAGCGATCTCACTTTGCGGGGATTGCTTCGTCGGCCTTTGGCCTCCTCGCAATGACTCCTCTGGGGACGGGGTATAGACGTCCCCAATTAGATATCGAATACAATCGTTACTGAATATACCTGGTGGGTTTTGGAAATGGTTACGTCGTGGTAAGTAGCAGCTTTTATTTCGTGGATAATGGCTGAAAACGGCCTTCCGGAAACTTCTGCTTTTATCCTCTCGCCGGTCAGGCTTTTGATCTCGAATCTGGTCAATTTGATCTTGTTATGGAACGATATGTATAGTAACTCGTTCAGCCATCTTATCAAAATATCTTCAAGGTCGGCTCCTTCAAGTTCTACATTGGACTTCTCCCCGCGCGACCCCTCCACCGCTTCCCCTATCAGTTCGAACATAGCGAAAGCGGCGTTCGCGAAAAGCTCGGGAAGTGTCTCACCGTATATTCTAGCCGCAAGGTCGGCCGTATGCGGTATCTGTTCGTATCTTCGCATTATTTCCATCGCAGAGCGCATAGCGTTTGGCGCATAGCGTATTTATGTCTTGTATCCACTCGTTTCCCCCTAACCGGACGCCATGCTCCATGCGCTCTGCGCTATGCCCTGTACCCATGCCCCCTGCTTTTATGGCACATGGTCGTAAAACACCGCCTGGTAACCTTTCGACTCAAGCATTTTCCGTACCGCCGAAATGTCCCTATCGTCGGAAACATGGAACTGGTATGAGAGGTCCTTGTCTTTATTAACGGCATAACCCCCGACGGCGGTCACCGAGCCGGCGGACATCCTTGTTACGCCCAGCGATACAATGTTATCCCTGAATTCCGCGGTTTCCCTTGTCGACACCGTTATCCCGCTTCTGGGAAGGAACAACCTCGCGGCGGTAATTATCTGGACTATGTCGCTGTCCGTGACCTTCCGCGGCCGGTAACTTCCGGAATCGCCTGCCCGGAGTCGCGGCACGGACACGCTTATTTCACAGGCCGGGTATTTTTCCTGGAGATACTCCGCGTGCCGACCCATGAAAAAAGCGTCTTCTCTAGCTTCTCCGAGCCCGAATAGCACGCCTATATTTACCGCCCTCATGCCCGCGAGAGCGGCGCGTTCGGGAGCGTCCATACGGAACAGGTAATCTTTTTTAGGCCCTGATAGATGCACCCTGTCGTAAAGCTCCTCGTCATATGTCTCCTGGTAAACGGTAAGACCGTCCGCCCCGGCTTCGACCATCACCCGGTATTCGTCCGTCTCCAGGGGATAGATCTCTAGCGAAACCGCGGGAACATGCTCTTTAACGGCCAAAACCGAGTCCCTGATATACTCGAGGGGGCTCTCTTTTCTCGATCCTCCGGTAAGTAACAGCATATGCCGTATGCCAAGCGAAGCTATATACTCCGCCTCTTTGCCGGCTTGACGAGGATCTAGCTTTCGCCTTTTGCCGGCGGCGGTTCTCTTAAACCCGCAGTAAACGCATTCGTTATCGCAGTGGTCCGAAAGGTACAGGGGGGCGTATAGCTGAATGGCCCTCCCGAAATTCCTGAGAGTGATATCCCGTGACCGCCTTGCCATATCCTCAAGAAACGGCGTGGCGCTCGCGGATAAAAGAGCGAGGTAATCCGAGGCAGAGATCGCATCTTTCGCCAGGGCCGACCTTATGTCAGCTTCTTTAAAGCCGGCCTGAGCCCGAGCGATATCGGAACGGTCATATCGTTTGTATATTTCGTAAAATCCTGTCATCTTTATGGATTGCTTCGTCGCTGCCGCTCCTCGCAATGACGGCGTCGCCAATTCCTCTCAATGCCGACTTGCCGCAAACTAGCACATTATTCTTCCCCCAGGAAACCCGTCAATGGCGACGACGCTTCCGCCGTCTCGATGGAAGGGGCAAGACCCGCGATATATGCCCTCCTCCCCGCTATCACGGCTTCGGAGAAAGCTCTGGCCATGTTAGCCGGGTCAGGCGATACGGCGATAGCCGTATTCACGAGTACGGCGGCGCATCCCATCTCCATGCACCTCGCGGCGTCGGAAGGGGCCCCCAGGCCCGCGTCCACTATTACGGAGCCTTTAAGCTCCCTCGCCATTATTTTCACTATTTCTTCCGTCCTGAGCCCCCTATTGCTCCCGATAGGCGAACCGAGCGGCATCACCGCCGCGGCCCCGGCTTCTAAAAGTCTCCGCCCGATAACAAGGTCCGGGTTCATGTACGGAAGAACTATGAACCCTTCTTTTACGAGGACTTCCACGGCCTTTAACGTTTCCAGGTTGTCGGGAAGAAGATACCTATTATCGTTGATGACCTCTATCTTTATCCAGTTCCCGCATCCCGCTGCACGGGCTATCCTGGCTATCCGGACGGCCTCATCCGCGTTCCTGGCCCCAGAGGTGTTCGTCATGAGGATACTCCCTTGGGGGATATACTCGAGAACATTATCGCCGCGAACGCCTGCGTCGACCCTCCTGAGCGCCACGGTTATTACCTGCGCGCCCGAAGCCGAGATCACGTCTTTTATCATCCTCTCATCGGAAAATTTCCCCGTCCCGATAAATAGCCGCGACCCTATCTTTTCCCCGCCTATCGAAAGAATATCGTCCGCCATTACCCGCCTCCCACGAAACTCAGTATCTCAAGTATATCGTTATCTTTTATATAAACATTCTCCCATTCGTCACTGGGCACTATCCGCGCGTTATGCTCGACCACGATCCTATCCGGAACCAGAGCTTTGGCGCGGATAAAGGCTGAGAGTGTCATCCCTTCAGTTATGATCTGTTCCTTGCCGTTTAGTTTGATCTTCATAAGTGGTTCATCGTTAGGATATTACGTAGTGATGGGTGATGGGTTAAAGTAGGCTTGAACTGTCTCCAGGACCAACATTAATCCGTCATTCATCATCCATCACCCGTCACCCATCACTACATGTCACCTAAGTTCTCCCTCCTCAAAATCCGTGCCTTTATCTCACGAGTCTTCGTGAGAACATCCGGGGCTTCGGCGATCTCTCTTATCATCGCGAAATTACGGCATCCGAGAGCTAGGAGAACCTCTATATTTGACAGGTTGATCCCGCCGATAAAAAAGACCGGTTTACGGGCCGAGGTCACTATTTGTTCTATATCGCCTGTGCCTATATGATAATTCTTCGTCTTTGTCGGGAATACCGGGCCATATGCTATATAGTCCAGGTCCATATCGTTCGCCCGGGCGAATTCCGCGGGTGAATGTGTTGAAAGCCCTATGATACGCCCTTCACCGAGGATATCCCTGCATTCTCCGGCCGGGTATTTTTTTATGTCTTCCTGCCCCAGATGTACGCCGTCGGCGCCCAGTTCGCCTGCCAGATAAGGGTCGTCGTTAACGATGAATATAACCCCGCTCTTTCTGCACAATGTCCCGAGTTCGCCGCCGAGCGCCAAGAGTTCTTCCCGAGTCTTCCCTTTTTCACGCATCTGCACTATATCCGCCCCGCCGGCGGTAGCTTCGCGGGTGACATGGGCCGAACCTCTCCCGGCGGAGTATTCTTCGCTGGTGACGAAATATAGGCTCGACTCTTTCAGCATCGTATCCCACGCGTTTGTCGCCGGTGTATTGAGGCATAACAGTAGGGAGTCAGACTGTGTCGCAATTCGAATATTAGCTTAATTCGTCATTGCGAGGAGTGAGCGACGAAGGAGCGAATGACGAAGCAATCCCTGTAAAAACAATAAGTTACAGAGATTGCTTCGGGCACTTCGTGCCCTCGCAATGACGGCCAATTTGTTCAAAACTGTTATTGCGACACAGTCTGACTACCTACTTCTTCTCTTCCAGCCCGGCACCCATAGTCCACAAGGTGACATCAAAACCCTGGGGCCTTATGTTAACTATTCCGTTATTGAATTTTTTCACAACAACTACCGGAAGGCCCTTGCGCAGCATGACGATCTTCCGGGTATCGGACATTTCCTTGAGTTTCGCGGGGTTCGCCATGTTTTGCATGGCTTCGCCCAGGCTTGCCGCGTCTACGGCGGCTATAAGCTGACCCTTGGTAACATACTCCTGTTTAGCCTCGGCTATCATATCGCCGGCCGTTTTACCCACCGGCGCCGGCCCTTCTAAGAGCGCGGGCTCCGTCTTTTTGCCGCAACTAGATAAAAGAGCAGCGGAAAAACAAAATAGAACAGCCCATGACAACAAGCTAGTTTTTATGCGAACCTTCAAACTCCCTCCTTGGGTTTCTTTTTTATTTCGGGCAGCTTTTTAAGCGAATTCAGGCCCTTCACCATCATAAATACCGAGAACGCGACTATGAGAAAATTTATCAATGTGTTCAGGAACTGTCCATACTGGATAGCGACGATCGGCGTCGTCTCCGTAGCCTGTTTCAGTACTACTTTAAGATTGCCGAAATCCGTCCCACCGATAAGGAATCCTATCGGCGGCATGATGACGTCGTTAACGAGCGAGGTAACGATCTTGCCGAAAGCTGCCCCTATTATGATACCTACCGCCATATCCACCGCGTTACCTTTTACCGCAAATTCCTGGAATTCCCTGACTATTGACATACCCCCCCTTTCATTTTTGGTTGCTAACATTGGTATTGTATCCCAGGGCCATACGGCAGCGCAAGGATAAGATTTCGCACCTATATCCTCACCGCGGATAATTCTTTCTCGCTCGCCGGGACCACAGTAACGCGCTCCCCTCCGGAGTCCCCGTGCCTTTTGCACAGGACAGGATGTTCCGAGTCGGGATCTATATCGCTGTAATGTCCTATAATAGCCGCCCCAAGCCTGATATCCTCTTCCTTCGGCTCGCCGCGGCCGACGCCTAAAGAGCCCGGCACGTTCTCTATGTTGAAAATGATATCGCCCGGACGGGCCATTTCTAACAGTTTCTCGTTCTCCCCCTTGTTCCTGCCGGCAACCATCTTAAAGACCGGGGATATCCTGAAATGACGGCCTATAGAAAGAAAAGAGGCGTCCTCCACGCTAAAATCGGGCTTAAATCCGGCGAGGTCCTTTATCCTCCTTGAGAAACCTTTGTCAGTCATAAGGCACCCGCCGGCGGGCATGGGATAATCCCTTACCCCGAGCTTTTCCGCTAATTCCATCTGGCGCTTCCGGCCCCTCCCGTGTATATCCAGTAAAAGTTCTTTGCCGACCCACCCTTCTTTCTCTGGTATGGTCACAGGCAGCCTTCTCGCCGATAGAGGCCGGAGTATGAGCCCTTCGAGACCGGCTCCCTCCTCGATCATCCTCAAAGCCTGCTTGTGCTGGGACATGGGCCTCTGTCCGAGCACCTCGCCCGTCATTATAAAAGAGGCGCCCTCATCGGACATTATCTTCTTGGCGTTCCTGAAATTAAAAATGCGGCAGTCTATGCAGGGGTTGAAATTCTTTCCCCTCCCGTGGGCCGGGGCCTTGATCATCTCGATAAAATCCTCCCCGAGGAACACTTCTTTCAAGGGGACCCCCAGGCGTTCTGTTATGCCTTTGGCCGATGACCTGAAATTCTCTTTATCGCCGTAAAGGCCGAAAGGCAGGTTATAATGGACAGCTATCGGCCCGAGGCCGTTTTTAGCGGCAAGCGCCAGGACAATGGAACTATCCAAACCGCCGGATAACATGACAATTGTCTTCATTGTTCTTGTGGGATTGCTTCGTCGCTATCGCTCCTCGCAATGACGACGTCGTGTGCTCCTCGATATGACGGCTTTTAGATCTTACCGAGCAACACTTTCAAAAAAAGCTTTACGGTCGCGGGGGCTTTCTTCATCGAATATTTAGACACGCCGTGCTCCCTTGGACGATGGCTGACAACAGCCTCGCCCACGGAATACCCGGCTCTTTTCAATAGAAACGGGATGAACCTGTGAAGGCCGTCCTTATCCAGAAGAAGCCCCCTGGCGGCCTCGCCTTTATATACACGTAACGTGCATGAGATATCGTGCACGGCCAGGCCGAAAAAGACCCCCTGGAAAATATTCCCGAGACGGGAGAGGACACGCGTACCCGCGGGATCATTCCTCTTGTTCCTGTACCCGCATACGACGTCCAGCTTTGCGTCCCTCATTTTTTTTAAAAGTAGCGGTATGTCCGCCGGATCGTTCTGCATGTCGCCGTCGAGGGATATCACCGTATCTCCCGATGACGCCAGGAAACCAGCCGCCAAAGCCGCCGTCTGGCCTTTTCTTACCGGGTTACCCACAATTTTTACCGCGGCCATGGACCGCGCGGACTTCTCTATAACGGCCGCGGTCGAGTCTGTCGAGCCGTCGTTCACGGCGATTATCTCGAACTGCCCTTTCTCGGCTGACATGACGTCATGGACCTTTCGAAGAAGTTCCTCCGCGGAACCTTCCTCGTTATGAAAAGGGATGACCACTGAATAAGTTACGCCGGAAGACATGTTACTCCTTGTAAACCCCGATCAAATGAACATCTTCCTGAAAAGCGCGTTCCAGGTTTTGAATGACGCTTCCCGGATCCTTTCGTGTATCTTCGATACATTTTTTGAAAAGTATGGTCTTGCGCCAGCGCCAGTCCGTATTCACCTTATCCAGCCTGATCTTATCGCCGTGGAACCTTTTCACCTGGTCGAGGACGAAAGTGATGTAATATGTCCCTTCACCCGTCATGAACCGCTCGTCCGCGAGGAGATAAAAAAGAAGCCCGTCCCTTCGGGGGGTGAGTTCCACCCCGTCGAAAACGCTGGTTTTTTTGCTCCTGTCGTCGAAATACCCGCCCCAGATAGTGACGACGGGCCTGTCCAGGTGCAGCTCGACCTCCTGGGGATCCAGCCTCCACGATACGGCCAGCGGAACATTATCCTTTTCGGTCATGACCTTCGCCTTAACGGCGAGGCGGTCGACGCCGTCGGAGAATATAAGAGGGAAGAGAAGGACGGCGCTGGCCAGATATACCCCTACCGCGGTGTATAACAGGTTTTTCATCACTTTTCTTAACTTCAGATCTTCCAGATCAAGAAAAGAAACAAGGTACAGCGACAGGAACGGGAACAGGGACATCACGTAATGCATTCTTTTCGCGGGAAGAGCCGTGAAAAAAATAAAACCGGTCACGACCCACAGCACCAAGTATTTTCTCTCCAGAGGCCGATCGGGCCTCGCCCGATTTTTTATCGTGAATAATAGCGCTCCAGGAAGTATCGCCGACCACGGAAGATACTGGGCTATGAGTACGGGAAAATAGAACGATATCTTCTTAAAGTAATGCGCCGCCTGGCCCGTCAAAGAAAGGGCCGTAGACTTATCTTTGAACCTGTCGACTATTTCCACCCCGACTATATGGTTTGTGAACTCCCGCCCGTAAATTAACGCCGCCGGAACAAGCCACAATAATGCGGACGCGGCCACTAAAAGCGATCCTTTGAACCACGGGACGTTTACCCCTTCGAGCTCTCTTCGGTTCGTAGCCTTGAAAACTATGAACACGGCCAGCGGAATAATGAAAGCTATCGGCCCTTTAACAAAAGTCCCCAAAGCCATGGCGAGAAAAGCGGCGTAGAAAAGCCCGGTCCTCTTTTCCGTAAAGGCTCTGTACCCGAAATACGCCGCCGTGACGATAAAAAAGAGCATTGTCATCTCGGGGAGTGCAACGCGGCCGAAACGAAAAAAAAGCGCGGCCGTAGCCGTCGCCCCCGCCGCCAGAAAAGCCTTTTCCCTATCGAACATTTTAAGCCCCAGGAGATAGACCACTACGACCGTAAGAACGCTCGCGGCTACGCTGACAAGCCGCGCGGAGAACCAGCTCACGCCAAACAGCTTGAACGACAGGAATACAAGAAGATAGAAAAGCGGCGGCTTCTGGAACCTCGGCTCATTGAAATATTTCGGCGCGAAAATGTTCTTGTAGTCCGAAAGCGACTGGCTGCTTTTATAGTAGAAAAGCTCGTCCGGGTCGAAACAACTTTTCATGTCCCACGAGTACAACGCGAACATTACGAAAAGTACGACGCCGCAAAGTATAAGTCCAAACCGGTTATTTACGCGCTGCTCCACGCTTCCCCGATAGTAACCAGATCCCAGTTGCCAGTAACCAGAAAAAGTAAACGCCACGTTCTCTCTCTGGTTACTGGTTACTGGTATCTGGTATCTGGTTACTGGTTACTCAGACTGTGTCGCAATAACAATTTTGAACAAATTGTCCGTCATTGCGAGGAGCGTTAGCGACGAAGCAATCTCTATATATTATTTTTACAGGGATTGCTTCGTCATTCGCTCCTTCGTCGCTCACTCCTCGCAATGACGAATTAAGCTAATATTCGAATTGCGACACAGTCTGACTGGTTACTATTCACCTTCGCCCCTTCCCGCTCCAAGTTGTTCCTCGAGATCCGACAGTACCTTATCCATATCCTTGATCAGCTTCTTCGGCAGTATATCGAGATCCATCACCTCTTTCCTGACGGACTTAAGCAGGCCGACGAACCTTTTCACCCTCTTCATCTTCTGCTGCTTCTGGTCCACTTCGGGGACTTCCTTAATATCTTTCTGGATGTATTTATTCATCTCGAGCGCGGCCTCTTTAGCGTCTTTGCCTTTTTCAAGGACATTGTCCTTTATCTTCTCGAAATCCTGGGGGTCGATATCCTTTCTCCTCGACGCGCGCCGGACTACGTCCACCGCCTCATAAGTGGGTATCTTAGCGGCTTCCCTGGTCTCCTCGAGGTTCTCCTTGATGAATTTCGGCTCCTTTTCCTCGAGAAAATTGTAGGACCGGAGAAGTTTCAGCGCCGTCTCGGACCTTATACCTATTTCTTTTTAGTGTAGACCTCGAACTCGGCGTATCCCCATCCCCTGAAATGCTTATCTTTCCAGACGGTATAGAGCGCCTGCCCGAGCTTGATCCACGAGCTTTTGAACTCACGGGCACCGTCGAGCACCTTATATCTCAAGCTCTCCGGGTCCAGCTCATCCATTTTGCTCTCGATATCCCTTATGACCTTTGTCTTCTGTTCGCCCTTATCCACGTTTCCCCCTTCATTCGGTTGTTAGGAGGTATTATTGTACTCTGGAAATTCCGCTATTTCAATTCATTAGTAAAAGCCGTTATCGCAACGAAAGCCCGGACCAGATAAAAATAATATTTCCGTTTGACCAACGCGTCCGCGGGGATGACATCGAATGTATAATCATGCTATGATATACGGCGTGAGCGTATACATCTACCGCATAACTTCTGATTACGGATATAAGACCTCGATAACCGGGCGCGAATTCGAGAATGAGTGGTTCAATCTTAAGAAGGATGGGCATGTTACAGTGAAAGGCTCCAATGGACGCGGATACGCATGGGACGGAGCGAGCCCCAAGATCAAGGTTCTGGACGTTTATTTCGGCACGCCCGAAGCGGTGCTCAATTTCGGCAATGGACAAAGCAAGACCTATTACGCCTCACTCATACATGACGTATTCTATCAATTCAGCAAAGACCTCAAAGGCCTCGTGGCCAGAAAAGAGGCCGATGAACAACTTTACGCCGTCCTCAAACGCGACGATTTCAGGCTCGCGAAACTCTATTATCTGGCGGTAAGAGCACTGGGGTGGATCTATTGGAAAAAATGAGGTGACCCAAATATGAAACAGGTACTTGATTTCATGAATATCGGCATATGGCGGGTGCGGATAAAGGACATGTCTAAAAGCAAGTCCTTTCTGATCAGGCATTTGAGGATCTTCCTCCTGGCTTTCAAAGGCTTCGACGAAGACAAGTGTCAACTCAGGGCCTCCGCCCTCACGTTCTATTCCCTCCTCTCGATCGTGCCTATAGTCGCTATGGCCTTCGGTGTCGCCAAGGGGTTCGGGTTCGAAAAGATGCTTGAGGATCAACTCATGCAGAATATACCTGCCCAGGAAGAAATGATGAAGAACGTCATTGTCTTCGCAAAATCAATGCTGGACTCTACCCGGGGAGGCCTTATAGCCGGGATAGGCGTCGCCATGCTTTTCTGGCTGGTCATACAGGTCCTCGGCAATGTCGAGGCTTCTTTCAACGATATCTGGGGGGTAAAGAAAACGCGGCCCCTCGACAGGAAAATAGCTGATTATCTTTCGGTAATGGTGTTCGCGCCCATACTTTTCATAATATCGAGCGGGGCCATGGTTTTTCTGACAACGCAGGTAGAGCTCATCATATCGAAGATGGCCATACTTGGATTTTTAAGCCCGGTCCTTTTTCTCATGGTAAAGCTGCTTCCCTACATCCTTATATGGATACTCTTTTCCTTTATATATGTTTTCATGCCCAACACGCACGTAAATATCTCTTCCGGCATATTCGGCGGCATAATCGCCGGGACCATATACGTCATAACGCAATGGGCCTACATCACTTTCCAGATAGGGGTGGCCCGGTATAACGCGATCTACGGTAGTTTCGCGGCGCTCCCCCTCTTCCTCGGATGGCTCCAGATAAGCTGGCTTATAGTCCTTTTCGGGGCGGAGATCTCTTTCGCCAACCAGAACGTGGACACTTACGAGTTCGAGCCGGACTGCCTCACGGCAAGCCCTTACTTTAAGAGCCTTCTGTCGCTGTACATTATGCATTTCATAGTGAAAAGCCTCATGAGCCCTGAATCGCCTAAAACGCCGTGCACGTCCCAAAGGATATCCCACGAGCTTGACATCCCGATACGCCTGGCACGCGACATCCTCTACACCCTTGTAGAATGCGGTCTCCTAACGCGCACCACCGAGGACGAGGATAAAGGCCGCGGCGCCTGGTACCACCCCGCTTACGCGCCAGAATTTTATACGGCCAGGAACGTTATGGAGAAAGTCGAACACTACGGCAGCGAGAATATCCCCGTCACGAAGACCCCGGAACTCGAAAAACTTCGCGGGATACTCGAAGGGTTCTGGGACAATATCTCCTCGCCACGGACACCGGGGCTGCTTAAGGACATATAATATTCGCGTGGTTCATATGAAAAAAGAACTTACAATAAAAAGGAACGGGTTTTATCTCTTCAAGGGGAGCTTACCGGATAATATCACGGCTGGTTTTACCGGGAAGGAGATACCGGGGCTGGACCCGCCGGGGAATATGCTCGAGATACTCGGCGAACTCGGAGCGAATAAAAAAATAGCGTGGATGGCGCAGAAACACTCGTGGCGCGTAAAAATGGTACAAAGAGCCGGGCATTACTCATGCGACGGAATATTCACTGAGAATAAAAGGCTGGTCCTAATAGTAAAAAGCGCCGATTGCCTCCCCCTTATTTTCTGCCACAAGTCCGGGAATTCGCTCGGCGTTGTTCACATGGGCTGGCGTTCGGCGGAAGCCGGTATTCTGGAAAAATTAGATACCGGTCATCCTATGTCGGGATATACGGTCATCGCCGGACCCGGCCTCAGGCCCTGCTGCTATGAGGTAGGCGAGGAATTCCTTTCGCATAAGAACATGGCGCCTTTCATAACCCAAAGCGGCGGCAAATATATTTTCGACCCCATAAGTTTCTCGCATAAAAAACTCACGGAAAAAGGCCTTATCCCGAAGAACTTCCACGACCTTTCGCTATGCAGCAAATGCTCCGGCCATGTTGTGCACTCGAATAGACGCGATGGGACCAAGGACCGCACACTTAACTTCATTTTCACGAACGATGTTACGGAATAGCCTTATCGCCTCTCTGGTGTTATCTCTCATCGTTCCTCTCTTTTCCTGTCAGGCTTCTGAAATATCGGCGGTAGAGTTTCTTTCGGTAAATCTACCGTCCATAGTCGCGGTAAGCTCAAAAGTCCCGGTCATTAAGGGTGTGCCGGCAACTCCCGGAAAAAGGGTCAACCCCCTTCTTTTCCTCGCAAAACACAGGCGCGTCATGGAGGTCGACAGGAAAGGCGCCGGTATCATAATCGCCCCGAGCGGCCTTATAGCGACGAACGCCCACATAGTCAGAAAAGCCACGGACATTACGGTCACGCTGAGCACCGGCGAGACACTCCCGGCGAAACTGGTCACGGCCTCTTCCTCCCACGACCTCGCGATCGTCAAAATAGACCCGCCGCGCGATTTAAGAGCCGTCGAATTCGGCGATTCCGAAAAGATACGGCTCGGTGATAAGGCTTATACGGTAGGAAGTTCCCTGATACTTAAGGACACGATGTACCAGGGAAAAATAATCGGTATAGGCAATTTTGACAATAAGAGTCTCGGCGCCGCGACACGCGTTGACCTCATAAAAACGAACCTCGAGCTCCTCAAAGGCGACTCCGGCGCCCCGCTTTTCGATGCCGCGGGAAAATGCCTCGGCCTCCTCTACGCGTCCGCCACCGGCCGAGCCCGTTATACCTTCGCGGTGCCTTCGAGCGTCATACTTCAGGATAGCGAGGGAGCCGATAAGTAAGTTGACGGGTGCACCTGCCTACCGGCAGGCAGGCGGGTTTATGGAAAAAATCCTAAATAAAAAAGTATATTACGAATAATATGGTATAATTTTCACATGAAAAAGCTCTGGCTGAACAAAGCTGCCTCGTTCAAAGAAGCCCGCAAATTCGACGAGAATTATTATACTAAGATGTCCCGGGCGGAAAGGCTTGACACTATGCAATTTTTAAGGGAGATCTACTTAAAATTCAAGGCATCGGGAAATGGCAACAGAAAAGGACTTCGAAGAATTATTACAATTGTTCGCTAAGAACAAGGTCAGGTATTGTATAGTAGGGGCCTACGCCGTAGCTTTTCACGCTGAACCCAGATATACTAAAGATCTTGATATCTTCATTGAACCCAATAAAGACAATGCCGCGAGGATATTAAAAGCCCTGAAAGCATTCGGGTTTAAAGGCTTAGCCTTGAGGGTAGAAGACCTGAGCCGGAAAGGAAAGATCATTCAGCTAGGCTACGAACCGGTACGCATAGACATACTGACCTCCATAGACGGCTGCGATTTCAAAGAAGCGTGGGAAGGGAAAGCCGTTGGTACCTACGGAGCCCAGAAAGTTAATTTTATCGGGCTGAAAGAACTGATCAAGAACAAAAAACGCTCCGGGCGTAAACAAGACTCGGCCGATATAGCCATATTAAAGTCCAAAATGAAAACCGTTAAACCGACCTAAGCGCCTGCCATGCTTCGCGTAGGGCGCGGGCAAGTTCGGGGGTCAGCTGGACGGGGATGGGAAGTATCTTGTTTATCCCGTTCGAGATTAAACCCTTCCTTCTCGATCATCTGTATAGGCCTCATATGCCCGGTGCGATGCTCAAAAACTGCGAATACTATTCGACTTTTGGCTCTCTCCCGAAAGATCTCAGCCGGTCGATAAACCCAAAAACCGCCGTTAATTACAACGCCAGTTCGGCTTTCCTGGCTAGCATGAAATTCTCTTTTATCTGGTCAAGATCATATTGATCCATCCCCGGCAGCCCCCGGGCTATCGAGATCAGAACGTCGAGCAATACAGCAGCCGGTTTGATCCCGATTATGGTTTTTAGCCCGGCCAGGTCCATTGCCCCTGACCTGCCGCCGCTAGCGACGACAAACCCGTTGAAAATAGCGGCCGTCTGTTCGAGATAACCTTCATCTTCCCTTTTATTCATTCTGTAAGCGATCATTTTCCGGCCTACCGCTATACTCCTTATTAATCCGTAAGGATCCTTGTCCGCGTCACCGAGCGGCAGGAGGACCGTCCCTTTAAGGCTATCGCACATTGCTTCGGCATCGGGATTCGAAAGGACCTCTTTTCCCTCAAAGACATTGATCACGCGTTTTTTCTCCCCTCTTAAAACGCTCAGCGCGTTATGGTCCAGCGAATTTATCTTGTCATAAAGTTTTCCAAGTCCAAACCCGCGATACCGCTCGGACGATACCATGCCATCGCCGGCAATATTGTCATATATCTCGATCAGCATATTGGGGTTCCGGTTCACGTCCTCTAAATACCCCACGATCGAGTCCTTTAGCCCGTCGACCCCGCTTTTTTCGGCAAATGCCAGAAGAGCCTCGAGATACCCCGACGGGATACGGACAAGGACTTTTTCCTTTGAATCAAGCATTAAGTTCAGGACCGGATCGTCCTCGGAATACAGATAAGAGCCTATCTTCCCGTCCCTGTTCAATTCCCCTCTCGCCAGGAGTTCCGCGGCGCATTTACCCAGGAACTCGGCGATAACAAAAGCGCTGACCGGCGCTATCCCTGTTTCGCCGGAAACCTTGACCGCCCCATCTTTCCAGGACTTAACATCTACCGATCCCGTTATGGCATCCAGCGCCGATACGAGCGTCAAATCAGCTCCTTCAGCCATTACCGCGTCGACCGGGTCATTAGTCCCGGAAGGGAACGGCTCGGGAGTAGCGTCATAAGGGTGCAAAACTTCTTCGGTACGGGCTTCATCGCTAAAAAGCATATCCGCGAGTTCGCTCCGGTTGTCCGGGAAAAGCCTGTCCTTAAGGGCCTCAAGTTCGACAGATGTCGCCGCGCCGGGAGTTACCACCTCGGTCGCGAACGCCCACAAATATGGAGCGCCTGCTCTCACTCCGGGCTCCTCGGCCCCCGCGGGGATGAAATTCGTTACATATATTCCGGGTCGCTCCCATGAGGCCTGGTCCCGGAACTCGCCCTCTCCCACTACAACCCCGCCGTTAATGCCTGCATAGATCGCAGAGGCGTTAGGCGCCAACGATCTGTTATTGATGATGTTTATCACGTACAGGACATCGCCAGCTGTAATAAAATCGTCACGGTTAAGATCCATCCGTTTCCAGGAACCTACGGCTTCCCTGACCCCATTCCCGTTGAGAAAATTGACCACGAACAGTACATCTCCCGGAGTAACCTCTCCATTATCGTCGGTATCCCCGTCTACAGCGCGCATACCCCATCCCTTGAAGACGCGTATATCCGCGTCGGTGATATTGAAATTGCCGCTGTCATCCGTCCATAAATACACGCTCACTACGCCGCGATCCAGCTGCCCGCTGTTCAAAATTACATTAAGCCTGGCCGCTATCCCTGCGGGATCTATTTCATTGTAAACAAAAGGCCTCGCGGAGAGAAGCGCGACGAGGTCATCGGGGAATTCCGCCAACGGCACGCCTTTAGTCTCATGATCGGGATAATAATGAGCGGCACCGAGGTTGAACGCCTGACCCGCCGTGCCTTGACCCTCCAGGTATTCCAGAAATAGTTTCAGTTTATACCTGTCGCTGAACCCGCTCGTCACAGTGAGATCTGATCTAGGGGAAGCGCTCGTTCTATTCACGTCGCTGACCAGGACTCCCATGTCTCTTACGAAATCAAACAACTTTTCCGTCGATATCGGGTTCCCTGCCTGGGTTGACCACCAGTTAGCTATGTCGGCTTCGTTCATAACGTCCCAGCCTTGAAGCGCCGGATGGTCGTTAAACCGCGCGATGAACGGCCTTAAGATATCGACCAGGGCCTGTCTTTTGACCGGGTCTTCTATAAGGTCCGCGTGCCCTCCTTTCCGCCATGAACCCGGTTTCTGTGGATCCGGCTCAAGACCCAGCAGATGGTCAAAAAGCACCGGAGTGACTTTTATTCCCAGAGCCTGGGCTGTGTCAAGGGCTCTCTCGAAATCCCTGTACACGCCGTAAGTGAAACCGACCGGCATTCCGTTACTATCAAAATTCATGCCGGCTCTCAGATCGCAAAAAGCGAACAGCCTGACGCTAGCCCCGGAAAACCTGAGCATTTTTTCATAGAATTTATGAAGATCGCTCGATATGCTCCAGTCTTCGCCGGTCTGTTTTTCACCGTAATCATGCCCGTAATTGGACCACGGCAAATTGAACCCTTTCTCGAATTCATACATCGGCACCTCTTTGGATACCAAGGGCCAGAACGTATCCCATGGCGTTCCGGGCGCGTAATGTTCGACAACTCCGTCGGCATATTCCTTTCGCGCCGAGGTAAAAACGCCACTCGGGTCATACTCATACACCGTAAGAACATTGTTGCTCGTCTCCAGATATGTGGTGATATCCCACGCTCCGTTAGCTTTATTTATCTTATAGGTGGTGAAATTGACCGGCTCCCGGGCATTGGCCTTGTCGGAGTATTTTGCGAGGATAACGCGGTCATCCCCTATATAGGTATATTTCTCGCCCGTGTCGAATAGATATTTTTCAAAGAACTGCCCGTTGATATTATAAGTATATGATCGGAGTGCGCTTCCCGCGGACATCCCTCTCTCGCCGTAAGCGGTCATTATCTTTTCGTTGCCGCCTTTCGAGGCCGAATGATCTATCTTGTACGCTATCTCGCCCAGCTCCCATTGATCGGTTTTTTCCGTCTCTCTTTTGATAACGACCATGCGCCCCTTTGTGTCATACTCATAGTAGTTATTACCGTCCCCGTCAGTCCCGGCATCGAGATATTTTATTTTAACGCTGCCGTCGCCGTAATAAACATATTTCCAGGACAATTGGCCTTCTCCTTCAGGCATCTGGCTGAAGTTGCCCGTCCCGTTCACAGCCGCCGCGTATTCACCGGCCGCGCCCACGGCGAGAAGCTGCCGGCTTTCAAGGCGCTCGATCGTCAGACTATTCCCCCTCGCCGTTCTTTTCCGCGCTTTACCCGAAAATAGCGATCTCCTCATTCCCTTAAGCCATTTTCTTGCCTCCGCCAGAGGCACGCCCACGGTTACGAACGAAATCGCAGCTTTAACCGCTTTTACGCCGGTCTCGCTGTCCCCCATGTGAGAAAAAGCGGCGAACAACATTAGGGCCGAGATGACCCCGGCCAGTTTAAGCGCCCATATCAAGGTAGCCAGTACGGCGTCTTTTACTGCTAACGCTTCCCTGGTCTCTTTCTCTTTCGCGATGGTTTCGCCGGAGCTTGCCCGTGCTTTGTCCACGGCTTCGATCATTGTAGACGCCTCGGGTTGGCCGGTCACCTTTTCCAATACCGCTTCTATCTTCGTCCCGGTTCTTTCCAATAATGCCCTGTTAACGAAATATTGCCTGACAATATCTCCCTTGACCTTTTCGCCTGTCACGGGGAGGAGCTCCATATTTTCAGGGAAAGTCCTTGCATCCAGGCTTTTTGCCAAGGATGTGTATCTCAAACATGAGATGCCGTCCATAAAACTGATGATAATATCGTCGATCTTACCGTCCGACCAATTGAACTTGAAGTCGCTTGCCCTTAAGTTGAAGGATCGCGCTTCATCTTTTTCACCGGATCTCATCTCTATCGGCAGGTTGAAATAGCTCATTATCCTTCCGACGCTTTCTTGAGAGATCGCGGCGCTTTCCGTATCCATCCTGAACACTTTTATTTTGGCGAACCCGTCCACATCCTGAACATTCCGCGGTATCGCCTTTTCCCATTCCCCGCTCAATGCGCGGATGCTTTCCAAAGCCAGTTTAAATTGCGCCAGCGGCGTGAATTCAGGCCTCGTAAAACTCAATTGGACCTGTAAAGCATCAGAATTACTTTCGAACAAAACCATATTCAGGTAAAGCGCTGAAACGACAATTCCGCAAACTGCTTTCAGCGTTGTATTTTTCATTAATCTATAAAACATGTTACTTCTCCTTTCTTTATAGATTTTATAAGTATTTACTAACTTATTGTTTTTTATTATACGACAAAACAAAGACATAAATCAACTCTTTTCTTACTTTTTTTTATTTTATTCTGAGATGGGACATTGTTACAGAATAACCTGGAAATTGTACTTTAGGCAGGATATGGAGCGATAACGACCTCCTTGCCCTCCCTGACAAGAGCAAGAAGGTCGTTCTCTCTGTACCCGCTTTCGGCGAATGCTCTCCCGGCGGCGCAATTCGTCCTGTCGATAAAATAATCCGACACGGAATCCTCGTTTATCTCATGCGCGTCCGTAATAGCCCGGGAGAATTCGGCCCCGAAAGCTTTTGTAAGAAGATAGCTCCACAGTACATGCTTGTAAGCGTCGTAATAAGCTGTGCACTCATAATGTTTTTTGGCTTCGGAAAGCGAATACCATGAAAGAAAAGCGAGTTCCGGTATCTTTGGCATGTTTCTCACCATTATCTTTATCTCCGTCACGTTCGGGATGGAGAAAGCCCTAGCGGCATGAAACATCCCGGGATACTCAAAAGCCCCTGATTCCAAAGCCGGACAATATAGAATAGACCAGGTTAAAAGTAAGATGAATAGGATCTTTTTCATTTTTGAAGATTAGATTATAATATATCGACCTCGTTAAGTCAATAAAAATTAATAGCAACTTCATACCGGAGAAAGTAAAACCGCCATTCTTACGAAAATTGTCATCCCCGCGAAAACTGGGACCAAATAGAAATACTATTTTTATGTGATCCCTTCTTTCGTTGGGATGACAATCCTATTCCCCTAAGGTATACTTACTATCACCATGCCTTTGATCATAACCAAACCAAATATAACCGAAAAGTTGTCGATCCTTTCAAGGGATTCGAAGTATGATCTCGCCTGCAGCTGCGCGCCGCGTGATGACGAGCACAGGAAGAGGTCTTTTGACGATAAATGGGTTTACCCCGTCGTTCTCCCTAACGGCGGGAAGACCTTTCTTTTCAAGACGCTTCTTTCGAACGCCTGCGTCAATAACTGCAAATATTGCCCGCTTCGATCCGGGTCTGAGCCCGAAAGGACCTCTATCGAGCCGGAAGAGCTATCGAGAACGTTCCTTTCCTATTACAGCGCGCGTAAGGTAAGCGGCCTGTTTCTTTCGAGCGCGGTCCGTGACGATCCCGATAACACGATGGACCGCATTAACCGGTCCGCTATAAGCCTTAGGAATAAAGGGTTTAAGGGGTATATCCACCTCAAGATCATACCGGGATCTTCCGACGCGGCGATAAGGAAAGCCCTGTCGCTATCGACCGCCGTATCGCTTAATATCGAAACGGCCGGCGTAGATAATTTTAGAACGCTGACCACCACCAAGGATTACATGAACGATATAGTCCGGCCAATTAAGTTAATAAGCCGGCTTACATCCAAAGGGGGAGAATTCCCCGGAGTGAAGCAAACCACCCAATTCGTCGTCGGCGCCGCTGAAGAAAAAGATAAGGACATTATCGGTTATTCATGGAGATTATATAAAGGGCTCGGTCTTTCACGCGTCTATTTCAGCGCGTATCAGCGGGGAGCCGGGACGCGGGACATCCCGGGTGAAAATTCCCCGGTGTCCAACGCCGACCTCCTCGCCCGGGAACACCGTTTATACCAGGCGGACTGGCTCATGCGTAAATACGGATTTCAGGCCGACGAGATACCCGTCACGAACGAAGGGAACCTTTCACTCGTCCACGACCCGAAAGAAGCCTGGGCTAACGCCCATCCCGAGTTCTTCCCCGTAAACGTCAATAAAGACGATAAGTACCGGCTCCTACGAGTTCCGGGGTTGGGCCATGTCGTTGCGGATCGTATTCTCGAAACAAGAAAGACCGGCAGTCGGATCAGATCACTTGATGACCTTATGCGTCGGGGAAAACTTCTCGCAAAAGCCGAGAGATATATAAGTTTTTAATGAAAAAACGCGATTTTTGTGCTCAAGGGTGTCCCTTCCGGGACTGTCCCCCATAAACGAATCACGAACCACGAACCACACAAGTTTATACCGCTATCTTAACTACTATCTTCCTCACAAATCCTTCACAAGCGAGCGGCGCGTGGGCGTCTTCGGGGTAGAGGACGCTGAACAGCTGGCCCGTTACGGGGATGTACATATCCGCGGTATCGGAAAAGAGTATTATGTCCCGCGCCTGGTTGTACGCTTCTTCCGGCTTCAGACAGTTTCCGATCGGTTTCCAGCCTATTGTGTCCGTCCCGGAGATGGCTAGTTGTATATCGATATATTTGCGGTGAGCTTCAAGTTTAGCTCCGCCTCGCCCCTTGCCGCGGACGGATGAGACAGTTGCGTATAAGTTTCTTCCGTCTATCTCATACTCCCCATCCCCTATCCCCTCCCGCAGCGCTTTATGGATAAAAGAAAAAGCTGCGGCGAAGCCAGGATGCATCGCGGAATAGCGGTCACGGTTGGATAATATGTCGATGATCATTTGTCCCTCCCTAAGCGGGGGTATTATACTCTTTGTCGAGCTCGGGGAGAAGAAAATACAGTGACGGATTCCCGTAGGAAGTAGGATGTAGGACGTCCCACGTCATACATCCTACTTCCCACGGAACATAATTACGCAGCTATCTGCAGCCTGTATCTTAGCCTTAACTCTTCGATATCCTCTCCGAGCGGTTCCGCGTCGGGGATAAAGATTATGCGGGATATCCTTCCGCCTACCGTCTCGAACTTGAGCTTATCATGAGCGTCCTTAATGGCCTGGGCCGCGCCGGGCTGGACGAATAGTTCGAAAAGGACCTCGAACATCTCGACGAGCCGGATAAAACTGTCCGGGTTAAGACGCGACCCGTCGACGGTAGCAAGTGTTACCCGGTCGTCGTCCTTTAAGCCGAGGTCTTTAAGCATCGTCTCGATCCCGGTTATCGTCTCTTCGCCGGCCAGGACTATCCCCCTCGCCGAGATATCGCCGGACTTAAGAGCCCTGATCTCGCCGATGATGTTCCTGTCGTTCTTGGGGACATAGAAGAACGGTATATTTTCGTCCTCGCAGAACAGCCTTATGGCCCTTATCATCGAATTAACCTCGTCTTTCTGCGCATGATCGCTTATAGCTTTATCGATCCAGTCTCTCCCCAGCGCGATGAACGCGATCTTAGTTCCGCTATTCGCCTGCGCCATTTTGAGGAAGCCCGCGAAACCACGGACATGCTTAAGATCCTCAGAGGTCCCGCCAATATCGGTCTTTTGTCCCTGGGATTCGATCAGACTCGCGAGGTGATCCGCCGCGGACGGATCTTTGATAGCGCTTTCAGTCAAGATCCCCACGGTGTTTTCGGTGCTCGTTCTAAGGCCTTCGTTCATTTCTTCTTGGTCATAGGTCCAGGGGCTCCGCTTCTGTCCGGTTCTCAGGTTGTGGGCATCCTTCTTACTTTTGAAACCCATTTTGGCCATCGTAGCCCGAGCGCCGGGCACAAGGAACGATATACCCGCGCCCTTAAGATCGGGATAGATCCCTTTATCCAACGCATTGATGGCCCAGGCCATGAGAGTCTCTCCGGCACCGCGGACAGCGCAAGGCATAATTTTCCATATATCCGGCCTTTCGCGCCAATGACCGTATACGACGGATGCCGGGTCGTTCTGCCACATCCTGAGCCGGATATCTTTTTTCCCGTCATCGCCGGATATCTCCCCCAGGAATGACGATTCCACGCTCACAATATCGGCCTTAGCGGGATCTGTTATTTCTTCCGCCCTGCCCCTGACCCCCAAAGCCAGGAACATGTCATTACCCGACCCCGGAGCGAGTTTTATCCGTTCAGCTAAAATAGCGACGTCACGGATATGACTACAGGCTTTACTAAGCGCCTTGTATTCTTCGGCCCCGAGTCCCGATCCCGCCTTATCCCTAATGGATAAATATGTTCCATACCATCCTTTAATAAGCGCAACGACCTTTTCCTGCTGCTCAGGCGAAAGCTCGCTCATCCGCGCCGCCATAAGCCCTACGGTCCTCTCCCCTTCTTCCGAGTATTTTTTAACGATAAGCGTATTCCTGAACTTCCCGGCGAACTGGTCGATCACACCGGGCCTCGTTCCGGACGCGGGTTGCCCGAAAGAGGCGCTTTTCGTCATATACTGGAATTTTTGATGGTCGCGGTAAAGCTCGGGCCCTATGGTCAGAGGACGCGGGTTGTCCTCGTTCACTACCTGGGGATCCTCGGGCTTTTCGGCCCAGTATATCCGGTCTATGCCGATCGAGGCGGCGTACCGCGTGATCTCATCCCTGAAAACTTCTTCGTCAAAAGGTATCTGAAGATGCTGGTAGAAAGTTTCCACCAGAAGTACAGGCTTCCCATCACCGTCCAGAGTGACCTCTACATGCGTTCTTATTACGACCGTATTGCCGATCAGGTGCTGCGCCAATTTGAACTGGCCGTACCTTATGCGGTTTATGAGCTGTCCGTTCTTATTCTGAGGAGTTCTCGCTATGCATCTCTGGCATGTGGGATACGGCTCCAGACCCGAACGCATGAATATGTTCGGGTCCGAAGTCACTCTAAAAGTATGTTCCATCCCGTCGTTATCGTAAGTTGTCCCGACGGCCGACAGCGCTTTCAGATCGTTAAGAAGTTCCTTGTTCAGTATGCCGGAAGTATCCGAACCTATAAATCTTGCCGCGACGGCCATGTCTTCGCTCCGGGGTTTCTTCCCTTCGTCCAGCGCCTTGATGACCAGTGACAATGCCGAAACGGCTTCCTCCAGCCCACAGGCGTCTTCCCCGGATTTTTCGGCCCGTACCCTTTCCGGAAGAGCCGATAACTCACCCGTTCCCATCCCGAGATGCCTCATGATATTCGCTTTTATCGAGCCGTAAGATACGGAGGCTTTTCCCGAGTCTCTCGGGTCAACGGCATATTGCGTGTTCCCGCTCCAGCGCCTTGTGAAAGAGCCATCGAACCCCGCTTTTAACATCGCCGCGTAATGGTCATCCCATTTTATCGATACCCCTTCTTCGTTATCGGCGAGGGCCGTGACCAGCGCCCTCAGGTTCTCTTTGCCCTGATCGGTAAAGAACGCGGCCTGCAAAGCCACCCTTTGCAGAAAATTGTGGTCCGTCCAGTATTCCTGGAACTTCCCGAGACTTCTCTTAAGTTTCTCTTCCTCTTTATCGGTCAGAGAAAGGTCTTCCTTTAAAGCCTTTAAAAGTATCCCTATCACCCTCTGCCGTTCCAGGGTAAGGTCCACCTTGCCGTTCCGTATGACCGGCTCATAATCTTCGAGATAGGTCTCCGGGGTCGCGTCCAGGAGGGAAGCGTACCTGAAGAACCTTTTCGCGGATTTATCATTCGTGAGGTCAACGCTCCCCGCTACGGCCGCGGCCAGGCCTTTGGACAATTTTCCGCTCATCATGTTCACGAAATATATGAGCGATATCTTCTCGCGGTCCAGATCCCCGTTCTTGCCGGAAATATCCATTAAGGCGTCTAATCCCGGCGTCATATCCTTGGGCCCGAATATATGGAAAACATCCCTTATCTTAGGTATTACACTTCGCACGGAGTGTTTTATACCGGATATCCCGTCCTTCAGGGTCCCGTAATCCCCGGTCATAACAGCGTCGATCGCCCTGAGCAGAGTCAAAAGCTGTTCCCTGTCGTTCAAAACGGCGTCGTCCCAGTGTTCCATCGCCGGCTTTATCGCCGAAAGGACGGCGATCGCTCCGCTGTATCTCCTCTTTTCGCTTTCCTTTATCACGCTTGCGTCGAGGGTTCCCATAAGAGACCGAAGCCTCGAAAGGTCCTTTTCCGGGTCGAACGCCCTATCAAGTAAACAGGCACCATATACTAGTGCCGAGACGAATAAGACGCTCCCGCTATCTTCCGGGATCCATCCCTGCCGGAGGATCTTATCCGCGAAATAATTCACATCCTTCCTACGCGCCGCCAGATACGCCGGTATGGCCTGGGCCGCTCCGGTCTTCACGAACCATTCCTCGTCGCCTATCAGAGTGAACATCAATTTCTCGGCGAGCGCCGGGTCGCGTTTAAAAAGCTGGGGAAGCCCGTTAGCCGCTCCGCCCCTTTTGAACATGTCGTGGCTGAAAGCCGCTTTTCTGTAAACTCCTATCCCTTTATCGTAGTCGTATTCTATGAGCGGCCCTATATTCTGCATCCCAACGACCCTTACGTTATCGTCGGGATGGTTTATGGCCCTGAAGAAAAGCTCCTCACCCTTAGCGGGATCATAACTAAAAAGCGTCTTTAGCAGAGAGTTAAGGACCTTGTATTGAGTGAACAGGAACTCCTCGTCCCCGAGAGCCATCCTTACTATGCGTTCCGCGGTAACCCTGTCATACTCATATACCTTGTCCAGGCCCATGACTGCGCCGGATCTGGCGAATTTATCCCCGGATTCTATCGCCGCTTCCAGTTTGGCGCGCGCATACGCGGGGTAATGGCTATATAGCGCCGGGAGGCTTGTCATGGCCGCCAGTCGCACGTAGGGGATATCGTCCAGTAGCCCCTTCTCGAGGATATCTTTCGCCATTTCAGGGTCATCCCTGAAAATATCCCCGATCATGAGGTACGCCTCGCACCTCACCTGATATTTTTCGTCGGCCAGAGCTTTTACCAGAAGCTCTTTCGCCTTTTCCGGCTCAGCCGCCGTCAACCCTTTTATAGCGTGGACGGATACTGTTCTGATACTGGTTGACGGGTCGTTCATCCCTTTTTCAAGCAAGGAAAGCGCTTTTGTCTTCTCCCTGAAATGCCCCATCATTTTAGGCAGGCTCCGTAACGCTCCCGCCCTGGCATTCTCCTCCGGGTCACTCAAAGCCGCTTCCAGAAGTTTCTGCGCACCTTCGGGATCCGATCCGCACATTTCGCCGATATTGGCCGCCGCCTGTTCTCTTACCATATCGCTCCCATCCGCCAGAGCGCATCGAAGGAGAAGAGCAGCCTTTTTCGGAGCGTACGCGAATAGCGCCCCGAGATTCATAGCTCCCGATATCCTCATTCCAAGGTCGTCGTCACCCGCCATTTTCTCGACCCACGATTCGCTGATCAGCGCGACTTTCGAGGCTTCCCGCATCCTGGATATCTCGTACCATTCATTTCCGTCCGAACTCTTATCCAGACCCGGCCTTTTCTCGAAGGTTTCTGAGAGATCTTTTTCCGCAGCAGGGAGGCGTATCGTGAACTTCGCTCCTTTCCTGAGCTCGGACGCTACTTCGATCGTTCCGCCCAGGGCGGTCGTAACCTCTTTCGCGTGCGAAAGGCCGAGGCCTGTACCGCCGGAATCTTTCCTCGTCGTGAAATACGGATCGAATATACGGTGAATATTCTCCGGAGATATGCCGGGTCCATTATCCGAGAAAGTGATCACCACTTCGCCGTTCTCGCTTTTGACGGATATGGATAACCATCCGTTCCGCGCATCATGTAAAGCTATTGTCGCGTTGTTCATGATATTGAGGAATACCTGCTGGAGGGCCAGGGGATCGGCCAGGACAGGAGGGACATTCCTATCGAATATCGCCGATATCTGGTATCTCTTCTTCTCTTTCGGCCTGCTGAGGGCCCCGACGAGCGGTTCCAATAGATCCACGACATTGACCGCCTCTTTCGAAGCTTTCATTTCCTGCGATCGGGCGATATCGATATACCCGAGCAGGTTCTTTTCAACTATCCTGAGATTCATGAGAAGCGTGCCTAGTTCTTCTGAGGCGATGCCCGACGTAATACATTTTCTGACCCTTTCCTGGAGGCCCTGTATCGCGGGAAGCATCTCTCTGAAATGCCTGCCCTTTTCCTCGATGGACCGCTTAGCGACCTCCGGATCGGTATATCCCTGATCCACTTCCGGCCCGTATTCGGCAGTCCACCCCGCGATCACCATTTCTTTGAAAGCCTTGAATTCCCCGGATGTCGTTATTTCGTCTTTGATCGTCCTGTCGGAAATTATCATATCCACAATAATGCATATATGAGCGTTAATGTTGTGGATCATGGCATTGCCGAGACCGGCAATATCGATGATGCGTTTATCTTCCGGGCTCATGGCCCTTATGGCACGCTCCCAGTAACATCTCATTACCTTTTCACCGAGCTCGATCAACACTCTCGACGTTTTATAGCACAGTTTCCCGATCTCCCTGGAGATCTTTCCGGCGTCAAGGACCGATATCCTCCCCAAAACGATCTCCTCAGCCATCTTCCGGGCGAACTCATCTGACAAAGCCGGGTCCTTTACGATCTTCCCGGCGGCTTTCTCGATAAACTCGTCCTTCCGCCCCTCTTCGCCGACAAACGAGAATATCGCGGCCAGAGCATCCGGGTTGATCGTTCTCGCGCGATATAGCATCCCAGATACCGGCCCCGGGGCGTCATTCTGTAAAAATCCTTTCGGGTCACGCTCCGCCTTTTCCAAAAAGGCAAGCACCGCCCTCCGAACCGCTATCTCATCAGGCGAAGTCCTTTTGAAATGTATTGAATGATCCTTTACCTGCTCGCCGTCCGTTCCTATATCCACCCACCCTCTATAATCCGGCTCCCCATTCTCGCCCAGCACATTCATGTCATAAACCAGCATATACGGCAGTCTTCCCGACGAGAGCTGGGGGTTGACAGAAAGATCAAGGGATATCCTTCTCGCGTCGGATGTGCTAAGTAAAATACGCGTGACAAGATTATCGCCGGGATCAGACCAGTCCTCAATGACCAGCGGAAGAGGGCTATAATCCTCCCCGGCAGGACGCCTAGCGGAAACGCTCGACGCTTCAGGAGCTAATTCGCGTTCTTCCGGATAGGTAAGCAGCGGCACATCGGACTCCGGGACTTGCCAAGCAGCCCAGGCGAAACCATCTTCACCTGACTTAGGCACTACTTTCACCTCTATTAGCCTTTCGGCGTACTTGTACTCGCGGAGGAAGTACACAAGGAACTTTTCCGCCTCTCCTTGTTTAAAGACCATCTCCTTAAACCCGGCGTCGGCGGCGGCTTCCGCTATCTGATCCGCCCTCCCGGCATAAAAGCCCGGGCCTCTCCTTTTTATCTGAGAATCGTATATCCTTTCGACCCATTTATCCTTAAATTCCTGTTCCGGCTGGCCGTAATAGAAATAGACGTTCGCGCCCGTATCGTGCTGCTTGAAGCTAAGGTCATCGTCGTAAAAGAATATCCTGGCTTTACTGTTGAACCGGCAGATCGAGTTCAGGAACAGTTTTGCTAAGGCCCTGTGATGCGGATGATTACTGAAAGGTGACGGGATCATATATATATCTTTATCGGGATATTTTTTGACGATCTCATCCACTTTTTGGCGGTCCCTAACCGATGGTTCGGCGAATTCAGTCTCGAACGACAATAAAGCCCCGGCCTCGTTACGCGCTGCCCGGACGATCGGCCATTCTATTTTAAGATCGATATGGTATCTAGCCAGCATTATCCAGGCGCCTTTTTCAGCCTCAAATGCGCGTATATTGGTCTTAATGTCTACCCCCGACCCGCTCTGAAGCTCATATTCCTCACTAAGCGGACCGACACTGTCGTCCGATACGCCCGCAGGGTCGGGTACTCCTGTAACGAAGACCGAATCAGACCTGAAAAGGCTAGAGGTCAATTCCCCTATGTTCAGCATGGCGTCATCCGGATGGCATTCGACGAACATGACCTTTCTTTCGCCGAATGTATCAACAAAAGTTCTGTCGCCCCGTTGCATGAACTTAACGCCTTGGGCCGGCACTAACCTGACAGGCACATCCGCGATATGGTAGTTATCAAAAAGGCCGGACAACGGTTTATTACGGAGCCTGCTGTAAAGTAAAAGCGCGCTCTGCACGTCCGGACGTTCCGTGCCTAAGGCTGTAAGCTTCTTTATGATCTCCCCTGCCCGTTCGTCCGGGATACTGCCGCGGGCCATCGCGCAAAGTTCCTCGATCATCTTCGCGGGATCGCTAGCGGCTGGAACGCTAACTGCTTCGGCCGAGGGTATCGCGTTATTAGGTGCCCCGGCAATGTTCGCGGCCGGGAGACGTATCGTAAATTCAGCTCCTTTACCCGGCTCGGAGACAACTCCGATAGTACCGCCCAGGGCGGTCGTGACCTCTTTCGCATGCGAAAGTCCCAGGCCCGTGCCGCCGGAAGATTTCCTTGTCGTAAAATACCTGTCGAATATCCGGCCGATATCCCCGGCTTCTATCCCTTTCCCGTTGTCTTTAAACTTCACAACGACATCATCGCCATCCCTTGATACATTTATTGTCAGCTCAGCCTCCGGGACCTTATCGAGCGCGTTTATCGCGTTGTCCATGATGTTCAGGAATACCTGCTGTAATGACATGGGTTCGGCAAGGACCAGAGGGATATCTGCCCCATACTCGGCTCTTATGGTATATCTCGCCTTCTCTTTGGGCCTATTGAGAGCGCCGACCAGAGGCTCCAAAAGGGCTGCGACGTTAACCTCTTTTTTCCCTGCGGTCATGTCCATGGACCGTGCGATATCTATGTACCCTCGGGCGTTCTTTTCCACTATATCGAGATTTTCAGCCAGAACACTGAGCGCTTTACCGGTATCGCCGGCTCCGATCATAGCGCTGACCTTCGCCTTAAGCCCTTTGATGCCTTCGAGGACCGTCCCGAAATAACGTATCTTTTCCTCGAGCGAAGGACTGGCTATCTCGGGCCTCGTATACCCTCTGTTAGGTTCCATATGAATGAACTCGAAACGGCCACCCATCAGGTTATCGTAATCGGCAAACTCGCGCGAACCGGATAACTGTCCGTTCAACCCGTCATCATCTTTGATCTGCCGGTACATAAGAACGAGGTGACCTTTAATATTGTGGACCATGTCATTACCCATATCGGCGATGCTTATCAGCCTCCTCGCTTCGGGGCCTAGAGACTCGACAACCCTGGTCCTGTACCGGGTCATTATCTGTCCGCTCAGCATAGAGAACCCTTCCCCGGCCATGTCGACCTCAACTTCCACATCAAGAGCGATATCGCGCGCCTCGTCGAGCGTAATTTTCCCGTCGATAACGGCGTCCACCAGTTCCTCGACGAACACGCCGGATGAAGCGCCGTCAGCGATGATCTTATCGGATGCGGTTTTGACGAATTCCTCCCTCCGCCCCGCGTCCCCGACGAACGAGAAAATATCTCCGAACTTATCCTTAGACTGTCCCGCCGGTAGGCCGGAAAACTCTCCGGGGATAAGAGCTTTAAGAAAACCGTCCCTTATTTCACTATCGTCGAATATCATCGAAGACAACAGAGCCACGTCGTTCGGCTTGCCGATAAAGTAACCGTAAATATCCTTAATTTTCTTCGCCTCTTCCGGCAGAGCGCTATAGGCGTCGATACAGGATTTAAACCCCTTGGAAACAAGAGCACGAAGGACCGGATGGGTATTGACCTTATCTATGGCTTTCCCTATGTCCGTCATATACGCGAGCGGGACGCTTTTTCTTATTGCGAACTTGTCGTTAAGATATAATTTCCCGTCCGGGCCGAGGACAAGCTCCTGGCTGAACGGGATCATCCTTCCGTCTTTATCCCGGGTGAAGGAATAGCCTATCCTGTCCCTGCCGGGAAGGCTCTCCATCGCCTCTCTTGTCATAGCGTAATACTCGTAATCGACTCCGGCGATCAAGTGCGCCGCCGCGCCTTCCGGAACCACCGCGCTCAGACGATATATACTTAACGTTATGCCGTTAGTCAGTTCGACCGTCCCATTTTCAGCTATCTCGGCGATATCGGCGTTCTCTCCTATCAGTCCGTCGTTCTTGAGTGCCGAGAGGAGTTCCGTCACGGAATCGTCATTTGGGAAAGGTACCGTCTGCATCTTGACAGGCCCCCCGCCCCACTCTTCGCCGACGGCCCGGAGAAGATTTATAACATGGTCCGCGGTTATCCCGCGCGCGATATGTTCCCTGTCCCAGCTGAAATCAAGATGCAGATCTATCGCGCTTTCCTCGTTAACGTTCCCCCCGACGACCAGCATGGTATCAGCCAGGACTTTTCTGGCGTTATCGAGCGTATCGGCGAAAGAGGCATTGGTCACGAAACCTATACTGTTAACGTTCTTCAGCCTGCACATGGCCCCCAGCATCTCATAGAAGAAATCCGGATATTCAAACGGCTCGCCTATGCACCACCCATAATCGGCTATCCCGGCCTTATCGGCCTCAATAAGCATCTTCCTGAATTCCTTTTTATGGCGGCGTAAATAATTGCTTAGAACCTTACCCTGCAGACAATGCTTACACCTGAGCGAACACTGCCCAGACCCCAGAAGAAGCGTTTTTGGAGAATATATTTTATCTCTATAGCCTGGCAATTTCCGAAGGATAGCTCTTTCTTCCTCTCCCGCTCCGTCATCGTCAACCCCGATCTGCTCCACTCCGGAAGGATCCATCTGCAAAGTTCCCCGAGCCGTTCCTGACTGCCCGTCAAAAATGGACCTTGATCTTACGCGCGGAGCGTTGTTCCAATGCCGGTATGACCATTCCCTTAAAAGAAGAAGTCTTTTCTTCGTTATGAGGGCCGAGGCCGTAATATCCGGGTTCTCATCTATCAGGTCCGGGTCATCCCTTAAAGTGTCGTCGTATGAAACGAGCCCGCCGACCGTTCTCGTTAGCATGTGACAAAAAAGCACCTCGTTCAGGTCCGTAAGTGATTTATAGTGGGCCCTTATGTATTCTTCGGGATCCAGGCGAACGTATTCGTCAAGCAGTTCCAGGTCGCTCATGTCAGACAGTTCCCGCGAATATTCCACCGCGTCGAGCTCAAGGCTCCCGCCATGGTCGGGGAACGCGAACCACAGGTCAGGGTCCTTGAACATTCTCATAAAAACATTTTCGAACGAACCTTTTTCCATGTTCTCTTTGACATATTTGTATATATCCTCATACCACACGCCCACTGGCATAAGGTCGGCGTACTCATTTTCTTTGTGCGGGGTTGTTCTACCGGATAGAGCGGCATCCTTCGCCCGGAAAAGAACTATGTTCACGAGGAGCCCCCGTTCTTCCATATAGGCGGCGACCCTCTCATGGATAGCTTCAAGATATCCGGGGAACCCGTTTTCAATATCCTCATGCCTTAACCCCGGTATCACCTTTATTTTCCCGCCCAGTATTTTCGCGTACCGGAGATAAGTATTCTCGGATACCCATATCTCCGCTATATCATCGAGCGTAAGCGTCCCGCCTATCCAGTCGGGGCATGCCGCGCCGGAAGCGCCGGAGGCCGTCTTCTTCGCGTACGCTATAGCGGCGTTCCCTTCCCTCAGTTTCGCGTTGAATACCTGCGTTTTTAGTACTACGATCCCGGGATCAATATTCCCGCTATTAAAGACCTGGAACCCGTATGACTCAGCAACCCGGGTGACGTTTATCTTTCCATCGATCCGGCCCGTTCCGGCCAGGGCCCCGATATCAGGAAGCCCGCTGTAAAGATATCCCGGACCGCATTCCAGATTTTTCCCGCTATCGAACAACTCCCGCTGTTCTTCCATGTTGTCGTACAGGCTCTCCAGGTCGTCGGCGCCGTTATAAAGGAAGATCAGCCTCATCATCCTGAAAAGGTCCCTCATTTTCCGTTCAGCCTCGGTATCCGCCGAATTAGTCCCGATCCCGCGGGTAATATACTCTTCGCTGACCTTATCCCTTTCTACGATCAGAGGGAAATTCAATATGGCGTTAAACAGTTTCTGCTCGGGTCCGGTAAATAATGACCGCAGGTTTTCCATGAGCCAGCCGCTTAAAGACGCCTCATCCGAAAGCTCCGCCGAACGGGCTCCGGCGATAAGTGCCCTTGTTTTTTCCCTGAACTTATCCAGCCTCGGGTTATCGGCAAGCGACGTCTCCAGATGGAATTCCATTATCTCAAGACCGCGGATAGAGGTGTCCGCGCCATGGTCCTTCAGCACTTTTTCGGCCAGATACACCCTGGCGAGAAGATCCACTTTCTCCAGCCCTCCCACGGAACGCCTATCCGCATAATCCCCTATCATGTAGGCGGCATTGGGCCATGCTGCGGCGTTTTTAGCGTCCGCCTCGGTCCTCAGGTCTTCGCTGACGTCGCGGTCATCGTCGTATTTGAACAACCCGCTCGGTCCGGAGAATTTCGTTATCTCATCCCATATTTCCTCTATCCGCGCGTCCCGCTTTTCCTTATCCACGCTTGATATATTCGCTCTAAGGTCTGTCGGGTCCTGGACAAAAAGACCGTACGGGATATTCAGAGTTATAATCCTCACCCCTCCATCGGCTCTTTCAAGACCGACTATGGTGTCTTCCGGCGCCCGGGGCATACCTTCAAGCTCAGCTGCGATACGGCCGATCATCATATCAAAGGGCATGGTGATCTTCCTTTCGGCGTATCCTTCCGGCACAGTTTTATTGAAGCCGTTTACGCGCGAATACTTAGCTTCCTTATTGAGGTAAAGCATCTGCCCGAAATACATTTCGCTCCTCGCATATCCCCTTCCAGGAAAAGCCATTTCAAGATGCCGCCCGAGAGATTCTACCGCCGTACCTTCGTAGCCGATATCTATGGGCATAAGCGGTTTATTGTCCTTAAGGCAAGGCTGACCCCGAAGGTATTCGGCGACCATGTCCGGGTCACTCGAACGGTAAATGGCTCTTTGAAAATGAAAATACGCGATATCGTCGTCGGGATATAACCTTTTAGCGAAAACGAACAAAGGATAAGCGGCGGCGCCCAGGAAGATCATGCGCCTCCCCTCACGCCTAGCAGTATCGCGCAATTCACTAACAAAAAGTCTTATAGCCCATCCCTCGTCTTCCCTTGTACAGCTCCCCCGGTCATGCGGCAGACGGTTCTCTTCCCAATTGTCGCATACGGACGAGAATTTACCGTAATTCGCCTGGACGGCTTCGGAAGTTTTGTGATCGTTGCCGAAAAGCGATTCCACGGCGTAAATAAGGCGTGTCGACTCATTGCCCAAATGACCCCGTATATTTATCGCGACGACTGGATTTTCCCGGTCGCCGTTATGAGCGCATTCGAAAATATCCGGCATATCCGGGCCATAATAAAGAGTCCCTTTCTCTATCATTTTCCTCACGATCCCGGCTTTTTCCGGGTCGTACAGATCATAATATGCCAGCGGGAAAAGCACCCAGTCCCACAACGCTTTCCGTTCGACCTTATGCAGTCCCGGGAATCCCGTCCGTGATAATTCCCCGAACCTCTCCCTGACCTCGTCAAGCGTGTGCTTACGGAATTCCTTCCGGTCATACATCGGCAGACCCGGAATAACCGGCTTCACGGGATCTGAAGATCCGGTATCCCCTTCCCCGCGAAACAGGGCCATTAAAACTCCCGCGCCCAGCGATAAAGCACCCAGGTTGACCAGCCATTGGGCCAGGTCCTCGCCTGATGACGGGGCTATGGCCCCGATGGCCATTTTCGTCGCCGCTAGGAGCACCCCGCTGCCTCCGAAAAAGACCCAAAGCCCGGCGATGATACCTATAAGCTTTGCATAATGTCCTCTGTTACCAGTGGACTTTCCGGAATAGATCCCGCCTGATCTCCCGGCGTCTTTTTTGACCATCGAGCTCAGATCCGGCTCTCCAACTTCCTTCAGAGTCCGCCGTTTTTCCATCCACGATCTGATACGGTCCAGCCAGACGGGGAGCATCATAAATAGGAGCATGGGCCCCGGAGCAATTCCCGCCGGATCGCCGCGTCCTTTGAACCCACCCGGTGAATAGACAAAAGCGAAAGGGTTACGCTGGCATACCGTAAAATCCTCTTCGTTTGCGGCGCCGCGAAAGCGGATCACTTTGAAATCTTTCATTATCTCTCTGACCGCGGGTCCGTCCAGGTCGCTTTCGACGACACGTTTTCCGGCGATTAACGAATCGATCTCCGACCGGAGATTTATAACTATGATAAGCCCGTCGTCCTTGACAAGTTTTTTTGCCGCGGCAATATACTCCTCCAGATGAAAGAATGTCGGGGCAAATACCGTGATAATGTCCTTTTTGCCTCTCTTTTCAAGAAGACCTATCTCCTCCACAAAATCCTGACTAGGCAAAACCGGATTACCCCGCATGATCCCAATGACTGAAAGGCGCGGATCTTTTTCGAGTCCAAAATACCCCCTGGCGTCCGCTATACGGCCGAGTATTTGTTTCATATCAGCGGTTTTTTTACCCTCGGCCGCGCCAAGGTCATACCCGCTAATGGCAGTTCTCCCGCGGAAGAACCTGCCGATAAAACCGCTTAAAGTGTCCGAACCCTCAACAGGCATACCCGCGATATTTTCCGCGTCACTTTCCCCGTAATCGAAGTATAACCCGGACGGATCGACGTCTTTATCCGCCAGCGCGTCTTTAATAAATGAAACGAGCCAGTATCCGAGGAGGCCTTTCTCCTCGTTCGCCCCTTCTTTAAGGTTCTCTTTTTTATAATGTTCGGGGAACCATTTCTTCTGTATCGCTATGGCTTCTTTATGCCCGTACTTGTTGCATAAAACCTCATGTACAAGATATTCGTCGACAAGTGACGGAGGGCCCCGTTTTTCGAGATAAGCTATAAGGTCCAGCCCAATAAAATATTCGTTCTCCGTTCCCGTATAATGCCCGAGAACAAAATCCTGTCTCTCCTCGACGAATTCCGCGGCCTTAAAATCGTAAGCCCGGGACGCCTTGAAACGCACGATAGCTTGTTCCAGCAGCGGTATCTCCCTCGGGCTTAAAGCCCCGCTCAACTCCTTTTTCTCGGACTCAAGGAACCTTCCCAAAAGCCTGACAGCTCTCTTCTTACATTCCCCGCGCTTCTCCTTTATCCGACGCGGCGCCTCTCCTTTTATCCTCTCACGCGCCTCGACGAACTTCGCCCAGGCTTTTGTCCCTTTCTTAATGAAGCCATCCCGTTCTTCTCCGGCATAGTTCATCGAAGCGTTAATAATGACGTTGCCCTTGATATAGTTCGAAAGATCGATGTATTTCCAAAGATCCCTGATCTTCCCTTTCTCTAGTATTTTGCCAAGTTCGTCCATCTGCGCGTAAAAATGGTCGAACGGCGCTTTTAACCCCGGAAAGGACTTGGGCAGCCCGAACTTGATGTACTTCAATTGCTTCTCGATCTCTTTCAACTGTATCGTGGTATTAAGAATGTATCTCCCCCAGCCCAGTTCCGGCTCACTGACACGATGGACCTCTGATACAGCCTCAAATATTGCCGTTATTATTTTCGTGACCTTGAAGACCGTTTTTCTATCGGGTTTCGCGGGATCGAACCCGGG
The DNA here is from genome assembly GCA_015231405.1 of Candidatus Omnitrophota bacterium. GTDB lineage: Bacteria > Omnitrophota > Gorgyraeia > Tantalellales > Tantalellaceae > JADGBR01. The sequence continues at coordinate 15,243 of JADGBR010000011.1, read as the reverse complement.
GATGAGCTTCTCGTACAGCTCTTCCCTGAAAGAATTGACCGACGCAAGTATTCCACGCACTATCTTCGCTTCCTCGCTGTCATCCTCAGGCAGTTCTTTAGGCGTGGGAGATCCCCCTAAATCTATTTTTGTTCTGTCCACGGTCATATCCATGACCCAGCCTGAGCCTGCCCCGACCTTTAATGTCACCGAACCGGCGCCCAGATTTTCGCGCCATTCGGCGAAAGGTATCTCGTATGTGTAGTGGACACTTTTTTCATCTCCGGAGCTCATCTTCCCTTCGACGGCCGCGAGCCATATGAGCTGTTCGCGTTCTATCGGGTCAAGCGCCGAGAAGTCGGGGGAATTTATTATCCTCGTAAACCCGAAATCTCTGTTCCCGTGGACGGCAACAAGAGGCCGGCGAGTGGACTTATTCCATAAGGGCATGTTCCCGGGGATCATGTTCTGCTGCGGTTTGTATATCGGGTGGCCGCTCCGGTAATACTGAACATCTTCGCCCCATCTAAGGTTAGCGGTTATTACCGCCCCATTATCGTCCGCGACTATGCCCAGCCTCAACGGATTACGCGTATATGCGCTGCTCGCGTAATAAATGTGATGATCCGACGGCCACCAGTCTATCCTGCTGCCGTCCGGGAGAGAATCGACAGCTTTAGCGCTCCCGGAGGAAATATTTCCGGCGGCCCTATTCAGAAGCCCGATCATATCCCTCTGGGTATACCCTTTCGGAAAAAACGTCTTGTGCTCGGGTTTCCTCTGTACCCTCTCCGGATCGAACAGATGTTCGCGTTCTATGTGCCAAATTGCCCCTTTATCGATATGTATCACGCGCGGAAGAGCGCGAACCGGCTTACCGGAAGCGACGCGCTTATAATTGGCGGGGAGATGTGCCGCGATCTCGTTCCATCGTTCGCCTTCCGTCTTCTTCAATTCCTCTATTTTCTTTCCCAGCCCGGCATAACCGTGCAGCATATGAGCTCTTGTAAGCACCGCGGAAAGTATCTGCCCCTTGACTTTTATGACAAGATCATCCTTTATCCCTTTGGAGATCAGGCCGTTAACCGCCGTCAAAGCCTCGTCGAGCCTGCCGAACTGCGCGAGCAGCCTGGCCTTCGTCCTTACGCTGCGTGACAAATTGTCGTCAAGCTCTATGGCCTTATCGGCCGCTTCGAGCGCTTCTTCGTATTCACCCCTCGAGCACCTTACTTCGGCCAGATCCGACCAGTTCATATCGCCTTTCGGGGCGAGCTGAACGGCTTTCGATGCGGCCCATAAAGCCCGGTCGAGATCACCCGACGCCATGGCGGTTTTCGACAGAAAAGAATAATTTCTGGGATCCAGAGGGTTTATTTTTATCGCCCTCTCTATTTGTCGGATGGCTTCATCGATATGTCCCAGGCTGAATAGCACCGCGGCATACATATAAAAATTGCTCGCGCTCTTCTCCACCTCGATAAGCCTCTTAAAGGCCTGTTTAGCCCGTACCATATCGCCGAGAAAAGATAAAGCCCGTGCTCTCAGAAAAAGCGCCTGGGGATCCACGGCGTCTAGTTCCAGAGCCTTATCCGACATGACAATCGCCGCCCTATCGTTCCGTTTTTGACTGAAATCCCTCGCAGCTTTGATAAAGTCTTCTTTTTTACCTCCCTTAGGGGCGCGGATCATGCACAACGCCTGCATTGTAAAACGCCCATTTGATACAATCCTGCCGTCTCCGGCGCGTTCCCTGTATTCGGATCCCCATTCGCTTGAGGGTAATCCCTGCAGGGCCGATAGATGCTCTCCTTCAAGCCCCGCAAAAAGAGGGTCGTCATCTTCGATCATGACGCTTTCCACGCCATCATCGTACCTTTTGAAATATCGTGAATCCGCCGCGTAGACGAGTCCGGCGTCCTTTGTCATCTCCGACCAGTCTTTTATCTCTAGTCTCCCGGCGACCGGCGATAGAGCTTTTATCAGTCTCTCGTAGATCAATGAGACAGTTTCATCGCCCGGCCGGGGTAGGCCATGGTCCTCGAGCGCTCCCATGAAAACTTCAAATACGTAATGGATAAGATTTATCCTCACCGCCGTATAAACCTTATCGGCTATCGTTATATCGGCGATATCGGGAGGAAGAGGAGGTTTTCGCGTCCCGGGCGCGGAACCGAACCCTTCCAGATACCCGAGAAGCGTTTCGAACATCCCGTCTACACCGCCCGTTCCGGCCGACAAAGACGAATGGAGCCCGTCATAAAAACCCGGCGTTAACCCCATAAGATCGGCCCTCGCAAGATACACCTTATCCCTGAACTTTTCCGGGAAATGATCCCGGGCGGCCCTTAACTGACCGGGTACTATGTCTACAAGTATTACCTTTTCAACGCCGGCGTATTCCGCGATCATACTGTAATCGGCCGATCCGGCTCCCAGAACCACCACCATCTTCCTGGACAACGCTTGATCAAGCACCCATTTCAGATTATCGTTCCTTTTACTTTTTTGTTCAGGCTCGTCGGGCCAGGTGAAAAAGACCTTATCATCCGGATAGTTCCCTGCTTCCGGCATGAGATCGATGATCACTCCGTCGGAAGGCACGCTTAAAGCCTCTTCAAACGCCACATCCAGCGGGCCCAGGCTTTGGACGGTACCCGTGAACTGACGTACTATCGAATCGGCCGGGATATTGATATTCCCCGTGACCTCCGTGACACCTTCCAATATGGAAATGAGATGCTCTATCGTTTTGACGGAACTTTTGTCAGAGACGGAGCGCGCCTTGTCCAACGCTGTCTTAATGAGGGGCTCGACATAAGGTTTTAATACCGGCAGTTCGTAAGCGAGATAGCTGTTGAAAGTTACGTCCGCGTTCTTCCACGCGGGATACACGTATTTAAGGTCATGCGCTCTTGTCGCGGGCCATTCTCTTATTATCTCCAGGGGATCTTTCTTGAATATCCCCGCAAAAGTAAGTATATGCCTGAAGAGCCGGAGATCCAGGGACGTGAGAGGCCTGTTGCCCGCCAGCTTGAAGCTGGTCGCGGTATTCACGAAAATGCCGAACGTCTGTACGTCTTTTAAAAGCCCGGCTCTTTTATCCAGCAGTTTATCGGAAAGGGCGTAATCACCCTCTATCACGTATAGGGCATCGTCACCCGCGGGCTTTTCGCCGCGGAGTTCATTTATGATATCTCCCATTTTATCGAGTTTTTTCTGATAAAGCTCCTCCCCTTTGGCCCCTCCGGCGATGAGCGACGTCTCATAAGCCGCGAGTTTCTCATCCATGTCTACTCTTACCGTCCGCCGTCCCATGTCCGAAAGAACGGCCGCGACCCGTTCAGAGAACGCCATCTTTCCGCTGGTCCTGGGCCCGCTTACAAGGATAAACCCGCCCCGGCTTTTCTCAAAACTGCTGTCTATTTTTCTTGCGATCTCGAGCACTTCTTCCGTATGCCTTTTTTCTTCTCTCTCTATGACCTCGCTGTACCGCCCCATCCTCCCGGCCAGCTCCAGCTCTTCGCATGTGTCCGGTGAAAGCCCGAGCTCGCCGAAACCGCTATAGGGTGTTTCGGCGGCGCCGTTCCCGAGGAATTTTTCCTCGAACTCCCGGCTTCTGGCTATCTCGGCGTCCGCTATCCTCGCTATGCTTAGAATATACGCCGCGACTCGCAGGTCCACTTTGTATTTCCGAGCTACGGAAAGGACCGACCCGCTCTCCCTGACTATCCTTTCCTCAAGCATCTTATCGACGGAGTATCCCATCCAGTACCGCCCCTCTATGTTTTGCAGCCATTCGAAATACGATACGGTCACGCCTCCGACATTCGCCAGGACATCCGGTACGACCAGGATGCCCCTCTCTTTAAGGATGGCGTCGGCGTCGGGCGTCGTCGGGCTATTCGCGAGTTCAAGGATAACGCCGCATTTTAATAACGGCGCGTTCCGCGCCGTTATCTGCATCTCCTTGGCCGCGGGGACCTTTATATCCGAGTAAGTCGTCCAAAAAGCCCCATCTTCCACGATAGACGTACCGCTTGCCTTTAAGAAAACCTCATCCAGTGTCTTGAGGTCCGCCCATCTTCCGTCCGGACCCCTTACCAGCGCTTTATCCAAAGCACCCAAATCGATCCCGTTCGGGTTATATATCGTGCATGAGACATCCTGCAGCATGGTTATTTTCGCGCCGGAATTATAAAAATCCCACGCGGCGTATTCGCCGACGTTCCCTGTCCCCTGGATAGCGACGCTCATACCGCTGATATCTTTTCTTAAGACCTTTCTCGCGTCCTCCTTGAGAGCGGCTCCGACAGGATCAGTATCGAAATCGGCGGCAGTGGTGAAATATTTGAGTATAGTCTTGAAGGCGAGGAACCCGCCGAAACCGGTCGCTTTTGTCCTGCCCTCTGAACCGCCTTTGCCAATAGGTTTTCCTGTTATAGCGCCAAGCTCTATCCCTTCGAGGACCCCGGCCTTGTCGCCGGCCAGAAGTCTCATATATTCGTCCAGATAAGGGGTCTTTTGCGGGTCACTAGAAGCCTCTACGCCCCCCAGAGAAGCCTGGATGGCCTTGTCATACAGTTTATCAAGCATTACCAGCGTCCTTATATGCTCGTCCATGAACCAGGCCATCATCCTCGCGTCAGTGCCTTTATCTGGAGCCGGAACGTCTATAAAAGTACCCACGGCGTTCCTTTCCGTAAGTTCCCGCGAAAAAACCCTGAATATCCTCGCCTTGTCGTTATCCGTATATTTCCGTTTCGGTACGAATATATCGCCTTTCCCGCCGCCGTAGGGCACCCCGATAACGGCGTTCTTCACGCTCATGAGCGTGGCGAGCCCCGCCGCGGTCGTCTCGGCCTCCTCGGGCGTTTCATCCGTACATTCCAGCCAGCGTAACCCGCCCTTCCCCGCGCCGCGCGCGTCGTTCTGAAGCACCCTAAATCCCCACACGGATACCGTTTCGCCGTCATCCAACTTGACGTCGAATTTCACCCTCGTCACCCTTCCGGCCCCCAGTATTTTCTCTTTAAGATCCGAATGAAGCCCCATCGCTCGAGCGGCCGAGGAAATGTTCATACGCGCGGCTTCGAGGATGGTTAACGGTTTCGTTGTCTGGGAAGATGTCCCGGAAGGAACCATAGCTGCCGATGTTTTGTTCCCATTAAGTATCTCTTCAGCCTTTTTTTCCGTTACGGGCCGCCTAAGCTCTATAGGAGCTTCCAGGCCTTGTATGGCCGATCTTTTCTTATCCACAGTTATGTCATTAAGGAGCGGTTCGCTTTCTTCGGACGACTCACGGACATGCATAAATACCGTTTTTGCGTGAAGGCGTATTTCCTGTCCGCCGGATTCATAATTGTATATGGCCAGGAGATCCGGCATGTTTTCTCGTTTTAACGGGATAGCAAGTTCGATAAGGTTTTTTGAGTTGTCCCGAACCTCGCTGATATTGTCGATATCGTAACGCGACAGGGCCTCTATTGTACCGCGGGACTTGATGTAGCGTCTGAGCATGGTCTTAAGGACTTCCTTACTGACGCCAAGGGTAAGAGCTTCGGCCATTATGTACTCGATCTCGACGGCTGCCCATCCCCATTTCGTCTTATCCAGGCCTTCCAAAGGTTTAGAGGCAAGAGGGGGAGCGAGTGTGGCGGTAGACACATCCCCATACGCCCAGCTGATATCAGAAACCAGCATGGCGAATGTTAGTGATCCTGATACCACCCTTTTAAGTGTTATAAATTTCTGATGTCTGGCTTTCATTTAAACATACCGTAGGATAGAGTTATATATAATATAGATTTTTGTTATTATAACTTTAATCCATTAAAAAGTCAACTTTTTATAGAAGGTCGGCGGGAAACATTAGCGGTTAGGGGTTAGCGGATAGAGATCAGTATTATGGAAGTCTTGTTTAGGCGCGATAAATCGCGCCCTACTCTTTTCTTTTTCATGTAACCCTGGTGTTAACGCTGGGGTTTATCGCCGCCGAATGTATTCAATTCACAAACCCGCGCACCCGTTAACCCATGCAACGCTCGATGATCTTCATGAGCATGGTGAGGTCGGAAGTTTTTACGGTGTACTCGTCGGCGCCGGATCTTCTCGCTTTCTGGGAATCCACGGCGTCGACCGATCCGGTGGTCATTATGATCTTGGGCGGGGCGGAACTTTTTATCTTCTTTATCCTCCGGCAGGTCTCGAAACCGTCGATACCCGGCATCTGGGTATCGAGGATAATGAGGCCCGGGTTTTCCGCCCGCGCTTTCATAACACCTTCCTCGCCGTTCGCGGCGGAAACGACATCGAAGCCTTTATCCCTCAGCATCGACGCTACCATCTCGACGGCCAGCGGGCTGTCGTCGATGACCAGCGCTTTATTTTTTGCCGGAGCTTCCGGGCCGCTTTCGTTTATGACGTTATACACGGCGCTGAACAGTTCCCTGAAATCCGACGTCTTTACCATATAGCTGTCGGCCTTTACCTCACGTGCTTTGCGGAAATTGACCTCGTCTATCTTGCCGGTGGTTATTATGATCTTCGGCCCGGGGACGATCGCCAGCGCCTTTATCCTCCTGCATACCTCGAACCCGTCAATGCCCGGCAGTACCGTATCGATTATGATGACGTCCGGCTTCTCCGAAAATGCTTTCATTACGCCTTCCTCGCCGTTAACCGCGGTGACTGGCAAATTCCCCTGTTTAGCGATCATATCCGCTATCATTTCCCGCTCAAGCTTATCGTCCTCGATAACTAGTATTTTGATACCCATAGCTCTCCTTTTTAAGGTGTCAGGCCTCCCCATTGGACATTTTGTTTTGTCTAATGGGGAGGCCTGACACCACTAGAATTACGAACTTAAAATCTAACGATCTCCTCCGCTATTCTTTCCGGGGTCAATATTTTATCTATTACGCCTTTCTCGATCGCCGCCTTGTTCATCCCGAATATTACCGAACTTGCCTCGTCCTGCGCTATGGTCGTCGCGCCCACGAGTTTCATCGCGCTTATCCCGGCGACCCCGTCCGTGCCCATACCGGTCATTATGATGCCCATCGCGTCCTTTCCGTACACTTCGGATACGGACAGGAACAGCCTGTCTATCGACGGGACATGGAACTCGTCGTTACTTATCTTCTTCTCAAAACCGATGACGCCCTTTCTCTTTACGACCATATGATACTTATCCGGGGCGAAATATATGTTCCCGGGTTTTATCTTCTCTCCGTCGGACGGGATCGAAACGCTCAACTTCGAGACGCCTTGCATCCATTTGACAAGGCCCTGCACGAACCCTTCGGATATATGCTGCACGACAAGTATCGGCGTAGACAGCGTTTCCGGAAGGAGGCCTATAAGGGTCCCTGTCACCTGCGGCCCTCCCGTCGAAACGCCTATCGCGATAACCTTCGATCCCGGCTGGACGGGTTCATTCGCTACGGCTTTGTCCCGAGGTTGTCTGTGAGTGTGGACGCGTTTGAACCTGGTTATGGGTTTTATCCTGGAGGCTATCCTTATCTTATCCGTAAGGTCTTCGGCGATGGTCTGCATATCCCTGGCCTTATGCACAAAATCCATCGCGCCCATGGAAAGAGCCTTTGTGATTATCTCCTCATCAAGCGTGCTGACAACGATTATGGGGATGGGGTTGTCCTCCATTATCTTTCCGATAGCGTCGAACCCGTCCATGATAGGCATCTTGAGGTCCATGGTTATTACATCGGGTTTAAGCTTGAAAGCTTGCCTTATCCCATCACGGCCGTTATCGGCTTCGCCCACTATTTCTATGTAAGGAGCCGTTTCGAGAGCTTCACGGAGTACCGTTCGGATGAATTCTGAGTCGTCGACGATCAGTACTCGTATCTTTTTTTCGTCAGCTGGCAACATTCTTCTCCTTCACACTCACCCCATTTCCCGTCATTGCGAGGAGGCCGTAGGCCGACGAAGCAATCTCTATAGGGATTGCTTCGGGCGCTTTAGCGCCCTCGCAATGACGGCTCACCTTCCGCGCCCTCGCAATGACGGCGTTTTACCCGAGCAACTTCTCTAACGTATCAAGAAGCCCCTCCGACGTGAACTCGCTTTTCAGGAGGTACGCGTCTGCGCCTGCTTCGAGGCCGCGACGCCTGTCCTCGTCGTTCTCCCTTGTAGTAACCACGATAACAGGGACATCCTTGTACTTGGAGTCACCTCTCAGGCGCTCGATAAGCTCGAACCCGTTCATGCGGGGCATGAGAACATCCGTTATGACAAGATCGAATTTTTCCTGCATGGCCCGCTCGGCCGCCTCCTGGCCGTCCTTCGCCGTCACTACCGAATACCCTACAGATTCGAGAATGTTCTTCTCAAGCATCGCCGTGGTCATGGAATCCTCGGCGAGCAGTATGTGTTTCTTCCTTTTCCTTGCCGCCGGAGCTTCCTTTTTCAAGGGCCTTCGGACGACGACCCCTTCCGCCGACTCTATCATCGCGGGTATATCGAGTATCAGGATGACACGCCCGTTCCCGAGAATGGTCGCGCCGGAAACATATTTTACGTTCCCGAGCGGGTCGCCGATGCTCTTACTTATTATCTCCTGCCTCCCGAAAAGTTTATCCGCCATTATGCCTATCCTTTTCTCGATGGACTGGACGATAATGACCGGAAAATACTGTTTCTCGAATATCCCTTTCTGCGGCAGGCCGAAAACATCTTTAAGCTTAACTAGGGGCAGTATGTATCCCCTTATGGTGAGGGCTTCCTTCCCCTCTATCTTCTTAATTTCTTTTTCGCTTATCCTCACCGTTTCGACGACGGCGTCTATGGGCACCGCGAAAACGTCCGGGCCGGCGCCCAGGATCAGGCATTCGGTTATGGCGAGGGTGAGGGGAAGTTTCATCTTGAAGGAAGTGCCCTTCCCTTCCTCGGAGCTTATTTCGACGACCCCCTTCATGCTCGAGAGGGTTTCGCGGACAACGTCGAGGCCGACCCCCCTCCCTGAAATATCCGTTACGTCTTCCTTGGTGCTGAACCCCGGGGTGAATAATATCTGGTAGACCTGTTCTTTTATCATGTCGTTTATCCGCGAAGCCGAAACGATACCTTTTTTGACAGCTTTCTCCTTTATCTCAGCAACCTTAATTCCCCGTCCGTCGTCCGAAACTTCGATGACGACCTGTGAGCCTTCCTGGTAAGCCTTCAACCTGACCTTGCCGGGTGCGGATTTCCCGACGCGTCTCCGGTCACCCGGGGCCTCGATACCGTGGTCTATCGCGTTCCGGAGAAGATGCATTAATGGCGCTCTCATCTCGTCAATGATGACCTTGTCAAGCTGCGTTTCTCCACCCTCTATGACGAACTCTATTTCTTTACCCTTTTCACGCGCGAGGTCTCGCATCGTCCGGGGAAATGTTCTGAATAGATCCCCGACCGGTACGGTCCTCACCCTTATGACCTCTTCCTGCATGCCGGCCGTAAGGGTCACAATGTCGCATGTCACGGAATTAAGCTCGTCGATGAGCCCTTTCAGATAGATCCCCGTATCCTGAGATTCATATACCTTTTCCGAGACCAACTTGACGATCTCGGCGAGGCGTATCCGCGAGGTAACAAGCTCGCCGGAAGTGTTGACTATCTTGTTAAGCCGCGCGGTGTCGACCTTGATCATGGTTTCGGGGAGATGGTCGTCACGGGACGGCTGTTCAAGTGGACCGGGTTCGGGCGCGGGCGCTTCCTTCGCTTTCTTTTCTTCGGTTCTTAGGGGCGGGATACCGGGATTAAGAGGTCTTTCTGACTTATCCTGAGCCGGTGAGTTTTCTGAAAAAACGCCGTCCATTTTATTTAACAGCGTTTCCACGAAAGGATTAGCCACCCCTTTATCTTCCCATGTCACTTTGTCCTCGAGTAGCGGCAGAATAGCGTCAAGGCACTCGAACATGACGTCAAGCTTCTCCGGGGTGAACTCCATTTTACCCTGAAGAGCGCCTTGCATAGCCGTCTCCAGCCTATGCGCCAGGTCCGATATCCTGTTATACCCCATCATCGCGGCGGACCCTTTTATCGTATGGGCTTCGCGCATAGCCATGTTGAGGATGTCCCTGTTCCCCGGGTCCTTCTCGATATCGATAAGAGCGAGATTGAGCTTCTCGACGCGCTCCTTCGTCTCGGACTTAAAACGCTCTACGAATGCCGATCGGTCAAATGTCATATCCGTCCCTTTTCAATCCCGTCATCCCTAACCCGTCATTGCGGACCCAAATATGCCCCGTCATTGCGAGGAGGCCAAAGGCCGACGAAGCAATCTCTATAGGGATTGCTTCGGGCGCTTCCGCACCCTCCGAATGACGGTTCTCTCATTACGCTATCTTAAACCCCGCGATTATCTTCTCCAGGTCCTTCGCCAGTTTCGTCATCTGCTCGACGGAGGCCTGTGTCTGGACCGTGCCGGAGGCGATCTGTTTCATTACTTCGTCAATGCTGCCCATGGCTTCGGCTATCTGCTTAGACCCGGCTATCTGCTGATTCGCGCTCATAGTTATCTCTTTCGCCTTTTCGGACGTGTCTTTAGCGAGCGTCATCTCCTCCTCGACGCTTGAAGCGCTTTTCTCCATCGATATGACGACGTTCGTCATCTCGTGCTGTATAATCTCTATAAGGGCCGTTATGTCCTTCGTGGACCGCGCCGTCGAATCCGATAGCTTACGTATCTCGTCCGCGACGACCGAGAAACCTCTCCCCTCGTCGCCCGCCCTCGCCGCCTCTATCGACGCGTTCACCGCCAGAAGATTGGTCTGGTCCGCGATATCGTCTATGAGCCCCGTTATCTTCCCTATCTCCCGGGATTTCTCGCCTAAGAGCGTTATCATCCCGCCGGTTTTAGTTATGAGGTCCCGTATCTTCGTCATTCCGTTAAGCGCGTGCATGGCGGCCTGGGAGACCTGCCTTATGGTATTACCCACCTGTTCGGAACTGACGAGCAGTTCATGCGCGGCCGATGTCGTCTCGGCTATTGCCGACGACTGCTCTCTCGCCCCGGCCGCCTGCTGCTCGGTCGCGGCGAGTATCTCGTTCGACGCCGATGTCAGCTGGTTCACAGCTTCCTGTATCCTCTTTATCATACCCCTTACGTTGCCTGACATCTGGTTGAAGGAACCGGCGAGGACGCCGATCTCGTCGCTGGTCTTCCCCACGACCGACCCGGTAAGGTCCCCCGAACCTATTTTCTGCGATACTCGCGCTATCTCTTCGATCGGCCCGGTAATTTTGGCCGCTATCACGAGCGCCGCGACAACGACGATAAAAGCTATCAATAGCGCCAACAGCAGAACTTTCCGGATGAGATCGTTCACCGGCTTCATCGCCTCGGAAAGGTCGATCTCGCTGATTATCGCCCATTCGAAACCCGTTCCGAACTTCTCGTTGATCCCCACATGCCCATACGCCGAAAGAACATCCTTGCCCCTGTAATCCTTTATTATCCCTACCCCGTCATTGTGTCCGTCACGAAACACTTTCAGAACGGATACCGTATCCACTTTCTTTTTGAGTATGGTATTCGCCTCGAACCGTGAATCGGAACGCATTAGACGATCCTCGCCTACAAGATATGACTCTCCTGTCTCACCCATTCCGGTCTTATCGGAAAAGATCTGGCTTAATTCGTTAACTCCGAGCCGTATCGCTAAAACAGCTTTTACGGCGCCGTCCGGGTCCTTCACGGGGACCCCGGCGAATATCACCGGATCTTTAACCTGGCCGAAAAAACTGTAATCGACTATCACGAAACCTTTTTTACCAACCACCCCGCGCCATACTTTAGCCAAACCCGAACCCGCCAGCTCACTTGTCCCGAGATTAGTCCCTAACTCGGGGCCACGCGCGGCCGAATACATGATATGCCCGTGTTCGGCGCCTATCAGGTATATGTCCGCGTATCCGTACTCCTTAATATATTTGCTGAACATTGGATCTACACTTTCGGAAAGCGTCTGATATTCGGGAGTTTTTATTTTAAAAACCCCTTCGGCCGTTCCGCCCGAAGCTTTATAATAATTCGTGAGGGCTGCGACCGCTTCAACGATATCCTGTGTCTGGCTGAACATATCAAGGTCCTTCTCCTTCTCGTCTATCCTGGCCAGCACCCTGGCCTTACGCATCTGGTTCTGGGCGCTAAGCTTCTCGAATATCTCGTTCTTGAGGGTCGAGCGCGCCGCGTTCAAACTTACAAGCGACACTGCCGCTACCGGAACAAGCGACAATAAAAGAAAAATAACCACAAGCTTTACCTTGAGGCTCGAAAAGAAATTCGTAGTAATACCCATCACAACTCTCCTTTTTTTAATTTCGAGATCTCATCCCCGGCCATCAGACGTTCAATATCCAGCATTACAAGTATCCCGCCGTCCCGGTCGATATGCCCCTTCGTATACCCCGCGGCCGCGCTGGTAAGAGTAGGAAGAGCCGCCTGGACCGATCTTTCGGGTATCTCGACCGTCCTTTCTACTCCATCCACTATGATCCCCACCGGGTATCCCGAAACGTCCGTTACCATTATCCTGGAAGCGCCTCCGCTTTCCGGAGCTCCCAACCCGAAGAAAGACCTTATATCGACTACGGGTACTATCTCGCCGCGTAGGTTCATGACGCCAAGCACATACCCCGGAGTGTTCGGCACCCTTGTTATCTCCCTTTCGCGGATCACCTCGCGAGCCTCGACCAAACTCACGCAGTATTTTTCGCCGGAGAGGTTGAAGACGAGCACCCGGAGCTTCCTCGCGCCATCGTCTCCGCCCACGCCGCGCGCTCCTTCCTCGTCTTCCGGAACTATCTTTACCGTCTCACGGATCGAATCGATAGCTCCACGGGAAGATCCCAAAAGCTTCCCGAGATCCAGTAAAAGCACAATTTGATTTCCCGCCCTGAAAACTCCTTTTAAATACGGAACTTCCCCGAGAACTCCTTCCGCCGGCTCGATCCCTCCTTCCGTCATATCCGCCACGCCGTTAACTTCGTCGACGATAAGCCCGGCTTTCCCGCCGCCTGAACGGGCGATGACCGTTCGCGCGGTTTTAGGTAAAAGCGCCCCGGCCGATCCCAGCCTGGTCTTCATATCGATTAGAGGAATAACGCTTCCTCTTAGGGTTATCACTCCTTTAACGTAAGGGGGAGCGTCAGGGACAGGCACAGGCTCCTTCATCCTTATTATTTCCACTACGTCCTCGAGTCCGATGCCGTAGTTCCTTCCATTTATAGCGAATATAAGGACCTTCACCGGTCTCCTTGTTTCAAGGTGTCAGGCCTCCCCATTGGACGTTTTGTTCCCTATTTTGTCCAATGGGGAGGCCTGACACCTTTACAGGTTCTCCTTGAGCCGTTCTATGTTATCCCGGCAGACTCCGATGATCGAAACGACGCTGAAACCTCCTGAGTATGGGAGGATATTCTCGGGGCTAACGGCCAAAAGATATTTAAGCGAGTTGCGGTACTCCCGTATCGCCTCGCCGGTCTTCCCCTCGCCTTTGTGGATATTGGCGAGCATTATTCTCGCCGGGACGAATTTCCCGTCGATATAGAGCGCTTTCCTCAGGTTCTCCTTAGCGCTTCCAGCTTTCTTTTCCTCGATATCGATACACCCGAGGAAATAATAAACTTCCGGGGCCATGGAGTTAATATCCCCGGCCTTTTCGAGTTCCTTCCGCGCGCGGGCGTGATCCGAGGTGTTCATATAGATTTCAGCCTTCAAAACATAGGCCCGATGCGCCTTCCTATCTAACTTAATGGCTTTATCGATAAAGTCAATAGAGTCGGCGTATTTCTTTAAACCGGCCGATTCCACCGCTTTCGCGATAAATTCCTGGGCGGTTTCCACGCTGCCGGAGTACGCCGGGGCGGGCAAAGGCTCAAAAGGTATTGCTTCGAACGGTTTAACGGGAAAGCCCTTACCTGACCCCGAGCGCGGGATTGACCTTTTCCCGTAATAGATGGCGTCCTCCCACGAGACCATCTCGAATTCGTCCCTGAGATAATGCAGCGATTCCGAATACCCTATGAATATCCGCCCATCCGGGTTAAGCGACGAATGGAAATTCCTCATGACCTTGGCCGTATTGGCATGGTCGAAATATATGACGACGTTCCTGCAGAAAATAATATCGAACCCTTTAGGGAAATCGTCCTCGATCAGGTTGAAATACCCGAACGTTACCATGCTCCGTATCTCGGGTTTGATCATGTATTTCCCGCCCGATCCTTCGCGCCCTTTGAAATCAAAATGTTTTCCGGCGTATTCCGCCGGGATCTGTTTCACCGGGTTCCAGGCGAATTCGCCTTTTCCGGCAGCGCGAAGCGCTTTTTCGGAAGCGTCGGTCGCGAGGATATGGATATCGAAACCTCCCGGGATCTCATCCATGAGCTCTTTCGCCGTGATAGCTATAGAATAAGGCTCCTCGCCGGTCGAGCACCCCGCGCTCCAAATACGTACGAGCGGCTTCCCGCAGAGCCCCTTCTTACCGGCTATGATCTCAGGCAGCACTACCTTTCTCAAAGCCTTGAACTGCGGCTCGTTCCTGAAAAAATAAGTGTGGTTTATCGTAAGGATATTGAGAAGCTCGCGGAGCTCCTCTTCCCTCTTCTCGGAAGATAAAAGCAGGCTATAATACGCAGCCGGCGACGGGATATTGAGCTCAGACATCCTCTCGCCTATCCCTTTCTGAAGGTTATCGAGATCATGGTCCTTGAAATAAAGCCCACCCCGCTCGGACAGGAAGGATTTTATGCTATCGATGATTTTACCCGGCATACTACCCATTTTATCTGTTGTCAAGGGGTCAGGCCTCCCCATTGGACATTTTATTCTCTTTTTTGTCCAATGGGGAGGCCTGACCCCGTTACCAGAAACCCCTTGCACTTATCTGTCTCCATTGTCTCTGACAGTATCCTCGTCCGCAGGTGTATTCTCATCAGCCTGATCCGAACTCTCGGCCGGGGCGACGGCCGCCGCCTGTTCACTTTTCCCGGATATCTTTTTTCTGACATATTCCAGGTTCTTTTTGGCTTTAGCGTTCCCCGGATCGAACCTAACCGCCCACTCCAGATATTTCAAAGCTTTATCGGTATCCCCTTTCAGGAACCAGGCATACCCCAGGTTATTGCATGTCCTGGCATTTGAAGGATCGACCTCCAGGGCCTTTTCGAATAAAGCTATCCCTTTATCTAAATCTTTCGCTTTCACGGCCTGGGCCCCTTGTTTGTTCAGGGACTTAACATCCTCTTCCTTCCCGTCGC
>JADGBR010000010.1 GCA_015231405.1 Candidatus Omnitrophota bacterium | reverse complement strand
GAAGGGGCCCCTTTGCTCTCGGAGGCTGTCCGCACCCCGCTGATGCGTTTCGGAAGTTCGGTAAGAATAGCGTTAGGAAGCTCTGGGATCCGCTATGCTCGTTTTATGAAGAGTCTAGTATCCCTGCGAATGGGTCTTAGCGAACGTCCGAAAAAGTCTGAGGTTTTACTGGTTTTCTCACAATATTTAAACTAATGTAAATAATAAAAAAGACAGAATATGTAATTGACAATAGGAAAAATTAAAGTTAAAATGTAAACAATACAGAAAGGGAGAGAACTGTAGAAAAATATTTAAGGAGGAGACATGAAGTATAAAACAATCATTGAGATAGTTTGTGACGCCGCGGACCGGGATGAAGCGTCAAATATCGCGGGAGAGTATCTAAGGGGCCTTGGTGACACCGGTATTTCCATGCGTTGTAAGACCGTATCGATGAGAACGTCACAAGTTGTTAAATATGGTTCTTCATTGATCGGGATATTGCTTTTTTTATCGGCATTGAGCCTCAATAGCGGTCAAAACGTAAAAGAGAAAGGCTGTATTTCTTCCGGTACCGGCATGCCTACGGTATGCACTGTAATACCTGAACTGAAAACCATTCAAGGTGACACTTTTAAGAAAGAGTGGAAAGAAAAGAAAGATAGGGCGATACTGGAATACATAAAAAATTAGGGTGTAAGCAACTTTGGAGTGGTATCCAGGGTGGTGGTGGTGGTGGTGGTGGTGGTGGTGCCAGGTCCCAGAATTAAGAAGTTAAATAATTTCGGCCAGCTTCAGTGCGGCTAAAGTCTTCGAGTCGTGTATCTTACCTTTGAGGAATAATCCTTTAACTTGTTTTTTAGACATTAGTTTGATCTTAATGAATTCATCGGGTTCCCGGCGATGATGTGTCTTTAATGCGCATACGGCGGAAAAGATGTGTATTACCTCGTTCGTGAAACCCGGTGTGGTATAAATAAATCCCAATTTTTTCACGGCTTTAACGATGTACCCGGTCTCTTCGGTAACTTCTCTTTTGGCGCAATTAGCCGGTGTTTCGTCCGGCTCAAGCACTCCGGCGGGGAGTTCCCATATGTATTTGTCTATGACGGCCCTGTACTGGTGTATCATAACGACCTTATTTTTTAGGAAAGGGACGATAAGTGAAGCACCGGGATGCCTTACCTCCTCGTGATAAGCCCGAGAACCGTCAGGCATGGTTTTATCACCGGTAAATATATTCAGTCGTTTTCCTTTAAAAACATTCTTCATTGTGATGTCCGTCCTTTATTGATTACACCCGTCATTATATTATATTTGAAAGGCCCATATCAAGAGTGAACTATTGTTCTTGCTACTTTATGAGATTGGTACGAGATGTAAGGCATACTTTCAAAGCTAGCATTCTTTTTAGATAATCTTTTCCTGGGTTCACTTGACAACAGGTTATACTGAAGGTATAATCCAAAAAACGTTAAAAAAGGGGGGGGGTATGAAAAAAGTATTTGCGGTAGTTGTGGTGCTTGCCATGGCATTCGGGTTTTCGGTCGCGGGATATGCTTCGACCAATAAGCCTTTAGAGAACCTTGGCTCCGGGTTGAACGATGTTGTGTACAGTAAAGTCGAGGTACCTGACAGCATCGATCAAACAAAATCTAAAGGGGCACCTTTGAACGAGAAATGCACTGACGCGACGAAAGACGATGTCGGTCGCGGCATAGCAAGGTCCGTGCAGGGAGTATGGAAGGTCTGCACATTCTGGTATCCTGAAGACGAAAAGAAATAGGCATTTTTAAGTAAACTTCGAAAGAAAGGCTTAGCTTACAGCTAAGCCTTTCTTTTTTAGAGGATACGAGTGAGATCCGGACAAGAGCAGGTCAGATATAGCCGTTATAGGAGACAGTTGAGGTCCTGTCTTTAAGCCTGCGTTCCATGAATTCATTTGTACGGGGATAGCCTAATGCGATCACAAGCTCTATCTTTTTCTCCCGGGGTACACAAAGTGCCTTTTTAAGCTCTTTTTCGTTGAACCATCCGAGAATGCAGGAACCTATGCCAAGCGAACCGGCCGCAAGAACTATCTGTTGACAGGCTATCCCGGTATCGATAAGGCGGTAATCTGTCCGTTGAAAAAATTCGCCTAGTTTTGGAACGATCTTTTTGCTTTCGGAGATGATAGCTATTAGGGCGGGAGCCGATCGGACGAAGGAGTTCATTTTGTGTAGCCCGGAGAAGGCTTCTTTTGATATGATCTCTAAAATCCCGTCGTCATCGATAATAACGAATCTCCACGGTTGCGAGTTGCACGCCGAAGGAGACAGTCTCGCCGCGTCCACTGAGGCATCGAGATCTTTACGCGCGATCTTCCTCGCCGAGAAATCCCGTACGCTTCTGCGTGATCCGGCAAGTTCCATGAAGTTCATGTTTTGCTCCTTTTTTTTGCACGGTGCATGGAGCATGGCGCATGGGTCGCGATCGGTGAGGAAACCCATGCGCCGTGCCTCTCACCATGCCTCTTGACCCACAAGTGCATTAATTATATTATGACTCATGCGTAAATTGAAGTTCTATTTGGTTTTTACACTTTCCGCTTTGTTTCTCGTGTCCGGGTGCGCCAGAGGCGCCAAGGTGACGAAATTCACTCCCCTGTCGGGACCTATACCAAAAGATGGGGTTATGGAGATGGTGGCCGCGGCTCAGGCAAAGCCGGACTATGAGGAGCGTTTTGTGAGGAAGAGATACGTCTATATAATGGCCTGGAACGGTATCAATGTAGGCAGGATAATCGCTGAATTCGGTGATATCATCGAATACAGGGGTAGACAAGTATTTACAGTAAAGCTGGTGACGGAATCAAATAAATTCTTGTCGAAAATTTTCCGTGTCGAGGACACTTTTATCTCATATGTGGATACGGAAACCCTTACATCAAGGTACTTCGAAGCAGACCGGAAAGAAGGTAACTATCGTAAACATCTCGTTGTCGAATACGATTTTGACAGCCTTCAGGCTATCTATTCCAATCTCAAGGATGGCTCCGTGAAAAGGTGTAAAATCTATAAAGATGTCCATGACCCTCTGAGTGCTGTATGCCGGTTCATGACCATGCCGGTAAAGCTTAACGAGAAGGCGGTACTTATTGTGAATCTGAACGAGAAGAATTTCGAGGTATCCGGAAGAGTGGATGATCTTGAGGTGATAAAATTGCCTGGGCTAGGCAGCTTTCCTGCTTTTAAAATAAGGCCTGAGGCGATGGCGGAGGGACAGACCTATGATAAAGGAAAAGGCTACCTTTATTTTTCAGCCGACAAGGATCGATATCCGCTATACGGGGTGGTGCAAATACCCTTCGGCAAGGTGACGGCGACGCTCCATTCTATCGATTATGTCAGGTGATGAGACCTCTCTAGTTGAGATACGAACTTGCATTGACAGGTTTTATAAATTATAATTGACAGGGAAAGGACGTTCCGCAATGAAGGAGGAAAATTGAAAAAGACTTTCGTGCTTGATACCAATGTCATACTGCATAACCCGCACTCTCTCTTCTCATTCGCGGATAATATAGTCCTTATACCTATCGAGGTCCTTGAGGAGTTGGACAGATTCAAGAACACGCACGACGAGAAGGGGCGCAACGCGAGGCTTGCCATAAGAGTTATAGACGGCCTGAGGAGGAACGGTAAAGCGGGGGACGGCTATAAGCTTCCCAATGACGGGCTGCTCAGGATAACCGTGGGGATAGATTACAGCGAGGTAGCGTTGGAGCTCGGGTTATCGCAACTTCTTATCGACAATAAGATCATCCTCACCGCATACACTTATAAGAAAGAAGGTCTGAAGGTGATATTCGTGTCCAAGGACATTAACGCCAGGATAAAAGCCGATGCGCTGGGGATATCCTGCATGGACTATGAGAAACAGAAGGTCGATTTCGATAAACTTTATACCGGTTGGAAAGTGATGGAGTTGGATAAATCCGAGATCGACGTCTTTTACAGCGAAAAAGAGTACAAGGTCGAGAAAGGGTCCTTCCATCCGAATGAATTCGCTTTTATGGTGGATAAAAAGGATAAGAAATATACCGCGATAGGCAGGTATAAAGAAAAATTCGACATTATTATGCCTCTGACGCACTGTTCAGGGGACGTTATGGCCATAAGGCCCAGGAATAAGGAGCAGACTATGGCGATGGAGCTCCTTCTCAATGACGAGGTGAAACTCGTGACGCTTCTTGGGCCGGCAGGTACGGGAAAGACCCTTCTAGCGATCGCGGCCGGGCTTCAGAAAGTTCTTAAGGACAAAGCTTATAACAGGCTTCTTATATCCAGGCCGGTGCTTCCCCTCGGAAGGGATATCGGATATCTACCCGGGACGAAACAGGAAAAACTTGAGAACTGGATGGGCCCGATCTTCGACAATCTCGAGTATATTTTTTCAAGCAATAAGGTTGACGCTACGAAAAAAGGGAAAGTAAAAACACTGATAGAGCGGTATATTAAGGAGGACCAGGTCGAGCTCGAAGCTATAACTTTTATGAGGGGAAGAAGCATCGCCAACCAGTTCATAATAATCGACGAGGCGCAGAACCTGACACCGCATGAGGTCAAGACGGTCATAAGCAGGGCAGGTAACAATACGAAGATGATACTTACAGGCGATCCCTACCAGGTGGATAACCCGTATCTGGACGCGTCC
Organism: Candidatus Omnitrophota bacterium; assembly: GCA_015231405.1. Taxonomy (GTDB): domain Bacteria; phylum Omnitrophota; class Gorgyraeia; order Tantalellales; family Tantalellaceae; genus JADGBR01. The sequence continues at coordinate 86,353 of JADGBR010000010.1, read as the reverse complement.
TCGAACGGTCTTTCGTATTGTGTCGAAAGGATGAAGGGACAGACCATGTTCGGTCATGTCACGTTCACGAAAAGTGAAAGGAGTTCGCTGGCATCCCTGGCGGCGGAGCTTTTATAGCAGAGGCCGAGGGTTCGGCCTTTGCCAAGGCTACGGGGTTCAGGCGGGATCGGAAGGCCGGAAGGTGAAATGGTTTTGAAGATAAATATTAATTACATTAATAAGAACGACATTTTTGAACTGCAGGTTGTCGATAAGAAGCTGAGGTCGCATTTCCTTTTATCGAGGGCGGAGCTTAATAGCTTAAGAACGGTTTTGGAGAGGGCATTATTGAACTCTAAACAGACCAAGGATAAAAAGAATGAGAATGAATGATCTGAATCCTCTGAAAATTGTCTTCGCCTTGACCTTCAGCTTGCTCGTCCAGGCTCTCTTTGCCGGTGAGGGCGCTTACGCTTCTCCAAAGCAGGCCAGGAAAGAGACAAAACAACCTAAAGAGGTACCAGGGGAAGACGAAGGCTCGAAAAAAAACATAAAATGGACCCGTTCCAAATACGGACTTGGGGCACTTATCGATCTGAGTAAAGACAGGAATGAAATGATTAAGGTCTATAACGAGGATACAAAGAGATACAAAAAACTGAATGCCGCCATACAGGCTGGGACACTGAAAAAAGGGGATAATGCCGATAAGGCCAGAATAGAGGTAGGCGAACCGGTCGTTATCATGCCATCCGGTGAAACGGAGGAATGGATATACAAGCCGGGATATTCGACCTTTTTCGGTAAGGAAAAGATATATCTTCGATTTGACGGCGAGAAAAGGCTCGCGGGTTGGACCACTTCCGGCGAGCCTATTAATTAGCTCCGTTTATTTCTTCTTTGAATCCATGATCTCCTGATGAATTTTAGCCCATTCCTTTACAAGCTCACCTTTATGCGCTGTTTTCAGCGCCGGTTGGAGGGTGTTGATACCTAAAAGATTCCCGTTATCGAGGGTGGGAAGATGCCTTTGGGCCTTTGACGCTATGGTCCCAACGTAATCCGGTACGATGGCGCTTGCCGGAGCCTGAACTTTATTTCCTATCATCTTTGTTATATGTTCGGATACTCCTGGCGATAACAGAGGATCCTCGGATTTGAATACCGACGCGAGTATCTGCTCGGCCGGCTTGTTTAGCGGAGTGAAATCGCGATTATTCTTTCCGCCGCCCGAGACAGAAGGGTCCCATTTCCAGAAATATACTCCTTTCAGCCAGGGTCTGGCCCAAACGGCCTCAAAAAAGGCTTTATAGCATTTAGCCTGAATATCTGTGTCAGCGTTGCCTGAAGTCCCGTTCTCCCACGGTTTCGATGGCGCGTTCTTTGTGGAGGCGTAGCCTATTTCCGTGAAGATAACAGGTTTATTAACGCTTTTCTGTACCATCTCGATCTCCTGGATCCATTTAGACCAGCCTTTTTTGATATCCTCGACTGATGGATCGGTTTTGTAAGTGAGGGGGAAATAAGCGTCTATGCCCATAAAATCGAGGTCGCCCCAGAACTGGACGTTCTTGTATTCATCCCAGTTCGCGGCGTAAATGAGTTTTCCCGAATAGATCTTCTTCACTTCGGCTATGATATCTTTCCAGTCGGAGGTTTTCTGGGTAGTGAATGAAAGCTCCGTGCCGACTGCGAATATGGAAACGTTGTTCTTTTCAGCGATCCGGGCGTAATGGAGGATGAATTGCTTGTATGACGCGAACCATTTTTTCCAGTCCGTTTCGTTCTGGAATCCAATGTCGGCGCGCCAGTAGGAGCCGTCGCCTGAGTCTAAAAGGTCTATATGGGGCTTTAGCATTACTTCGAGGCCGTTCTTTAGGGCGCTTTTGATCGCGAACTGGACGCTGGAATCGGAGGGGGTAAGCTCCGTGGCTTTAATAGAAGTAGAGTTATAAGTCTCCTGGTAGTGCGTGACATTGATCTGGACGTGGCTTGCTCCGTTCCCTTTTAGCCGGGCGAGCGCTTTTTCTGTAGAATAGCTTGAGAAGCTGTTCTTGTCCCAGGTGACGAAACACATGCCTTTTTGTATGTCCATGGATAGGATAGGCGCGGACAATTCGGTTTGGGCCAAAGAGATCGAATCAGGGATACAACTTGCCGATAAAATGAAAACGGTTAATGTGAGTATGGAAACCGTGATTTTTGTTATTTTGAGACTGAACATCTTACCCCTCCTGTTATTTTGTGATCTGTCCAAGCGACAAAGGCTAAAACCTTCCTTTCTAGAAGCTTTCCGGTCATATTTCGTATATGACCCGGAAGGGCAGACCCCTAAAAAGGGGAGAGATGTCCAGTACGGGAACGAAATACATTTCGGTAACCCGACAACCGTATCCAGGAGAATTTCTTTCTCTCGGAATTTAGGCTCGCGGCTTTGCCGTTCATTTTGATCATGAACGGTCATGTGACTAGATTTAAGCCAGCATGACGTCCTGCTCTTTCGAACAGTTTGCCTTTATCGCTTGTAGTTTTGATAAAGAACAACTATAACAACAATACTAGTATACCTGTAAAAAAATAAAAAGCAATCAATCAAAACAAGCTGTTGTATCTTTTACTTGGTTAATAAACAAAACATCAATTTTGAAATTATTTTCATTGTCATAATTTTCATATGTCTACCTAATATAATAGGTAGCAGAAAATCTATTCGAGTCTGTTTTAACGCGTTTATTAAGTAAATAATAATACTAGTTACACTATTAATTTAAATAAGTGAAAGATTTAGCTATTGTAAAGTTTACGAATTTTTCAGTTAATTATTTGGTATTATAACTGGATTAATATGGCCGCATAGAAGTTACAAAAATGTGCTGATCTTTAAATTTGTCAGTTAAATTAAAGAATGTGGCATGAGCGCTTTGAAATAAAGACGCCTCTGGGAGTTTATTCACTCGGCGGCCCAAAACTACGCGCTAACGGCAGGATCGCAAAAGTCGTCTCAATATGAACCTTTACCTTGAAACCCCGGGCTGTAGCCAGGGAAGTGTGAATGAGTTCATTGCAAAACATTCTCTCTATTAGTAATTGAATAATTCAAACATATCATATATATTGGTTCATGCAAGTCAGTCCTCGACATCCCGGAAAGTTTAAAGGAGGAGTAATGGGAGAAGGAATAATATCTTTATCCAGAGAAGGCTATGATAAATTACGTGACAAATTGAACTATTTGAAAGGAAAGAAACGGATGGAAATAGCCGGTGATCTTGACAGGGCAAGGTCGCTCGGCGATCTAAGCGAAAACGCTGAATATGACGCTGCGAAAGAAGCTCAGGCACATAATGAAAAGCAGATATCCGACTTAGAAGACACCATATCAAGGGCAAGGATCCTGGATGATTCAAAGATGTCTAAAGATGAGGCGCTTATTGGCGCTACGGTTAAGGTGAAAGACATAAAGTCCGGGGACGAATACGACTATATGCTCGTTTCCGAGGAAGAGTCTGATTTCGACCTTGACCGTATTTCGGTCACTTCGCCTGTCGGCAAGGCCCTGTTGGGGCACAAGGTAGGGGACAGAATTGAGATAAAGGTTCCTGCCGGGTCCTTAGTATATCAGATCGTTAATATCTCCAGGTAGAACGTACCTTTTATGTTAGGCTCTAGAGGGGTTTTGCAGTGAGAAAAGATATTTCGCTCGCCTTAGCGACTAGGCTCATTAACCACGGACCGGTAGTTCTCATAAGCTCGATGTTGAATGGGAAGGCCAACGTAACTCCCGTGGCGTGGCTTATGCCTCTACAAAAAGATCCCCCTATGTTGGCGCTTGTAATTGATCCCGCGCACCATATCCACAAGTGCATATTTAATACGGGGGATTTTGTGATCAATATACCGCCGTCTTCGCTGGTGGAGGATGTAGTCAAATGCGGCAGCGTTTCCGGTAAGAATGTCGACAAGATAGATATGTGCGGGTTCACTCTCTCGGCCTCAAGAACTGTCAATTCCCCTGCTATTGATGAATCTATCGCCGTCCTTGAATGTATTCTTGTCAGGGATGAATATTGCGGGAAGAAATATGACATGGTCATCGGCGAGGTGAAAAGAGCTGAGGTTGAAGAAGAATTGTTCCACGATCACTGGATATTCGAGGACAGGGAAACGAGAACTCTCCACCACTTGGGAAATCATATTTTTTGCGTTCCCGACGGCGAGCTCCATGACCTAAGCTGACAGGGGGAAGTCTCATCAATACCTTTAAGAGCTGGAAAAAGATCTTACTTTGGGGGCTGATACTCGCGAACGTGTATTCGCTCCTTCCGCTGATACCTTTCTACTTCATAAAAGGGGCTTCCAAGGAAGACAATAACGCTGTTAATATAAAAAAACTCGAGAATAATAAAGGGATGTATTTCTCTTTCATTGTCACGGGTGATAACCATTCCGGTCTCATATTCAATGACTCATCTGCGTTAAAAGAGGTATGGCATATGAACAGAGAAGACAGGTTCCGGAAGGTACCGATCGATCTCGTGCTCAGCGTAGGTGATGTAACCCTTAACGGCGGACGGGGACATTTTGAGACGTTCAAGAAACTCCAGAAAATCATTAAATGGCCGTTTATAACCGCCATAGGGAACCATGACGACAGGGACCTATTCGGAGAGTATTGCGGGGAGAAGGAGTTCACTTTCGTTAACCGGAATTCATTTTTCATCGTTCTTGATAATGAGGCAGGGAAGCTTACCGACGATCAGTTCGCCTGGTTCGAGGATAAGCTTAAGGAAGGGAAAAATTATCAGCATATTTTTGTGGCTATGCATAAGCCGCCTTTTGATCCTTATCAGCAGGAATGGTACAATATGGATAACGCCCCATGGGCGTATAGGTTCAGGAAAATGTGCGGAGCGTATGGAGTTGACATGGTTTTTACCGGGCATAAACATATGTTCAAACACGAGGTGTTCGATGGCGTGGAGCATATAGTTACCGGTGGGGGAGGTATGCTCATTGATATCCCCGGATCCGGCGGCGGGTATCTTCATTATGTCCGTGTCCTGGTGAATAACGAGTATGTGACTTATGAGGTCAGGAAAATATCCCCGCCATTGTGGGAATGCTTCCTGTACTATTCCTGGAAAGAAGCCGTCTATATGGTCAGGAACTTTTACGGTACGGGATATATTTTCGGGAGGAACTCGGCTATCCTGCCGATCAGGGAGAAAAGGGTCAACGATAAGGAATTCTGGATGGGGAAGACAGCGTGACCATGTCGTAACTTCGTTTCTCGGATTTCATCCTTTATGTATCCCAAAACCCTTGAAAAACCGATTGCGGGATGAGATAATAACAAAATGGAAACAACTGACGCGCAAATAATGGTCGCTGAGACGAAGTTCTATAGTACACCCCCGGGGGAGGACTTCTTACTTGAAAGCGGGTTGACGCTCAAGGACCTTCGGATAGCGTATGAGACATACGGCAAGTTGAACGCGGAAAGATCTAACGCCGTACTCTTATGTCACGCCCTTTCCGGTGACGCGCACGCCGCGGGCTACCATAAAGGCGATAAAAAGCCCGGCTGGTGGGATCCAATGGTAGGTCCGGGGAAAGCTTTCGATACGGATAAATATTACGTTATTTGTTCGAATATCATCGGGGGGTGCAAGGGGTCCAGCGGGCCTAACAGCATCAATCCCTCGAACGGTAAACCCTATGGCCTCAGTTTTCCCATCGTGTCGGTCGGTGACATGGTCAACGCACAAAAGAAGCTGATAGAGTTCCTGGGCATAGAACGTCTTTTATGCGTTTCCGGCGGGTCAATGGGCGGCATGCAGGCCTTGGACTGGGCAGTAAGATATCCCGATATAGTTGAATCATGCATCCCAGTAGCCACCACATACAAACACTCCGCTCAGCAGATAGCGTTCAACGAGGTCGGAAGGCAGGCGATAATGGCAGATCCCGCCTGGAATTCGGGTGATTATTACGGAGGGGAGATCCCTTCCAGGGGGCTATCCGTAGCGAGGATGGTAGGGCATATAACTTACATGAGCAGCGAGTCAATGGACCAAAAATTCGGGCGTATGATAAAAGAAGAGAAGCTGGGGTATGGTTTTACGACGGAATTCGAGGTCGAAGGGTATCTGAGATATCGCGGCGACAGCTTTGTGAAAAGGTTCGACGCGAATTCCTACCTATATATAACAAAAGCCATGGACCACTTTGACCTCCAGAAAGACGGGAAACTTTACGATGTCTTTAAAGCTTCGAGGTCAAGGTTCCTTGTGATAACGTTCAGCTCCGACTGGTTGTACCCGCCGGTACAGCTTAAAGAAGTGGTTAAGGCGCTTAAGATGAACGGAATAGATGTAACCTACTGTGAGATAAGCTCGAATTACGGCCATGACGCGTTCCTTCTGGAGTTCGAGGTGGAAAGCAAGCTCATAAAGTTCTTTCTGGAAAAAACGTTCCAAAAGGCCGGTAGGTGAAAATGGCGGTAAAAAAGAAAAAAGATCTGAGGCTCGACCATAAGGTGATAGGCGATATGGTAGACCGCGGTTCGATGGTACTTGATATGGGTTGCGGCGAAGGCGACCTTCTTGAATATCTTGTCAGGAACAAAGGGGTGAAGGGGAGCGGCGTCGAGATAAACGAGGATGCCATATACATGTGCGTAGAAAAAGGGCTAAGCGTCTCTCACGGCGATATCGATTCGGGGCTCGCGGACTATCCCGATAAACTTTTCGATTATATTATTTTCAACCAGACCATGCAGCAGGTCAAGAAGCCCCGTCTGGCGATTACGGAAGCTCTCCGGATAGGAAAAAAGGTGATCATAGGGTTCCCGAATTTTTGCCACATTAACGCCAGGATGCAGTTCTTTTTTATGGGGCACGTTCCTGTGACGACGAACCTGCCGTATGAATGGTACGATACCCCGAACCTTCATTTTCTAAGCGTGAAGGATTTCGAACGCTTCTCGCGGAAAGAGGGGATAACCGTTGAAAAAAGGGTATTCATCTCCAGGGACCGGTTGGTCGGCTTTATGCCAAATTTATTAGCCAGTGACGCGATCTTTCAGATATCAAAATGACGCAGAGGAAGATGCTTAAAAAATTCGTGACCGAGCTCAGCGACAATGAAACAGTAGATACATATTTTCTCCTCGTAAAAAATGTCCGCAAGCTCACAAAGAACGATAAGCCTTACCTTGAGCTGACCTTTCAGGATAAAACCGGTAAAATAGAGGGCCGTCTCTGGGATGACGCTGACGTTTATTACGGGAAATGTGAAACCGGGGATGTCGTCCGTGTTAAAGGGATCATCCAGTCGTACAAGGAGTCAAGACAGGTCAAGGTAGACATGCTGGAAAAATCCGCGCCGGGTTCTTTTTCCAGGGAAGAGGTAGTGCGCGTCGCGCCGAACAGGGAAGAAACCGGAAAAAAACTCGCGGGGTATCTGAAAAGCTTCACGAACACATGGATCAGATGTCTCGCCGAGGCATTCACGGACGACGCCGTTTTTATGGAGCGGTTCAAGGACGGGATAGGGGCCAAAAGCTGGCATAACGCTTATGTGGGCGGGCTTCTTGAACATACGTACGAGGTCATGTATATGGTCGATAAAATGTGCGATCTTTATCCGGAGCTCTCCAGGGATATCGCTATCTTCGGGGCTTTTATCCATGATATCGGAAAGATACGTGAACTTGACGAAAAGAGGATGGAATATACGCTGGAGGGAGGATTGATAGGGCATGTTGCCATCGGTTACGTGATTCTCTCGGAAAAGATATCGCGAGTAAAAGATTTTCCCGAGGATCTGAGGCTGAGGTTATGCCATATAATCCTTTCCCATCACGGCGAATACGAGCAGCAGGCCCCTGTACTGCCTAAAACCCTTGAGGCTACGGTCGTGTACCAGGCCGATGACCTCGTTTCACAGGCTAGCGCCGTAAGGGAGATATTGGTCTCGCAGAAAGGTTCCGACAGGGAGTGGAGCGATTATGTTTCCATAAAATCCCGAAAATACTTCGTCAGGGAACCCCTCAGGGAAGATGCCAAGGATAAGGGTACGGGTAATATCGTTAACGGCAAAGATCTTTTCGGTTGATATACTATTCTGGACCACGACTTCCTGCTTCCTGAGCCTAATTGCTATTTCTTCTCGCCGTATACCCTCACGCAGTCTACGTAGAACGGACCTTTGTAGACGGGTTTGTTGAACGATTCTACCCGGATCCCAAGCTTACGGATATCTGACCTGAATCCGGCCTTGGCTTCCGTGCTCCGGAAATCTTTGGAGGTATCCGAAAGATCCGCCGAAAGGGTCACCCATTTTCCCGGGACAAGTGATACGTAACGCGACATCTCGATGAATTTCCAGTCATCTCCAACTGTCAATATCAACTTTGTTTTAAGCCCCTTGGGGCAGGCGGGAGGTATATAGATATCCGCCGCCATGGTCAGATACTTGCCGAGATCGAAATACTGGGGGATCTCAATAAAGGCCCCCGACCACTCACCTCCCGGAAAATCCGCAAGACACTCAATGCTGCCTTTGCCGTTAGAGGCGATATAATCGGAGTGTTTTAAAGAAATAGCTACGTGGTCGGGCTGATCCATTGCCCATGAAGGGATCTCCCAACCGCCTTTGTCATTCTCAAAATCAAAAAGAATATTTGACCCTTCCGTGGGAATTACCTTTGCCGGGGAAAAAGGGTTAAAAGAGAACTGGGCTTTGCCGAAGAAGGCGAGCTGAGTCCCTTTTTTGTCGGTTATGGCCAGAAAAAAAATTTTATCCTTTGAGTAGTAGAGTGCGACGGAGACGGTACAAGCCGTGAGCGCGAGGATCAATATAAGTAAAAAGAGCGGTTTTTTAGATCGTTTAGACCCACGGTTGGCCTTTTCCATTTTATCGATGGGTTGTGAATACGGAACCGGCGGGATGGTGAGGGGTATAGGTATTTCGGGTGGGACCGGATTGTTTTGGGGAGGTGATATTTTTTGCTCATCCGGTGAATTTTCAACGCAGGGAACATTTTTTGTTTCTGTCTCGGGCAGCTTCTTTTTTAGCTTTTTAACGGAATGGGCGAAATACGTCTTAGATATTTCTCGGTCAATTTCATCGTAGTTATTTTTATTATCCATCGACACCATTGTATTCCCGAGGGGCAACATTAATCAACTGTTATTCGATAAAATATCGGGAAACGATACAGAGGAAACGCCGGTCACAAAATATATTACTAAAAAATTTGTCATTACACTGTTAGTAATGTATAATTTTTTTTAAGAAAGTTGGATATCGCTATCTGAAGGTTACTTTGGCTTTTCAGATACAACATAAGGGGGGGGTGTTAAGAAAATGAAAGTAATTTCTATTGTTAACCAAAAAGGTGGCTGTGGGAAAACAACATTATCCGTTAATATCGCAGCGACATTGGCAAAATTCGGAAAAAACACTCTTTTAATTGACCTCGATCCGCAGGCGCACGCTACATACGCCCTGGGGTATTCGAGAAAAGCCGCAGAGGCAAAAACCTCTTACGACATCTTTAGAGCCCATCTCGATGAATCGGAGATCGCGCTCGACGACATAATTTTACGCAACAGGCCGAACTTTTCGTTCATTCCGTCAAACATGGTTTTGAGCACGGCTGAAATTAACCTTGGTAACGTGGAAGGAGCCGCTGCGATCCTCTCCGAAAGCCTCGCCAATTACAAAGGCGAGGATTATGAGTATGTCATAATCGATTCGCCGCCCAGCTTCGGCTTCCTAACTCTCAATTCGATGTACGCGGCCGATATACTTCTGGTCCCGATCGACCTCAGCTATTTCTCGTTCAACGCCATAAACAGCATTTACCGTGTTAAAGGGATATTGAACAGCGAGACCGGAAAACAGCCTGAGGTATTTTTTGTCCTTAATATTTTTGACGGACGGTCTAATTTCGCAATGCAGCTTGAGAGGGATGTGAAAGCCAGGGTGGGAAATTTCCTGATGTCTACCAAGATACGCTCTTGCGTCAGGCTGCGAGAAGCTTCCGGGCTTGGTAAGAGCATTTTCGAACACGATCCCAAATCCCAGGCCGCTCTGGATTTTTACAACGTGACAACCGAACTCCTGGAAATGGGCTCCAGGGATATGAACCTCCATGTTAAGGAATTTCTTGTAAGCGCGCCTCTAGCGTCCTCCGTCTATGTCCTTGGCGATTTTAACGGATGGAAAAAGACCGAAGTGAACAAACTGACAAAGTTTGAGGACGGTAAATGGGGAGGACATTTCAGCCTTCCCAAAGGAAGGCACCGTTACAAATTCCTGGTCGACGGGAATTGGATGCATGACGACAGTAATCCCGTTCTGGAAAGCAATATTTTCGGCAGCATAGATTCAGTCATCGAACTCTAGTTCCAACCCTGCCTCGCGGGCGCTTATCGCCCGCGAGGCCCCTCCTTTTTTACCGATAAATCATTTCCATATGTTGCCTTACCGCCCTCCGCTAATCGCTAATCGCTAACCGCTAACACGCAAACCGCTAACTCTCGACAACCTCCGGGTTTGTATGTATAATTATGTCCGTTGTTTCCTTGTTGAACGCAACTAACTTAAAAGGGAAGGTATCAAAATGGCAGAACGTTACTTGTACGCTAAATCGAAACAGGATATCGTCGTTCGGTATCCGGGTAATCCTATATTGACCAAGAATGATGTTCCTCTGGCGGCTAAAGGAGTATTCAACTCCGGGATCATCAAAAAGAAAGACGGGAAATACGTGATGCTTTGCAGGGTGGAAACACCATCCATGAAACAGTTCGTATGGCCTGCTGACTCCGTTGACGGCGTAAAATTCCAGCTTCGCCCCGAACCGATAATAATGCCTAAGGATCCAGAATTCCTTGAGTATACGACAGGGATGTATTACGATCCGAGGGTTACCGAGATCGAGGGAAAATACTACATTATATTCGCGTGCCACAGCACACACTCCTGCCGTCTGGGCCTCCTCCGTTCGACCGATATGGTCGATTTTAAGTGGATGGGCTTTATCTCGGAGGTTGACAACAGGAACGGGGTACTTTTTCCCGAAAAGATCAACGGGCTCTATTGCCGTTATGACAGGCCCAATACCAGCGACGGGAGGGCCTATATGTGGGTTTCCTATTCTCCGGACCTCATCCATTGGGGTGGGTCCAAGGCGGTAGCTCTTGCTAAGGACGAGTGGGGATGGAAAAAGAACGGTCCAGGCGCGGTTCCTATCAAGACCGATAAAGGGTGGCTCATTATATACCATGCCGTCAACGTGCAATGCGCGGCGCAGTATGTTTATCATCTTGGAGTCATGCTGACGGACCTCAATGATCCGTCGAAGATCATAGCCCGTTCCGATTCCCCGATATTATCCCCGACGACAGATTACGAGCTTAACGGATTGAGCTATGCGGTAGTGTTCACATGCGGGGCGGTCTTGGAGGATAACCGGGAGGTAAAGATATACTACGGGGGCGCCGATACAGTACAGTGCCTCGCAACGGCGAAGCTGGATGACCTAATAGATGCGTGCTTTAACAGGTGACCATGAACTGGAAGAGAAAATGCGGCGGCTCGGTATCCATGAAAAGGATATCATCTGTCGGTTCATAAGGTCAGGCGGACCCGGCGGACAAAAGGTGAATAAAACGTCAAGCTGCGTGTATTTGAAACATGGTCCTACGGGTATGGAAGTAAAGAGTTCCCGTGAGAGGTCGCAGTCCCTTAACCGGTACTCAGCCCTGGTTATTCTGGTGGATAAGATCGAGAAGAAACATTCCAGCGAAGAGTTTTCATATAGGCAGGCGGCCGAAAAGAAAAAGAGAGCGATGAGGAAGAGGCCTAAGGCACTTAAGGAAAAAATACTCGAATCGAAAAGGAAGCGCTCCGAGAAAAAGGCTTCAAGACGAAAAAACAATTTTACCGCTTAAATATAGCCACACCCACTAACCGCGATCTTTGATCCGGTAATCTGACATTTCAATACTTGAACCCTTGTATTTTTATTATTATTAGGTATTATTTATATTAATAATTTAATAAACGGAGGGGGAATCATGGAAAAGGATATAGCCTCTTTTGAAAAGAACAAGTATCAGGACATAAGGGTTCGCATATCCGAATATCAGGGAAATGATGTTATCGATATTAGGATATGGACTCAGCCGCCCCAGGGGAATGAGAAAGTGCCGACAGGCAAAGGGATAAATATCAACGTTAAGTTATTCTCGCAGCTTAAGGAAGCGATAAATAAGCTGGAGAAAGAACTTGTTGATAACAGGCTGTTGTGATCCGATAGCGCATAGTTGCCAAATAAAAGGAAGTACTATGTCAGAGAAAAGAAGATTCATAAGGCACCTTCTTGTAAGTCCCCTTGAATACCAGATAGAGGACGGGCCGGAATTTACCAAAACGCAGACCCTGGATATCAGCGAGGGCGGCCTTTTGTTCATGGCTAAGGATGACGTTGAAATAGAAAAGAGGATCAATATAAATATGCCGTTGTACGAAAGAACGTTCCATATCAAAGCCAAAGTCGTTCATACTGCGAAAGATCCTGAGACCGGACTCTTTAAAATAGGCGTCGCTTTTCTTACCTACTCTGACGCCTTCAAAGTTAAACTTATCGAACAGATATATCTCATTGAGGAATACCGCGTGCTCAGGTCGCTTCAGCTGGGGAGGGACATGTCCCTTTCCGAGGCTTCGCAGGAGTGGATCAAGCGTTATTCGGAGAGGTTCAAGAAGCTTTACTGGTGATATTCGTTTCTTTCCGGGATGATCTTCAGGAAGTGAACGTTCCCATGTGATTTTTCCATTCCAGCATTTTTTTTCGCGTTAATACAATAGTGTTTCGTGGATCGTGGTCCGTGATTCGGTTTTTGTAGGGTACATTTTTACGAACCACGAATCACGAACCAGAAAAATCTTTTTCAATCGACTCGAGCCCATTTGCTTTTCAATTTCCGTCACAATTCCGATTGACTTTTTCAATACCTGCGGGTATACTTAATCCCAAGTGGTGCAAAGTGGAGGGAAGTGGAGTGTTTTACGGAGAGTATTTACACATACTGGATAACAAGAAAAGGTTGATAATTCCTTCGAGATTCCGTGACGTGATAAAGGACAAAGGAATAGAGAAGTTCTATATCACCAGGGGTCTTGAGGAATGCATATTCATGTTCCCGGATAGCGTCTGGAAAACCCAGGAAAAAAAGTTCAGCGAAATGGCTTTTACAAGAAAGAACGTGAGGTCTTTTCAGCGGCAGTTTTTTGGTGGGGCAGTTGATATGACTTTGGACAAGCAATGGCGGATCCTCATTCCTGATTATCTTAGGGAGTACGCGAAGATCAATAAGAAAGTGAAAATGGTCGGTGTGTCCGACCGTATAGAAATATGGGACGTGGTGAAGTGGGAGGAATTTTACGCCAATTCCAAGAAAGATTACGCGGATATCGCGGAGCTTTTGGGGGAAGAGGGTTCAATCGACAATCGATAATAGATGATCAAGGAGGCGATATGTATCGTCGCTGCGCGGTGAAGTTCAATAAGAAACAGGTCGAATTCGTGAATTGCGTGAACATGGTCGAACGCGTGAAAAAAGCGAGAGCTCTTCCATCGGGTATTTCGCATTTAGGGGTTAAGAGGTATGTGCTCACATCTTCCGGAGGGGGAGAGAATCTGCATTTCACCCTGAAAAGTTGCGACAGGATAAACCTGGATAAAGGAAAGAAGAAATAACCTTTGCCGAGTGGATTGGAAGTAATATAAATGGGTCATATCCCGGTCCTTTTAAATGAAGTCATGGAGTACTTGCGGCCTGTTAAAGGCGAAACGATCGTAGACGCGACGTTGGGCGGGGGCGGACATTCGGAGGAGATACTGAAGAAGATCGCGCCTGGAGGAAGGCTCGTCGCGATAGACAGGGATGAACGCGCCGTAGAGATGGCGCGCGTTAGATTCAAAGATCTCGGGAAAGAAGTAATAATCCGTTCAGCCAATTTTGCCGACATTGAAAAAGTTTTGACGGAAGAGGGGATAGAAATGATCGATGGGGCTATTTTTGATCTCGGGTTTTCGTCATATCAGCTGGATGATCCGAGAAGAGGGTTTAGCTTCATGAAAGACGGCCCTCTCGATATGCGATATGATACGAATGGAAAATTAAGCGCGCGGGATCTGGTGAACGGCCTCAGCGAGAAAGAGCTTCAGGACCTCATAAGAGAGTATGGCGAGGAGCGGTACGCTTACAGGGTCGCCAGGAGTATCTGCGAAGCCCGGAAAAGGAAAAAGATCGAAACTACACTTGAGCTCGCATCGATCATAGAAGGGGCTATAGGGAAAATGTATAGAGGGCAGAGGCTCTCATCGCCGGTTAGGACCTTCCAGGCGATAAGGATAGCGACTAACAGGGAACTCGAGGCGATCGAGGGCGGCGTGAGAGCAGCCATGAGGAAATTAAAAAGCGGTGGGCGTATTTCCGTGATATCTTTTCATTCGCTCGAGGACAGGATGATCAAGAATATTTTCCGTGAAAATAAAATGCGCGGAGAATTCGAAGTTCTCACCAAAAAGCCGGTTTGTCCGGATATGCGCGAAATCGAGAATAATCCCAGATCCAGGAGCGCCAAATTAAGGACATGTAAAAAAATATGACATCAATAGGCAGACCTGTACTGATGTTCTTTGTTGTGACGCTCCTTGCGGTGGGATATGTACACCAAAGGATAGAAATAATTAAAGCGGGCTATGCGCTGCAGGAGAACAAAAGGTATTTAGCCTGCCTGGCAGACGAGAACTCAAAACTTGTGTACTCACTGTCACGGCTCGAATCTCCAAAGAACCTATTGTCCACGATCGATATGAATACGATCAAGTTCTCGGGACAACGGGAAGAGAAGGATGACACCTACCAGCTTTCGCGCGCAAGGAATAACAGGAATTATGAGTCCGATGGGCTGATGGGGAGGGTCATGGACCTTTTTACCGTTTCTGCCGAAGCCAGGACAAATAAATGAACTCCGGGCCTGAAAGAGCCGCGCCATAATTCATTAAAACTGCCTTTCAAAACCAATAGGTAATCTGGTACAATATAAAAACTTAGTCTTTTGAAAATAATTGTGTTTTTGGAGCTAAATGTTCAGGGCCAGATCATACATAGTTTTTTTGCTTTTTGCTTTTGCCTATCTTGTGCTTTCCGGCCGTCTGTTCTTTCTTCAGGTGATGAATTTTGAGAAGTACAGCACAATGGCCCTGGAGCAGCATAACAAGATAATCAAGATCGATCCGGTGAGGGGGGCGATCTATGACCGGTTCATGGAGCCGTTGGCGGTGAACCTTGATACGATCTCTATTTACGCCGACCCGAGGATGGTCGACGATCCAGCCTCGACCTCTGACGCCCTGGCTGATAAGCTCGGACTTGACAGGGATGTGATCTTTAAAAGGCTCTCCTCCGGCAAAGGCTTCGTATGGATAAAACGGAAGATCGACCACCAGGAAATAGATGAAGCCAAGAAAATAAAATTGAAAGGAGTGTTCTTTGTCACGGAGAGCAAGCGTATATATCCTAACGACACGTTCGCTTCGCATATGATCGGGTATTCGGGCATAGACAACAACGGGCTCGAAGGACTTGAGCTTATTTATGACCAAAAGCTGAAAGGGGCGCCTGGGTACAGGCATTTCATGAGGGACGCGAGACTGAAGCCGGTCCTTTTCGACGATAAGGCTTCGATGCGCGCGGAGAACGGGGAGAACCTTGTTTTGACGGTTGACAGCGTGGTGCAGTATATCGTCGAAGAAGAGATCCTTAAAATGGTCGAGAAATTCAACTGCTCGAGCGCAACCATCGCCGTTATGGAACCGTCGACAGGTAAAATGCTGGCGCTTGCCAATTACCCCAACTGCGATCTGAACAAATACCCTGAGTCGCCGAGCGAAAACAGAAAGAACATATCGGTCGCGAGCGTGTACGAGCCGGGAAGCGCTTTCAAGATTGTAACAGCCAGCGCCGCCATTGATACCGATATAGTCAAACCTACCGACGTGTTCAATTGCGAGAACGGTAACTACAATATTTGCGGCAGGATACTGCACGACGTCCATCCTTACGGGAATATGCAATATTCGGAGGTGATCGCCAAGTCCAGCAACATCGGAACGGTCAAATCCGCAATAAAGGTCGGCCCTAAAATACTTTTCGAATACATAAAGAAATTCGGGTTCGGCGAGGTGACAGGGATCGATCTCCCCGGTGAGATCCCCGGGCTTGTCAGGGCGCCGTCAGTTTGGTCGAAAAGCGATATCACCACGGTGCCGATCGGACAGGGGATCGCTGTAACTTCGATGCAGCTCCTGGCGGCGACGGCCGTCATAGCTAACGGCGGCATGCTGGTAAAGCCGTACATCGTCGAAAAAATAACGACTATGGACGGAGAAGTGGTGGAGGAGTTCGCTCCGGAAATTAAGCGGAGGGTCCTTAAGGAAAGCACCGCTCTTGTGATAAAGGATTTCCTTGAAAAAGTTGTCCTGGAAGGGACGGGTAAGACCGCGAGCTCTAAAATAGTTTCCATCTGCGGGAAGACCGGGACAGCGCAGAGGGTCAACCCCGCGGGTGGATATTACAGCGACCGATACCAGTCGACTTTTGTTGGGTTCGCGCCGAAGGACGATCCCAGCATCTGTATGGTAGTTACGGCTGAAGACGCGCATCCGCTGCATTATGGCGGGACCGTGGCCGGCCCGACATTTAAGAACATTACTGAGAAGATAGTACAGTATCTTGAAAACAATAAGCAGAAAAAGAAATAGACCATGAAAAATATCGATGAATTGCTGGAAAAGGTTTCTTACGACGCCAATAGGATAAAGATTGATTCGCGAGGGGTTAACAAAGGGGATATCTTTATTGCCCTGAAGGGGACCGCCATAGACGGCAGGCTCTTCGTCGACGACGCTATTAAGGCGGGTGCGGAACGCGTTATCGCGGAACGGGGCCCGGGTGGAGTTACAGCCCAAGAGCGGATCATCGAGGTCGATAATGCGCAGCAAGCGTTCACTTACGTCAACAAAAGGATATTCGAGAAAAGGGCGTCGTCCCTGTCTATATTCGGCATAACGGGCACCAACGGCAAGACAACTACGGTCTTCATGATCTACGATATCCTCAGGAGATCCGGGATCGATTGCGGGCTTCTCGGGACCGTTTGCAATATAACCGGTAAAGGAAAGATCTCTCCATCCGCGCTGACCACTCCCGGTGGAGACGAGCTTAACCGGTATCTCCAGGAGATATCGGCGAATGGCTGTAAGTACACAGCCATGGAGCTTTCAAGCCACGCTCTGGAGCAGGGGAGGGCTTCCGGGATATCGGTACGTTCGGCAGTATTCACGAATATCACGCCTGAACATCTTGACTATCACCACAATATGAAGGAATACCTGAAATCGAAATCAAAGATATTCGAGCTTGTGGCTGACGGAGGGCATACCGCCATTAATATCGATGACGCGATGATAGCTACTCTCAAACAGGATAAGAGAATAAAAGGGCTAGTAACGTTCAGCATCGAGAATGAAGCCGATGTGACCGCCAGAGATATTAAATTGAGCCGGGACGGGAGTGAATTCCTGATATCGTCCAGGGATTTCGGGGAAATTGATATCAGAACGGATCTTGTAGGCAGGCATAATGTTTATAACTCGTTGTCTGCCGCGTCGGCTCTTCTTTATTCCGGGATACCGCCTTTGGTCATTAAGAAAGGGCTGGAAAGCGGGATAAAAGTTCCGGGCCGGCTCGAAAAGATACGTTCCGGAAAGGATTTTGACGTTTACGTGGATTACGCGCATACTCCCAACGCGCTGCTTAATGTGCTGGAATGTTTAAAGGGTTTCGCATCAGGTCAACTTATATGTGTTTTCGGGTGCGGAGGCAACCGAGATAAGGAAAAGCGGCCCGTAATGGGCAAAATTGCCACAGACATCGCTGACAGGGTTATCGTTACGGACGATAACCCCAGAAGAGAAAAGTCCGATGATATTGTAAAAGACATAGAAAAAGGTATATGCGGAAAAGATAACTATTGTATAATACGTCCTAGAGAGGAAGCCATAGCCCATGCGGTCAGGACGGCGGCGCCCGGAGATGTTATTATTATTGCCGGTAAGGGTCACGAGGACTACCAGATAATAGGCGATACGAAATTTGACTTTAGTGACATAGAAACAGTGAACCGGCTTTTACAAAATTAAGATAAAGAATATTTAATGATCAACTACACGTTGAAAGACCTGGCCGAGGCGGCTCTGGGAACGGTGATCTCGGGAGATACCTCCGCCCGGATAGGGGATTTAAGTATTGATTCCCGCACTATAAAAAAAGGCGATGTATTTATCGCTTTAAAAGGCGATAATCACGATGGGCATGATTTTATCGGCGAGGTGCTCGCCAAGGGAGCCTTGGGCGTTATCGCTGAGACTTTTATCGGTTCGGAGGCGAACGGGAAGGCAGCCCTTATAACGGTAAAAGGATCCTCCGGGGCGATACGACGTGTCGCGGAAGATATACGCGGAAAACTGGATATCCCTTTTATCGGCGTTACAGGGTCTAACGGTAAGACAACGGTAAAAGAACTTATCGCCCTTATCATTTCCGCTAAGTTTAAAACGCTTAAAAGCCAGGCTTCATATAACAATGTTCTTGGTGTATCCCTGACGCTTTTCAATGCCCAAAGCGACCACGAGATAGCCGTCATGGAATTAGGAACGAACCATCCCGGAGAGATCCGTGACCTCGCCGGGTTGGTCAGACCTCGTCTCGCCGTTATCACGAATATCGGGGACAGCCATCTTGAGTTCCTGGGGGACAGGGACGGCGTGTTCAGGGAAAAATCCGATATTCTCTCAGGTTTGGGCGAAGGCGGAGCGGCCTTTTTCAACGGCGACGATAATTATCTTCGGCGCGTGAACAGGGACGACGTTAAGGTACTGTTCTATGGCGAACGCAGGGAGTGTGATTACAGGGTCACGGATATAAAGTGCGAGACGAACGGATCATCGTTCAGGCTTAACGGCAACGCGTATTTTATACCGGTCCCGGGCGCGCATAACGTACATAACGCCGCAGCGGCGGTATCGGTAGCGTCCTATCTTGGGGTCGACCCCGGACTTATCGGTAAACAACTTATGTCGGCGGCCCTTCCGAAAATGAGACTGGAAAAAGTGAAAGCTCACGGGATAGATTTCATCAACGACTCGTATAATTCCAACCCCTCCTCTTTCGAAGCGGCGCTCGGCGTTCTTTCCTCATTGGGTGAGTTCGGGAAGAAGATAGTTGTATCCGGTGAGATGATGGAACTGGGCAAATTGAGCGAGCAGTTACATATAGAGATCGGCAGGAAAATAGCCGGGCTCGGGATAGACCGTCTCATAACGGTCGGGGCCGGGGCTTCATCCATAGCGTCCGGAGCGATAGATAACGGTTTCGATCCTCGTTACATTTACGGAGCTTCCGACGCCGAAGGCGCGTCCAGGATATTGTCCGAAGTGGCGGCGGAAGGCGATACAGTTCTTATAAAAGGCTCAAGAAAAACTAAAATGGAGGAGATACTCAAGTGCTTTTCTTCCTCTTATATCCGCTAAGGGATCTTTGGTTCGGGTTCAACGTTTTTAAATACCTGACTTTCAGGGCCAGCATGGCTACGGTTACTTCTTTTGTTCTATGTATCTGGTTAGGCCCGATAATGATCGAATGGCTTAAGACCTTAAAGCTAGGGCAATATGTCAGGAACCAGCATGTCGAGAAACTTGATGATTTCCTGACAACGAAAAAGGGGACGCCTACGATGGGCGGGGCGATAATAATTTTTTCTGTATGCGTTTCGGCGATCCTCTGGTGCCGGCTTGATAACGCGCTGGTCCTGCTACTTTTGTTCGGGATGTTATGGCTTGGAATGATAGGTTTCATGGACGATTTGACAAAAATACGTAATAAAAGCGCTAAGGGGATCAGGTCGATGACTAAAATAGTTGGCCAGACCGTGGTCGCGCTTATCATAGGGTTATATGTTGTCTCGGATAAACATATGGGGACCGAGCTCTATCTTCCGTTCATTAAGAACTCAGTGGCCAATCTTGGGATCTTGTATATTGTCTTCGCATGGCTTGTTATAGTTGGTGCGTCGAACGCGGTCAACCTTACTGACGGGTTGGACGGGCTTGCTATAGGCTGCATGATCTTCGTGTCTCTCACATACGCCCTGATGAGCTATATTGCCGGGAACGCGGTTGTGAGCGGGTACCTCAATGTCTTTTATCTTCCCGGGGCCGGAGAGCTGACCCCTTTCTGCGGAGCTATGGTCGGAGCGGGCCTGGGGTTCCTCTGGTTCAATAGCCATCCCGCATCGGTCTTCATGGGGGATACGGGTTCTTTGTCCCTGGGGGGGACCATAGCGATAATCAGCGTGTTCCTTAAAAAGGAGTTCCTTCTGCTCCTGGTCGGGGGTATTTTTGTGGTAGAATCGCTTTCTGTGATTCTGCAGGTGGCGTCTTTTAAGTTGCGAGGGAAGAGGATATTTCTGATGGCTCCCATACACCACCATTTTCAGCTTAAAGGATGGCCAGAGTCGAAGATAACGATAAGGTTTTGGATCATATCGGCGATACTGGCGCTTTTGGCTTTGGCGGCGATCAAAGCTCAGTAACGCGCTATGCGGCACATGTGTTCATTTATGAGAACAAGGATGGCTTAAATGGATCTCAAGAACAAAAAAGCGATCGTAATAGGCATGGGAGTCAGCGGGATCTCATCTGCCGAGCTTTTGAAAAGTAAAGGCGCCAGGGTATATGTGTCGGAGGCCGCAGCCGCAGACAGATTTTCGGCTATTACCCGCGAGCTTTCGGCCAAAGGGATATTCGCCGAGTCCGGAAAACATACAAAAGAATTCTTCGAGGGGGCCGAGATCGTTATCCCTTCGCCCGGGGTGGACCTCCGCACCGAGCAGATGAAAGATCTTATACCTCCGGGAGCGAAGATCATCGGAGAGATAGAACTTGGTTACATCTTTTGCGAAAGTCCGATAATAGCCGTGACCGGGACAAACGGAAAAAGTACTACCGTTGAGCTTATAGGGCATATCCTTAAGAGTTCTGCCGTGGACGCGTTCGTGTGCGGCAATATCGGCATCCCTTTTACCAGGGTCGTAGGGTCCATGACCGCGAACAGCGTCGCCGTGATAGAGGTGAGCTCTTTTCAGTTGGAGACGATCGACAGGTTCCGTCCAAAGATCGCCCTTCTGCTTAATGTCACCGACGACCATTATGACAGGCACGCCGGTCTGGAAGAATATAAAAAAGAGAAATTCAAGATATTCATGAACCAGGACTCCAGCGACTGGGCGATAATACATACCGACCTGGAGGGAGATCCGCTGGTAAAAGACCTGAAAAGTAATGTCATTTTTTACGGACACAGCCGCGCGGCAGAAGACAAAAGACCGGCCGCAAATATCGTGAATAAGCCCGATCCCGATCATGAGGTCCTGAACTCCGGGGATATCCCTCTTAAGGGCAAACATAACATCGACAATATGATCTGTTCCATAGCCGCGTCACGGTTGATGGGTCTGGCCGATAAAGAGATTTTTTCGGCAATTAAGACTTTTAAGACACTTGACCACCGCTTTGAGACCATAGGGTCGTTCAGCGGGATCCAGTACATCGACGATTCCAAGGCGACGAATATTGATGCTACCAGGGTGGCCCTGGATTCGCTTTTGAGACCAGTAGTACTTATCGCCGGGGGCAGGGATAAGGGAGGGGATTACAGGCAGATACTTAGTTCGGTAAAAGAACATGTCAAGCTTATCGTCGTCATAGGTGAGGCGAAGGAAAAGATACGCGATGCTTTTGGCCCTTTCGTCAATGTTATCGCCTGCGGAAATATGGCCGAAGCGGTCAAAGCGGCGTCGGAGAACGCCCGGCAGGACGAGATAGTGCTTCTTTCACCCATGTGCTCCAGTTTTGACATGTTTTCAGGTTACAAGGAAAGAGGGGACGTATTCAGGCGGGAAGTTCTTTCTCTTTACGGCGCTAAAAACTGATCTTTCATCTGTCATAAAATAAATGAATATAAACGCGAAAATAGTTTTGCTATCCGTATCCATCCTTATGATGATAGGGATCGTCATGATCTATTCGTCCAGCGCTGTTTATTCATATGAGACCCTGGGCGACAGCCTCTATTTTGTAAAAAGGCATCTTATTTTTATCTTCATCGGCATGATAGCGGCGATATTCTGCATGTCGATGTCGGCTGAGAAGATGAGGGGCAATGTCAGGTGGTTCTTTCTGCTGTCGCTGGCTATGCTCATTCTAGTGGCACTTCCGGGATTTGGCACACTCGCCGGCGGAGCCAGAAGATGGATAAGGATAGGAGGGTTCGGGCTTCAGCCGTCGGAAATAGCGAAGCTCGCCGTTATTTTTTATCTGGCTGATTTTACCGGCCGTAATAGATATAAGATGCATCACCTCTTTACCGGATTTGTCCCGTCTGTGGCTGTCATTTCGTTAATGTCGCTCCTTGTCCTTCTTGAACCTGACCTTGGGACCGCAGTTTCGATCGGGGTTATCGGGCTGGTGATGTTGTTCGCCTCAGGGATAAAGTTGAAACATCTTTTCGTTATCGTTCTGTCCGCCATGCCGCTTCTGCTTCTCGCGATAGTGAGCGCCCCGTACAGGCTGAGAAGGGTGATGGTCTTTTTCGAGCCATGGAACGATCCTAAAGGCGCCGGATTTCAATTGATCCAATCGTTCATAGCGTTGGGTTCTGGCGGGATATTCGGCGTCGGGCTGGGCAGTTCTAAACAAAAGCTGTTCTATCTGCCGCAATCATATACCGATTTTATCTATTCGATCATAGGAGAGGAAATGGGGTTCTTAGGAGCGATAGCCGTTTTGTCGCTCTTCTTTCTGATCGTATTCTTTACGATGAGGATATCTTTTAAACTGAAGGATGTTTTCATGTCGAGGGTAGTTTTTGGTATAGGGGTAATGATCGCTTTTGAGTCGATCGTCAACATCGGGGTTTCGGTCGGAGCGCTCCCGACTAAAGGCCTCCCGCTCCCGTTCATCAGCTACGGGGGGAGCTCCCTTCTCGTCCACCTGGCCGCGATAGGGGTGATATTGAATATGGCAAGGCATATAGAGGAGTCGGATTAAAGGATGAGGGTTATCATCGCCGCTGGCGGGAGCGGTGGACATATTTTTCCGGCGACGGCTGTCGCCGAGGAACTTGAAAAAAAAGGCGTGAAAGAAATATATTTCGTAGCGAGCGACAGGAAGCTTGACCGGAATATTTTAGGCGCCTCTAGATACAGATCATTTTATCTTTCCGCGAACCCCATGCCTTTTAGAAAGGATATCCTGAAATGGGTGGTGTTCGCCTTTAAGATCGTCTCCGACGCTTTCCTTTCGGCGGCTATTCTGGTATGGATAAGACCCGGTCGTGTAGTCGCTTTCGGAGGTTATTCTTCGGGAGCGATCTCCCTTTGCGCGAAAGCCTTTAATATCCCGCTTGTGATACACGAGCAGAACCATGCCCCGGGGAGGGCTATCATGATATTGTCGAACATAGCCCGAAAAATAGCGGTGAGTTTTCCGGAAAGCGGACAATTCTTTCCTTGTAGTTCTCGCGGCAGGGTAGTATTGACGGGGAATCCCATAAGGTCCTGTAATCTGACGGATATAGGCGAGGGGGCCATGGAGTACCTGGAACTCTCCGGGAGCTCAAAAAAAGTGCTCGTCATGGGAGGGAGCCAGGGTTCTTCATCGCTAAACCGGGTGGCGTCGATAGCGGCTAGTCTGCTAAAAGAAGACAGGTCGCTGGATATCGAATTCATACATTTGACAGGAGCTAAGGATCATGCGGCGATAAAAGATTTTTACAGGGATAACGGTATTAACGCGGCCGTTTTCTCTTTTCTTGAGAGGATGGACGCGGCCTATTCGGCTGCGGATATAGCTATCTCCAGGTCAGGATCCGCGGCGGTGTTCGAACTGGCTTATCACAGGAAGCCCATGATACTCGTTCCGTATCCCTCCAGGGATAATAACCAGAGGACTAACGCGGCATATTTCGCTAAAGCCGGAGCAGCTATCCGGATCGAAGAAAATGACCTTACTCCGGGACTTCTGGCGGAAGAAGTATTGAGGATACTTAAGAGCAGTGAAGTTTACGCAAAAATGAGCGCCGCCGCCGGCTCGCTCGCCAGGCCTGAGGCGGGTCGTCTGTTAGCTGATTTGGTTCTGAGCGAAATGTAGCGAAGGTGCGAGAGCATATGACAAACAACGGGGTGACATGAATTATCATTTTATCGGAATAGGCGGGATAGGGATGAGCGCTCTGGCGCATGTGCTTCTGGCTAAGGGGAACCGTATTTCCGGGTCGGACCTGAGAAGTAATAATCTCACCGAACATCTCGCCAGAAAAGGCGCTGTCATTAAAAAGGGGCATTCTCCTTTAAATATACCAGGCGACGCCCGTATAGTGGTCAGATCGACCAGCATACCGAACGATAACCCGGAAATGATCAAAGCTGAAGAAATGAGCCTTGAGATCATATCGAGGTCGGAATTGTTAAGGCGGGTTATGTCACTGGCGAAGATATCGGTGGGCGTGACCGGAACGCACGGGAAAACCACGACGAGCGCTCTTATCGCGCATATACTCTGGAAGTGCGAACGTCAACCTACGGTGCTGGTGGGAGGCGAAATAGAATCCATAGGCGGGAACGCGCTTTTAGGCGACGATGACCTGATAGTCGCCGAAGTTGACGAGAGCGACGGTTTTTTCCGGGATATAAGAGCGACGAACGTTTGCGTGACGAATGTGGAAAGGGAGCACATGGAACATTACGGGTCCATGGAGAACCTTAAACTCGGATACAGAAAATTTTTCGGCAATATGCCCCGTGAGGGTGTGCTCTTATACAACGCCGATGACAAGCTTTTGAAAGAGCTTGTCGCTGACGCTCCGTCCAGGAAGGTCCCGTTCTCGTTCGCTAAAACATCGGCTTCGCGATATTATTCGAAGGACGCCGAACACGCAAGGTCGATAAAATTCAAGTTTTGCGCCAACGGCAAAATCAGGGGAGACGTTATGTCGACACTTATCGGCAGGCATAATGTGATGAACCTCATTTCGGCCGTGGGAATGTGCCTGGAGCTGGGCCTTTCATTTGAGGAGGTTGTTGAGGCCGTTCTTAGCTTCCGGACCGTGAAAAGGAGATTTTATCCCGTCGGCGAAGCCAGGGGAGTGAAAGTGTACGAGGATTACGCACACCATCCGACGGAGCTTAGGGCGGTAATTACTGCCGCGCGTGATTTTTCCCCGGATGGAAAGCTTATTGTGGTTTTTCAGCCCCATAGGTATTCAAGGACCATTGACCTTAAAGATGAATTTGCCGGGTGTTTTAAGGGAGCAGATATACTCATACTTACGGATATCTATTCTGCCGATGAATCAGACTCTTTTAAGGTAGGGTCCGAGGAAATATTCAGGAAGATAGACAGGAAGCATTTCGAGTCCGTCGAGTTCATGAATAAAGAGGATGTTCCCGGATATGTTTCCGGGATATGCAGGAAGGGGGATCTTGTTCTGATAGCGGGAGCCGGGGATATAAGAGAATCCGGTAAGCCGATACTGGAAAACATACGGGCTGGTTCCGGAGTGAAAGGGACGGGGAGTAAGAGCGGAAAAAATGAATAAAGAGCAGGTCAGACGGTCACTGTGGGCTCATGCCGCGGCTATGGGGGGAGCCGTCGTTTTCGACGAGCCTCTGGCAAAATACAATACTTTCTTTGCGGGCGGCACGGCTTTCTCCGTTTACAGCCCTTCATGCGGGGTTGAGCTCGGATCGCTCGTCGCATATCTAATTGGGAACGGCATTCAATATATGGTCATCGGGAAAGGAAGCAATCTTCTGTTTAAGGATATTTATTATGACAAGGTCTTCATATTGCTGGAACATGAGAATTTTAAGCGCATGACTGTATCCGGAAAGATATTGATAAGCGGGGCCGGGGCTAAACTGAGCTCCTTGATAACCTTTTCGGCGAAGAACGGTCTTTCCGGATTCGAAGGCCTGGCGGGTATCCCCGGGACTCTCGGAGGGGCGCTGATAAACAATGCGAGCAATAAGTGCGCCGTCAGCGAGAACCTTTTGTCCGTGAAGGTCATAAACAGGGACGGAGCAGTTGAAGTTATACAAAAAGAGAAGGCTGAGTTCAGCTACAGAAGAAGTTCGCTCAGGGAAACTATTATCTTAGAAGCTGAATTTCTGATGGAGAGTAAGCTTTCGTCAGAGATCCGAGAGCGGATAAAAATGACTTTTATCGAGAAACTTCTCAAACAGCCTTTGGAAGAAAGAACGCTCGGTTGTGTTTTTAAGAATCCAGCCGGTAATTTTTTGCCGGCTGGAAAACTTTTAGAGAATGCCGGGCTTAAAGGTGCAAGGGTCGGCGGTGCGTTGATATCCGGAAAGCACGCAAATTTTATAGTTAATTCGGGAGGGGCTTCGAGCGATGACGTTGCCAGGCTTATGGGTGTTGCCGGGGATAAGGTTTTTAAGATGTTCGGTGTTGAACTTGAGCCGGAAATAGAGATAATAGGATGATGATCGGGGATGAAAGATAGTGGTCTAGATTCGTGGATAGTGGTTCGTGTTTGTAGGGGTAGATCTGCGATTTTCGATACGAATCGCGAATAGGAGTAAGCGCATGGCCGACGAAAAAAATCGCTTCACAAAAATGGCGGAAGAGCTCAAGGAGTTCAGGATAGCCATCCTGGCCGGAGGTCCTTCAAGCGAGCGGGAAGTAAGCCTCAAAAGCGGCAGAGCCGTCGAAGCCGCTCTTTTAAGATGCGGGTTTTATCCCGTCTTTATCGATATTAAGGACGAATCGTTCGATTTTCTCGTCGAAAGGGATTTTGACATCGCTTTTCTAGCCCTTCACGGGAGGTTCGGTGAGGACGGGACCGTACAGAAAAAGCTTTCCGGGCTCGGGATACCATACACGGGATCTGACGATATTTCCTCCCGAAAGGCCCTTGATAAACTCGCGGCTAAGGAACAATTCATGAAAGATAACATAGACACCCCCGGGCATGTCGTGATCGAGGATTTTGACAGAGATATATCGCGTGTAATAAAGTATCCTTGCGTTGTAAAGCCGGTTTCCGAGGGTTCCAGCATTGGGCTTAGCGTGGTATTTACCGGCAATGATATAAGGAAGGCCGTCAAGACGGCTCTCGATTATTCCGATAAGGTGATGGTCGAGGATTATGTGCCAGGGAAGGAATTGACGGTAGGTGTGCTGGAGAACAGGCCCCTTCCCGTCATCGAGATCAGAGCGGAAGGCGGGATCTACGATTACAATGCCAAGTACATGTCGAAAGAGACCAGGTACATAGTCCCGGCTGAAATATCCAAGGAGTTGTCCGAGAGAGCCAGCGAGATCGGTTTGAGGGCGCACATGTCCCTTGGTTGCGACGGGTTTTCCAGGGTCGATCTCAGGTTGGACGAACATAACAGGATATTCGTTCTTGAGGTTAACACTATCCCCGGGCTTACTTCGAGAAGCCTTTTGCCGATGGCGGCAAAACAGGCTGGGATAGAGTTCGATGAGCTTTGTCTTGTCATACTTTACAGCGCGCTCAAAAAAAGGGGAAAATAGTGACGGGGAGAAAACGAACGCCCAGACAAAAAAGATCCGGCACTAAAAGAGTGATCGATCTTATGTGGTTGACGCGCCACAGGTTGACCGTTGCCTTCCTGGCCTCGGCTGTTCTTGTTTCGGCCCTTGGATTTGGCACATGGAGGTTTTTGAATGACAGTGATAATTTTTCCGTAAAGGAAATATCGGTAAAGAAAGGGGCGGAAGAGTATTCTCTTAAGCCGGGCCTTGACCTCGAAGGCCTTTACATGGGCCGGAATATATTCTCGATAAATCTAAGGCAGATACGCGCTTTCATAGAAGAAGCGCGTCCTCAGTGCAAGTATATCGAAGTGCGAAGGGTCCTGCCCGACAGGATAGATGTGATAATAACGGAGAGGGAGCCGTACGCCGTCATCGACGCTAAGCCAGCTGTAGTTATAGACCGGGAAGCGGTGGTTATGGCTGACAATACGTCCGTTAAAGACCTATTAAGGATAAAAGGGGTAAAATTTTTTATTAATACGCCCAGGCCCGGGGAAGTATTGCTTACGCGTCAGGTCGAAAAGGCCTTTGAGATATTAAACCTTGTCGAAAAACAAAGGATAAAAGAAAAAGCTCCGGTCACCTTTGTAGATGTCGGCAATATTAACGATATCACCATGGACCTTTCGGGCGTCACTATAAAACTCGGGCGCTCGGATTTCACTAGGAACATAGATCGATTGAAGATGGTACTGTCGGATCCGAAAGTTAATTTGAAAGAGATCGCATACATCGACCTGAGGTTTGAGAAAATAGTGATATCGCCGAAATGATCGTTAAGGGTCAAGGGGAACGGGTCTCGGAAGGGGAAATGGTCCAATACAATGAACACGATCACTTTTACCTTCGGCCACTCACCGCTCAGCACATTGGATCATTAAATAGGATATAAGGAGCCGCAATGACAAAAAGTTTCGCCGTACTGGATTTTAAAGGCAAGGAAGTTTACGGGATAATAGCGTCATGGCGGGGGAGATCGGAATATGCGATCGAAGGCTCGGCAAAGGCCCAGGCGAAAGGGATAAAGCGCGGAGTGGTAACCGATATAGGATTCGCCTCCGAATCCGTTCAGGAAGTCATGGAAAAATTGCGGAAGAAGACGGGGAAAAAAGTATATGATCTTTATTTCGCGGTCTCATCCACCTCAATGGAAATGCTTCCCGCCAAAGGGTCCATACTTCTTTCGAGGTATGGCAGAGAGATCACCCGACGGGACAGGGATAAATGCGTTCAATTGGGATCGATAGTGAGATTGCCGGAAAGTAAGGAACCCCTTCACGTTATAGTTAGCGGGTTTGAGATCGACAATGAAAGAGGGATCGCTGAGCCTGTGGGATTGGAAGGGGTGAGACTCGGGGTTGAAATGAATATTCTTTTAATGGATTCCTCGATACTCAGGAACATAGAGAAAAGTATCGCTTTCGCGGGATATTCTTGCCGGGGTAAAATATTTTCTGGCCTGGCGAATTCCCACAGCCTTGTCCCAGAAAAGGACAGGAATGACGGCGTTATTTTTATCAACCAGTACGAGGATATCATTGAGCTATCGGTGTTCTTCCAAGGCAAGGCACTTTCAGCGCGTGTGATCCCGGTCAAGGATTTATCTTCAAAAGCAGGGGACCTTAACGTCTCAGAAGAGAATCTCAGCGGACTCATAGACTTCGTGAAAGAAATGGACGGATGGGCTCTGGCTAAGAAGATCATAGTTACCAGCGAATCGGGTATCAGCGACGAAACGCTGGAATATCTCGAAAAAAGCGTCGATAAACCCGTTCGTTCAGCTCCCTATATCATGAAACCTTTCGATGAGCTTTCAGTGGAGGACAGGATGGGATACGCGGGTTGTATAGGCGTTCTTGAACTTTTAGCCGCCGAAAGAAAGGCGGAGGTCCCTTCCGATAATCCTATCAGGTACGCTTACAAGAAGATCGTAACCTTTCTGGATAGATATTTTTGATACATTCGGAGGCGCTAAACCCCGCTGTTAAAGGCGGGGTTACATGTAAGCCGCCTCAGTATGGGTCTTTACCTGGAAACCCAGGGTTTCAACCCGGGGAGTAGTATGGGTCCATTAACCGTGTTTGGCTGACGAGTGCGGGTATTTTGTTCCTGCTTTTTCAAGCCTGTGTATTAATTGTTCCCCAAGGGTCCATTGTTTCCCGCGCCGAAGGCGTTAACGAGTGCGAGCCTTCTTCAGTTGACTTTCTCTCCTAAGTATGATATTTTTGTCCTCTAAATCAATTGGGTATACATAGGAACTCGCATAAAATGGGACAAATAAAAGTCGGCATTATTGGGTGTGGGATCATGGGCGCTTCCATCGCCGAGGGCTTATTAGCGAAGCGAATATGCGTGCCGGAGAAGATCTTTCTGAGTGATAAGGATGCTTTAAAACAGAGGGGCCTTTCTAAAAGGACAGGTGCCGTAGGCGTGGATCTCGAGTCGCTTATTAAGGGGTCGGACTACATAATAATAGCCGTTAAACCCCAGGACTCATCCGACCTTTTTCCTGAGATAGCCCGGCATATTACGGGAAAGACCATGGTAATAACTATCATGGCCGGGGTTAGGATCGCGACCGTAAACAGATATATAGGTAAAAAGACACCTGTCGCCAGGGCGATGCCCAACCTTGCGGCAAAAAAAGGCGCCAGCGTCACCGCGATAGCCTTTAATATTCACGTAACGAAGAAGGAAGAGGCGATAGGCATATTCAAGGCCATTGGGGATGTCGTTCCTCTTGATGAGAAGTATTTTGACGCATTTACGGCCGTCGCCGGCAGTGGACCGGCTTATTTATTCTTCATGGCCGCTTCCATGGTCGAAGCGGCGGTAAAAATGGGTCTGTCCAGGGATATCGCACTTAAGATCGTCCGCCAGACCGTTCGGGGTGCCGCTCTTCTTATGGATGATGGAATTATTCCGGCTGAGTTGGTCAAGCAAGTAGCTTCCAAGGGGGGGACAACCGAAGCCGCCCTTAGGATATTCGACAAACAAGGTCTTAAAAAGATCGTAATTAACGCCGTGGATAAGGCGAAATGCCGTTCCGTAGAATTGTCGCGGTGATGAAACGGGGAGCGAAAGGATACAATGTTCATAGTTGCTGAGATCATAAGAGGCCTTGCACTCCTGGTCTCGATACTCTTTAGCGTCGTCTATTTTATTCTGGTGATCCGTATAGTGATATCTTGGGTCGGAGCGGATGAATATAACGAGATCGTACGCATAGTGTACTCTGTCACCGATCCCATACTGGCCCCTCTGAGAAGGCTTCCGCTTCAGGTGGGCATGATAGATTTTTCGCCGATCGTGGCGTTCCTTTTGTTGAGCGTGGTCAAGAACGTCATAGTCGGGATACTGTATCAGTTGGCGTACAGGTTGGGTTAGCTGGTTTATAGGTTTTAGGTGTTCGTTGTTGTAAAGCATTGACACCTAAAACCTAACATCTATAACCTAAAACTAGTACCTGGTCATCAAGCGCAAGCGCAGGTAGAGATGAGGCTGGAGGTAAAAGTCCACCCTAAGGCTTCGAGAGAGGAGCTTGTCGAGAAGGATGGAGTGATAAGAGCGTATGTTTCGGCTGCTCCCGAAAAGGGAAAAGCCAACAAGTCCGTGATCGAGCTGGTAGCCGCGAGGTATAAGGTCCCTAAAAGCAGGGTTCGGATAATCGCCGGGGAGAAAAGCAGGAACAAGATATTGGAGGTCTTGTAAATATGACGAAGATCGGGGTGATAGGCGGATCGGCGCTTTATAATATTGAGAGTCTAGAGGTTGACGAGAAGGTGAAGGTTGAGACCCCTTTCGGAGAGCCTTCAGGGGAATATATGAAAGGGAAATTGTCGGGAAAAGAGGTAGTTTTTCTTGCCCGGCACGGCGAAGGTCATCGCCTGATGCCTTCTGAAATAAATTACCGGGCGAACATATACGGTTTTAAGGTCCTGGGAGTTGACCGCATTATAGCAATTTCGGCTGTAGGCAGCCTTAAGGAAGAACTTAAGCCGCTAGATATGCTCCTGGTGGATCAGTTCATCGACAGGACGAATTCGGCCAGGAGAATGACTTTTTTCGGGGAAGGCATCGTCGCGCACATCTCTTTTGCGGAGCCGGTTTGCCCGTCACTTCGAGCGGCTATTTATGACCTGAACGCGAAAATGCCCGTAAAGATACACCGCGACGGTACATATATAAACATGGAAGGTCCGGCTTTTTCTACTAAAGCCGAATCCGAACTTTACCGTTCATGGGGGGCGGATGTCATAGGCATGACAAATATCGCCGAGGCAAGGCTTGCCCGCGAGGCCGGGTTATGTTACGCTTCGATAGCCATGATAACCGATTATGACTGCTGGCGCGAAGGTCCTTCCGCCGAATGTGTAACGGTGGAGATGATAATAGCGAATCTTATGAAGAACGCGGAAACTTCAAAAAAAATGCTCCTTAATACCGTGGCCGGTATCCCGGGAAAGAGGACATGCTCTTGCATGAACGCGTTGAAGGACGCGATAATAACAAGCAAAGACGCCATTCCTCGCGCAACGCTGGATAAGCTGGGGCCGATCGTTAAGGGGTTTATTTAAAGACAATGATAAAATGCATGGCGGATGCATCCAAGGGAACAAATGAACGATAAACCGAATTATAAAGATACCCTGAACCTTCCGAAAACAACTTTTTCGATGAAGGCGGACCTTCCCAGGCGAGAGCCTGAGACGCTAAGAAAATGGGACGGTATGAAGGTTTACGAAAAGATACTCGCACTGAGAAGGCCGTCGGGGAAAACTTACATCCTTCATGACGGTCCGCCTTACGCCAACGGACACATACATATGGGTCATGTCCTTAACAAGATACTTAAGGACATCTCGGTAAAATACGCTGCGTTAAAAGGAAATTATGCCCCGTACGTACCCGGATGGGATTGCCATGGCCTTCCGGTAGAACATCAGCTTTTCAAAGAGCTCAATATGACCAAGAACGATATATCTCAGGTCGAGTTCAGGAAAAAAGCTTATAAATACGCCATGAAATTCGTAAAGATACAGGCAGAGGAGTTCAAAAGGCTCGGGGTTTTCGGGAACTGGGATGACCCTTATCTGACACTGTCGAGAGCCTATGAGGCTAATATACTTTACGCTTTGGCAGACCTCTATGAAAAAGGGTTCATCTACAAAGGCTTAAAGCCGGTCAACTGGTGTAAGACCTGCGAAACGGCGCTTGCCGAAGCTGAGGTAGAGTATGAGGACAAGGTCTCGCCGTCCATATACGTGAAGTTCCCCGCCAAAAACCTTTACCGCGGGAAAAATCTGGTTTTCATCGTATGGACCACGACGCCATGGACGCTTCTCGGTAACGTGGCGGTGGCCCTGAACCCGGGATTTGAATACAGCTTTGTAGAGGTCGGCGCTGAAGTATGGGTGATGTTGTCCGAGCTGGTTGAGCCGTTAATGAAAAGATTCTCGGCGGGGAATTACTCCTTACTCGAGAAAATGTCAGGCGAGCGGGTCATAAAGGATATCCAGGCAGTCAGACACCCATTCATTGAAAGGGATTCCGTTCTTGTCCCGGCGGCGTATGTTACAAAAGAGGAAGGTACTGGCTCGGTGCATACGGCCCCCGGGCATGGAGCTGACGATCATATCACGGGTAAAAAATTCTCGCTTCCCGTTATTATGCCCGTCGATGAACGCGGGAGATTCAAGAAAGGGACGGGAGAATTCGAGGGTGAGGATGTTTTCAAGGCGAATAAGGCGATAATAGAAAAAATGGCCGGTAACGGTTCTCTTGTCCTAGCCGATAAGATAACGCATGCATACCCGCATTGTTGGCGATGCAAGGACCCGATAATTTACCGGGCGACGGAACAATGGTTCATGAAGATCGACCATGACGGGCTCAGAGAGAAAATGGTCCATGCCATAAATAATGAAGTTAAGTGGGTTCCCGGAGGCGGCGTTGACCGAATAGGCGCAATGATCTCCGGTAGACCCGACTGGTGTCTCTCCAGGCAGCGCTATTGGGGCGTTCCTATACCGGCCGTCAAATGCCGCTCCTGCGGCAAGGCGTTCACTACTGCTCAGATCATCAGGAATACGGCGAAGCTGACCGAAAAGGACGGGGCCGATGCGTGGTTCGAAAAAGCCATCGACCAGATAGTTCCCGCCGGTACAAAATGCCCTGAATGCGCGAAAGATGACCTTGTGAGGGAACAGGATATACTTGACGTATGGTTCGATTCCGGAGTCAGTTTCAGGGCGGTCCTGCAAGCGAGGCCGGAATTGTCTTTCCCAGCCGACCTCTACCTCGAAGGTTCTGACCAGCACAGGGGCTGGTTCCAGGCCGCTATTATAACCTCCATGGGCATAAACGGCGTCCCACCCTACAGGAAGGTATTGACGCACGGTTTTGTCGTGGACGGCGAAGGGAAAAAGATGTCAAAGTCTCTGGGGAACGTCATCCAGCCGGAAGAGATAATGAAAAAGTACGGCGCGGATGTCCTGCGCCTGTGGGTATCTTCCAGCGATTATTCGGGCGATATTAAACTATCGGATGAGATACTCGCGAGGCTCGCGGACGGTTACAGGAAAATAAGGAACACGCTGAAATATCTCATAAGCAACCTCTATGATTATGACCATGCCCGCGATTGTGTGCCGCCCGGGGAATTGCATGAGGTGGACAGGTGGATGCTTTCGAGACTGTACAGGCTGGTAAAGGATAACGACGGATATTACGCCAATTTCGAGTTTTACAAAGTTTACAGGTCGGTCTATGATTTTTGCGTGACCGATATAAGCTCTTTTTACCTTGATATACAGAAGGATATCATGTACGTAGTGTCTCCCGGGTCTTCCCAGAGGCGTTCCGGGCAGACCGTCATATTCCATCTCCTTGACGTCATTACCAGGATACTTTCTCCGATACTGGCTTTTACGATGGATGAGGTGTGGGAATATGTGAAATGCGACGGAAAAGAGGAAAGCGTGCATATGTCGCTATGGCCCGGGTTGTCGAACGACATCTCCGGATGGAACGATGAGCCGCTTATGATCAAATGGGACGGGCTCATCGCTTTAAGGAATGAGGTGATGAAGTCCCTTGAAGAAAAAAGGGCGACAGGCTTGATAGGGAGCTCGCTTGATGCTAGAATTGAGCTTTATTCCGAGGATGCAAAAGAGTCGGATTTTCTTTCGGGCTCGAGGGATCTTATGGCTTTTATTTTTAGGGTTTCGCAGGTGGAGATCGTCGCCTGTCCAGCCGTAGATATGGAAAAGGTCGGCGGGCGCCTTTTATTAATATCAGTAAGGAAGGCCAGGGGCTGTAAATGTCCCAGGTGTTGGAACTACGCCGAAATAGTTGGAGTCAACTCAAAATACCCGGAACTTTGCCAAAGATGCGGGAATGTCATGGACGAAAGGAGAAATAGCGATGGCCAATAAGAAAAAACCGGTTAAAAAGATCGAAAGTTCCAAGCCCAAACAGAAAACCGTAAAGGCGCAGAAAAAGAATGAATTGAATGCTCCGAAAAAGAAAAATGTGAAGATAAGCCCGGAACTGATGAAGGTGCGCGATAGCCTTGTCGAGGAGAGGGCCGGGATACTGGAGGAGCTGAAGCGTATAAAGAAGGATGCCAGCAAATCCCAGAAAGACGCCTCCGGGGATCTGTCCGGTTATTCTTTCCATATGGCCGACATGGCGACCGACATGTACGATCGTGAGTTCATACTCGGCCTGGCGGAGGGTGAAAGGCAGCTGCTCTATTCGCTGGACGAAGCCATAAAAAAGATCGATGAAGGTTTGTACGGGGGCTGCGAGATGTGCGGCGAGAAAATATCCAGGCAGAGACTGGAAGCTATGCCCCAGGCGCACTATTGCATAAAATGCCAGGAGAAAAGAGAACGATCAGAAAGCAAATGATCATTTTAATGTTGTCGGCGGTCTTTATTTTCGCGGTTGACCAGCTGACAAAGTACATTGTCCTCAGTTCCTTATCGATCGGGGAAAGCTCGCCGGTCATAAAAGACGTTTTTCATATAACCCTTGTTCATAATACGGGCGCGGCTTTCGGGATAATGAGGTCGAGTCCCGGCATCTTTGTGATCGCTTCCGTCGCGGCTCTTTTGTTCATTGCCTGGTTCATGGCCAGGCGTTTTGACTCTATCGGGACACTTGAGCGGACGGGCCTTACGTTCATTTTTTCGGGGACGCTTGGGAACTTTACGGACAGGGTCAGGCTGGGTTACGTTGTGGATTTTTTCGATTTCAGGATATGGCCGGTTTTTAACGTTGCTGACAGTTTTATTACGTCCGGGGCGATAGTTCTTGCCGCGGCTATCATTTTTGCCAGAAAGAAGGTCGATAATGCATCCGGTTCTTCTTGATGTCTTTGGTTTTAAAATATACACGTACGGTTTTTGCGTGGCGGCCGCCTTCCTCACATGCGCCTTTCTCGCGTACGGGTATTCACGTCGTACGGGAGAACCATTTAACGAAATAGCTGATTGTTTTTTCTGGGTATTGTTGTCCGGGCTCGTTGGCGGGCGAATGCTGTACGTTATCGTCAATATAGGGTATTTCGCCAGTAACCCATGGCTCATCCCGGTTTTTAGGGACGGCGGGATGGCTTTTCACGGGAGCTTGATCGCGGGTGCCGCTGCCGGGATAATAACATGCCGCGTTAAAAAACTTTCATTCTGGAAAATGTCAGACGTCGTAGCGCCTTACATTGCGTTGGGGCATTCCATCGGAAGGATAGGCTGCTATTTGAACGGCTGTTGTTACGGAAGAACTGTCGATAACGGATTCGGCGTTGTTTTTCCCGGCGACGTCGCGGCGAGGATCCCGGTGCAGCTGTACTCATCGCTCGTGCTCGCGCTTTTGTTCCTCTTCCTTACGTCGTACCGGGAGAGGAAACCATTCGACGGCAGTGTTTTCCTTGTATACCTACTGATCTTTTCGCTCGTAAGGTTCTTGTCCGATTTTCTCCGTGCGGATAACCCCGGGATCTTTTTCTCGTTAACCCTCGCCCAGGTCTTGAGCGTAGGCATATTCATCGTAGGGGCGTATTTTTTCCGTATGAGGCGGGGCGAGGCTTTTAAAAAGGTTTTCTAGGACAATGCCGATGGAAGAGACAAAATATCTTATTTCAGATGATCAGCCGCCGTGCCGGGTGGATAAATATGTCGCCACGATGCTCGGGGATGAACGCTCAAGGACATATGTAAGGGATCTCATTACCGAAGGCCACATCACGGTGAACGGTGCGAGCGTCAAACCAAGCTATGTTCTGAAGCCCGGTGATTCGGTTTCCTGCCTATTCGCACCTAAAGGATCCTCGGATATCGAGCCGGAGGAAATACCTGTCAACGTCATTTACGAGGACAATTGGATAATGGTTATAGATAAAACCGCTGGTCTTGTAGTTCATCCCGGCGCGGGTAATAAAAATGGGACGCTTGTGAGCGCGGTGCTTTTTAGGTGCCGCGAGGTGGCCTCCTCGGGAGACGGGGCGAGGCCGGGAATAGTGCACAGGCTTGACAAAGATACTTCGGGGCTGATAGTAGTGGCTAAGAATGACAGGGCCCACCGCTCGCTGTCGAAACAATTCCAGAAGCGAAATGTGAAAAAAAGATATATAGCGCTCGTTCGCGGGGTTGTTGGGCCTGATAATGGTATCGTGGATCAGCCGCTTGCCAGGGACCTTAAGGATCACCGGAGGATCGTGGTCGACCACGAAAGGGGCAAACCCGCCTGCACAGTTTTCCACGTGGCCAAAAGGTTCGAGAGGTTCACAGTGTTGAAATTGGAGCCTGAATCGGGACGAACCCATCAGATAAGGGTCCATCTCGCTCATATCGGGCACCCCGTTCTGGGTGATAAAGTTTACGGTATCGGTAATGAAATGCCGCGACACGCCCTCCATGCGGATAAACTTGGGTTCACTCATCCGGATACAGGCAAGTTCGTCGAGTTCGTTGCGCCGGTGCCGGAAGATATGCTTAGGGTAATTAAACGCGGGGATTACTCAATACCGGAGACAATATGAATTGGAAAATTAATCCTGCTAATGAGATAAAAGGAACAATAGCTGTTCCCCCTGACAAGAGTATCTCGCACCGCGCCGTGATGTTCGGGGCGATCTCAAAAGGCTCTTTGAAGGTCGGGAACTTCCTTACCGGAGAGGATTGTATGAGCACGCTCTCGGCTTTTAAGGCCATGGGCGTCCCTATCGAAGTTAATGGAGACATCCTTAGGATCAAGGGGGTCGGACTTAAGGGGCTTAAAGCGCCCGAGGGCAGGTTATATCTCGGGAATTCCGGGACTAGCATGCGCATCATCGCGGGCATACTGGCGGGGCAGGAGATAGAGGTCATCCTCACGGGCGATGAGTCTCTTTCGGGAAGGCCGATGAAAAGGGTAATAGAGCCGCTCGCGAAAATGGGAGCAAGGATAGATTTTCTCGAAAAAGAAGGGTTCGCGCCCTTCATTATCAAAGGCGCTAAGGCGCCCCTTAAACCTATAGCATATTCTATGCCGATCGCGAGCGCCCAGGTAAAATCATCGGTTCTCGCCGCCGGGTTGTACGCTGACGGGGTCACTTCCGTTACCGAACCGTTCATTTCCCGGGACCATACTGAAAGGATTTTGGAGCTTTTCGGAGCTGACATCCGAAAGGATAAGTTAACGGTAAGCGTCAATGGGCTCAAAGAGCTCGAGCCAAAGGACATAGTTGTACCCGGTGATATCTCAAGCGCGGCTTTCTTCCTGGTCGGCGCTTTATTGGCCGAAAAATCCGATCTCCTTTTAAAGGGCGTCGGGCTTAATCCTACCAGGACGGGGATTTTGGACGTGCTTTTACGGATGGGCGCGGACGTAAGGATATCGGACATTAAAAAAGGCCCGGAACCTTACGGCGATATCCGGGTTAAAAACTCACATTTGAAAGGGACAGTTGTCGCTCCTTCGGAGATACCTCTTTTAATAGACGAGATACCCGTTCTCATGGTCGCGGCCGCTATGGCCTCGGGTGAAACCGTCATCCGCGGGATCTCAGAGCTGAAAGTCAAGGAAACTGACCGGATAAAAAGCATGGGGGAAAACCTTCTGAAGGCCGGAATAGAGATCATAAGTTCAGGCGACGATGTGGTCATCCCTGGAGGGCGGAGGAGGTTTGAGCCATCACGGTTCATTAGTTACGGAGACCACCGCACCGCCATGAGCATGGCTATAGCCTCGCTTTTCTCGTCGGGAGAAAGCATTATTGACAGCGTTGATTGCGTTGCGACATCTTATCCCGGTTTTCTTGAAGATCTTACCCGTGTCGTTAAACTTGCCGGTAAGTAATTAAAGGAGGACGGGGTAGGACGTAGGACGTCCTAGATTTCTCGTCCCATGTCACACGTTCCACGTTATTTAGAAATTATTTGACAAACCCCCATATATTTGCTACTATCCAATGAGCTTCTTTTTGTGTAATTTATCCGCTTTAAATCCTTTAAATATAAGAAAGAAGGTGTGGGTATGGTCCCGAATCGTTTTGTGAACTTTATGCGTAATTTGCTTGGTTTCTTTTCAAGCGACATAGGGATCGACCTTGGAACAGCATCCACCCTTGTGTATCTTAAGAATGAGGGAATAGTTCTTTGCGAGCCCTCCGTGGTCGCCGTAGAGGCCGGGACGACGAATGTTCTGGCCGTGGGGGAAGAAGCGAAGAGAATGCTCGGGCGTACTCCCGGGAATATAGTGGCCATCAGACCTATGAAGGCTGGCGTTATAGCCGACTTTGATATTACGGAGAGCATGCTCAGATATTTCATTAAGAAAGTACATAATTCCCGCAGGTTGGTCAGGCCTCGTATAGTAATAGCGGTCCCATCCGGTATAACCGAAGTGGAAAGGCGTGCAGTGAGAGATTCAGCTATACACGCCGGAGCGAGAGAGGTCTATATGATCGAAGAGCCTATGGCCGCCGCCATCGGGGTAGGGCTTCCGATACAGGAGCCTTCGGGGAACATGATAATTGATATCGGCGGAGGTACTACAGAATTGGCGGTTATATCCCTGGCGGGTCTTGTTTTCTCCAAATCCATAAGGACCGGAGGGGATGTGATGGACGAGGCTATCGTTAACTATTTGAGAAGGACCTACAACCTCATGATAGGGGAGAGGACGGCGGAAGATATCAAGATCAGCATTGGATCCGCATATCCCCTTGAGGAGGAAATGACGATGGAGGTAAGGGGCCGTGATCAGGTAGCCGGCCTTCCCAAATCCGTGACGATCAACAGTGAAGAGATACGCGAAGCACTTTCGGAGCCTATTTCACAGATAGTGGAAGCCGTAAGGACCACACTTGAAAGGACCCCACCCGAGCTTTCGGCCGACCTTATCGAGAAAGGTATCATCCTAGCAGGCGGCGGAGCGCTTTTGAGAGGCCTTGACAAACTTATTTCCGAAGAGACCGGTCTTCCGGTGCATATTGCCGATGATCCTTTGACGGCGGTTGCTATGGGGACAGGGAAGGTATTGAGCGAGATCAGTTATCTTAAGAGGTTGACCGTAGCCCCTAAACTTCACAGGTAGATCTTTTTATCAGTGAGGGATAGAGGTTCATTCAAGTCTGACAATTTATTTTGATGTGCCCAAGGTATATTACAAACAGAGATACCGTTTAATAATAGCTTTAATACTGGCTTCGGTCTTTTTTTTCTTCCGTGACCCATCGTCCCTTCATGATCTGAAATTCCTGGCAATTAAGGTCTTTACCTTTCCACTGAATGTCATTGATAATGTATCAATGTCTTTAATGTCCAGGGGCGAACTTATCGCGGAGAATACCCGGCTGAAAAGCAGAATAGACGTCCTTTTGTTGAAAACGTCTGCTTTTGACGAGCTAAAAAAAGAGAACGACCGATTGAGGGACCTGGCGAGTTTCAGGAAGAGTTTTGATTTCAGGACCGTTCCGGCCGAGATAATCGGACGTGAGCCTAACGCATGGGCCGGAGGGTTCATTATAAACAAGGGAACAAGGGAAGGGCTTGTTGCACATACGGCTATTTGCAGCGGAAAGGGGCTGGTGGGAATGCTCACGGATCCCGGCGAGGAAGCCAGTATGGCCGTAATGATAACTCATCCCAGTTTCAGGTGCGGAGGCGTCCTGGCCGGAACAAGGACTAGCGGAGTCCTGGCCGGAGCAGGTACAGGTAAACTGAAAATGCTGTATATCCCACTGGACAAGAACGTGGAGCCCAAAGAGGAAGTCCTGACTTCGGGCCTTTCCGGTATTTTCCCGAAAGGGATAAAGGTCGGAGAGGTAGTGTCGGTACACAGAAGCAGGACAGGCCTTTATCAGTATGCCATGATAAAGCCTTTTGCCGATCTTATATCCGAAGAAGAGGTCCTGTGCGTTCTGAAATAAGAAAATTGCCGGGAATTTATCTATTTTTCTTTATGGCTTTTCTTGCCCAGATCCGCTTCAGCCCGGGCTCAGTATGGTGCCCCGATTTTATTCTTCTTGCGGTAGTTTTTATTTCTATCTTCGGAGGGATGGGGAACGGGGTCATTTCCGGATTTCTTCTCGGCGCCCTTAGGGGCTTTTTTTCGGCGCATACCCTTCCCGCTGATATTGTGGTCTTTCCACTCATAGCGCTCTTTTCGAGCATGATGTCCGGTATGTTCTACAGGAACAGCCCTGTTCTGCACATATTTGTCATGCTCGTTGCCATGATCTCTCTGGTCTTTGCGCATACGGCCTACCTCAATATCCTCACCGGTAACGACATCAGGTTCCTTTCGGCGGTTGCGGATAACTGGAGGGTGGTGGTCGTCACTTTGATCCTTTCACCGATCATCTTTATGCCCTTGAACAACTATTTAGAGAGAACCGGGATGATTTAGTCATGAGGATAAAGGTATTTGTCAGAATATTGTTCCTGGCTCTGGTTTTTGTCATCGCCGGGCTTTTTAATATACAGATAATCGGGCATGAAGCGTTCAGGAAAATGTCAGAGGGTAACCGTCTCAGGGTAATACCTTTTAAAGCCCCGAGAGGCGGGATATTTGACAATAAGGGCCGCCCATTGGCCCAGGACGTTATCTGCTTTAACGCGGCCATAGTTTACAACCAGATGAGCGATAGGAAGCTTCTTGCCGAAAAACTTAGCAGGGTACTTGAGGTCCCGCTGGAAACCGTAGAAGAAAGGATAAAGAATTGTAGGGGGAAAGGCTATCTTACCCAGCCTGTTGTCGACGATGTCGGGATAAAAGGCGCTACGCTCATTGAGGAGATGCTTTCCGATCACCCCGGGCTAATGGTCGATGTCGCTACAAAACGCGAATATCCCGGCGGCGAAGCGTCGTCGGGAGTCATCGGGTTTCTGGGGCTAATTAACAGCGCCGAGCTCGGCAGAATGAAACCGTACGGATATACCATCGATGACCTTATCGGCAGGAGCGGGCTGGAAAAACAGTATGATACTTATCTCCGGGGGGAGGACGGAGGAAAACAGGTCGAGGTAGACCATCGCGGACGCGAGATCAGGATGCTAGGGTTTCTCGAGCCTGTCCCGGGAAAAAATATAACCACTACGATAGATCTTGACCTCGAGAATTACTGCTATTCGCTCATTAAGGGCAGAAAAGGAGCCATAGTCGCGCTGGACCCGAGGGACGGTGCAGTAAAGGCTATTGTAACGTCACCGGCTTTCGACCCGGCTGTGTTCATCGACAAGAAAAGAAAGAAAGAGGTAACACCGCTATTGAAAAACGATGACAGACCCATGGTGATGAGGGCCATATCAGGCATATATCCGCCGGGATCGGTTTTCAAGGTCGTGGTCGCTCTGGCGGCTATGGAAAGGGGCAAGATAAAACCATCTACGGAATTTACCTGTAACGGGTTCTTAGATCTGGGTTCGATAAAATTCGGCTGCTGGAAAAAAGACGGGCACGGCGTTCAAAATGTTATTTTGGCGCTAGAGAATTCGTGCGACGTATTCTTCTATAGGACGGGTCTGGCTTCCGGAGTTAACAATATCATCGAATACGCCGAGAAATTCGGGATAGGCAGGTCTACCGGGATAGACCTCCCGGCGGAGAACCCGGGCTTATTGCCTACACCCGAGTGGAAAAAGAAACGTTTCAAGCAGAAGTGGTTCGATGGTGATACCGTCAATTATTCGATCGGCCAAGGGTACCTTCTAGCCAGCCCCCTGCAGATGGCTAAAGTCATAAGCGTTTTCGCGAATAAAGGGTATCTTGTGAACCCGTACTTAACGGCTAAGATAGGAGATGTTACTATAGAAAATCCCCAGAGGGATCACATGAATATTTCAGAGTACGCTATAGACACGATAAGAAAGGGACTTTACGACTGTGTTAATGATCCCGGTGGCACGGGTGGAAAGGCTTATAATAAGGATTTCGTGGTCGCCGGCAAGACTGGGACGTCGCAAACCTCAAAAGCCGAGAATCACGGGTGGTTCGCGGGCTTCGCCCCCTACGATGACGCGAAACTCGCCGTAGTTGTGTTCGATGAGTACGGCGGCGCCGGCGGACAGTTCGCCGCTCAGGCTGCCGGTAAGGTGTTCATGAAAGCTAAGGAACTCGGGTTATTATGAGATCAGGATACGGCAAGATGGATAAGACACTTTTGGCTGCAGTTATTACGATATCATTATTGGGCATATTTTTCGTTTTCAGTGCCTCGTCACAGAGAGGCACTGATGGTCCTGTGATAAGCCAGATCGTGATCAAGCAGGCTATTTGGATATTTGCCGGATTGGCCGTCATGGTCCTCATTGCTAATTCGGATTACAGGCGGAGCATGGATTTCGCGCCGATATTCTATCTTGTTATTTTGGTGCTGCTGGTGTTCCTGCTCATGCTGGGCGGCGAAAGGTTCGGCGCGAAA
Source organism: Candidatus Omnitrophota bacterium (assembly GCA_015231405.1). GTDB lineage: Bacteria > Omnitrophota > Gorgyraeia > Tantalellales > Tantalellaceae > JADGBR01. Next base: position 42,677 of record JADGBR010000010.1, on the reverse strand, counting down.
AGGTGGATAGGTCTTGGGTTCTTTTCTATACAACCTTCAGAGTTCGTGAAACTGGCGGTCATACTTGTCCTATCGGGATTATTGCGCGCCAGAAAAGAAAGAGCCCGGTCGCTTGGAAATTTTGTTCTAGCATTAGCCCTTGTCGCTCCCGCTTTTCTGCTGATATTTAAACAGCCGGATCTTGGGACCGCCATGATACTTGTCCCGGTAGTTTACGCGGTATTGTTCGTCTCCGGCGAGAACATTAAATATATGATGACGACCATCATATTAGGGCTGATAAGTACGCCCCTCTTTTGGAACCTCTTGAAAGGTTACCAGAAGAGCCGACTTATGGTTTTCCTGAACCCTAACCTTGATCCTCTTGGTGCGGGTTATACGATCATTCAGTCTAAGATAGCCATAGGCTCCGGAGGGTTTTTAGGGAAAGGGTGGCTTCATGGCACACAAAGCCAGCTGAAATTCCTTCCGGAGCGCCATACAGATTTTATTTTTTCGGTGATAGGGGAAGAATGGGGTTTTGCCGGAGCCATTGTCCTTCTTTTGCTGTACGCTATCGTAGTGGCCAGAGGGGTGCGGATTATATCCGGCACTGACGATATTTTCGGGAAAGGTGTTGTGACGGGAATAGTCACTCTTTTCGCGGTGCAGGTAGTCGTAAATATATCGATGACAATAGGGCTTATGCCCGTCGTGGGTTTTCCGCTGCCGCTCATCAGTTACGGCGGGTCGAGCGCGATCGTGTTCCTTGTCGGGACGGGGCTCATGTTAAGTGTTAGCAGACAGAGGGTTAGGTAAGAAAATATACATTTGTGATTCGTGGTTCGTGGTGCGGGAAGGTGGGGCTATTACTTGAAACGAACCACGAACCACGAATCACGCGTTTCTTGATAAGGGCAGCATGCCGAGGGAACGAGAAAAAGCTAAAAGGACACTATGACCGATCTTTTGGAAATATTCAAGAAAGTCGAAAAGCCCGGCAGGTACATCGGGGAAGAGACGAACATTGTCCGGAAAAAGCCGCGAGACGGACGGATAACAGTGGCTCTGGCATATCCCGATGTCTATGAGATAGGTATGAGTTATTTAGGGATCAAGATACTCTATCATCTGCTGAATGAAATCGATGACGTATCATGCGAAAGGGTTTTCGCTCCATGGCCTGATATCGAGCGGGAACTGAGGTCGGGCGGAAGAAGGCTGTTCAGCCTGGAGTCCAAGACCGACATCAATAAGTTCGATGTCCTGGGATTCTCCCTGTCGTACGAGCTCACGTACACGAATGTCCTCAACATGCTCGAGTTGTCGGGGATAACGGTCTTATCCGCGGAAAGGGGCGATGAGGAGCCCCTTGTTATCGCCGGTGGCTCCTGCTGTTATAACCCCGAGCCCATGAGCGGGTTCATCGATGTCTTTTTCATAGGCGACGCCGAAGATACGTTGCCTGAATTTCTTGAAAAATACGGCGCGATCCGTGAAAGACCACTGGGCAGAAAGCAAAAACTGGCAATGCTGGCCGGGATGGCTGGGATCTACATGCCCGCGCTCTACCAGAAAAAGAAAATCGGGAAGATAACGATAGTCGAGCCCTTGGGCTTGGGTATTCCCAAGACCGTCAGTAAAGCTTCGGTTAAAGATCTCAATAAGGCGTATTACCCGACAAAACAGATAGTTCCTTTCATAAAGATAGTGCATGAGCGCATTATGGTCGAAATAATGAGAGGGTGCCCGAACAGGTGCCGGTTCTGCCAGGCGAGCGCAGTGAACAGGCCTCTCAGGATCAGGAGCAAGGATGTCATCGAGCGATTATGCTGGGAAACATATTTGAATACCGGGTATGATGAGATATCGCTTTTATCTCTTTCAAGCGTGAATTATCCCGACATTGTAACTCTTGTAAAGGTCTTGAACGCTCGTTTCGCAGGAAAAGGTATGGGGATAAACATTCCTTCGCTTAGGGTGGACGAGTCATTTTACGAATTGCCCGAGGTAATATCGATGATAAAGAAAGCCGGGTTGACTTTCGCCCCGGAAACGGCCTCTCCCGAAGTTATGTCCGCGATAGGAAAGGATATAGATTACGAAGTGCTAAAAAGATCGGCCGGCAGGGCTTTTTCCATGGGGTGGGACCGGCTCAAACTTTATTTCATGGTAGGGTTTACTCAAGACCCGCTCAAGGAAACAACCGGGATAATAGGCTGGTGCCGGAGTATATCTTCACTCCGAAGGGAATACGGGAAGAAAGCCGCTAAATTAAGCGTCAGCGTTAATCCCTTCATACCAAAACCACAGACCTCCCTGCAATGGCTCGGAATGGCCCCCGAAATTAATCTTATAGAAGCTAAAAAACACCTTGTCAACGGATCCAGCAATAACGTAGAGATCAAGTTCCATGACATCCCGAGGTCGCTCCTGGAAGGTTGTATGGCCAGAGGCGACTATTCGATGGGGGATGTCATTCATTCCGCCTGGAAGAACGGAGCGAAGATGGACGGGTGGTCGGAGTTCTTCGATCTCGCGGCATGGGAGAGAGCTTTTGCCGAAAATTCGATGGACATGAGGCGCGAGGCCGGGAAAACCCTTTCCCCGGATGACCCGTTACCCTGGGGGCATATTCGTACGGAGTTATCCGACGAGTCGCTCAGGGAGGAACTTAGGGAGAGCGGGCTGTATCGTCGGGATGGGGCTTCGAGTTAGAGATAAGGGACAAGTGACGTTATCCTCTGGAAAGCGGGGATCACATGAAAATAATTTTATTGGGTCACAGTTTTTGCGGGGATGGCATTTTTTTATTCTTCTTTGCTCTAAGCGCCCTTTTTGACTTTCACCTGCCATTAAGGTATTATTAATGTTAGCCTACTGGGAGGAGGCCATGGATGGACGATAAAATAAGAAAGTTACTCGAGGCTATGCCCGCTAAAAACGCCTCCGATCTCCATATTTCAGCGGAAAGCCAGCTCCATTACAGGATAAATAACGATCTAGTGAAGATAGGAGAGGAGATAACGTCTCCGGAGGAATCCAAAAGGATGGCGTACAGCCTGATGTCGGAGGATCAGATAAGGAAATTCGAAGAACATAAGGAAATGGATTTCGCTTTCTTTATCAAGAACGTATCCAGGTTCAGGGCCAATGTATTTTTGCAGAGAGGTCATGTAGGGTGCGCGATAAGGATGATCCCCATAAAAATAAGGAGTATTTCAGAATGCGGCCTTCCTGAGAGCGTTCTTAAAGACTTTTGCCGGTTCCCCAAAGGGCTTGTTCTCGTTACGGGGGCGACGGGAAGCGGTAAATCCACTACATTGGCGGCCATGGTAAATGAGATCAACAAAACGCGTAAGTGCCATATCGTAACGGTCGAGGACCCTATAGAGTACGTTCACCATAACATTTCCGCGGTTATTGACCAGAGGGAGGTGGGGTTCGACACACTCTCTTTTAATAACTCTCTACGGCATGTTCTGAGGCAGGATCCGGACGTGATCCTTATCGGCGAGCTTCGCGATTATGAAAGCATTCAAAGCGCCCTGGTCATAGCCGATACAGGCCATCTTGTTCTTGGGACGCTCCATACATCCGACAGTATACAGACGATAAACAGGATAGTAGACGTCTTCCCGGCCCATCAGCAGAAACAGATACGCACGCAGCTTTCTTTCGTCCTTCTCGGGATAGTGTCCCAGCAGTTGATCACTAATAAGACGATGACAGACCGGGTGCTGGCGGCCGAGATCCTGGTTGTTACGCCTCCTATCCGGAACATGATCCGGGATGAAAGGGTTCATCACATTTATTCTACGATACAGACCTCTCAGCGGCTGGGTATGAAAACGATGAATCAGTCGCTTCTTGAGCTCTATAAAAAAGATATAATTTCATATGACGATGCTCTCTCAAGAAGCCAGGACGTTGAGGAGCTGATGAAACTGATAGGGTGATCGTCATGGCGCACGGATAAGGCTCATGGGGTTCGAGTGAACGACGAAGGGAGGAAACAGTGACGTTCAAGAGGCTGACCGACGATAAGATAGGTGAAATACTTATAAGGCAGGGTGTGGTCTCCCAGAGCCAGGTAAGAGAGGCTTTGGAGCTGCAATCCAACGAAGGTGGTCTTCTCGGCGAAAACCTGGTAAAGCTCAATTTTATGACCGACAGGGATATAACGAAGGCCATTATAACACAATACGGTTGCCCGTTCATAACTCTTGGATCGTTCGAATTCAATAAGGACGCCTCGAAGTTCATACCTGAAGCCATGGCCAGGGAACACAAAGTCGCGCCTATCGACCTTATCGGGGATATACTCGTCGTTGCCATGGCGAATCCACTGGACACGAAGAGCGTTGAATATGTGGAAGAGATCTCTATGAGAACGGTGAGATCCTTTATCGCTGTGATTTCTGATATTGATTCGGCCTTGAATAAGATCTATTCTTCAAAAAGCTAAATTCCGGCTCCTGGCTTCTGAGTTCCGGGATCTGAATTCTGAATTCCGGGTATCTGATCCTATCCAGGCGGGAATGAACAGCCTCTGGAAGAGGGGAACAATGGGTATGACCCTGGAAGATAAAATCTGCGATCATATGGTAAAGGGTGGGAAGCTGTCCGCCCTTGATCTTAAAGAGGCGCGCGAAATATTTTTCGAAAGCGGCGAGAATGTCACGGATATCCTTATTAAGCTCCATAAGATATCAAGGGAGACTTTTCTTTCATCGGTCAGTATGTTGACCGGTATTACCCCGCTGGACCTTTCCCGGATCAACATTGACAGAGACCTCGTCAGTATCTTACCTAAAAGGGTGGCTTTGATGTACATGGTCCTACCGGTGGCCAGATTGGGTGATGTGCTGACGGTGGCTATTACCGACCCGACTAATATTTTCGCCATGGACGACCTGAAGGCCATCACAAAGCTTAATCTGAGGGCCGTTCTTTCCGATAAGGACGTGATGCGGGAAGCCATTACCCGGTTTTACGAACGTTCGGCCGACGAGGAGATAGAGAAGATAGTCGACGATATCGGTGCCTCCGAGATGCAGATGCTCGGAGAAGAGGAAGAAGCCACTTCCGGGGATCTCCTAAGCGCGGCCGAAGATACCCCTATTATCAAACTTGCCAATCTAATTCTCGGACGCGGCGTAAAACAGGGAGCCAGCGATATACTTATAGAGCCTATGGAAAGGACTTTCCGCGTAAGGTACAGGATCGACGGGATACTCCATGAGATAGAGACGCCCCCGAAAAAATATCACGCTTCGCTTATTTCGAGGCTGAAGGTCATGTCCATGCTGAATATCGCCGAGAGAAGGCTGCCCCAGGACGGAAGGTTCCAGATAAAGGTCGAGGGGCGGAAGGTTGATTTCCGTTTATCCATACTTCCTTCCATCACAGGTGAGAAGGCATGTCTCAGGATACTGGACAAAGACCAGGTGATGGTGGATATAAACAGGCTGGGGCTTCAGGACCGTGACAGGGAATCTATTATAGAGGAAAGCGAAAAGCCTCATGGGATGATACTCGCCTGCGGCCCCACCGGTTCCGGTAAAACTACGACACTCTACTCAATACTGAAATATGTCGATTCTCCAGGCAGGAACCTAGTCACCGTAGAGGACCCGGTCGAATATGAGCTATCGGGGATAAACCAGGTGAATGTGAAGAGTGAAATAGGGCTGACATTCTCGAGTTGTTTGAGGTCAATACTCAGACAGGACCCGGATATTATACTGATAGGGGAGATCAGGGATTTTGAGACGGTGGATATAGCTATCAAATCCGCTCTGACAGGGCATCTGGTGCTGAGTACATTGCATACCAACAGCGCTTCAGGGTCAATCGTCCGTCTGGTCAATATGGGCGTTGAGCCTTTCCTTATCGCGTCGTCGGTCATTATGATCATAGCCCAAAGGCTTGTCAGAAAGCTCTGCAGGGAATGCAGGGAGTATTTTGTTCCCGAGGAGAAGACCGCCAGGAAATTCGGGCTCATAGGTCCCGATGGTAAGATAAAAGGCATATACCGTCCGAAAGGGTGCCCCGTTTGTATGAATTCCGGATACAAGGGGAGGGCGGTGATCGTTGAGTGCCTCAGGATGACTCCGGCTATAAAGGAGATATTGTTCAGGGGAGCTGATGAGCCTGAGCTTGAGAAGAAGGCCAGAGAGGAGGGGATGATTACTCTCAGGATGAACGGTATGGAGAACGTCATTCTAGGCGTCACTTCCCTTGAGGAAATATTAAGGGTGACCATGGATGACAGGAGTATGGATAATAGCAATGGATAAGAAAACACAGGAAAAGATACTTGATATCCTTCAGAAGAAAGGATGCCTGGATGAAAAGTGGCGCTCGTCAACGGAAAAGCCTCTTGGGCCTGGAGTCGACCTATTTACCCGTTTATTGGATGAAAAAATGGTCAAACGGGACGATCTTCTTTCTTCGATGAGCGTTTGTTTCGGGATCGTGCCGGTCATTCTCTCCAGGATAGAGATATCGCCTGATATCCGAAATCTCATCCCGGACAAGATATCGCACAAGTATAAGGTGATCGCGGTATCCAGGATCGATGATTTCCTGACCGTAGCCATCTCCGACCCGTCGGATATAATGGCGCTTGACGACGTGAAGACAGTGACCGGCTGTGAAATCAGCGTTCTTCTGGCTTTGCGTAAAGATATTGAGGCCAGCCTTTCATCCGGCAGGAACGATGATCTTGACGTCGACAGCATTCTCGACGCAAATAAGGACATAGCTTCGGTAGAGATGGTGTCCAGGGATACAAAGCTCGAGGAGTTCGACCTTTCCGCCGATTCGGCCGAAAGCGGAGGGGCTCCGATCGTAAAAATTGTTTCCGTGATAATAAGCGAGGCGATAAAAAGGAGAGCCAGCGATATACATATCGAGCCCCAGGAAAAACATCTCAGGATTCGGTACAGGATAGACGGTGAACTACAGGAGGCTTTTGAACTCCCGCAAAAGAACCAGGGGGCGGTGACTACGAGGATAAAAATAATGAGCAATATAGACATCACCGATTCCAGGACGACACAGGACGGGAGGTTCAGGATAAAGATGTCCGGTAAGGAAATTGACTTCAGGGTATCGGTGCTTCCTACCGTGTTCGGGAACAAAATAGTTCTTAGGGCCCTTGATAAGAGCAACCTGTCGGTGGGCCTTGAGTCTTTGGGATTTCTACCGGAACCTCTGGCCGATTTTAACAAGGCGATCGCAAGCCCATATGGCATTATCCTTGTAACCGGCCCTACCGGGAGCGGTAAATCCACAACATTATATTCAGTACTTTCTAAATTGAATGTTCCCGAGAAGAACATAATAACCGTAGAGGATCCCGTTGAATATCAGGTCCAGGGGATAACCCAGGTCCCGGTTTCCGAGGATATCGGGCTCGGTTTTTCCGAGGGTTTGCGCTCGATCCTTCGACAGACGCCGGATATAATCCTGATAGGCGAGATAAGGGACCAGGAAACAGCCGATATCGCGATAAAAGCCTCATTGACCGGGCATCTTGTCCTTACAACCCTTCATACCAACGATTCGGTCGGGGCGATAACGAGGCTTATCAACATGGGGGTTGAGCCTTTCCTCATTTCTTCAAGCCTGATAATGTGCTGTGCCCAAAGGCTATTACGGAAGATCTGCCCGTATTGCAAAACAGAAATGGACCTTTCTCCGGAGATAAGACAGAGCCTGGAGGGAAGATATCCGGCAATCAGGAATGTTAAGTCCTTCTATACAGGAAAAGGCTGCGCCAAGTGCAATAACACAGGGTACAGAGGCAGGCTCGCCGCGATAGAGACGATGATGATGGACGAAGATCTTGCCAGGCTTATTAATAAGGGAGCTTCCGAGGAAGAGATAAAGAAGAACCTAAGGTCAAAAGGGTTCAAGAACCTGAGGGAGAACGCGATCAGGAAATTCTGTTCGGGTGATACGACGCTCCAGGAAGTGTATAGGGTTACTTGAGGTGAAATTATGGGGAATAAATTATCCGAGAGCTGTATGGGAAAGTCATCCGGGGGCCGTGGATCCTTTTCCGGAGGCAGGTTCCATGCCGAATTTTAATTACACAGCCAAGGACAGGAGCGGGAAGACCTTAAAAGGCGATCTCGAGGCCCAGGGAAAGGGTCAGGCTGTCGAAATATTGAGGTCGAAACAGTTGATGGTCCTGAAGCTCGAAGAAGTTAAAAAGCCCGAGGGCTTTGCCGCGATCTTCAGGATCAAGGGCGGAAAAAAGATCAAACTGGATGACCTTGTCATACTTTTCCGCCAACTGGCCACTATGATCGAATCAGGTATACCGGTCGTCAACGCGCTGGACATATTGATAGACCAGACCGATAACATAACACTCAAAAAGGTCCTTACCGATGTCAGGGACTCGGTAAATACGGGATCAAGCCTTTCCGACGCATTCCTGAAGCACTCCGATGTGTTTACCCCTTTGTTCGTGAACATGATCGATGCAGGCGAATCCAGCGGGATGCTTGACACTATACTGGACAGGGTAGCTACCTATATCGAAAAGACCAATGACCTGCAGAAAAAGGTCAAATCGGCGCTGATGTACCCGATGATCGTTTCGTCTATGGCGGTTTTTATCACGCTTGTTTTAATGGTAAAGGTCATTCCAGTGTTCAAGGAGATATACGTTGGCTTTTCCGCTCAGCTGCCTTTGCCAACGCAGATCCTCATTAACATAAGCGATATACTCCGCAATTACTTTCTTATCATAATAGCCTTAGTCATTGCCTTTATCTTCTGGTTCAGGTACTATGCCCGCACGGAAAAAGGAATGAAAAAGATCGACAGACTGAAGTTGAACATCCCATTATTCGGCCCTCTGATCAGGAAATTCGCCATAAGCAAATTCTCAAGGACACTCAGCACTCTTGTTAAGAGCGGAGTTCCAATACTCTCAGCGCTTGAAATAGTGGCGAAAACGTCGGGGAACGTGATAATAGAAAAAGCCATAATCGATGTAAGGGACAAAGTGAGGGACGGCGAAAGCATCGCCACGCCTCTCGAAAAATCCGGGGTTTTTCCATCGATGGTCACAAGAATGGTGTCGGTTGGCGAAAAAAGCGGGCAGCTGGATAAAATGCTCTCAAAGATATCCGATTTTTACGACAGTCAGGTTAATGCCGCTGTGGAAGGGTTGACAAGCATGATCGAGCCGCTTATCATTGCGTTTCTGGGTATTGTTATAGGAGGGATAGTTATGTGCATGTTCCTGCCAATTTTCCAATTATCTTCAGTACTGGGCGGTTGATAATGTTAGCAGTATATAATAGCCAGCTAAAGATTAAGAGACATTAAATTTGCCTTTTTCATTTACACCAGGTATACTTGAAATGTATGTGAGATAGGAAAGCAATTCAAGAATATCAAACAAAATTGTGAAGGAGGTGAGAAAAATGAAGATAAAAAAACTGTTAGGTAAACAGGGTTTTACGCTGGTCGAAATAATGATAGTAGTTGCAATTATAGGTTTATTGGCGGCTGTAGCTATCCCGAACTTTTTAAAGGCCAGGGAAAAAGCACAGCAGAACGCTTGTATAGCTAATCTGAAACAGATCGACGGCGCGAAGACTCTATGGGGGCTTGACGGACATACAGGAACGGCGGCTTGGACAGATCTGGTGCCTTCTTATATCAAGAAAGAGCCCAAATGCCCGGCTGGTACGGCTTCTTATACAATCGGAAGTTATACTACCAACCCGACATGTCCCAATGTGGGTAGTTTTGCGTCACATACGTTGTCATAGCTCAGGTGTCAGGTTATATCGAACGGGGCGTTATGCGAAAGCGTAACGCCCCGTTCTGTTTTTTGTTCACTTGCGCATGAACTGGAGAAGGTGGATCGTAAAAACACAGGTGCCGATCATGATCCTAAAGAGGCGCAGTAGTTGATTCGATAGGATCTTTTTTCGGTCGGTAAGCATCTTGAACAAACCCTCGGTAATAAGAAATATACCTGCAAGAAAAGCGAACCAGTCTATCGTGGCATCGGCGAAAGAAGAGTCAAAGACCCTGCAAGTAACAGAAAATGTCAGTGCTCCGATGGTCAGTATGGTCAGGATCAGAATAATTCTTTTCATGATCCGAGCAATTTAGCATGGTTTTTCTTTCAAAGCAAATAATTTATTAGTTCCGCCTAAATACAAGTTGCCTAAATCCCCTTTTATTCCTATAATTACTATCTTAACGGATGAAAGAAAATAATGACAAGAGAACCGGTATTCGCTGGAAGTTTTTATCCATCAGGCAAGACGGAGTTGTACGCCCTGGTCGAGGAACTCATGTCCCATCAGGTGACTGGATACGACGCGAAAGGTGCGGTTTCACCCCATGCCGGGTATATCTATTCGGGAGGCGTCGCAGGCAGGACGATCTCTTCGCTTGAAGAAAAAGAAACATTTGTTATATTAGGTCCGAATCACACGGGTAACGGCAAGAGGTTCGCCTTGAGCGCTGAGTCATGGCGTATTCCATTGGGCACGTTAACGGCTGACTCAGAATTCGTAGAGATCTTGTCCGGAATTTCGGATATACTTGAGATCGACGAAAAGGCTCATGCCAGGGAACATTCCATAGAGGTCCAGCTCCCGTTCCTGAAGGCGAAGTTTGAAGACTCCCGTATGGTCGCCATCTGCGCGCAAATGGGTTCGATAGCGGAGCTAGAGGATATCGCCTTGGCTATAAACGAAGCGGCTGCTAAAACTGGACGTGATATTGCCGTTATCGCGTCGAGCGATATGAGCCATTATGAATCGAGAGCATCCGCTTCAAAAAAAGATAAGCTCGCGATAGAGTGTATCGAGAAACTCGACCCGGAAGGCTTGATAAGAACAGTTGTGGGTAAGGAGATATCCATGTGCGGAGTGATACCCGCGGCTATCATGTTGTTTTCGGCAAAGGCTCTTGGAGCTTGCCGGGCCAGGCTGATAGAATACGACGATAGCGGCGCGCGGACCGGGGATATTTCCGAGGTGGTAGGATATGCCGGAATGGTCATAACTTGACCCCGGCCCCGTTATGGTCCGCTAAACGTCAGGAGAAAGATGGGGAAGAATGCTAAGTTGTCGGTGATCCTAAGGTTGTTGGTGAGTTTCGGTCTTCTCGGTGCTCTCGCCTGGATATTGAGGAAGGATTTTTCTGAGATAAAGATGGTACTGGCCGCGGCTAATAAGGAGACCATAGGCGTAGCTATGGCTATCTTCGTTGTATTGACGGTATGGCTGGCTCTCAGGATGAAAGTTGTATTTGAGGGAGAAAATCTTTCATTATCGTTCATTGAGTCGCTGGAGTTGACCTGGATGGGTTATTTCTTTAATAATTTCATGCCGACTTCAGTAGGCGGGGATATTGTGAAAGCCCATCTGTCGGTGAAATCCAAGGAGGAGCGCATAAGATCCTATGCCAGCGTTCTTATGGACAGGTTAATAGGTCTATACTCTTTTCTGCTGTTCGCGGGTATAGCGCTCGTTGTTGACAAGGGAAAGACCCAGATCCCCTTGTTAAGGCCTGTCGTTTTTTCGTTAATAGCCGTCGGCGTCCTGATCTTTATGGCAGTGACAAGCATGAGAATCGCGAAATTGATGGAAAAGACTTTTGTCCGTTTTCGCCTCTGGGACCTTGGGAATAAGCTGGACTCCGTTTATAAGATCGTGCATGATTACCGCAACCGCATTGATGTTGTCATGAAGGCTATCATTATATCGTTCGTTAACCAGTGTCTTTTCTTTTACGCGATCTATCTTTTTCTGGTCGCATTGGGGACGGACATAAGGCTGGGACAGGTCTTTCTGCTGATGCCTATCGTTGTTTTTATAAGTATGGTGCCTTCGATAGGTGGGTTAGGCGTCAGGGAGGGGGCTATGGTTGCCCTTTTCGCGCCTTTTGTGGGTAAGGAGGCGGCATTTGCGGCCAGCATACTCCACTTATTCGGGCTTATTTGCATCAGTTTTCTTGGGGGGGGGAGTATATTTTTATTGGGTAACAGTGCGTAAAAAGAAGGACGCGGGTGGAACGAATATTTCAAATGCCGAGGAGGGGAAAATATGATCAGTCAGGAATTGCTGAAAATACTAGCGTGCCCTTTATGTAAGACCGATGTTGAGCTTAGAGGTGAATACATAGTCTGCGTTAAATGCGGCAGGAAGTACCCGGTCAAGGACGATATACCGGTAATGCTGATAGACGAGGCGATATTGCCCGGAAAGGAAGGGAGAACATGAAAAAGATAATAGTTATTCACGGTCCGAACCTTGACCTCCTCGGGAAAAGGGAGAAGGATATTTACGGCGCCGAGACCATCGACGATATCAATAGCGTCCTTATCTCAAAGGCGAAAGAGACCGGTGTAGGGATCGAGACGTTCCAGTCTAACCACGAGGGTGATATAGTTGACAAAATACGCGATACTGACGCGTCCGGGATCCTTATAAATCCAGCCGCGTATACCCATACCAGTATCGCTATCAGGGACGCCCTGTCCGCTAAAAGACTTCCGACCGTTGAAGTCCATCTGTCCAATATCTACGCCAGGGAAGAATTCAGGCACAAATCTTTGATCGCGCCTGTTGTGACAGGCCAGATAAGCGGGTTCGGCAGGGAGAGCTATGTGCTGGGTTTTGATGCGCTTCGAATGATGTTGAAGGAAAGATCATGTATAGAGAACGCTTAAGTAAATTTGCCAGGGCTATGAAATCGCACGGTCTTCACGCGGCTGTGCTGACTAAAAGTACCGATATCGTCTACCTCGCGGGTTTTTTCTGTGAAAAGGCGATGTTGATCGTCACGCCGGGGAAGAGGACTGTCTATCTGATCGACACGATGAACCATTCCCTGGCCGCGTCTGAACTGAAAGCTCAGCCGATCGAGGTCGTAATGTCCAGTGATAAGGCCGCTTTCTTGTCTGACTGGATAAGGAACGCTCGCGTAAAAAAACTCGGTATCGATTACGGTAGTTTCAGCCTGGATATTTTCATGAACGTGAAAAGTGAGGCCCCCCGCGTAGACTTCGTGGACGCTTCAGAGCCCATCGGGCGGACTAGAGAGATCAAAGATGACGGCGAGATAACCCTAATAAAAAAAGCCGCGAAGCTGACATCCGCCGTTTGGAAATTCGCGGTTAAGAACATCGCCACAGGCATGACTGAGGTCGAGGTCGCGCACATGATAGATAGCCGCATAAGGGAAATTGGGTATACGAACTCCTTCAAGACTATAGCAGCCGCCGGCTCCAACAGCGCTTTTCCCCACGCGATACCCGGCTCTAAAGTGTACCGAAAGAACGATCATCTCATCCTGGATTTCGGGCTTGTCGCCGGCAATTACTGTTCTGACTTGACAAGAGTTTTATCGAACGGTAGAATGAAACGCGAAATTAGCGCTCTCTATGACGCTGTCAAACATGTTCATGACGAAGCGATCAAAATGATCAAGCCAGGTATAAAGATCTCCTCGCTCGTTAAACGGTCTCATAAATATTTCATAGATAACAATTTCGGTAAATACGTGGCGCACGGGTTGGGCCACGGGCTGGGCATGGATGTTCATGAGCGGCCTTTTATCTCGGGCGTGAACGACAGCGTTCTCAAAAATAACATGGTCATAACGATAGAGCCGGGCCTTTATGTGCCGGGCCTTGGCGGTGTAAGAATAGAGGACATGGTGCTGGTGAACCAGAAAGGATGTGAGGTGCTTTCAGTATGTTAACGGCTAAACAACTTAACAAAGGGACGATAATCAAATACAACAATCTACTCCATGAGATCATCGACGCTTCCCATTTTAAACCCGGCAAAGGCGGAGCTTTCGTTAAGGCTAAAATGAGGAACCTCAATTCCGGATCGATCATTACCGAGACCCTCCGTCCGGACGATACTTTCGAGGATGTCTATATCGATCAGAAAATGATGCAGTATCTTTACAAGGACGACTTGGGGTATTGTTTTATGGATGAGGCCACTTACGAGCAGATGCATATATCGCCGGAGAAAATAGGCGACGCCAAGGATTATCTCCAGGATAACACCACTATACAGGCTAATATTTACAACGGGGAGATACTGACCGTAACTGTCCCGATACATGTGATAATGAAAGTTGTTCTGACTGAGCCAGGTTTCAAGGGTAATACTGTAAGCGGCGCGACGAAACCCGCCACTCTCGAGACCGGTAAAGTAATAAAGGTACCCCTCTTTGTGGAGCAGGGTGATCTCATAAGGATAGATACGCGCAAAGATGAGTATATCGAAAGGGCGTAATTAACGGAGGAGCCGGATGAATACAAAACGTATCCAGGAACTTATCCAGTTGATGACAGATTACGGGCTTAACGAGATGGAGCTCGAGCAGGAAGGTCTCAAGGTGAAGTTCATAAAGAGGCCATACGGTGTCGTGGAACAAACGATGATTCCCGGTCCCGTCGTTTCGCATCGCGAATTCCAGACAGCGCCGGCAGCGTCGCAGGGTAAGGCCGATAAGGCGCCGTCAAATCTCGCGGAGATCAAAGCCCCGATGGTTGGAACTTTTTACAGGGCGCCGTCGCCGGAGGCGGACCCTTATGTCAGGGTCGGTGATGTCATCCACAAAGGAGATGTCATTTGCATAATTGAGGCTATGAAGCTCATGAACGAGGTTAAATCAGAGGTTGACGGTAAGATCGTCAATATCCTTTCGGAGAACGCCGAGCCCGTCGAGTTTGGGCAGGCGCTTTTCCAGATAGAGCCGCTTTAAGGGAGAACATGTTCAAAAAGATCTTAATAGCAAATAGAGGTGAGATAGCTTTAAGGGTCATACGGGCCTGTAAGGAGCTCGGGATAAGGACGGTAGCGGTGCATTCCGAAGCCGATGAGTCGTCTCTTCATGTCAGGTTCGCGGATGAGGCTATCTGCATCGGGAAAGCCCCTGCGTCTGAAAGTTATCTCAATATACCGAATATTATAAGCGCCGCCGAGATCACCGATGTGGAGGCCATCCACCCGGGATACGGGTTCCTTGCCGAGAACGATCATTTCGCGGAGATATGCGGTTCCTGCAACATCAAGTTCATCGGTCCGACCCCCGAGAATATGCGGATGATGGGCGATAAAATGACCGCTAAAGATACCATGGAAAAGGCCGGGATACCGGTCACTCCCGGTTCTAAGGGGATCATAAAGTCGAAAGAAGAAGCGCTAAAAGAAGCTAAAAGGATAAAATATCCGGTTATTATCAAGGCCTCCGCGGGCGGTGGCGGTAAGGGGATGAGGGTTTGCCATAACGACGTCCGTCTTGTCAGTGCCTTTTTAACAGCCCAAAGCGAGGCCGATGCGGCTTTCGGGAACCCTGACGTTTACATGGAAAAATATATCGACCAGCCGCGGCATATAGAATTCCAGATCCTCGCCGACGAGAAAGGGAACGTCGTGCACCTGGGGGAAAGGGATTGCACAGTACAGAGAAGGCACCAGAAGCTGATAGAGGAGTCGCCGTCCAAGGCCCTTTCTGAAACTATGCGGAAGAAAATGGGCGAAGCGGCTGTTGAAGGCGCTAAGGTGGTGGGTTATCAGGGCGCGGGGACCATAGAATTCCTCGTGGACGGAAATAACTTTTATTTCATGGAGATGAATACCAGGATACAGGTAGAGCATCCGGTGACGGAAATGGTTACCGGGATAGATATAGTCAAAGAGCAGATAAAGATAGCCGCCGGGGCCAAACTGCCGTTCAAGCAGGAGGACGTTAAATTCAGGGGCAGTTCCATCGAGTGCCGGATCAACGCCGAGGACCCCGACAATAATTTTTGTCCCTGTCCCGGGGAGATCACATCTTTATATGTTCCCGGAGGGTTGGGTGTCAGGGTAGATACGCATGTCTATCCCGGGTACAGGATCAACCCGTATTATGATTCCATGATAGCAAAGCTTATAACATTCTCTGACACGAGGGACCACGCCATCGATATAATGCTCCGGGCCCTTGATGAGTTTGTCATAGCACCGATAAAGACCACTATAGATTTTCACAGAAGAGTTCTCCAGGATACTGATTTCAGGAATGGGGATATATCGACGCACTATGTCGAAAAATTCTATCCCAAGACCGAAGTGTAGGTTCGGTCTTGGACCCTTAGGGGAGGAAGCGTGATGCTGTTCGTAAAAAGGTTATTCATTTTAGTGTTCATGTGCGTGATGGTGGCGACCGGGACGTCGTTCGTTCTCCTTTCCTGCGGGAAGATCTCGATAAACCTTTGGAACGAGCTGTTCGGGATCTTTACGGAGAGGGTAGAGGGACAAGCCGCGCTTTATCTGGCTGGGTCGCTTTTGATCCTTATGGGCGTTGTCCTTTCTTTCCGCCTAATGACCGGTATGAGGGCCGATAAGTTCATCACTTTAAAAAATCCAGGCGGTGAGGTCATAGTGTCTGTTTACGCGGTCGAGGAATATATCCAGAAAGTCGCGAAAAATATTCCGGAGATCAGCACGATACGTTCAAAGGTACGGTTGAAAAGGAAAGGCCTGAAAATAGTCAGCGACGTAGTTTTGAGAGCCGGAACAAGGATACCTGACGTGTCCGAGAAGATACAGTCCGGGGTAACGAGAAAGGTCCAGGGGATGCTTGGCCTTGAAGGCAGCATCGATCTCATGATACGGGTCAGTAAGATCACGGGGAGTCTTAGTCCCAAGGATTCCCGCGACGGGATAAACTCGGAAGAAGTCCCGGAGATACCATACAGGTATTAGCGCCGGGATTTGTAGACAGAATGCAGAATATAGAATCCAGAATACGGAATTATGGAATTATGGAATGTCTTATTGTTGCTTTATTCTGGATCCTATATTCTATGATCAAGGGTTATTAGACAACATATGGACAGCCAGATAAAGGACATATTCAGAGAAAGTGTTGCGGTGTCCACGGCTTTCATGCTGGAAGATGGAGCCATGTCTTCAGTTTTAAGGGCGGCTGACATCATGGTGAAGTGTCTTAAAGCCGGGAATAAGATATTGACCTTGGGCAACGGCGGGAGCGCTGGTGACTCGGAGCATTTCGCGGCTGAGCTTGTGGTGAGGTTCGAGAAAGAAAGAAGGCCCCTTCCCTGTATAGCCCTTTCGGCTAACTCTTCCAATCTTACGGCCATGTCAAACGACTATTCCTTCGACCGTGTTTTCAGCCGCCAGGTCGAGGCCCTCGGTGTAAAAGGGGACGCGGTCCTTGCCATTTCGACGAGCGGTAATTCCCCGAACGTGATAGGTGCGGTCAAAACCGCCCGAAAGGCCGGGATGACGGTCATAGCTCTGACCGGAAAGGACGGAGGCGAACTTAAGGATATCGCGGACCTCTCGATCCTTGTCAGATCTTCTGTTACGGCGAGAATACAGGAAGTCCACATTATTGTTATACACGCTTTGTGCCGGCTGATCGACGATAAATTCGTGTGATCTCTTTTTTATGACGTCAAAAATTAAAACACGCGAGGAACTTGCCGGGCTCGTCAAGGCTTTAAAAGTCAATGGCGTGTCAGTCGGTTTCACTAACGGCTGTTTTGATATTTTACATGTCGGGCATGTTACGTATCTTGCCGGCGCGCGTGAAAAATGCGGCAAACTTGTGGTGGGGGTCAACAGCGACGCATCGGTAAAACGCCTGAAGGGTCCGGAACGGCCTATAAATAACGAATCGGCAAGGGCGCGGGTTTTGGCGGCCCTGGAATGCGTTGACTTTGTCGTGATATTCGTTGAAGATACGCCCCTTGAACTTATAAAGGCTATAACCCCAGACATTCTTTTTAAGGGCGGAGACTGGACATCCGGAACCGTCGTGGGGTCAGGTTATGTCAAAGAGAACGGAGGCGATGTTGTTATTGTTCCCTATGTGGACGGGTACTCGACTACGGGGATCATTCAAAAGATGAGGGAGTAGCCCCGGATTTGCGGCAAGGCGTAAAAGGATATGGTTGTGGATAAAGTTGTAGATAAAGGCGTATACAGGATAATAGACGCAAATTTTAACAGGGTCATGGAAGGTATGAGGGTTTGCGAGGATATACTCCGTTTTTCGGCCGATGACGCTAAGGGCACGGCAAAATTGAAATCCTTAAGGCATTCCGTATACTCGGCGATCAAGAAGCTGCGTGAGGATCATCTTGAAGAGCTTGTTTCTTCGAGGGATGTCCATATGGATATCGGGAAGAAAAGTATAGTGTCCGAAAAAAAGAGAAAGGGCCTGGTGGATTTATTCCTTGCCAACAGCCAGAGGGGTAAGGAATCACTGCGCGTGCTGGAGGAAGTGCTGAAGCTTTTCGACGGCCGGCTTTCGGAGCAATTCAAGAAATTCAGGTTCAGTTTATATTCCATAGAAAAGACCGCGGTCAGGGACCTCCATAAATGATGAAGATAAACAGCGAAATTATTAAAGCCATATGCTTAACGGAAGGTGTTGAGCCTGATGTCCTTAAGAAGAAAGTCTCGGAGGGCCGGGTGGTCATACCCTGTAACTTGAAGAGGAAGATCGATCGTCCCATGGCGGTAGGGGAAGGGTTGAAGACCAAGGTTAACGCGAATATCGGGCTTTCAAAAGGCCATTCAGGGATGGACGAAGAGTTGAAAAAAATGGAGGTAGCGATCGGAGCGGGAGCGGACGCTATTATGGACCTTTCGACCGGAGCGTTACTGAATAAAGTTAGAAAGAAGATACTGGAAAACTCGCCAGTTCCGGTCGGGACAGTACCTGTATATGAGCTGGCCTGCGGCGACAATAGGGATTTTAAATCCCTCAGAGAAAAAGATTTCATAGAGATCCTTGAGGGGCAGGCCGAAGAAGGAGTCGATTTCTTTACCATACATGCAGGCATAACGCTCGAGGCAGTGAAATACGCCATGGATAATCCCAGGATCATGAACATTGTCAGCCGGGGGGGGGCTCTCTTGGCCTCCTGGATGTATATGAACAACAAGGAGAATCCCTACTTTACCCGTTATGATGATGTGCTCAAGATACTCAAAAAGTATAACGTGACCTTAAGTTTAGGCGATAGTTTGAGGCCGGGGTCGGTCCGGGACGCTACGGATCATCTCCAGATATCGGAACTTCTGGTTTTGGGAGACCTTCAAAAAAGAGCTCTCGGATCCGGGGTTCAGGTCATGATAGAGGGCCCGGGGCATATGCCGCTCGATCAGATAGAGGCCAACGTTAAACTCGAAAAACTCATTTGTCACGGGGCCCCGTTCTATGTACTTGGTCCGCTTGTGACTGATATTGCGCCGGGCTACGACCATATTGTTTCCGCTATCGGAGGTGCCATAGCGGCCTGGCACGGCGCGGATTTCATTTGTTATGTAACGCCCGCCGAACACCTCGGTTTGCCGGACCTTGGTGAGGTAAAACAGGGCGTGATAGCGGCGAGGATCGCGGCCCATGCGGCCGACATCGCTAAGGGGGTAAAGTCCGCGTTAGACCGGGATATCAATATATCAAAGGCCAGGGCAAGAAGGGACTGGAAAGAGCAGTTCAGGCTTGCGATAGACCCTGAGCTGCCATTCATGGTCAGGAAAAGGACGAATCCCAGCGAAGAGGATGTTTGTTCCATGTGCGAGGATCTCTGTTCGATAAAGCGGACCGAGGAAATCCTGAAATTCAAAAAGGAGAAGTAATGTCCCTGGCGATAATAGGTTCGGTCGCGTTTGACACCGTTGAGACCTTGTACGGAAAGAAAAATAATGTGCTTGGCGGGTCAGCTACGTATGCCGCGTTGGGAGCTTCTTTCTTTTCACCGGTGAATCTCATAAGCGTTGTCGGCACGGATTTCCCCCGGAAATATTACGAAATATTCCGGGGACGGGGGGTAAATACCCTGGGTGTAGAGAGGAAGGACGGGGAAACTTTCAGATGGGAAGCTAAATACCATAAGGACCTTATCCATAGAGATACTCTGAGCGTTAAGTTGAATGTTTTCGAGGGTTTTAAGCCGGTCATACCCATTGAGCTCCGTAAAGCAAGAAGCCTTTTTCTCGCGAATATCGATCCGGAGCTTCAGGGCTGGATATTCAAGAATGTCTCAGCCACGGGGATAGTCGCTTGCGATACTATGGACCATTGGATAGCGACTAAGAAAAAGGAACTCTTGAAACTTCTGGGAAAGATCGATATCCTTCTTCTTAACGACGAGGAGGCCAGACAGCTCTCAGGCGAGTCGAACCTGCTTGACGCCGCCAGATATATCATTTCGAAAGGGGCAAAGAAGGTAGTGATCAAAAAAGGGGAACACGGAGCGCTTTTATTCTCCGGAGGACTTTCGTTCATGGTCCCGGTCTATCTCGTTAAAAAGGTCGTCGACCCCACTGGCGCCGGTGACACTTTCGGGGGCGGGATGCTGGGTTATCTTGCGGGTAAGCGCCGGATCACAGATAGAGACTTGAGAAGGTCGCTGGTATATGGTAGTATATTGGCGTCGTTTACGGTCGAGGATTTCAGCGTGAACGCCCTTTTAAAAGTTAAAGATCGGGACATCCGGCAAAGGTACAAGGCCCTTATGTCCCTTGTAAGGTTTTAGCGAGAGTAGCACAATGGTAGTGCACTAGCTTCCCAAGCTAGCTACGGGGGTTCGATTCCCCTCTCTCGCTCCAAAAAATTAGGGACGTCACCCATTTATAGCGATGAATTACGAAAATGGGTGACGTCCCTAATTTTTTCCATAGGGGGAACCTTGGTTCCCCCTCTTGGCGTTCGCTTTGTAGACGGGTAATAACGGGTTCGCTCACTGTCACCCCCTCCTATTGGTGCAATTATTATTTCATGTTATTTTTATTTCAGGGATATAAGGGAAAGGGGGAGTAATGTCCCCCTTTCCCTTAAGAACCCTTTTCCCCTAAAATTGTGTGCCTTATGGGCACGTGACTCTTATTGCGTTGTATCGCATCGCTTTGCTCGCTGGTGTATCGCATGGCTTTGCTCGCTGGTGTATCGCATGGCTTTGCTCGCTGGTGTATCGCATGGCTTTGCTCGCTGGTGTCGCATGGCTTTGCTCGCTGGTGTCGCATGGCTTTGCTCGCTCTTGTTGTGTCGCATGGCTTCGCGCTTAGAACGCATTTATATATTCTTTGTTTTTCCAATCTTTTGGAACAATAACCCCCGTCTTTTATTGACATCCGTATCTAAATATCATATCATTATATGTATTGAAGAATGACGCTATGATTTCCTTTTTTGGATTTATACGTAACCAGCTTACCTGAAACAAACAATATGTTCATAGAACCGGTATCGGGGAAAAATTTTTTCGGGCGGGAGACTATACTCGCGATCCTGCATAAAAGGGTCGCGGCCATAAAGGGCGGGTACAGGCAGAATCTGGCGCTGGCTGGGTCTATGCTGGCGGGGAAATCGTCAATACTTAGGCATTTTTTGAAAGGTCTTAAGGATCCGGCGATAGTTCCGATATACATCGAGATGATGGAAGAGGATTTCAAGGTTTTTTCGACGCGGTTCATGGCCACTCTGCTGTATCAGTACCTGAGATCGATGGGGATCAAACATGACGGGGAGTTCGAGAACCTCAGGGCTGTTACCCGGGAAATGTTGCCGGCCACTTCTAAGCAGATAGACGACATCTCAGGTATGCTCGAGAAGGGGAAGGACACGGAAGCGTACGAGAACCTGCTGGACCTTACTTCGACCTTTAAGTACGAGACGGGTAAGAACTGCGTGGTCGTTTTTGATGAGTTCCATAATCTCTCTAATTTTAATCTAAAAAAACCTTTCCAGATATTCGGCAAGTTCATAATGGTGCAGAAGAACACAATGTACATCGTTTCCAGTTCACAGAAAACCCTTCTCAAAGAGATACTGTCAAAAAAGTTATCGCTCCTTTTTGGCAATTTCGAGATACTGAACGTCGAGGGGTTCGATAACGAGACGGCCAGGTCTTTTATCGCTGAAAAGGTGCGCGATATCGATATCCCGGCCTCCGTCATAAACTACATACTCGAGATATCGAAGGGGAACCCTTTTTACATTGAGACCACAATTAAGAGCCTGCTGGCATATGCTAAGGGAGACACGGAAGGGAAAGCCCACCAAGCGCATCTATTCTCGGCTCTGGCGGGAGTCCTTTATGACTCGGACGGCATTCTTAATCAGTATTTCACGAACAATATTAACTTTTTTCTCGAGAAAAGCTCCCGGAAAAGTTTTATTCCGGTGCTTATATCCCTGTCTAAAGGCAATTCCAAGATAAAACTTATCAGGAACGATATTAAAAGGACCATCAAGGATATCAGCGAGAAACTGAATACGCTCATCCAGATGGATCTCGTCTATAAGACCGGAGTTTTTTACAAGATCGATGATCCGCTTTTCGAGTTCTGGTTAAGGAACGTATATGATCTCAAACAAAGCACGCTGGTCGATGACCCCGACATGAAATATCGTGAGTTCCTGGCTATATTGGAAAAAGATTTCTCCGATTTTACCGTGTTCTCCCACAGGGACCCTCTTGACGTTATATGCGGGCTTTTTTCGTCTTTTAGGGACGAAAAGGTCAATATCAATATGCAGGAAAGGCAGCTTCCGTTCTTTGACGAGGTAAGGTCGGCGAAGATATCCGGGAACATGTTCGAGGTTTTGGGCCGTAAAGGAAAACAGACCTGGCTATGCCATATTAAGCGAGAGGACATAACGGACGAAAATGATGTAATGGCGCTTTGTAAGAGTAAGTCCTCTGAGAATTCAGTTATAGCCAGGCGTATGATCATACCGTTCCAGGATATAGATCATAACGCTTTTCTCATGGCTAAAGAGAACGGGGTCTGGGTATGGGATATTAAGCAGTTGAACCAGTTATTGCGCCTTTTTAATAAATTCGAGATCGTATTATGAAAATAGGGGTTCTGTCGGATACGCATATCCCTTTTTCCGCCGAGCGTCTTCCCCAAAAAGTCATTAAACTGCTGGGCGAGTGCGATGTTATCGCTCATGCCGGAGATATTTGCGTTAAGGAAGTCATCGACGATCTGGCAAAATTGTCCGATGTTAAGGTCGTTCATGGCAATATGGACAGTCCTGACCTTAAGAAGAGATTCCCGTCAAAGCTGGTTTTTGAGGCTCAAGGTAAAAAAGTAGGGCTTATTCACGGTTCGGGCAGCATTCCCAGGATGGTTGAATTCGTAAGGGATTCTTTCAAGAGTGAGCGTCCTGATATAATCATTTTCGGACATTCGCATACGCCTTACAACGAGGTCATCTCCGGCATACTGTATTTCAACCCTGGTAGTCCCACCGATATGGTCTATTCTGATACCCGGTCGTTTGGGATAATAGAAATTAACGATCGCGGTCGGATAGAAGGGAAGATAATTAACATCTGAAGCGTTTTCCATAAACTATGGGTATAAGAATCCTTTCCAGAGAAGACATAGAGAACAGGGAATATGAACTTCTGGCCCCGTACGCCATGAAAAGCAGGGAAAGCATGGGTAGGGCCCACAAAGAGGACGAGCACGCCTACCGGTCTGTTTACCAGCGCGACAAGGACAGGATCATCTATTCCACGGCGTTCAGGCGTCTCGAGTATAAGACTCAAGTCTTTGTGAACCATGAGGGGGATTATTACAGAACAAGGCTCACCCATACCCTTGAAGTCGCGCAGATCGCCCGCACCATAGCCAGGGCGCTCAGGCTTAACGAGGAACTGGTAGAGGCTATAGCGCTTGTTCATGATGTCGGGCACACCCCTTTCGGCCACGCGGGTGAGGATACCCTTATGGAGCTCATGAAGGACCACGGAGGGTTCGATCATAACTCTCACGGGCTCAGGGTAGTAGACCTGCTTGAAGAAAGATATCCGGATTTCCCGGGGCTGAACCTTTCCTCGGAGGTGAGGAGAGGCATCATTAAACATTCCACCCCGTTCGATCTTTCCAGATGCTACGGAACGGATGTTCCCGGGCCGTGGCTTCTCGAGATACAGGTCGTTGACGTGGCTGACGAGATAGCTTACGATAATCACGATATCGATGACGGATTGAAAAGCGGGCTCCTAGCCGATAGTGACCTGGAAGAGATACCTTTATGGGAGGAAGTCGCGCGCCGGGCGCTCGAGGGGTATGGAACAGTGGACCAGACTATCCGTAGGGCGCAGATGATCAGGGCTCTCATCAACGCGCAGGTCTCCGATATAATAGGCAACTCCATAGAACGGTTGGAGAGATCGGGGATACAGTCGATCGATGAACTTGCAGCGTTCCGGGAAAGGCTTGTAGAATTTTCCGACGAAATGAACAGGAAAAGGGCGCATTTCAGGGAAGTGTTGCTCAATAAACTTTACAGACATTATCGGGTGATCAGGATGTCCAATAAGGCGTCCAGGTTCCTAAAAAGCCTTTTTCACGTCTATGCGGACGACCCCGGGCAGCTCCCTCCCAACGTCAGGGATAAAATGACGGGAAGAGGAGAGTACCGGGCCATTTGTGATTACATAGCGGGAATGACGGATAGATACGCTTTGGACCAGTATAAAAAACTATTCGAGCCTTATGAAAGGGTATGATATATGAACATCAAGAAGAAGGAAAGGATATACTTACAGAGGCTTTTCGAAAAATTGCGCTCAAGATGGCAGGAGGATAACGGGTTTTCCGGACATTTGAGGTTATTCGGCACCCATGCCTGGCTGCTTCTGCCCCTTATATCCGAATCCGACCACAAGCTCATGGGGGCTAATATCCAGAAATGGATGGTATCGAGGGATATAGCGAAAAGCGAAGGGAGAAAAGATCTTGATATACTTCTAAGGTCTATTAAAGGGGTTTATCACGAAAAACAGTCCGGCGAGTTCCGGTCGAGCAGGAATAATAAGGGGTATATTTTCTTCCTGAGATCCGACGGCCATGTCCTTGGAGCCGTGGTTATCGCTGGAGTCACGTCCGTTCTTTCGAATGAGATATTGGCGTTCTACCAGGAACATTTGGACGCGGCCGTTAGGGAATCCAGGAAGGAACTGGAGATCGAGGACCTCAACGAAACGATCCGTCCTAGGGCTTTAGCCCTGTCGACGGTCCACACGCTGCACAGGCTGATGAGCTCGACGCTGGATTTTAACGAACTGGTACCGAGGATAGCGAGGCTATCACTGCAGGTCATGAAAGCCTACCGCTGTTCCATAAAGCTCCTTGATAAAAAAAGGAAGACTCTTCTTCCGGTGGCCACAATAGATCTCCGGAGCACAAAAACGAAGCTAAAAAAGGTGGCCATTGGCAGGTATGCCCCGGGCCGTGCAGTAAAACAATCCAGGTCGATCATGGGCAGGAATTACCTCGCCACACCTCTCATAGAGGGCGATGTCCTTGGAGTGATCACATTATACGACAAGATCGACGGGACTTCTTTTGCTGAAAATGATTCCGAGATAATGGAAACTCTGGCGGAACAGGCCATCACAGCCATTAAGAACGCCCAGCTTTACGAGGAGCAGGAACGCCTTACCATGAGCAGCATCCAGTGCATAGCGGGCTTATTGCAGGCAAGGCCCCACGGCGGGTTCGTGGCAGAAGCTTCTTTTAGGCACCTTATCAAAACGATCGGATTTAAATTGAACATGAACGAGACGGAGATAAAAATGATGCAGTACGCGGCCATGCTTCACGACACAGGCCAGATCAGTATCCCCGAGAAACTTTTAATGAAAAAGGGTGTTTTGACAGGCAGCGAATTCGATATCATAAAAAAGCATACCCTTAAAGGTGCCGATATCCTCTCGAAATCGAAGGCCCTTAAACCCATAATACCTATCATCCTTTACCATCACGAGAATTATAACGGAACCGGCTATCCTCGCGGGCTCAAGAAAGAGGAGATACCTCTGGCCGCCAGGGTGATGGCGGTTATTTCTGCCTTTGAGGCGATGATCACGAAGAAGTCTTACCGGAAGGCACTGTCTATATCCGCCGCGGTCGAAGAGGTCAAACGGAATAGCGGCTCGCAGTTCGACCCGGGCATTGTTAAGATTTTCTGCGAGGTCATTGCTCAGAAAAAGATACTTAATCTTCTGAAAAAAGAGCTTGAGAATGATAATAAATAAAGCCGCGAGGATCCCTGAGACAAGGACTTTTTGGAGGGTCATGGTGCTAGTAATGGCCTTGGCTTTATTGTCATGGGCTGTCCTATGTGTCGATGTTCTGGCTATTATGTATTGCAGGTATTTTTCGGGTTATGACATGTCTTTTTCCCAGCGAAGCGGCAATGTCTTTGAACAGCTTTATTACCAGAATTTCAGTCTGGCTGTAAAAAAAGCCGATCTTGTCATCTCTGCTGAAAAGGCGGTCATGAAAATATCGCTTGTTGAATCCTATAGGGAAGGGAAGTTTATCGGGTACTGCAGCTTGAGCGGCGTTTCTTTCGAAAAATCCGGGCTCGAGGGGAAGATACCTTCGCTTGACCCTGTCGTAGGTAAGATCTTCAGCCGGGAAACAAAATATGACCATGTTAATTTTATGATAGAGGAAGGTAACGCAAGTACGGTAATAAGAGATTTTCAGGCGGTTTCGGATGACGTGCTTCTGAACGGCGACATGGTCCATCAGATGCGCCTTGGCGATATTTATGTGAACCTTGACATAATGCTTTCGGGAAAGCTTTCCAAGGATCTCCTGGGAGATTTTCGCGATTATGTCCTTTCAAAATGCGGGGGGAAAGACTGGTATAAGATCAGCATCGCGGTGGAAGGTAATACCAAAAAGAACTGGGTTAACGTAAATACGGATAAGATAGACATAAAGATAGGGAGCGAATAATGGAAAGATCATATCAAGAAGACCTTTTCCCTGAGGACAAAGTTCAGGGGAACGACAACAAGAGCATGAAAAAAAACTCAGGATACTCCAGGCAGAGGTACCTGCCATATTTGCGCATTCCGATAGAATTTGTCCCTATAGTCGCTATGATATGGATAGTCATAATCGTTATCGCTTATGCGGTTGGCATAGAGAAGGGCAAAAGGAACGTTAAGGGTGCGGATATCATAAAGGAAGAAATAGTGGACAATATCCTGAACGGGTCTGGGTCTCTCGGCAATGAGCCGTTGCTCTCTAAAATTATCCCTGAGCAGGTTTCTCCGGTCACGGAACGGTCTTCTCAGAATGACAAAAATGAAGTTAGCGTGATAAACGCTCAGGATAAACAGGAAGAACAAAAAAATGTTGCTAAAACGCAAGGTAAGTCATATACTATTCGCCTGGTAACATATGCCAAGAAAGAAAATGCAGTTGATGAGGCATCTAAATTGAAAAGCCAGGGTTATGATTCCGATTTTATTCAAAGCGGTAAGTTGTACCAGGTATATGTAAAAGGATATAAAACGATAGATGATGCTACTGAGGCTCAGGAAAAATTCAATGCTACTTATAACGGCTGTTTTATAAGGGAAGACAAACAATAATTTTATTTTAAGGTACTATTTTTCCGGGAGGATATTAATGTCACAACATCCAAGTCTGAAGTCGGGAGCTGAAGGAAAATTCCGTTCAGTTATAAAACGTCATGAGAGGGTTAAGGAATTAGCGGAGAAAGAGAGTTGGCTCGAAGAGAAGGATTCGGTATACAAATTACCTAAGGTCAAGAGGATCCTCTTTAAGGCGAAGAAGACGAAGGCTGCGGCCGAAGAAGGGGCTCAGGAAGCAGGTGCCCCGGCGGGCGCCCCGGCAGGTGCGCAGAAGGCTCAGGCTGCACCGAAAGCGGGAGCCTCTCCGAAAGCTGGAGCTGCTGCGAAAGGCGCTTCTCCCAAGGCTCCGGAAGGAAAAAAGTAATTTTTTAAAGGGCTGTTTAATATGGCGACTTACGAAGATTTTAAAAAGCTGGACTTTAGGGTAGCCGAAATAATTGAGGCCGCCGTACATCCTAACGCGGATAAGCTTCTCGTACTCAAAGTGTCTTTGGGCGCCGAGACAAGGCAGATAGTCGCGGGCATACGCTCTTCATATCCCCCTGAGACTCTTATCGGGAAGAAAATAGTGGTCATAGCTAACCTGGATCCTGCGGTGATAAGGGGAGAGCAGTCTAACGGGATGCTTCTTGCCGCGAGCGATGCGAGCGGGCATGCCATTCTTTCTCCGGAACGCGACATCGAGACCGGTTCTATTGTTAAATGATAACAGTTCACCCCGAAATAATGGACGAGATCGATCTCGGGGCCGGGAAGATCTGTCACATACCTCCTATCGTCCTCATGGACAACGCAGAATGCCCCCCTTGTATGATCAAAACGTTTGTGTTATATTTAACTCGCCATGAGAAAAATTAAAGTCGACCTGAAGCGCCTGAAATATGACATCATTATCGGTAAAGGGGCGATATCCAGGATCTCCGGGGTAATATCCGGAATTGGTTTTAAAGGTCCCGTTGTTGTCATAAGCGACAGGAATGTCAGGGCTTTGTTCGGCAAATACATCTCAAAAGGGCTCTTGTCTCTACCCAATCGCGTTATAAATATCGATGTCCCGGCTTCTGAGAGGGCTAAATCCATTGATGTTTTTCAGGCGACCATAAGACGGATCGCGAAGGCGACCCGAAAACACAAGCCGCTTATCGTTGCTATAGGCGGCGGAGTGGTGGGCGATCTTTCGGGGTTTATTGCAGCTACTTTCAGGCGAGGAGTTCCGGTGATCCAGGTCCCGACAACTCTTCTTGCCGGGGTAGATTCATCGATAGGAGGTAAGACCGGTATAGATATCCCCGAGGCTAAGAACCTTATCGGCGCTTTTAAACAACCGGAGGCCGTAATAGTTGACACGGAATTCCTTAAAGCTCTTCCTGAGCGCCAACTGGTGAACGGAATGGGGGAAGTGATCAAATACGGGGTCATAAAGAACCCGGGGCTATTTAGATATTTAGAGCATAATATCGCGAAAATATTCAGAAAAGATGATGCTGCTTTTGCCAGAGTTTTGTACGATTGCGCTTTGATCAAAGCCCGTATCGTGGAAAAAGACGAGTTTGACGCGAAGGACATCAGGATCATACTTAATTTCGGTCATACTTTAGGGCATGCCGTTGAGGCGGCTTCTGGTTATTCCGACGGGTACAATCACGGCGAGTCGGTGGGTCTGGGTATGCTTATGGCCTCGGGGATAGCTTTGAGGCTGGGTATACTTACTCAGAGAGACCATGACAGAATAAAAGATCTTGTTAAAAGGGCCGGGCTTCCATTGCTCGCGGGACGGCTTGCCGTACAAAAAGTAATGGGAGCCTATTCCCATGATAAGAAATTCGTTAAGGGTTTGAACCGTTTTGTCCTGCCAGTCAGGATAGGCGGGGTCGTCGTGAGGGAAGGGATATCCGAAAACCTCATAAAGGCGGTAGTGAGGGAGCATGTTCGAGAACAGAACTGAAATAAGAGTAAGGTACGCGGATACGGACCAAATGGGCGTTATGTATTATTCCAATTATCTTGTCTGGTTCGAGGTCGCGAGGACCGAATTCTTCCGCTCGTTGGGTTTCGATTACCGTGCGCTTGAAAAGGAAAGGGAGATATATCTTCCGGTCGCCGAAGTCGAGTGCCGCTATAGGGCCTCTTTGCGTTATGATGATCTGGCCACTATTGTTTCCCGCGTAAAGAACGTCGGCAATTCCAGGCTGGTGTTTGAGTATGAGATAACCCTGGGTGGAAAGACCGTCACGACAGGCCTTACAAAACACGCTTTCGTTAATAGGACAGGGAAACCCGTTGCGATCCCCGAGGATATCAGGGAAGCTCTCATAAGAACAATACCCTCCGAGTGAGCTATCAGTGGTGCTGACTAATGAAATTAGGGCGAGAACGAGAATCCAGAATCCAGAATACAGAATATAGAATACAGAATTCAGAATGTTGTGGAGGGGGGGGGATATATGTTCTGGCTTCGGGATTCTGTGGACTAGAGTTTTAAATCTGTCTTTTTTCCGTCTTCCGAGGCCAATGTCACTTTGTCGCTGTGGATCTCGACGACCGTATAGGAATTCAGCTTGTCGCCCCGGCGGGCGATCTTTCCGTCAATGACCGCTTTGGCGTCTTCCGTTGAGTACATGATACCGTTCAAGACGGGAATGTAAGAGACGATATTAGGGGAGGGCTCGTAATGATCTTCCGTGACGGCTCCGGCAACCTTGAGTGGCTGTGTCGCGTTTCCAGATATTTTTACCGGGGTATGAATGTCTTGTTTCGCGCGCGGATATATGTTAAACATGACGATAGCGGATGAGAACAGGATAAAAGCCAATAACACAGAAGAGAACAGCAATTTTGCCGCGTTAAAGAAATGTTTTTTCGTGGGGGGAGCCGGTAGCAGTTCGGGATAAATGAGGCCTCTTGGCGGTTTTGGGACCTGCCTTGACTTTGGCGGAACGTCCCGTTTCTCCTGGGCCTTTTTCAGCGCGTCCGATATTATGCTCATAAGAGATCAAACCATGGCGGGATGGGATATCCCGCTTAATTCCTCAATGCTTCTTTGCGCGACTGCATGATCTATGACGGTTGTATCGAGTACGAACCCGCAAAGAAGAGCTTTGTCGC
Source organism: Candidatus Omnitrophota bacterium (assembly GCA_015231405.1). Taxonomy (GTDB): domain Bacteria; phylum Omnitrophota; class Gorgyraeia; order Tantalellales; family Tantalellaceae; genus JADGBR01. Next base: position 12,133 of record JADGBR010000010.1, on the reverse strand, counting down.
ACGCTATATTTATGAGCCTTGGGATCCCCCCGGAGTATGTATAAATAAGGTCAACGGCGTCGGGTGTAAAAACAACGCTTTTCGACGGTTGTGCTTTCCATATCCTGTAATCGATGTATTGTCCTACGTCGCTTACAGTGAGAGCCGAGAGGTGTGAGCGTACGGATATCCTCTGTTTGAGCTGGGAAAGGTTGGCTGCTTCGAGTTTGTCTCTCAATTCGGGTTGGCCTGAAAGGACAATTTGAATGAGTTTTTCTTTCTCGGTCTCAAAATTGGAGAGCATCCGGATGAATTCAAGCGTGGAGGCGCGGAGGTTCTGGGCTTCGTCAATGATCAGAGCCGCGTTGTTGCCTAGAGAGAGTTCATGGAGTAGAAAAGAGTTGAGCTGTTTCAGGAACGATATTTTGTTCCGGCGTTTTGGGAGTATTCCGAAATCGCCCAGGATAGCCTCGAAAAGCTGCCCTTCGGGGAGGTTGGAGTTGAAAACGAATGATGTTTTTGTGGTCTGGGGGAGATGGTAGAGAAGCGCTTTACATAATGTTGTTTTGCCAGCGCCGATCTCTCCGGTCAGAAGTATGAAACCCTTGCGCTCGTTTATGCCGAATAACAAATGATCAAAAGCGTTCTTATGCGTTTGGCTGAGGTATAGAAAACTGGGATCGCTCGTAATATTAAAAGGGTTCTCAACGAAGCCGTAAAAATCAAGATACATCATACCATCCTTTTAAAGTGCAATTCTTATAGATAATTATAAACCTTTTCGACCGTCGTGTAAAACACGAAAAAAGAAATCATTAATATAAAAATGAACGGCTTATAAAAAAACAGGAGTATAATTCTCGAAAGCGATATTTCTAGCGGCAAAACTTGTTTTTTTTAGGCCAATAATGTATGCTTTTTATGAAATGATTTTCTGGGAAGGAATAGATAAGCGGAAATTTCCGCGTGTAAAATATAAATGCTTGATCCGGGTGGCCGATAGGGGCAAAGAAGAACTTTTTGATGCCTATACGGAAAATATCGGAGCGGGCGGTCTTTGCGTTATCCTTTCCAGGGAATTCGATCTTTTCAAGACGGCCGATCTTGAGTTATATGTCGCGGAAAAAGAAAGTTCGATAAAATGCAAAGGAACGATTGTCTGGGTGATTAGGCGGGTTATAGGGGCCCCGGCTTCTTATGAGTACGATATCGGAATAGAGTTCACCGACATGGCTGGGGAAGACAGAAATAAGATCTCCTTGCTGGTCGATGATGTTTTAAGCGCGTGAGCTTGACAAGAAAAAAAGATAGTGATATACTTCATAAAGTTTTACAAAATTAAAAGGGGGTGTTGTAAAGATGAAAGCAGTTAAATTGATGTTGGTTTGTATGGTAGTGATCGGTATGATGGCTGTTGCCAGTGATAGTTACGCTCAGGATCCCGCGAAAAAACTCGGCAGGGGCCTGGCTAACATCCTTACAGGTTGGGTTGAGCTTCCCAAAAACATCTATGATACCAGCGTTGAGGAGAACGTTCTTGCGGGTATCACGATGGGTCTGGCGAAGGGCGTCGGAATGACGATAGTCAGGACCGGAGCGGGTGTGTATGAAACAATAACTTTCCCGTTCCCGATCCCGGAAGATTATCAGCCGGTTTTGGAGCCTGAATACATATTCACAAAATAGTTAAACATTGTTAAAAAAAAAGGGGGAGGCGTCAGCCTCCCCCTTTTTTTTTTATGTCTCCGATTCACTCCTGCTAAACCCTCTGGCAGGGAATGGTTCGTTTGTTTTCTGTGGACAAATATGCGATTTATCTGTATTATAATGAATCCGTGGCAGTTATAAATTTCGGTTTATGTCATTACTATGATGAAAATAGGTTCATCCGATATGAAGGAAAAAAGGCGATATCTCAGGTTCGATCTTTTTCTTGACGCTATATTCAATAGAGGTAACAAGCGTGAAAAGATCAAGATCACTAATTTTAGCCGTGAAGGTCTTTCGATCCTTTCCGATAACGAGATTTGCGCGGGCGATGACATCTGTATAGAGATGAATATACCCGGAGATAATATCCCTATTACGGTTTCGGGACGAATAGCCTGGTCCCAGGAAAAGAGAGAGGATGACGAATTTAAGTATGAGGGCGGGGTAGAGATATCGCCGGTAAAGAATAACGAACACGCTAAAATCTTGAACTACATTTATGGCATGTTCATCAAAAAAAAAGAAAAGAACGAAAAAAGTGAAAAGTAAAGATTAACGGAGGGATGCAGAGTGACGGAAAATACAAGTAAGAAAAATAATGCCGAAGAAGTTTCGGACCCTAAAAAGCAGGTCAAACAGGATAAACCCGCTAGCCCGGAGATCAATGAAGCGCCGGCTGAAGCCGGTCGCGACGCAGCCTCGACGGATGCGACTCCGGGGAAAAAAGGTTTTACGCAAAAAACCACCGCTTTCGTAAAACCGGTGGAATGCGGTGCCTGCGGAAAAGCTTTCCCTAAGAAAATGTCGTATTACAGGAACGGTGCGTTCTACTGCAATAAACAGTGCTTCAAAAAGAAAAAGGTAGAAGGGAAGGCTAAGGCGGAAGAATCGAAGCAGAAATGATCCCGGTCGGATTTTACAAGTAGATCATGAATAATGAATGTGTTTTCTGCAAGATCGCGGATAGAAGGATCCCTTCGGATATAGTTTATGACGGGGAGAAAGTTCTGGTATTCAGGGATCTCAAGCCTCAGGCGCCCATACATTTTCTAGCCATACCAAAAAAACATATATCCTCCCTTAACGATATCGGCAAAAGCGATATGCCTCTCATGGCCGATATGATGGAGGCAGTTAAGGACGTCGCCGAGAGGTACAAAATTGGCGCCGATGGTTACAGGGTTGTCGTTAATTGCAATGAGAATGGCGGCCAGGAAGTATTCCACCTTCATTTTCACATTCTGGGCGGCAGAAGGATGACCTGGCCACCCGGTTGATCGCGTGGTCCCGCATTAAGACATAAAGATACTTTAGGAGGGATATGGCACAATCAGAGGATCGAAGGAAAAAACCCAGGGCGGAAGGCAAGGACCGAAGAAGGTATCCAAGGATAAAGGACAAGGGGATATCCATCCAGTTCAAGGGTGATGGGTTCGACGCCATAACACAGAGCCTTGACGTGAGCGCGAGCGGAATATATTGCAAGATCGAAAAAAGCATCCCCCTTATGACAAGGCTGGAAATAGTACTGGCTTTACCGGACCCCGGACAAAAGGGCGGGGTTGTCATTCTTAATGTCGAGGGAGTTGTTGTAAGGGAACACCCGGTGATCAGGGATGGTAAGATAGTTCATTATGATGTTGCCATATTCTTCAACGCTCTTACTCTTGAGGAAAGGGAATTGATCGTTAATTATATCGGAGCAAGGTAGAATGGGACCGTTTTTCCTGTCAAAACAGGGGAAAGGGGCATGGGGCAGGGATAATGGGGACATTTCGATGGAATAACTTATCCGGTTTCCTTCCTCGGGTTCCTTGACCACGTAGTTGAAGCTCAACTGAATTTTCACAAGTCACGCCCTTTATTAACTTGCTCTTCTGTAAGGAAAATTATGGGGAGCTTACAAAAACAATATCCCGTGAAGGTTATCTTCAGCGTTATTTTTCGGCTGCCGGAGCAGCTAAGGAAAGCCGAGAGGGCAATCGCCAAACTGACAGGTGAATTCGACGACTTGATCTTGGAATGTCCTTTTAACACTACAGATTACTATCGGGAGGAGTTCGGGGAGGGGCTTTCGAGGAAATTCCTGTCTGCCAAAAAAAACATTTCATTAGAAGGGTTGCACAAGATAAAAACGCGAACGAATTGTATAGAGGACAGGCTAAGGGTCAATGGCAGCAGGACGGTCAATATCGATCCCGGTTATGTGACCGAAGCCAAGCTTATACTTTTTTCCACGAAAGACCATGCGCACAGGATATACCTTGGTGATGCAATATTCGCAGAGCAAACGCTGTATTATCACGATAAAAGTTACAGGCCCCGCTCTTGGACATATCCCGATTATGCGTCACTTGTGCTGATAGAACATTTTAACAGGGTCAGGGAGATATACCGTTCGGGCATTTCACGGGAAAAAAGGAAGTGATAAGATGCGACGGTCTTTTTTTAGGATAAAGAATATCTTTGTCGTAGGGCTTTCGACTTCCATAGCTGTTTTTATAATGTTCGTGACGCTGGTGGGATATGACCTTTATCTGAAGTGGAAATCGGACACCTTCGCCGCAGGATACCGATTTTTTATCTACAGGATGAGCGCTGAACTTTTCGAGAGGGAGATCGAGATAGGGAGTATAAAGGTCAACCGTCCCCGGGACGGAATAGACCAGAATTCCCTGACGATCGAGGGAAAGGTTAGTAACAATTCGAAAAAGATCATTACCTCTGTTCTCCTGGAGTATTCCTTTCTCGACACAATGGGTACTGTCATTCATAAGGGATGGTTCTATCCCCTAGAGGAAGATATGTTCGGAAGCTCTCCATTTTTCTCGAGCAGTGTCCGACCCCAGAGGATGTTCGCGCCGGGTGAGATCCTTACCTTTAGGCATTTGATCCGGAAGATCCCATCCGAAATAAAGTCGTTCCAAGAGAGTGCCGGCAGTTTCGCGAGAAAAGGCGATCCCGGCAAGGTCAAATGTGAGATAGCCCTTAAAGGCCTGTCCGTGATATGAAAAAACTGATATTTTTTTGCATTTTAGGCATCTTGGCGGTGATAACTCTTTTCGCCGCCGCTTTTCTGTTTATTGCCTTTACCCGGCATGAGAACTTTTATTTTGAGATCGAGAGAGGCGGGAAGACCGATGAGACCATTAAGATCGATAGATTTATCACTGACGAGAGGGTAATATACAAGAGCGTTTCGGTTTTTCCGCATAACCTCGATATTTCAAGAAAGGACGAGGAGATATCCCTCGCCAGGGAAACATTTATGCCGATCCGATATCTGTCTCGTCGCTACGGTGTTGACGGCGGAAAAAGGGACGTAGCGTTGATCCAGGAATATGACAAGACGAATATGCTTTTTTTTAGCTACCCGGTGTTCTTGGACATAGACGATCTTGAGACCGGAGAAAAAACTTCGTTGTTCTCCCCCGAGGACTTATCCGCTTGCATGGCTTTGATGGAAAGATACAATTTCTGGAAAAAAGGAACTCAGTTCTTTGAAGTCATGGTGCCCTTGGATTTCCCCTTCCCGGCAATAAGGACAAAAGCGGAGGTTCGCCATGTTAATGATACGTATTTCAGGCATAGGGGAGGCAGATGCGAAGCCGAAGAGTATGTGATCAGAGGAGAAGGGCTTCCGGAATGTAAACTTGTGCTTACACGGTACTCGCATGACCTGTTGCTTTTTGAGGTTCCGGCCCTCGCGCTCCGGGCCGAGTTGAAGGTCTCCGGAAGGGATTTCGCCAGATTCTTCAGCCCGATAATCAGCTATGAGAGTGAGGACGCTACGGGAGAGGCCGAAATATTCCCAACGTCTGAAGACTTAAAGGCCAGGGATAACAAGGGCCAGATGTCAGGTAAGAAGGTCTTTTTTGAAAGCGGCAATATGCTCCTGGAGGGGGTGCTATCCCTTCCGGAGATAAAAGATCCGGCCCCGGCTGTGATATTCCTTTACGACGAGGGTTTAGTTACCCCCGGAGAGGAAAAAATGGCTTTCTCGCTTTCCGGGGAGCTGGCCAGAAATGGGATAGCGATGTTCAGTATAAACATGCCGGGGTACGGAAAGAGCCAGGGAAATTATATGGAAATGGACGACGAAAAAAGGCTTGGGCATATCAAGGCGGCGTTCGAACATCTCAGTGCTACTCGGGGCATTGATGAAAACCGCATACATATCATGGGTTATCGGGACAGCGGGTATACTGCTGTACAAGCCGCAAAATTGCTTTCACTTGATTCCTGTATGATGATGAGTATCCCTTTTTCTCTGATCCTTACAAGCGAGGATCTAAGGGCGAGGGCCTTGGATCGATACCTGGCACGGAACGGTTTAGGCCCGTTTGAAAATGGATATATGGAATTCGCCACAGGGATAATGGGCGAGCATATCAATAGCGTTCTTTTAACATTCGAGGATAGCCTCTACCATATGGGTAGCACCATGCCCTTAAGGGCTTACAGGGAATACCTCAAAAGAGATATTTTCACATCCGTTAAAAATTTTTCCGGCACAACACTCTTTTTGTATGGGCTGGATGACGAACATTGTTTTACTGAGGTGAACCAGGCTATCAGGAGAGGCTATGAGGAAGATCCCAGGGTAAGGATATCAGTTCTTAAAAAGCCGGGGCGATATATGGGTGAGGAAGATCCCTCGGAGAAAACCGGATTCAGGTTCGATAAAGATGCATTGGACGTTATTTTGAAGTGGATAAATAGAAGTTGACAGGCCCATGTTTAAATGAAAGACAGAAAACGATCTCTCTCAAGCGCGCAATAATATATATATCATTTGACTTCGATGGATATATATGATATATTTCGAAAAAGTTAAAAGGGGGGGTAAAGTATGAAGAAATTGTTGGTTGTGTTTGTTCTCTGTCTTTTTGTTTTTTCCAGCGCTTCAAGTTTCGCGGCAGATTCGAAATATCCCGCGGGACCGATACAGAAACTGGAAAGAGGGGTTGGTAACACCGCCTTTGGGTGGTCAGAGATCCCTAAAAGGATTGTGGACGAGACTAAGGCCTCAAACCCCGTTAAGGGTTTGATATGGGGAACTCTTCAGGGCACCGGTAAGGCTTTCGCTAGAACCGCTTCTGGTGTGTCAGAGGTCGTGACTTTCCCCTTGGGGAAATACGACAAGCCGAAGGTTCTTCCGGATATGGCGACAGAGAAGTGATATTTCCGGTAGTTGGTCAAATTAAAACGGGCGATCTGATGAGGGTCGCTCGTTTTAATCTCTAAAAATAACACTATTTCCCAACGAACCTTTAACCGATCCGGGTTAGGAAAATGACCCAGAAAATGTCCGAAAGAAGACGTTTCATACGTTTAGAAATACCTATTGCGCTGAAAATTAAAGGCGCCGGATGGGAAGAAAATACCATTGCGAAAAATATTTCTCCGATAGGAATGAGGTTCGTAGTTCATAACGAGGTCAATAAAGGGGATATTCTTCATATCACAATGTATCTGGCCGGTGAAGAGGGACTAGTCAATGTAAAGGGGAAAGCCGTCTGGGTAACTAAAACGTCCCTCGAAGACAGCTCGCCCAACGACGTCGGGCTTGAAATTATCGATATCGAAGAGAAGAAAAAAAATATGTTACTGAAATATCTTTGTGACCTTTTTTACAATTCCTCATACATAGCCAGGTAGTTAATACGGGAGGTGCTCTTTTGAGAAGGATAACTTGTTACACGATGTCGTTTTTCCTAGCGTTGTTCCTCTTTGGATGCGCGGGTATCGATGTGCCAAATCCCGGTCAAATCGTAAAGAACCCCATCGGTCCTTCCGCCGTCAAAATTGGGATGACAAAAGCAGAGGTATCGTCTATTTACGGGGAGCCTGATTACAAGGATTCCGTTACCTCCAATGCCTGGACGGGTGAAAGGGATGAGTGGTTCTACAAAGCCAGGATAAGCCCTCTTCCGGTCGGCGCAGATTATCTCGCCGAGGATCTATATCTTTATTTTGACGGGGTCTCATTGACGAAGATAAGTAAAACGCATCTGGGGGATGTGCGGAAAAAGAAAGAATGATATATAATGATATATAAGGAGAACTTGTGTTAAGAGTTTTTTCAAGATCTAAAATAATGAAAGCCGCAGTCACCGGGAAAGACCTGTATTATGCCGGAAGCATTGGCATCGATAAAAGGATCATGGCGCTTGCCGATATTCTTCCCGGAGAACAGGTTCATGTTCTGAACGTCTACAACGGGGAACGCATAGTGACTTACGCTATCGAGGAAAAATCAGGCTCCGGTAAGATCGTTCTTTACGGTCCCGCGGCGAGGACAGGAGAAATAGGGGACGAACTTGTCATTCTCACTTACTGCTATGCAGATGACGTGGAAAGTAAGGGAATAAAACAGACAAAGGTCATTTTGGCGAAAGGCAACAAGCTCCGGTAAGTATGAAAGCGTTACATCTCGTGACATTCCCGGCTCAGTGTTTACGCCGGAGAACAAAAAAAGTTATTGAATTTTCGGAAGATCTTGTGATATCTGCAAGGAAAATGGCGGATATTATGTATCTTAACCGCGGAATTGGTCTAGCTGCTACCCAGGTGGGAATAGATATGCGCCTGATGGTAGCCGATAGCGGTGACGGAGAAGGTCTTCTTGTGATGATAAATCCTGAAATAGTAGATCGTTCTTCTGACACCGACGCAATGGAGGAAGGATGCCTTAGCCTCCCGGGTGTTACGGTTAAAGTTCGCAGGCCAAAACAAGTCGAGGTAAAAGCTCTCGATCTATACGGAAAAGAATTCTCAGGGATTTACGCCGGGCTCATGGCAAAGGTTTTACAGCATGAAATTGACCACTTGGAAGGAGTATTGTTGATAGATTATCTCGATCCTGTCAGAAAGTTCGTAAATTCCCGTAACATGGCCATTCGAAAGAAAAGGACAACGGCCGTAAAGGAATAATATTATGCTGGAAAAGAAGCTATCGGAAGACCTAATATTGGCTATGAAAAGCGGCAATAAAGTTGATGTTCAAGCGCTAAGGTACCTTATCAGCGTTATCAAAAATAAAAAGATCGAGGACCGGACAAGGGACCGTGAGCTAGCGGATGCCGACGTCATAAAGGTGATACAGAAAGTCGTCAGACAGCAGAAGGAATCTATCGAGCAATTCCTGTCGGGCGGCAGGACGGACCTGGTGGAAAAAGAAACAGGAGAAATGGAGGTCATAGCTAAATATCTTCCGAAAGAGGTCTCCGAGGATGAGCTCAGAAAGATAGTCAAGGAATCCATCGCCGTTACGGGTGCCTCCGGCGTTAAAGATATGGGCAAGGTAATAAAGGTAGTGATGGAGAAAGTGTCAGGAGGGGCTGACGGGAAAGTGATCAGCCAGTTTGTTAAGGAAATGTTGTCGTGACAAAACAGGAGGTAATCAAAATGAGCAATAAGATCGCGTGTTTAGTTGTTGTTTTTGTTCTGGCATTATCCGTTACTGGATTCTCGGAGGAAGTGGCGGTCAAGAAAGACCTCAAAGAGACAGCCCAAGAGGCCGGAAAGGCCACTGTTATCTACCCGGCAAATCTCTTGAATGAATCAGTGAAAACCATCGGGGATACCGCTAAGAACACGGTTGGCGTAGCTACAGAAACGGTAAAAGTTACCGGGGAAACCCTTTCAGGCGACCTTGATAAAGCGCCGGGGATCGTGAAGACCCCGATCGTTAAAAGCGCAGAGACGGTGAAAGACGCTGCGGTAGATACTTTGGAGACGCCTGGGAAAGCGGCTGAGACCACAAAAGAACAGTTAATGTAACAAGCGGCCTCCTGTGGACATGGAAAGAGCATAAGCGCCCTTCCATGTCCACAGCGGTTTTTAAGTGTTCCTACCCGGCGGGTTTAATGATATCATTCAACAAAAAGACCGTTTTTATCAATCTGCTGCTCGCGTTATTCCTTTCAACATTTATCGTTATCGTCTCGAAGATGGAATTCATGAAACGCTTCGAGTATTTTACTACCGACATCTGCTTCCGCATAAGGGGTCTCAGAAGAACAGACCAGCCTATCGTTATTATCGAGATCACGGACAGCGATGTTTCAAAGATAGGAAGATGGCCATGGAACAGGGGTTGGCATGCCACAATCGCGAAAGTCCTGTCGGACCTTGGGGCCCAGGCGATATACTTTGATGTAATATTCTCCGAACCACAGGACGAGAAGAACGACAGCCTTTTCGAGGGAGCTATAAAGGTTTCGGGAAAAGTGTTCCTGCCGTATGTTTTTCCCGCCAGGCCATTTGTTAAGGAAGACGCACTGATGCCGATAGCGAGGCTTTCCGCAGATCTCATGGGGATGGGCGCTATGAACGTTTATCCCGACGAAGACGGCACTATCCGTAAGATACCGCTCCTCTTCATCGGACAAAAAGGGACATATCCACATATCGCTCTTGAGATATTCAGGAAGACAAGGGGTCTGGATATTAAAAAGATCTACGATACCAAGGTGGTTCTGTCCGATAAAACCGGTAACCTTGTTGACATTCCGCTGGATGCGAAGACGAATTTAACAATAAACTGGAAGGGCAAATGGATCCAGACCTTCCGCCATTACAGCTTTATCGATCTTCTGGCGGCTTACAAGGATACACTTGATAAAAAAGAAACGAGTATCGATCTTTCGCCTATAAAAGGGGCTATTTGCCTGGTAGGCGTGACGGCTTTCGGGCTTTACGATATTAAGCCTATCCCGCTGGAGCCTGAATATCCCGGAATAGGCATAATCGCGAACGCTCTTTCCACTCTGATAGCCAGGGATTTTATCAGGGAAGTTCCCGGCTGGGTGAACATCCTTTTGACTTATCTTTTGGCCGTGATCCCGGCTTTCTTCGTATCCGGGGCTAACCCATTTCGGGAGACGATGCTTATCTTTACGACAGGCTTCGTTTATGGCGCCTCGGCTTTTTTGTTATTCGCGAACGGGATCAAAATAGAGATATTTACTCCGATATTCAGCCTTTCCTCAAGCGCTATTGCGGTCAACACTTACTGTTTCTTCACTACAGTTCTTGAGAAAAGAAAACTATTCGATATCGCCGTAACGGACGGGCTTACCGGACTTATAAACATTCGGCATTTTAAAGTACTTTTGTCCTCTGAAATAAAGCTCGTTGAGGCTGGGGTGATAAAAGGGTTCTCACTGGTATTAAGCGATATAGACCATTTCAAAAAGTTCAATGACACCTATGGCCACCAGGTCGGGGACCTCGTGCTCAAGGAAGTGGCGAAAACCATGAGAGGCACCGTAAGGGATACCGATATTGTCGCCAGGTACGGTGGAGAGGAAATGATAATGCTTCTAAAAGGTGTAGGGTTGAAACTGGGCTTTGAAATAACTGAAAAAGTTCGTTCCAATATAGCCGGCTCAAAATACACCGACGGAGCTACAGTATATAACGTGACTACCAGTTTTGGTGTAGCTACGTTTCGACAGGGCGATACGGTCGACTCCATCATAAAAAGGGCAGATGAGGGCCTTTACAAGGCGAAAGAAGCCGGAAGGAACGTTGTCTGCAGCCTTGAAGAGTTACCTGTTTAATGCGCGCGAAATAGCTAGATACCCTTCATCATTTCTTGATATTCTTTTAAGAAACGGTTCAATTCTGGTGTTTTGGCGAGTTGGAGGACTGTAACCCATTCTTCGGAGGACTTTTCCAGATCACCTTCGTTATAATACTTTACGCTGTTTAAATAATGTTTCATTATATCGAGCCTGTTCTTGTCGGGGTCGGACGAAGTCAAAACTTTGTTCTCGAGCATAAGGGTCAGGGACTCTATACGTATCTTCTTTTCGGATAAACGGCTTTTATTGATCTTTTCCTCGAGCCGTTGCCTTTTCTGGAGTTCCTGCTCGAGAAGGCGATTTTCTTTTTCTTCGGCTTTTCGACGGGAAATTATGTCCTGTAAGGGATCTCGCGTAGAAGTCTTGGCGTTCGCGGAATCACCTTTGGATCGCGCTGCATGAGCTTTTTCCGCATCTCGTATAGCTTTTTCCCGGTTTTTGCTTTCGAGCTCGGCGGATTTTTTCGCCGCAGCTTCGACAGCTTTATGTTTTTTTGCGGAAGCTTTTTCAGAAATTGTTCTGGCTATTTCATCTGATTTTCGTGTATCTGCAATGGCTTTATCGGCTTGGGATCGTCGCAATACTTCGGCCTTACGTTCATTGGAAAATTCTTTTTCGGATCTAATCCTGGCGAGTTCCTCGGCTTTTTGGATCTCGGCAGCCTCTTTTTCAGCTTTAAGTCTTGCCAATTCCTGAGCTTTCTCTTTATCGGCAGCTTCCTCTTGGGCTTTAATCCTGGCGAGTTCCTCGGCTTTTTGGATCTCGGCAGCCTCTTTTTCAGCTTTAAGTCTTGCCAATTCCTGAGCTTTCTCTTTATCGGCAGCTTCCTCTAGGGCTTTAATCCTGGCGAG